>NZ_JBALDI010000001.1:0-6247 GCF_036917395.1 Nostoc sp.
TCCTTCTTTCTATTCACTCTACTTTAGTTCCTATGTACTACTAAAGAGACTTTTTATTGATGTGTGACAGTTAGGGTGCGGAAGGTGGGATAAAAATAAGAGGTAATAGTTATGCCTAGTGGACATGCTAGCCATAAAGGCACTTCTGATAAACCCAATGTCAATGCCAATGGAGTAATTGATGATGCTGCTGATAAATCATTAAACCCCGATGATCTCTTGTCTGAAGAACAAACCAACACAGAGATCCATAGAGTCGAAGAAGGTATTAAATATCCTCCTGCTAGCGAACGCCCAGGTGAAAAATCAAATACCAGTAGCTGAAGTAACTATAGGACTCATATTTGATTTTTTAAATATGCGTAGGGTGCGTTAGCAAAGCCTAACGCACCTTTTTAATACCGTACCCACATTTTTTTCAAACCATAGACATACGCATATAAATACAGATGAATCTCATAATTATCTGTATTCATTTGTGGTTACTAATTTTCTATGAACGAGGAAGTCTCCAAAAAACTTGAATTAATTAGGCAAAGCTTGCATGAATCTGAAGTGCAAGGCGTGCGTTTGCGTGGTACAGACTGGTTTGCCTGGGCGACGGCTGGCGCTTCTAATACCGTGCTGCTGACTGCTGAAACTGGCGTTGCAGAAGTATTAGTAACTACTGACGAGGCTTGGGTATTGACGGATGAAATTGAAGCCCAGCGTCTTCAGGATGAAGAACTGCCTGCTAATTTTAAGGTGCATATCAACCCTTGGGCTGATGGTGCTGCCCGTGAGTCTTTTGCTCGTGATGCAACTCTCGGCGGGAAAACAGTTAGCGATCGCCCCATCTCCAATTTAGAACAGCCATTACCCCCATCTCTGCGACACCATAAACGGGTAATGATGTCAAGTGAATTAGAGCGATATCGTCAAGTTGGGCAAAAAGCTAGTCAGGCAATGACAGAGGTACTCAAAGCCGCCAAGTCAACTTGGACAGAATATCAGTTAGCGGGTGCGGGTGCGGAGGCGTTATGGGCGAAAGGATTGCATCCGGCGCTGACGCTGGTAGCAGGTGAGAGGCGTTTACCGCTATACCGTCATGCTACACCCACGGGAGAACAGATTGGACGGCAAGCAATGCTGGTGTTTTGCGCTAGAGGTTACGGTTTGTATGCAAATCTGACTCGATTTGTTTGTTTTGGTAAGCTTTCAGACGAACAGGCCGAATTGCATTCCCATGTGCGTGAAGTAGAAGCAGTAATTTTGAATTTGTGCCAACCCGGAACCACACTTGATGCAGTTTATCACGCCCTAGCTCAGGCTTATGAGCAGCATGGATTTACCAATGCCATCCGCGAACACCACCAGGGAGGAACCACTGGATATTTAGCACGAGAAATCGTAGCAAATCCAACTACTACTGATACTTTGACAGAAGGCATTGCTGTCGCTTGGAATCCCAGTTTAGCAGGGGCAAAGGTTGAAGATACTTTTGTGATTCTCAAGGATGGAAAGTTGGAAAATCTGACTTTTGATTCAAATTTTCCTAATGTTGAAGTAGAAGGAAGGTTACGCCCTGTACCTTTGTACAATTAAAAATTATGGATTTTCAACAAGTATTCGGTAAACCACCTGAAACTCAAGCCAGTGCGCCGGGAAGAGTAAATTTACTCGGCGAACATACAGACTATAACGATGGCTTCGTTCTGCCAACCGCGATTCCTCAATCCACCACGGTACAGATAGGTTTTAGTAGCGATAGCCACCATCACTTTTACTCGGAAAATCTCAACGAGCAAGTGAGCATTTCAGATATTAATCATACCCCGTCTGGATTTGCCAGTTATATTTTTGGCTGTATTGAGGTTTTGCAAAAAGCAGGACACACAATACCATCGCTTTCTGTGTACGTCAAATCATCGGTTCCTATAGGTTCGGGTTTATCTAGTAGCGCGGCTTTAGAAGTAGCAACGCTGCGGGCATTACGCCAACTTCTGAACCTTCCTATTGATGATGTTGAAATCGCCCAATTCGCCCAGCAAGCAGAAATTCACTATGCTGGCGTGCAATGCGGCATCATGGATCAGATGGCTTCTAGCTTGGCTGATACTGAACATATCTTATTTTTAGATACTCGGACTTTAGAACGCCGGGTGATGCCTTTGCCTGAGAAAGCGGAGATTTTGGTTATTGATAGCGGTGTACCCCGCACACTTGCAAGTAGTGGTTATAACCAGCGTCGGGCTGAGTGTGAAGAGGCGGCGCGATCGCTAGGAGTTAAGGCACTACGAGATATTACTGATGTTGAAGTAACAGAAAAACTCCCCGAACCTCTCCGGCGGCGTGCCCGTCATGTGATTACAGAAAATAACCGCGTCTTAGAAGTATTGCAGGGAGTATCATCTGAACGCTTTGGCGAATTGATGAACGCATCCCACGCCAGTTTGAGAGACGATTACGAAGTGTCTGTACCTGCACTGGATACATTGGTAGAGATTTTGCAGAAAACAGAAGGAGTGTATGGTGCAAGACTTACAGGTGCTGGTTTTGGCGGTGCTTGTGTCGCTTTGGTGAAATCAGGCCACAAAGGTATTGCAACCCATATTCTTGAACAATACAAGCAAGCAGGTTACATCGGACAAATTTTGGTTCCTTCCTTGGAGTTAAGTGATGCAGCCTAAAGTTGTTTATGGAAATGCAGCCGTTGAAGGTGTAAATCGTTGGGGATGGTTCATGGGTCACTTTATCACCCCTGAAGACGATCCGCGTTCCACGGAAATGCTAGAAGTAAAATGGGCTGTTCACAAAGCAGGTGACAGTAGAACTGAATGGGCAGTAAATAACCAAGCTGCTACACTTTCAATTCTCATTGACGGACAATTTCGTCTGCAATTTGAAGATAGAGAAATTTTATTAACTTGTGAAGGTGATTATGTTCTTTGGTGTGCAGGTGTGTCCCATTGGTGGTTTGCTGAGTCTGACTGCACGATTCTGACTGTCAGATGTCCTTCAAAGCCAGGCGATATTGTTGCATTGCCTGGAGTGTCAAAGAATTTAGTTTATTAAGTAATTCGTCATAATTAATTTTAATTAATTGTTACAGAGGATTGGTATAAGCCACTAATTTTAAAAATAGTGCGCTACTATCGACAAGCAATAAAAAAATCTCCTAGAGGTTATTAATACCACTCTAGTTATAAGTTGAAGAGGATAAAAAAGATGGTTCAAAGTATAGGCGGTATAGCGAAATATTCAGCTACCGACCTAGACCGATTTGCTCAAGAACTGAATAAAGACGGAATTTGTGTCATTCCTGGTGTTTTTGAGCAAAAATTAATTGATGAGTGGACACAAGCTTTTGAAAAGTTATTTTACGAGCGTCAAAATCAACCAGGTGGGTTGGCTCCTCGTGAAATTTCCCGCTACTATCTAACCTTGCCTTGGATTTATCCATTCGCTAATGAATTAGTTTTTGCCAACCCAGTGATTATGGGTGTCCTAGAGCGCGTGTTTTTCCAAGAATACGTGATGGTTCAGTTAGGGGTTGATGTCCCATTCCAGGGTTCAGATTATCAGGAAACCCATCGGGATTTTCGCCCATTATTTAGCGATCGCATAGTAACCCCACTTTACGCCCTAGCAGTCAACTTTCCCCTTGTGGAAGTAACGGCAGAAAACGGCCCGTTCCAAATGGCACGCGGAACCCATGTTATACCGCGAGAAGAGGGATTAAAGAAAGTTGCTAGTGGTGAAATTCCGATGGAATCCTTTTATATGCAGCCAGGTGAGGTGATGGTGCGATCGCCTTTAGCACTGCATCGGGGTTCCCCAAATCGGACAAACCAGCCAAGACCGATGGTAGTTATGGGCTATGCGATGCATTGGTTGCATACGCCAAAGGTAGATTTGACTCTCCCAAAAGACTACTATGAAAGCCTGCCAGAAAAGCTAAAGCAGATGCTACGGTGTCAGCTGGTAGAAAGCTTACCTAAGAACAAAGTCGAAACTTACGTGAATTTCAAATACTAGTAATTTTTCAAGCTAACTTTGACGAGTGAGACACCTCTTAAACATCTCTTTTTTCTCTGACTCTGTGCCCTCTGCGCCTCTGTGGTTCGTTCCTTTACCCTTCAAACTTCGCTTTACAGACTACTAAGTACTTTTAAGTACTTTGTCTCATGAAATTAGAGGGATAAGAAAACGAACCGCAAAGGACGCAAAGAGCGCAAAGGAAGAGGTAAGGAAGAAAAATTGAAAAGTTGATTCACCTATCATAATTAATGGGACAGACTACTAGTGGAAGAAGAATTTTTGTCATTCCATACATAAATAATTTAAGATGCAAACCTATACTAATCCAGTCTACAAAGGTTATTTTGCCGATCCTTTTGTTTGGCAACACGAAGGGGTATATTATGCGATCGGCACTGGCGCAGCAGAAGCAGAAGGAACGGTAGATGAAATACCGGATGCACCAAATATTAACTCCAATAACAAATCGCGTGTCTTTCCTCTGTTACGCTCTTTCGACTTTGTGAATTGGGATTTTGTTGGTAACGCACTACTGCGTCCAGATCCCGCCCTTGGTGATAATTTCTGGGCCCCCGAAGTTGCTTACTGCGATCGCCAGTTTTATCTCTACTACTCAGTGGGACATGAAGATAAGAATCATCAGTTACGTGTGGCTACAAGCGATACTCCGTTAGGCCCTTATAAAGATGTTGGTGAGCCACTTGTAGATCCAAAATCTTGTCCTTTTGCGATCGACCCGCACCCATTCCAGGATGACGATGGACAATGGTATTTGTTTTACGCCCGTGACTTACTGGATACATCGGATGGAGTGCGTGTTGGTACAGCGTTGTTTGTAGACCGCCTCCAAACCATGACTAAGCTTGCTGGTGAAGGGAAAGTGGTTTTACGTGCGCGATCCGATTGGCAACGGTTTTTAGCCAACCGTTTGATGTACGGTGAAATTTATGATTGGCATACTTTAGAAGGCCCTTGCGTTCGTAAGCATGAAGGGAAATACTACTGCTTTTATAGTGGTGGACGCTGGGAAACTGAGAACTACGGCGTAGATTATGGCGTTGCTGACAACGTGATGGGGCCTTACTCTGATGCAGGTAACGAAACCAGGCCACGGGTGTTAAAGTCTGTTCCTAATTTTATTAGAGGGCCGGGACATAACTCTATCGTTATTGGGCCAGATGGTAAAACTGAGTATGTTGTCTATCATGCTTGGACGGAAAACATGGATATGCGGCAAATCTGCTTAGATATACTGATCTGGAAACCAGAAGGGCCATGTTGCAATGGCCCTACCTGGACACCGCAGACTATCAGCAACTATTGAAGATTTTGCGATGCATTAACACCGCTCACTTTAGCTGGTGTCACAACACTGTAGTAGCCAGTTGCGATCGCTGCTTATGCATTAAGTAAAACATTAGCGCCGAACAATGGCATTAAGCCGAAAAATGTCTTACCCAAAGGCAACAATCCGATGAGCGCCAGCAAGGCATAAGAAACTGCAAAAGTACGATTGAATAGACGCGCAGTGGTAGTATTGTTGTAAGAAGTAATTCCTAACAACCTTTTTAAATACAGAAATTTTACTACTTAATTTATTAATGCTGGCTGCCACTACAAAGCAACATTAGGACTTTTAAATATCAATGCTTGCACTTACTGCACTACCTATTTTTTTTGATAAATATTGAGAGAAAAGCGATCGCTTCACCGAGTTGCATCATTAGAAGCGATCGCGTAAGGTTTATGAATTGAATTACAACCAATGTTACACACAGCCAAAAGGCTTTTAACCTACCCAAGGTTGAGAGAACAGATATATCATCAGGGTGAAAATTATAATACTTGTTTCTCATAAACCAACAATAAAAGAAATTACTTCACTTACTATGGTTTATAAAATAATTGTTACAGTAATATGTATTCAGCGTAACAAATTAATATATATTTTTTAAAAAAGAATACTGTTTAATATTTAAACAGTAATCAATTTATATATACTATTAGGGTTAAATATTTAATATTAATAAAAAAGTCAGGTAATAAATAAGCTGATTTTATTAATTTTAATATTAATAATAATTGTTTTAATGATCTTGTGTACGAAACCGAACAGACAAGCAGAAATATACTTATAGCAACCGCCAAAGCGGTTAGGACAAACAGTATACTTGATGAGTAAAGTAACAAATATTGATACTGCTCAAGCGGACAGTACAAAAACAGA
>NZ_JBALDI010000002.1:0-240522 GCF_036917395.1 Nostoc sp.
AAGCGTCGCTTTTTCTCGCTTCGCTTCCGGCACTTATTCAATATAGCGAACCTCCTTCAACTTGTCAACTATTTATCCAAAAATATTTTGGGCCGCTTTTCCATCACTATCAAAGCCTTAGAGAGTAAGGGCTTTAGGTTATAGTATTCCTGGAAGTCGCTGAGGAAGCAATAAAGTTGTGATGAATTCTGCTGTTTTGCCGCCCTGGCTGGTTTTAGATCCACTTTTGCGTAGCTGGTTGTTGGAGGATATTGGTAGAGGCGATCGCACAACAAATACGCTACTAGTAGAAGATGTGACGCTAGGCTCGGCTAAATGGATAGCTAAAGCTTCAGGGATAATTACTGGCTTAACAGTTGCAGCTAGGGTGTTTCAGATTTTGAATGAAAAAATCAGCTTTGTGGCGGTTGCAGATGAAGGTGCATGGTGTGAGCCAGGACAGGTAGTAGCTGAAATTCATGGTTCGCTGGATGCGCTACTAATGGGGGAACGAGTTGCTCTGAATTTAGCTATGCGCCTGAGTGGGATTGCCACGCTGACTAATATATATGTAGAGAAAATTGCCGATTTACCTGCTCAGTTAGTGGATACGCGTAAAACTACACCAGGACTCAGACTGTTGGAAAAGTATGCGACTGCTGTGGGCGGGGCGATTAATCACCGCATGGGGTTGGATGATGCGGTGATGATTAAGGATAATCACATTGCAGCGGCTGGTGGAATTGGAGAAGCAGTTACCCGTATTCGTTCTCAGATACCTTATCCCTTGACAATAGAGGTAGAGACTGAAAGTTTAGAGCAGGTGAAAGAAGCTTTGCAGCACAACGCGGACATTATTATGTTGGACAATATGCCTGTGGATATGATGAGTCAGGCGGTGCAGTTGATTCGCCAACAGGATAGCCTGGTGAAAATTGAAGCTTCGGGGAATGTGACTTTGGAAACTCTTCGCGGTGTAGCAGAGGCGGGTGTTGACTATATTTCTACCAGTGCGCCGATTACTCAGTCGAAGTGGTTGGATTTGAGTATGAAAATTCTACTTTATTAATTGTATAAATGCCAGTAAAACTTTATATTGGATATGAAAAAGTATACGTATATTTTACTATTGTTACTTAGATTAATTGCAAAATATTATTATTATGTAATGTAAATAAATTTTACCTGGAGAAAAATATAAAATGAAAGACGAATTGATTGCAGGGATGGCGACATTTGCAGGTTCTTCATTAGGGTCAATTACCGTTGCTACAGTACCTGTAGTTGTGACTACTACTACATCTGCTGGTGGTATCACAGGTTGGTTAGGCTTTACAACAGCTGCTACAACAGTTATGGCTGCTCCAATTACTGTACCAGTGGGTGGGATTGTAGCAGCCGGAGCATTACTGACTTATGGAGGATATAAAGTATATAAACATATCAAAAGTAAAGAATGTCAATCCTAAACTTTGAATTACTAGGATGAACACTGCTCACCCTAATTTTTTTACATATTTCAAGACATTAGAAGATAGTACAGTGGTTTGCAGTTGAGTCCAATACAGACCTAACCCCCAACCCCTTCCCTTGTAGGGAAGGGGAGTAAGCCTCAAAACCTCTTTCCTTCTAAGAGAGAGGTGAAAACTATACTGCACTCAATCAAGAACTGCTATATTGATGAAACTTTTAAGTTAGGTATCTTGGGTATAACGAAGGGAAATGTAGGGTACTGTTCTATAACTGATTTAGACGAACGTGGGTTGAAAATGAGTAAAAAGTTGGGACAGCAACTAAGGACGATCACCCTAGCTTTCGTTTTGTTTTTTGCCATCCATAATTTGTGCTATAGCAACGCTATATTACGACTAGTTACACAAACAGTAGCTTAACGGCTAATTTTGATCAAGCTACGATGTGAAATAAGAACAGCGAGAAAAAGCGATCGCTGAAGTCTAGACTTAATCCTTCAGTCCTCGCTAATCTGAAAATTTACCATTTTATAAATATCACTAAATAAAATTTGGAAATTTCTAGAAACCAGTGTTAACAATGCGTCGGGTAATTCATATTGAGTGAATACCTATTTACCATCTGAGTTTTTAGCAAATTGCTCAACGTAATATTTGTATTGGAGAATCAAGATATATTGTTTAAATTCAGGAATTGAACGATGACAACGAAACTTAACTGTTTACTATTCCCTGATTTAAGCAATACTTCCCCGCTTTCTGGCTTCTTTGTAGGAAGTTCCCACATTTTTTAGGCCAGCTTTAATCATTTGTTGTTCAAGGAGGGCAAAGAAACGCGCTTTATCGCCACCTTTAACTACTGCTTGATTATGCGCTTCTGCGATCGCTACAGGGTAGCCATATCCTTTTTGTACTTGTGCTAGCATTAATCCCAAAGCTTGGTCTAGCATGGTTACATTTTCCGCTACCCATGCCGGAACTTCAATCCGGGCGATTTCAGTGCCAACATGGACATAGCAAAAGTAAATGGTTTGATCACCGTAGAGTTCGAGAATGGGGGAATTACTGCGCCACAGGGTACTGCGTTGTCCTGGTTTGAGTCGGGTTGCCCAAATAGAAGTATCCCGCAACTGTTCAAAAACTTTACAAGCTACTTTTTCTAGCTGATTTGGGCAATAACTTTTACAGTCTGGTACTGGATGGGGACAAGCCAACAACCGTAAAAAATTCATTGTTTCAATACTGCGAGAGGCACTAAGATAGCCCATCAACGGAATTTGAGCATCACGCATCTGCTGCCAAGCTTCCAAGATGGGGGGTAAAATGCGATCGCGTGCATCAATTGGTAACTGTTCCAAAAACCAGTAAATTAACGAACCATCCACCATTGCCAATGCTGGTGCTTCCCCCTTCGCTGCACATGCAAGTTCTGCCAACACTGTTGTTTCTGAAGCAGTGCGGCGAAAACTCATCCATTCCTCAGTTCTAATTCCCCATTGCCGAGACATGTATAAATCTTCCGGACGATAAAATACCTCTGGCAAACTATCGAGTAACGGATGGCGGTTTTGTCCGTAGTGTAAGACTACTCTGCCGATATTCAAGAGATAACAGTAAGCAATTTCGTGATGATTGGGGGCAATTTGCGAACCATCAGTAGCGACGACAGTATGAATTTTTGGAGGAACTGGGATATCAATGCAAGTTTCTAGCGGCTCAATTGGGGTAGCATTAGCAAAGAGAATGCGATCGCGCCATTTTTCCTGGCGATCAATTAAATCTTGTTGAGACTCGTAAGCATTTTTGAGATGTTGTTGCGCCAATTCTAAACGCTGGCGACTGGCAGCAGCTTCTAAGGTAAGATGCTGACTTAAACCCTGCATTTGTCGCGCCAGTTTTGTCAGATCAAGCATAAAGGTAAGTGCTGAATTAGGAGTCATTCAATTTTAGATTTTTAATTTTGGATTTTAGATTGAAGGAGAAATCTAAAATTAAAAATTTGCAGAGTTAAGAGCTTTTCTAATTTCTTATTATTTACTTACATTTTTAAAATATCTCAATTCGTTGACATTCCGCTTTTGAATAAATTCTAAGGCTAATAACTAAAGTTATCTTCAGAGGACTAAGTAAATAATTTTAGTCTACTTGAGTGGACTTGGGCTATAAGCTAGGAATTTACAGCAGATTTCAAGTTTGTGAGGTACAAAAATACCCTGTCTTGAATTGCTAATACTATCTCATCTTCTTTGATTCTTTCTCTTGTGCTAGCTATGTGGGCAGAGCGAATATCACTCGCTTGAAAATATGGTGATTTCCAAAAGTTATATGCTGCCTTAGTTGCTGCCACATTTCCACTAGCTTGTAGTCCGCTACTATCAGGCTGCCCTGCTAAGTCTTCCACTATGCATATTAACCGTTTGTTTCGACGAGTGTTTCCTAAGTCTGTCTGAGCCAATTCTTTGGCTGCCCACTTTTCCATGATGCCATTACCCGCTTCTCTTCTCTCAAAACTATACCTATCAAGCCTTTCACTCTTATGTTAAGTCTCTTGTTTGATTGTTAAGAAAGATCCGGGAATATGGATAGCTCCCAAAGGCAGAGGCTAGCGTCTGCCGTAGGATGCCCGAACGCAAGAGCGTCTCCTGTCTTGAGAAGGGCAGTAGGGAGAAGACTCGAAGAGAGCAACTCTTGGAGAGGCTCCTGCGTTCGCTATCGGCGTCGCACTTTCTCAATTAACAATATTAGTCGCCATGTTCGATGTACCCAGTTATGAACTTGATCGGCAATGGTGGTGAGCAAACCTAGATACGATTTTTCAGCAGTAACACTATACCCCCATCTGAGTCAGATCAATAATTCCCGACGCTACAGCGCAGTTGCGGGCAATTACCGACAGTACAAAAAATTGCTCAAAAAGCTAAATTTTTTCGAGTAGAGATTTTTTCTTTCTATGTTTTTGTTACAATTAGTGAAATTTATACCTACAAATAACACTATGGCTTTATATGCTGAATTACATAGGCATCTGGGCGGTTCAGTCGTACCCCGAGTTTTATGGGGATATTTCGAGCGACATTCTTCGGAGTTGATGTCCCGCTTTACTGACTATTCAGAATTTGAAGATTTTTACACTCGCCCACGCAACACCTTAGATGAGTATCTAGAATTACACACCCTGGTAGAAAGCGTGCAAACTGTGGAGACTTTGCCTTACTTTATCTATCGCTTGGTGCGGGGTGCTTACATTTTTGAAAATTTGGCTTATCTGGAACTGCGCTACACTCCTTATTTACGGACACCTGAGCATCTGAATCAATCACAGAGAATTGACAAGATGGCAGAAATTGTGCAAGTGGTAGGACTTGCCAGCCACCAGCCAGAATATCCGATTGTTACTAGCCAAATTCTCTGTATGCACACGCGCCTACCCTATGAGGTGAACAAGGCGATTATTGATTTGGCAGCGCAAAATAAACAGTATGTCTGTGCAGTAGATGTAGCGGGGGGTGATAGCTATTATGCCGATCGCTTAGAAGAATGGATTAGCTTATATAATTATGCGCGATCGCTGGGCGTTAACACCACGGGACATCTATATGAAACCACTGCTGGTTGTTACCCAGAACTGTTACCCTATCTGATGCGAATCGGTCATGGCATCCAAATTCCCCTATTGTATCCAGAGTTACTTAATGATGTAGCTAAACGCGGACAGTGTTTAGAGGTTTGTCCCACAACCTACCTGAAAACTGGTACTTTGCAAGATATACGTCAACTCAAATTAGTTTTTGACCGTTGTTTTGATGCTGGGGTCGATATCGCTATCTGTACTGATAATGCTGGGTTGCACAATATGCGTTTGCCATTTGAGTATGAAAATCTCTTGACTTACGACATTATTAGTTTTGAACAACTACAAGCTTGTCAAGATGCAGCTTTCTGTCATGCTTTTGCTTGGCCTTATAGTCAACGTCCCGCATCCCTGTTGAACGGTTTGCTGAAACCTGAAGCACCTAAAGTTTTGGCAATGAGAGATACTAATTAACCACTACCTAGAGATAAACAGAAAGTAAGGTGATTTAATGTTAATTAATGTTGCAATCTGTGCATTTTTGTGATTCCATAAAAAAAAGCTGTAATGCACAAGAGATATCTTGCAAAAGTCAATGTTTTAAAGATTAAATCACAGGTACACACAGATAATTTATCGGTGTTTATTTGTGGTTAATTTTTCGCTGATGTTGTCGCGAAAAAGCTATTTAGCCGCGTTCGCACTATTAAATAGGTGATTTATACCCCGAATTTTTAGTACCTCACTTTGGAGCGTTGCTTGCGACTGAAGTCTGGATCTCGATACTAGTACAGCTTGGCGGAATTAAGCAGACCATTAAAAGCTACGAAAATTTGGTTGACCGTAAGGCTTAAAAATGGTATGTATATTTACGCCGCATGGTACTAGTAATTAGCGGCGCGAGTCTAAAAGCCATAACCTCTATACTATATTGTTCTACACATCTTTGTTCTTGAAATCACTTTTTGCAAATATTTTTACAAATCACCCCAATCAAAATTCAGGAAGCGTCGAGCATTTAACTTTGTATATTTTTCAGTGTGTTTGATATGACGATAGTTGTAAAATCTGGTTGACCCCATTGCAAACGGGTCTTGAAATCATGAGATCAGGAACTAAATTATTACTCATAAGCTTTTCTAGTTGAGAATCACAGAAGCAATTTACCAAAAATCGCCTTTTAATTGAATTTTATTGGCAATTTATCAAAATTTCTCGTAAATTCGCCTCTTCATCTCCCTCAACTTCTTCATCTCCCCCCACTTCCCCTGCACCCAGAAGCTATAAACTATAATTTATGGCATCTACTATTCAAGCTCTACCAACAGAAGTCGTATATCTCATTACAGCTGGTGAGGTAATCGACTCTTTAGCTTCTGTGGTGCGGGAATTGGTAGAAAATTCCCTAGACGCAGGTGCAACCCGAATTGTGGTTTCTCTCTGGCCGCAGCAATGGCGAATTCGTGTGGCAGATAATGGTTGTGGAATGAACCTAGATGATTTGCAACAAGCAGCCACAGCCCACAGCACCAGTAAAATTCGCTCTAGTGCCGATTTATGGAAAATTAACAGTTTAGGGTTTCGTGGTGAGGCGTTACACAGTTTAACGACTCTGGCAAATTTGGAAATTTTGAGTCGGACTGTGGGTGGAAAATTAGGATGGCGGATTAGCTATGGCAATGGCGGGGAAGTTGTGCAAGTTGAAGTAACTGCGATCGCACCTGGTACAGTGGTTACAGTTTCTCATCTTTTCGCTAATTGCTCATCTCGTCGTCAGGGATTGCCGACAGCAGCACAGCAAATGAAAGCCGTGCAAGCCACAATTCACCAAATCGCCCTATGTCATCCCCACGTCACCTGGCAGATTTGGCAAAATGACCGTCAATGGTTCACCATCTGTCCGGCTGCTACAACTGGGCAACTGCTACCGCAGATTTTACCGCAGGTGCGGCAAGGTGATTTGCAAGAAGTGAAATTAGAACTCCCCAACCCGCCAAACTCATGTACAGACGCGATTAATCGCGTCTCTACTTCTAACTCCTGTACAGACGCGATTAATCGCGTCTCTCCTCACTCCTCACTAAACTTAGTGGTAGGATTACCCGATCGCACTCATCGTCATCGTCCAGATTGGGTACGTGTAGCCATTAATGGACGGATGGTTAAGACACCGGAACTAGAGCAAACAATTTTATCAGCATTTCACAGAACATTACCACGTGATCGCTATCCAATTTGTTTCTTACATCTTGCCATTTCTCCTGATCAAATTAACTGGAATCGCAATCCAGCAAAAACAGAAATTTACCTCAACGAAATCATTTATTGGCAAGAGCAAATTACCCAAGCAATTAACCAAGCACTCAGCATCTCTTCTACTAATTTCAAAGAAGCTGTTCACACAACACGAGTTAGTAAATTACTCAAAGCCGCAGAAGCCAAAGGCGGCTACAATTTCAATCCTCAAAATCCCAACAAAGATCACAAAAATCCTAACTCCTTGAAGGCTGTCGCTCAAGTTAGCAACACCTATATTGTGGCAGAACATCCAGGTGGTATGTGGTTAGTAGAACAGCACATTGCCCATGAGCGAGTTTTGTATGAGCAATTGTGTGATAATTGGCAACTTGTGCCCGTCGAACCTGCAATCATTATTTATCAATTGTCGCCAGCGCAAGTATCGCAACTGCAACGCATCGGTTTAGAAATAGAACCCTTTGGCGAACAACTTTGGGCTGTCCGTAACATCCCTGCACCTTTACAGCAGCGAGACGACTGTGCAGAAGCAATTTTAGAACTTAGTTGGGGAGGCGATTTACAAACAGCCCAAGTAGCTGTCGCTTGTCGCAGTGCTATTCGTAACGGTACACCTATGAATCAACAAGAAATGCAGACACTTTTAGATAATTGGCAACACACTCGCAATCCTCGCACCTGTCCCCACGGACGACCAATTTATCTATCCTTAGAAGAATCAGCTTTAGCCCGGTTTTTCCGGCGTAATTGGGTAATTGGTAAAAGTCATGGAATTTAATATTTTCGCTAAATTTTTGTCAAATGTTAATTCAAACGACACCACATCCCCAAAATAGATAAATTTTGATTCGCTAATGAAGATTATCATCTGTATATACGTATTAATACATAAATACGAAGAAAATTGAGTGTGTTGAAAAAATTTGTAATATTGAGTATGAAAGAAAGATTACAAGCTATTACCAATATTTATAGACAAATAAAGCTGCCATCAGGTTGAGCAAAAAATGCTGTCTAGAGTCATCAATTTGGCATAGGTTTTAGATATTACTCTGCCTCGCCAATAAGCGTAAATGCTGCCCAGTCTTTGGGATTTAGATGATTTTTCATACTTTTGAGCATTGCTTGTCCCAATGCTTAAGCTTTATCTAACTTGCGCTCTCGCCAGTTATGATAAAACTCAGTCATATTGTCAACCTAATAATTTTATATGCCCGCAAACTATAGGGAAAAATACAAGATTTCAAAGTTAAGGATGCAGCCGTAATATTATTTACCCGCAAACGTTTTACTAACCATTGTTTCCCGTGGTATAAAGCTGCTAAAGGAATGTAGCACAGTTGTCCATCGGGTGCATAAATAATAGTTTTAGCATCTGCTTTTTGTAAGTCATTTTCTATAGGTTTGATTAACCAGTCATATAGTTGTTTTGCTGGTTTTCCGCCAATGTTGTTGACGCTAGTGGCTTCGCCAGAGCGATCGCACCTCCAAGCCCTGCTGCCTTACCTAACCCAGTAGGGGTTAAATCATTGCAGTAGCGAAAGCGTCCCAAAAAGTGACTTAGACTTTCTCCTTGATATGGTTGAACTCTAAACAGTCAAGGCTTAATATTTTCTCCTTCCATCACTTGTACTCAGCAGCTACTTCCTTCAAAGTTTCCAAATCAATTTTTTGCAGTCCCTTTTTTAAAGCCCGGATTGCAGTCTCTCGCAGAATCATATCCATCAAACCGATATAACCTCCAGTTGCTTTTGGAGTTCTCGAATTAATTCTGCTGCCATTTCTGGCTTTGTTTTATATTTATCTCCTGACTGTAATCGCTGGCGTGGTTTAGAAATTTGAAATGTCAAAGGGAAGGTCATATTTTCAATCACGCCATCAGCGGTCAGTGCCACTATGCCCTGAGCAATTTTGCCTAAGTTTTCAATATACTGCCATTTCACATAGTCTGTAGTACGACCTTGTTTTGGGTTTCCAGTTTCATCAATTATTAGAATGAGCGTTGGCTCTGGAAAAAATGTACCTGGCTGTTACAAACATCTGGGCAATGACAAGCCCTTTTAGGGTGAAAGCATCAAGAGATTATTGCAACATATTTAATATATTAAAGCCAAGCAGAGAAATCTTTGGCAAATTGAGACAATGATAACAACTGAATTCGCAGATCATTTTGGGCAGCTTCCCTTTCTGCTTGGGTATTATAGCCCCAGTCTGCAAGAAACAGTTTCACATCTTCAAGGTCTATTTGCTGTTGGACTAACTGCAATGTCTTGAGTCTATCTTCTACGAACCACAGACTAACTAGCTTGTCTGTTTCTGCCTGCTTTAATTCTCGCATAATTTCGTATTTGGGACGCTTGACTTCTTTCCCAAAAATCGCTGGTGCTGGTAAATTTACTCCTTCTTGTTGCAACAACTGCTGTACAAAACGCCCTTCTTTAGTTGTCACAATGTATAGCTTAACTCCACTGTCAAGAGTTAACTTTAGTTTTTCTACTACACCCGGGTAAAATCTATGCAGACTTAACCAACCGTCTAAATCAGTGGTAATCCATTCATCCCGTTGGTTATCTAGTTTTGCACCAATTTCTCTTGCTTGTAGCTTGTCGTTTAACAAAAGTTTCGGGGCGATGATTACCCATTCATGAAGAATTTTCTCATCAGGAATTCCATCTACCAACGCTTTGATTAAAACGGGCATTTCCCAACCCGTTTCAATTACAGGTCGCAGGCGATAGAATCTCAAAGCTAAATCATCTGGTGGTGTGTCGTTAGCAGGCGACCAAATTTGACAGTAGGTGCGCCACGCTACCTCAAAATATTCAATTAGTCCGTCACAAATCACTCCATCAAAGTCCAGGGCTAAAATTGTAGGACTACTTGCGGTCATTGTTTTGAGAATGAAACTGCTGTTGTCAGCTTACCTGACAAATCTAAATCATGCAGTAATTTTTGTTAGTCTTTTATAATTTATGACTTGCTCAAAAAGTATGGTGGCATTGTTCAATCTGATTTGATACTAGTAGGTTAACGAGGATCTACAGCAGGTTTGTGATCAACTAAACAAACTTAGTTTTGCTTGACTACTACAGTGATCAGTGGTAAAGAACATTTAGCATATCCATGAACGACTCGACCCTGAGAATCGTATTGAGATCCATGACAAGGACAAATAAAGTGATTCTTCTCAAGATCCCACTCAACTGTACATCCTAAATGAGTACAAATTGGATTGATAACGTATTCAGCAAGATTTGGCCCGTCTTCAATGATGAGATAATCAACGCTATGGTCTGGCAAGCCTTTTACGAAAATCGGAATTCCGGGCTTTGCGGTTGTCAATAGTGCATTAGCCTCAATTTCCTTGCTGTCTTTGTCCAGTACCACACATCCTGGTAGATAATTTTAACAGCGCGAATTCTTTGGATAAAGGAAGCAAAGGGTTTCTAGGTTTATCTCACGACCTTAGCTGACTTGGGGAAATAGATATCCCATCGCTACTGATGCGACTGTACTACCTAGCATGTAAGTTAAAAAATCCCGGCGCGTTTTTATCCTGGCTGGAATTTTGCCATTAGTAGAAGAATTTTCTTCCATGACCCGATTTCGCAAGAAAGGTCTACTAATATACTACGGCACGATCGCGTTATAATTATTCTTTGGTTTTAAGTTATTTAGTGGTAAAAATACCGGATCTAAGATTAAATACAGCAATCCTATTTGATTTGCCAGAATTCCGAACAACTGAGTACTTAAACAGTTCAGAGATTGTTTGAGTTAATTAAAAAGAAAGGTGTTCCCGCAATTTTTGCTGAAACTACAATTAACCTAGCTTTAATTAAAACTTTTGCTCAACAAGCAGCGGGTGAAATTAGTACCAAATCAACTTTACTCTGATTCAATTGGTGCAAAGGTGAGTAAAAAAGATTCCTACACCAAAATAGTAGAGGTGAATACCCGCAGCATTATAAAAGCATTGGGTAAAATATCCGTTATTTCAACCAAAGAAGTAAATTAGTCTGAGCGAATATCTAACCTAAGAGGTGTTTCGCTCAAATATATTATCAAAATCTCTCTAGAGAAAGAATTCTTTATACCTTCGATTTTTTATAATATTAGAGTGTATCTTTATCAATACTTGAAAAAGCCATGAGTGAGAATAATCAAGACAATCAAATTAATCAACCAGTGAGCGAAGATCCGCATACTCGCGAAGAACCGGATGTGAACGAAAGAAACTTAACTGCAAATCCGGGAGATAGAATTGCTGATGAGTCTCAATCAGTTGAAGAAAAAGCTCAACAGGTAGCTGTTGATAATGTACCAGACATTACAGGCGATAATATCACAGTCCCAACTTACTTCGTTGTTGATGAACCCGACGGTGAAAAGAAGGCACTCCACCACGTTAAAGATGCTGAAGAGATTTCCGACATGATTCGGGAAGCACGAGTTGATGAAAATGGAAATCGAATTTGGTGGTAGTCTTTCATTGAAGAGATACGGAGGTACGGAGAGTTTTTTCTTTGCATTCCCGTATCTGTCTTCTTTGGTCAAGTAGACCCTTCGGAAAATTAAGTTCGCGTAAACATTAAGATATAAAATTTTCTCTTTGTAAATCCTAATATTTCCCCTATATAGCTTTTGCGGATCATACAGCCTAATAAATTATGTTGAGGCTCAAAATTTTAAAATCTTATTTTTTGTCTCTAAACTATCATCAACTATGCAAATCCTTGTTGATACGTTCACAGAAGAGATATAGTCGAACTTGATAACCTTTGTAAAGATTGGGTTATAAATTTATTTTTACACAAGTCTAGATATAAATAATAACTTTCGGTTGGTTAAGAGTCAACGAGAAGCAACATAGCGGCCAAGTTATACAATAGCTGTTCGTAGACGTTGAACTAACAAAATTTTCTAATGCTATGCCGTCACTACAATGATAAGTTTTTTCTACTGACAGCTACAACTTCTCTTGCCAAATGGGCTACGCCGCGCTGGAAGCGATGCCTGCGGCGGTAAACTACGCAACCAAATACAACAGCCACTTTTGCCAACAATCCTATTTTTATAAGGTGCGGGTGAGCAAGGTTCTAACTAAGATGATGTGAAAAAGCACACCGTCGCTAAAATTGTTGAACAACAGGCTACAAAGTTTACCCAGACTTCAATTGAGGCTATTTATAAAAAATAATAATTTAGTAAAACAACCTGCAAAGAAGGATTTCAATAAGCATTGCGATTCCTTTTCCTAATTCAACTGGCCTTCGCTTCATCCCCGGACGCTTCAGCCACAGCCGCCAATCTATCTGCCGCAGCTTGCACAATTTGAGCCACTTGGCTAAGAGGCATGTGCTGAATTTGTCTAAGAATCAGACTCAAATCTGAGGTTTCTGGAATTGGCTTTCCATCTATGCAGCTGATTAACTCTTCCATTGTGTAGCCTGCTTTCGATGCGATTTGAGCCAAATTTTCCGTATCTGGCACCTTCACACCTTTTTCCCACATCTGAACAGCAGTAGCAGATACTCCCAAAAGCTTACCAAACGCTCGCTGACTCATTGAACCGCGAGCTAGTTTAATGATTTCAATCAGTTTTTGTTTGCTTTCGATATTCACTGCTTGTATAGCTAGCCAACTGTATTTACAAGTTTACTTTTATATTGACAGTCTTGTGTTTTAGTACTTGACTATATCTTTAGTTGTAAAACGGCAACTATAGTCATCAAGCTAGTAGACTAACCCATCTATCTTTAATCAACCCAAAAAACTTAGTTTGCTACGGCGCTTGTGCTAGTAGCTAGACTCTGTTGCGAAGAAATAATATCGAAGGTGCATCATGTTTGGCAAGCCACACAAAACTAATCAATATCGCCGCAAGGGTCGAAATCTAATAGCCATTAATAAAATTAAACCAGAACAGTGGCACATTTCAGACACTGAGGTAAAAGAAGCTCTGAAAGCCAAAGGCTACGACATAAAGCAAATCAAAAAAATCCACTGTCTGAAGCATCAAGTGTGTATTTCCTACTGGGATGCAAAAGGCAATATATGTAGCAGCTTTTTCAGCTACCGGATTTTTGCGCGTTGGCAACAAGAAGCAGAGAAGTTAATTTATGCCTATCAAACCCTGAAAGAATGGGCGAAGCTAAATTACGTCATGAAGTACGAATTTGCTTATTACCATTATCCCAGTGAAATGGAAGATGCACTTTATGCAATATTAGAAAACCAATTATATGTGTTATAAATAACAGTATAGTAAGTGGTTTTACAGAGTTGCTAACAGCAAAAATTAGTTAGCAGCAGAAGTCGCTAACTCCGCGAGACGTTCCTGTTGGTCTTGAGATATACAAGATTGAATAAGCGTCTCTAAATCACCTTCCAGAACAGGGTTAAGAGAATAATTCTGACCTAACCGATGATCAGTAGCGCGGTTATCTTTATAATTGTAGGTGCGAATTTTTTCCGATCGCGATCCTGTACCAACCTGCGATCGCCGCATAGAAGTTACAGCTTCCTGTTGTTCGCTTAACTTGATATCATACAACTTTGCCCGCAGAATTTGCATCGCCCGTTCTTTGTTTTGCAACTGGCTGCGTTCTTCTGTACAGAAAATGCGTATTCCTGTCGGTTTGTGCATTAAGTCAACGGCTGTTTCCACCTTGTTGACGTTTTGTCCACCAGCACCGCCAGAACGAGCTGTAGTCATTTCAATATCTTTAGGGTCAATGTGGATTTCCACATCATCCACCTCTGGCATAATCGCTACTGTGGCTGTGGAGGTGTGAACCCGTCCCCCAGCTTCGGTTGTTGGTACACGCTGCACACGATGCACTCCAGCTTCAAACTTTAACTGGCTGTAAACGTCATTACCTTTAATTTCTAGAATGACCTCTTTCCAGCCACCCATTTCTCCCAGAGATTCGCTCACTAGAGAAACTTTCCAACCTTGAGTCTGGGCATAGCGGGTGTACATCCGCATCAAATCGCCAGCCCAAATACTTGCTTCATCGCCACCAGTGCCAGCGCGAATTTCCAACATGATATTCTTTTCATCATTAGGGTCGCGTGGTAGCAGTAAAACTTTCAAGCGAGTCTCTAAATATTCTATTTTTTCTTCAAGTTCCTTTACTTCCAGTGCTGCCATTTCTTGCAACTCTGGGTCACTCGCAGATTCTTTGTAAACCTGACGCGCTCCACTCAAGTCTTCTTGGGCTGTTTTCCAAGTTTCATAGGTATCAACTACTTCTTCCAAAGAAGAACGAGACTTAGCAATTTGTTGATACTCATCAGGGTTACTAGCGGTATCAGGGTCGCCAAGGCGACGTGTTAATTCATTAAAGGTTTGTTCAACAGATTTTAGTTTGTCCAGTAAGTATGATTCAGCCATGACGAGTGCGATCGCTCCTTAAAAAATAACAAATTGGCTCGAGCATATAAATGACAATCGACCCAGCTGATGCAGGGCCGTCGTTAACAGCAGAGCCAACCCGCTACTTTTTCTTTTGTTCGTCGCCAGATGTTTGAGTGCTGCTCATGCCGTACTTGCGGAGGAAGCGCTCCACTCTACCCTCAGTGTCAATAATCTTCTGAGTGCCGGTGTAAAATGGGTGATTTCCAGACCAAACATCTACGTGCAATTCTGGCTTGGTAGAGCCAATGGTCATAACAACTTGACCATTGCAGTAAACTTTAGCATCTGGATACCACTTGGGGTGAATATCAGATTTAGCCATTGTTCTTTTTGTGATGAATCTATATCAATTATAACTTTCAGCTTTCAATTGGAGCTAGGGATTGGGGACTGGCAAAGATATAAACAACGGACTTTTTCCAATGCCCAATTCCCCATGCTCAATGCCCTAACGCTTAGAGTACTGAGGTGCTTTCCGGGCTTTATGTAAACCATATTTTTTCCGCTCTTTTGCCCTCGGATCACGAGTCAGGTAACCTTCGGTTTTCAAAGGTGGGCGGTTGTCTGGGTCTAGTTGGCACAAAGCACGAGCAACTCCCAAGCGAACAGAATCAGCCTGTCCGGTCAAGCCGCCGCCTTCTGCTTTCACCAAAATGTCATATTCGTTTTCTAGTCCCAGAGTTTCCAGGGGTGCTTTGATGACTCCCAGGTAGTTGGCATTGAATTGAAAATACAAGGTTCCATCTTTACCGTTCACAGTCAGTTGACCAGTGCCTGGAACCAAGCGGACTCTTGCTACTGCGTTCTTACGACGACCAGTACCCCAGTATACGGCGCGACCGCTATTGGCGTCTGCTACTACCATTAATTTTCTTCTCCAGGAATTGTACTAATTTGTAGTTCTTTAGGTTTTTGAGCATCATGGGGATGCGTAGGCCCAGCGTACACTTTTAGCTTAGTGAACAACTGTTTACCCAGGCTATTTTTAGGTAGCATACCTTTAACAGCCTGTTCTAAAATCCGCTCTGGTATGCGCTGTTGCAGTTTAGCGAAAGTTTCCGTTTTCATCCCACCGGGACGACCAGAATGGCGACGGTAAAGCTTTTGAGTGCGCTTTTTGCCTGTGACTGCGACTTTCTCGGCATTAATGACGATTACGAAGTCACCTGTATCTAGGTGGGGTGTGTATTCGGGTTTCTTTTTGCCTCTTAAAACTTGGGCGATTTCACTGGCGAGGCGACCGAGGCGTTTATCGGTGGCATCTACTATGTACCACTCACGCTCAAGGGACGCTTGAGAAGGAAGGTATGTTTTACTAGTTGTCATTTGTCATTTGTCCTTTGTCATTTTTAATTTGTCATTAGTCATTTGTCCTTTGTCATTTGTCGTTACTAAGAACCAATGACTAATGACTCTTGACTAGTGACGAACTTTGGCAAGGTGTCGTACCAAATCTCTTTTGGAAAGGGAAAATCTGGATAGCCAACTCGCAACAAGCACAAGCCTTGGGGCGGTGCGGCGTATTTTACTTCTTCCCGACGTTGTTCTTTCCAGAGTTCGGTGAAGCTAGGAAGTGTCCGTTGTCCAGAACCTACTTGTACCAGCATCCCTACCAACAGCCGTACCATGCCATACAAAAATCCATCTGCCTGTATTTCAATATGGATAAATGGCCCACTGCGACGACACTCTGCGGCTTGCACCTCTACCCAGGAATGCGATCGCTTTGAGCCTGCACGGTGAAAAGCAGCTAAGTGATGCTTTCCCAACAGAGGTTTTAGGGCAGCTTGAATTAAGGATTCATCCAGGGGTGCATAATAATAATGCCAACTGAAGGGTCTTACAAACAAGTTAAGGCGATCTTCAGTGTATATTGTGTAGCGATACCGCCGATAGGCTGCACTAAAGCGAGCGTGCCAACGGTTATCTACACTAGCTGAAGCCCTGATTAATATATCTGGCGGCAGATAGCTGTTGAGGATTGTTGCCCACTTGTGAGGCGGAATTAAACCTGTTGCTTCAAAATGGGCTACTTGAGCAGCAGCGTGGACTCCAGAATCGGTTCGCCCCGCACCGTGTAATGTCACATGATGCCCAAGAATAGTAGCGATCGCTCTTTCTATCTCTTCTTGAACTGTCCTTTGTTTTTTTTGCCGTTGCCAGCCATGAAAATGAGTGCCCAGGTATTGGATTACCAAGGCTACTCGATGAGTTTGTGTAGGCTGGTGGCTTTCTAACATACAGATTTTGTCATTTGTCTTTTGTCGTTACTAATGACTAGTGACTAATGACTTAAACCAATTCAATTATTGCCATTTTTGCATTATCACCCCGACGCGGTACGGTATGCAGGATGCGGGTATAACCGCCCTGACGAGCACCATATCGAGTAGGAGCTTGCTCAAATAGAGCGTGAACCAGTTGTTTGTCGAAGATATAGCCAAGGGCTTCGCGGCGTGCTGCCAGGGAGCCATTTTTAGCTAGAGTAATCATTTTTTCCACTTCACTTCGCAGAACTTTCGCTCTAATTAAAGTGGTGGTGATCTTACCATGACGGATCAGCTCGGTGGCGAGCGATCGCAGTAAAGCACGCCGCTGATCAGCTGGTTTACTGAGTTTTTTGACGCGACAACGGTGACGCATAATTATGCACTATGAATTATGAACGGTTTTTCTTAAGGGTGTTTAGAGCCTCTTTCCATTGGCAGGGTGATGCCCAAGCGTCGCTGCAAAGCTTCCACGACCTCTTCTGCTGACTTCTGACCAAAGTTCTTAATTTCTAAGAGGTCTTCTTGGGTATAATCCAACAAATCTGCCACAGAGTTAACTTGTGCCCGTTTGAGACAATTATATGCCCGCACAGAGAGTTGCAACTCTTCGATCGGTATCTGGGCAGTTGGGTCGTCTGGAATATGTGAACCTGTGTCTGTTGGTTCCAGGGAGATGTCTTTCAACGGGTTGAATAAATCTACCAAGATCCCAGCGGCCGAGGATAGTGCTTCTTGCGGGGAAATACTGCCATTTGTCCAAACTTCCAACAGTAGTCGGTCTTTTGGGATCAAGCCTTCCCCACGAGATTCTTCAACACTATAGTTGACTTTTCGCACTGGCATAAATATTGAGTCGATTTGGAGAAAGTCCAAAGATGTGGCTTCCTCACGTCCTCGCTCTACGGTGCGATAGCCTTTGCCTTTTTCGATCCGAAATTCCATTTCCAGTTTTCCTCCCTCAGCTAGGGTGGCTACATACTGAGTCGGATCGATGACTTCTACTTCACTAGGTAAATCAAAATGCGCCGCAGTGATAGTTGCTGGACCGTTAACAAGTAATCTACCAATTTGGGGTTGCGAGGAATAGTTTTTTAGGATGACTTCCTTCATTTTCATGAGGATTTCCAGTACATCTTCCCGCACACCCGAAACTGTAGCAAACTCGTGTGAAACGCCTGCAATCCGCACTGCTGTGACTGCTGTACCTTCTAGGTTGGACAGTAAAACCCGCCGCAGTGCGTTGCCAACCGTTGTTCCTTGACCACGATCTAGAGGTTCCAGAACAAATTTACTGTAATGGTTCCGACTTTCATCAGTATTCGACTCTACACATTCAATCTGAAACTGCGCCACGGATGAGCCTCCCTTTTTCTAAGGTGCTGCTAGCAGACAAATCAATTGCCTCCCGAATTGACTGCCAATTTTCGATTTTGGATATTGGATTTTGGATTGTGCTTCTTTGGTTCATGCTCTGCCTCTTGTAGGCACAACAAATCTTAAATCATCAACTTAAAATCCACGAGGCCCTGCACCCTTGTAGTTGGGTTCAATCTAAAATCGCAAATCTAAAATCCAAAATTGATTGATAATATTTTGGATAGCCCGAAGTTTAACAGCTTTCCCGGCGGGAAAATCTGACGCACTTCTGGTAGCCCAAGCTTTCACCCAATGACAGTTTGCACGTTAGACGCCCAAGCTGTCATTGCAACTAACTTTACTTGGTTTGGCTGTAACTTCTCGTCTTCAATGCCCAAGTCTTGGTGTTTAAACTCGACGGCGCTTGGGTGGACGACAACCATTGTGAGGAATAGGGGTAATATCCCGAATGAGTGTAATTTCCAGTCCTGCTCCTTGAAGTGCCCGGATAGCAGTTTCTCTACCTGCTCCTGGCCCACTGACCATTACCTCAATCTGGCGCATTCCTTGATCAATGGCTCTACGGGCTGCACTTTCAGCAGCGGTTTGCGCTGCAAAGGGAGTTCCCTTTTTTGCTCCCTTAAAACCGCTAGAACCAGCACTTGCCCAGGAGATGACATCTCCATTTTGATCGGTAATGGTGACAATGCTATTGTTGAAAGTAGACTGGATGTAGGCCATCCCATTAGGTACGTTCCGCTTCTGCTTTTTGCTCCCGGATTTTTTAGTTGGTTGTCTGGCCATACTTGTTTAGTTGATTTAAGGTAAAACTTGCTCTGATTAGCAAGCGTTGCAAATTTATTTCCCTGGAGCCTTCTTCTTACCAGCCACTGTCTGCCTTCTCCCTCGACGGGTTCTGGCATTTGTGCGAGTTCTTTGTCCTCTGACTGGTAAGCCCATGCGATGACGACGCCCTCTGTAAGTACCAATGTCAACTAAGCGCTTGATGTTCAGAGACTCCAAGCGCCGCAGGTCGCCTTCAACTTGATAGTTGCTTTCTATTTCCCCTCGCAGGGCTGTTACATCGGCATCACTTAAGTCCTTAACGCGGATGTCTGGGTTCACACCAGTAGCCGCTATAATTTCTTGAGAGCGTGATAACCCAATTCCGTAAATGTAAGTCAGACCGATCTCGACGCGCTTATCGCGTGGAAGGTCTACTCCGGCAATACGTGCCACAATGAACTCTCCCTATTGTTCTCGCAATTACTGTTGGTTAGAAAAACGTGATTAATCGCGTCTTTTCGTTTTAATGATCATATGCGTGTTACAACTCACTCTCTTGGTAAGAGGACTATCCTTGACGTTGCTTGTGCTTGGGGTTCACGCAAATCACCATGACGCGACCACGACGTTTGATCACGTTACACTTTTCACAAATTTTCTTGACTGAGGCTCTAACTTTCATGCCTTTTATTCTTTGACTCCAAATATTAAATTATAGCATTTCTAGGGAAATTAATCCACTTAATTGACTAGTAAATAGTCCAAAAAATGGTTTTATGGTAAAATTTCTACATATACTTACTTCTTTCGTAGTCGATAGGTAATTCTGCCTTTGGTCAAGTCGTAAGGAGTTAACTCTACCTTGACGCGATCGCCGGGCAAAATCTTAATATAATTGCGGCGAATCTTGCCGGAAATGTGAGCTAGCACGTTAAATCCATTGTCCAAGTCAACGCGAAACATTGCATTGGGCAAGGACTCTGTAACCGTGCCTTCCATTTCAATTAAATCTTGCTTAGACAATTTGTTTTTTCCTCAACTCAACAATCTCGTGTTCAGTTGCAGCACTTCATCTGCAAGAGAACACACTTTAAGAAATATATCAACAGTTTCTTAATATATTTTAGCTAAAATGGCTCTGCTTCTTAGTAGGGGGAGTGGGGAGTAGCGAGTGGTGAATCCTCTACTCCTTTTTCTCAAGTTAGGAAGTTATTACCTGTTGCAGTTCACCAGTGACATCTTCTTGGGACTGATTGCCATTTACTGTTAAAAGTTTTTGGCGATCGCGGTAATAATCAATTAAGGGTGCAGTTTCAGTGCGGTACACTTCTAACCGACGACGAATCACCTCTTCGGTATCATCTTTTCGCCCTCTAGCTAGCAAACGTGCAATTACAACTTCATCTGGTGCATCTAGATTGACTACCCTTTCGCCACTCTCATGTATTGTTTCCAGCAATTCTTCTAGAAAAACCGCTTGCGTCACTTTGCGGGGAAAACCATCAAGAATCCAACCATTTTTCGCATCTGGTTGGCTGAGGCGCTCCTGTACCAAGTCCTGCACTAGCTGGTCAGGGACTAACTCGCCGCTATTTACATAGCTTTGAGCCTTGATGCCCAAATGAGTCTGCTCTTTCATAGCTTGTCTTAATATTTCACCTGTAGAAACATGGGGAATATTCAAGTGTTCAGCCAAAGTTTGAGCTTGTGTTCCTTTACCAGCTCCAGGTGGTCCCAAGAAGATTAGTCGCGTCACTATTGTTTCACCATTCCTTCATAGCGCTGAGATATCACGTAAGTTTGGATTTGTCTTGCCGTATCAATCGCCACACCAACCAGAATTAACAAAGAGGTAGCGCCCAACCCCTTAAAGGTGGGTACTCCTAAAGCGCTTTCCACACCAGTTGGGATAATAGCAACCAGTCCCAAAAAGATCGCACCCAAAAAAGTGAGTCGATTTGACACGCGCTCGATATACTCACTAGTTGCTTTGCCGGGACGAATGCCAGGAATGCTAGAACCCATTTTTTTCAAGTTTTGTGCAACATCTACCGGGTTGAGAATCAACGAAGAATAGAAGTAGCTGAAGAAAATGATGGAAATCATGTAGACCAAGGCATAGACCCAAGAGCCAGAACCGCTTGGACTTAAATAAGTGTTAATTATATTTGCTAATTCGGCATTCTTGGCGAAATTGGCAATCAGCAGTGGCAAACTGAGGATGGCTGCGGCAAAAATAATTGGCATCACGCCGCCTTGATTTAGCCGCAAGGGTAAAAAGCTACGTTGTTCTGCCAAAACTCGACGACCTACTTGGCGACGAGCGGAAATAATTGGGATGCGGCGCATTCCTTCCTGCACAACCACAATACCAACAATGGTTGCTAAGAAAACTAAGATCAGTACTATCACGCGACCCACTGTTTCCCGACCGCCGACTTGCACTAAATCGATAGTATCGCCTAAAGCTTTTGGTAATGACGCGACAATGTTGACAAAAATCAGCAATGATGCTCCATTTCCAATACCACGTTCTGTAATTAGTTCTGATGCCCACATTACGAACATCGAACCAGCAGTCAGAGCGATCGCAGTTTCAGCTACGAAGATTGGGCCTGGCTTTAAGGCAAATTGCTGGAGGAATAATGCCGAAAAAGCTGTGCTTTGGATAATTGCCCAACCGACAGTGACATAGCGGGTAATTTGCGATATTTTCCGCCGACCTGCTTCGCCTTCATTTTTCTGTAAATTTTCTAAAGAAGGAATTGCCGCAGTGAGCAATTGGATGATAATGGACGCATTAATGAAAGGTAAAATCCCTAAAGCAAAGACTCCCAAAGTCGAAAGTCCACGCCCAGAAAATATATCCAATAAACCAAATATGGAATTATTGCCCGATATGGCGTCGTGAAACCGCCCTCTATCAATGCCTGGTACTGGTAAAAAGATGCCCAGGCGAACCAAAATTAAAATACCGACGGTGACAAGCAGCCTACCTCTGAGGCCAGCTGCTTGTGCCATCTGCATAAAAGTTTCTTGAGCCGTTGGGGCTTTATCTCGACTGATCATAGAGTGCTACCTTTATAGTGAACCAGGCGCTGAGTGCGAGTTGGCTTGCATTTAAGTGCGCTGTTCCGGCTCACTCATAAGACTTCACAACTCCCACCAGCTGCCTCAATTTTGCTACGAGCTGTACCTGTGAAAGCTGCCGCTTGTACCTTGAGCGGAGTGCTCAATTCCCCGTTACCTAAAATTTTCAATGGTCCCTTGACAGCAGTAAGGATACCTGCTGCTTT
Source organism: Nostoc sp. (assembly GCF_036917395.1). Lineage (GTDB taxonomy): Bacteria > Cyanobacteriota > Cyanobacteriia > Cyanobacteriales > Nostocaceae > Nostoc. The sequence continues at coordinate 22,410 of NZ_JBALDI010000002.1, forward strand.
CAAGGAGGTCAAAGTTACTTCTGTATTAGCGGGAAGGGAGGCTAGCTTCTCTACATTAATCGTAGTGTAAATTTTCCGATTCACAATCGGAAAGCCCTTCAGTTTCGGTAAGCGGCGGTACAATGGCTGTTGACCACCTTCAAAACCTGGTCGAGTACCACTACCAGAGCGAGATTTTTGACCTCGCATACCTAGCCCAGCACTGGCACCTTGACCGGCAGAAATACCTCTGGCTACACGCTTCTTGCGTTTCTTTGAGCCTTTTTGCGGCTTAACATCGTTGAGTCTCATGATGTAATTAGTACTTGTTTACACAAAAGCTCTGTAAGTGCGACTCTACTAAATGTAGAGACTTTCAATAGGAATACCGCGATCTTCGGCGACTTCAGAAAGAGTCCGCAGTGTAGATAAGGCGTTGACTGCGGCTCTAGCATTATTAAGCGGATTATTGGAGCCAAGTTGCTTGGCTAAGACGTTACGAACTCCTGCCAATTCCAACACAGTTCGCACAGCACCACCAGCAATTACCCCAGTACCAGGTGAGGCTGGACGCATAATCACCTTTGCACCGCCACCGACACCATCAATGGGATGGGGTATCGAGTTGGATTTGGTGATTGGGATGTCAATGAGGTGTTTTTTACCGTCGGCTACGCCTTTTTTGACGGCACCAATTACATCTGAGGCTTTGCCTACTCCTACACCAACTTGACCGCGTTCGTTACCGACGACAACGATCGCTCGGAAGCTGAGTTTTTTACCACCTTTGACCACCTTACTCACGCGTCGGATTTGGATCACCCGTTCTTGCCAGGTGGTTTCTTCTTTTTTGGCACGCTTTGTTCTACTTTTACGCTCTGTTGCCATAATTTAGTACTTTGGTGAACGTCATTTGTGAGCCACTCGCTCAGAGGGGTTTCCCCCATGAGTTAACTGGCGTTAGCGAAGCAATAGCGACTGTGCGTAGCGTCACCCCAAGGGTCAGTTGTCATTTTTCCTTTGTCTAATGACTAATGACCAATGATTAATGACTTTAGAAATCTAAACCAGCCTCGCGTGCTGCATCAGCTAGTGCTTTGACACGACCATGATATAAGTTACCACCGCGATCAAAGACTACTTTGGTGATGCCTTTTTCTAGCGATCGCACTGCGATCAACTTACCAACCTGCACCGATGCGTCACGGTTTGCACATGACGCTAAACTAGATTTCAACTCTGGTTCTACAGTCGATGCTGCCACTATTGTTTGATGCTGAGTATCATCAATTATTTGGGCATAAATATGCTCATTTGAACGAAATACCGCTAAACGCGGACGTTCTGGGGAGCCAATAACTTTGCCACGAACACGTCGATGACGACGGTTTTTTGATTCTCTACGAGTAAGTTTCATTTCTACTTCTTACCACCCTTACCAGTCTTACCAGCTTTCCGTCTGACCACTTCACCGGCATAGCGAATGCCTTTACCTTTGTAAGGTTCTGGTGGACGAACGGCACGAATTTTGGCGGCTGTGTTACCTACTATTTCTTTGTCATAGCCGCTGACAATGACATTAGTGGTACCTTCTACTGCAAACTGAATTCCATCTGGGGGAACAATTTGCACCTGATGGCTGTAACCCATATTTAAAACTAGGTTACGTCCTTGAAGTTGTGCCCTGTAACCAACACCTTGAATTTCCAAACGGCGTTGAAAACCTTGGGAAACTCCCTCGACCATATTCGCAACTAAAGTGCGGCTCAAGCCGTGCAGCTGCTTTGAGGTACGAGTTTCATCCCGACGATTTACCTGTAATATTTCTCCTTCTTGGGAGACTGAGACATTAGCTGTTAGAGTGCGAGAAAGTTCTCCTTTCGGACCTTTCACCACAATATTCGTACCATCGATCGCCACTTGGACTTTAGCGGGAATAGTAATTGGACGTTTACCAATACGAGACATAAATTTTGTCCTTTATCCTGTTATGAGTTATGAGTTATCAGTTATCAGTTTTTATAACTAACTCCTCACTCCTAACTCCTCACTTCTAGTGACTACCAAACGTAACAAAGCACTTCGCCACCCAAGTTCTGACGCCGCGCTTCGCGGTCAGTCATAATGCCACTGGATGTAGAAATAATGGCAATGCCAATGCCACCTAGTACCCTTGGTAATTCTTTTCTATTGGAGTAAACACGCAAGCCAGGCTTACTCACTCGCTTTAAGGCGGTGATTAGAGGCTGACGATTCTTCCCCTTGTATTTCAGGGAAATCACCAGATTGTGCTTTACCCCTTCTTCTGCTTCTTCGATTTCAGCAATAAAGCCTTCCTCCCGTAGCACTTTGGCAATACTCCGGGTCATTTTTGTAGCTGGCACTTGTGTAGTTTGATGCCGCGCCAGGTTGGCATTGCGGATGCGCGTCAGCATATCTGCAATTGTGTCGTTAGCCGCCATCGTTCCCTCTATAGATGAACTTATTGATCGCGAAAGGGCATTCCTAATTCTTTAAGTAAGGCGCGGCCCTCTTCGTCGTTTTTTGCTGTGGTGATGATGGAAATATCCATCCCACGCACTTGATCGATGCTGTCGTATTCGACTTCTGGAAAAATTAGCTGTTCTCTCACACCCAGAGTGTAGTTACCACGTCCGTCAAAGCTTTTAGGGCTAACGCCGCGAAAATCTCGAATTCTGGGTAATGACAAGCTAACTAGTCGGTCAAAAAAAGCATACATCCGTTCGGCTCTGAGAGTAACCATGATCCCCACAGGCATCCCTTGACGAATCTTAAAGCCAGCGATCGCCTTTTTCGCCCGCGTCACCACTGGTTTTTGACCAGTGACTAAGGAAATTTCGTTTATCGATGCTTCCAGCGACTTCGCATTTTGAGCTGCTTCACCCAAACCTCGGTTAACAGTAACCTTTACCAACTTCGGTACTTGATGAACGTTGGTATATTGAAACTGATTGATCAGTTTGGGGACGATTGTCTCTTGATATAAGCTTTTGAGTCTTGTTGTCGCCATAGTTTTTTGTCCTGATATCCCTGGGCTTGGTCAGGGTAACAAAGTTACGAGTTATGAGTTATGAGTTATGAGCTAAATTTAATTCTTAACTCTTAATGCCTAACTTCTAACTATTTATCCAGAATCTCGCCAGTTTTCTTGAGTTTTCTGACTTTTTTGCCTTCTGAGGTAAACGTATAACAAACACGACTAGCAACGTTTTGCTTAGTGGAATAAAGCATCACATTGGAGCTATGAATCGGGAATTCCTGAGTGAGAATCCGCCCTGATTCCCCTTCTTGCTGGGGTTTGACGTGCTTGGTTTTAATGTTGACACCTTTGACGACAACTTTACTCAGTTGGGGAAGTGCCTGGATAATTTCACCAACTTTTCCTTTGTCTTTGCCAGCAATCACTTGTACGGTGTCGCCAGTTTTGACGTGCATTTTGTGGAATACTTTGGGCGTACCTTGTTTGGTTGCCATTAAAGCACCTCCGGAGCCAGAGAAACAATTTTGGTAAAGTTTTTATCGCGCAGTTCCCGGGCAACTGGGCCAAAAACTCGTGTGCCTCTAGGGTTTCCATCTTTGTTGATGATCACAGCGGCATTATCATCAAAGCGAATACTCATGCCGCTATCACGACTTACGGCTTTACGAGTGCGGACAATTACTGCTTCCACAACATCAGACTTTTTTACAGCCATGTTGGGTGTAGCATCTTTGACAACGGCGATAATTTTATCACCAATAAAACCATAACGGCGGTTGCCTCCACCTAAGATGCGGATGCACATTAGTTTACGGGCACCGCTATTATCTGCGACATTCAGGTAAGTCTGGGGTTGAATCACAATTATTCTCCCTTGTAATGTTGTTAGAAACTAACAACGATGAGGTTTAAGTAGGTTTAACGTTCAGGACTTCTGTGATTTTCCAGCGCTTGGTTTTACTCAGGGGTCTAGTTTCCTGAATGCGAACGCGATCGCCTACTTTACACTTATTTTCTTCGTCGTGAACTTTATATCGTTGGGTATTAACCACAATCTTGCCGTACTTGGGGTGAGGAGCGCGGTTTTCTATGGCAACTACCACAGTTTTTTGCATTTTATCGCTCACTACCAAGCCAACTCGTTCTTTAACTGCCATAATCTCCTACTTTTCTTCTTTAGCCGATTGACTTGCTGCCCGTTTGCGTTCTGTCTCTAGCGTCAGCAATTGGGCTAGGCGGTGTCGGATTTGTCGGAACTGGTGGGGCTTTTCTAGTTGTCTGGTGGCTTTTTGCAAGCGCAACTGAAATAGTTGTCTTTTGATAGCGACAATTTCCTCAGAGAGTTTCTCGTCACTTAATTCTCTAGCTTCTGAAATCTTGGGAAGAGGCATAAGCTACTCCAGCTCCTGTGGTTGAGAGCGCACAATAAACTTAGTTTTTATGGGTAGTTTAAATGAAGCCAAACGCATAGCTTCACGGGCGATTTCTTCAGAAACCCCACCGATTTCAAACAAAATTCGCCCTGGCTTGACTACAGCTACCCAAAACTCTGGCGAACCTTTACCGGAACCCATCCGGGTTTCAGCAGGACGCATGGTTACAGGTTTATCAGGGAAAATCCGAATCCAGATTTGTCCGCCCCGACGAATATAACGGGTCATTGCTCGACGGGAAGCCTCGATTTGCCGCGAGGTAATCCAAGCAGGCTCTTGCGCTTGGAGTGCAAAATCACCGAAGTTGAGGGTGCTGCCACGGGTGGCTAGTCCCTCCATCCGTCCGCGCTGTTGTTTGCGGAATTTAGTTCTTCTAGGGCTTAACATGATTGGCTACTAGGTACTGGGCATTGGCCAAACAGGGCAAACAGGGCATTAGGCATTGTCAATTTTCTATGCCTTATGCGCCATGTCCTATTGCCTTTTTATCCTTCATTTGAGCGGTCTTCAAATTGCTGACGACGACGTTGTTGTTGACGACGACGGGGTTCACGTTCGCGATCACGGGGATCGCGTTCACGCTCGCGGCTTGCAGGTGGTAGGGGGGTTTCTTCCTGTCCAGGAATGATTTCTCCCTTAAACACCCATACTTTGATACCCAAAATACCGTAAACAGTTTTTGCTGTGCAATAAGAGTAGTCAATGTCAGCCCGTAAGGTATGTAAAGGGACTCTACCTTCACGAGTCCACTCTGTCCGGGCAATTTCCGCACCGTTGAGCCGACCACTGACTTGGATTTTAATCCCTTGCACACCAGCGCGTTGGGCCCGCTGAATCGATTGCCGCACTACCCGGCGAAAGGAAACCCGGCGTTCCAATTGTTGAGCAATATATTCAGCAATTAGGTAGGCATCAGCATCAACTCGTTGGACTTCAACTACGTTAATGCGAATTTGGCGATTACTACCCAACAGTCCTTGGAGTCCGGTACGCAAGGATTCGATGCCTTGCCCACCACGACCCACTACTACGCCTGGTCTAGCTGTGCGTACTTCTAAGTCGATTTGGTCGGCTTTGCGCTCGATTCGTACCTCAGAAATACCGGCGTTATTTTGAGCAAGTCTACCCAGCTTTTGTTCTATGTATTGACGGAGTTTGTGGTCTTCTTGTAAAAGTTCTGGATAGCGATCAGGAACAGCAAACCAACGGGATTGATGTTCATGTGTAATACCCAGGCGAAAACCAACTGGATGAATCTTCTGTCCCACGAATGCTTCCTCTAAGATTTCTTACTTTACGCAATTTATTCGTATAAGCGTGCTTATTTTTCTGGGGCGGCTGCAACAGCCACAGTAATATGACACGTCGGCTTGCGAATTTGGTAAGCTCGACCTTGCGCCCTTGGTTGGAACCGCTTTAGCGGTGGGCCTTGATCGGCGTATGCCTGAGTAATCACTAGTTGAGTCCGATCTAACCCAGCGTTGTTTTCAGCATTGGCAGCAGCGCTTCTGAGAACCTTCAATATGGGTTCAGTGGCGCGATAGGGCATGAATTCCAGAATGATTAACGCTTCTCGGTATGATCGCCCCCGGATTTGATCGAGTACCCGACGCACTTTGTAGGCCGAGATGCGGATAAAACGAGCGATCGCCTTCACTTCAGTAGTATTAGTAGCCATAATTTTCTCCAATTTTGTCATTAGTTATTAGTCATTTGTCATTTGTCTTTAAGCTCATGACTAATGACTAATCACTAATAACTACCTACCTGCTTTTTTGTCGCTTTTCCCATGACCTCTGTAGGTGCGTGTTGGGGCAAATTCACCCAACTTGTGTCCCACCATCTGTTCATTTACAAAAACTGGAACGTGTTGGCGTCCGTTGTGAACAGCTATGGTATGACCTACCATTAGGGGCAAAATTGTTGAAGCTCGTGACCAAGTTTTAATAACTTCTTTTCTGTTGTTGTCGTTGAGCTTTTCAATTTTCTTTAGGAGATGATCCGCAACGAAAGGACCTTTTTTTAGAGAACGACCCATAATTTAATTTTGGATTTTGGATTTTGGATTTTGGATTTTTAATTTCGGATTTTGGATGATTAGGTATCTCACTGGGGTAGATAATTTGAGAATTTTAATTAAGTAAACCCCAATCTAAAATCTAAAATCCAAAATCTAAAATTCTATGATTCACGACCACCGCGACCACGTTTGGAAGACTTCCGGCGACGGCGCACAATCAATTTGCTGCTAAGTTTCTTGCGATTGCGTGTCTTCGCGCCCAATGTGGGTTTACCCCAAGGTGTAACAGGTCCCGATCTACCGATGGGCGCCCTACCTTCACCACCGCCGTGTGGGTGATCCACGGGGTTCATAACGCTACCTCTAACCTTAGGACGGCGACCTTTCCAGCGATTTCGCCCTGCTTTACCTGCACTCAGGTTTCTTGCATCGGTGTTACCTACTTGCCCAATGGTGGCGTAGCATTCGCGCCGAATCAAGCGGACTTCTCCTGAAGGCAACTTGAGAGTTACATAATTACCTTCTTTTGCCACGACTTGAGCGATCGCACCAGCAGCACGCACGATTTGACCACCTTTACCAGGAGTCAGTTCTACGTTGTGAACACCAGTACCCAAGGGAATCTTCGAGAGCGGTAAAGCATTACCATCTTCAAAGGGAGCCTCAGGCCCAGCAATAATTATTGTTCCAACTTTCAACCCGTTGGGGTGGAGGATATACCGTTTTTCGCCGTCTTGGTAATACAAAAGGGCAATTCGGGCATTGCGGTTAGGATCGTATTCAATCGCTGCGACTTTGGCAGGAATATTATGTTTATCCCTTTTAAAATCGATGAGCCGGTAAAGTTGTTTGTGTCCGCCACCCCGGCGACGACTAGTAATTCGCCCGTGATTATTCCGACCTTTGGCGCGATGCTTCGAGGTAGTTAGGGATTTCTCTGGCTCGGTTTTTGTAATTTCCGCAAAATCAGAGATTGTAACTTGGCGAGTGCTGGGGGTATAAGGGCGGTAAGAACGAGTACCCATAATCTATTTTGGATTTTAGATTTACTTAATTTTGGATTTCTGATTTTTGATTTAATGAGTATTTAACTAATTGCGAGCATCGTAATTATTGAGTAAACTCCTCAATCTAAAATCTAAAATCTAAAATTTAAAACTCCTACACTTCTGGGAATAGGACTTGTCTAATCTTGTCTTCATCCCCAGGTGCAACGGTAACAATGGCACGCTTATATTGGGGCTTATAACCAATAAATTTACCAACGCGCCGCTTTTTACGGGGTGGTAAGATGGTGTTTACTTTTACAACCTTGACCTGAAACAAGTCTTCGATCGCAGCTTTAATTTCTGGCTTAGATGCCTTTGGAATTACTTCAAAGGTGTACTTATTCTGCTCCATTAGGATGGTCGCTTTCTCGGTGACAATTGGGCGACGCACTAAGTCGGCAAGGTCACGGGGGTCAAAGCTAGGCACTGTAGACCTCCTGAATTTTTTCTAGGGCTGATGCCGTAACTACAATCTTGTCAGCGTGCAGTAAATCAAAAACATTTAGCTGGTCGGCTGCAATTAGTTTTAAATTTTCAATATTGCGGGCTGACAAATAAACGTTATCTGTATCCGCAATCTCAGACAAAATTAACAGGGACTTGTTTTCTAATGACACTCCCCAACGAGCAAGCGCTGCCACTAAGTCTTTAGTCTTCGGACGAGAGAACTCGGTGCTAAATTCTTCTACTACTATCAAGTCGTCATTGCGGCTTACAAATGCTGTCCGTAGTGCTAAACGTCGCTCTTTACGGTTCAACTTGAGGTCAAAGTCTCTGGGCTTTGGTCCAAATATCACACCACCACCACGCCACAGTGGTGAACGAATAGACCCTGCACGAGCGCGACCAGTACCTTTTTGTCGCCAAGGTTTACGACCGCCGCCTCTGACTTCCGAACGAGTTTTTGTACTGGCATTTCCTTGACGAGCATTGGTCAATTGCCGTACTAAAGCGCGGTGCACGATATGAGACGCTGTTTCTTCCTTGGCAACGCGCAACTCGAAGGTCGTCTCGCCGACCTGTTCTCCTTGCCAATTTTTAACTACGCTTTCAACCATCTTTGTTATTTGTCCTTTGTCATTGGTGAGCCACTGCGGTTTTGGGGTCTCCCCAAGTTAAGCACGTGGCGTCATCTGTCATTGGTCTTTTGCCATTTGTCTTTAGCCAATGACTACTGACTAATGACGTTTGACTAATGACTTTTGACTATCCCACTGTTTTTGCAGGCACAATACTTACTAAAGCGCCCGGTTTACCAGGAATTGCTCCCTTAATTAACAATAAGTTGCGTTCTGCATCAACTCGCACTATGGTCAGCTTACGGATTGTGATGCGTTTGCCACCTAAACGACCTGCCATCCGCTTACCTGGATAGACACGACCTGGTGTTGTACCAGCACCAATAGAACCGGGCGCTCTGTGGTTTTTGGAACCGTGTGACATGGGTCCTCGACCAAAGTTGTTGCGCTTCTGGTTACCCGCAAAGCCGCGACCGATGCTTGTGCCGGCTACATCGACAATTTGACCCGCACTAAAAATATCTGCTTTAATCTGTTGACCTAAAGCATAATCACTAGAACTATCGGTGTGATATTCATTTAAGTGACGCAATGCTGGGGCAGATGATTTAGCCAAATGACCCAGTAGTGGTCTGTTTAGTGCCTTTGGTTTAACTTCGCCATAACCAACTTGAATGGCAAAGTAACCGTCGGTTTGTTTGGTTTTAACTTGTGTAACGGTGCATGGCCCTGCTTGAATGACAGTCACAGGAATGGCTACTCCTGCTTCGTCAAATATTTGGGTCATGCCCAGCTTGGTGCCGAGAATACCTACAGACACAGTAACTGGTTCTCCTTTCTACTTGCTGACCTTGGAATTGGACTTTAGAGGACACGCTTTGTACGCATCAGTTTAGGCTGAGTTAGCCTGCGAAATTTGGAATGGCTTAAATAAACCGCTCCAAATGCTTTGGGACACAACAAACCGTGTCCGTACTGCTTGGTGAATCTGTTTAGCTTCACTCAATAGATCACCAGAACAGCCACAAGTCCCTTCCCATTGGGAAGGAGTAACTTCTGGAATCAATGCAAGGCGCTACAGCTTTAAGCTGTGTGCAGCAATGCTTTCGTCCAAGCAATTGCTCTGGCACTTTCTGGAGGCAGCGCTGTCGGCGGGTTTTCCGATTTATACACGCCCAAAGGGCGGCTTCCCGGAGTTTGGCTACTGCCGTGTTGCAGTTGGACTTAAGCGGTTTTTACCGCCCAGTATCCGTTAACTGAGACTAACGTAATGCCATGAAACCAACATCGCTGCTCAGTTTTACTTCCTTAAACACCTTAAACTATTGCTTAAGATTTTGCCTGCTTTTTTAAAGGCACAGGAGTAAATTTACCCTGGAGCTTAGGATTGGCTTTGATTTTTCGTCCATAAGCTCCAATGTTGACCTGAAAGCTTTCTTAGTTTACCAGTCTATTGATCAATCTGAGTTGTTTTATCCTGTTTGGATTGAATCATCAACTTTTGATGCTAACACTACCTCAGAATGACAGTAAGATGGTAATCCAATTTGCGTGTTTGGTCACAATCTAATAATATAAATTATTTATTTATGTTTGTCCAGTAATTTATAGAGTTATTTTTGGAGAGTAGGGAGCAGGGGAGAAGAGTTTTCCCCAATGCCCAAAGAAAATGCTTTAACTTAATCTATCAGTTCAGGGTAAATAATAGAGATATCTGAGTGGGATAAGACGAAAATCTATGGCACTAATTACTACTGGCAACGGTTTAATCCGCGATCTGGAAAAATTTGGCGCTCTTGGAGTATATATACCTCTGGAAGGGGGTTATGAAGGTCGATATCAGCGCCGACTACGCGCAGCTGGCTATACCACCCTCCACATTACTGCTAAAGGACTAGGTGACGTAGCTGCGTATCTCACAAGAATTCATGGAGTCAGACCTCCTCATCTTGGTAAAAAAAGCACTGGTAGCGGTGCAGCAGTAGGTCAGGTGTACTATTTGCCTCCAATTCTCAATTCTCATCTAGAACAGCTACCACCAAAGTCAAAGGGGCTAGTGTTGTGGATTATTGAAGGGCATATTCTTTCCAATGAGGAACTTGAGTATTTAACGAATTTGCCTCAGCTAGAACCACGAGTAAGAGTAATCATTGAGAGAGGTGGCGATCGCGCTTTCCGTTGGACTTCTCTAGAAAAAACTCTGTTAGCTAGTTAACACTTACAAAAGTTAAAAGTTAAAAGTTAGGAGTTAAAAATTTAAAACTCCTAACAGACGCGATTAATCGCGTCTCTCATAACTCTTGTACAGACGCGATTAATCGCGTCTCATAATTCTCTCAACATTTCAATAATGCTGAGTCGAAAACCACAAGATGTAAATAACCGCCGTGCAGCCTCGTTAGCAACTGCTGTATCTAGACGAATTTGCTTGACGCCCATCTGATGAAAGCGTTCAATACTTAGCATCACCATCTGCCGCGCAATTCCGTTTTGGCGATATTCCGGCTCAACCCAGATATCATGAACAAAAGCAAATTCTTGTAACCGATAAATTGGTATTTCTCGCTCAATTGTCGCCACCAGAAAAGCTACAAGTTGCGCTTCATCTTCAGATACTAGAAAGACGCTGCGCTCGTTATTTGCCAAACGCGTCAACCATTGTTCATAACGCTGTTCTGGATTCGGCAAAAAACCATATTTGGCAGAATCCCAAGACTCATGCAAAGCACAAATTTTGGCAACCATTGGTAAAATTGCGGGTATGTCAGCTGTTGTGGCGGGGCGGATCAGCATAAGTTCTGGAATTTATTGCAGAAACGGTATAAGTGGATGTCTGGAATGGTTATAAGATTTAGAGACTATGGCAAACGGCTTTCTGATTTTGAGGAAGAAATTTTAGTTTGTTGTCCACAATGCGACCGCACTGCCAAGGTATTAACTATAAACTCTGAGCAATCAAGTCTCAGTTCAATCAAAAGAATTACCTGTCGCCATTGTAGTTATACAAAGCAACAGTCAAAGGATGGGAAGCGAAAAGCCGCATTGCTATTGTGGCAAAACAATTACATGGCTCAAAGAAATTCTAGCTATGGAATATCAGACCATTTTTTTGGCTTGCCCCTGTGGCTACAAACCTCTTGTTGCGGTCAGGTGCTTTGGGCATATAATGAAGCACATTTGAACTTTCTGGAAAGCTATGTTCAATCAAGGTTGCGAGAACGCTTGCCAAATGACACATTAGGCTGGCACAATGGCAGTCTTGCCAGTCGCTTACCCCGATGGATCAAGCTTACGCAACATCGGGAAAAAGTTTTACAGAAAATTCAACATTTAAAGCAGAGGTTGTAATGAAGGCTTTAATCCTGTTGGTGAGCGATCGCCCACTCAATCCCATAGTTAGTAGAGGTAACAAAAATATCTAATAATAAAAATTTAAAATTAATAGGACTTACACAAAAATCGCCAAAAAAGCTTAATTTATCTAACCTAGAGCCGCTTACTACCAACCTTTAATTATTTACGCCGACTTACTTATCAAGATAAGTTCCTATTTTTCTCATTTAACAAGAATATCGCACAGAAAGTCACAGGCAATTGCAGTTAAGAATAGGCATACTGAAAGAAGGAGAAAACTTTAGACCACTCCCTGCCAAATCGGCGTGAAGGTGATTAAGCAACAATGAGACGTAAACCCACTGGTAAATCGGCTACTACTTCTAAACCCTCTATTTTCCAATCCCCAATGTTTAACCTCTTCACCATCGCAATTATGGGAGGGGTGTTGATTTTGGGAATTGGGATTGGCATTGCCTTTAGTTCTACAACCACGTTGGCCCCATCAAATGTGGCTTCGCGTGAATTCATTGACACCAAAGCACCAAACCCTGAAATTTGTGTGCAGTATGGAGCTAGCGCGATGGTAATGGACGCTAGACTGTTCGTCACTCTCAACCCCTTCAATGTCTATGTTGCCCAGCCCAGTATGCGTCCTGGATGCGTAATCCGACAAAATAACTGGGCGCTTTTAGAGCAGCGTAAGCTGGTGACATCTGAGCAGGTAAATGAGTGCAAAAATCGCCTAAATACCTTTGGCTTTACAGGTAACTTGGACAGTGACAAACCTGATATTAGGTGCATATATCAAAATGAAGCTGCTCAAAACTTATTCACGGCTCAACCAGGAGCGGTTGGAACACCTCAGGAAACGGACAGATTTTAGATTTGCTTAAGCAGCCGTTTCGGTTCTTGGCTGCTACGGGGGTTGACTTCCAAATATGCACATCTTGGAACTCATAAAGAAGGTTGCGGTGGTTTATGGGAACAGTACCCATATCAAGGTATCGATCCAGTAAACATTATCAACAAGGTGAAGGAGTTAGTTCGAGAAAGATAATAGTTGCTAATTATACAGATGGGGCATTGGTTCGATTTTCCATGCCCCATCTGCTATGCCTAATGCTCTATTTGAATTGGGTTTTGGGTAAAGGTTGACCAAACTCAATGATCTGGGGATTGGGAACATTGGGGATTGTTGGAACTGGAAATTCCGACATACCAGAAGGGGGAATGTTATTCAAATTATCGGGTTGATTTGGGAAAGATGGAGGGGGAAGAATCAAAGCAGGTTGTTGAGAGGATGTATTAGGGCTTAGAGGAGGTACGGTTACAAGAGGCTGTCCTGAGTTAATAGTAATTGTTGGGGGCAGTTGATTGGATGGAGGTGGAACTGTAAGTAAGGGTGGTTGTTGGTTAATAGTAGTTACGGGTAAGTTACTAGGCGGCTTTTGGGGGGTTTGAGGTAGTTTCTTGGGTGAAGGTGCGGAGTTTCCTGGTTTCACGGCAGTAGTTTTACCAGAAATAACCGGACGTAATACCCAGCGAGTGGAGTTTTTTCGGGAAACGGGTTGCAGTTGTACCTTTTTGGGATTTAAAACAGTCCCTGGTGCTAAATCTAAGACAATGCGTGTGTTGTTAGCGTTCAGTTGAGAAACGCGAATACTTTTGATTGCTCCAGAATAATTTTGTTGCGTGGTAACTTTGCCCAACTTAGTATTCGGTAAATCTACAACCAGGCGAGAGGGTTGGGCTAAGTAGAAATAACGGGGGGTTGTGCCTGCTGAGAGAGTGATTTCGAGTTGCTGTGTCTTGGGGGAAAAACGCCAATTATCTAGCTTTACCACTGGTGTAGCAGCAGTAGTGCAAGTTTCGAGGGCGATCGCTGCACAAAAGCCGAATAGACTGATGCTAAATAGCTGCTTGCGCCATTGGCAAAATTGCCTAGTCTTTAGTCCCTGATCCATTCTTTTTATCTGCTCCATAAAACCCATACAATGCGCTCACATTCCTGTTTACTTCGCGCTTGAAATCCCCACTCCCCAATTCATAACTTCTGAGATTTTTCCTCAGCTTTTTCGGGCACAGCGGTAAATCTCAGGGTTTGTGGAATACCATTTACGGTTAATTGACCTGTCATATTAACTTTATCCACAAGTTGCATTTGAATTGTGACTGAATTCAGAGGATCATTTTGGGGACGAGGAATATTACAAAGGATTGATCTGCCAACTTTTCCAGATAAATTTAACTGTTGATTTCTGAATATGCCTGCCAGAGAGTGCTTTTCCTCAGTATCAGCCTTAGTGTTTATCGGTAATACAGAGGCATTTAAGTAAATACCTGACTGCTGAATGTTTAACGTCAGGGTATCCGATTTTTCACACTTCGGCAAATTCTCTGACAGGGTTAGACGATAGCGGCCGTTAACTGGAGGAGGAGCCTTAAGATTGTTTTCCCCATAAACGGTTACAGTTTTAAACAACAGTAGTACTGAAATTATTGCTACTCCGTAAAAAGCCAAAGATTTGAACTTAAAATGATTCATAATTTCAACTCCTCAATGTTGGCTCTTGACTACTAACCTCAGGAAGCATAGAGGCAAGGTGAGCGGTGACTTGACTGTAGCGGCGGGTAATTAGCAGGGAGGAACGACATTGGATGGCTAGTTGATCTGTATATCTTCCCAAGGTTTGACGCTCGATACCCCAAGCGCGGCTGGTGCCAGCAATAGTTAAGTCAACACCTTCTGAGGCTTGAATTACGGCTTGGATTGGTTCTGCGGCTTCGACAATTTTGATTTCAATGCGATCGCGTACACTGGTGGGCAATTGCTCCATCATCGTGTGCAGTTCGTAACTCAATTCTTCCTTAGTATTATTTGCTACTATCTGTAATATCTGCAACATACAAGTCTCACGATTGATTAGCAATCTCAGAGCTAGTATTAGTGCTAAATCATCATGGATATTGGCAGAATAAGGTACCAATAAACTTTCTAATCGCTCTTTGCCTTTATCTATAAATACTGCTACATCCACTGGTGCAGTCGTAAGCATTTGTCCGACTCGTCCACCTAAACGATTACTACTAAAAGCTGGTCGATGCCAGCCTACAACAATTAAATCTACTTGTTCTAATGTGGCAATCTGTGCGGTTTCGCGGGCAACATTGCTGGATATGCGAACGATAGGATGCACACAAGAACGAGTTTCTGGCGGTTCGAGAGTATTAATCAATTCTTCTAATTGGTGGCGGCGCTGGGCGATTAATCGGTCTGCTTCAACTGGGGTACTTTCAAAGGCATAGTCTTCTTGAAATTCAATCAGGCTGAGGGGGTTAACAACAGCAGGATATCGGTAATTGAGAGCGATCCCTACAGCGGGCTGTGCTAACGCTACTGCCAACTGTACTAAACCTTTTTGCGTACTTGGATTAGCCACTGGCACCAAAATTCGGTAAGGACGAGGGGAAGCTTCACTGACAGCAGAGGTGTCTATACCTGTTTCTGCTTCCAACTCTGGCTTCATGACATCTAACCTGATCAGCTTTTTCGGATAAATCCATTCCAGCAGTGGCGAGGTCATGAAGGTAGTTACCAATGCCATAATTACCAGCATGGTAAATATTAAGGGGGAAATTACCCCTAACTCTAGACCAATGTTTAGCACTATCAGTTCAGTCAAGCCGCGAGTATTCATTAACCAACCGAGTGCCGAGGCTTCCCGTTTACTAATGCCACTCACACGGGCCGCTACATAAGTGCCAACATATTTGCCTGCGATCGCCACTCCTAAAACCAACGCACACAAAAGCCACAATTCGGGACGGTTGAGCAAGCCAATCTGCGTTTTTAAGCCACTGTAGGCAAAAAATATTGGCAGCAAAAATATCAATACAAAATCTTCGGTTTTTACTGCTAATTCCCGCACTAAATCTTCATTTTTGGGCATGGCTGCTCCCAGTAAAAATGCCCCAAAAATTAAGTGAATGCCAATTAGTTCGGTGATCAGTGCAGACGCAACCACGCCCATATAAATCCCAGCTAGCAGCAATTGGCTGAGGCGTCCCGCACGGAGATAGTGTTTGGCAAGTCCTTTGAGGAACCAACGTCCCACCGTCAACATCAAGCCGATGTAGACTATGCTGGCGATAATTGTCGGTATGGCACCCACAAAGTCGCCAGTTCTAGCTACAGCGATCGCTACTGCCAAAAGACACCAAGCTGTCACATCATCCACCGCAGCACAAGTTAACGCTAACGTTCCTAAACGCGTTCCTTGTAAATTTTTTTCAGTAATGATTCGCGCCAACACTGGAAAGGCAGTAATCGACATTGCTGCTCCCAAAAACAAGGTAAAGGCGGTGAAAGATACACTTGCGTTGGAAACTAGGGGATAAAGGATTACCGCTAGTAATGTTCCTAAGGAAAACGGTACTAAAATGCTGACATGAGAAGTTAAAACAGCTACTTCTAATTGTCCGCTGAGGTATTTTGGATTTAGTTCAAGCCCAATCAGAAACATGAAAAATATTAGTCCCACCTGAGACAAAACATTTAGAAAAGGAATAGTTTCTGGTGGAAACAAGGTAACTGCTAGATGGGGAGCAACTAAACCAAATAAAGATGGGCCGAGCATAATCCCGGCGACAATCTCACCAATTACCAGCGGTTGCTTAATGGAACGGAATCCTAGCCCTACTAGCCGTGAAAGTCCAATAACAATCAGCACCTCAACCAGAACAAGAATAACTATGTGCATGGTTTCCTCAAAAGTAACTATCTGGTTTCTCTAAGATGATTCTTTAAAAGACTGGAAAATGTCAAGCTTGTTAAATACAAATCAATACAGTTCAGTTAAGTATTTATTTGTCTTTGTGTCTTACCCTGCGGGAAGCCACTTCATGTCTATGCGTTCTTCTGGTGCTTCTGCTACCTGAATGCAGGTCGTTCAAACAATTGATTTTGAGAAAGAGTTTTAGCCTTAACCCAAGCGTATTATACACGTAAGGGTAATTTGTGCTTCGTTGTCATGTCAATTGTTATTACGATGCGGTTGCAACTGTGAAATATAAATTTTAATGATTTTAGTAGCTCAATTTAGAAGAACTTCCGAATTACCGATATCAATAAAATCAGTTAATAGGTAGTCAGATTGTAGTGGCATTTAAGCGCTACTAAAAACAAATTAGCAGTTAGTTCCAGAGTCAAAGCAGAAAACTTTACCCAATTGCTATAGAATCCTAAATGAGTCGTAAAAATCTCCGATTCCTCTCTCTGCGCTCTCTGCGCCTCTGCGGTTAATTTATTTTTACAAATGATTTAGGACTGCTATAGGTAATTAATTTTATATTTAAATTTACTTAAGCGGAAAATTTATCATAGCTTGTACCTTGCAACAAAAAAGCAATCAGTGGTGATGCCATGAGTGTAGTAATGACTGCCATAATAACCATGATAGTGAATAAAGTTGGGGTAATTATACCTTGTTCAAGACCAATATTGAGGATGATTAACTCCATTAAACCACGAGCATTCATCAGAGCGCCGATAATTGCAGATTCCCGCCAATTTTCTCCCGCAAATTTTGCCGCCAACATACAAGCAATACCTTTACCAAGAATTGCGATCATAATAATTAACAGCGTAATTCCCCACAAAGTAGGTGTGTTTACCAATCCAATTTGAGTGTTCAATCCAGAGAAAACAAAAAACATCGGTAACAAAAAAGAAGTAGTTAAAAATTCTGTATGCTGGCGAATTTGTTGGGCAAATTCCCCGCGTGGTGTCACTGCTCCTAACACAAAAGCACCGAATATTGCATAGATACCTGTGACATCGGTAAACCATGCACAAAACATCAAAATTATCAACATTAAAGTTAGGGTTTGTCTGTTCACACCTGCATCGCGTTTTGTCATGCGTGTGAACGCTCTCAGTAGAGGTTGACCGAGAAAAATCGCAAATAGCACGTAGCATATGCCCCCACCAATTGCCAATATGGCGATGCTCAGAGAATTTTTCACGCTAGCAAGTACGATCGCCAGCAAACACCAAGCAACTCCATCATCTACCGATGCTGCACCTAAAGCCAAAGTACCGAAGCGGGTTTGTGCAAGACCGCGTTCGTAAAGAATGCGAGCTAACATTGGAAAAGCCGTAATTGTCATCGATGCACCTAGATACAAAGCGGCTGACCAAGGCGTTACCTTTGGTTGAAAAAAATCGCCGTTATGATAAAACCAAAAAGAAGCGATCGCTCCTAAAATAAAAGGAGTAATAATCCCGGCAGCAGATAGCAAACTTGCACTTTTGATATGATGTTTTAAGAGTTTGGTGTTGAACTCTAAACCAATTAAAAACATATAAATTACCAACCCAATCTGGCTAATAGCATATAAAATCGACATTGATGGGTTGGGTATCTTGAGTCCTACAGCAGTAATAATGGGAAGCTTAGGAAACAACCATTGCTGAAAATCTGGTGCAATCAAGCCCAAAAGTGATGGCCCTAGCATTACGCCTGCAATCATTTCGCAAACAACATCGGTTTGACCAAGATAGCGGCGTCCTAAAATCGTGACGATGCGACAAGTGGCTAAAATAACTGTGAGTTGCAGAAATAGCTGAATAACCAGAGCAAAATTTGACATTGCATTTCCTTAATTTGCGTCTCTGCATTGAAGAATCTCCCCTGACTCCAAAGCTTGTACTGTTTTTCTCATAGATGACTACATCAGCACAAGTGCTCATTTTGGAAGCATAAGATAGCTGTTTTTAATTTGATGACATAGGGCTGTTGTAGCAACTGCCCTATTGTTCGTAAAAATGCATACAACTGTACGTCAATACAACATATTGCATCCAAACTGAAACCGCCATCTGTAAGTTAATTTTTACAAATCGATGTATTGCCGATGCATTGGCATAACACGTCAAAAGACTTGTGTCTAGACATAAAGCAATACGCTTGGGTTAAGGCTTGATTCTCCCTAACTCTCCTTAAAAAGGAGAGAATTAATAAGCCCCCCTTTTTTAGGCGGGGGATCTTCCGTGGCAAAATATCACTGATACCATTTCTTTGTGAGGCTGCGCCAAACCCTTTTAACTTCTTCTTTCTTTCTTTCTTTCTTTCTTTGTGTACTTTGCGTCCTTCTCTGCGAGACGCTGCGCGAATGCGGTTCGTTTTCCTTTCTTGTACTTAAATATGGTTTAGCGCATCTTCATACAGAATTTGTATTAATGAGATGTCTTTAAGTGGACACGATATTACAACCACTCTCCACCCCGGAAACGCCAACGGGGAAAGATAATTCGCATCAGGCTTTGTGAACTAATAAAAACTGCTAGCCACACGACGCTATAGTGCAATAAAAAAACAGCTAACGGTAATTCTTCTTTAGGTAAAGGTATTGGTAAAAAACCAAATAGTTTTACTCCACAGAACACAAATACTAATTCCCCTATACCAGCTAAGAGTTGATAAGCTGCTGGCCAATCCCTATCCCAGCGAGATTTTTGCAAATAGTTATAAAGCACATCCCAGCCTAAGCCAAAGATGGCGACATAACCAAGTATCCAAAAATAAACCGAGTTAGCACTAGAACCAATCCAACCCATTGCAAAGGGCAAAGACACAAGTACGCCTACTGTTGCAAGTAATAATAATCGAGTTTGCCAACGACCAAATAAAGTTGGTGTCATAAGAGAGACGCGATTAATCGCGTCTGTACAGGAGTTAGGAGTAGAGACGCGATTAATCGCGTCTGTAATTAACAAGAGAGGAGTTAAAGTTTTTATAGATGGATTTTCAAATGGATGTCATTGAAAATTCAGCAAGATTGTGGTGCTTTTTGCGAGGATGGCAAATATGAGAATATCGGCTTGCTCAAAGCACCAACATATCTATATTATTAGGATGGTTTAAGCTGATAATCAAATTTAAAATGGTAAGTTGCTATAGCATCCCAATTGATCACATCTTCTAGCAAAGCTTGATAACCCAGTGTATTGGGATGAAGACCATCTTCACTCAGGCGTTTGAGCCGCCAACTTTCGCTGCGTTCCATCCATTGCTCAAAAATGTCCAAATAGGGAATCTGCCGTTTTGTGCAAGCAATTCGAGTTGCTTCTTTGTAGCGATACTGATCGGCATGATTATAGTAAAAACAATCCAAAAATGGCATCTTGGCTTCATCCACTGGCACCATGCCCACAAATAACACAGGACATAGTTGCTGTGCTAAATCTAGCAGAGAAGCAATTTCCTTTTCAAATCCGGTGAAATCTGTGTAACTTCGGCCATCGGGACGCGCTAACCGCGCTGAGTCATTCACACCTACTGATAAAATAATCAAGTCGGGGACACGATTTCGTAGTTCACCCCGGTGGCGAAATTCTACTTCTAGCCTTTGTGCTACTTGTTGCGTGCGATCGCCTCTTACCCCTAAATTATAAAGGACATGACCCGCACTATCCGGCAACATCCACCATCGCCGTAGTTGCTCGATCCACCCTCCTTTTTCTGGGTCGCCAAATCCATAAATTAAGCTGTCCCCCAGTGCGACGATCTTCATTGGCTGAAAGTGATTTGGTGGTACAGACACCTGCATTGAGGAAGAAGCTAAAAATGTGTGCATTTAAAAACTATATTTTATATCTTTACAAGATTCTATACATTTCTATACCATAGATGGCTATCTTTAGTGTCCAAGCATATATCGGGTTTCTAGTTATTGATATGGTTGCAAACTTAATATTGTCGCAGTTGAGCTTCTGAGGGTGAATGTTGAGCCTCTGAGGGTGAAGGTTGAGCTTCTGAAGGTGAATGTTGAGCTTACTGAAGGTGAAGGTTGAGCTTCTGAGGGTGAATGTTGAGCTTCTGAGGGTGAATGTTGAGCCTCTGAGGGTGAATGTTGAGCCTCTGAGGTCGAAGGTTGAGCTTCTGAAGGTGAAGGTTGAGCCTCTGAGGTCGAAGGTTGAGCTTCTGAGGTCGAAGGTTGAGCTTCTAAGGTCGAAGGTTGAGCTTCTGAGGTCGAAGGTTGAGCTTCTGAGGTCGAAGGTTGAGCCTTTGAGCCTGAAACTTGCGGTTTAAAAGCTCAAGTTTAGGGTTTGGTACTGGAAACGTCTATGCGATGTCTACGACGGGCTACGCCTACGCACCATATTTCATTTTATTTTAGGTATAAGTGAGCGCTGATACTGCGCTAAATGAGTCTGAGAATCGAACCGCAGAGGCGCAGAGGACGCTGAGGAAGAGAGAAGAGGGAGCGTTAGCGCAGTTTATCGTACTCTTACTCTTCAGTAAGCTACGCGTAGCGTTCCATTGGCGCAGCCTCTCGTAGACAAGGAAAGGTATCGCTATTATATAACTGTGTATTTGCTTAATTTTGGCATCTCTCGTTAGGATAAGTTACAGGTGTAAAAGTTATATCTACTGGTAGCGAAGATGAATATTGATCTTGTAGTTAATGCACTGAAAAGTATTGCTAAACCTGCGGCTTCTCTAGTTATTAATCAAGCTCAACGCAATGAAACTGTAGTCAGAACCTTAAAACAATACGATTTTGACCCAGTACAACCACCCAAAGATGTTGATGGGGTTTATGTTTACTCTTTAATTGAGTATGGCGTGGGTAAGCCGGAAGCAATTCTGAATCTTTTTCGAGAAAGAGAGATTAAAAAGGCTTTTTGGAGTGCTTATACTTCTAATCCACTCGGTCATCCTCTGTAAGAATCCCCGACTCAACCATTTTGTGATATTGCTCAACTGTGAATTTACGTCTTAGCAATTGTACAGACATCGCTACCTCCACTGTTGCCTTATCTTTTAATTATTTTCCAAAATCATGAATTCACCACCTATACCACCCACTGCAATCAATTCCAGAGGACATCCCACGGAGTTTGAGGAAATCATTCAAGAAAAAAGCCAAAATTTTGTCGGTCGTGAATTTGTCTTCACGGCTATTAACAACTTTCTCCACCGCCATAACCAAGGTTACTTCACCATCATCGGCGCACCCGGTAGCGGGAAAAGTGCCATCCTCGCCAAATATGTAACAAACAATCCTCAAGTTATTTATTACAATGCCGAACTTGAGGGTCAAAATCGTGCTGACGAATTTCTCATAAATATCTGTACACAACTCATTAATCAATACTCGCTTCATTACACCTCCCTTCCTGATAACGCCACAGAGGGAAGTTGGTTTTTCTCTAGTCTTCTCCAGCAAATCAGCGATGAGTTAGAACCTGATCAAAAACTGATAATTACCATTGATGGGTTGAATTGCATTGACCGTAACAGCCAACCACCTGGTACAAATCTGTTTTATCTCCCCCGCTATCTCCCAGATAAGGTCTATTTTCTCCTCACTCGTAGACCTTTCTTGCGGGAAAAGTCGGGTTTATTAATTGAAATGCCGTCGCAAAGTCTTGATTTAGCAGATTATCCAGAACAAAATCGCCAAGATATCCAAGCATATATTCAAAATTACCTAACCCCCCTTCCCTACGAGGTAAGGGGGGAACAAGATTACTCCCCTCCCCTTGTAGGGGAGGGGTTGGGGGAGAGGTCAAATCTCAAATCTTGGCTGAGTAATCACCAGATTAATGAGCAAGAATTCTGCGTAGATGCAAAGCAGCTTGCCGTTAGGCATCACCTCACCACTTTAAGCGAAAATAATTTTATGTATCTCAATCAGGTAATAAGTGCGATACCTTCTCTACGAGACGCTACGCGTAGCTTGCTTCCACGTAGGGGTACGGTAAGCTTTGCTAACGCAGAAAATTTCTACCCGCAACCTTTCTGGTATAATCAACTCCCGCCTGGTTTAGAAGCATATTATCAGCAGCATTTACACAAAATGATTCCACCCGAACAAGGGACTAAGTATAGCATAGATGTGTTAAATGTCTTAATCCAGCAGCAAAAAGCAATATCAGTGGATGCGTTGGCGCAGCCCGCCGCAGGCATCGCACAAATCATTGATACTGATGAGTATGAAGTTGAGGAAGTCCTAGAAAATTGGCTGGAGTTCTTACAGCAACAACGAATCGCCTCAGAAACCCATTACAGTCTGTATCATTCCAACTTTCGAGACTGGCTAGGTAGACAAGCATTTAAAACCCTCTAAAAAATTTCCCTAACCCTCTCCATTAACAGAGAAGATTAGGGTGTTAAGAATGGAGCTAAGCGGATTCGAACCGCTGACCCCCTCAATGCCATTGAGGTGCGCTACCAACTGCGCTATAACCCCTTAAAATCCATTATACATAATCGCTTAATTATTAGTACTTTGTCAAGCTTTTTATGAAAACTAAATTTTAAATATCTTCTTTAGCACTCAGCACTTTCTACGACACCCGCAACAAATAGGTCATACAGTGCCCCATTAAAAAGTAGACTACTAACATGGCAGCAGCAGCCAGAGCAACCAATGTACCAGCCAACATCAGAGAAAATTCTTTACTCTCGTAGGCTCTTTCCATTAAGTGCAGTGACCACGCCACCAGGGCGACATCAAAAAGTAAAATAGGAAGCAACATATTTTTTAATATTTGTTAATACTTGTAAAATAATATTAACACCCTTTCACGTAAGTGTGTCTAACCTAAGATAGATGTCATTAAATGCTAAATAGTCATTTAAGAGAATGTTCTTACTGGCACGTTGCGATCGCGCAGATAATTTTTGATTTCTGCTACGCTTAAATGTCCGTAATGTAACAAGGATGCCAGTAATGCTGCTTCAGCTTTGCCTTCAGTTAAGGCAGTGTAGATATGTTCACAATTACCTGCACCACCAGAAGCAATCACTGGAATTTCGACAGCATCGGCAATTGCCCGTGTGATATCGATGTCATACCCAGCTTGGGTTCCATCGGCATCCATACTTGTGACTAGGAGTTCTCCGGCCCCCCGTTTTTCAACTTCTTGTGCCCACAAGAGGGCATCTAAGCCTGTATTTTCCCTGCCACCCCGCACATACACATCCCAACCTTGATTCTCCGGGTTATTTCTGCGTCTGGCATCAATAGCAACAACTATGCACTGATTACCAAAGCGATCGCTTGCCCGATTAATCAAGTCTGGATCACGCACCGCCGCAGAATTAATACTAACCTTATCTGCACCTGCTCTTAATAAAGCTTTAACATTTTCTAAGGATTGAATGCCACCACCCACAGTCAATGGAATAAAGACCTGTTCAGCAGTCCGGTAGACCACATCTAAAATAGTAGCTCGGTCTTCATGAGTAGCTGTAATATCCAGAAATACTAATTCATCTGCACCAGCTTCATTGTAAACCTTGGCCAGCTCTACCGGATCGCCTGCATCTTGGAGATTGACAAAGTTAACTCCTTTTACAACCCGTCCCGCCTTCACATCTAAGCACGGTAAGATTCTTTTAGATAACATAATAACTTTTGTACTTCTGGGTAATTGACCCGAATTTAAATTTTAAATTGGCGTGGGTATTTCCAAACGAAAATTTTCACACCCCTTGTTTTAAGCACGTATTGCAAAATGGGGCATTGGGCATTGGTTATTCTTTCTCCCCCTGCCTCACGGCAGTTGCTACAACGCTCTTAACCCGCGCAACGCACTGCCTCCCCTGCCTCCCCCACCACTACCTAATCCCTTAAAAGTAGATAGCTGAATTATGGCGATAATCTCCTCGAAAAAACAGCCTCCAGAACCCAACGGAGAACCAAAGCAGCGTCGGGAGTCGGCAAAAGCACCATCCCCAGACAACATTTTGCAGCCGGAAGCTGCTATTGATGAACAAGATCAGCAAGAAGAAGGTATTCGACCGCACCGATTTGCCGATTACATTGGACAAAAAGATTTAAAGGATGTCCTAGATATTGCCATCAAAGCAGCCAAGTCTCGTGGTGAGGTGCTGGATCACTTGCTGCTGTATGGGCCGCCGGGATTAGGCAAAACCACAATGGCAATGATTTTAGCATCGGAAATGGGGGTAAATTACAAAATTACCAGTGCGCCAGCCCTAGAACGTCCACGCGATATTGTTGGGCTACTGGTGAACATGAAACCAGGGGATATTCTATTTGTGGATGAAATTCATCGCCTCTCGCGGATGACGGAGGAAATTCTCTATCCGGCGATGGAAGATTATCGCCTAGATATTACTATTGGTAAGGGTTCGAGCGCTCGGATCAGAAGTTTGCCGCTGTCAAAGTTTACCCTAGTGGGAGCTACAACCCGTGTGGGTGCTTTAACTTCACCACTGCGCGATCGCTTCGGTTTGATTCAAAAACTCCGATTTTACGAAGTTGACGAACTGACTAAAATTGTACTGCGAACCGCTCAATTACTCAAAACCCCGGTTACAGAAGATGGTGCCACAGAAATTGCCCGTCGGTCACGCGGAACGCCACGTATTGCCAATAGATTACTTAAGCGAGTCCGTGATTATGCGGAGGTAAGGTTATCTGGGGAGATTAATGAAAGCGTTGCATCAGAGGCATTGCAACTATTTCAAGTAGACCCTTGCGGTTTAGATTGGACAGACCGTCAGATGCTGAGTGTAATAATTGAACAATTTAACGGCGGGCCAGTGGGGTTGGAAACAATGGCAGCAGCGACGGGTGAAGATACTCAAACAATTGAAGAGGTGTATGAACCTTACCTGATGCAGATTGGGTATTTAACTCGGACTCATCGGGGGAGGATGGCGACAAAGGCAGCATATAAGCATTTGGGATTCACGCCGCCTAATGAACAGTTGTCATTATTGTAATTATGGGGAATAGGGAATGGGGAATGGGGAATAGGGGATGAGTCTTTAATACTCGCTGACGAGTCTTTGATACTCGCCGACGAGTCTTTGAACTCCGTTAATGAGTCTTTGAACTCTATTCCCCATTCCCCATTCCCCACTACTTCGGCTTCTCTACGAGACGCTACGCGTAGCTTGCTTCCCCGTAGGAGTACGCTCAGTACAAGTCCCCACTCCCCACTCCCCATCTTCAAGATAAACAGGTAAACCTAGATGATTAAGTTGATTGCTATTTTTCTCAGTCTGTTACTTGTGTTTGGCTGGGGTACTCCAGTCATGGCACAATCTCAACCGCCCATTACTCAAGAACAATTAAAACAAGGCGATGAGTGGGCAAATCAAGCGTTTACAGCAACGAATCAAGGTGATTTTGCCACGGCTGAAACTTACTGGACAAAGATTATTGAGCAATTTCCTACCAATGCGGGGGCGTGGAGTAACCGAGGAAATTCGCGGGTGAGTCAGAATAAATTACAAGAGGCGCTGACAGATTATAACAAAGCCATAGAACTAGCGCCGAATGTCACCGATCCTTATTTGAATCGAGGTGCGGCGTTGGAAGGATTGGGAAAATGGGACGATGCGATCGCAGATTATAATCATGTCTTAGAACTCGATCCTAATGATGCGATGGCGTATAATAATCGCGGTAATGCCACAGCAGGTTTAGGAAAATGGTTAGATGCGATCGCTGACTACAAAAAATCCAATGAGATAGCGCCAAATTTTGCCTTTGCCCGTGCTAACTACGCCCTCGCTCTTTATGAAACTGGTCAAGAAAATCAAGCAATCCGGGAAATGCGGAATATTGTCCGTAAATATCCCAAGTTTGCCGATATGCGTGCTGCTCTCACAGCTGCTTACTGGGTAAACGGAGAACAAGGCGAAGCCGAAAGTAACTGGGTAGCAGCTTATGGACTGGATAGCCGTTATAAGGACATTAACTGGGTAACAAATATCCGTCGTTGGCCGCCCAGTATGGTATCAGCTTTAGATAAGTTCTTGAAACTCCAGTAATTAACAGGTAATATCAAAGGGGAAGCGAAGCAATCGCTCCCACCTGATTCTGAGACTTTCTACACTGAGTTAGTCTCAAGAACTCGCTGATTTTGCTGACGCTTTCCAATTACCACCATTGGTACACCACCGCCTGGTGCTAATAGGACGCTTTTCCGAACTGGCAGTACTGGCTTTGTATCAGCTAGTTTCATTTGCCAACTAGATAGTATAGTTGCTAATACCAGTTTCATCTCAAACAGGGCAAATGCCATGCCAATACAGCGACGATTACCACCACCAAAGGGCAAATATTCAGCCGAAGTAAATTGTCGTTCTAGAAACCGATCTGGCTTAAACTGCTTTGAATGGGGATATAAATCTTCTCGATGATGACTCAAATAAATACAAGGAACCAATATAGTACCAGTGTCAAATTTGTAGCCTGCAATTTCTAAAGGTGATTTAACCAATCGATTTAATCCCAACATCGCCACCGGATACAGGCGCATTGTTTCTGAACAAACAGCATTCAAATAAGGTAATCGGAAAATGGCGTTCGGGTCTTTGTTGTCACCCAGGCTATCCAGTTCTTGCACCAGTTTTTCACGTACTTCAGGCTGATGATGAATCCAGTACAGCGCCCATGCCAAAGAACTAGCCGTAGTTTCATGACCTGCAACCAACAAAGTCATCAACTCATCACGTAATTCCAAGTCTGTCATCGGCTCACCTGCTTCATCACGAGCCGCCATCATTAAAGATAGAATATCATTTCGAGACTGGTCTGCAAGCGATCGCCTCTCTTGAATTTCAGCATAGATGAGATCATCCATTTCTTGCCGCAAACGTAGAAAACTTCCCCAAGGACTGCGAGGCCCTAAATCCTGTCGTAATAATGGGAACAGGAGCAGTATTGCCCGGAAAATAGGTCTTTTTGGATTCAGGATAGCAATCAGGATTTCTTTAAGCTTTTCATAACGAAGTCCGTCCTTTAAACCAAATACAGCCTTCAAAATCACTTGAAAGGAGATTTCTTGCATGGATGACAAGACTGTAAAGGTTTCCCCGACTGGCCACTGGCTAGTTACTTGCTTGGTGATCTCACAGATTAAATCACCATAAGCCTGCATTCTTTCCCCATGTAGAGGAGGTGTCAGCAATTTACGCTGGCGCTGGTGAGGTTTTCCTTCTAAGGATAGTAGAGAATTTTGCCCCAATAAAGGCGTTCCTGAACCTGCTGCTGCACCAGAGTCTAAGTGTTTTGGATCTGTGGTAAAAATCTGCTGAATCGCCTGAGGATTACTAATGAACACTTGAGGAGTAAAAACTGGGCCAATTCGGAGAGTAAACGTATCACCATAGCGTTTAACACAGGCTTCCATATATTCTAAGGGATTAGTAAGCCACTGATACGTTTGTACCCAAGGGTGAGTTTGGGGGCCATCAGGCAGTTTAAGTGCAGACATTTTTATTAATCTCCCAATTATTCGAGCAAGATTGTTATCAAGCAGTCATTCATGCACGCATAGTTTGATTGATCTTAGAATAGAGATCAAGCAAATGAATTTACCAATTCTTGAATCTGCCTTGGGGTCAATTCTTGGACATTACCCAAAACTACCACTGCTCCTGCTGCTAGCAGTGTCTCAGCATAGGCATCACCACGGGCTGCTGTTTCCTGCACATGGGGCGGTAAAACCCCTACACCAATCCAAGTGCGAGAAGAATCCAAAGCCTGTGCTTTCTCGACAGTATACATATCTGCTACCGTATCTCCCACATACACTACAGCTGATGTTTGCTCAATTTCATTCTCTAGTAAGCGAACTGTGGCCAAAAGTCCAGTGGGGTCAGGTTTACCTGGCGCATCTTCCATCGCAATCAACACAGAAGATTGTAAGCCCAGGCGTTTTTCTAAGATATAGTTAGCGGAAATACGAGTCGCACCGCTAAAAAATCCCCAAGCAATCCCAGCTTGGGTAAGTTGCTCTAAATAGCTAGGTTGTAATAACAAGGGTTCATTACAGATATACCCCGTTAAATTGTTGGGGTCTGGGCCACGGTAACGGGATTGAAAAAAAGCAACGATCGCATTGTAATCTAGTTGCAGTTGCTCGCGGGTCTGTTCTTGGGTTTCAAAGTAGCGGTAAATTAATTCCTGCGATGCTTCCCAATCGTTATTCCACACACCTTCAGACTTCAGTTGGTCAATATCTAGTGGTGTCGGACGATATGCTTGAGTAGTAAAATATTCTACGGTATCTGCGATCGCTCGACGATAGGAACCGCTAACATCGCGCACAACGCCATCAATATCGAAAACAACGATTGCTTTTGCTGAGGATTTTTCAGTCATGGGAGCCATGCTTCTCGGCTTGATATTTATACTTCAATAGATGCATCAGTACCACTTCCAAATTACTTCTTAGTGCTTTGTTTTCACTCCTGCCCATTGTTTCAATTTCATCAATCAAATTCTTTAAATCCAGTTCTGTGAGCCGACCTTGTTTGAGCAGTTCTGCCGTGGTTTGAATCCACAGGTAAAAGTCTTGCTCATCCAAATCTGAACCAGATGTTGTTTGAGATTGGGGCAGCTGGGCAGTCATAAGCATCTGTAGTTAGCGCCGACTACACCTTATGCTAGCCCATTCTCTAATACCATTTCTTTGTGAGGCTGCGCCAAACCCTTTTAACTTCTTTCTTTCTTTGTGTCCTCTGCGTCCAACTCTTGGAGACGCTGCGCGAATGCGGTTCGTTTTTATTTCTTGTACTTAAATATGGTTTAGCGCATCTTCATACAGAATTGGTATAATCACCAAAATAGTGCTGAATAAAAAGTAAAATCATTAAAGCTTAGGCATCAAATCAGTTTCGAGTAGTGAGTGCTAAGTGGGAAGATTCATCAGTAATATTTTTTACTGAGTACTCTATTGTTTCCTTACTTCAATCCCCCCGTTTCGCTCTCTTGGTAATCCAGCACTCTTGAATGTTTGGTCATTTGATAGGGTATTGCGTTAAAATAAGCGATCGCTATCCTAGTTAAGTAATGCCTGGAAATTCCCGGAGGTGTGATTGACCAAGTTTATTTTGAAAATTTTGTGGTTAGACGAAAACGTTGCTCTAGCAGTCGATCAAATTGTAGGCAAAGGCACAAGTCCTTTGACTAAGTACTTTTTTTGGCCCAGAAATGATGCCTGGGAAGAGTTGAAAAAGGAACTAGAGGCCAAACATTGGATTACTGACCTGGATCGTGTCGAGTTGCTTAATAAAGCGACAGAAGTGATTAACTACTGGCAAGAGGAAGGTAGAAACCGTCCAATGGCAGAAGCTCAGTTGAAATTTCCAGAAGTTGCCTTCACAGGTAGCGCTTGATATTACAATATTAGCGATTGTGCTGTTCTACAAGCTGCCACAGTTTGATAGTTTTGTCCCTGCTACCACTTGCAATTAATTGTGTAACTTTGCTCACAGCAACAGCAGATACTGAGTCTACATGACCAGAGAGAGTAACAATCTCTTCTGCTGTGCTTACCCTCCAAAGTTTAACTGTTTTGTCGCAACTTGCACTTAGGAGCGTTTCGCCATCGGCAGTAAAAGCCACAGCCACCACAGACCAAGAATGGCCTACAAGTGTGCAAATTAGCTGACCAGTGTTTACCTCCCACAATTTAATAGTGTTATCATCACTACCCGTCGCCAAAATTTTACCATCAGGACTAAAAGCGACTGTCAAAACCGCCCATGCATGACCCGAAAGGGTGCCTAACAAGCTATAGCATGGGCGGTTTTGAAATTCTTTGTGGGAACCTTTTAATGCAGGTATCTGCCACAGGCGAATTGTTCTGTCATAACTAGCGCTGGCTAAAAGCTGTCCTTGGGGACTAAATGCCACTGAATTTACCTTTAATTGGTGTCCAGCTATGGTGCAAATTTCTTTACCAGTATTTACATCCCAGAGTTTGATTGTCTTATCCCAACTACCACTAGCAAGAATCTGGCCATCTGGACTGAAAGCAACTGATTTTACAGCGTGTGCGTGTCCCAAGAGGGTGCAGATTTCCTCTAATGTCTCAATCTGCCACAATTTGATAGTTTTATCATCGCTAGCAGTTGCCAAAATTTTTCCATCAGGACTGAAGGCAACTGATTTTATAGCTTGAGAATGTCCTGATAAGCTAGCTAGAACTTTTTGGGTATTTAAATCCCACAATTTGACGATTTTATGATCACTAGCACTGGCTAAAGTGTTACTGTCAGGACTGATGGCAAGGGCATTCACACTACTCAATCTCCCAGAATGCTCAGTTAAGGTATGCAAGCATTGCCAAGGAGGATTTGGTAATTTAAAATTTTGAGTTTTACATTCCATACCCATTGCTTGCATAACTTCATCAGCTGATTGAAAACGACGGTTAATAGCATTTTGCAGCAGCTTGTTGAGGATTTGCGCCAAGCGATCGCTAACCTTAGTAGTAAGATATTGTTGCCAAACCCAGCAATCATTTGCAATATCAAATAAATCAAAGGGCGGAATCTGGGTAAGTAAGTAAATACAAGTAATACCCAAGCTATATAAGTCACTAGCAAAAACTGATTTTCCTCTGGCTTGTTCTGGTGCAGCATATTCTGGGCTGCCGATACTGGTTTGTGATATTAACCGATCAATTTCTGTGACAATTTTCGCAGTGCTAAAATCGACTATGACTAAATCCCCTTTCTTAGTAATTGGGGATCTACGAATGATATTGTGGGGTTTAATATCGCGGTGAATGATGTTGCGATCGCTAATAAACTGAAAAACTGGCAACACATCTTCTAAAAGTTGCCAAATCTGAGTTTCATTAAAAGCCCCTTCCTCCTCAACCACCTGAGCTAAATTAGTGCCTGCAATAAACTTCTGCACTAAATAAAAATGCCCGTTCTGCTGAAAATAAGCTAGTAAAGCCGGAATTTGGGGATGCTTGCCTAATTCTTCTAGCTGTTGTGCCTTTTGCTGAAAACTTTTAGATGTTTCGGATTCTGGCGATAATTCTTGAACGACACAAGGAACTGGAGGAAACTGACCCTCATCTACAGTGAGGAAGGTTTTACAGAATCCCCCTTTACCAATCTGCTTCATTAAACGATAACGTTCTTGTAAAAGCAAAACTTTCCTTTCAGTTAAATCGGCGGTTAGAAACCGCGTCTATACAGACAAAACCCACGCAGGTGGGTTTCAAACCCTTAATTTCTCCTTAGTCCGCGGAGGCGGCCTACCCTTCAAGAACGCCAAGGGCGAAGGTTTGTATAGCCAAGCCAGTGCGGTCTTGGGGGTTTCCCCCATGAGCAACTGGCGTGCGAATTCTATTCGCCCTGGCTTTAAGTTGACACGTATGGACAGATGTGCTGTCCTACTGGATGTTACTTATCCGCCGGGAAATTCACAACTATAGGTGGAAAACCATTTTCTGTAGTTGGTTGGGCTTTAGTAACTACTGGTTGGGGATGCAAAGGTGTTGATGTCAATTCACTCTTACCAGTTTGATTCCATAAAATCATCGATAGTAGCCCATCTACTAAACCATTATTGCTGCTATTACTGCCAACTAAGACATCTGGAATCAAGCGAACATTGCGATCGCCTATAATCTGCATCAGTTGCATTGCTGTATAACCTTGTGGGCCTAAAGCTTCCACGCCAGCACTGTAGGTTTCAGCTTTGGCGTTACCTGTAGCCCGAATCCCTTCAGCCTCAGCAATTGCGCGGAGTTTTGTCCCCTCAGCTTCACCGTTCGCGTGCTTGATTTGGGCTTGGGCTTTTAGGTCAGCAATATGTACACTCTGCTCTGATTTCACCATTTCTTGCTGGATATCAGCGAGTGCCGTTTCCCGGACAAGTTGCTGCCGTTGGGTTTGCGCCATCTGCTGGACTTCATAAGTCTTGCGTTCTTCTTCGGCAATTTTCCGGTCTGTCTGTGTCTGCATTAGTGATGCTGGTGGCTGAATATCACCAATGAGAGTATCGATCGCTTGCACGTCATAAGCCCGCAATGCTGTTTTAATATACTCAGCAGCCTCAGATTGCCGCTCACTCCGAGCAGTGAGAAAGTCTAGTACAGTATAGTCTTGGGCTGAATTGCGGAAATAATTCCCGATGGTCGGTTCTAATACATGGTCTACCAGATTTTGCATTGCACCAACGCGAGAAATTACCTTCGGGGCATCTAAAGCACCCACATGGATAATTTGTGCTACTTCCAAATCAAAGGCAAACCCATCTCGTGATCGCACTGTTAAAGAGGCTAGTTGAGCATCATAGCTGTGGCGTTCGGTGCGGTCTGACCAATTTAATACTATGTTAGTCGTTGGCACCAGTTCCATGTTCATGATCCGAGAATTAATCGGGTGCTTGCCAGGATACAGCGGTTCGACCCACACACCCTTGTGTCCAGGATTCACCAAGTTACCGTGAGTGAAAGCTGCACCGCTGACATCTTGATGTGCCTTACCCACGAAAGAAATCACCACACCCACATACCCAATGGGAATTTCTGTCATCGGCACTTGCTCAACCTGAACAAACCAAGGGTTCAAGTTCCAAGAACCAGAAAGTAAGGTCTGCTCTTGTAAGCCTCGCCGTCCACCGCCATCAATAAATTTCTGACCATTTTGGAAGTTGTCGTGTCCGTCAATTATCGGCCCTGCGAGTTCACCGGCAGAAATTGGTATACCATCTAAGGTAGTGACAATGCCAACTTTGTCAGATGCCAGACTGTAAACCTGCAATTGTTCTGGAGTCATGCCATGACTGCTGGCATTTGCTGCCATGATGACTTTAAACAGGGCAGTATTAATCCGGTACGTACCTGCGGTGAGAAAACCCATCTGCCGCCCTTTTTCTCCACCTTCAGTGAGGAATTTTCGAGCATCTTGGAAGTTGTCACAACTGACAATTTTACCTAAAATCCGCTCTGGTGGGTTGGATGCACCATCTGCCGCCACAATCAAAGCGATTTCCCCTTGGGGAACGACAACTACCGGCTCTTTCTTTACAGAATACTGCCAAGGCCAATAGCCCCAGTGCCAACCAGGAGCTAAAGTATCTGCCTGCAAGCCAGCTTCCCCGTTGAGGGCAATCAAACTGCCGGCAGGGAGTCCGCGCCCGGAAAGGGTAAATTTCCTCACCACAATGCCAACTTCACGTTCACCAATTACTACAAGTCCACCAAAGAACAGGGGGACGAATATGACTAAACCGCCAACAAGTAGGATGGGAACCAGTACAACAGGATTAATTCCAGCAGCTTGATATTTAGTTCTACTAATTGGTAACTGGGCAATATTTGGTGTAGTCTGATTTAGCTGGACTGATACCGAAGTGATTTCTTTTGCAGTAGTTGTTTTTATAGGAGTAGCATTGGCAGAATGAACACTACCAGCGTTCGTCAAAGACGTTGGCGCAGCGATCGCCAATGTTGCTACGATAGATGCTGCAAAACGAGCTACTTTATTTTGTTTACGAGTATCAACCAAAGATGAAAAGCTTTTCATAATTTGTGCCCATTTGGGCAACTAATTAGTTAATTTAACACTTCACCAAGGCTTGCCTCGATTTCTTAAACTTGGCGTAATTTTTTTAAAATTTAATAAATATCTTGTAGGTTGAACATTGCCCAACCTACAAACTTGAAATAGAAAGTTAAATTAGACCAAACCACCAGCCGCTTGAAACCGAGCGCGGGCCCGTTTAAAGCCTTGGGTTGCCTGGATTTGGGCTTGGCGATCGTCTGCTGACACTTGACTTAGACGCGCTTCTGCTTGGTTGTAAGCAGCACGGGCTTCCTCAAGGTTAATTTTGTCGCCACGTTCAGCGCCGTTAACCAGAATTGTCACTTCATTTTCTTCGACTTCGGCAAACCCACCCAAAAGAGCGATCGCTTGCCAATTCTCATTTTTAGCAGCACGGACTCGCATTACACCAGTATCCAGGGCGGTCAAAAGTGGTGCATGTCCAGTTAGGATACCTAGTTGACCAGTAGTGCTAGGTAAAACGACTTCTTCAGCTGGGGCATCCCATACTGTTTTATCTGGGGAAATTACACGAACGGTTAATGTCATTTGTCTTTTGTCCTTTGTCTTCTGTCCTCTGTCTTTTACCACTAGTCATTAGCGATCGCACTAATGACTAATGTACAGACGCGATTAATCGCGTCTGTGACTAATGACTAACCTTTGATTTTTTCAGCTTTGGCGATCGCTTCGTTAATATCGCCCACCAAATAGAAAGCCTGTTCTGGCAGAGCATCCAACTCACCAGACAGAATCTTCTGGAACCCTTTAATGGTATCTTCCAACTTCACGTACTTACCAGGAGAACCTGTGAACACTTCTGCCACAAAGAACGGCTGGGACAAGAAGCGCTCAACCTTCCGCGCCCGCGCCACGATCAGACGGTCTTCTTCAGACAATTCATCTAGACCGAGAATGGCGATAATGTCTTGGAGTTCTTTATAACGTTGCAGAGTTGATTGCACCGCACGGGCAGTATTGTAGTGTTCGTCACCGACAATGTTGGGCTGGAGCATGGTAGAAGTTGAACCAAGGGGGTCAACTGCGGGATAAATTCCTTTAGCTGCCAAACCGCGAGACAGCACTGTTGTACCGTCCAAGTGGGCGAAGGTGGTAGCAGGTGCGGGGTCTGTGAGGTCATCCGCTGGTACGTACACTGCCTGAATGGAGGTAATCGAACCCTCTGTAGTTGAGGTAATCCGCTCTTGCAGTTCACCCACGTCAGTTCCTAATGTGGGCTGATATCCTACCGCTGAAGGCATCCGACCTAGTAGTGCCGACACTTCCGAACCTGCTTGCACAAACCGGAAGATATTATCAATAAATAGCAGCACATCCTGCTTGTTCACATCTCGGAAGTACTCTGCTACTGTCAATCCCGAAAGACCAACCCGCATTCTCGCTCCGGGTGGTTCGTTCATTTGACCGTAGACTAGAGCAATTTTTGATTCGTTGAGGTTCTCGTTATTGATCACCCCAGACTCAATCATTTCGTTGTAGAGGTCATTGCCTTCACGGGTGCGCTCACCCACGCCAGCAAATACGGATACTCCACCGTGCTGGGTAGCAATGTTGTTGATCAACTCCATCATGATTACGGTCTTACCAACACCTGCACCGCCGAACAGACCAATCTTACCGCCGCGTCGATAGGGAGTCAGAAGGTCAACAACTTTAATCCCAGTCTCAAACACCGAAGGTTTGGTTTCCAGGTCAGTGAATTTGGGAGCAGAGCGGTGAATGGGTAAACTTGCCTCAGCATTTACAGGGCCCCTGTTGTCCACAGGTTCGCCAAGGACGTTGAAAATCCGACCCAAGGTGGCTTTACCAACTGGTACGTTGATGGGAGCGCCTGTATCGGTGACTTCCAAACCGCGCACTAAGCCTTCGGTAGAACTCATCGCAACAGTCCGCACCTGGTTGTCGCCCAGCAGTTGCTGTACTTCAACGGTGAGGTTGATTTCCTGTCCAGCTTCGTTGGTGCCAACGATTTTCAAAGCGTTGAAGATTTGTGGCAATTTCCCGCCGGGAAATTTAACGTCTACAACTGGACCAATGATTTGGGTAATGTAACCAATGTTTGTTTTTTCTGCGGTTGTGACCATGCTGCGCCTAATGATTGAAGCTAGATTTCAGATAAGGTCGGAGAAGACATATAATTAAGCAATGTCACCTTTCACTGTAGCACCGCAAGGGGACACAACTCCCTTAGTAATTCCTTAAAAATAAGCTTGACTGCTTTAGCTGTAACTCTCGTTCTGACAAGCTTATCTGGACGAGTGGATGCTTTTTATTTATCCAGTTAACACTCTAGTTTTTCACCAAGATCATTTTTAAGCTGCGTTAGCGTTCGCAAAGCGTCTCGTAGAGAAGCTCGCCGCAGGCATCGCTTTGTTTTACACCGTGTCAACACTTATTAAATAGTCATTTTAAACATAAGTTTGGATTTTGCACTACTTAATAGTGATTGATGCATGTATCCAAGCAGAGAGCAGCGCCTAAAGCCTTTCGCAATTATAGCGGTTCCCGACCTGGTAAGGTACGTTTTGAAAACTGCTTATTTCGCTAGAAAAGATTTAGATGTACCTCTGTTGCTTAAGAAATGCTATAGCGTTGCAAGTGATAGTACTTTCTTCTTACGCAGGGCTTTTACAGCAACAATACTGCCCAATATCTGTAGTGCAGGGAGATTGGAGGGTTCGGGAACAGAAGTAGATGTAGGAATAGCGTAATAGTGAATACTACAATCAGACTTGAGGCGGCGTTCCTGATCCTACAAAATTGCGGTATGGTGTCCCCAAATGCTGATCAAAATAAAAAATTGCCGTGTCTTACAGCGAACACGGCAGTTATAAACTTCAATCTTGGTGAATAATTTAGGCGTGAATTTCCTTAAAATAAAGGTAGACCCACTTCCGCTTCATCCTCACACTTGCACCGAGCAACAGCTTATGAATTTCTCGTCAGCACGACAATTTTTTTATCAGGAGATTCAGCAGTCTGACGAGCAGATTGACCTAGCAAAGGCAGCTTTGTATATTGCACAAGAAGAATATCCCAAGCTAGACACAGAGGAATATCTCAACGCCCTTGATACAATGGCATCGGAGCTTCAAGAACGCCTGCCTGATTCACGATATCCTTTGCGAATAGTTCAAAGTATTAATCAGTATCTCTACGATGATTTAAAGTTTTCTGGTAATAAAATTGACTATTACGACCCGCGCAACAGCTTTTTCAATGATGTAATCGACCGACGATTGGGGATTCCCATTACCTTAGCATTGGTTTACCTGGAAGTTGCGCGAAGGATTGATTTCCCGATGGTGGGTGTGGGGATGCCAGGACATTTCCTGATCCGCCCAGATGTTCCAGATATAGAGATTTTTGTGGATGCTTTTAATAGCGGTGAAATAATGTTTGCTCAAGATTGCGAGGAACGGCTGTCTCAACTTTATCAGCAACCCGTGACGCTGCAACCAGAATTTTTAACTGTAATCAGTCATCGGCAATTTTTGGCCCGGATGCTGACAAATTTAAAATTTATTTACCTGAAACAGCAAGAGTTAGAAAAAACGCTAGCAGCAGTTGAACGAATTTTATTGCTGTTTCCTAATTTAACTTTAGAATTGCGCGATCGCGGTCTGATCTATTATCAACTCGGTTACTATCCCCAAGCCATAGACGATTTACAAAATTATTTAGTGAAAGTTCCTGATGCCGAGGATGCATCTATGATTCGGCGGCTACTTACCGAATTGGGTAAGGATGGTTGAATCAAGTAAAAAGGACTGTAGGACTTACGCACAACCAACGGAAAATCGAACCACAGAGGACGCAGAGGACACGGAGGAATAAGAGTTTGAGAGGTTTTTTGCGTAAGTCCTAAATCTAAAATCTAAAATCTAAAATCTAAAATTGGCACGGTCAAGAGTTATTATTCTTCCCCTGCTCCCCCTACCTTCTGCCTTTTTGAACTAGTTAGCCACCGACAGCTTTTAACACGAATACTGGGAAAACTCAATACCAAATGCCTAATGATCGAATTATTTTTGTTCTTCTGCGACTCGTTTGAGGCGGCGCAGCTGGGATTGCATATCTTCTTTTGTCCAAGACGCAGCAAAGGTGTTGAAACCCCAACTAATTAAGGGGTTAGGGATATCGTACTCAAAGCGGTTGAGTAGAAGCGTTCCTTTTTCTGTGGGTTGACATTCCCAACGATCACGCCCGTGAAAAAATCCCTGAAATTCCCAGACTACCAAACCCGGTTGTCGTTCCACAACTACGCTATTCAACGTAGGTTTCAGTAGAGGAATTTGAATGATAAAACGACTTTCACTGCCGACATCGGTACTCCAAGCTTCGCCCACAGGTTCGCAACGGAGGACAGGGTTAAGCCAGCGGTGCATGAGAGCTAAATCGCTAATACAGCGCTCCACCACCGTAGCTGTAGCATTAATTTGAATCGATTGTTCCAAAACTTGGGACATTCCACATCTTTGATGCTGTTGCTGCAATTAGAGTAACGCAAAATTTGCCATTGCCAGTAGATTAAATCAAACATTTGGTAACAAAGTCAAAAATTACTCTTGATAGCAATGCCATAGATGTACGTTTTTACTGGTAAATTGATAGGCAAAACACTGACTTAGTGTTTGCGGCGAACACTTAAGCTTAATTCCCGAAAACCATGAATACAACTTGGCAAGGAATAACCCAGGTGATAGGAGTTGCTTTGTCCACGGGGGTGCAGCAATTTTTGGCACAATCGCCCAACCTGCAACTGGCGCAACCAGCAGTGAATCAAGGAATCTCTGATGTGCAAGGTATTGTTCAACAGTTGATTCTGTTTATACCCCGTCTGCTGGGGGCAGTGGCAATTTTGTTAGTAGGTTGGCTAATTGCAGCGATCGCAGCGGCAGTGACACGAGGAATCCTCAATCGCACAAACATAGATAACCGCATTGCCGCAGGGATAACAGGTCGTCAAGATGTTCCCCAAGTGGAGAAATTAATCTCCAGCTTAGTTTTTTGGAGCATTATCCTGTTGACGGCAGTAGCTGTTTTACAGACATTGGATCTGGAGATAGCGTCTCGACCCCTGAATAATTTTCTCAATCAACTTATTGGCTTTTTGCCAAAGTTGGTTGGTGCGGGAATCCTTTTGGTAACCGCCTGGTTTTTGGCGACCATTGTGAAGATTATCACTGTGCGCTCATTACAGGCATTTAACCTGGATGAGCGTTTGAATCCAGAACCAGAAAACAGGGCACCCAACCTCAATCAGGTGTCTCTAAGTCAGACGATTGGCAATGCTCTGTATTGGTTTATATTTTTACTGTTTCTCGCCCCAGTTTTGGATACTCTCGGACTACAGCAGGCTCTACAACCAGTACAAGCTTTAATTACAGAAGTTCTGCTAATTCTGCCGAACATTTTAGCGGCAATATTAATTGCTGTAGTTGGGTGGTTCATCGCTAATGTGGTGCGGCGGATTGTGACGAACTTATTGATAACAACTGGTATCGACTATTTAGGTAGTCGCTTGGGATTATCTTCGGCTGCCGGGGTGCAACCTCTATCAAGTATTATCGGCACAATTGTCTATGTTTTGATTTTGATTCCTGTGGCGATCGCAGCGCTGAATGCCTTGCGAATTGATGCGATATCTGTGCCTGCGATCGCAATGCTGCAACAGGTTCTCAACGCCCTCCCTGCCATCTTTACAGCCGTGGCAATTTTGATTGTTGCCTATTTCGTGGGGCGGTTTGTAGCGGATCTGGTTACAAGTATCCTCACCAATTTAGGCTTTAATAACATTTTCAGCATTTTGGGTTTGACAACACCCAGTAGACGAGTCGTAATTTCAACAGAATCAACAATCCCTCCGATTCCAAGCCGCACTCCATCGGAAATTGCAGGCATTGTTGCCTTAGTAGGAATCATGCTATTTGCAACGGTGGCGGCGGTGAATATCCTGAATATTGCAGCCCTGACAGCATTAGTGTCTGGTATTGTGATCATATTCGGGCGGATTTTGGCAGGATTAATAATATTTGCCATTGGCTTATTCCTGGCAAATCTGGCTTTTAACATCATTACCAGTTCCGGCGAACGCCAAGCCCAGATTTTGGGACAAGTGGCGCGGATTGCCATCATTGCCTTAGTCTCTGCAATGGCACTGCAACAGATTGGAGTTGCCAGTGATATTGTGAATTTAGCCTTTGGACTTTTACTAGGTGCGATCGCAGTTGCTATTGCCCTAGCTTTTGGTCTTGGGGGGCGCGATATTGCCCGCGAACAAGTTCAAGAATGGCTAAACTCTTTCAAAGGTAGAAACTAAAAGTTGATCAAGCCGCAATTTCATCTGTAAAGAAAGGAAAGTGTAGCCTTAAGCATCAATAGTGGAGAAAATCTATCGGCAATTGCGCCTAAAAGGTTGAAAGTTAAAGTTAAGAAACTCGGAGTTTGAGTATAGAACTTGACATTTCGAGTTGTGAAGCTCAAGTTCCGAGTTCAGAGGTCGAAATTCCGAGTTCAAATGTGGAAGTTCCGAGTTCAGAGGTCGAAATTCCGAGTTCAAATGTGGAAGTTCCGAGTTCAAAGGTGAAAGTTCCGAGTTCAGAGGTGAAAGTTCCGAGTTCAAAGGTGGAAGTTCCGAGTTCAAAGGTGGAAGTTCCGAGTTCAGAGGTCGAACTTCCGGGTTCAGGGTCGCGCAATCCAGTACTCACAATATTTTTGTAACTTGAAAAATTAAATTAATAAATTTTCAAAGGGTATTTTTAATGCCGTTAACTGCGATCGCATTAAGGAAAGTTCTATCTCGCAGCAGAGTAGGCTCATAGAGGGAGCAACCTGCACAAATTTTTAATGCTAAGAAGCAGCAATCGCTTTAAAGAACAATAGATATCACTTAAATAGCTTTCTTTTAACTGATATATCAACTCAATTTGTCCAGCATCAAAGCCTTGAATTATTGGTATAGCCTTTTGATTTCATATTGGTTATTAATGTTGGGTTTTGTTCCTAAATCCAACCGATAGGAGAGAGCGTATCGTTTTGATATCTATCAGAATTTATTAAACCATCGCTATCATTTTCAATACCCCAATGTTGTTTAGCCGTTTCATAACCACGGGCTTTTACATAAGTTTTTTCCAACTTTTCAAAAATGTAATTAGCCGAACCATGAAAAGCACCAGAATGGTAAACGTCCTTAGTCTCAAAACTGAATTGCCCCGTGTGATGATATTTAAAAACTTGCTCAATGTCGCCAAATGACGAATATCGCTAACATACAATAGTAACAAAAGCTTGGCGACATTAGGCGTGATTTATCGGGATACTACTAGATCCCGACATTTAACAATTCCTATTTTTATAAAAAAACTCACGAAAAAGTCTAATAAAGTTTTATTGTATTTGGAGAATACCTGTTAGTTACGATTTTTCCACACATTCAAATAAAAACTTATCACTATTTTCGTCGAAAGCTCTAGATGTCAGTTTTTGATCTGGTTTGGACTTTTCCATACAATACCCATCCAAATCTAACGCTACCTCTATTTTTACAAGTCTATCAACAGATAAAGGTTTTTTTCTTTTATAAACACAAACAAACTTCCACGCATTACGACTATTTACGATATTACTATCATGTTCTAATTTTTTTATCTCATATTCTGACGGATTTAGATATAGTGATTTAAGTGTCTCCATAGCTTTTTGGTCACATATGTTATTCGCATCATTTTCTGTAATAATTACTCGATCCTCATTAGAATTATGTGACATCCAATTCTGATTTATAAATACACCTATAAATATACTTAGAAATATAGATAAAATAAATAAGACAACTAATCTGCCAACAACAGTATTTCTTGAGTAAGAGTTATTTTTTTCAGGAGATTGATTATTAAGTTGCTTTAGGTCATCAAATGTAGGTAAGCGTCCTGGCTTTTCCGTTGAGTTGTTTGGAAGCTGTGTTGGTCGCGTGTTAGTTATGCCCCATTCCAACAAGCTCAATGGTTGCTCGTCATCCAGATTGTTTGAAAAAACCACCCAACTAAATTGTTGTAAAAACAACAGATTATCTGGGAGATTATTTACACCTGGAAGTAACACAGGAATTACAGGAATTCGTCTATCAATACATTGAGTGATGAGCGATCGCAACTCCATAGCTTGCCAATTTCCTAATCCTTGTTGACCAAAAAAAATAGCCGCAGATTTAACTAGTGGAATTGCCTGTTGAATTTCATCTTGAAATAGTCGTCCCGGGGGTATTTGTTCTTCATCAAGCCAAGGACTCAAACCTCGCTGCTTCAGACTTTCAGCAATAGCTCTCACTTGAGGCTTATCATTACTATTGTGAACTAAAAAAACATCAAACTTAGAAGACACTACCATCCGTCAGATTCCTCAGATGACTCTTTTACCTTACGGGGGGACAAAAAGGGCTAGGATATATATATAATAAGCCTCATTGCCCTCTCTCCTCATTTATATTACTTTCGTTTATTATAGGAGCCAATACTATAACAAGCGGCTATCTTATCCTTTAGGATATAAATGAATGGCACTAAGAAAAGCTGAAATAGCTGCCTGATATAGGGTTTAGAAAACTAATACTTTTAAAGTTGGGAGCGGCGGCGACGTTTTCGATGCTATTACGCGTTAGGGAAAATATCGGGAAATATGATTTTGACGACATCGGGGTTAAACACCCGCACTGTAGGGATTAAGACCGTATT
This sequence comes from Nostoc sp., assembly GCF_036917395.1. Lineage (GTDB taxonomy): Bacteria > Cyanobacteriota > Cyanobacteriia > Cyanobacteriales > Nostocaceae > Nostoc. The sequence continues at coordinate 65,355 of NZ_JBALDI010000002.1, forward strand.
ACACTGGTGAAAAGATATCTCGAAAAATAACCTTTTTTGGTGATCGCATGGTGACAATCTCTACGATCCTATACAAAGTGCGTAGGCATAGCCACCCGTAGACATCGCTGAGAGAGAGCGATCCTACTGAAGGAGTAAAACTAGTACAACACGGCGGAAATAGAGCAACCATTTAAAAACCCCAAAAAGCCAATTCCGTAATACTTTTGACTTTTGACTTCCGCCTTGCGGTACTAGTTGGATAGTTTAGTTTTTTAAAGTAATATAGCAATCCTAAATGAGTCGTGAAAATCTCCGATTCCTCTCTCTGCGTTCTCTGCGCCTCTGCGGTTAATTTATTTTTACAAATGATTTAGGACTGCTATATACACAACCGATATAAATTGATTACGATCTCTTTAACAATTTTGGAAGTAAATTCGTCATTAATGCTGAGGTGGTTCTCAGTTTTAGAAAGAGAAACTGGAGCAAACACTCCACAGCAGAAATGAAAGGTTACTAAAACATGGATTTTATCAACCAAGCACAGAAGTTAGCAGATACGGTTAGAGATAAAGCTCAAGAAGTAGCCAACAATGTAGTAAATGGTATGGATGAGGTAGTTGATGGAATAAAAAACGCTACTACCGAGATGACTACTTCTAGTGTCCATGCAGTTAATGATTTACAAAGTTTCTCAACCATAGCAGCACAGTCAGGTTTTCAAACTGTTCAAAATGTTAGTAAAACATTTGAACAAACTGCTGTTGGAGTTGCCACATCTAGTATGGTTATGGCTGATGCTTTGCAAAATTTACCAAAGACAGCTGCCGAATTAGCCCAAGAGATGCCCAAGATTGCAAATAGGCTGAGATATCGCGCTGGTGTTCGGGTGAGAGACTTACCTCGCTCGGATGCAGATGTCATGAAGCTTTTTGAGAAAATTCCTGGCACATCAAAGCTTGGAGCCAAAGAATACACAATTCGGCAATTTCTTAGAGATAAGCACGGTAGCCACATCAATCCACGTTCCCAAGGTGGATCGAATGCTGCTGATAATATCCTTTGGGAAGTAGGTGTTGACAATCTCCGTCGAGGTGCCAAAGTAATGACCCTTGGTGAGCAATTCTATATTCGGGTTTATAATGCGGTAGATTCTATTGTCAGCAATTCTGGAACAATCGCCAGACTTGGCATTAATGCAACGGGAACAGCTATTCTCACCCAGGTTGTAGTAACGGCAATTTCCTACTCTTTGGATCTTTATCGGGGCGATATTACTGTTGAAGAGTATAAAAATCTAATTTTTGAAGCAGCAAAGGCAGCAGGTATTGCGACACCAATTGTTTTTTTAGTCTTAGTGGCTGTGTTAGCTTTATTTCCAGAATTTACAGTCATTTTATCAGCACCAGTGGTTGTCGCAGGCTTCAATGCTTTATTTGGTATTAGTATTGCTACACCAATTATTCAATCGCTAGTTCGTCATCTGGAAGCTGGAGGTTTTGGGATAGAAACTGCTGATGCTTACAAGAGTGCGTTTGATAGTTCTACGCTCTAAAATAAGCTGTTCCACATTATAAATTGCATAATTAGGGTGGGTGTCTCGCCCACCCGTAGCCAAAAGCGGGCTTTTCAATCCATCTGACAAGATTGGATAATTTATTTGTTGTAAATCCCTAAATAATCCATAAAATCAGGTGCAACCTTTATAGATGGCAGAATATGACAACCTTTGTAAAATCCTCGCAGAAAAATATCCCCGTGATTTTACCCGTTGGTTATTAAATCAAGAACCACGAACAATTGAAATCTTAAAAACTGAATTGAGCATCGAACCGATACGTGCTGATTCTGTCACATTTCTGCAAACAGAAAATCGGATTTTGCACCTGGAATTTCAAACTACAATCAAATCCCAAAAACCAATTGCTCTGCGGATGCTAGATTACTATGTCCGATTGACACGGACATATCAAGTTCCTGTTACACAAGTAGTGATTTTCTTGCAAGAGACAAGTAACGAAATCGCTTTTACTGAAGAATATGTCAGCGAAGTTACAACCCACCGTTATCGAGTTATCCGAATGTGGGAACAAGATTCAGCACTATTTCTTAGCAATCTGGCGTTATTACCTTTAGCAACGTTAACGCGAACAGATTCAGCCCAAGCGTTATTATCACAGGTTGCCGAGGAAATTGCTAAAATTCCAGATATCGAGACCAGACAAAATACTGCTGCTTACACGGAGATTTTAGCAGGGTTGAAGTTTGAGAAAGATTTTATTCGTCAATTATTGCGGGAAGATATTATGCAAGAATCAGTGATTTATCAGGATATTTTGCAGAAGGGAGAACAAAGGGGAGAACAAAAAGAAGCTTTTCGCTTCTTAAATCGCCAGTTAAATCGGCGATTTGGAGAAATCGATTCCTCAATATTCGACAGAATTCGAGTCTTATCTACTGAACAATTGGAACAATTAGGAGAAGAATTTTTAGACTTTTCAAATGTATCTGATTTAGTTGGTTGGCTTGAGCAGAATACAAGTAGCTAAAATAATTTGTAATTCGTAATTACGAATTAGTTAAAGCAAGCTGACGCGCAGCATCTCTGAACAGGAAAAGCAAGTGGCATGGACTGGAGGATATTCTAGGGATGAACATGGCTAACTAAACCTTTATTAACTCCACGTTTAGGCATCACTTTTTGAGTTTTACTTTGTAGAGCAATTCATCTTTAATACGGTTGAGAATTGAAGTCTCATCCAGGTTTGCCAAAATCCGATTAATCACTGCTTTCGGCCCATCAGGTCCCCAAGTTGCACCATTGGCTAAATAAACTTTGGTAACTTGTCCAATACCGTAAGAAGAAACACCAGCTACTCCCCCTTGCGTGAGTGCTACCGATATATAAGGGCCTAGCGCAATGCCACCCGTAGCTGTTGCAGAGATACCAAGTAAAGTTTTTAATCCACTCAAGCCTAAATTTGCCAACAATTCACTAGCACCGATGCCGCCCATACTCAGGGCGATTTTTTGTAGCAGTTGTACAGCCCCTGCTTCGGTCATCGAGAAGCCATAGAGTTTAGATAAACCCAAAATCAGAGCAATATCAATGACCACACTACTGAGAATATCTACCACAGTTAAAGGATTGAGTGCGATCGCTAATGCCTTAGTCATCACAGCCTTCCAAATCAACTCATTGGCATTCTGTTCCCGAATCATCAGTTTTCGCTCTACCAACTGCTCATTTACAATATCGGCATAAAGCATGGTATTAAGAGCAACCAAAGCTTTGCCCTCACGATGCAAAATCTCCAAAATTTTCAGCTTGAGTTCCTCGACTTTGGCATTACCTGTACGCAACTGTATACCTCTAGTACCATCAGAACGGCGAATCGCCGTCTTCACCAATGGCGATGCCGCAGCCATGACAATTTCTAGAGGTGTAAGTAATTCCCGCACCCTTTCATCCCGGATTTTGTAATAAATTGCCATCCGGTCTGCTTCTGGATACTGGTCTACTTTGTTGAATACCAGAATGATCGGTTTACCTGCTTCCCGCAACTGAGAAAGGGCAACGTATTCTAGCTTTGTCATGTCGCCAGATATCACAAACAGAATCAGATCCGCTTGTTTTGCAATCTGTTCAGCTAAGGCGGCCCGGGTTGCACCATCTACCTCGTCTAACCCAGGAGTATCAATTAATTCCACCTGGGATTGACCTACACCAGGGAGAGTAACTCGCAAAGCACGTTCAGTTTCCCCAATCGCTTCTTCACTGATACTCCAATTAACTCTTTGTGCAGCACGGGTGACACCGTGCAGCGGCCCAGTTTCAAATACTGTTTGCCCAACTAAAGCATTGAGTAGGGAAGACTTACCACGTCCCACCATCCCAAAAGCCGCAATCTGTACAACCATGCGGTCTAACTTCCCTAGCATGGTTTCCAAATCAGCAATTTCCGTCTCCAATCCGGTTTTCTCTTGGGGGGTGAGGTCGAGATTGGCTACCAAGTTTCGCAGCGCCGTTTGTGCTTGTTTATAGTTCAGTTCCGTCTGAATATCTTCAAAACTGAAAATAGCACTATTCAGTTCTTCCTCCCAGCTGAGAGAATTTGCGTCAGTGTTGGCAGAATCGCTTTGATCAGGTTCTGGCAGGGGCAATATCGAAGTCATATCAATTTGAGATTTGAATTTTGGGATTTTTAAATTAGCCCTGTCTCTTATCGTAGTTATTTTTAACAGGGGTTTGTGGAGATAAGGGAGCAGGGGGAGCAGTAGGACACAAGAGTGGAAGTCAAAGACTCGTCGGCGAGTATCAAAGACTCATTAACGGAGTTCAAAGACTCGTCAGCGAGTATTAAAGACTCATTCACGAGTATCAAAGACTCGTCGGCGAGTATTAAAGACTCATTAACAGAGTTCAAAGACTCGTCAGCGAGTATCAAAGACTCATTCACGAGTATCAAAGACTCGTCGGCGAGTATTACAAGACTCATTAACAGAGTTCAAAGACTCGTCAGCGAGTATCAAAGACTCATTCACGAGTATCAAAGACTCGTCGGCGAGTATTAAAGACTCATTAACAGAGTTCAAAGACTCGTCAGCGAGTATTAAAGACTCATCCCCTATTCCCAATGCCCAACTAGTGGACTAATGGCTAACAAAAAGTCATAAACTGAAAAATGCATCTAAATAACTCGTTAGGATCTTGACTAAATTACCTGTGCGGAAAATCGTTATTGCCGGCAACTGGAAAATGTTCAAAACCCAGGCAGAGACCCAGGAGTTTTTACAAGGATTTCTGCCCTACTTAGACGAAAGCCCCGAAGGGCGAGAAGTGATATTGTGCCCTCCTTTCACTGATTTAAGCCTTTTGTCCCAGAGTTTGCACGGTAGCCTCATCCACCTGGGGGCACAAAATGTCCATTGGGAAGAATATGCAGCCTATACAGGCGAGATTTCTGGCCCAATGCTCACAGAAATTGGTGTGCGCTTTGTGATTGTCGGTCATAGTGAACGAAGGCAATACTTTGGCGAAACGGATGCAACCGTTAATCTGCGCGTCCGAGCTGCTCAAAGGTTTGGTTTGACCCCAATTTTATGTGTTGGCGAAACTAAACAACAACGAGATGCGGGAGAAGCTGAATCAGTGATTACTCTCCAACTCGACAAAGGCTTGCTAGATATTGATCAGAATAATTTGGTGATTGCCTACGAACCTATTTGGGCGATCGGTACTGGTGATACCTGTGAAGCAACGGAGGCGAATCGGATAATTAGCTTAATTCGGAGCAAGTTGAGTAATCCAAATGTATCAATTCAATATGGCGGTTCAGTCAAGCCAAATAATATTGATGAAATCATGGCTCAACCAGAAATTGATGGTGTTTTAGTGGGAGGAGCAAGTCTAGAACCTGAGAGTTTCGCTCGGATTGTGAATTTTCAGTCAGTGTAATGTGCCTTCTCGTTCCCATGCTCTGCATGGGAATGCCTAATGTAGATTTATGCCAAGCAACTTGATAATTCGAGAACGCTGTTTTGAGTGGGGACAGCGGACTTATTTGATGGGCATTTTGAATGTGACGCCTGATAGCTTTAGCGATGGGGGTGAGTTTAACACTACCTCTGCTGCTTTAGTACAGGCGCAAGCACTGGTAGCTGCTGGTGTTGACATTATCGATGTGGGCGGTCAATCAACTCGACCAGGGGCAAAGCAAATATCTCTGGCACAGGAACTTGACCGAGTAGTATCGGTGTTACAGGTGCTAAGACCAGAAATTTCAGTCCCGATTTCTGTAGATACAACTCGTGCTGCTGTAGCTAGGGCATCTGTAGAAGCTGGAGCGGATATTATTAATGATATTTCTGGCGGCACTTTTGACTCAGAAATGTTGCCAACAGTGGCAGAGTTAGGTGTGCCGATAATTTTAATGCACATCCGGGGAACGCCACAGACAATGCAACAACAGACTGATTATCAAGATTTGCTGGCAGAGATTTATAGTTTTTTGGCTCGGCAAATTGGGGTAGCAACTGCTGCGGGCATTGAGCGGGATAAAATTATTATTGATCCTGGTATTGGCTTTGCTAAGAACTATGAGCAAAATTTAGAAATTTTTCGCCGCTTGCGATCGCTCATACCACTCAACTGTCCTATCTTGGTAGGAGCATCTCGCAAAAGTTTCATTGGTCGCATTTTAAATCAACCAAATCCAAAAGCGCGAGTTTGGGGAACGGCAGCAGCTTGTTGTGCTGCTATTTTTAATGGCGCTGATATTCTGCGAGTTCACGATGTTCAAGAAATGCGCGAGGTTTCATTAGTAGCCGATGCCCTATTGAGACAAGCCGTACAGCGTGACTGTTAGGTATTACCGTTTTCGTGTTTTTTGCCGTTACCTTCTTGAGTTAACGACTCGTTGATCAACTCATGAAACATTTCAGTTGAGTTGGCTGGATCTACAAAGACAATTTTGGCATTATTGCTCTCACCAAGTTTTTGGCTAGCATCTACGTAATCTTGAGCCACAAGATACCGCAGAATATCCCTACTATCTGGATTGGAACGTAGAGCTTGAGAAATGATTTGCACTGAAGCCATAGTTCCTTCTGCTTTTTTAATGGCAGCTTCCTTTTCCCCTTCTGCTTCAGTAATCAGCGCCCGTTTTTTGATTACAGCGGCTTGCTCCTCTTCCCTCGACTTTCGTACACTCTCAGGTAGTGTAATACTCTGAAGGTCTAACCGGAGAATATCAATTCCCCAATCTACCGTTATATTATTCAACTGGTCTAAGAGGGCTGTGTCCATCTCCGCCCTGGAGACATTGGTCTGTTCTAAGGTGTTTTGGGCAATGATTTCCCGAAGCGTGGTTGTAGTTACCTGTGTCAGTGCCCCTTGCAGATCCTCAATAGCATAAAAGCTTTTCTCAATATCTCTAATGCGCCAATAGACAATAGCATCCACTTCCACGTAAATATTATCTTGGGTGATCACATTCTGAGGTTTGATGTCTAAAAACTGCTCTCGTGTAGTATCTTCCATCACAACCTGATCTACCAAAGGAACAATAAAGTTCAGCCCAGGTTTAAGTTTCCGATGATACCGCCCCAGGCGTTCGACTAGGGCTTCATTACCTTGATTAATCAGTTTTGCAGAACCTAAGGCATAACCTATAAGCACTAAAACTATAAAAATGATTGGCTCCATACATACTCCTATTCAGCTTTTGGGAGAATTTAGTTTGTGTCAAAGATATGCTAATAGCTTGTCATATCTTTGAGTTTAATGTTTTGAGTCTGTAATTTTATCAACACTAGCAGCGATGTCTGATGTCGAGTCGCTGCACGGCTTGTACATATTCTGTAAGTACGAGAGTTTCGCAGAATGCGTAGAAGCTCTGCTTCTTGTCGTCAGACATCGCTATTAAAGCACCTTGATCACACGCTGGCAAGGACTACTTTATCTAATCAACATTATTTGTACTGATATCTTCAGACAGTTAAGTTGACACCAATGAGCTTTTTCTGTGCCCCTACCAAAGGTAGTATTCATCCACCCCTAAGACTCAGAATTATTAATGGTGCGGCTATTGCAAAGATTCATCGCCTTTTCTACTCCCTGCTTGAGGCTTAGTTCAATACACTCAACCACGAACTGAAGTACAAGAGACATTTGCTGATTTTCGGCTGCGGAAAATCGCCCCAACACATGGGAGATAGCATCAGAATCATCGTTATTAGCTGCACCTTTCGGTTTACCAATACCGATTCGCAAACGGGGAAAGTTTTGGGTACTAAGATGCGCGATCGCACTTTTCATGCCATTATGTCCCCCAGCTGAACCAGACAACCGCAGGCGAGTTTTCCCCAAGGGCAAATCCATATCGTCATAAATCACTAGCACTAACTCAGGAGGCAATTTATACCAACTTGTCACCGCTTGTATTGCTTGTCCTGAGCGATTCATATAAGTTAACGGCTTTAGCAAGCGAATCTTACCTCCACTTGGGGCCATACCTTCGCCATACTCACCCTGAAACTTGCGGTTTTCTGCTAAGGGAATGCGCCAAGAACGGGAGAGAGTTTCTAGAGCAGCAAAGCCGATATTATGGCGGGTTTGGTCGTATTTAGCTTCTGGATTCCCCAACCCGACAATTAGCTGGGGAATCACCAAAGCTGGTTGCGTAACAGCTTCTGTCATTTTGCCTACAGTCGATCAATTTTAGATTTTAGATTTGCGCTAGCGTAGCGTAAAGCCTTCTCTTCTCCCTACAGCCCTTCTCAAGACAGGAGACGCTACGCGTACCTTGCTTTCACGTTCGCGGAGCGTCTCGTAGAGAAGTGCTACGGGCATCCTACGACAGGCGCTAGCTTCTCCCAAAGGGAGAAGGGGAAATGCACTCGCGTTTGAGAGGCTTCGCTTAGAGCGAGTCTCTGAGCGTCTTTTGGATTGAAACAAACCACAAGGGTATAGGGCTTGTGATTTGAGATTGACGATTTTGATTTGTTCTGTCCACCAGAGACGTTGCTGTGAACCGCAAAACAATCTAACATCCAAAATCCGAAATCCAAAATTGGTATAGTGCAATCTCCTAGCTAAGTTGGGAAGAACTAGTAGTATCCTGCTCAGATTTAGCAGGATGGATTTGCTTAGGTTCCAATTCAGCAGTAGTCTTTACAGTTTCTTCTAACTGTTCTGCTTCTTTTTGAAACTCGTTTTGAAAATCCTTGGAAGCTTCTTGAAAACTACGAATTGTTTTGCCCACACTCCGACCAATTTCTGGCAGCTTCTTTGGGCCAAAGATTAACAATGCCACTACCATAATTACAGCCATTTCCGGCAGACCGATACCAAATATATTCATTTTTGTCTCCTGTAAACTATAGAAACTCACATATTATGTAGTCTACTCAATAGTTAGTGTGAACTGAGCGTTGACAAAAAAACCCGGAGGAACCGGGTGTAACTTAACTTGTTATCCAAACTTGATAGCTATATATTCGTTAGCGTCCTAAAGTCCGCCAATCGACAAGTACATCCTGAACCAACAGTGATTTATTGTAAAGTTGCAGAATAATTAGCAGAAACACGAAAAATAGCGCCATAAAAACAGCCATCACAGGGGTAGTACCCCAACCTGGAGCCACTTTCCCATACTCAGAGTTCAGTGGTTTCAGGATATCTCCCAACCTAGTCCTTTGTGCCATAGTTCACCTAAGATTACTTGCCAAAGCTTTTTTTAATCTTCTGTAATATTCTATAAGAATAGCACTCATAATCTATCCCTCAATTATGGAACCCGCAATAGTTCTTAGTATTTCTGTGGCTGCCGTGGTGATTGTCATCACCGGACTGTCGATTTATACCTCCTTTGGTCCTCCTAGCAAGCAATTGAACGATCCGTTTGATGATCACGAAGATTAAAAGAGTTAGGAGTCAATGCTAGTAAAGCTTGGCAAAAATTCAGCTTAAGACAAGGGGCAAAATCCCCTTGTTAAAGGTAGGCAAACTGACGCCCCAATGTTATTAGTGAGTCATCAAAGCCTGGGATTAATCGCTGGTATCACCTTGAAACTGGCGATTTTCCAAGGCTGTATCGTCAAGATTTGTTGCTGAGATGAGAATTCAGTAGTAGAGGAACGCTCTAACAAATCTACTGTATCTTCTAGATTTAACCCTAAATCACTTTGCAAAGATAACTCGGCTGTTTCTCCGTGACATTCATAACACCGCAGAATTAACTGCTGTGGATCATCCTCAGATGGCTTTAAGGCCATTAAGATTAAATTTTCAGCTGATAAATCTAGAAACTTCATCCCCAACCCCTCTTTGCTAGCAAAGAGGGGAGAATTTTTATGTGGGTTTTGATTAACGGGATTCAGTAGCACTTGCAACGGTATATTCAATTCATAGCCATGCCGTACCGTATGGGCTGATTCCCAGCTACCAACATGAGGATACAAGGCATAGGTAAATTCATGCCAACCTCTATCAGCCTCTGAGTCCGGCCAATTAGGACTGCGTAGAAGTGTCAAGCGGAGTTGATTTGTTTTGCTGTCGTAACCGTATTTACAATCATTCAGTAAACTAACTCCGTAAATACCCTCATGTGTTTCTGCTGTTAAATCAGCCCAACGCAAAGCGGGAACTTCCCATTTTGCTTGTTCTGCGGGGGTTTTTGGTTTAGTTGGGCGGCGAATCGCGCCACAGGGAATTTCATAGGTAGCAAAGTCTGCTTCAACATTCAGAGGAAAAGCAGCTTTTACCAATACATGATTTTCTTGCCAATTGACAGTAGTAGTTATGTTCAGCAGAGGTGAACCAGCTTGCAGAATATAATCTTGGCAAAATTCTGATTCACCCAACTGACGCACCACGCGCACACGACTTTGCACTGGGCCTTGTTCTAGGCACTGAATAGATTGAAGATTTGTTGAAGGTAAGGGATGCTGGGCATAATTGGGGTCTATATTCCAAGCATCCCAATATTGATCACTATCTTTAAAAGCTTGTAATTGATTCCCTGCCCCACTCAAAACTTCTCGTTGATAAGTTTTATCAAAAACACTTGATAAATCTCCGGTATCAGGATCAATGACAACTCGCAGGAATTCATTTTCTAAAATCCAGTCTGGGAGGAGTGGGGGGGATGGGAGAGATGTAGCTTTAGCTTCCCGCAGGGTGGGGGATGAGGGGGAAAGCCAAAATATGCGGTAGCTAACAGGTGGAATTTCGGTGGCGAGAAATAGTAGGGTTGATGGTTCAGATAATTGGGAGACGAGTTGCTTTCCAGAAGGATCGTAAATCTGCCATTCTTGGGTAGCTGTTGCTGGTGTGGGTAAGGGTACAGAGACTACCTCAGAACGCTGCCAATTGAGAGAATTGAAAACGAAAATAGGCAAACTATCAGATTTTGGTGGTTCTGATAGGGTAATGTGAGATGCGATCGCTAAGAGTGATTTATCTAATATCTTCGTTCCCACTTGTTCCACTTGTTGCCACTGGGGCAACGCATCCAGATAAACTTGGGTAATTGAAGAACCAGGTAAAATATCGTGAAACTGCTGAAATAACACCAGTTTCCAAGCTGCTTCGATTTCTGCTTTGGGATATGTCACACCACAGCATACAGTTGCCAAGGTAGCAAATAGTTCAGCTTGATACAATAAATTTTCACAACGACGATTCCAACGTTTTTGATCTGCGTGGGTAGTGTAGCAACCGCGATGGAATTCGAGGTATAGTTCGTCATTCCAAGTGGGGAAGGAAGGGGAAGCAGGGGAAGCAGGGGGGGATGGGGGAGAATTATAACTACTGACTACTGACTCCTGCTTTTTGCCTTCTTTACTGATTTGCTGTAAATACTTTTCAGCCGTCGTAAATTCTAAGTCTGGGAACAAAGGTGACTTTTGCCAGCGTTGGGCGGTTTCTAACATATCACGGGTGGGGCCGCCGCCGTGGTCGCCGACACCGACAAGCCAGAGGGATTCTGGTAAACCAGTTTGGGCTTGCCATTCAAGAGCATAGGATGCCATTTTAACTGGGTTAATGCTTTCACCGATAAGTGCAGACATCAAACTAAAGACTTCGCTCCCGTCAGGCGATCGCCACCAAAAAGCCCCATAATCAAACTTAGTAGTATCATTCCACCGCAACTTCTGCGTGACAAAATACTCAATTCCGGCATTAGCGAAAAACTGCGGTAAAGTTGCACAGAAACCAAAACTATCTGGAACCCAAACTATAGTTGAAAGCTTACCGAATTTTTCTTGGATGTAACGCTGACCATACAATAGCTGACGGACTATTGATTCACCAGCAATCAGGTTGAGTTCCGGTTCCACCCACATTCCGCCAACAACTTCCCAATGTCCAGCGGCTACCTGTGCTTGAATTGCCTCAAATAAATCTGGGCGATGTTCCTCAATCCAAGCATAAAGTGCGGGAGTCGAATGACAGAAAATTAATTCAGGAAAATCTTCTTGCAACTTCAAAGCCGACTCAAAGGTGTTTTGCGCCACATTCCAAGTTTCACTCACAGGCCATAGCCATGCTAAATCTAAATGAGCATGACCCAACAATAAAATTTTAGATTTTTGATCCCGCCAATCCCACTTTTGAAGTGGGGGTAAAATGTCGGATTGAATTAAATTTTGGCGTAGGGACAAAAACGATTTTACCAATCCCTTCTCTTCCTCCGTGTCCTCCGCGCCTCTGCGGTTCGTAACCTCCCCCACCATCGCCGCCAAAACATCCAACTTTTCCGGCGCAAACTTTTCCAAATAAAGCTGCACCACAGCTAACTCATCAGCCACAAAACCCGGATCAGGATTATTATCATCAATAGACTCATAAACTAGGAGCGATCGCACTAAAGCACCATCATTATGTCCCGGACTCACTAACCGCAAAGCGACAATAAACTCTTCCCCTGGCGTCACCCCTTGACTAATAAGCACTCTAGGCGAACAATCAAATAAATCACCCTCCAGCACTAACTCCCCATTCACATAAATCTCAGCAGAATCTGCCCACCAAACCAGCGCCAGTCGCAAAGATAACCCAGCTAAGGGATAGCCCTGTAAATCATGGGGTACTACCAATCTTTGCACTAGCCATAGCACTTTTTTTCCGCCTGTCCAAGCGATATGTTCTTGAGCATTCAACTGAACAGGTTGCCAATGAGACAAATCAGCAGCTACAACATTAGTAATAATCAGGTTAGATTCCTGATATAGCCAAGTAGACTGAAGATTAACTTGACAAAAAGAGCGCAGTTGCTCAATTGCTTGTGAGATTAATTTGGTATCAGATTGAGAGACATTTGAGGTCATATTTTCGCTAAGATGAGGTGTTGGTCGTTTTTATTGTTTGGCGCGAGTCTCACAACTTAACAAGACTTGAACTAAAAAATTACTACTATGTCTTCTGGTTCCTCTGGGCGTTATCAAAGCAAACTATTTAACTTTGTCCACAAGCAATCTCGGCGGGTGACAGAACAGTGGGAACACACCTTCCGGCATTTGCAAGTTGCCACTAAGTGGGGTGTGGAAGTACTACTTTACCCAGTGTATCTACTGTTTCATTCATCTGAATCATCTGGAAAAACACTACATACCAAAGAACCCCAAACTAGACTAAAGTTACAACCAAATGATACCGATTTACAGCCCGAAATGCCAAATGTTGATAGCCCTATTCAACATGTACTAGAAACTGTCCATTATCTATCAGATGATCAACCCGCCTCTACTCCGGCAAAAACAGTTGAACCTTTTAATCCCTTAGCTTTCTTGGGAGTTTTTCGGCTGAAATTCGTTGATAATAACTCGACAAATAATGCAAATCTTATTCAATCATTAAATATTACAGAGAATAAAGCTGAAATTCTGAACCCTTCACAACGAGAGAATGCTCTCAAGCAGCATCTTCCAGTAGTGCGCGGAATTGCTACAGATTTGATGAATCGGAATTTAGTACTTGTTACTGCCGATAATGAAATTTTAGACATTTTAACACCTCAACAGCAGGCAAAATTAGAAGACAGAATTATTAACGAAGTTGCTAATTACTGGCAGTCTTCTCTACGAAAACTTTCTCTGCGAGACGCTCCGCGAACGGCAAGCTCAGGGCATCGCGTAGCGCGTTCGCGTAGCCTTCCGTTGGCGCAGCCTCTCGTAGAGAAGGAAAGGCGGTTGAGCGACGCTAGAAAAGAAACGGAGTTAATACCACAAATTGACCGTTTATTAGCAAAACTCACTGATGGAAATACAGGCAATATTCCAGTTTTAGCTGAGGAGATACCAAAAGAGTTACCCAATACAGATAGATTATTAGCATTTCTAGATATAGCCGTTGCTAAGTTAGAGTCAAATGCTTTAGTACCTGTGCAAGAACGTAGCCAGGAAATTGTCCAAGTTGCCCAAACTCAGTTAAACATATTTCTTTATGGTAAAGAGCAATTAGCTGGTAGGGGAGAAGTTGCACCTAATGCTGATGCTTTGGAGACTTCTACACTGAATATTCATGCTTTGATTGAAGGGGCACTTAATTACTTTTTTGATGTTGGTACTAGAAAAACACTTGAGTCAACAACTAATCATGAGAGATTGCCCGGTAAAATATTACCATCACGCTTTAAAAAGGCTTTATCTAAAAGCCGTCAGTTGGAAAAACAGGATTTAACAGATGATCCTTGGTTAACATGGAATGATTTATTTGGTGATACTGAAACAGTTGCTGATAAGCCAGTTACACTTTCTCAAAAGACAAATCCTGCTTTAGCCCCAAATTTATCAGTAGAGCATTTTCCACAAAATAATTTGAGTGTAAAGCAACCTCAAGTCGGATCTGGCTTGGTGCGAAGGAAACAACCAACTAATGTTCTTGCTGCAAGTCGAAAAACATCTGGAAAAGTCGCCTCTGCAACACAAACAGAAACCCGCATTTCCCAAACTAAAAGCGATCGTAAAGGGGAAATTTTGCAACAGCAATTTCACCAAAGCAGTCAAGTTGAGGCACAGCCAGACTGGATAGAAACCAAAGCAACTTCAACAGGCTATGAGAAGCACCCCTTAGAACAACTTCTAGAATGGGTTGATTATGTTATGCTCTGGCTAGAAGAAAGATTTGTAAATATTTTTGAGTCGTTACGGCAGCTATGGCAGAGGAAATAAGCAGATATTAATAATCTTTTTCCTTGTGCGCTTTCTCCCAGAAACTTAACTCAACGTTGCACATTGAAAAATAACAATTACAGTGTTATTGGATCAACAGACTTGGAAGATACAGAGTATAAAGTTTAAGTTTACACTAGTGACAGCGGTGCACCCCTACAATCAATTCATTTGTTGCAAAGATTTTTGGAAATAGGAGCAATTTTTGCGATCAGGCAAAAAAAGGTGTGCATCATCCAAGTTTGCTCTATGTCCATCCTTGTAAATTGACGAAGGTATTGTTATCTGAAAAATATGTTGCTGAGGATTGAGAATTATTTTCAACCAAAATAGGCTCTCCCTTTACTCCTCCACGGGTAAGAGTACAAATCTTATAAAGGTTTTCACACTCAAAGATTGCCAAAACTAGCGCTTTCCCAGTTTGGTAAGAAGATGGTAAAGGTTTCCCTACCTCGCATTCCATATCAATTTCCTTGTCACGCCACTGTAACTTCCAGATGCGTTTTTCGGTTATTGGTGCTTTGACTGACTGAGCGATCGCACTATATACCTGCTCTGCTTTAATATCATCCTTAGCTGCTGGTACAAAAAACTTCATAGGCTGAGGTTACAAGTAACGTGAGTTTCACTAGCACCAGCGTAACGCAGTTACCAAGGTAATCTGCTCCCATTCCATGAGAAAAACTGTCCACTATCGCCTTCTTGAAGCTGTTCGATCACAGCCAATAATTGGGTAACAGTACGTTCTACTGAAAATAATTGTTCCGCAGGTACATTTCTCTGGAAAGGACGGGAAAGACACGTATCAGTTGTACCAGGATGTAATGTCACTATTAATGCTTTAGGACAACTTCTTTTATACTCAATTGCCGCAGTTCGCATCAACATATTGAGTGCTGCTTTAGAAGCGCGATAGCCATACCATCCACCAAGTTGGTTATCGCCAATACTGCCCAATTTAGCAGAAATAGTGGCTAACACACTGCGTTCTCCGTGACGAAACAGAGGCAATAGATGTTTAGCCAGCAAGACAGCACCAATACTATTTATCTGAAAGTAGCGCAGCAAATTTTCTGAATTGATCTGTCTTAAACTTTTTTCAGGTTGCAAATTATCTTCATGCAGCAATCCTACACAGTTGACTACAAAATGCAGTTTGTCAACTTGGGTATGTATTTTTTGAATAGCTTCAACAATCTGTAACTCGTCAGTAATATCCATCTTTAGACAAATTAATCGCTGAGAATGTTCGCCTGCAAGAGCTATTAAATCGCCGGCTGATTCCGGTTGACGATAAGTTGCATAAACTTTGGCTATTCTATCATCTTCTAGCAATTTTTTTATAAAACCCAAACCAATACCTCGGTTGGCTCCCACAATCAATGCATAGACAGGATTAATTTCATCGATAAAAGACATATTGAATTTATGATTTAACAATAGGAAAAATTATGAGCAATGTTGGGTTGCGCTTCCCTTAAACCAACCTACGCAGATTAGCTAAATTAGAGCATTTATGGTTTACTTACCAATACAAAACTTGCTAAAGATTCTATCTAAAACTGATTCTGTAACTTCTTCTCCGGTAATTTCTCCTAGTGCTTGAATCGCACCCCGTAAGTCAATTGTCCAGAAATCAAGAGGTAACTGCTGGGTAATTGTTGCTTGTACTTGTTCCAAGGAAATTTTAGCTTTAATTAAGGCTGCTGCTTGCCTTTGATTAATGGCTAAATCCATATCAGCAGCTTGGACTTTTCCTATTTTAACTATCTCTAAAATTGCTGTTTCTAAAGTATCAATTCCTTGATTGTTGGCTGCTGCTGTAACAATTTTAGATTTTGGACTTTGGATTTGGGATTGAAGAGTTTTCCTTTCAGTTTCTTCTACTAAATCGATTTTGTTAATAACTAAAATCAACGGACGGTGTTGTACCTGTTCGTAAATTTCTCGATCGCCTTCCGTCCACCCATCTGAAGCATCGATGGTAAGCAAGACTAAATCAGCTGCATTGGCGGCACGACGCGATCGCTCGACACCAATTTTTTCTACTTGGTCTGTTGTTTCTCGAATCCCCGCTGTATCTAGCACTTGTATAGGAATTCCTCCGACAACTAACTGAGATTCCACCACATCGCGGGTTGTACCGGGTAAATCAGTTACAATGGCGCGATCGCACTGGCTCCAAGCATTCAATAAGCTGGACTTACCCACATTCGGACGCCCAACAATTGCCACTTTTAAACCTGTGCGTAGCAACTCACCTTTGTCTTTCGTTTCCAATAATCTAGTTATTTCTGCGGCAATTTTCTCGATTTCTGATATTATTACTTTATCATCCAGCGGAGTCAGGTCTTCCTCAAAATCGATTCGAGCTTCGATTTCTGCCAAAATATCCAAACAGTTAGCGCGTAACTGCCGGATCGGATGAGCTAATTTTCCCTGTAAACCAGCTAAGGCAGTTTGGGCAGCTTGAGGCGATCGCGCCCCCACTAAGTCAGCAATACCTTCGGCTTGCGTCAAATCCAATCGTCCATTCAAAAAGGCGCGGAGAGTAAATTCTCCCGGTTGGGCTAGTCTAGCGCCATTTTCCAAACACAGTTGCAATACCTGCTGCACTGCCATTATTCCCCCGTGGCAATGGAATTCCACCACATCTTCACGGGTGTAAGAACGGGGTGCTTTCATAATCAGCAATAAGCCTTCATCCACCAGTTGTTGCGTCTGGGGATGGCGAATGTAACCGTAGAGAATCCGGTGAGTTTCCCAAACTTGCCGTCCTGGTGAATGAAAGAGAGTTTGGGCTAGAGCCATTGCTTGGGAACCGGATACCCGCACAATACCAACGCTACCCTGTTGGGGGACAACAGCTGTAGCGATCGCAGCGATAGTTCCAGTAGTGGCAAAAACTTCTGACATGAGCGCCCTTTATGAGAGTTAGGAGTAGAGACGCGATTAATCGCGTCTATTAGGAGTAGAGACGCGATTAATCGCGTCTGTCTGTACAGAAGTTAGGAGTAAAAATCATAACTCATAACTTATAACTCATAACTTTCTAAATGGTAGGTATTTAGACTAATTAGATGGCAGCTGTCAAGGTAAAATTTACCTGAAGGGTAATGCCTGATAGTAAAGAGTGAGAAGTTAGGGGTGAAAATCATAACTCACAACTTATAACTCATAACTTTTAGAGAGAGGAATTTACTGTGGAGCAAAAAATTAACTGCGCCCAAGCTTGTGTTAACGGCTGTGTTTTAGGGGATAAATGCCCCAATATCGAGTTTAGAGAGGCCGCTGCAAAATTTCTTCAAGAGACTCCCTTAGACAAAATGTTGGAGTTGGCACAAGAACGTCTGCGAAAAAAAATGACAGAACCGCCAAAATGGGTTTTTCCTGAAGATCCATAGCATTCGCGCCAACAGGCACAAGCAAGACAGCGTAAAGGTTAAATAGTATCTGGATCTATATTTAATTCTCGCAGTTTTGCCGCCAAGCGATCGCTGCGTTGCTTTTCTTGTTCAGCCTGTTGTGCAATCTTCTTCCGGCGTCGAGTTTAATGCCCTACTTAATGTACATACTAGATACGTTAGAAAAGCTGTATGAAAATCCAACTGAGGAGATTTGGGAAACTAAAAACTTTCGCTGCCTTGAGATTGCGCCTGAAAACTATCTTCTGACATACACCTTGATTCACAAAGAGCGAATAACTCGTCGCTCGACAATTTGGCGAAGAAGCAAACTAAGTTGGAAAATTGTCTACCACTAAGGTACTGTCGTTTAAGAGTTCACCTTTGTCTCTATTCAAGTTTGCCTAATTTTCATCGCACTCGATGAGAAAATTTTGTAAAGGCGATCGCTTACAATTATAAGATAGTTCGTCATTGCGTTAGCGCAGCCTTCCCGTAGGGTACGAAGTGTTGGCGGTAGCGTCTGGTAGAGTTGCAATCGCAAAGACTGAGATTCCTACGCCTCACTTCCTGCCGCTGGCAATGACATCTTACATTTAATTGTGTCTACTTACTTATCTGATGATTAGAGAGTATAAGTTACCACAATAGGAGAATTTAATGTCTAACCCAGATGAGCTGATGAAAGTGCGCTCAACCGAACTTACCGATGAGAAGCTAGCTCAAGGTATACCTCTTACTGTACAGAGGCTAGAGGAAATAGATAACAAAGTAGTCGCTGAGTTTGAACCTGATTATGTAGAGGAAAACCCAGACGAAATCCTCCCTTTACCGTCAGACACAGTGGAATAAGAAATCATCGGCAAGTTAGCGCCAACTTAGCAAGGGAGTGACGCTCCAAAGTGAGGTGTTAAAAATTAGGGGTATAAATCACCTATTTAATACTGCGATCCTAGTGAGATAGCTATTTTTATTGAGAATCTAGCTATGGGTTTGTGAGAATTCAAACCCGATGTCACAAAATCGCGTTGCTCCCCTGCTACCCTACTTATTGAGCCGATACAGAATTTCTATAATTAGATTGGGTCATGAACCTATCCCACTAATAATATTTGTGCTAAAAAGCTTAAGCTTATTGACAACTGAAAATGAAAAATCAAAGTTTTCAAGCACATTTTACGAAAAGAAGTAGGGATTTTTAGAATAGTGGGATAGGTTCATGGAAGAACGAACCACAGAGACACAGAGTACACGGAGGAATGAGAGTTTGAGAGGTTTTTTGCGTAAGTCCTAGTGAAATTAAAATCATTGTTAGTGATGTTGTTTAAATATCTAACCCAACCACAGTTAATTCAGGTGGATGTTCAACATTAAACTGGTAATATATCTCTCGTCGCTCCTGTGGTGGAAAAGTTAACCGCCATTCTAAAATTCCCATTTCACCAAGTTGAATTTGCGGGTTGCTGCGGCTGAGGCGTACTTTAATTTGCTCGTCGCGACTAACTGGTAACTGTTCAGTTACTTTCAGATTTACTTCTTTGTCTAGTAAGTTAGTAATTATCAACCGATAACTATAAGTAATCCGGCGCTGGTTGCTAATTAATCTTTTGTCTACCAGACGTTCAACTAAGTCGCGCTCAATTTTTAAACCTTCATCAATCCCTAAGTTCAGTTTAAACTCTTGCCCTGGTGCAATATTCTCTAACTGAGTTGTCCCAATAAAAACATTGTCGCGGAAAATATTCGCTTTACCTGGTAACAAAGTCGCACCATTGGGACTATTTTTCACATTAGCTTGCAGATAAGCAAAACTTACCAAGCGCGGCATTGCTATATAATCGAAGCTACAAGAATAATCATCATTGAAAATTGTAGTTTTATGGGGTGCGCCATCACTGGGAATGTTACCACCACCATTCAGTTTAAAGGTAACTACACTCCCTTCTTTGGATACTTGTGCTGCAACAGTTTCTGCTGGGATAAGACTATCCTCTGCAACTTCGTCTTCTTCTTGCCAATCTGCTCTGGCAGCAGCAGCAGGCGGCTCTGCTATGCTAGGTAGCAGTGGTGGCTGGGCAGCAAATCGTTGTCGCACTCTATGAAGACGTAGGGTATCAATATACCAAGGTTCAAGTTTGGGCGGGAGTGTACCTAATCCCGGTTTAGCAGTAGAAAGGGTGAGATTTGCACCAATCCAATCTTCGCCACTACTTTGAGTGATTTCTGCAAGGTAGCTCAGATGCACAATATCACTGGTAGTACTAAAGCGCAAGTCATAAAGCGGAGTCCAACTAGCGCGATTCACTAAGTATGATAGCTCTAATTCAAATTCGCCTTCACCCGCAACTTCAATTGCCACAACTAAGTTAAAACTCTCTTTGGGATGGGGTGTTTGGATTTTTTGCAATGAGGTGAGGAGTGCTTGCAATTGTTTGTCTAATTCTTGCTGTTGGGTTTTGCACTCCCCAGATGCGATCGCATATTCACTATACTGGCTTCCAAGGAAGTTCAAAAAATCCAAAGTTTCGCTAAGGCTAATATTTTTTCGGGATAAACTCTGTGCAAAGGGTTCCTCTGTTTTTTCACGTAAGCCAGCGATAAAACTAGACTGCAATGCTAAAGCATCGACTTGGGCTTGCAGGTGGCGTTTTTCTGCTTCTAACTGCTGAATTTGCCTTGTCAAATGTGCTACTCGTTCTGCTACAGGTTCAGTGGTGTAAATGCGATCGCAACTCACTCCAAGCATTCGCACCCTTACTGTGCCTGTACCGCTAACCCTAACAGACTCAGTTTCTAGAGTCTCTGGCACTGGGGTAATTACTAATTGCTGTTCAATTCCTGTTAAATATACTACACCCCGCCGTGTAACCAATGCTCTGTCAGCATACACTGTAACAGCTACAATCTCGCTTTGTACTGTTTTGCACCAAGACGGTATTTCCGGGTTAACCACTGTTAGTTTTCCCCCATTTTTAATTGATTCTGCTGGTTAATTGTCAATGTTTCCCGGTCTAACCGTCAACCCCTTTAGGGAATCCAAATAAAAAATATCTAACTACTTTTTGTAGGGTGGGCGTCTCGTTATTGGTGTCAAGTTAACGTGAAAGCCCAGCCAGATAAAAGAGTGAAAATTTTTCGATTTACCACCTAGATTTTCGATTTACCCTAACCTACGCTAGTCGTGGGGAGCCAATGCAGTCTTCTCCCTACAGCCCTTCTCAAGACGGGAGACGCTAGGCGTAGCTTGCTTCCACGTTCGCAAAGCGTCCCGTAGATAAGTAGTACGGGCATCCTACGGCAGGCGCTGGCTCGCTTTTTAAGGGGGTTAAGGGATCTAAAAGGATGGGAAATGAGTGTTTGATCTGAAGTTGACACCAATGGCATCTCACTTACCTTTAGCCAAAGGCCGACAAAATGCCCACCCGACAAGATTGGATAATTTATTTGTTGAAATCCCTTAGTTTACCGATGAATTGGTTCAAGTGCACTAGAAGAAGTCACAGCGTTTTGCTCTACAAAATTCTTTGCCGCAGCCAGTAGATACTCATAATAGGCACGAGCCACGATAGATAGCTGCTTGCCACCTGGGTAAACCATGTACCAATTTCGCTGAATGGGAAAGTGTTGTACATCTAAAATGCTAAACTCTGAGGCGTCTAATAGTAAGGTATGACGGGATAAAACCGAAATTCCTAAACCACCTGCGATCGCTTGTTTAATTGCTTCGTTACTTCCCAATTCCAGCTTGACTTTTACTGTAACGCTTTCTTCTTCAAATAGGCTTTGGACAGCGCGACGAGTTCCTGAACCTGGTTCGCGCATAATAAAAGGTTCGTTAGATAGGCGTTGGATCGGAATATTTTTTTCCTTGGATAACGGATGATTAACTGGTGCAAAGACTATCAAAGGGTTTTCTAAAAATGCTTCGCAATTCACATCCATATTGTCTGGAACTTGGCTCATAATATATAAGTCATCCAGATTATTACTCATCCGTTCCAAGATTTGCTCGTGATTCGTTACTTGCAGCGAGATATCAATCCCTGGATAAAGTTCGCAAAACGGCCCTAACAAACGTGGGATAAAATATTTTGCTGTTGTAATCACTGCCAAGCGTAATTGTCCCTGTTTTAGCCCTTTTAAATCTGCTACCTTCATTTCAAACTGGGCTATATTTTCAAAAATCTGCCGACAAGTGGCAAATAATTCCCGTCCTGCCTCGGTGAGATACAACCGCTTACCTACCTGCTCAAATAATGGCAACCCTACCGATTTTGTGAGTTGCTTGATCTGCATAGAAACGGTAGGTTGGGTGAGAAACAATTCCTCCGCAGCGCGAGTAAAGCTACTGTGCCGTGCCGCCGCCTCGAATACCTTTAGCTGGTGCAGCGTCGCTTGCTTCAAGGGTGATTCTCCTATATATAGCGATTAATAGATATAAAACTAGTATTGCTGAACGCTGGCAAATGATATAGTGATGCTCACAGAAAGTTACGAGTTTTATTCATAGATAAAACTCTATCCTTTCTATTAAAATAAAGGTATTCTATTTATGGATTTAAGAAGCTATTATCAGAACAGCAAAAGCGTAAGATGCCTTCCCTGTAAATGATGAATGTTGAATGATAAATGAGGATTTTCCAAAATTCATCTATCATCATTCATCATTCCATAATTCTTCTGTAACTTTTGTAGGTAGCTTGGTTAAGTCCGGTAATCTTAGTACCTCAATTTCAGCAACTTGTTCTTTAATATTCACTGGTAAGTTTAACGGTTGGCGTTCTTCTATCCAGCAGCTTGCTAATGGCAAGGTTTGCTCCATTTCGTCTAGGGGTCGGGGAATTACCATCACTGCATTCAATTCCCCAATGCGTTCTGCCTCAAACATTCCGGCTTCCACAGCTACCGCCACATTTGCTACGGAACCACGAATAATGGCTGTACACAAACCCGCACCAATTTTTTCATAGGCTGCTAAATGAACATCAGCAGCTTTGAGCATCGCATCACACGCTCCTACCATCGCTGGAAATCCTCGCGTTTCTACCAAACCAATTGCTTGGTTACTCAGACGGCTGTAATTACCCTCCTCCATCAATTTAGTGAAACGGGTTGTGATTGGAAGTACTATATCTAAATTGGGATAAGGTCGAGGAATCACTAAGCTAGAAATCAACTGACCAAACTGTTCAGCCGTTTGGACACCGGATTCTACGGCAAGACGCACGTCAGCAATTCCACCCCGCACGATCGCAGTACAATGACCACTACCAGTTTTTTCATACCCAATTAGATGAACTCCCGCAGATTTCAGCATCATATCTGCTGTACCAACTATCGCCGGAAAGCTGCGGGTAGAAACTAAACCCAAAGCAGTATCCTGATAGGTTTCTTGACTACTTGCTCCCTGGATGGTACGAATAGACCGTTGATTATATGTTTCCATGTGAATTCTCCAAAATAGGGAAAAAGCCGACAACTTACAATTAACACTTACTCGGACTAATCGTCAGAGTTTGAGTCGCTCAAGGATTGTCTATGAGGAAACAATGTGGTCAACAGTCTGTTTATGCTCCCTTGCCCATAAATTTGAGTCCCGAAACCGTTAGATGATTCTGTGGTTAGCTGATTGGGGTCTGAGTCATGTTTTGTAGACTCTTGGGCGGCTTCTTGCGTGGAGTCAGGATCATTGACTGGTTGCTCCACGGGAGGAGCCTGGCTTTCTGGAGTGGTGGCAGATTTAAAGTAAGAAATCGACTTGTGTTGTTTGAAATCCAAAAAAGCCGAAGCTGAGAAGTTAGTTGAAGAAATTACCTTTTCCTTATCTCCACCTGAGCCATTTTCCTCTTCCTTCTGCGGTGGCGCAGTTGTAGCCGTGGGGTTATTTGTAGATGGTTCCGGTTGCTTTGTTTGGGCAATCTGCCGACTAGTGTCTCCCAAAATTGAACCAGGTGGCACTACTTGTCCAGCTTCAATCGAATAGTTAAAAACTGTTGTCGCTGTACCAATGCAAGCATTTGCTCCAATTTTGCCCTTGCCAACCATCAAAAAACCGGCTCCCAGGTTTGCGCCTGCTTCTACCTCTAGGGTTCCTTCATGGACTTGGAGAACTGATCCCATACCAATACAGACCCCTGGCCCGATGATGATCTTGCTGTTTACAGCCGCTTCGAGGATCACCCCAGGTGCAAGTACTGCGCTTGGATGAATGGTCACGTCACCACTAATGTAAGAATCAAAGTTATTGCTGAGGCGCAGTGACAGCACAGACATGGAAATTTTAACCTCAGAAGCCGGAAGAAAATAGAGAGTTAGGAGTTCATAAAAAGTTGGGCGTTAGAAGTTATGAGTTAGAAGTGTGGGAATTTTTAAGATTAGAGTTTTGATTCAAAGCTTATTCCTAACTCCTAATTCCTAACTCCTAATTCCTTAAGGTCGTTGGATAATCGTTTCTAATACCCGACGCTTGGCTTTGGGGTCAATACCAATCAAGCGCACATATTCTCCTTGGTATTCGCCGAGGTGTCTTTCTACGGCTGCGATCGCTTCTCTTTCTGAGGAGGCTTGAATTTGACCGGTACTAGTCCAGGAACCAGTCCGGAACCGCCGTTGGTCTACGTGTTCTATGCTAATTTTAGAGCCGCTAGCCAATAATTGCCGGAGTTGATCTACTACTTCAGTACTCAAGCGGGTACTGGTAGCTGTTGCTGTTGCTGTAGCAGAGGGTGTACTGCTAGTAAATGATTTCTCACTGCCAGAGGAGGCTACTTGACCATTTGGACGTTGAATAATTGTCTCTAATACCCGCCGTTTGGCTTTGGGGTCAATACCAATTAAGCGCACATATTCCCCTTGGTATTGGCCGAGGTGTCCTTCTACGGCTGCGATCGCTTCTCTTTCTGAAGAGGCTTGAATTTGACCAGTACTAGTCCAGGAACCAGTCCGGAAGCGGCGCTCATCTACGTGTTCAATGCTAATTTTATTGCCGCCAGCCAATAATTGCCGGAGTTGGTCTACTACTTCAGTACTTAAGTGAGTACTGGTAGCTGTTGCCCTAGCAGAGGATGCACCGCTAGTAAATGATTTTTGACTGCCAGAGGAGGCTACTTGACCATTTGGACGTTGGATAATGGTCTCTAATACCCGCCGTTTGGCTTTGGTATCAATGCCGATTAAACGCACATACTCGCCTTGATGGCTTTCTATACATTCTTCCAAGCCAGAGATTACTTGATTTATGGAAGTTGCTTCAATTGGCTTACAACTAGTCCAGGAACCAGTTCGGAAGCGGCGCTCATCTACGTGTTCCATGCCAATTTTGTAACCACCTGCCAGAAGTTGGCGGATTTGCTCTACAGTTTCGCCATTGACTTTGCCACTGCTAGAGCCGTTACTGTTACCATTACTGCTGCTGTAACTGCTATTACCACGATTAGCAGGAGCTTTAAAGCTGGTAGCTGGTTTAACATCATCATCTGGACGTTGGATGATGTTTTCTAACACACGTCGTCTACCTTTGTCAATGCCAAATAGTCGGACATACTCGCCGCTATGGTTTCTTACACAGCTTTCTAATGCTGCGATCGCTTCACCGATGGATCTCGTTTCAATTGGTTGGCAACTAGTCCAAGAACCAGTGCGGAACCGTCTTTGGTCTACATGTTCCGTACCAATCTTATACCCTTGCTCTAATAGATAGCGCAACTGCTCTATTGTTTCTGCACCCAGGCTATTGCTCGACACTTCACTACTCCTTTCCAACTCTAAGACGGTAATACCATTACCTGTATAAGATTTAGCGTTCTCATCCCGAATGGGTGCTATACATTTGCTATCTGCAGCACAAAGATAACCAGATCGTAATGCCTGATTAATCCCAACCACATGATGAGCAAATTCCTTATCCTGATCTTGCACATCTGGCAAGCGGTCAGCTTGCTGTTGGCTAGTAATTATCGCTCCCGAAGGTACATATTTACCTGGGGGAATTTCTACGTCTTGAATCAAAGCGTGCAGCATCACGATGCAACCTGCACCCACCCTGGCATTAAACACCGTAGAGCGAAAGCCAATGAAGGAATTATCCCCGACATAAGCTGGTCCATGAATTAGAGCCATGTGGGTAATACAAGCATTTTTGCCAACCCACACTGAGTATTTATTTTGGTCATCGCCAATTACTCGACCTTGCTCCAACCCATGAATCACAACCCCATCTTGAATATTAGTGTTTTCACCAATATAAAAAGGTGTGCCTTCATCTGCTCTAATCGTAGTCCCCGGGGCAACGATTACATTTGCACCGATCCGCACATCTCCAATCACATTGGAGAATGAATGTACAAAGGCAGTTTCATGGATTTTGGGTTCAGCTAAATTCCTTGACCACGGGGTTGGGGGTGCCGCCGTGTTGCGGACTGCCATTTCGAGACTCCTCCTGTATTAAGTTAGGAGTTATGAGTTAGGAGTTATGAGTTTTAACTTTTCACTCCCGACTCCTCACTTCTCTAACTGTTGACTATCGATATTGATCTTTTTTGCTGTAGATCATGCGATCTTCAACGTAAATGGTATCTATGATCGCTACTACCACTGCATCTAATGGTCGCTGTTCATTGCCAACAACTTTACGAGCAGCACTGCCATTACTGACAAGTACCCACTCATCTACTCCTGCTCCCACACTATCTGCTGCTACCTCATATTGTGGCAGGATGTTTCCCTCTTCATCTACTAATTGTAACAACAGTAGTTTGACACCTCTAAGACTTGGATCTTTTTGGGTGCTAACTACTGTGCCGCGAACTTTAGCGACTTGCATTACAAATTACGGTCTTCTACCGAAAGGACGAATTGCATTCACATTTTCCCGGAACTGCTCTACGTCTTCTGTATACCGAATTGGTAGGACGTATTCCAAGTTCTCGTGAGGACGAGCAATAATGTGAGTAGATAACACTTGTCCGCCGTTGACTCGCTTCACTGATTCAACACCTGCGGCCACAGAAGCTTGCACTTCCGACACGTCACCCCGGACAATCACCGTAACTCTACCACTACCAATTTTTTCATAGCCGACTAGAGTAACACGGGCAGCCTTCACCATCGCATCAGCCGCTTCCACTACCGCTGGAAAGCCTAGCGTTTCAACCATTCCCACTGCAATTGACATTAGTTTTAATCCCTATTTAAAGTTTTTAGCCTTGGACAAAAGCGATGCTCAAAAAAGGTAAAGAGCGTTAATTAACTTTGTTTAAACAGCTCTTAGGTACGGAACTGTTCCACAGCTTCTGTGTAACGAATCGGCAAGACGTATTCCAGGTTTTCATGAGGACGAGCAATGATGTGAGTGGATAAGACTTCACCACCATTTACTCTTTTCGCCGCTTCAACCCCGGCAGCTACGGAAGCTTGCACTTCAGATACATCTCCCCTAACTATTACGGTGACGCGAGCGCTACCAATTTTTTCATACCCTACTAAAGTGACACGGGCGGCTTTCACCATCGCATCAGCAGCTTCTACGACTGCTGGAAAGCCCTTCGTTTCAATCATTCCAACTGCAATTGGCATCGCAGAACTCCTACAAAATGAATCTAATCAGTACTGTCGCTTAAAATTTTTGACGGGGAGAGCTTTATCTTAGAGCTAAGAAAACACTTCCAAATTAAGCATAGGAAAGCTTGGCGTTCCTGGCAATATAAATTACTATAATAGTTTATGATAAGAAAGTTTTAAAAAACTTAACATAAATTTATCTGCGCTTCTGAGCAATTAAAGTTTACTGATTCCTAGAGCAGCCACTTATGCTTTATAATTTCTTTATCACATTTACAAAACGACATTCATAACCAAGGGTAATTTTATCTGGCGAGTGGCGATAAAGGGCTGTATCTTCTGCTGCCACTATCTTCTGCCAATTTTAGCTAGATGTACAAGGACTAGGTGAAAAATATATAATTTTTTCAAATATATCGTATAAAGTACTTTGTCCAAAGTAGAAATACAAATGTAAAAAGGTCGGTGAGGTTAAGGCAAGTAAATGCTTTTGCATATGTAAAGTTATATTTTATCGAAGTTTAGTAGAGTAAAGTGAAGTAAAAATACTTCTGATAATTTAGTTGAAAAAATAGTAAAAAACATTGATATTTTCTTAAATTAATTTTTTAGAATAAATAATTGTGTGAAAGCTTTTTTAAAATCAAGGCTGAGTCGTCAAGGGAAATTTAAATGAATCAATTTCTATTTTCAACAAGTTGGTTTGTGCCTTTATATAGCTTATTGGGTGCAATTTTGACATTGCCGTGGGGAATAGGGATAATTCGGCGAACAGGGCCAAGACCTGCGGCATACATAAACTTGTTAACGACAGTTTTAGCTTTTGCCCATAGCCTGTTTGTATTTAAAAATATCTGGGATAGAGAACCAGAAAAGTTACTGGTGCCCTGGTTAAAAGCTGCGGATTTAGACTTATCTTTTAGCTTGGAACTATCGCCAATCAGCATTGGGGCAACAGTTTTAATTACAGGGTTAAGCTTACTGGCACAAGTTTACGCTCTGGGTTACATGGAAAAAGACTGGTCGTTGGCGCGTTTTTTTGGGCTGCTGGGATTTTTTGAAGCAGCGCTGTGTGGTCTAGCAATCAGTGATTCTTTGTTGGTTAGCTATGCCCTATTGGAAGTTCTGACGCTTTCGACTTACTTGTTGGTAGGGTTCTGGTATGCTCAACCGCTAGTGGTGACAGCGGCGCGGGATGCATTTTTAACCAAACGGGTGGGAGACTTGTTGCTGCTGATGGCTGTAGTAACGCTTTCTACCTCAGCCGGCAGTTTGAACTTTTCGGATTTATATGAGTGGGCGCAAACAGCTAATTTAAGCCCAACGACATCAGCATTGCTGGGGTTGGCGTTAATTGCTGGGCCTGCTGGTAAATGTGCCCAATTTCCACTGCACCTGTGGTTAGACGAGGCTATGGAAGGGCCCAATCCCGCCTCGGTAATGCGAAACTCACTGGTAGTAGCTGGTGGTGCTTATCTACTGTATAAACTGCAACCATTGTTAGCACTGTCGCCAGTTGCCTTGAATGTATTGGTAGTCATGGGCACGGTGACAGCTATTGGGGCAACATTAGTATCTCTAGCTCAAATTGACATTAAGCGATCGCTGTCTCATTCCACCAGTGCATACATGGGCTTAGTGTTTTTGGCGGTAGGATTGCAGCAAGGGGGTGTGGGCTTGATGTTGCTGTTAACTCATGCGATCGCAAAAGCGTTATTATTCATGAGTTCTGGTTCAGTAATTTTGACTACCCAAAGCCAAGACTTAACAGAAATGGGCGGTCTGTGGTCACGGATGCCAGCCACCACCACTGCCTTTATTGTCGGTTCAGCGGGGATGGTAACACTGCTACCTTTGGGAAGCTTCTGGGCAATGCTAGCATGGGCTGACGGTTTCGTGAATATTAGCCCTTGGGTGATTGGGGTTTTATTATTGGTCAATGGCTTGACAGCATTGAACTTGACCAGAGTATTTAGATTAGTCTTCTGGGGGAAACCGCAACCAAAGACCCGTCGCACCCCAGAAGTTGGTTGGCAGATGGCCTTGCCAATGGTGATTCTCATAGTCTTGACTCTGCTTGTGCCTCTGATGCTACAGCAATGGTATTTGCTACCTGATTGGGAAAGTATTAATTGGTATGTGGCATTATTATTGTTTGCTTCTACCGTAGTGGGAATAGGTGTAGGGTGTACAGTTTATCTGCACAAAGCTTGGTCAAGATCTAGAATCTTGGCGTGGAGATTTCTGCAAGACTTGTTAGGTTATGATTTTTATATTGACCGAGTTTATCGCGTAACGGTGGTAGGTGCAGTAGCACTGCTATCTAAAATTTCTGCTTGGAGCGATCGCTATTTAGTCGATGGTCTAGTAAACTTGGTTGGGTTTGCGACAATTCTCGGCGGACAAACTTTAAAATACAGCATTTCTGGGCAATCTCAGGGCTATATGTTGACCATCCTAGCAGTTGTCAGCGTCCTGGGTTTTTTCATCAGCTGGTCATCGGGTTTATTAGATAAATTGCCTTTTTAGAGAGACGCGATAAATCGCGTCTGTACAAAACGTAGAGACGCGATTTATCGCGGCTGTTATTCTGCCTCATCCCCCTTACCTGAATTCTATGCTTAGTGTTTTAATTCTAGTGCCGTTAATCGGTGCAGCTTTAATTGGTTTCTCGCCCTCTAGTATTAGTGGGAAATTTGCCCGTGGGGTGGCTTTGGTCTTTACCAGTATTGCTTTCTTGTGGACAATCGTACTAGTAATTCAGTTCCATCCCGGGGAAATCACTCAACAGTTTGCCGAGTCTCTCCCTTGGGTAGATGTTTTAGGCTTGAACTATAATCTTGGGATAGATGGTTTATCTTTGCCGTTGCTGGTTTTAAATGGATTGTTAACTTGCATTGCCATCTACAGCAGCGATGAATCTTTACAGCGTCCTAAATTTTATTACTCTTTGATCCTATTATTAAGCGCTGGGGTGACTGGAGCCTTTCTGGCACAGGATTTACTGCTATTTTTCCTGTTTTACGAATTGGAATTAATTCCGCTGTATCTCTTGATAGCTATTTGGGGTGGAGCCAAGCGGGGTTATGCGGCAACAAAATTTCTCATTTATACCGCCGTTTCTGGAATCTTGATTTTGGCAAGTTTCCTTGGCATGGTTTGGCTGAGTGGTTCCTCTAACTTTGCACTAGCAACCTTGAACACTACTACTTTACCTCTGGCAACACAGCTTTTGCTGCTAGCGGGGATTTTGGTAGGTTTCGGGATTAAAATTCCTTTGGTTCCCTTCCATACTTGGTTGCCAGATGCTCACGTTGAAGCTTCCACACCGATTTCGGTGCTGTTGGCTGGGGTGTTATTGAAGTTGGGAACTTACGGCTTACTGCGATTTGGCATGAACTTGTTACCAGAAGCTTGGGCTTATGTGGCTCCTTGGTTAGCGATTTGGGCAGTAGTAAGTGTACTGTATGGTTCATCCTGCGCGATCGCCCAAACCGATATGAAAAAAATGGTGGCATACAGTTCTATTGGACACATGGGCTACATACTTTTAGCGGCGGCGGCGGCTACACCATTAAGCGTGTTGGGTGCTGTTATGCAGATGATTAGCCACGGCTTGATTTCTGCCATGCTATTTTTGCTGGTAGGGGTTGTGTATAAAAAAGCCGGAAGCCGGGATTTAGAAGTCTTGCAAGGACTGCTGAACCCAGAACGGGGTATGCCCGTAATTGGTAGCTTGATTGTTGTGGGAGTCATGGCCAGCGCTGGTATACCGGGAATGCTAGGGTTTATTTCCGAATTCGTAGTTTATCGGGGGAGTTTTCCAGTTTTTCCAGTGCAAACCTTGCTATGCATGATTGGTACAGGCTTAACTGCGGTTTACTTCCTAAT
The DNA here is from genome assembly GCF_036917395.1 of Nostoc sp. Classification (GTDB taxonomy): domain Bacteria; phylum Cyanobacteriota; class Cyanobacteriia; order Cyanobacteriales; family Nostocaceae; genus Nostoc. Next base: position 96,866 of record NZ_JBALDI010000002.1, read on the forward strand.
ACTCCTCAACCGCGCCTTTTTTGGACGTTTGTCTGCACAAGTTACCAACTTGCCGCGGGTGTATTGGAGCGATCGCGCCCCAGCTGCAATTTTAGCTGTGCTGATTGTGATTTTCGGCATTCAACCTGGTTGGTTAGTGCGCTGGAGTGAACCAACAATTACAGGAATGGTAAACAGCCAAAACGTAGTAGTAGCAGTGTCCTTGGATAAAGAAATAGGGATTAAGGATTAGGGATTGGGGAAGAAGCAGAGGAGCAGGGAGTAAGGGAGAAGAGTTTTCCGTTCTACATCCCCCCTCTGCCTCTTTTCAATGCCCAATGCCTAATGCTTAATGCCCCAATCCCGAAACTTTTTGGAGAGATGGCAATGGTAACTATTAAAAAGAAAGCTTCTCATAATCCCTTAGCTGAGTATATTGAACGTCTGCAAAAAGGAGAAGCATTACTCCCTGATAGTCCAGAAAATGTGCTGGAAGTTGTTGGTATTCTTAAAAGCTATGGTGTAGTTTTAGATGCCTATTCAAAAAATCTTAACTATATTGCCGAGCATCAGTTTTTAGTCTTTTTCCCATTTTTTAAATACTTTAATGGAGAGATTTCTTTTCAGAAATTATTCCGTCACTGGTGGCATGACCGCATTAATTTTGAATATGCTGAGTATTGCATGAAAGGCATGATGTGGCACGGTGGGGGCGGACTAGATACATATTTAGATACAATAGAATTTAAAGAAAGAGCGCAAACCGTTATCGCCGTAAAATTTAAAAATAATCCCTTAATTTTGGGTATTAACCAACTGTTTCCAGATTTTTTAACAGAACAATTCCGCGTCTCTGCTTACTACACTGGTTTAGGTCAATTCTGGCGAGTCATGGCTGATATGTTCCTCAACTTATCAGACCGCTATGACCAAGGCGAAATTAAATCGATTTCCCAAGTTGTAGACCACATTAAAACAGGGTTAGTTGCAAATGCATCAAACCCAATTACCTACGCTGTCAAAATTCGGGATAAAGTTTATGAAATCATTCCCAAAAGCGTTGGTTTGACCTTCTTAGCAGATACAGCAATACCTTATGTAGAGGCAGTATTCTTCCGAGGAACTCCTTTCCACGGTACAGTTTCATACAACGCCCAAGGAGCTCAAATTCCCCCAGATCAAAGTCGATTTCAATATGGCGCATTGTATGCCGATCCTTTACCCATAGGCGGTGCAGGTATTCCTCCCACCCTGTTGATGCAGGATATGCGTCATTACCTTCCAGAGTATTTGCACGAAATTTATCGTCGCAGTCTTCGGGGTGAAGATGATTTGCGAGTCCAAATTTGCATAAGTTTCCAAAAATCGATGTTTTGCGTGACGACAGCAACAATTTTGGGACTGATGCCTTATCCTTTGGATACTAAAGATCCAAATGAGGAAAAAGGTAATCAAGTTTATTTAGAGAAGTGGATGAGTCGGTTACAAACTTCACGGTTGCTGGATGTGAATAAATAGTTGATTTTTGGTCAAGATTATGCTTCTGGTTCGATACCGAGCGAGCGCAATTGAGCAGTTAAGCGCTCGGCTCTTTCCTCACCAGTCAACAACAAATTACCTTGCGAATCCCACCAGCGTAGCCAAGGTAATTCCATATTTTGATATTGTCCCTGCCAGAGACCTAACTCAACCCCTAAAGGATGTATAGGATAATGCCCACGTTCATTTGCTGTTAATAACTGATATTGTCCACCAATTAATTCATAAACTTCCATACTGGCTTTATTCACTTCATAAATGCCGTAGAAGGGAGGACGAATCACCTGCTCATAAATCCAAAATTTCCCCTTCCAAGGTGTTTTATCTCGCTCTTGAATACCATCCCCAGAAACAAATTCCAATGCAATCAATGGGGCAATAAACTCTCGCCATAGTACATAAGACCTGCGCGTTTGTCCATTCAGAGTAGGTGGTACATTCCCTACATAGAACCAGTCGGGAGCTTCTGCACCTTTTTCTGGAGGGTCAGTAATCCGCCAGTAGATACCGCTATCTTGACCAATACAGTATTGCCCATCAGGATGACGTTTTTGCAATATCGGTTTAATCGAGTCGGTTAGAAGAATGCTTTGGGGATGTTCCTGAAAGTTTTTCACGAATGTACCATCAGACTCTGGTAGCTGCGTATGGTCTGGGAACGGCGTGAGGGCGGTGGATGGATCGGTTGCAGAGGTCATAAGGCTACCTTTGCAGGAGTAAGGGTTGTTTTTTTAGTTTAGCAAGTGTAGATGCAAACAGAAGCCTGAGCGGAGGTATCTGGTGTAAAAGCCTATCCTCGACTTCCATTTAACAGTCGTCAGTTGATTCTAGAAACTACTAAGCAAATAAGATTAATCAAGTCTAATCAATCTCACAGTTTGTATTGTTTCAAGCGTCATTTCATCTTCATCAGAAAAGACAATAGTACGTGTCTTTTTATTAAGGTGTTTTGTCAGGTATTCTGTAACATTTTTCCAATACATTTTTCCCTTGCTATCACGGACTATCAGGTATACAGGATAAGGTTGTTGTTTCCAATATTCAAGGTGTTCTCGTTTTTTGATAAAAACTGAAAGTTTTCCGTCTTGACGTAATGATAAGTAGGAATCACCTAATTTAAGCTGTATATAAATGCGTTTGCCAGAAGGCTTACCATTATGATCTTTAAACTCAATTTCTCCGTCAAGAGCATACCTTTTATTATCATAAAATTCACAAATCTGTCCTGCTTTATTGACAAGTATCATCACTTGACCTCTTTGAATACCCTCTTTGTTTTCATTATCAAGCAATACATCTTCTATTTTAATAATTCCGCCTTTAGATAATTGCTGATTCATTTTTTGTTCAAGTTTTTCTTCATATCGTATTATTCTTGGTGCAAATCTTCCTATACCTTGATGTGCTAAACTGTCTTTCCAAGGAAATACTGATTTTAATTGTGAATTGTTGTAAATATCAGTAGCATAAATACTGTAACAATCAAGGAATGTATTCCAAGATTTCTGTCTAAAACATTCCCTTTCGGCAGAACTATTTTCTGAATTAGCAAGTTTTATAGCTGTATTTAATAGGTTGTAATTATGTTGTGTATCTTCTCGATATGGAAGCATAATTTTGCTATTTTCTCTTTACTCTTTTATAAACTTCCTTATATCTTGAATTTGCTGAGTTTTTAATATTGGCTGTTCTCCTAATATAGTTGGACATTGAATAATTGAGTTAACTCGCCATCTCCTAATTTCCTGCATACAACCTATCCACCTTTCATAATGTGATGGATAGATTTTATTGATGGATTTGAATTTTTGCACACCAGCGCACAAGTTAAGTTGAGCATTTAAAACTTGCCCATATGTTTTACGATCTTGAAAATCTTGAAGGTTGTAAGGTGATTTCTTTGGATTTAGCTGGTCTGTTTGTAGGCATATTATCCAGCAAGCTATTATGTGCCAATCGTAGTTAAGGCCTGCTAATAATAAATTTTGCCCTTGAGTTAGGAATTGGTGGTTTCTTTTCACTGGAAGGAAGGGAGCCTGTATTATCTGAATTGCTCTGTACAAAAGTGGATTAAGTTCTATGCATTTTTTTTGAATCGAGACGCAATTGAATTTCTAGTCTGTCATATGATTACCTCTTAACTTATGTACTGAGGTTAGCGAAAACTAGTTAGAAGCACAATCACTGAGAGAATAAATCTTATAAAGCTTATATGGCAAGCTTTTTGAAGCCTCTATTTTTTCCGATATGTTTTTTGCACTCACAGATGCTGCCATGATGTATTCAGCGATGGCATTCCCAGCATCCTATAGTCATAAAAACTAAAGCAGCCGGAGTACACCAACTGCTTTAACACTCTTCTATTACTCTAGAGAGATAATATTTAAGCTAAATAAGGAAAGTCAGAGTTGATGAGAGAATTAGCGATCGCACCTTTAACCCCATTCCAAAATATTAGGCTTCTGGTTCAATACTGAGCGATGTCTAACGACAAGCCGCTCCGCGTCTACGCAATTGAGCAGTTAAGCGATCGGCTCTTTCTCTTTCCTGTTCAGCCCGTTGGCATTCTTGTTCGGCTCTTTCCTGACCAGTCAACAACAAATTACCCTGCAAATCCCACCAACGCAACCAGGGCAATTGGGCGTTTTGATATTCTCCTTGCCATAAACCTAACTCAACTCCCAAGGGCGTAATCGGATAATTTCCGCGCTCATTTGCTGCTAATAACTGATATTACCCACCAATTAATTCATAAACTTCTACACTGGCTTTATTCACTTCATAAATGCCATAATAAGCCGGACGAATTACTTGCTCATAAATCCAAAATTTGCCCTGCCAAGGGGTTTTATCTCGTTCTTCACTACCATCCCCAGAGACAAATTCCAAGGCAATCAAAGGGGCAATAAATTCTCGCCACAGTACATAAGACCTCCGCGTTTATCCATCAAGCAAGGGCGGTACATTTCCTACATAAAACCAATCTGGTACTTCTGCGCCTCGTTCTGGCGGATCTGTCAAGCGCCAGTAAATACCTAAGTCCTGACCTATACAATATTGGCCTTCAGGATGTAATTGTTTAAGGACGGGTGTAATTGAGTCAGTGAGTAAAATGCTTTGGGGATGCTCTTGCCAATTTTTGCCTCCGGCACGCTCCGCGAACACAAAAGTACCATCTGATGGTAGCTGCGTATGGTCAGGGAAAGGAGTGAGGGCTGTGGATGGGTCGGTTGCAGAGGTCATAAGACTACCTTTGCAGGAGTAAGGTTTGTTCTTGATTTTAGCAAGCACAGACGCAAAGAAAAATCTGAAAAAAACTAAGTATTCTAGCCTACGGGAACGCCTAACGCCGATCGCTCGCTAAACGATAATCTCAAAGTACACGCAGTAAACTAGGAATGCTTTCAATCGCTGACAAATTCCGAATTTCTGCCAAAGCTTGCCGAAAGTTGCCTTCTGGCACATCATGTGTAACAACCACAATCTCTGCTAGTTCCCCTTGAAAGCCAGTTTGGACAATTGACTCTAAGCTAACGCCATAGTTACCAAAGCAAGTCCCCAATTTACCAATAACTCCAGGTTGGTCATTTGTAAGGAAACGGGCGTAAAACCGAGTTATCAGTTCTGCCATCGGCGCAATTTGACAGTATTCTTGATGTCCACAAGCTAATAATGGATTTGGTATTGCTGTATTGGTTTTGAGGATAGCAACTAGATTCAAAATATCCGATGTGACAGCACTGGCGGTTGCACCAGCACCAGCACCGGGGCCAAAAAACATCACCTGCCCAATGGGTTCTCCTTCCACAAGAATGGCATTGTAAACGCCGTTGATGCTAGCCAAAGGGTGGGCTTGAGGCACTAAGGTAGGATGAACTCTGACGGAAAGGGAAGATGAGGGAGTATCACGTTTAGCGATCGCTAACAATTTAATCACAAATCCCAATTTTTCGGCGTAGGCAATATCTGTCTTGCTCACTTGCCGAATCCCCTCAGTATAAACATCTTGTAGGTTGATGCGTCCACCAAAGCCTAATGATGCCAAAATGGCAATTTTATCTGCTGCGTCTAAGCCATCGACATCGGCTGTGGGGTCAGCTTCAGCATAACCCAAGCGCTGGGCATCAGCCAAAACATCGCTGAAGTTGCTGCCTTCTGTTTGCATCCGCGTCAGGATGTAGTTAGTTGTACCGTTTACGATGCCTGTTACAGTGTGAATACGGTTAACACTTAAAGACTGCTTTAAGGGTTGAATCACTGGAATACCACCACCTACAGCAGCTTCTAGCATGACGTATACGCCAGCTTGATTGGCAGTTGTGAAAATTTCCGCTCCAAAGCGGGCGATCGCTGCTTTGTTGGCAGTGACTACATGCTTACCATTACTTAAAGCTTTGAGGATTAGCGATCGCGCCGGCTCCAATCCACCCATCACCTCGACAACTATATCTACCGCCGGATCATTGACAATAGCTTCTATATCTGTCGTTAAAACTTCCGTAGACAATTCTACTGCCCGGGGTTTATCTAGTGATCGCACTCCCACCCGATAGATTTCTATTTCTTGCAACAACGGGTGACGCCCAGCCCCATCTTGCAACAATTGCACTGTCCCCGTTCCCACGGTGCCGAATCCCAGTATTCCTAGTTTCACACCCACAAATTTTGTACCCAATTTATTTTTTAAGTACTGAGTGCTGAGTGCTAAGTGCCAAGTAGTTAGAAGTATTTAGTACTTTACCACTCAGAACCGATAACTCTTTCCTCAACTATTTATAATATTCATAACAAAACAATTGTAGGGTGAGCATTGCCCACCCTACTCATTCATAACTTAGAACAGGCTAAACTATAGCTATCCGCTAACGGAACTCAGCACTTAGTAGGTTTCTACGTGCCAGCGATGAGCTTTTTTGAGTTGCTTCTGGTAATCACTCCAGGTTACACCTTCCTTACCAGCAGCAGTTGTTAAGGCTGCATCAATACCTTCTTCCATACCTCGCAAACCGCAGATGTAGGTGTGGGTTTTTTCATTTTTAATCAACTGCCACAATTCATCAGCATGTTCCGCTACGCGGTCTTGGATGTACATTCTACCGCCTTGGGGATTTTTCTGTTCGCGGCTGATGGCACCAGTGAGGCGGAAGTTATCAGGATATTTTTGTTGAATTTCTTCCAGTTCTTCCTTATATAAGAGGTTTGGAGTTGTCGGCACACCAAATATTAGCCAAGAGAATCCTTTAAATTCGTATTCTGGGTTAGCTGCTCTTTCCGCATCTTTAAACTGACGCCACAGATAAGCCCGCATGGGGGCAATACCTGTTCCAGTTGCCAACATGATGACATTAGCATCGGGGTCTTGGGGTAACAACATTTCCTTACCCACCGGCCCTGTAATTTTGATATCTGCCCCTGGTTCCAAGAAACACAGGTGTGTAGAGCAAACACCGTAGACTGTTTCGCCAGTTTCTGGGTGCTTATACTCTAACTGACGGACGCACAGTGAGATTGTCTGATCATCGACATCATCGCCATGACGAGTTGAGGCGATGGAATATAGTCTAAGTTTTTCCGGCTTGCCGTTCTTGTCTAATCCTGGTGGAATAATCCCAATACTTTGACCTTCTATATACTTCAAATCCCCGGCAGAAATGTCAAATTTGAGGTGTTGAACAATACCAATCCCACCTTCTTTGACTAGCGGTTCATTAGATATTACCTTGCCAATAAATGGAGCATTGGGACGGTAAGTGTTGACAGGAATGTCACCTTGGTCTTTTTTGGCTTTCGCTTGAGTCATGGTGTTGCCTTTCTTGTCCTTGTTCTTGAGCTGTTCTTGTGCTGGTGGTTCAGCTAAGTCTTTAGCTTCACTATCAGCATTTACAGGTGTGGCTTTACCATTCCCTTCACTGTTAGCAGTTTCCTCAGATGTAGCTAACTCGCTGACTTCGCTTGTAGCATTCCCAAGTGAGGCTTTACCATTAACTTGCTCTAGAGCAGTTATGGGCTGGATGCTAACAATTGTGCCGCCTAGACGAGTGATACGTCGCATTTCTTGATTCATGCGGTTGTAAGGCACTCTGATGAACACACTGCCACTTTTACGAATTGAGTAGTTAGTTTGATCAGTTTCTTCGCTCTGACGCAAACCCACCACTTCATAGACGAAGACGCGGCTACCTAATTCTATGTTGGCAGCACCCTCAACAGCACCTTGATTGTACATTCGTTCTACCACTCCGATAATTTACTTAACCGTTTTTCAAAAAAAAACTATTCCCCTACCTTGCCAGCTTTAGTTTAGCGGATTTTCGTTTCACAAAACTGGAGAAAGAAGGAAAAACGGCATCATTAAATTAATGCCTTGCTAAGTATACTCACCAAAGACATGCAGGCATAGCAAAAAACACACCTGTTCACCTTCTAAGGTAAAGGATAAGTCTTGTGGAGAATGTTAATAATGAGTCAATTTAATCTTTTTTTCGTTAACTACCACCCCTATTAGGGAGATAGCTTTTTACCTTACTACCTAACGAGCAACTTCCAATGGCAGATATTGTTGGAGGGCTGCTTTGATTGGTGGAAGTTACTACTCAGTTTCCCTCCAAAAATTACCGTTGTGCTTGCCTACTCCAAGAATTTAAATCGGAGAAGGGCAAGGAGAGGAAGGTTTTCTTCCGATTGGTTTTACTTCTTTAAATCTACTACTCTCCCGGAATGTTGTTAGCTATATTCATCACCTGTCTATAGATAATTACATGACTAGTACACTGTGGCGTCAGTTTGCCTACCTTTAACAAGGGACTTTGCCCCAAGTCTAGTCAGTGTAGGTAGTTCACAGCCAATAATTTGACTAATGCAATTTGTTTGCTCATTCGTTAGATAGATTTTTGCTTTGAATATTTTAAGCATTGTAGAGCCGGAATTACAATTTAAGAAGGTCAAAAAATTCGTGGCAATAATAAATTATACCTTATAGACTTAATTATATAGAGTCACAAGTAGCAGATGCACAGAGCCACAACACTGATGGGCGGTGCTGATCCCCATTTTTAAATTAACAGCTAAATCAACAAAATGATTGACGAACCACGCTAATTCTTCTAAACAGCAATCTTGTATGGAATACCCCCTTCTGTTAAAATCAAATACACCACTAGGATTAAATACTTACCGGCACCAACATTCAGGCTAGTCCGACGAGTAGCAACTTAATTACTTTGTTGCCTACTTGCTTGGTGTCTTATAGATGTGCTAGGTAGCAAGAACGCAGGATAAACCAAAGGGGTAAACTCCTGGCTTCAGAATCTGCTGTGTGAAAAAATATTGACACAATTTTAGTATTTTAGAGGAGATTTATGACAAGTAAGTCGGAACGCGTGGTACTGATTGGAGTAGCCGGAGACTCTGGATGCGGTAAATCTACGTTTTTGCGTCGTTTGATAGATTTGTTTGGTGAAGATTTAATGACAGTTATCTGCCTGGATGACTATCACTCCCTGGATCGCAAACAGCGTAAAGAAACTGGGATAACTGCATTAGACCCCAGGGCGAACAATTTTGACCTGATGTATGAGCAAATTAAAGCGCTCAAAAATGGTCAAGGGATTGATAAGCCGATTTACAACCATGAAACCGGCTTGCTTGATCCGCCAGAGCGGATCGAGCCGAATCGCATTATAGTTGTTGAAGGACTGCATCCTTTATATGATGAGCGGGTGCGATCGCTAATCGACTTCAGTGTTTATTTTGACATTAGCGATGAAGTCAAAATTGCCTGGAAAATTCAGCGAGATATGGCTGAACGTGGTCATCGCTACGAAGATGTGTTAGCGCAAATCAATTCTCGCAAACCTGACTTTGATAAGTTTATCGAACCCCAAAGAGAATTTGCCGATGTAGTTCTTCAGGTATTACCCACGAACTTGATCAAAAACGACACCGAGCGCAGAGTCTTAAGGGTACGTATGCTCCAGCGCGAAGGTAAGGAAGGCTTTGATCCAACCTACCTGTTTGATGAAGGGTCAACAATTAATTGGACTCCCTGTGGACGCAAGCTGACCTGTTCCTACCCTGGTATGCAACTGTACTACGGTTCAGATGTTTACTACGGCCGCTATGTCTCAGTACTAGAGGTTGATGGTCAGTTTGATAACTTGGAAGAAGTAATTTATATCGAAACCCATCTCAGCAATACATCCACAAAATATCAGGGTGAATTGACTCATTTGTTACTCCAGCATCGTGAATATCCAGGTTCCAACAATGGTACTGGTTTCTTCCAAGTACTTACAGGCTTGAAAATGCGTGCTGCTTATGAGCGGTTGACAGCTACGGAAGCAAAGTTAGCGGTTCAGGTTTAAAAGCAGCAGTATTTGTGTCAAAGTTTGTGGGGGCGCTTCTGAGTGTCCTCCTTTTTTTTGTGTTATTAAATACATTTTGTCCACGAAATAATTAGCATAAATTTATCTTATTTACAGATACTCACCTTATAGATAGTGGTTTTTATCAATATTAAGAAGATACTAACTACTGAAGTATAAATATTGTTATGATTTCATAAATTAGATAGTTGAACTAAATACTCACATTTAGTCAGCGAAAAAAACTCAAGAAAGGAGGAATTTCCTTTGTCTCGTCGATATCTATTTACCTCCGAGTCAGTCACCGAAGGTCATCCTGATAAAATCTGCGATCAGATTTCTGATACCATTCTGGATGCCTTACTGACACAAGACCCCAGCAGCCGTGTCGCCGCTGAAGTAGTAGTTAATACTGGTTTGGTGCTAATCACTGGTGAAATAACCACCAAAGCCAATGTGAATTTCGTCAATCTTGCCCGCAAAAAAATTGCCGAAATTGGCTATACCAATGCTGATAATGGCTTTTCTGCTAACAGCACTAGCGTTTTGGTAGCTTTAGACGAACAATCACCTGACATTGCCCAAGGCGTTAACACCGCCCAAGAAACCCGCCAGGAAGATAGTGATCAACTATTCGACAAAATTGGCGCGGGTGATCAAGGTATAATGTTTGGTTTTGCCAGCAACGAAACACCAGAACTGATGCCCTTACCGATCAGTCTCGCCCACCGTATTGCTCGCCGATTAGCAGCAGTTCGGAAAACGGGTGAACTACCATACCTGCGTCCTGACGGCAAAACCCAAGTAACTGTGGCTTACGAAGACGGGCGCCCCATAGGTATTGATACTATCCTGATTTCCACCCAGCATACAGCGACTATTGGGGAAATTACAGATGAGGCGGCGGTACAAGCCAAGATTAAACAAGACCTCTGGTCAGCAGTGGTCGAACCTGTTTTTGGCGACATTGACATTAAGCCTAATCAGGAAACACGTTTTTTAGTTAACCCCACTGGCAAATTTGTCGTTGGTGGCCCTCAGGGAGACTCTGGTTTGACAGGACGGAAAATAATCGTTGACACCTACGGTGGTTATTCACGGCATGGTGGCGGCGCTTTTTCTGGCAAAGACCCCACCAAGGTAGACCGCTCTGCTGCTTATGCAGCTCGCTATGTGGCGAAAAATATTGTCGCCGCTGGGTTAGCAGAAAAAGTTGAAATCCAGCTATCCTATGCTATTGGCGTAGCGCGACCAACAAGCATTCTGGTGGATACCTTTAATACTGGCAAAGTAGATGAAGAAACCTTACTGGAATTAATCAACCAGCACTTTGAACTGCGTCCAGCAGGAATTATCCATACCTTCAACTTACGCAACTTACCAAGTGAACGAGGCGGACGTTTTTATCAGGACGTCGCGGCTTACGGTCACTTTGGGCGGGCTGATTTAGACTTGCCTTGGGAACAGACCGATAAAGCCGAATTGTTGAAGCAGGCAGCAAACGAGTCACTTTCGGCAGTAGTTGCTCCGGTATTAACTTAGACTAATAGGTTACTACAAAGCATCTAACATGTTTATTTGAGGGTATAAGCAACTTAACAACTTGCTTATACCCTTATTCATCAAGACTTACGCACAGCTAACGGAAAATCGAACCACAGAGGCGCAGAGGTCACAGAGAAATGAGAGTTTGAGAGATATTTTGCGTAAGTCCTATTCATCTTTCAACTGTCGTCAGTTAAGAATTATCAGTGAAAATTTTAGACGCGAAATTTCGCTCTACAAGTATGAACACCCTTAACGCTATAGTCAGTCAGAACATCAAACCGACAATAGGGTCTTGATTTTGGAAATATATACAGCTTTGAAATAACCTGTTATTTAGTGAGAAGCGATCGCCAAGCATAACACCTCGAACAATCAGAGGTGTTAACTCAGTGATGTAAAATCCTGAAGATAGTAAAAGGTGATTAACAGAGTCTGAATAGAATGGTACAGGATAGGAAATCAACGGTTGTAATCACAGGTGCCTCTTCGGGGGTCGGTTTGTATGCTGCAAAAGCTCTTGCTGAAAGGGGATGGTATGTGGTACTGGCCTGTCGGGATTTAGCGAAGGCACAAAAAGCTGCCCAAGCTGTGGAAATCCCTTACAACAGTTATACCAGCATACATATCGACCTTGGCTCCTTGGAAAGCGTTCGACAGTTTGTGAAGAACTTCCGATCTAGTGGAAAGTCCCTAGATGCTTTGGTATGCAACGCTGCAATTTATATGCCTTTAATAAAGGAGCCGTTACGCAGTCCAGAAGGATACGAGTTAAGCGTTGCGACAAATCACCTCGGACATTTCCTTTTGTGCAACCTAATGCTAGAGGATCTGAAGAAGTCATCATCTTCAGAGCCAAGGCTGGTAATTTTAGGAACTGTCACCCACAATCCTGACGAACTGGGTGGTAAAATTCCGCCGCGTCCAGACTTGGGCGATTTGCAAGGCTTTGCAGAAGGATTTAAAGAGCCAATCTCGATGATTGACGGCAAGAAATTTGAACCAGTCAAAGCTTACAAGGACAGCAAGGTTTGCAATGTGCTGACTATGCGGGAACTACATCAGCGCTATCACGAGTCAACTGGTATCGTCTTCAATTCTCTCTATCCGGGATGTGTTGCAGAAACGCCGCTATTCCGAAACCACTATCCCCTGTTTCAGAAAATCTTCCCATTATTCCAGAAGTACATCACTGGGGGATATGTGTCTCAGGAGTTGGCGGGAGAACGGGTTGCGGCGGTGGTTGCTGATCCTGAGTACAATCAATCTGGTGCTTATTGGAGTTGGGGAAATCGCCAGAAGGAAGATGGCAAGTCCTTTGTTCAAAAGGTTTCTTCTCAAGCGCGTGATGATGAAAAAGGCGATCGCATGTGGCAACTAAGCGCCAAGTTGGTTGGACTTGCATGATGGCATAGGATTTTGGCATTACTATGCGTGTAGGTAACCAATGGTTGAGGTGATTCTAGGTCACCTCTGACTTTATTGATAGTTTTATTTAAATTACGATATACAGTCAATACAGTTTTGAAAAAAGCTGGTATTAGTGCTAACAGGAATAAATAGATGATGAGTTTTTACCTCAGTAAGCACTGAATCGGGCTGTATGTGCCGCTTCACTCTCCATTCCCTAATCTTGACTTCTACCTGTAACAGATGTACAATTATGATCGCATAGAAGGGGAGTAGCTGCTGGCAAAAAAACTTAAAAGCCAGTACATCTGAATCAACATACTGGCGATGAGCCTGGTTCAGGTGGCAAGTAATAAATATTTGAAAGCGAGACCTTCACTAAGTTCACACCGAAAAGTGTAAACTTGGTGAGGTCTTTTGGTTCTCATCAAGCTTCACATCGGTAAACGATTCTTCAGGAGCTTGAGAGAGTGTTAACAGCTTTTACCGCAGCTTTATTACTAATTACAGTTTCAGAATTAGGCGATAAAACATTTTTTATTGCTGTGATTTTGGCAATGCACCACTCACGGCGATTAGTATTTACAGGTGTGACAGCCGCTTTAGCCGCAATGACAATCCTTTCGGTGCTATTTGGACAAGTGGTATCTTTGTTACCAAAAGTTTATATTCATTACGCCGAAATAGCTTTGTTTATTGCCTTTGGTATCAAGCTGTTATATGACGCTAGTAAGATGTCCGCAGCGGCTTGTGATACAGAAGTTGTAGGAGAGGCTGAAGCTGCGGTGAAAAAAGCAGATTTGCAGCTGCCAAAGCAAAAGACTTCCTTGGGAATTGTAATAGAAGCCTTTGTATTGACATTTATGGCAGAGTGGGGCGATCGCACCCAAATTGCCACCATTGCCCTAGCAGCCGGAAATAATCCAATTGGAGTGACAATAGGTGCAATTTTCGGACATGCCATTTGTGCTGCGATCGCAGTTATCGGCGGAAAAATGATTGCCGGACGCATTTCTGAGCGTCAACTTACCCTGATTGGCGGATGCCTGTTTTTGGTCTTTGGTATTGTTGCTGCCATTGAAGGAGCGTGAGGGGATGAGGGGGACGAGGAGACTGGGGAGTAAGAATTTTAGATTTTAGATTTTAGATTTTAGATTAAAGAATTGAAATTTAATCTAAAATCATCAATTCCATTATCCAAAATCCAAAATTGAATTGCCCAAAGCCCATTACTTGGGAGTACTCTCCAATGATGGTGCGGGAGATGCAGCAGGATTTGGGATAGGGGAAGCCGTTGCTGCGTTTTTAATTTCATCTTTGTACTGAGCAGGTGCTAAAGCTGCGGCACTATTAAACAAAAGTTTTGCATCTGCGTCTTTGCCCTGTTGTTTTAGGAGCATCGCTTTTGCCACAACAGGGCGAAAATCCTTGGGATCTTTCTTAATTGCTTGGTCATATACAGAGCTAGCTTGAGCGTAGCGTTTCTGGGAAGCGTGAACAGAACCTAACAGTACTTGTACGGCTACTGTATCTACACTTCCAGACTGAATTGTATTTGCTTGGGCTGCGTTAGAGAGGGTTTCTTGCAGCAAACCAATGGCCGCTTCTGGGCGTTGCTGACTGATCAACAGAGCCACCATTCCTTGCAAAGCCTTCAAATCGCCTGGTTTCGTGGACAAAACCGAGCGATAAGCTTGAGCGGCTCCTTCGCGATCGCCAATTTGCTGTTTGGCTTGAGCCAGTAGCACTGAATATTCTGACTGTTCGGGATTCAGCTTGGCTAGCTTTTCTAGGGGTTCAATGACGACTTGAATATCAGCTGGTTTAACCTCACTTTTTTCTTTTTGACTCAGTAGTTGTAGCCGCGCCTGCAATAAGCCCTTAAGCGCAGTCTGATTTTCTGGTTCCCTTTGCAAAACTTGTTCATAACCCCGTACTTCGTCTTCCAGTTTTGATTTTTGGTCAGCGGAGGTCAAAGTGCCTCTGCTGCTAGCTGCATTCTGGTTTGAGGGTGGCGTATTATTAAATGCTCCAATTATGGGAATCACCGAAACACCCACAAAAGCAAGAATTGCCAGCGCCAAGACGACTTGAACTATCCAACGATTGCGCGGTTGAGACACAATTTTGTCTTTCTCCTAAATTTTAATGACATTATCATTTACACAAATCGTAAAGTTAAAAATTTCCAAAACTTTGCGGAATACCGCCAATTGCCTGTGAATTTTATAACAATTAACTATCTACACTGCTAAAGTAAGTGATGACTTTAGGAGGAGCCGTCAGAATTGTAGCTATGATATGCTTCCGAAACTAGTGTAAAGGCGCTAAATTACACATTTAGTGTTTATACACTAAATTTAGCGCCTTTAGTATTGTATAGAGTACCCTAGTGTGACTTTGTGAAAAGCAAATATATTTTCATTAGTCGCACAAATGCTCTTTCCATCTGCGTTTGTAAAATCCCACAATGGGATGTGTCTGTGCCGCAAGGAGTTTTTATGAATTCCGACCTGATGCCGTTGCCTGAATCCTCCAATTCTTCTGCCTCTAACCAGGGCCCAACTAATGTAGAGGCAGCCGCTAATGTTCACATAGCAGCCCACTCCTCTAAATCGGAAAATTCGCCTGTCAAACCCGGCGATACTGACTCAAATGATGGGTTTGCCAATCGACAGCAACCGATTCCGCCTCCCAGCGAACCGATGCAGTATCGAGCGATCGGGTTAGTCCGGGGTCGCTATCATGCTAGCAGCGAACAATTTACACAAGGTACGCTGCTGACCAAAGATGGTGTAGAACTCAATGCCGTCCTCCTAGGCCGGATTATGAGCTTAGTCAAAAATCACCTAGACTTAGAAAAAGAACATTTGTGGGTAGTATATCCACGTACAAGGCAAGAAAATGATACCTTGCACATCCAAATCGTTGGAGTTTGGGAGCCAGAAAATCTGGCTAAAAACTCAACAGATGAGGACGAGTCAGACCTAGAGTTGCAAGAGTTACAGACACCTGATCATGGCTTATCCGAAAACTCTGAATTAAGTACAACTGCCCTAATACCCTCATCAGAAGTTGCAGATGGTGGTTTTTCTGTTCGTGGTGAGGTAGTATACCAGTCTTTTGACGCTAAGAGCTTAGTAGTCAAAATTAGGCAGGCTGCACGCAAACCAACTGACAAACCCAAATATTTTAAGTTGAAATTGAGGGGTGTGCTGACCACCAAAGCAGTAGGAAAGTTCTGGGACTTCCAAGCCAAGCGGGAAGCTGACGTTTTGATCGTAGAAAAAGCTGAGGCGATCGCTGACTTGCCCAAAAAACGCAAACCACCATTCAAAGGTGGTCCTCGTGCTGGTGGTGGTGCTGCTGGTGGTAGAAAACCATTCCTCCCCAAACGCAGTGGCGAAACCCCTCGTCCCATCAAGAAAACAGGCGCAGGCGGCGACCCCTCTGTAGTGTCAAAACCTATACCAAAAACGCCCGCTCCTAAGCCCATCAAGCGACCAAAACCAAATCAAGAGTAGGGCTTTGGGCATGGGGCAATTCAATTTTAGATTTTGGATTGATGATTTTAGCTTAAATTTCAATTCTTTAATCTAAAATCCAAAATCTAAAATCTAAAATCTAAAATTTTTACTCCCCAGTCCCCAATATCAAAAATCCGTTCGACGGTCTTGGGGTAGAAAAGATCGCTCCATCGGAATTGGGGAAACTGGTTCTGTAAGAGTAAACGTACCTGCTTCGATCCACTTTTTCAGCTCTAGGGCGACTTGCCTAGAAAAAAACAAACTCGCTAAAGGGGCAACGCGTACTGCTTTGCCCTCAATAGTGATACTCCCCGACTTGAGTTGAGCGTAACTCACCAAACCAAAGGTAGGACGGACGCGCCGGGGAATCGAAAAGTCTACTATTGGGGCTACTAAGTCTTTATTTTGCACGGCACAGTGTTCAACTACTTGTTCATTTAATACAGGCAGTGGTACACCAACGCCTAACATTAAAGAAGGGCCATAACTTTTGAAATAACAACCTCGCACCCAATGAGCATCCATTTGCTTGGCATCACCAATTAAAGCTAAAGTGGCGGAAGGTCCAATCGGTGTCCGATTAGCTAAACGCTTTTGTAAAGGGAAGTGCTGAGTGCCTTCCCAAGCGACATAGCCAACACCGCCGCCTAAAAAAATTCTTGTACCTATACCAACGAGTTGCAAATCGGGGTCGTTGAATAAGGGGGAAATAGCACCGGGGTTGGAATAAACGGCATTCCCCAGACGCGGTTGTAAAGGGCCGAGATAGGTGAAGAGAGGGCGATCGCCACCATTTACCCCAACAATAAAATTTTGATAAAGATTGCGCGGATTGAATAAATAAAACTGATTAATCGTGTCTCTAGTAACTGTAGTTTCAAAAGTTGCTCTAGGGTAACAATCTGTTACTTGTCCCTGTGCTTTGACGTGTATAGGTTTACCAGCGATCAAATCTTCGATTACATGACCGCCACCGCGTTCTCGGACTTCTTCCCCGTCCATCGTTTCCACAGCACAACTCGCACCCAAATATAAATCTACTGCCCCAAAACCAGAGTATGCTGGCACGCTATCTAACCAGCAACGGCGAATTTTTATCGGGGGGTCAGTGTGTCCAAGATTGATGATTGCACCACTTGATTCCATCGGCTCAAACGTGCCAGTGGTAATTACATCAACTTCTTTAGCAGCTTTAGTAACACCGATTTCTACAACTCGTGCTTTTAATTCTTCAGTTGTCAACACTACCGCACGTTGGCGGCTGATTTTCTCATTAATTTCGGCAATTGTTCGCATTTTATCAGTGCTAGCGCTTCCTGTCTTCCTCTCTGAAGGATATCTTGATAAATCACAGACTCTTGCATAATTTCTTCTGGAAATAGTTGTCGCCAATCCTACACGACTGTTTAAACCCCATCCATTTTGAAAAGGAGGAGTTTTTGAGTGAGAGCATATTATTCTGTCGTGGCTTGCGTTCTGAGCTTTACCTTAATTCCAAAAAACTACGGTTTTCAAGGTTTCACCTAGCTTATTCATCTAAGCCCCAATTTGAATTATAGGTGATCGCTTCTCACTCAGTTCGATTGAGTTTCTCTAAAAAAAGAGCTTCTACTTCGCTCTCAGGATTGTCAAGATCAAAAGGATAAGGGTGTTGTGTAGCGGAGTCACAACGACTCATCAATACTTGCAATGCAGCCCGAAACGCTTCTTCCTCATTTCTATGTTCTGAAAGATATCGTTTCAGTTCAGTATTGGTCATCTGGTTTAGGTTCTGCATCATACAACAAATTTCCAATTCCCATATTTATCAATTATGACTGCAATCTCATCGTTCAAACCAGCTTGAATATAAAGCGTTTTCAACTTTTGGTCGTATCGGAAAACCTGAATGGACTGATACAGATTAGAAAGTAACTGACAAAGGAATATCGCTGTATCCGATTGCTTCTGTGTTGGCATGATGTGGCTGCTGCCATTCTAATGTGTATACGTTACAATTTTAATGTAAATATAACATAATATATACGATGCCAGTTATCAGAATACCCGATCCTATTTACAAGAGGCTCCAAGCGATCGCCGTACCTTTTGAGGATACACCTATCACTGTTATTGAGAAGTTACTGAATGAATATGAAGCACATCACCAGTCTCAGCAAATTTCTGAAACTGAAAACGATAGAGTTATTGAACCTGGGGTAAGCAATTTGCAGCATACCAGAGTGCTTCGAGCCATTATGGGTGGTGAGGAAATTCATCAACCGAACTGGAACAAAATCGTCGATGCAGCACACGAACTTGCTATTAGACAGGGAGTTTGTGTAGACGAACTCATGAAGCTAACCCTTGCTCATGTTGTTAAGGGTGAAAAAATTAACTCTGGTTTTCATTACCTGCCAGAGGTAAACATTTCAATACAAGGTGTAGATTCAAATCTTGCTTGGCGTAACACTTTGCACTTAATGAAGAATTTGAAAATGCCAATTGAAATACACTTCGAGTGGCGTGACAAAGAGGGAGCAGCACATCCCGGTGAGAAAGGTCAGCTAATTTGGAAGTTTAAGTAGCATGTGAGAGTCACAACTGTGAAAAAATTACTAGATATATCTATATTCTATTTGTTACGTATATATAAATATTTATGATAAAAAAACTAGCAGATGACGAGCTACAACCAAGATTAGAACAGCTACAATCCTTATATAGACTTTGCCATCAACTTACAAATGTGATGTTTCAGCCAATTCACATCGTGCGATTAGATGAACGATCGCTCAATATATTTATATTAGCTGGGCAAGATGAAGGAATAGAGCTAGAAATTAAGCCAGATGGTAGTATAGAACCATGAATGTAGTATAGAACTATGAATCAGGTAAACTATACAGCAATGAGCAACCAAGAGCTAAAGAGTTACCTTCTTACCCACAAGGATGATAAGGAAGCCTTTTATGCTTACATGGATAGACGAAAATCTCGTCATCGTGATGCTGCAATACAATTAAATGATCCGGCTTGGGAAGAAAAGATAATAGCTGTGATTCAGAAACAATTAGGTTCTGATTGATAACTTAATCATTTCATATTTTTAATCGAGGTGGACAAAATTTTTGTAGTCCCCTCGATTTCTCACATAAATTTATCTTTGGCTAATACTTCCGCTCTTTTGGCTCAAACATGGTAATCGCCACCGGCCGATACTGTATATCAATTCCTGCTGGTGAATAGTAAGCCATTGTGTGTTTGAGGAAATTAGCATCATCTCGCTGGGAATAATCTTCGCGGAAATGAGCGCCACGACTTTCTTGGCGATTCAGGGCTGATGCCAAAATCGTCTGTCCCACTACCATCAAACTACGCAATTCCAAAGCTTCCACAAGTTCCGTATTCCAGCAACTGCCTTTATCATCTAAATGAATTTGCGGAAATTGCTGTTGTATTTCTTCTAATTTGTGTAACCCTTGACTCATTAATGCCTCAGTGCGGAAAACGCCGCAGTACTGAGTCATACAATCCTGGAAGGCTTGACGGACATGGTTAATGCGGTACTGCCCTGGTTGTTCTAGCAAAGCTTGAATTTGTTGCTGGGCTTCCGTTACATAGCGTTGCTCATCTACAGAAGGCAACTTCCGTTTTTGCACAAATTGGGCGATCGCAGCCCCAGTTCTCTTGCCATAAACGACACATTCCAGCAGAGAATTACTCCCCAAGCGATTAGCACCATGTACGGAAACACAAGATGTTTCGCCAGCTGCAAAGAAAGCATCAACTAGACCATCACCACTGCTGCGGACTTGCCCATCAGTATTAACTGGGATACCACCCATACAATAGTGAATTGTCGGGCGGACTGGCATCGGTTGAGTTACCGCGTCAACACCTACCAAACGGTGTGCTTCTTCCCAACAGAAGGGGACGCGACTCATAATTTTTTCTTTGCCCATGTGCCGTAGATCCAGATAGACAAAGGGGCCACCAGCGCTACCATTGAGATGAATACCACGACCAGCGCGAATTTCATAAGCGATCGCTCTTGAGGTAATATCACGAGGAGCCAATTCCATGCGACTGGGTGCGTAGTTCGCCATAAAGCGATCGCCTTCACTATTAATCAGATACGCCCCTTCTCCCCGTACCGCTTCCGAAATCAGCACCCCTACCGGATACAAACCAGTGGGATGAAATTGGACAAATTCCATATCTTCAAGAGGCAAACCTGCGATCGCAGTCATTGCCAAACCATCACCCGAAGAAGCGTAATCATTAGATGTAGTATTATAAACGCGACCATAGCCTCCGGTGGCAAACATCACCGCCTTAGCCCGCACCACCTCGATATGTCCATCCAAAAGATTGAACATTACCACACCCTTGGCCTGATTTTCTGACAAAATCAGACGCATCACGTACCATTCTTCATAAACTTGTACGCCATAACGCCGCAGGTTATTAACCAATTCGTGTAAAATCGCATGACCGGTCTTGTCCGCAGCGTAGCAAGTGCGGTTGTGGGAATGTCCGCCAAAAGCCCGTTGGGCAATGCGCCCATCAGGTAAGCGAGAGAACAAAACGCCCATGTGTTCCAAGTCAATCACCACATCTGGCGCTTCCTGGGCGAGAATTGCCACAGCGTCTTGGTCTGCCAAGTAATCAGAACCCTTGACAGTATCAAAGGCATGTGCCTCCCAACTATCTTCTGAATCAACATTTTTCAGTGATGCAGCCATACCACCTTGAGCCGCGACCGAGTGGGAACGAATTGGGTGGGTTTTAGCAACCACAGCAATATTTAAACTAGGGTCAGTGCGGGCAATTTCCACAGCAGCGCGACATCCCGCCAATCCACCCCCGACAATAATCACATCATGTTCCAGCATAATTAGCCCCCGACTGCAAACCACTGCTGTTCTATTGTAGAGACGTGATTAATCAGGCAGTGCATTGGGGAGCATCCCAATTTTGCCAAAATACACAGGATTGGTACAAAAACCCTTTATAAACTCTTTCCTTTGTGTTCTTTGTGACGGCACTCGCTCACGGGGAGCCAGTGCGTTGAAAAGCCAGCGCAGTTGATTATTTCATTCTCCTGTCTAAGTCAAAATATTTATGAAGGAAAGTAAACTTGCATATTTGGGAGGCTCCCGTGCGTTGCAACAGTGGCGTTTCTCCAAAAAAATTCCCTGCCTATAGACAGGGATGTTATTACAAATTTTGAAATTAAGAGTCAAAAGTTAAAAATGAAGGGTTATGGGACAGATGGAGTAGAGACGCGATTAATCGCGTCTCTACTCCTAACTCCTGTACAGACGCGATTAATCGCGTCTGTCTTTAGCTAGTTGCTTGTACAGGTTGTTGCTGAGACACATTACCTGGTATGGGTTCCATTTTGGTTCCCGGCCCTACAGGAGTGACTTCAATATGATTTAACAAGGTAGTGACAAACGCAAACAACAAGAAAGGTAGCGAAAGCAGAACGACAAGACCCGCTGTTGCTAAAGCGTACACGGGTCGCTTGGCACCCATCAGCGCCAAGGCTGATGCCAAACTTAAGGTAATTGTAATCAACCAAACAATTATTTGACCGTAGATATCACCGAAAGTCAGGGTACAGACAAACCGATACTTTTGAGTATTATTTCCGCTCATCACATTTGCCTCAAGTCTCTCCTAATAGGTTCTACGTTAGAACCATGTTTACCTTCTAGACAATTTCTAAATATTTTTGCAAGCTTCGTAATATCACTTCACAATCAACTTTTCCTGTTGTTACAAAACACAACTCCTAGTACAGCATGGCGTAAATAGACCAACCATACTCTATGGGAAACCCTTCTCCTGTAGTCATCGCAGCTTGGAATTCTCCCCCTTCCCTTGTACTATGGTGTACACACAAGTCCTAAAAACCTACTAATGCAATGTGTTATGCCGTAGGCTAACGCACCATCCTAGATTCAAGCCGATGTCCTGAATAGTTGGCACAAAGACTAAGTACAGCATTTCATTAATTCTATAGCGAACTAAATTTAGTAATATGTTGCAATGCCAATGTATCCCGATGCAATGCCAATGCGTCGGCCACATTGTGAATGCGTCCCCTTGCAATGCCAATGCATCCCAATGCAATGCCAATGCGTCGGCCACATTGTTAATGTGTCCCCTTGCAATGCCAATGTATCCCAATACAATGTTAATGCGTCAGCCACATTGTGAATGTGTCCCCTTGCAATGCCAATGTATCCCAATACAATGTTAATGCGTTGGCCACATTGTGAATGTGTCCCCTTGCAATGTTAATGCATCCCGATGCAATGTTAATGTTAATGTGTTCCCTTGCATTAAAAACGCTACGCTTTTACGCAAAACTGGATTAAGAAAGCTCAGTGTTGATATAGACTAAGTTTTTTGGTAAAAGTTTTTGCAATCCTGACCACCTCCTCAACAAATAGACTGTTTGCTTAAAGCCAAGATAATTTTTGTCATTTGTCAAATTCCGGATATTTAGGATATAGTATTTAATTTTTTGCTGGGAAATATTAACTAGAGAAATCCAGCAAAGTCAGGATGTAAAAACCGATTTTTTGATGTTAAATTTTGAGTATTGCCCGAATTTGTTGACTTAAATCAACAGAACCCTTTATTTTTCGTGGCAATATTGTTTTAGGAGTGAATGTGAATACTATTTTTCTTCGTAAAGGTGTTTTTTGGTTGCCAAGTATAGCTGCTCTTACAGTCCTGAGTAGCGGCTTATCTGCAATTGCCCAGACAGTTGATAAGGTGAGCAGTCAGCCATTAACCGACCCTTCCGCAACCGTGGCGTCCCCCAACGACTTTAGTACAGAACTAGACACTGCAAGCCAAAATCTCTCTACAGAAACAACTGAAACATTTACAGTCACAAATTTAGCTAAGGTACAGCAGCCCCCCAACGCTGCAATACAGGAAAACGCCAGTGTAACGCCTACACCCATTCCAGGCACAGTGCCAACCTCATCTGCGACGCTCACTTCTGAGTTTGTACAACCAACTTCTCAAACTACTGCTCAACCACCTGTTACCAAAGTGGCGCAATCGGATATTGATTTAGGTAGAACTACCCGTCGTGGTGGCAGCAGCTATATTGGCGTCGCTGCTAACATTGGTTTGAGTGGTGATGCTGACTCGTCTTTGGCCGACGGTAACTTCGCGGTAGTCAGCAAAATCGGGCTGACAAATTCTATATCGGTGCGACCCTCAGCCGTATTTGGGGACAACACTACTATTCTGCTTCCGATCACTTACGATTTTACCTTCAAATCAGCAGATGCTTTCAGCGAACCGTTAGGTATTGCACCTTACGTCGGAGTGGGTGGAGCTTACAAAACTGGTGATGATTCGCAATTTGCCTTTTTAGTAACTGGTGGCATTGATGTGCCTCTAACTCCTCAATTCACGGCAACGGCCGCTGTGAATGCCGGATTTTTCGATAAAACTGATGTAGGCTTGTTGTTAGGAGTTGGTTACAACTTCACTGGCTTTTAAGCTCGACTTTATCCATTTTTTTCGCAACGTGATTGCTATCGCTGAAACCTCTGGGGTCCAGTAGTTTTACTTTTTTAACTTCATCGATAATCTGTGACGTGGAAAAAGTATTTGCCGAAAAGCCAGGGTTTTTGCCGGATAAAGAAAACCAAGTTCTTAATTTTGGATAAAGTCGAGCTAAGAGTTAGGAGTTATGAGTTAGAAGTTAAGAGTTAGTAATATTTCACTCATAACTCATAACTCATAACTGCTAACTTTCTATTTGGGGGTAACTTTGCCAATTACTTTGATTTTGCCATCGTCTCCTACTGTCCAAACATCGTATACACCGACAACATCGCCGTTAGCATCAACATCTACGTTGCCACTAGCTCCTTGATAGTTAATCTTCTTACCATCTTTAAGTAACTTCAGTCCCTCGCAGACATCAGTAACTTGTGTGCCAGGTCCATCAGCGACTTCACGGATTTTGCTGGCTATACCAACACCTGTATTTTCTTTAGCAGCTTGCGCTGCCAACGTCAATAACGCAGTTGCATCCCAAGTTTGAGGAGCGTATTCCCCTGGTGCACTACCCTTTTTATCCTTCCACAGCTTGTTGAAAGCCTCTAATGCTTTACCATCAGAACCAGGTACTGTACCGATCGCTCCGGTTAAGATATACTTGCCGTCACTGCCTTTGCCAACTTGTTCTGGGAAAGTAGGTGATTTCACACCATCTGTAAGCAGAATCTGCACACCCTTCGCCACGCCTTGCTGATAGGCGGCTTTCAAGAACAGACTGCCAGTTTCAGCGTATAATACGGCCAACACTGCATCTGGCTTACCAGCAAATGCAGCAGCCGCTTCTGTATCAAAAGTCTGTGCTTTTGGATCGTAGCGAACAGGCTTATCTTTATTAACGATGGTTCCACCCAATTTTTCAAAAGTTTGCACAAATGCTTTTTCAAAGCCAACGCCATAGTCGTTATTAATCACGACTGTAGAAATTCGCTTGAAACCTTTTTGATTGGCAAGTTGGGCTAATGCCAGTGCTTGGTAAGTATCGGGGGGAGCAGTACGCGCCCAAAAGCCTTTAAAGTCACCCTTTTGGGCCTTTTCAGTAAAGACGGGACTGGTACTACCAGGAGAAACCAGCATGACTTTATTCGGCGTGGCAATGGAGACTGCTGCACTAGAAACACTACTGGCAAAGGAACCAACTACACCTGCTACCTTATCTAAAGTTGCTAGTTTGGTCATACCCGCAGCACCAGCTTTGGGGTCGGTTTGGTCGTCTACTTGCACCAAGGTCACTGGTTCGCCATTGACACCACCGCAAGCGTTGACTGTATCGACAAGTAAAGGGACAGAACCTAGCATCTGTTGTCCGACGGAAGCCAAGTCGCCTGTTGTCGGTAGCAGGGAACCAATTTTTAACCCTTTAGCACTGCTTGTAGTAGTTGAATCTGCCGCTGGGGTAGCGGTACTTCCATTGTTCGCTGTGCCATTGGGGGTACTAGTATCACCACAAGCCCCAACTAAGAACCCAATTGCTAGGGTAGCTATACTGAAGGTTAAGGCGGCGCTAATTTTTTTCATAAATCACTTTTACTCCTCAGATATTTAGGAGCCTAAAAGTAAGATTCAAACTAGATTTATAACTTAGCTGGATCTTATCAAGACTCCAAAAGATAAATCATATCATCCATCTTTGGGAGTAGAAGTATTTACCCCTACATTAATATTTACTTTTGTACACAGAATATACTGCGTGTATCAAAGGCTGAAAAACGGAGAGGGAGGGATTCGAACCCTCGGTACGGAGTTGCCTGCCGTACAACAGATTAGCAATCTGCCGCTTTCGACCACTCAGCCACCTCTCCTGACTTACGAACATCAATGTTAGCAGACTTGTTGGGAAGAGTCAATAGTCATTTGTCATCAGTAACAACAAATGACTAATTGCTCAAAGGACTTGCGATCGCATCCAAGCTACGGGCAAAGTGCGTAATTTTTTCCACTGGGGAACGTAAGCCCGCTGACTGAATACATCGTAATTGTTGCGTTCAATCACCTCCAAAATCTGACCGTACAACATTGATGCTGCCCACACGGGCCAACGGGCATCCGGTGCTAGATAAGTAATTCCCTGGTCTGACGTAGTATAGAATTGGCGGGCCCGATCAATTTGAAAGCGCATCAATGCCCGCCAACGTTCATCTACCACACCTTTGAAGAAGTCTTGCTCGGTGTAGTTGAATTTTGCCAAATCCTCAAGGGGAATGTAGATTCGTCCCCGTCTGGCATCTTCTCCCACATCCCGCAGGATGTTGGTGAGTTGATTGGCAATTCCCAGAGCGATCGCTTCTTCTGTGGGAATATATGGTTGTTTGTTCTGACGCCACGGAGCTGTATATATGGTGCTATCCACACCCATAACTGCTGTTGACATTAAGCCAACAGTGCCAGCAACGCGGTAACAGTAGAGGTATAAGTCCTCAAAGGTTTCATAACGACTGCGATATAAGTCCATCCGCTGACCGGCAATCATATCCCGAAAGGGTTGAATGTCCATTGGAAAGCGTTGGAGGGTATCAGCTAAAGCGACATCGTAATTTTCTAATGGGCGTCCCGCAAAAATCGATTCCAGCTGCTGTTCCCATAGGTCTAGGGTTTCTGGCGTGGTAATAGCAGATGCGGGCCCATCCACCAATTCATCTGTACGGCGACACCAAGCGTAAATTGACCAAATAGATTGACGTTTTACCGGACTCATAAGCAAAGTACCCAGGTAAAAAGTCTTGGCATACTTTGCTGTGAGATGCCGACAAAGTTTGTAGGACTCGTCTACAGAGACCAGCGTTTTCATGCGCGGGGGGGAATCAGGCAGTTGCAGCATTCGTTGCGGGCGGTCGGGTGAGCGTTTGCAGGTTTGAGGGATTTGCTACCGGGAGAGCCTCAGAAATTGCCTGCGCTGTCAGCTTACCAGAAAGTACGGCACCTTCCATACTGCCTAAGTAGCGTTGCATGGTATAACTTCCGGCGAGATAGAAGTTGGCAATGGGCGTAACTTGTGCGGGACGGTACTGTTGACGACCAGGGGTCGCTTTGTAAACTGAACGCGGCGTTTTCACCACATGAGATTTTAGCAAGGTTGCTGGGTTGTCTCCCCCAAAGTGGTCGGGAAAGAGTTTTTCTAACTCGGCAATCGTTGCAGCCACAATCTCCTCATCGGATTTGGCAATCCAATCTTTTGCCGGAGCTAGAACTAATTCCAGCATCGAGCGATTGGGGTTGGCGTATTCACGGCAGGTATTGCTCATATCAGCATAAACGCTTAGGAGGGGCGATCGCGAAAATAGCAAGTGATCAATTTCTGTAAGTTTCCGGTCAAACCACAGATGCAGGTTAATCACTGGTACTCCTTCCAAACCTTCTAGCTTCTTGAAAAACTCCATTTGCTTCCAAGGCTTAGGCAACATCACCTTTAATGGGTCAACCGACATAGCAGATACATACACATCAGCTGTGAAAACTTCATCTTCTGCCCCATTTAACCCTCGAATCAAGTATGCTTTCACCGTGCCATCGGCGTTGAGCAAAATTTCTTTCAACGGGGCATTCAACCGTACTTCCCCACCACGTTCTCTGATGTAATCTACGATCGGGCTGCATAGACGTTCTGTTGGAGAACCATCCAAAAATGCAATCTTGGAGCCATATCGTTCTTGCAGAAAGCGATTCAGTGCAGTTAACAGGATCGTTGCAGAAACTTCATTAGGATTGACAAAGGTGAGTGCTTTACATGCGGCGATAAAAACGTCACTAGTTACTCGCTCGTCAACACCTTGCCTTTTCAACCACTCTAAGAAGCTGTACTTGTCCATGTCTTCAACATACTTCTGACCCCGCACCACTGCTGGAAGTAGTCCAATTGCAAACCGAATCTTCTGCTCCCAAGTCAACATATCTTTGTTGCGAAGAATCGATGCAATCACGTTGAAAGGAGATGGAATATCTGGAACATCAAAACGTGATAGTGTCCCAGGCTTATCCGGTTGATTGAAAATCAACGTATGCTCTTTCCACTGAAGTCTGTCCTCAATGCCCAACTCCTTGAGCAATTGGAGCATATTGGGATATGCCCCAAAGAAGGCGTGTAACCCGGTTTCGTACCAGTCGCCATCAGAGTCTTTCCACGCCGCAACAAGACCACCCAGTACGTCCCGGCTTTCCAAGACAATGGGAGTGTGACCTGCGTCCGTGAGATATTTCGCGCAGGAAAGTCCTGCTAGACCAGCACCCGCGATCGCTACTCGCATTTAACCCTAATGCCCTTCAATATTTCTTAATGGTTTTGTCGTTTTCATTATACGTTGCAATCCGTTACATTTGGCAGTTATTGTGCAATCGCTTCCCCAAAAAACTTTTGTAAAAGCGAATTTTACCTGATATACACCTACCAGAATAAATTGCCAATATCATTGTCAGCAATGGGTTTGCGACGTGTATTTCATCTAGATTTACGTTACCAAATCTCAACAAACAAAAGTCATTCCTTTGACTGAGAATACGTCGTTACAAACTCTTGTCTTAAAGTAGTTGATTTCTTTGGTAATCCGTGTATCTGCTCTGAGGAAATATCTAGGGCATTGGTAAAGCCTGCTAGTTGATATCCAGGTTACTTTCAATCGGCAAACACTTGATTAATGTAAATATAAAGACTAAATATATTTTCAATTAAGTGTTTTTGCTGAAGCAATTGAGTTATAATTGTGGAAACTGAAGGGGAGAATTATACCACACAAGTTACTAAATATATTTCAGTAGAGAAGCTGCTCGGAAATCTTGCTGCATCCCATAGTCAGTTCGGGCAAATTCTATTTGTAATATTAAACGGTCTTTATGAGTAGGAGTAATTCCTTTATGAAAACAAAGTGGATCTTCCGCAAATCCAAAACCAGCTTTGCCACAAATCTTTACTAAAGATTCAGAACCATAATAATCGCTAATATCTTGATCTGTCTCTCGTTTACGTAGCCAAAGATGTGACAGCTTCTTCTTATTGTGACTACCACGAACACATATATGAGGGCCGCTTTGATCATCTACATCAGTCAAATAAAAGAAAAACTTCAGAAAACGATAATCGTCTATATCGTAGTGAAATAATTGAGCAGCTTGACTTTTTTGACGATATGTTATGTCACCTGAAAAACTCCACCACATCAGATTTCCTTGATGTACTGCTTGAGCATCTAAATATTTAGTAGCTATTGCTAATAACTTTGGATCATTTTGAAGTTTTTTTATAGCAGGGCAGAGTAAAGACGTATTAAAATAACTACCAATGAGAAAATGCTTTCCTGACTTAGTTTGTGCTTGTTCCTTTTGAGCATAAAAAAACCCCATATTTGTTTTTCTATTGCCATAACAAACTGTTGAATGAGCAAACTCGATTATTTCTTTAACAATATCTTGGGGTAAATTAATTTCTAAATATAACCCTTCGGTTTTCAGGGTGTTAACAACGTCATCTACATTCACATCTGGAAAATAACAATCGCTCTCACTGAGAACGGATGAATATAATTTAACTGAACGTTTTAAGAAAAATATCATCATAGCTCGCCCAGTTTTAAATCGAGCAATTTTACGCATTAAAAGCCATCTAGGATTTTTAGTCAATCCTTTGTAATTTTCATAACAAATATCATAAAATTTTGAATAAATTCTGTTTAGATAATTATTGAATAAACTTATAGACATAAGTCTCCTGAGATTTAGATGGTAGGATGCGTTCACGGAGTGACTCCAAAAAACATCTCCGGAAATGAGATATTGACCCTGACTGCACAAGGCTTTGATATTCTTTTTCGGAGATATCTGAAGGAGGATCACAAAAATGCTTTTGCAAAAAACTAATTTATACTTACGTAAGTAATACCATGTAATATATATTTTAATTGTTAAAAATCAATAACAATACTTGCTGAGAGTATATTTACTGTTTCTTTTTACAAAGTTAGTATTTTTTAAAGAGTTAGTCAGAGGTTGAAGGGTATTGAGCATAAAGCATTATTCAAGAAGCGGGACAAACAGAAAATTCTTCTTCTTTAGCACCTTTGCCCCCTGCCTCTTAAAAGTCCCCACTCTCTATAAGGGTGTAAAATCAGGGTTTATGTCTTCTAGGTTGAACATCCCAAGTTGTTTGCTACACAACTATAGGTAAAGGATTATGCCAATATCGCAGCAGCTAAAGCGCTTTGGACATCACTTGATTCTAGGTATTTCCAGCACTACATTAAGCGATGATGATAAACGTGCACTCAATGAATTAAGACCGATTGGGGTGATCTTTTTTGCTAAAAACTTTCTGGATGGCACCCCTTATGAGCTTTGGCTGGAGAGCTTCAAGGATTTGAACAGCCAGATACGAGAATATACTGAACGTGATTCCATGTTTGTGACTCTAGATCATGAAGGAGGTCGTGTAATTCGTACACCACTGCCGATTACCCGATTTCCTCATGCCTTGTTGCTGCGATCGCACGCCCGTGAAGTAGCAAAAGCCACATCTGTAGAACTCAAATCACTGGGAATAAATTTATCGTGGGCACCTGTAGCAGATGTTTTTTCCCATCCCAACAACCCCGTGATTGGGCCTCGCGCTTTTGGTAACACTCCTGATAGTGCTACTCAAGGTGCCTGTGACTACTATCTTGGACTTCGAGAGTCAGGAATTTTGGGATGCGCCAAGCACTTCCCTGGACATGGAGACACCAGCAACGACTCTCATATCGAGCTACCAATACTTAGTCTGACTCTAAAAGACCTGCGACTTCGAGAACTTATACCCTTCAAAGCACTAATCGAATTACAGATTCCTTTGATAATGACTGCCCATATCTTATTTCCCAAGATAGATGCTGATGTACCAGCAACCCTTTCTGAGGCTATCCTCAAAACCATACTTAGAGAGGAACTTGGCTTTAAGGGAGTGGTTGTATCTGACGACTTGGATATGAAAGCTATCTCAGATATGTTTACTAAAGCTGGTACTGTGGCGCGGTCATTTCATGCAGGCTGCGACTTGTTTATTGTCTCACGCAATATCAATTCATCATCTATTGAAAGAACCTATCAGATTGCTGAAGATTTCCTTGATTCCCTCAGCAAGGGTAGCTTAGACGAATCAGTAGTGGAAGCAGCCAGAGAAAGAATCGATAAACTACTGGCACTAACACCGCAATATCCCATCTATGCTTTGGATAAAAGTATACTCCTGGAACATGCTCAACTAGCGATCGCTAGTTCCTATTCATAATGGGTGGTATAGGGGTCGAACCTATTTATGCGGGTTAAAAGCCCGCTGCACAGCCGTTATGCCAACCACCCTGGTTAATTTAAATTAGGACTTACGCAAGAACTCTCTGAAACTCTTATTTCTCCGTGTCGCGCCAGTTGCTACAACGGGGGGAACCCCCGCAACGCCCTGGCTTCTCTGCGTCCTCTGCGGTTAGATTTTCCGTTACCTGTGCATAAGTCCTGTGAATAAAGAAATGAGCCGCTGCGATCGTATTACATCGCAAGCGTTGTAACACCAATGTTAGATATAAATCCACCTGGGAGGTACTGCCCCTCCTATTTCTGTGTTATCAGCACAGCGCCTCGCTTCTCGGCTTCAGGTGGAAAAGAGGAAGATGGAGGAATCGTAGCTTGCTTCCCGTAGGGTACCCCTACAGTTGCCCATACTCTGGTTTTCAAGACCAGTTGCCATCCATTCAGCAGCATCTTCCATTGAGGGGTGCCTGACGGGACTTGAACCCGCTATGACTGGTTCCACAAACCAGCGCCTCGACCACTTTGGCTTCAGACACCATCAGTGGAATCAATGGGAATTGAACCCATAACCTCCTGCTTGCAAGGCAGGCGCTCTAGCCATTTGAGCTATGACCCCATCAAACAAGTAAAAAGTAGAAAGAAAGAGAAATAATTAAATTTTGACTTTTAACTTTTGACTTGCTTCAGGCGGGAGTGGTAGGACTTGAACCCACAACTTTCGAGGTAGAAGCTCGAAGCTCTATTCCATTGAGCTACACTCCCAATATTTGGTAATCCTGGCAGGAATCGAACCTGCAACCCTTTGCTTGTAGGGTAACTGCTCTACCGTTGAGCTACAGGACTACGCAAGCGAGTAGAGGGACTTGTTCGCGCAGCGTTCTCGTTCGCGCAGCGTCTCCGTCAGGAGAAGAGTACCCACGCACTGAGTATGGCGTACTTAGATGCTACCGACTACATCACACCCGCAAGTTTCAGAGCGGACGGCGAGATTTGAACTCGCACGAAGACGTTGGAAGCGTCTCATGCTGCCGTTACATCACATCCGCATTAGTCAAGCTGGTAACAGGAATTGAACCTGCAACCTACTGATTACAAGTCAGTTGCTCTGCCAATTGAGCTACACCAGCACTGTTTTTGGTAACGGGGGCAGGAATTGCATCTGTTGATGTGAGGCTTATGAGACCTCCAAGCCACTCTTGCTTCATCCCCGCAAAATCATCAATACCCCTGACTGGATTTGAACCAGCAACCTCTTCGTTCTAAGCGAAGCGCCTCTTCCGTTGGGCTACAAGGGCAAAGTCTGAGTGGCAGGGATTGTAGACGCCCTAGCGGCTTCCCGTAGGGTAGCTGCGACCTGGAGTTACCGAAACTCCCGCGCTTCCAACTGCGCTACACCCAGATATTTTGGTACTCCCGACAGGATTTGAACCTGCAAAAAACTAGATCCTCGGTAAGCGTGCATCTTCCATTCCGCCACAAGAGCTTAGTACCCCTGACAGGATTTGAACCTGCAAAATCTGGACTCTGATTCCAGCACTTATGCCACGTTCCGTGACAGCGGCATATCGGGATGGCAGGACTCGAACCTGCGACTCCATGCTCCCAAAGCATGGCTTCTCGCCACTGAATTACATCCCGTTGGTACTCCTGGTGGGAGTCGAACCCACAACCAAACAGATTTTAAGTCTGCCACCTCTTCCAATTGGGCTACAGGAGCAAGTTTTGGTACTCTTGGTGGGAATTGAACCCACAACATACCGTTTTTGAGACGGCAGCCTCTTCCAGTTGGGCTACAAGAGCAGAGTTTGGCAGCCCGACCAGGACTCGAACCTGGAATCTTCGCCTTCAAAGGGCGCTATGTTGCCAATTACACCACAGGACTTTATTGCCAGGGCAGGGTTTGAACCTGCAACCTCATCGTTCAGAGCGATGCGACTTACCAATTCGTCCACCCGGCAATGAATGGCTGCCTCAGTAGGACTCGTAGACGCGAAGCGGCTTCCCGCAGGGTACCTACAACCGCGCGGTTAACAGCCGCTTGCTCTACCATTGAGCTATGAGGCAACGAAGCCCCCCAGGTCGGAATCGAACCGACGACCTCCTGTTCTTGTCTTTCAGACACGCTACGCGAACAGACAGGCGCTAACTACCAACTGAGGTACCGGGGGATAGGAGAAATGTAACGAGAGCGGAGGGAATCGAACCCTCAAATCTTCAGTTTCGCAGACTGAGATGTTATCCAGTTACACCACACTCTCAAAACGGAGAGGACAGGATTTGAACCTGCGACGGGTATTGACTACCCGTTTCCTCTTAGCAGGAGGACGCTTTTAGCCACTCAGCCACCTCTCCATAGTGGGTCGAGCAGGATTTGAACCTGCGTGCAAAAAAGAACAGTTTTACAGACTGTCGCCTTCAGCCAGACTCGGCCACCGACCCATAATCATTCCCTCGACGAGAATTGAACTCGCATCTGTGCTTTGAAAGAACACTGACTTAACCATTCGTCCACGAGGGCATAAGTGACTGAATTTTAGATTTTAAATTTTAGATTTTGGATTAAAAAATTTAAAATCCAAAATTGTCTGACGCAGGGACTAGGATTTGAACCTAGAACATCGGATTTGGAGTCACGAGGTGTTGCCGTTACACCATCCCTGCATTTGGTGGCAGTGGCGGGATTTGCACCCGCATATACCAGGGTATGAACCTGGGGCTTTTCTGGTTAAGCTACGCTGCGATCGCACCAGAGGCTGAGGTGAGATTTGAACTCACGATATCGGTTTTGCAGACCGACGCCTTCGGCCACTTGGCTACTCAGCCATTTGGAAGTCCCGACGAGATTCGCACTCGCAATTTTCAGTTTGAGAAGGCAGCGCGTTGCTCTGGTTCCCAGAGTTGTAGCGACTGCCGTAAACTGACGGCTTAAACTATTCGCCTACAGGACTGCAACCAGGGTGACGGGATTTGAACCCGCAACATTTCCGCAGACAACGGAACGCTCTAGCCAGTTGAGCTACACCCCGATTTTTTGGAATCTGTGCCTAAACTTTTAGGTTTTGAGGCACAGATTTTTGGTGAACTTGCCCATTTCTTATTTAGTTTTCAAGGTTCAGAAAATTTACTTTTTACTGTTAGAAACTGTTAGGAAAACAACCGAAACTCTAGGTAGCAAGCCTGTTGTATATTCCGGATGTCTTCAGTGGTTTTGATGAGTGCAAACTTAGAACTTTTTTCGTTTATTGCCTCTACTTCCGATGGTTTGCAAGTAAGAGCAGCTTTGTTGACTGGGGACTCTGGTTTATTCCAACGCCTCTGTTTTAGTTGTATGTAGAACATGATTTTGACCCTTGAGAAGCTTTGTCTTTCACTTCACTACATTTATACTACAAAATACTACAAGAGGTGTCAAGGGGTTTCAGAAAATTTTTTTGAAATTGTCTAGAAAAGCTGCTGTACTTAGATTTGAACTTGCTAACCCCTCTTAAAAGTCAAACTACAGCTTATGATTGGGTGAGTTTTTAAAAGCCTGACGTGACAGACAACCACCTCAAGCGACAAAAGATAATTAGTTTTGTCGCGATCGCCTCTACGATTACAGCTTGTAGTATGGCTCCTGGCACTTCCCCACAATTGGGGTTGAACAAGCCTTTAAGCAAAAGCCATACTGCACAAGTTCAAAATCATCCAGTAAAGGGCCAAATTAATGCCCAACTACCGTCATCAGCCAAAGTAGAAAACCCTACCTTTACAGTCCCAGCTAAATTTCAGGGAAAAACAGTTTATCAGGTGCATCCCAGGAACAACGAGAAGGTTATTGCTCTAAGCATTGATGATGGACCCTGGCCAAAGACAACCTTACAAATGCTGGATATTCTGAAGCAAAATGATGTTAAAGCAACATTCTTTTGGGTAGGACAAGCCTTACAAGCAAATCCCGACCTAGCCAAGCGCGAAGTAGCTGAAGGATACGCCATTGGTAACCATACTTGGCATCATTGGTATCGGCGAATGGATGAAGCCACAGCCAAAAGTGAAATTGATCGCACATCTGACTTGATATACAAAACTACAGGAGTGAAAACTGCTCTGTTTCGTCCTCCTGGAGGCTTTTTAAATAACGGACTAGCCGCTTACGCTAAAAGCCAGAAAGATGCTGTAATTATGTGGTCGCTAACTTCAGCTGATACTGACCCTCACGCGAAACCGCAAGCATTTGTAAATAATGTCTTGAAAGGCGCGAAACCAGGTTCTATTGTTTTGATGCATGACGGTGGTGGCGATCGCCACAGAACTGTAGAAGCTTTGCCACAAATCATCAGCGGACTCAAACAGCAAGGCTACCGATTTGTGACAATTCCCGAACTTCTAAAAATGGGGCAATAAAGGGTGAGAAATTCTCCTCACCCGATGATTTCGTTTATTCGCTCATGACAGAAGCACTGCTCTCTTGAGCTTCCTGCCAAAGTTTGTGCAAAAAGAACTCAGCGCGATCGCTCATAGTGGTGACAAACACACCTACAACATCCTTAGAACTATCTGATAGCCAAGAACCTTGCAGAGTGACTTCCATATATTGGGTATCGCAGGCACACAGAGCTATGATTTCTCTGTCATCTCTTTTTACCTCAGATTTAAGCACTTCTACTTCTGGCAAATCAACAGGAAGCAAAAAGGAAGCGCTACTGGGTTCAATGCACAAACTTTGCCCAACTCGCAGGGCCAAAATCACTCGCTGCGCTACCCATTCTTCTAGCGACAGAGTGAAACATTCCAAATCAAAACTGCTTTCAGTGTAAGTTAATTTCAGCATTCCTTATGCTCTCCTGCTATTCCAGGCTTGCTTGCATATCTATCCAAAACTGTTCGGCAAAAGAAATCGCGGGGTGGATTGGTGCTTTCGGTTTGGTACGCAGTTGCATACCAGCCTCAAATAAGGTGCGATCGCCTTTACGGGAGTTACATCTTTCACAAGCTGTGACTACGTTATCCCAAGTGTGAGAACCGCCTCTTGATCGCGGCATCACATGATCTAGCGTTAGATGTTTGCCGCCACCGCAGTATTGGCAACTGTGATAGTCTCGCCGCAACACTTCCCGCCGATTGACTGGCGGAACTCTCCACATCCGCTCATTAGAAGTGATTGTCAAGCGAATGTGTTTTGGCACATCAATTACGAAACTGGGTGAGTGAACTCGCCATCCGCCTTCTGTGGTAAAACCCAGCGGTTGAGCTTTGTTGGTTACTAACAGCACAATCGCCCGCTTGATATTGATCCGACACAGTGGCAAGTAATTTTGAGAAAACACCACCACAGATTGCTCTAACACTTGCATTGCGTTCGCGCCGCGCATTGAAGATATCGTCACAGCTTAACTCCTTATAAAAAACCCCCGCTTCAAGTTTTAAGTGAAGCGGGGGTTAGAATTGACCGGAAAATTTTCTGGTCTCATATTGGTACAGTATTCTTTTGCCTGTACCCCCCGCTTTCTTCATCTATTTGTGGTTTTGCAATCAGCCCACTAATGCTGAGATGTCTAAAATCATAATTACCTTCTGTGATTTGCCCATAATTCCGGCTACCATCGCCCATAAATAAATACTCCACTTCCATAGCAGCTGATTCCCAACCGGCTCGGAAATTGGTAGCGTACAAAGAAGTGGAGATGGGGTAAATGGATTTCACAGAAAATTTCACCTATTGAACATTCCTTTAAACATACTACACTTGTATTACTGTCCTGTCTATACCTTTAAGGAGAAATAGTGATGCATACGATCGCTCGCACCCCAACTACCGATATGGAAGTTACCAGTATCCGCCTAGAGCGGGAACTCAAAGATAAGCTCAAAGAAATAGCTGGCAATCAGGGATATCAAGCTTTGATCCGAGATATTCTTTGGAATTATGTCCAGCAAAAATCAGGTGAGTGGAAGCCTCGATTTTCGCGAACTGACATTCGAGCTAGCATAGCTGCCACAGCTCAGCAAGAAGAACGCTGTGTACTCACAGGTCAACTAATTCAACCCCAACAACCAATGTTGTTAGGACTGACCAGGAATGGCGATATGGTTCCTCTGAGTGTCGAGAGCTTGGCTGGATAGTCTTATATTCAGGCGAATGCAGCCCAGTTATTGTAAAAATAATTGGGCTGCATTTATAATTTAGCCTTATTAATATTTTACTGAGAGTTACGGAGATAAAAGAGTAGGTTGTTAAACCTACTAGTTTCAAAAAAAATGTAATAAAAATTTATTAAGTAAGCGAAATAATTTTACGTAATATTTAAGGGCAATTTTGCTGTAATTCCAGAGTAATTACGGTTTATGTATACTTAAAGACAGGATAAAGTTAGTAAATTATTTCAACATAGAGCAGTCAAAAACAAGGTAACTGAAGTATTTATAGGATATTTTAAGTATTTTATTACTTATCTAGGAATGTAGCAATTTACTTGCTCAAGCGTAAACTTGGCCATCTGAGATAGAAAAGGGCTATAACAGGTGAGAGAAAGTATTCATACAAGATTTGTCAATTGTCAGGTGTATCAACACATAACGCTGAAGAATATGCCAAAAGGTTGGGTGCAAGAAGAATGGGGTTATCATCCGAGGGCGTGCCAAGAATGAAAAAGCCTTTATCGTCGCCGCCACATTACGTAGATGACATAGATCGACTACAACCTTACCAAGTTAAGCTGATGCAGCATCAGGAAGAACCTACCCGCCAGTTGGTGCAAAAGATTAACCAAATCATTGCCAACAGTTCAACGATGGCATTGATGGTGCAAGATATTGCCCAATTGCTAGGAGTTACTTTTCAAGTAGATTGCTGCTGCTTGGTTTCAGTAACGGGTGAGAAATCCGACGAAGCGACTACTACTAATTGGTGTGCTGATGAGTATCTAGGGTTACCACACCCAGAAGAGATGTTTTCGATGGAACAGTTGCTTATGCACTCGCCAGTGCTGCAATGTGCTGCTGAACCATTGACTATTCAAGATATTTCCATCATTCAGAATAGTCTGGTAATTGGCTGTCAGTATTTGCCACTACCGATAAAAGCTGTTTTGGCAATTCCCACCCGGTTTGGTGGCAATAATAATGGGGTGATTAGTCTGATTAAATTCCAACCCTATGATTGGAGTGAATCAGAAAAACAACTGCTCAAAGAGGTGGAGTCGTCTTGCGCGATCGCTTTTTCTCAAGTGGCACAAGCTAAACTAATTACTCATCAACAACAGTATTTGCAAAAGAGCAATCAGTATCAAAGCTTGATCAAGCAATTGACTTTACTGAGTCGGAGCAACTTGGAACTCAATCAAATGCTCCAGTTAGTTATCGCCTCTACTGCCGAATCTCTACAGGCAGATCGGGGTTTGCTTATACTACTAAAATATACAGATCCACTATTTAGGACTCAAGCTAAAAAACAAATCCCCAAAGCGAAAGCTACCGTGGTTGGTGAATGGGCTAGGGAAACACGAAATTACAGCACTACTAAACCAGATATCTTGAATCAGTCTTTCTTGATATCAGAGTGTGGTTTATGCCAGCGTGCCTTCATAGATTCTGTAAAACCAGTAATTTTTGATGACTATACAGAACAAAACGATACCTCCTGTGCGGCTCCATTATTTGCAATAAAGGAATTGCCTGCGGTATTATTAGTGCCATTAGAGAATCAAGGTAAAATCTTAGGATTCTTGGTGCTACAGCAATCTGTCACTCGCAGTTGGCAAGCAGCAGAATTAAATCTTGTAGAAATGGTTTGTGCTCAAGTAAGTAACGCCATAATTCAGTCACAGACATTGCGCCAAGTGCAAACTTTGGTAGATGAGCGGACGGCGAAACTCCAGAGTAGTCTCGAACTCCAGGCAAAATTGCATGATAGAACCCGGCAGTACGTTGAGCAACTGCGGAAACTCAACGAACTCAAAGATGAATTTTTGAGCAACATGAGCGATCGCTTGCGCTATCCTTTGACAAACATGCTGATGTCAATTCGTAACTTACGTTTGCCAGGAATCGCGCCAGAGCGTCAGGTTCGATACATGGATATCCTTGAGCAGGAATGCACAAAGGAAATCAACTTGATTAATGACTTGTTGACACTCCAGAAACTAGAGTCGCCTCACGAAGCTCCACAATTAGAAACTATAGATTTAAATACTAGAATCCAGGATATAGCAGCATCTTTTCAGAAAAAATTCCTAGAGAAAGGATTAAAGATTTCTGTAGATTTACCACAGAAGTCGTTAAAACTGCAAACGGAACTGGAGAGTTTTGATCGCATCCTCCAAGAACTGTTAACTAATGCCTGTAAATACACAGAGCATGATACCACCGTCCATTTGGAAGCTGTTCACCGAGTTGATCAACAAATTGATCAAGTTATCATAAAAGTGACGAATACAGGACGTGCCATCTCTGAAGAAGAAGCGACCTACATCTTTGACAAATTCCGTCGCGGAAAAGGACGCTGGACTCCAGGGGCTGGCTTGGGACTTGCTCTAGTCAAGTCTTTAGTGCAACATTTGAATGGAACGATCGCAGTTGAGAGTCTCCAAATCTCGGATTCTGAACAGAGCGAAATTTGCTTCACCCTGACTCTGCCCCAATTTTGTGACGAAAGCAAACCATAATTCTGAAAGTGACTAAAAAACAGAACATAACCCAGAACCTTGATTTCCAGTCTCTTAGTAATGACATCATCCTCGAAGGGGATTTGACTGCTGATGCAGTCGCTTTGGCAGCTAAGGTAGAAATTCAAATTGAGAAAATAGCAGAGCGACAGCGACAAATCAGCGCTAAAGTCCAAATTCCCCAACCAGTGGAACTGATATGGAAGGTTCTGACAGATTATGAAGCCTTACCTGACTTTCTCCCTAACCTCGCCAAGAGTCGTCTAATCGAGCATCCCAATGGTGGAATTCGACTTGAGCAAGTAGGCTCCCAGCGCTTACTGAATTTCAACTTTTGGGCGCGGGTAGTTCTGGATTTGGAAGAATGCTTCCCCAAAGAAATTAATTTCCGCATGGTAGAGGGAGATTTTAAAGGCTTTTCTGGTAGCTGGTGTTTAGAGCCTTATTCCCTGGGTGAGTATGTAGGAACAAATCTTTGCTACACAATTCAAGTTTGGCCTAAACTCACTATGCCAGTGGGAATCATTGAAAACCGCCTGAGCAAAGACCTGCGGCTAAATCTTTTAGCTATTTACCAACGTGTAGAAGAGTTAGCCAGCAAAGAACCTTATGTTCAATAGTTAAACTATCATTCAGGAAAATCCTGGATGATAGTTTTAATTTGTAAATTTTCAGAGAAATACACTTCTACTCTTTTAAGTACCCCCAGGGGAATTCGAATCCCCGTTACCTCCGTGAAAGGGAGGTGTCCTAGGCCTCTAGACGATGGGGGCATCGAACTCAGACCTTTTATAAGGTAACGAATTTCCTTGCCGTTGTCAACAGCTTTTGCCAAAAAAAGTTTGTGGCAGCTAAACTAGGTGGAGGCAAAAGCTTGAAGAGAATACAAAAACATGGAGACACAAAAAGAATTTCGTAGACGCTTGTGCGGGAAGCTGCAAGGTGTGTCAGCGTTTGGCACTTGGAATTTAAGGGGATGCCCAGAGAGAAAAAACGCTAAATTCAGCGAGGGGCAAAGGGTATGATGTTGTAGCCTGTAGAGTTAATATCTCCGATTTTTTACAAAAGATTTTGAAATAAATCGCTCAAAATCTACAACATGGAAGCATCTTTTGAAATCACGCTACAGATGGCGATCGCTGTCCTTGCAGGCATTAGTGCCCAAGTGCTGGCTGCATACTTTCGGATACCCAGCATTGTCTTGTTATTGCTGTTGGGTATCCTCTTTGGCTCTGATGGACTAGGACTGTTGCATCCCCATTTGCTAGGCACCGGACTGGAAGTTATTGTCGCCCTAGCAACGGCAATAATTTTGTTTGAAGGCGGACTTAACTTGGATCTGCAAGAGTTAGGCAGAGTTTCAGTCAGCCTACAATTGCTCGTTACTCTAGGAACGCTGATCACATTGCTTGGTGGGAGTATAGCTGCTCACTGGCTGGGTGAATTTCCCTGGAATATAGCTTTTCTTTATGCTTCCATAGTCGTGGTGACAGGCCCAACTGTCGTTGGCCCCTTGCTCAAACAAATCAATGTAGATCGCCAAGTAGCAACACTTTTGGAAGGGGAAGGGATTTTAATTGACCCTGTAGGAGCTATCCTTGCCTTCGTTGTCCTCGATACCATTTTGAACGGCGATGCTGGGCCCATCAATGCGATCATCGGTTTACTCATGCGCCTGGGCGTTGGTGCGGCAATTGGTGGTGCAGGCGGTTATCTGATGAGCTTGATTTTCAAACGCGCCAGTTTTCTGTCATTTGAGCTAAAAAACTTAGTGGTGTTGGCAATACTTTGGAGCCTGTTTACCTTATCGCAAATCATCCGCAGCGAATCGGGAGTAATGACAACAGTGGTTGCAGGAGCAGTATTTGCTAACTCCTCAGTCCCAGAAGAACGTCTGTTACGGAGCTTCAAGGGTCAGCTGACAATTCTCAGCGTCTCAGTGCTATTTATCTTATTAGCGGCTGATTTATCCATTGCCAGTGTGTTTGCTTTGGGTTGGGGTAGTTTATTCACTGTTTTGGTATTAATGTTTGTCGTTCGCCCAATTAATATCCTCTTGTGTACCTGGAACAGTGACCTAAACTGGCGACAGAAACTATTTTTAAGCTGGGTTGCTCCTAGAGGAATTGTTGCCGCCTCGGTAGCTTCTTTTTTTGCAATTTCGCTGACACAGCGTGGCATTAACGGCGGTGATTCTATCAAAGCTCTAGTCTTCCTGACAATTATCATGACTGTTGTCTGTCAAGGTCTAACAGCTGGCTGGGTTGCTAAATGGCTGCAAATTACCTCTAAAGACGTAACTGGGGCAGTGATTGTGGGTTGTAATCCCTTGAGTCTTTTGATTGCCCGATTTTTTCAAGAACGGGGAGAAAACGTGGTCATGATTGATACTGACCCCCAATATCTTGTTCAAGCTGAGGCACAAAATCTGCGGGTGATTGCCAGCAGCGGGCTGGATGCTGCTGTTTTGGAAGAGGCAGGACTTGCCTCTATGGGTACTTTTTTGGCTATGACAAATAATGGCGAGGTGAATTTTGTTTTGGCTCAACGGGCGGCTGAGGAATTTAAGCCGCCGCGTGTCTTAGCTGTTTTCCCCCGTGATCCGCAAGCAAGTACCTCGGTTAGTAATAAAGTTAATCAAGCTTTTATCCCAGACTTAGCGATTAAGACTTGGAATGAATATTTGAATGATGGGCGAGTCAAGCTGGGGACAACTACGCTAAATGAGTTGGAATTTTCCACTCAATGCGATCGCATCCAAGAAAAGATTCAGACTGGGGTGTTGATACCGCTATTGGTAGAACGAGAAGAACGCTTACAGGTAATACCAGCTAACCAAGAGTGGGAAGTTGGCGATCAGGTTATTTACCTATTGCATGATCCCAGACCTAGCCTTTTAAAACGCTTATCTGGTGCTACCCAATCCACTCCCCTCTCTCTAGAAAAGTTACCAGAGGTTGAAGACTTATCCCTTGCCCAATTATCTGAAGTTTCCGCTAGTGAGGTTCCTGGAGGATGAGCAAGCTGAGGAAGAATATAACTCTTAACTCAGCACTGGCTCAACCATAGCTATCCGCTAACAGCACTCTTTATTAGCTTTGGGAAGGAATAAACTCGCCTTCTGGTGGTTGTTGCAAATTACCAATTCCTGGTTTTGGCGCTTCTTGATACATTTGCCATTCTTGCCACAGTAAAGCAGATAAATGAACTATGGCAAGAACTAGCGTCGCCATCGAAATTAGATAACTGTGTATTGTGTAAAGGTGTTCGACAGTAACTGTGTTAATCGCTCCACCCCCAGTCAAAATGTCGCGCAGTTGTCCACCAATGAAAGGAATAGCTTCGATGGTTCCCAACTCAATGTTAAAACGCCAGTATCCTTTCTGAGTCCAATCTAGGATCATCGCTGTCCAGTCCAGCCCGATCGCACTTAAAGTTAACAAAATCCCACTAATCCAAGCAGTCAGCCAACTCTTGCGAAATTGCCGACCTAAAAACATCACCACAATTTGAATCAGAGCGATCGCAATTACTGCGTTACCAGCAATATCATGCGCTCTCCAAAACAACCAGCCGTATGGCAGTTGTGTATTAATCATCTTCAATGAGTTATAAGCTCCGCCTGCTGTCGGTTCATAGTAAAAAGACAGCAAAACTCCCGTAGATACATAAATTAAGCACAAAGTAACAATAACGACCGATAATATAGTCGCTATTCGTCGCAAAATATTGTCGAACTGGGTGCTTTGCATGGCTCACCCCTCCTGTTCTTAACTAAGTATTTATTCTTATTACAATTTTAGCTAATAAATATTAATAAATGTTGCAATTCTCAAAAGAAGATAAAGTTTTTTAAATCTGATATATTGCACCACTCTCGAAGAGCCAACTAGCCCGCCTCAGACTTAAGTCTGAGGCTAATAATCCAAGTCCACTTAAATGGACTAAAACCGTTTACTAGTGGTCTTTAGACGACTTTAGCTATTAGCCTAGTAATTCACTACTAGGCGATTGTTGGACTAGTAGAGCGGGCACGTAAATCCAGCTACCATTTCAATTAACCAGACAATTGATTGAGCAACTGGTTAAAGGTAGGCAAACTGACGCCACAGTGTACTAGTGCAAGATATCATCAGTTAAATTAAATATTGCACCCAAGCTTTTAAGGGTTCTGCTGAACCATACCAAATCCCAGGACTTCTCGGAGAATGCTTCACACCTTGAATAACAATATTTTCTGCGCCTTCTAAGTGAGCAGCTTCAATCGGTGTGATTCCATCTCCCCAAGTGTTACCCTTGCCACAGGTTAATTGGTAACTACTGTAAGCTAACCAGCTACCGCGCCGCCTTTCCCCAAAGATAGTTTTGCCAGCCACACAAACGTAACGAACGTTTTTGTAAAAAGCTCCTGGGTAGTTATTGGTCACAAAATCTAGATTGGAGCGTGTCCAGCGTTCTTGGCTAATATGGGGTGTCCCCAAGGTGATGAGAGTAGCAACCAAGGGATGCGCTTCCCAGAGAAATGGTTTGACATCACCGCGTGCCAAGTAGGGCTTTTCTCCCATGTAGATGCGGGATATCCAACCTCCGGCTGAGTGACCAATCAAGTTAATTTGAGTAGCATTATGTTGCTGCAATGTATGCTTGATTGTAAAATCAAGTTGTTGCACTATCGGTGTTACTGATCTTCCTCCAATAGTGGGTAGCCAGTCACGGCGTCGTAGTGGTACTGTAACTGTGGGAAAATCTAACTCTTGTAGGGATTGTTCTA
Organism: Nostoc sp.; assembly: GCF_036917395.1. Taxonomy (GTDB): domain Bacteria; phylum Cyanobacteriota; class Cyanobacteriia; order Cyanobacteriales; family Nostocaceae; genus Nostoc. The sequence goes on from NZ_JBALDI010000002.1 coordinate 141,489, forward strand.
GTTGGCGGTAAGCGATCGCATTTTCTAGATATCCAGGCACAATAACTGTCGGTAACGGCATTTTAAATTTTGGATGCACTGATTGATGGTTTGAAACTTTTTTACGAAGAAGTAGTCAGATTCAGAAGCTAGAATTGCGATTTGATGACTGACTCCTTTTATAAAAACTCAAATAGCTTTAGTAGATACTAGAATGTCAATAAAATTGTACAATGTGCAACAGTTTTAGGGGCTGCTGATGTGGTAGTATTTTCACATAGGACTTAGATTCGCACAAGCAAGTGTGCCATCTGTTACAAAAGCGTAGTTAGACTGGAGAACAGTAGACAAAACCAGGCAACTTCAGCACATGTTGTGATGTACTCAGGCTTGTACCACTTAAACTTTATAAATACCCTAGATATTAATTTTAATTGTGTGCGTCATAACAGTAAAAAATTAAAAGTAGTAATTTTTCAAATATCTCTTTAGCAAGGTCAAATTTGAAAATATGATCTAGCGTCACTGATAAATTAAAAACCTGAATAAATGGCAATTTTGGCGTTTTGATTGCCAGCATCGGAAGTTACTATTTCCTTAGAGGGACGCATCTCTTACAATATCCTGCAAGTCGAAAAGATAAAATCGCTAGTCAACTGCAACTGAGCCGAGTGAACGATAACAGCTATGTCTTACGTCTCCCTGTTTAAAAATATACCAGAAATCTTAAGCCAGCCAATTGGGATAGCAGCTATAGCTTCTCTTGGCATCCACGGTGCTATTGCGATGATTGTGCCATTGATGCCTATGGACTCTAACAAGCCCAAAGAAACAGCATCATCCAAAACAGTCGGACTTTTGGAATTGAGCCAAGCCGACCAAAACCGTTTGCCGCAAAGCCCATCCCAAGTTGGTTTACAACAATTTCCTCCAGTAGCGCCACTTTCTGCCCCTAACTTTAGCGCCCAAACTGGATTGCCCCCATTGGCACCAGCCCCATCCAGTCAGCTAATACTGCCTCCGCTACCTCCATCATCGAATAACTATCGAGTCTCCTCCTTGCCTACAAGGCAGTCTTTGCGGATGATTCCTAGTGAAAATTTGCGATTTGACGCTTCTAAATTTGACAGTTCTAAATTCAATACCAGCCCCAAATTCTCGCCATCAGTTCCTCGTTTGAATAATAGTGACACCAAATACCAGGTAGTTAAGCCACTGGCTGTAAGTTTGAATAATAGTGACACCAAATACCAGATAGTTAAGCCACTGCCTATTAATAGGTTGCCAGAGTTGCAGTCGCAGAAAATACCTGATGATATTCTGCAAAATGCCCAATCTCCAAACCTATCTGAGGCTACCCCCGTTCCAACAGCACAGGGAAATAGGACTTTACAGATGATGCAACCGGGTAATGATGCGTCTAGAATTGCTCAAAACCCGTTGATGAATTCTCTAAAACAAGCTCCAAGGGCTGGGGATGGTTTAACCCGAAGTAGGGGAACCATGCTCAAGACACCCGATTTTTCTGGAAAAGGATCTGAACTGGCGATCGCCCAGTTAGACTCTTACGCAAACCTGAGAAAAGAAGTCCAGCAACAATACCCTAATGCTGAACAAAAACCAGTCATCCGCCAAACATTACCCACAGATAAGCCGAATCTTGAAGGTGCTGTTTTGGGTGTATTAGTGGTAGCTCCTGATGGTAAGGTCTTAGATATCAAGTTTCAAAACAAGTTAGTTTCCCCTGAATTGCTTGTTAAAGCAAGGGAATACTTCAACAAGCAATCCCCCAAGGGAGATAAACAGATTAGTTCCTATCCATTTAACCTACGTTTCCAAAACAACACTAGCAACACCACAGGGACTACTCAATTATCTGCACCGATAATCAATAATCAGTTTACCCCCTCATCAGCAGCTACTTCTAAACCATTTCCAGAACTGCGAATCAGAAATAATCGGCCTGCCTCCTTGCCGATAGGTACTCTTAAACCATTATCTGCACCGGGAGTTAATAGCAATCAACCTACGCCCTCACCAGCAGTTACTTCTAAACCATCATCTGAACAGCAAATCATAAACCAGCCCACGCCTTCATCACCAGCTACTACTTCTGAAATGTTATTGCTGCCGAGAGTCAATAATAGTCAGCCTACACCCTCTGCTAAATCAGATCAAAAATTAGTAGAACGGTTGCGCGAAGTGAAGGAAAACAGAGAAAAGTCTAATCCAGAAAAATAATTACCAGCGGGTGATCTTGGATTAAGAAAAAGCTAAAAGCTATGAATGATAAAGATTCTGAATTTATCATTTATCTTTAAAATATCGTTTTTAGAAGTTGACGAACTGGTGATCGCGAGTTCGTCACACTTAATTATGTAGGTATAATTAAACTCAACCCAGCCTACATTAATAGATTTTATTATAAGTAATCACCCGAACTTGATATAAGAAGGAAATGCACTCAGGGATTTCCTACAAATAAATTCTCTAATGTTGTGGGGTGGGCGTCTCGCCTGCCAATAATTAAAAGTAGGCAAAGACACCCACCCCACAAGAACTAAACGGTATTCCTACTTTACCAGCCTTGTTCTGCATTCTGAAAAACGTAAGCAGCTACCTCCAAAATCTCCTCAGGACTTAACTTGCTTTTAAAAGCAGGCATAGCATTTTTTCCATTTTGCACTTGGTGGATAATCGCCTCGATTGAGTCACGATCATAATTTTCTAGGTACTTTGACAATGCTTCCTTTTTCAAGGTTTTCTGGCTAATAAGGATGTTACCGCCACCTATATGACAAGAAGCGCAGTTAGCCTCGAAAATTTTAGCACCGTTAGATGTTTCGGCAGCTAGTGCTGGACTAATGAATGTTAATTTGAATTGGGCGATCGCTAACACTAGGATTAATAAAAGTATTCTCAACAGTATTTCCTCGCAACAAGCCTCCAGCAAGAGTATAAACGTGATTAATCCCTGATTAAGTCAAATTTGATCAAAAGTGGCGGTAACGAGTTCACACCTCCATCGCCACTGGTTGTTTAGCGTCTTAAGGGAGGATAGAACTTATTACCGCCATTTATGCATTTTGTGCGTCACTCTAGAAGTGTGGCGTGTTGCTATGAGCTAATTTCACTGAGAAATTATTTTGTGTCAAAGGTTGGTATTTCTAGCCTTGGACAGTGATTGTACCAACCATACCAGCACCACGGTGAGGTTCACAGTAGAAGGTGTAGTCACCAGCAGCTGCGTCTGTTGGAAAGGTGGTTGTTTCCTTTTGACCAGGACTCATCAGCAACTTCTTATGAGACAGAGATTTTGCTGTATCGGCGCTCTTAGCGGGGTTTTTGGCAGCATCAAACACAACATTATGGGGGGGAACTTTGTTGTTCACCCATTCAATTGTGTCACCTGGTTTAATGGTCAACTTTTTCGGTTCAAATGCTAGCAATCCTTTATCACTACCCAATTTCACCTGGTAGGTTTCAGCGGAAGCGCTGGGAGTAAAAACAGCAAAGCTGCTAACAACTAAAAGGATTGTCAACACAGCTAAACCAAGACGTCGCCAGCTTGCTGAAATCAATTTCATGGCTCTCTCCTAACAAATAATTTTTTTCCTTTCCTCATTTTAAATAAAATCAACACCAAATATGACAATCTGTCATAGATACAATTTTTTTTTTAAGAATAGGCAGCAATTTATTGCCAAAAGCTGTGCAATCACTAATAAATACTAGATTGCGATCGCCGAAAAAGCCTGTGAAGAAAGGTAAACAGTCAAACAAGAGATTTTTATTTTTTCTTTAGGAATATTTTTACTTTTCAGAAGTTTTTTATGCACCAACCAGGAACATTTTGTGCTGCGGTGAGAAGGAAAGCAGCTAAACTTTGGTGAAAACTAGGGACTAGGGACTAGGGACTAGGGACTGAATTCTTTTCAATCCCTAATCCCCAGTACCCAATACCCAATGACTCAGTACTAATTACGGGATTTAGTAATAGATTTTTCCGCCTCCCCACTTAGTGCCAACGATTTTGGGTTGTAAGAGAATATGACCGGCGATCGCCCCCAAGTCATCATCCGTCAGATTTCGCATTGTTGTGAAAATATCTGCACTTTTGATACTGGGGTGTATTTCGGAAATCTCTTCTTCCCCGTCGTAAGTAGTGGGATTTTTCAGGTAATCCACCAAGCCTTCAACGTTGTTACGGTTGGGTGTTGCCAATGCCAGATCGTCTGGAGTGAGTCCCACGTTCTGGTTTGTCTTGGTAACTCCCCCAGCATGACATTGGGCGCAAGCGTAATTAAATAAGCGTTTGCCTTCTTTGACTTGTTTAAGGCTAAGTACAGTGGTTTCACCTTCAGTATTGAATGGCACTGTTCGGGTAGCTTTATCTAGTTCCACCGCTGTCGCGCTACCGACAAACAACTGAAACGAGAGTAAAACAGTGGCCACAACAACGCCAATTAGTTTTCTAAACATGTTTCCCCTTAAAAATTTTGACGCTCAACACAGCTAAGAAAGCGATTCTCAATCTCCAAGCTACTAATTGCTAATGACTCATTGTTTTTTATCATTAGCTATCAGTGATTAGCCAAAGTCCGAGATAACCCTTCAGGTGATCTCGTTATCACCCACCAAGTTGCTAGTACCTTTTGGGCGTATTTCAGACGATATTTGGGAAATAATTGCCTTTGCATCTTCTAACGCCAAACGGGTCTTTTGGTGTCTGTAGGCAATTCCCAGTTGGTTGCACAGAGAAAACACTTTTTCTACAGGAATACTGTAGTCGGCTGCTATCTCTGCGATCGATAGGTCTACAAAACCCATAATGCTTGTTTACTGATAGATAGAGATTGAGTCGCTGTAATACCAATATCACGTTAGGAGTGCAATTTGTTGCCCGAAATACGGTTTGGGGCTCGGGAGGGCGGAAGAGGGCAGGGAAGCAGGGGAGTGGGGAGCAGGGGAGTGGGGAGTAGGGACAAGGGAAGAGTTTTCTAATGCCCTATGCCTATTAACCTTTTCCCCCGGTAAAGGTAACGCTTTGAATAAAGTAACGATTAAAAAAGGCGTAAATGCCTAAAGCTGGCAGGGTGAAGACCATAGAAGCCGCCATAATGTAGTTCCAGTAGCTGATATATTGACCTTTGAAGGTGTTCAGCCCCAAAGGGAGAGTAAACATTTCTGGGTCAAATAGGATAACTATAGGCAGTAAAAAATTATTCCAACTCCCCATGAACACAAAAACTGCCTGTGCTGCTAGTGCTGGTTTTGCTAAAGGTAAAACAATATGTCGGAAAATTCCAAAAGTATTTAAGCCATCGAGCTGGGCTGCTTCTTCTAGTTCTTTAGGAAAATTAACGAAAAACTGCCGCATCATGAAGATAAAAGTGGCATTGACCATGCTAGGCACAATCATGCCTTGGTAAGAATTCAGCCAGCCGATTGCTTTCAAAATCAAAAATGTCGGAATTAGGGTGATTTGCGCTGGTACTGCCAGTACTGCCAGGATTAGGAAGAACCAAAAGCGCTTGCCCACAAAACGCAGTCTTGCCAAAGCATAACCAGCCATTGAATTTAACAACAAGTTTAAAAGCGTGACGCTGACGGCAATCACCACACTGTTGAGCAACCAGCGCCAAAACAGCGGTTCTTGCAGAAAAATTTGCCTGTAGTTGTCAAAAGTAAAATTCTTAGGGAGAAAGTTGGGTTCACCACTGACAATCTCTGTTAGCGGCTTAAATGATGCTGAAAGTGCCCAGAGGAAGGGAATTAAGGTGACGATCGCATAGAGTGTCAGCAAGACGTATAACAAGACTTTGAGCCAGGATAAACCAGAGATGTTAGTCAAATCCGTTCGCCTCCAAAAAGTCGCCGCTGAATCAAAGTGATGGCAATAATCACTGCTGCTAACAAAAATGCGATCGCAGCTGCATATCCCATTTGTAAATTCCGAAACACAGCTTGGTAAATTAGCAGCACCACAGTTAAGGTAGCGTTGTTTGGCCCGCCAGTACCGCCAGAAAAGATGTAAGACTGGTCAAAAAGTTGAAAAGTCCCAATCACCCCCACTGCTACCACAAAGAAGGTTACAGGCTTCAGCAAGGGAAGAGTAATGTAAATAAATTGCTGCCATCCATTCGCCCCATCGAGTTCCGCCGCCTCATAAAGTGTTTGGGGTATATCCTGCAACGCCGCCAGATAAATCACCATGAAAAACGGCGCAGTTGACCAAATGTTCATGATCATAATCCCTTTGAGCGCAACTGCTGGGTCACCCAACCAGTTATAAGTAGGTAGCCCCATAAAAGCGAGAAAATCATTTAGTAGCCCATTAGTGTTATAAATCCACATAAAGATGAGCGTCAGCACTGCTGAAGAAGTGACTGTGGGCAAAAAGTAGAGGATGCGCCACCAGTTTTTACCGCGAATCCCAGAATTCAGAGTTACCGCCAAAATTAAAGCTAGGACTGTTTGAATTGGCACAACAATGGCTACATATTCTGCTGTGTTTCTCAAAGCAATCCAAACCCTTTCATCTTCAGCTAATCGTGTAAAGTTCCGAAAACCGATGAACTCGTATTCAATACCGCCGAGGAGTTTAACTTTTTGCAAGGAAAGAAAAACGGCGTAGAGAATGGGTAAGACTACAAAAGTTCCTAAGACCAGAATGGTAGGCATGATAAACATATACCCAGCCATGTTTTCTGTGATCTGCCACCTGGGGTTACTTTGCCGCCTGCTGATTTCAAACATTACTGAACCTCCACCTAATCTCGCACTAACCGGACTGTAGCGATGGCTTGTGCATGATTATTTATCGTACTCCGTGTTCAGAACTCGAAATTTTGTGTTTAGAACTTGAAACTTTATACTCAGAACTCGAAACTTTATGCTCAGAACTCGAAACTTTATGCTCAGAACTCGAAACTTTATGCTCAGAACTCGAAACTTTATGCTCAGAACTCGAAACTTTGTGCTTAGAACTCGGAACTCCGTGTTCAGAACTCGGAACTTCGTCTTCAGAACTTGAAACTCCGTGTTCAGAACTCGAAACGCCAAGCTTTTTTCTCAGAATTTTATGCTCAGAACTCGAAACTCCGTGTTCAGAACTTGGAACTTCCAGAATTCCAGAATAAGTGAAGAGTTAGCTTTAAGGAATATGAGACTCAACTTACAATCTCACCTTTACAGAGCTGTTTCGACACGATTCAAAAATTCGCTCAAGACTTGCAAGAATCGTTCCGTCTCTTCCAGATGAGGCATATGTGAACTATTTTCAAACAGTACCCACTCAGAGCCAGAAATACCCTGGTGAACTGTTTTAACACAAGTAGGCGTAACCTCATCGTAGCGACCTGAAAGTAGCAGTGTCGGCACGATAATTTCACTTAGACGATCTTCAATATTCCAGTCGATGATTTTGCCTGCACCCCGAAACTCTTTACCAACTTTGCTGTAGGCTCTAGTTAAGCTACTCGGCCAAGGGTCTACTCGGCAAAGAAAAGAATGATTGAACACTTCCATTGCTTGTTTATATTCGGGGTCTTGAGTTGTACCGTCAGCTTCATGCTTACGAATGACCTGTTGTACTTCAATTGGCAGCTCATTCATTAGGCTATAAGCTTCAGTAACAAATTGTTGAATACTGCAAGGTGTACTAGCTAAAACGAGACTGACTAACCCAGTCGGTTGGCAAAGAGCATGTTCTAAGGCTAAACAACCACCCCATGATTGCCCAAAAAGATGAACCTGTTCTAAATCCAATGCGCTGCGGACGGCGACGAGTTCTTCTTTGAACAAATCTATCGAGTATAAAGTGGGATCTGTGGGGCGATCACTATTACCACACCCTAATTGATCGTAAAAAATAACTCGCCTTCCGGTTGCAGCGATGCCTGCGGCGGGCGAAGCCAACGCTTCTAATGGTTCTAAGTAGTCGTGGGGGACTCCTGGCCCTCCGTGAAGACATAACAAGGGTAGCTTGCCAGGTTCTTCTTGGTCTGGTTTAACGATGTAATACCATACCTGATGACCACGGAATGAAATAAAGTCTTCAGTGGCAGAAGTTACAGTCATAGAGTTAGTGTTTTACTGCTCAAACAAATATACTCAATTACGCGATCGCTTGAACCTCATTGAGTTTATAAATTGGGATGCCCAGCGATGCCTACAGCGGTAAGCTACACACCGCTAGGCATTTTGATGATTACGTCATTCTACTTCTGTGGCTGATTTGGGGGAAGCTGACAAGTCCCCTTTTGGAACTGGTACTCAATTCCTAGCCCTCTTAAATAAAAGGTCACAGGGTTACAGCCGGATAGCAGGGCAGCAAAGATAGGAGCGATTACTACAAGGGCAAGCAACAAGTAAGAATGCTTCCCAGGAGGCAAGTTTCCCTTGGGAGGTAGGGATGAGTTTTTATTTTTAAGGAACATGATTTTATGATGAGAGTGAGTTTAATTGAAATTCGGCCTGGAGAGATTCCGGGCTTTTTTTTGTGAATAGAAACTGCAAAAGCAAAAGCCCCAGACATAGACAGCCTGAGGCGATCGCCTTGAATGCGCTCTTATTGCTACTGCTTACAGATTTGATAGAATGTTGCACTTTTTTGACCTCCTTGGGTTTAATCTAGGAGGCTTGCCTTGAAGAGAGCGTTTGCAATAATTCCGGTAGCTAAAAGCTTAATTTTATACTGCTTTATTTGACCGGGTATTCGTGCATACAACTCAAATCACAGATTGCAACAGCAATTATGTGACAAGCAGTGGACATCTGCATATAAAATACAGTTATCCTACGCTTCTTCAAGGCTAGGCCTGAAGTTTGGTTGAATGAACGAACACCTAAGCAGCATTCACGGTTCCTTTCCCTTTTTCCGTCCTACTTTTTGGCACAGACGACTGACTTTGTGAATAGACCCATATGCTGCGGGCGTTCTCGTTAAACGTAAACGTGACCCAAGGACGGAGGAAAGCAACCAAAATAAAGATAACAAATTTTCAACGTCTGAAGCAATTGGCACGAGTAAACTTTTCTGCAATCTCTTGCACTTGGGGATTTTCCAATACCTGGCACTGGTTCCAAGAGCGATCGCAGCGCACTAGCCAGAAGTAATCAAGCTGCAATAATTACAGCCGATAAAGAGATCGCAAATTTCTACTCAGAAGTGATTTGGTAAAGGTAAGAAAGATTACTTACTCCATCGCCTTAATCTGCTGATTCGCATCATTCTGTGCCTTCAGCATCGCTTGATTTAATGGTTGTTGTCCAAGCAAGGCGCTGACAAACTGATTATCGAAGTTATTCATGATCGCCCCTGGATATTTACCTACCCGCCAAGGTGTAGCATAATCAACTCCCGCGACTAATGGCGATCGCAATGGGTCTTGGTCGTAGCCCAAATTCTTTGCAACTGATTTACGTGTTGGTAAAGCAAACCCTTTTCCTGTCCACTTCTGCATCCCTTCTTTACCCGTGAGATAGGAAATCAACTCCCAAGCTTCGGCTTTGTGCTGTGCTTGCTTGTTCATCACATAGGCAACGGTAAACACCATCGTGCCTTTTTTGTCATTAATAGTAGGTACTGGTGCGGTAGCAAACTCTAGTTCGGGAAAAGTTTCAATTAGATAGGGAATTGCCCAGTTACCTTCAATCACCATTGCCACTTTACTCTGACCAAACATTTCACTACCTGAGTTTGTCCCCACATCAGATTTTTGGGCAGAGGAGTGGTCTTTTTGATACTGGTCTATTACCAACTCTAAACCCTGCAAACTTGCCGCACTGGCAAAGTTAGCATAACCATTTTGATCAACAAGTTGTCCACCAAAGGCTTTAATTTTATAAGCCTGACGCGCCAATTCGGGAATTTCTCCAAAGCCGTATTTGTTAATTTTGCCTGTCAATTGTTTTGAGTAGTTACGTAATTCCTCCCAAGTAGCTGGCGGATTACTCAAGCTTGCGGCGGCGAATGCTTTTTTGTTATAAAACAGAGCAAGGGTAGAATAGTCTTTAGGAAAACCGTAAATCTGGTTTTGGTATTTGAAGCTGTCGAGTAGGGTATCCTCAAAATCCGTTAGGTCAAATTCGGGAGTGATGTAAGCATCTAATGGTTCTAGAACATTCTGACTCATCAAGAAAGGAGCTTCCAGCGCATCCAGATAAAAGACATCAGGCGCAGCTTCCCCAACCAAACGAGTTTTGATTACATCCATGTATTGGTCGGAGATTACCTCATATTTCACCTTAATAGTTGGATGCCGTGCCTCAAAGTCTTGCAACACCTCTCTCAAAAGTTTTTGCTCAACAGGGGAACCTCCCCAACCACTAAGTTTAATGGTGGTGACTGCGATAGACGCTAAGGGTTTGCTTGGTAATTGTAAACTGTGACAAGCAATGATAGTGATCGCGATCGCTATCACCAGTCCTAAAAAATTAAATAATCTTTTCTTGCTCACAGACAAATAACAGTCTTTCTCACCTTACTTATATCTTGTGTTATTAATGAGTGATTTACTTCTGTGAAATTTTTGTTAAAAATTGCAAGCTGAAATAACCAAAACTTATCAGGAATATTAATGAAAGCATACTGAGTTCCTCCCAACCGGATTTATATCAGAATGTTTTACTCATTAAACATACATTATGGATTTTGTTCAGGTTGAAACAACTTCGCCACTGACTCTAGAAATTTCCCAGATTACCTTACCACCAACAGCACTCTCTCCAACCTCTCGAATTCCCAAGGATACTATTCGCACAAGTCTAAGAGCCTCCACTACAGATTCTGTCTTAGCAGCGGTTTACTCCCTTGGAACTGGGGGGATTTTACTCAGCAATTTCTTGGTGGAATTGGGTGCTAGTCCAGTGGTATTTGGGATGGTTTCCTCTATCCCCATGTTGGTCAATCTGGTTCAGCCGTTGGGTGCTTACTTGTCTGAACGCAGTACTAGCCGCTTTCAATATTCTCTTCGGACACACGGAATTGGTCGGCTGCTATGGCTAGTTCTAGTAATCAGTATTGCAGGCGTAAGCTGGGGAGTAGTTAATACTCACCAGTTAGTGATATTGACACTCTTGATTGTCCTATTTAGCAATCTTTTAGGAGGACTAGGAACAGCATCGTGGTTAAGTTGGATAGCAATGATAGTTCCCCGGCAATTGCGAGGCAGGTATTTTGGCATACGCAATAGTGCTGCTAGCCTCACGAATTTGGTTTGCGTACCAATGGCCGGTCTAGCTGTATCACATTGGTATGGTGGAACTCTGCAAGGCTATGGGGTGATTTTGCTGGTAGGCATCGTGTTTGGAATTATAGGATTAGGGTGTCAGTATTTCCAAGTGGATATAAATCCGCGCTCGGAAAATACTTATTATGGCAAGTTACCTCAAGCAAGTGAGATTCAGCCAGAGGTTGCTAAAGATGAATCTTCTGAAGTCGCTCAATCAATTCATCCACCACAAAACCAATTAGCTGATAGTTTTTGGAAAAACTCTAACTTTTTGAGATTTCTGCTGTATTTCAGCTTCTGGGCGCTTGCTGTGAGCCTCAGCGAGCCTTTTTTTAACCTCTACATGCTGGACAGGCTGGATTTGGATGTGAGCTACGTGACTATCTACAACAGCCTTCAGGCGGGGGCAACTTTGCTGATGCTCATCCTGTGGGGCAAATTAGCAGACAAGATAGGCAATCGTCCCATCCTCATCTGTATTGGGATTTTGGTTGCAGCCGCACCACTGCTGTGGCTGGGGATTGGTGTTAATCGCCTTGACATTTGGTTGTGGTTACCCCTGTTACACATCTTGAGTGGAGGGACTTGGGCGGCGATTGACTTGTGCAGTAACAATATACAATTGGCGATCGCACCAAATAAAAATCAGTCTATCTATTTTGCGATCGCAGCTGCCGTTGCTGGCGCGAGTGGTGCTTTGGGCACAACTATCGGCAGCTTCATTATCCAATTTGCTCAGTTTGGAGGCTTACTGGGGTTGTTCGCCCTCTCTAGTCTATTCCGACTAGCAGCGCTTGTTCCACTGCTTTTTATCAAAGAGCCGGGAAGATGAAAGAGTGAGGAGTTAGAAGTTAAAAGTCAGGAGTTATGAGTTTTATACTCATAACTCCTGACTTTTAGCTGCTCACTTTTGACTATTCTGCTGCGGTAGAAGTCAAGGACATTGTTTCCCACAACACCATATGAGGTGTTGTTAATACAGGCTGATGTAGGGCAATCAGCTGGGTTAAGGTGTTCTTTAATTGAGTACGGGGTACGATATCATCAACAAAACCGTGCAGAAGCAAATCTTCAGCAGTCTGAAAATCATCGGGTAGTTTTTCGCGTAGGGTTTGCTCAATCACTCGCCGACCGGCAAAACCAATGGTTGCCTTGGGTTCTGCCAAAATGATATCACCCAACATTGCAAAACTTGCGGTAACGCCGCCCGTGGTGGGATTTGTCAAAACGGGAATATATAATAGTCGGGCATCTTTATGGCGCTGTAGGGCTGCGGAGATTTTCGCCATCTGCATCAGGGAGAGCATTCCTTCTTGCATTCTCGCGCCACCGGAGGTGCAAACGATAACTACAGGATACCGCCGTTGAGTGGCTTGCTCAATCATTCGGGTGAGTCTTTCTCCTACGACCGAACCCATACTACCACCCATGAAACGGAAGTCCATAACCCCAAGGGCAATAGGCAAGCCGTTGATTTGACCCAAACCAGTTTTAACCGCGTCTATTAAGCCAATTTTATCCTGTAATTCCCGCAAGCGATCGCTGTAGAGTTTGCGATCGCGAAATTCCAGGGGATCGGTTGGACGCAAATGCTCGTCCAGCGGTTTCCAGGTATTGTTATCTATCAATTGACGGATGCGCTCATCACTGTCTACCCGATTGTGATGACCACATTCTACACAAACCATCTGATTGGCTTTCAGGTCTTTTGTGTATGTCAATACACCACATTTAGAACATTTATTCCATAGACCATCCGCAATTTCACGCTCTTGGCGTTCCAGGCTGGTAGATCCTGATTTTCGTCGATTTGCAAACCAATCAAATAGAGACTTTAAACCGCGTGATTCTTCGTTGTTAGCCATTTTTTATTTTATTTTAAGTGGGTATGAGGTCGAAAACATGTCAAACCGTATCGGGTTGTCCTTAGCCTTTTGTCATTTATTTTTAATTAATGACTCATGACTACATCGTCAAACTACGCTTTTAAGCAATTCAGACCTTAATTTTCATCTTTGGTTGCCAGCTTAACGAAAATACTTATGCCAATACAAGTCTCTTAGTCTTTATTTCAGCAGACTTAATTATATGGACGTACTGACAAAGCTATGAGAATACCAACCTCCAAATAAGATGCTCTCCCCTCCTACCCAAATCAATTATTCGTATTGCTAGGTTATGAGCAACCAGCATCTATTGCACTAGTTGTGCTTGCCAACGGTTAATCGTCGTTAAGAGGGTAATACAAGTCACAAGCTGAATATTATCAAAATATGAAGGGCAGATGGGGTAATGCTGGTTACAGTCACGAATTATAAATATTTCTTATGTAAGGGCATTGGGAAAAGGCAGAGGGCAGTTATTGCTGGGAGCAGAGGAGAAAGAGATAATTTTATTATTCTCCCCCTTACCCTCTGCCCCCTGCTCCCCTGCCTCTTCTTGAATCCTCACTCCAATTCAAGAGGCTGGAAAAAATAACCGCAGGTAGCTAGACAAAATAGCTTCGCCGCTAAACAGGGTAATCACAGATCCTAAAGCCAGAAAAGGGCCAAAAGGCATCTTTTGTCCTAACCTCTGTCGTGATGTCTCTTGACTGGCGGCTTCTCTACAAGACGCTTTGCGAATGCGTCTACGGATAATAACACTGCCGCCAACTAATGCGCCCAGCGCACAGGCAATAAAACTAGCCAAGAGCAAATATTTCCAACCTAACCAGGCTCCCATCATGGCTGCTAACTTGGCGTCACCCGCACCCATTGCAGCTTTACCAAAGGCAATTGAACCCAATATGGCGATCGCATCAAACAGCCATAAACCCAATATTGCACCAACTATCGCCATCATCAGGTGATTTACCAATGTTACCGAACTAGCCTCTGGTAAAAAACCAACCACCATTTGAAACAAAATCCCTACCACCAAACCCGACTGAGTAAGTGGATTGGGTAGAGTCATTGTATCTAGGTCGATAAGCGATAGCGCCAATAACCAACTACAAAAAGCCCAATAGCCTATTGTTAAAGTCGAAACTTGAAATACTAAAAAAACTAGTAAAAAAATTATGCCCGTTACCCCTTCTACTACAGGATAACGGACAGAAATTTTGCTTTTGCAATATCGACACCGCCCTCTTAACGAAATCCAACCAAATACTGGTACATTATCGTAAGCTTTTAGCTGGTTTAAGCAATGGGGACAACGAGAAGGCGGCCAAAGAATTGATAATCCAGCAGGTAGCCGATAAACAATAACGTTGATAAAACTGCCAATAGATGTACCTAAAGCAAAGACCATTACACTCGCCAAAACGGCGAACAAAATGTCCATATAGTCCTTTATCATTTGTCCTGTGTCATTTGTCGTTTATCTTTTGTCCTTTGTCGAGAGTTAATCAATATTGACTCTTAACCAATGGCTAATGACTAATGACCAATGACCAATGACCAATGACTAATACATATGCGATTCAATTTGACTCAAGGGCACAAAACATTCTTGAGGTAAGAGAACTGGTTGGTTAGTAAAAATAACCTTACCTCGATGATTCACACGATTAATTGCTACACCGGAAGGTTGCCCAGCAATTTCGGGATGTACTTCACAGTGAGTATAGTATATCTGCCCAGCAGCTCTGATTACAGCGGGATCAATCAAAGGCGATTGGTTCTTCGGGGCGGTAAAATTTACTTGACCTTGTCGTAATGCGTACACTATCGACTGTTCTTTGATTGCTAGATTTCCCTCTAGTTTACCCGAAACTTATAGCAAAGGTTGCCAAATTGCCCAGGTTGCACTTTAAAAACTCGTAATTCGTAATTCTGTAACAAAAAGGGGATTTAGACCCCACTTGAAAACTTAACTACCTGTGGGAGTAGAGGTCCCAAACGCTATGCTTAATTACAATGAAATTATTTTGTTTCAAGAGCTAGAATCAGTGCATTGCCCATAGCACGGCAACCCAAGAGATTTTTTCCTGGAGAGATTATATCCCCTGTGCGATCGCCTTGCTCTAAAACTTGCAATACGGCTTGTTCGATGTGATCTGCTGCTTTTGGCTGGTCTAAACCGTAGCGTAACATCATCGCCGCACTCAAAACCTGTGCTAGAGGATTTGCCTTATCAAGTCCGGCAATATCTGGGGCGGAACCATGAACTGGTTCAAACACACCAGGCCCTGAAGCGCCCAAACTAGCTGAGGGTAACATCCCAATACTACCCGTGAGCATGGCAGCAGCATCAGAGAGAATATCACCAAACAAATTGCCTGTGACGATGGTATCGAACTGCTTGGGAGCGCGTACCAACTGCATAGCAGCATTATCTACATATAGATGAGAGAGTTCGATATCAGGATATTCCGTACTAAGTTGGGTGATGCGATCGCGCCACAACTGAGATACTTCTAATACGTTCGCCTTATCTACTGAACAAAGTTTTCCGCCGCGTTTTTGCGCTGCTTCAAAGGCCACCCTCCCAATACGTTCAATTTCTGATTCGGTGTAAACCATTGTATTTACACCGCGTTTCTCACCAGTTTCTGTGGCAAAAATCCCTTTAGGTTTACCGAAGTAAATTCCACCAGTGAGTTCGCGCACCACCATAATATCCACGCCTTCCACAACTTCACGTTTCAAAGTCGAGGCGTCGATTAGCTGGGGCAAAATTTTCGCTGGGCGCAAATTGGCAAATAATCCCAAACCTGCACGTAGTCCTAACAAACCTGCTTCTGGGCGTAAATTAGATGGTAGGGAATCCCATTTATAACCACCAATGGCGGCTAGTAACACAGCATCACTGTTACGGCAAGTCTCTAGAGTGGCAGATGGTAGGGGTTCGCCTGTAGCATCAATTGCTGCACCACCAATGAGGGCTTCTTGGAATTCAAACTTCAGATCAAATTGATTCCCTACGACTTTCAGCACATCTACCGCCACTGCCATAATTTCAGGGCCAATGCCATCGCCGGGGAGTAGAGTAATCCGGTAGTTCTGGGTCATAACTGGTTTTTACTCGGTAAATGCTTGCAGATTAAATATCATACCTAGCAAAATGTACCGATGGAGTTTTTAATTTATTTGGGTGCGGCTCTTTTGATCCAAAGAAAAACGTGCTGCCCTATGCTTTCGGAGGTATTCGCCCCCAATGGCCAAAACGAGGAAAGGAAAACCAGGAAAAACAGAGTCAGACCCATCCAGGACTTACGCACAGGTAATGGAACGAACCACAGAGGACGCAGAGAACACGGAGGAATAAGAGTTTGAGAGGTTTTTTGCGTAAGTCGTATCATCAACATTATCTGTTCCCAGATTCACTTTTGAAATGCGTCCTAGATTTAAGCAAAGCTTCTTCAAAGGTGTAACTGTCGGTTCTTGGACAAGTAGTAGATTACTTCGATACCTATGGCTACTGCTACCATGAACACTAAAACCCAGACGGTTTGTGGATCTGTTTGCAAAGCAAACCAAATTAACATTCCTAGTGCTACCAAACATATTCCAACACCTAGAAGTGAAATCCACTGCTTACTTTTGGTATAACGATGCATCCGAGCATTAGCTAAATTAACCGCAGCAAATATCAGGAGAAACCCGGCACTACCCATCGTTGAGATTCGACTTATATCAAAGAAATTGGCGATTATTAGAGTAATACCACTAGTAATAAATAAGCCAATTGAAGATTGGTCACGGCCATTTATTTCGCTGCCATCAAACCCTCTAGATTTAGCAATAACAGAGCTAAAACGAGCTGAACCGTAGAGTGTTGCGTTACTAGCTGAGAGAGTTGATAAAAGAGCAGCAATAGTCATCAAAACAGATCCGAATTGCCCCATAATTGGTTTGGCAACCTCAGCCAAAGCATAATCTTTTGCTGCCAATATCTGTTCTATTGGTTCTGCTCCCAATGTGACGAGTGCTATTAAAACGTAAAGCAAAATAACGAACCCGATTACAGAGTAATAAACTCGTGGCAAAGTGTACTTGGGATTGACAAGATCCTCTGCTGTATTGGCGATTAGCTCAAAGCCTTCATAAGACAAGAAAATCACCATTGCTCCTGCGAAAATTGACTGTAGCGACGACACTGAAGCTGGTTGTATATGGGAAATGTCGATATGACTGCTCCCCATAAGAATGAACAGGATCAAAATCCCCAGTTTGAAGCTGACAATCCAGATTTGAGATTTACCAATATGATTAGCAGTCAGTAGATTTAGTCCAGTTGTCCCTAAAATTGCCAAGCTAATCAGTAAGTGCTTCCAAATAGGTTGAGTAGATGTGAATAGGCTAATTCCGTAACTACCAAAAGCCTGCAAGTAAAAGGAAAGCATGACTACATAGCTAAACCATAGTAAAAGATTCAGTGTTCCACTAAACAGCCCTAGACCAAAAGCCTGGTTTAAGAAGGTTACTGTCCCGCCTCGGCATGGATGAGCTACTGAAAGTTTTGCATAAGCATAAGTAGTTATCAAAGCTATTGTCCCGGCGATCGCAAATGCTAGTGGTGCGCCTGCATCAGCTATTTGAATTACAACTCCCAGCGCTGGAAAAAGTCCACCGACGATGCCTCCTACACCCAATGCCCACACAGACCAAAAACCTATTTTTTTGCTTGACACCTGTAACCTCTTTAAGAATAGATAGTCTTATAGTCGTTGACCAGCACGCAAATAATCAAGCTGAACATTCTTATTACACTCTTCTCTGTCCATATCTATTGAATTAAACAGGAGCGAGGAAAATGAAAGCAATAGTAATCAAAGAATACGGCAACGATGACGTTCTAAATTATGCCGATGTCGAACGCCCAAAGCCGAAGGCGGACGAAGTTTTAGTTAAAGTTCACGTCGCGGGGGTTAATCCGGTTGACTGGAAAATCCGCAACGGTTTGGGCGAAAGGCTCGGTCTGAAACTACCCATCATGCTCGGCGGCGAGATTGCCGGAACAATCGAAAGAATCGGCGATAATGTCAGAGGTTTCAAAGAAGGTGATGCGGTTTACGGCATCATAAGCTCTGGAGGTTTCGCCGAATACGCGATTGCCAAAATAGGTGATATTGTGTCTAAACCCCAAAGTCTCGATTTCGAGAACGCAGCGGCGGTTCCACTCGGCGCGTTGACCGCATGGCAGGCGATTTTTGATTTAGCCCATCTCAGCAGTGGGCAAAGAATTTTGATCATCGGTGCCTCAGGCGGAGTCGGTTCGCTGGCTGTTCAACTTGCCAAAGCAAAAGGCGCATACGTCATTGGTACGGCTTCAGGACGCAATGAAGATTTCGTCAGAAATTTAGGCGCGGATGAATTCGTTGATTACACAAAGCAAAACTTTGAAGCAGTCGTTAAAGACGTTGATGTTGTCTTCGATGCGGTCGGCGGCGACACGTTTGAGAAAGCGTTCCAAACTTTGAAAAAAGGTGGCTTCCTGGTAACGTCAGTAGCGTTTCCGTCCGAAGAAAAAGCGCAGGAATTAGGCGTCAAGGCCGCGCGGGTCCACTGCAAGCCAAACGCAGACCAATTAGCTGCCATCAGCGCATTGGTTGACGAAGGCAGATTGAAAGCGCACGTCGCAACCGTTTTGCCGCTCGTAGAAGTGAGAAAGGCATTCCAACTTTCCGAAAGTGGGCGTACACGCGGCAAAATTGTTTTGCAAATTGGGACATAATTTTGAAACACCAGGCGCGGCAACAGCAACTTACCCAACCGCAGCTTAACAAAGCGCTATACCCGACCGCCTATAGCTTTGCTGTTCCTCACTGTGCTTCCGACGGCGGGTGCGCTTAGTCGTTAGATGGAGCTTGCGCAAAGCGTAAGACTTTGACCACTCCTAAATCTTGATTTTTGGAGTTCATCAATAAGCCAATCTTAGTAGAATTTTAATTTTGAAGCAGAATAAGGGAACTATAGGTAAGAGTTGATCTTTGTCGCGTCTAGTATAATTATGGCTTCACACAATCAAGGCTTAGATTTGCCGCCAGTTTCCTTTTTAAAACTTTAATACTAGACTGATTGTTAATTCTCTTAAACTCTTATCTAAAATCATGTTACAGCCCAATAACAACTTAGAAAAAGCCAGTTATCAGCCTGTAGAATTACTACAAATAGAAACACTCGAAGCAGCAAATTCTCAGAGGATTGTTGCTATCACCGTTGAAAAAATCCGTCAATCTCTTGACTTAGAATATATTTTTCAGACAACTACTCAAGAAATTAGGCAATTATTCAACTCTGACCGCGTAATTTTATATCGTTTCAATCCAGATTGGAGTGGAACATTTGTCTCTGAATCTTTCGCACAAGGGTGGTTACCTCTAATTCAGCAGCAAGTGGATCAACCAGAAATAGTAGAAAATGTCAGCGAATGTAGCTTGAAAAATTTATCTATTCCTCCAATTGTGGATACTTATTTACAAAACACACAGGGAGGACGCTTTTCTCAAAATGAAACTTATCGTGTTTGTGACGATGTTTCCAGTGCTGGCTTTAGTAAGTGCTACCTGAAAATTTTACAGCAATGCCAGGCAAGAGCTTACGTAATTACTGCTATTTATCAAAGTCAACAACTTTGGGGACTACTAGCAGTTTACCAAAACGATGCACCTCGAAAATGGCAAACAGATGAGATATATATACTTAGCCAAATTGCTTCTCAGCTAGGTGTAGCATTACAGCAAGCGGAATTACTCAAACAAACTCAAAGTCAGAAAGAAGAACTCGCCGCAGCTCTCAAAGACTTACAGCAGGCTCAAGCTCAGTTAATTCAAAATGAGAAAATGGTCAGTTTGGGGCAATTAGTGGCTGGAATTGCCCATGAAATTAACAACCCAGTTAGCTTTATTTACGGCAATCTGAAATCAGCTGATGAATACACCCAAAATTTATTTTCACTATTAGATATCTACCAAAAACATTATCCCCAATCAATCAAGGCAATTGAGGAGTTTACAAATTTCATTGAACTAGATTTTTTAAGGTCAGACTTCCCCAAATTATTCAAATCGATGCTCATGGGAGCAGAGCGGATTCGAGATATTGTTCTTTCCCTGCGGACTTTCTCACGCTTAGACGAGGCTGAAATGAAAGCAGTTGATATTCATGAGGGAATTGATAGTACGATAATGCTCATTCAAAGCCGCTTCAACCCTGCTAGCCAGCGCCGACAAATTGAGGTGATCAAAGAATACGGTAACCTCCCCTTAGTTCAATGTTATCCTGGGCAGTTAAACCAAGTATTTTTAAATATTTTAGTGAATGCACTCGATGCTTTAGAAGATTCAGTAGTTAAAGGTCGGTGGACAACAAAAAAATACAATTTAATGGATAATCCCCGAATTTATATTCGCACCCAATTGCTAGAACCAGATCAAGTCATTATTAGCATTGCCGACAATGGGCTAGGAATACCAGAAGATACTTTAAAGCAAATATTTAATCCCTTTTTTACGACCAAGCCTGTTGGACAAGGTACAGGGATGGGACTGGCTATTAGTTACCAAATTATCACACAAAAACATGGCGGTTCTTTAGAATGCATTTCGCAATCAGGAGTTGGTGCTGAGTTTATTATTCGTATTCCCCTGATTCAACTTGTGTCAAATTTATAACGCTTGGTATCATGTCTCCAGCTTTTTAACAAAGAGGCAGTTCTTTAAGCCAAATTCTTTATACTTGTAAACTTTGCTGTAAATGAATCTGATTTTTAATATTTTTGATATATAACTGTATAAATTGCTTTAACAAGGCATAGTGGGTCATAGCCCTCATGCCTTTGGGGCAAGTGGAAGTTATGAAAATCATAGATTTAATTTGACCAAAAACCATAGCGATCGCTCCCGCTAACCCTTTCTTCCAATTTTTTAATGATTATCATTATCAGTTAAATATTGTTTCTTGATTTTCTTGGGATAACTTATTCTTTGGAAGTCCCTTAAAGCCAGTTTCAATTTCTGAAACAAGCCTGACAAAAGCTGTAAAAAAAGTTAGGTTAAGTGTTAATTACAAGCCGCACCCCAGCAGCGATGGTAAAAGAATTAGCAATTTGCACCCGTGGACTAACTAAGCAATTTGACCGGCATATTGCTGTCAATGATATTGATTTAGAAATCCAGGCGGGGGAAGTATATGGACTGATTGGGCCGAATGGTGCGGGTAAAACAACTCTCATCCGAATGTTGGCAACTGCTGAGGAACCAACTACGGGTGAGATTTATATTAATGGCGATCGCCTACTTCGTGACAAGAGTAATTCCAAACTTAAGCGTCGTCTAGGCTACTTACCCGATGACTACCCGCTGTATGAGGATCTGACAGTCTGGGACTACCTAGATTATTTTGCGCGTCTCTATCGCTTGCGAGAACCACGCCGTACTCAACGCCTGCATGAAGTTTTAGAACTAATCCAACTTGGTAATAAACGCAATAGCCAAATAGCTACTCTGTCGCGGGGGATGAAACAGCGCTTAAGTTTAGCGCGAACCATTATCCACGAACCGATTTTACTACTACTGGATGAGCCTGTTTCAGGACTTGACCCCATTGCTAGAATGCACTTTCGCGAAATCATTAAAGCTTTGCAAGAAGCTGGGATGACTGTAATCATTTCCTCCCACGTTCTCAGTGATTTAGCGGAACTGTGTACTTCTGTAGGAATTATGGAACTCGGCTTTTTGGTAGAAAGTACCTCGTTACAACAACTTTATCAACGTCTTGCCCATCAGCAAATTGTGATATCAACTTTGGGAAACCTAGAGGCACTTTTAAGAGAATTGAAACATCATCATTTAGTAGAAGAGTGGGAGGTGATTCCAGGAAAAAATAGCGTGCGGGTAAATTTTTCGGGGAAAGAAGAAGATAGTGCTGAGTTGTTGCGATCGCTGATCAAAGCAGGCATTACCCTGACTGATTTTCACTGTAAGCAAGAAGACTTAGAAAGTATTTTCCTAAAATTAGGTCACAAACAAGCATCTTGATTAGTCAATAAATATCACTCCCCATTTTTGGAGAATTTTTTCCTATGATGCCCAATTTAATAGACAAGATTGGCGATTGGAATCCGCAATTATTGCGGGAACTCAAAGGACGGCTGAAATTTTTTAATGTAGCGATCGCGGTTGCAACGTCCTTACTGCTGCAACTGGTAGTTTTTTTATATCAGTTACGGGAATTTCCTGATGATAAATACTCACTAACTGGAACATACTGTCGTTTGCGTAAACTATACGAACAGCAGCAAAATGGGGTTTATCGACAATCAAATCAATCTCAAATTGCTCATTTAAATGATTTCCTTTCAAATAATTATTGTCCTCAAAACGAAATTGATTGGGAGTTGTGGTGGCAAAACCACTGGGAATATATATTTCTAACATTTAGTGTAATTTTTGTATTTACACTATTAGTTGCAGGAACTTATTTGTTAATCAACGATTTAGCCAAAGAAGAAACTTGCGGTACGCTGAATTTCATCCGTCTCAGTCCTCAATCAGAAACAAGTATATTGACTGGCAAGTTACTAGGAGTTCCGAGTTTAATTTATCTCATTATCTTAGTAGCAGTTCCTTTACATTTGTGGGCTGGGCGTTCTGCCAATATTGCCTTTAGTTACATTTTGAGTTACTACGCTATTATTGCTGCTAGCTGTGTTTTCGTTTACAGTGCTGCACTACTATTTGGCTTAGTTAGTCGTTGGTTTAGTGGTTTTCAGCCTTGGTTAGGTAGTGGTGCAGTTTTCCTTTTCTTGTGCATAACGTTTCAGATAGCATCATTTAATAATTCAACGGCTTGGCATAATTCAACAGCTTGGTTGAGGCTGTTCGCTCCTTGGGATGCAACAAATTATTTGTTTCCTAACTTGTTCCACTTCTCCGATGGTTCTATAATGGAAAAGTTGCAGTTTTTCTATTTTCCACTGGGGACAAGTGTTGTTAGTATTGTTGTCTTCCATTTATTAAATTTGGGATTATGCAGTTACGGTATTTTGCAAGCTCTTAAACGTTGCTTCCGTAATCCTAAAACCTCAATAATCAGCAAGAAACAAAGTTATTTGTTAGTAACTTTTTACCAATTTATGATCTGGGGAGCTACCCTACAAAATGGTAAAAATAATGACACATGGGATCAACAGGTTGGGGAAAATTTCGTTTTGCTAGCACTGTACAACTTGGTGTTGATTTTAAGTTTAATTGCTGTTCTTTCCCCTCAGCGTCAAGATGTACAAGATTGGGCAAGATATCGACATCAGGGAGTTTCTAGCCACAAGAGTGTTTGGCAGGATTTAATTTGGGCCGAAAAAAGCCCTGCACTCGTGGCGATCGCAATTAATTTAATAATTGTTACTATTCCCTGGTTAGTTTGGCTTTCATTTGCATCTATTGTTGACGCAAACGATGGCCGAACTTGGATCGTTAACGAGATTGACAGGTTTAAAGTACTTTTAACTATAGCTTTGTCTATCAGCTTAATGATGATTTACGCTACCATCACCCAATTAATACTTTTGCTGAAAACTCCTAAGCGTTCTTTCTGGGCAATTGGGACTTTAGGTGCAGCCGTGTTCCTACCACCGATGATTCTAGAATTTATCGGTATCTCCTCGTGGAAACATTCTACTGTATGGATGTTTACAACTTTTCCTTGGGCAGCTGTAGAATCTGCTGGGGTGACAACAGTTTTCATGGCACTGTTAGCTGATTTGAGTGTTCTAGCGTTATTAAACTTCCAGTTGACAAGGCAAGTGAGATTAGCAGGCGAATCTGCTACGAAAGCATTATTGGCAGGACGTTAGGTAAGTAGTTATCGATACACGTTAAATGTTAGATCCCCGACTTTGTAAAAGTTGTCGGGGATCTTGTTTTTTATGAATGATTTAAGACTGCTATATTATCTATTATTTGCCTACATCTGCTGTTAAATTTTTAATCAGCACGACAATCTGAGAATCATGTTAAATCTCCCGACTCAAGACTTACGCAACATAGCTATTCAGTTTTTAGAACAAAGTCCCCCACAGCGTCTAGAAATTCTTAATAATCTGGGCATAGCTCGTTATGAATTTTTAACCAAAGTACGACTAAATGAAGCAAACATCATCTGTATAATGCGATTTTTTAAATCTCCAAGTCAGCTAAAGTTTCCTAATCTTATAGGAGCAGATTTATCTGGTTTAATTTTAGATGGGGTAAACTTGATTCGAGGAAATTTATCAGAAGCAAATCTACAAGGTAGTAGTTTAGTCAATGCAGACCTCTTATTTGCAAATTTTACGAAAGCCGATTTGAGAAATGCAGATTTACAAGGTACAACTCTTAATGAAACTATTTGGTTCGAGACTTTAGTAAATAAGTGTCAGCTTGGCTTAGGTACTGGTTTAACTCAGCTACAACATCAAGATTTACAACTGCGTGGAGCTAAATTTAATTCTTGAAAAGATAGTAATTAAAACACACCAAATTATAAGATGATTAAATTGAGATTGACCTGGATAAGTTAATGAGTATTAAGTTGCCCCAAAAATTGATGTTGCTGGGTTCAGGAGAACTAGGTAAGGAATTTGCGATCGCTGCTCAACGTCTTGGTAATTATGTGATTGCTGTTGACCGTTACGCTAATGCTCCAGCGATGCAAGTTGCTGATGCTTATGAAGTTATTTCTATGCTCAGTGCTGATGATTTAGAAGCTGTAGTGACAAAACATCAGCCAGATATTATTATACCAGAAATTGAAGCAATCAGAACAGAAAAACTGCTCGAATTTGAACAGCGAGGGATTACAGTTATACCGACTGCAGCTGCTACTAACTATACAATGAATCGCGATAGAATTCGGGAACTGGCACATCAAGAATTAGGCATCAGAACGGCTAAATATGGTTATGCAACAACTCTAGAAGAATTGATTGCAGTTTCTGATGAAATTGGGTTTAGTAATGTTGTTAAACCTGTGATGTCATCCTCTGGTAAAGGTCAGTCTGTGGTGCAAGAAAAAAGTGAAGTTGAGAAAGCTTGGAATTATGCGATCGCTAATTCTAGAGGTGACAGTCAAAAGGTGATTGTAGAAGAATTTATTAACTTTGAAATTGAGATAACTTTACTGACAATTAAACAGTGGAATGCACCCACTATTTTCTGTTCTCCTATTGGTCATCGCCAAGAACGAGGCGATTATCAAGAATCGTGGCAACCCGCACTAATTTCTGAAGACAAGATATTAAGAGCAAGAGAAATAGCCATCAAAGTCACTGATGCTTTAGGAGGAGCCGGAATTTTTGGCGTTGAGTTTTTCATTACCAAAGATGAAGTGATTTTTTCCGAACTTTCTCCCAGACCGCACGATACGGGTATGGTGACATTAATCTCACAAAATTTTAATGAATTTGAACTACATTTAAGAGCTATTTTAGACTTGCCAATTCCTCATATAGAACAGCTAGGAGCATCAGCCAGTGCCGTTATTTTAGCTTCCGAAAAATCTGATTCTATTGCTTTTGGTGGTATAGCCGATGCTTTATCAGAAAAAGATGTAGATATTAGATTATTTGGTAAACCTAATGCTCATCCATATCGGCGAATGGGAGTAGCTTTAGCGAAAGGTGTAAATGTCCAAGAGGCTAGAGAAAAAGCTACTAGAGCCGCAAGTAAAATTAAAATTATTTAATTACCGTAGGGACGCACAACTGTGCGTCCTTACCAATATCTATTTTGAACTGTTATCTCGTAGCACTATTAGGCGAATTAACCGCAGCAACTGGATTTGTCTGATTCAGGTAGTTGTAAACAAGTTGGGAAACTTGACGGATAAAGTCTCTTCCCCTCGTGTCTTTATACGGACGTGTGACGAAGATAGCCGCCAGATAACGCTTACCATTTGGCATAGTCACAAATCCTGCATCGCCGATGAGAAACCCGATATCTCCGGTTTTGTTAGCGATGACAGCACCTTTCCCCAAACCTGCGGGTAGCAATGTGTGAATTGTGGTGTGACGCAGAATATCCAAGGCTTGCTCCCGACTCTGTGGAGAAACTAGCTTGTTATTCACAACTAAAGCCAGCACCCGCGCCATATCTTGAGAACTTGTGGTGTTGGTTCCTCTCAAGTCAGCCAAAAGATGCCGAATTACTGTGTCTTTCAGTCCCCAGTTATGGAAGCGCTGATTTAGTCGCGCCGCTCCACCTAAGCGATCGATAATCATGTTGGTGGCAGTATTGTCACTGATGGTTATCATCTTAGTGATGGTTTCCAAAGCTGTATATTTATTGCCAAGTCGCTCATACTGCATAGTTCCAGAACCATTAGTTACTAAGTCACGCCGCATGGTGAGCATTTCATTTAGGCTGACTTTACCAGCATCTAAATCTTGGAAAAAGGCGATGAGAATTGGCAATTTAATCGTACTAGCAGCGGGGAAAACGCGATCGCCTCCAATATCCAAATAATCCCCAGTATCCAAATCCAGGAAAAACATTCCTGTTTTGAGAAAACTATAGCGACTCATCAAGGCTTTAATTTGAGGTTCCAGCACTTTCATCGGTAAATGCATGGGAACCACACCAGCAAAGAGAGTGCTATTATCATTTACTGTTGGAAAAATACTAGGAGTTATTTCCAGAGATTTCGGCTGGGTTGCAGTCAGTGGTACTGGTTTAGGTAACTGCACAGACCAATGATTTGCAGATTCCTCTTGCAGCTTCACCTGTGCTAGGTCGAAGGTATAACCAGCTGCTAAAGTAACTACCATGCGGGTAGTCTCTGCGTTTAACTGCCCGATGCTAATGTCTTTAATTACTAACCCCACTCTTTGACTAGTCTGTGGATATCCTAGTGTAACTCCAGGTAAATCAATTACTAGACGGGTAGGATTGGTAAGTAATTCTACTTTTGGTTGAACATTCTCATCTGTAGTGAAATCCAGATGATTACGATTGCTATCAAAATGCCAATTAGCGATCGCACTAGCTTTGACAGTGGAGCCAAACAGAAACAAGCTTAAGAAGCTGGGTAGAAGCCAGCTAAATTTTAAAATGTTTTCTTTGTGTGTGAGGAGCATCGGTAATCGCTTTGTGTGTGAGGAAGATTCTTGGAAAACAAAAACCGCTCACCATTAAAGCACAATTATGAAAAGTTTTGTAAATATGGAAACACTGCTTTACTGGTCTATACTGCCACCTTTATTTATATTTTTCCTGTACCCCTGACAAGGATGGAAAATGGATGGATTCGCCCATTACAGCAACACGGTTGTAATTCTCTAAAAATCCTGCTTCGTTATTCAGATCGATTTCTCTGGCTGTTTTGCCTTTGACTTGAGTGATTCCGGTCTGTGTCTCAAACGATGGATTCACTTCCAGAAAGCAATCATTGATCAGCGTATTGTGGTTGTCATATAGCATCTGGACGATGCAAAAGCGATCGTTGATTGACTCGAACAGCGATCAATATTTTTCTTCCGACTTACGTAAATCCATTTCAGCGCGGGCGTGTTCGAGTCGCGGGAAAATTCGATTGGTCAGTTCCTGAAACAATTCGATTTCGTCAGAGTGCCAATCGCAGACAGACAGCGAAGCAGCCCACTCTCGGTTGCGGTGAAAAGGCATGGTATCGATTTTGAGCGTGGCGTAAACTTCCACATCCACGTGCGAATCCGTTTGCGTATCGCGGCTGATGACTGTTTCTCCGGCGCGAGCTGCAATGCCACAATTGTGTCACTGAAGGCTTTTATTGCAAAATCCAGAGTAGATATTCGACAGGAATACCACATAAAAAATGAGTGTAATCCTGACACAACATTGACATCATAATGACATATCTAAAAAGTATACAATCAACTATAATTTTAATAATTGCACTGCTCACAAATTTAATATTAATTAATCAAGTATTAACCAAGTAAGTGCTATAAAAGAATTCTTTGTTGCATAAGATATCTCAAATCAGTTCTGACCTACTTAGGTAACTAAAAAAATTAATGTGAGGTGAAAGTGAAAATTCTTAACATATATAAAATTAGTCTAGTTTCGGTATTGTTAGGTACACCCTTATGTGTTTTTCCTCTGAGAATACTTGCACAAACTCCAAATCCAAAACAGCCAGCAGTTATTATCAATAGTGGCTCTACAAATACCTGCAAATATATAATTCACGTATTGCCATCTGGAAAAGCAACTTACACTGTTTGTGACAAAAAAGGTGCAGGTGAAATAAAAGTGAGCACAGCTACGAAATTTTTCAATGATATTTCAGTAGCTAAACCATTGTCAAAATTACCATATAAAGCATGTGCAAAATCTGCTTCATTCGGTACGTCAACTCAAGTCAGGTATCAATGGCAAACTTCTCCAGATATTAGCTGTCCAAGTAATGATTTGAGAGTGACAACTCTGTATAATGACGCTCAAAGCATTCAACAGCAATTGAACTTTTCAACTTCCAAAAATTAACTGTCTGCGTTTGACTTGCAATCTCAATTAAAATACCATCTAAATCTCTGACGTATCCAAACGAGTAATATTCAAACCCCGTCTATTTTGAAACCTGGAGTTTTTAAGGGAAGTGTATTATTCGCTCGTGGCTCGAGTTCTGAGGTTTACCCTAATTCACAAAAACTACGGTTTTCAAGGTAGACGCGGTTTATATCAAATCAAGTTTTTTTTAATCATTTAGTCAATTGTATGTGCTTGTGAATTTGCTGTGACTGCTTCATTTACGAGTTAAAGATTTAGCAATTTGTGCTAGTCTGATTCTTTCAAAAGATACCGCCTGATCATCATGTAGTGGTTACTATAGTAGTCCTAGCTGTTGGTGTAATCACCTTGATTGATGCACGTTAAAATCCTAAATCTACAGCAATGCGGTGGGCGCAAGCAAACCCAGAAAAAGCGACTGCATTCAATCCTTGACCCGGAAAGGTACTATCCCCTACACAATAAAGTCCTGGAATAGCTGTGCGATTAAAGGGCATCTTCAATAACCCCCACAACTTGCGTCGGGGAATTGGTCCATATGTGCCATCCTCACGACCCAAAAAGCGGCGATGGGTGCGGGGTGTGCCTACCTCCAGATAATCCAATCCTGCATCTAAGCCGGGAAAAATCTTCTCTAGACGGTCAATAATTCGCCCAGCAGCCTCTTCTTTCTTCGCTTCATACTCACTCACAGAAAGTTCTTGCCAATCATCAATCCAGTGAGGCGTGAAGGCATGAATGATATGATATCCACTTGGTGCTAAATCTGGGTCAAGCAATGTGGGAATCGAAACAAAAACTGTGCCTTCTGCTGCTGTCATCTTTTCCCAATCTTCTAGCAAAATATGGTGGCACTCTGTCCCCGCAGGTAAAACTGACTCTTTTACCCCGATGTGCAAACTCAAGAAGCTTGGAGATTTTTGATAATTTTGTTGCCACTTTTTCTCATTAAATGGCATTTCTTCTGCTGGTAGTAATTGTTCAAATGTATTCCAGCGTGTAGCGTTAGAAACTATGCGTTTACCCCGATATACTTTACCATTAGCCAGTTGCACACCTACCGCTTTTCCCTGTTCTGTGAGAATTTTCGTGACTCTAGCTTGGTATTGAATCTTACCTCCAGCTTTCTCTAGACCTTCCACCAGTTTTTGGGCAATTTGTCCCACTCCGCCTTTAGGATAGTTTACTCCGCCATAATGCCTGTCAGAAAAGACCATCCCAGCATTAATCATTGGTGTCATATCCGATGGAACCACTGACCAGCAATAACATTCCATATCGATAAATTTCAATAATTGCGGGTCTTTAATGTAGCGCCGCGCCACGTCCCCGGCATTTTGGGGCAGATACTTAACTAAACCGAGACACGCCAAAGGATGCTGGAAAAATACCCGCAGTAGATACCGAGGTTCTTCTAGCGACAACAAATCCATGCTGTTGAGGCACTTGAATACTTTTTGGCATTCGTCATAAAAGCGACGAATTCCCTGTTCTTCATGGCGAAAATGAGCAGTAAGATTTTGCAAAAATTTTTCATAAACCCGGTCAACCTTCAGGTTTAAACCTTGGGGTAGGTGATAGTGAATTTGCACCGGATCTGCGATCGCTTCTTGGCTGACATTTACAGCTGATAATGCACGGGTGAGTAAGTTAGTAGTACCATTTTGTCCCAGTCCAAAAATCATTGATGCCCCAACATCAAATCGATAGCCTTGGCGTTCAAAATAACCGGCGCTCCCACCTGGAATCAAATAACGTTCCAGCACCAGCACTTTCGCTCCCTTCGCCGCTAACTGGGTCGCTGTTACTAATCCGCCAATACCAGACCCAATCACGATCGCATCAATATCTTGCATTTTTGTCTTTTGTCACTAGTCCTTTGTTTATTTTCCAATACCCAATGACAAAAAAGAGGGACGAGTCTGCTGCTGCTGACTAATCCCGTCTGCCGATCCTTAAAAGAGAGGAGAACACTGTAGAACAATATAGCCTTGATTGAGAATAGATGTCAACTAGTAATGAAAAGTTTTATCAATAAAATTAAGAGTGTTAATTTTAGGTGTCAGCCGGATACAGGAAAGAGTATTATGGTGTTTCAGTTTTCATATAATAAAAAGGTGCCAAATTCTGACTATGACGCTACAATTGCGTGTTTATGTTCCACCCCATCCCCTGATCAAACACTGGCTGGCAGTTGCCCGTGATGCAGGCACGCCTTCAGTATTATTTCGCAGTGCCATGACTGAGTTGGGTAGATGGCTAACTTATGAAGCTGTGCGAGACTGGTTGCCGACTCAAGAAACAGCGGTGCAGAGTCCCTTGGATACTTGTCCAGCAACTGTGATTGATCCACAAGTGCCTATGGCGGTAGTGCCGATTCTGCGGGCTGGACTAGGATTACTTGAGGGAGCGCAGACTTTACTACCTTTGGCATCGATTTACCATCTTGGCTTGGCACGAGATGAAGAGACACTGCAACCTCATTGTTATCTGAACAAGTTACCAGAAAAATTTCACCCCGAAACACTAGTGTTAATTACCGATCCAATGTTGGCAACAGGAGGGTCGATAATGGCTGCAATGGCAGAATTGACACAACGAGGTGCTGATCCAGCCCTAATACGGATTGTTTGTGTAGTGGCGGCTCCACCAGCTTTGCAAAAACTGAGTGCAGCTTATCCAGGTTTAATAGTTTACACGGCGACTATTGACGAAACAGTTAATAGTAAGGGGTATATTGTACCAGGATTGGGAGATGCAGGCGATCGCATCTTTGGGACTTAAGCTAGTATGCAGCTAGGGCAGGAAAATAGCATAACTACTGTATAAAGTTGCAAGCTTTGTTGAAGGCGGTAAAGATATGAGTCAGCGAGATGGTTTTGGCAGTGGTTTTGTAGCAGGGGCGTTTGTCGGTGGTGTATTTGGCGGTGTCATCGGGGCACTGATTGCTTCTCGACGCGATCCCCAATTGATAGCACAGGAGGACATAGAACTGACAGATAGCCAAGCCGAAGCTAGGAAAATAGCAGCTAGGCGGCGTCAGATGAAAGCTTCCGAAAATGAGAATATCGGCATAGAAACGGCCCGGCGATCGCTAGAAGATAAAATTGCCCAGCTAAATGCCACAATTGATGAAGTGCGAAAGCAACTAGGTAGTGTGAATGGTGGTTCACCGGAAGCAACCAATGACCGCTCCCTCACTAAGGAGTCCTGAAATTCGTTCAGGCGTGGTGAAAATGTCTTCTGTGGTAAATGTGGAATCGGCAAACACCATGACATGGACTAAATTAAAATTAAAAGATAAGACCGCGTTTGACACTTAGTAGGAAACCAACAAATCCATGTACCTTCTGATTACCACTCTGGCTACTTTCATCCAGATTTATACTGCTTTGCTAATTATTCGGGTTTTATTAACCTGGTTCCCGACAATTAACTGGTATAACCAGCCATTTTCTGCTTTGAGCCAGATAACTGACCCTTATCTGGATTTGTTCCGGCGAATTATTCCCCCATTGGGTGGTATGGATTTTTCTCCAATGTTAGCGATTATACTGCTTCAATTTGTAGGTGGTTTGATAGGTGGTCTGCCAGCTTACACATAAAGCAGAATTTGCAGTTTGCTCAAGGTTCAATTAAAAGATTTTCAGTCTGGGCTAACTAGCCTAGACTGATTTAATTTATCTCTTAACGCCGGACTTGACCGCTAAATCCCGCTGCTTTAAACTGCTTCAGCTTCAATGGAGTAGGCTGATTGGCAGGCACAGAAATTCTCAATTCAAAATCGCTAATACCTGGTGGAACTTCAGGAATAGAACCTAAGCGAGTGCGATTTTGCATCACCGAGTCATTGTTGGCATCATAGATGCGTCCAAAAATATCTGCGTCGTAAGCTGTTTTATTAGTAGCATTTTCTGCTTTGCCAATGACAATAAAGCAATTAGCAGCCGCGCTACCACTACTGCTCACAGCCCCTTGTGCTAGTTCTGGTGGACAATCTTTATAAGAAACATCAAATAATTTAATCTGTGTCAACGCTACAGCAGGGGGAGTGATCACCCACGATAGAAAGGTGATGAGACAGGAAATAAAAACAACCGTGAGTGACCGCAACCGCATACA
Source organism: Nostoc sp. (assembly GCF_036917395.1). Taxonomy (GTDB): domain Bacteria; phylum Cyanobacteriota; class Cyanobacteriia; order Cyanobacteriales; family Nostocaceae; genus Nostoc. The sequence goes on from NZ_JBALDI010000002.1 coordinate 174,279, forward strand.
AGACCCCGTGACTTAATCCAACAATATGTAACTTATAGCCTCAGCTTACCTGATTTTAAGTACAACAGGATTGAAGACTTTAATTTAACCTTTGTAATAATTAGGAAAATAAACTCTTAATTGCTATTAACTTATGACTCCAGATGAGATTGAAGCAGCTATGTTCGCAGCCTTTAATGATTGTAATGCAGCAAGCTGTCCTCTCACTGACACGCAGAAACAGATATTACTGCAAGTGGTCGAGCAAATTCAGGGAAATACCTCTGGGGCGTCAGGTATTGCTAATCCCTTAGACGAACTAAATCCAGAGGAGTTAGAAGTATTTTTACAGTTTGTTAAGGATGAAGAACAACTTAACCGCACTTGGAAAGTGCAATTACTCAACGACTGGTTACTGGAAAATGATTCTGGAAGAGTACAATTTATCCGGCAACGCTATGGTTTACAGTGGCTGAATCGTGTTGAGTCATACCATTTTGATAAGTATTCTTATTTTGAGGATGCACTAAAGTTAAGAGTAGGCGATCGCATTGAAGTTTCCAATGCACTATGGGAATGGGTGCAAGAGGATGGCCCTTGTAAGCCCGAATGGTTTCCCTGTATGGTGATCAAAGTCGAGGAGATTAGCAACGGCGATGATTCCTCTACTAACTGCGTCGTCCGCTTCTTCAACGGCGCTGAGTATGAAATTCAAGGAATGTACGAATGGAATCGCTATAATTGGCGCTGGCCTCAGAAGTAGTGCTGTACATGGATAGCGGGGCGTTTAGCCCGTGCTGAGTTTTAAGGACTTCTAAGAAAAATAAATTATCCAAATAAACGTAGACGCGCAGCGGCTTGCCGCAGGCTACCACAGAGACACAGAGAAGCCAGTGCGTTGGGCGGGTTCCCCGACTTGAAGCAACTGGCGCGACACAGAGAGAGGAGAAATGAGAGGGTTTTTGCGTCAGTTTTGGGACATTTTTTTATTGGGAAGTCCCTTAATACTCGTGAATGAGTCTTTGATACTCATTAATCAGACTCAGAACTCCATTCATCCACCTTTGAACTCCGTTGATGAGTCTTTGATACTCGTTCATCCACCTTTGAACTCCGTTCATCCACCTTTAATACTCGTTCATCCACCTTTGAACTCCGTTGATGAGTCTTTAATACTCGTGAATGAGTTTTTATGCTCTGACTGCTGCTATAGCGGTTCTCATTTACGTAAGGTACACCCGTAGGGGCACGGCAGTGCCGTGCCCCTACACCTGGCGATATAATGTTGTACCGTATCTGAATGGGAACCGCTATATATATTGATGAAATTATTGCTTAAACAACGCCCAAGCCAAAAACCTTTCGGTATAATACAACGCTAATTGATTGCTCACACCGTTGAAAACGGCATCAAAAGCGTGTTCTGCCCAAGGAATTTCTAAAAAAACCGCAGTATTACCAGAGTTATGTAAACGTTCATACATCTGTCTGCCAAATCGCGCTTCTACCAAATGGTCACGACTGCCGTAAATTAATAAAGTTGGCGGTAAAGGGTGTGTTAGATAATTTATTGGTGAAGCAATTTGATACTGATTAGGCAATTCTTCTAAAGAACCACCGAGAAATGCTTTTAAAACAGCGCGGGTGTTGATAGGATCGGGAACTGGCGGTGTTTTGTATCCTTCAGGTAAGTTAACAGGCCCGTAATAGTTAACCACACCACGAATAGGTGGTGCATCTGGTTGATAAGCCGCTAGCATTGCTAGGTGCGCTCCCGCAGAACGTCCTAAAAGTACCATCCGTTCTGGATCGGCTTCATATTCCGCTGCATGTTTGCGAATAAAATTTAGGGCTGTACGCACGTCATCTAACTGAGTTGGAAACCTATATTTAGGTGCGTGTCGATAGTCAATCGCAAATACTGTATATCCACGATTAGCAATATATTGATTAAACTCAGAATTGGCATGAGGATTGCCATATTGCCAAGCTCCACCATAAATTACTACGACTGCTGGATATTTCCCTACCTCTGGAGGTTGGTAAACTTCCATTTTTAAAGGCACTCCCGCAGGAGAAGCAAAGAGAATATCTGTTTTATGACGCGTTTTACCTAATGCAATACCCCTGAAGGAATTAACTAAGTTAAAGGGATGGGTTTGCATCTTAGCCCTTACTTGGACTGGAATTTGCTCTAGATAATTTGCTCCTAATCCTTGTTTCATTGCTTTATCCATCTGCATTTGAGTCAGTGGGATATTCACTAGCACCCATCCACAAATTAGCAATCCTATCAAACTGAAAATGCAAGCTAAACGCTGTAGTTTATGGCGACGAATGTAGAAAAAAGCAAGTGATAAAGAGAGCAAATTTAATAACAATAACCAAGGACTGATTTCTGGCGCTCCCACTGCTAAGGTGAGTAAAAACATATTTGGAGCCGGAAGAAGAATCCAAGAACTAAGAAATAAACTTGCAAAACTTAGTAATAATGCAAGCCATGATAAAAGTATTTTTGGTTTAGCAAACATAAATTAAAGTGCGGTAATAAGGACTCCAAAGAAGTACAATTTATCTGCCAATGCTCCGGTTGGCAATAGTTAAATCATGTCGAGTCATATTACTTTAATAAGTATTCTTACTTTAAGGGACTTCCAAGAAATAAATTATCAAAATAAACGAACCACAGAGACACAGAGAAGCCAGTGCGTTGGGCGGGTTCCCCGACTTGAAGCAACTGGCGCGACACAGAGAAAGGAAAAATGAGAGGGTTTTTGCGTCAGTTTTGGGACATTTTTTTATTTGGAAGTCCCTAAGGATGCACTAAAGCTGAGATTAAGCGATCGCATTCAACTTTTCAATGCCCTGTAGGAATGAGTACAAGAAAATGAACCCTGTGTACGGGAATGCTTTGCCTTGAAAGCCAGAAATACTAGAGAATTGGTGCATTAGTTTTGGAATACCTTATTTCCCTAAACCCAGGTGATTTAGTAATGCTTGGCGCATCACTTCTACAGGTATTTCCTGCTGCAACCAAATTTTTAAGGCTGCTACCCCTTGTTGAACTAGCATTTCTAATCCATCGATCGCAATTGCGCCTTGTTTTTCAGCTTGCTCTAGAAATTGCGTCGGTTTAGGGATATATATTAAATCGTAAGCGATCGCACCCGTTGGTAAATTCGCTATTTCCTCTCCACTCAAAGGCGACTCATCAACCTTGGGATACATACCTATGGGGGTTGTGTTTACCAGCAGATTAGCTTGGGGAATTAGCTTTGAAAGTTCCTCCCATTGATCAACTTGTAAATTCTCACTTATGGGTGAATTGCTCCAACTCTTGGCAAATTCTTCTAATCTCTGCATATTACGCCCAACAACATGAATTTTGGCAAAACCTAGTTGGTGACAACCTGCTACAACTGCCCTGGCTGCGCCACCATTGCCTAAAATTACCGCCACTTTCTGACTCCAATCCTGCTTATACGTTGTCTGCAAAGGAGCGATAAATCCTTCTATATCTGTGTTTGTCCCCACCCATTTGTTATTTTGGCGGCTAACAGTATTCACTGCGCCGATAGTTTGAGCCAGGGGTGTAATTTCTGAAAGCAGGGGCATGATTGCCTGTTTGTGAGGTATTGTCACATTAAAACCGACAACACCAATAGCGGCGAAACCTGCGATCGCTATCTCTAAATTCTCTGGTGCTATGGGAAAGGGGAGATAAACGTAATCTAACCCTAAATGAGCGATGTCTTCTCTACGAGAGGCTTCGCCAACGACGAGCTGGGCTAACGCTGCATTATGCATGATTGGCGATAGCGAATGTTCCACCGGATGTCCAATTACACCCAGCAGTTGAGTTTTACCTGTAATTAATCTTTCTTTAGTCATTAGTTATTTCTACCTCATCTCCCCCGACTCTCTTGTTCCACTAGCCTACAATTATTAGAAGCTACTTAACATTTCTTATGATTATGCAGGCAACTACAGCCTCCTCTACAACCCCAATTCCTGGTAAATATTGGCAGTGGCGCGGGCACAACGTTTACTATGTGCGTGCGGGAGAAAAACAATCGCAACGTCCGCCCTTGCTTTTGGTACATGGATTTGGTGCTTCCACAGACCACTGGCGCAAGAATATCACCGGATTGTGTCAAAATTTTGAAGTATTTGCGATCGACCTTTTGGGATTCGGGCGATCGGCAAAACCAAAATTGCAGTATAGCGGCGACTTGTGGCGCGATCAACTCCATGATTTTATCAAAGAAGTAATTGGTCAAAAAGCAGTATTAGCGGGTAATTCTCTTGGTGGCTATGCTAGCTTGTGTGTTGCAGCACAACGTCCTGACAGTGCGGCTGGTTTAGTGTTACTCAATAGTGCCGGCCCTTTTAGCGAAAGCCAACCTAAATCTGAGCCTGAAGCTTTACAATCAGAAATTCAGCCACCTAAACAACCCGCTACTTTGCAGAAACTTCTCGGTGACAGTACTAAGTGGATTTTTCAACAACCTTTAGCCCAATCTCTGTTATTTCAATACGTGCGACAACGTTGGGTAATTCGCCAAACTCTAGAAAAAGTTTATCTTGACAAGAGTGCGATTACAGACCAGTTGGTAGAAGAAATTTCTCGCCCTGCTTACGATTCGGGTGCAATGGAAGTATTTGTGTCAGTCTTTAGCACTCCTCAAGGGGAAAAAGTTGATGTGCTACTAAAGCAATTAACTTGTCCTCTGTTGATGTTGTGGGGAGAAGCTGACCCTTGGATGAATGCTAGAGAACGTTCCCAAAAGTTTCGTCAATATTATCCTAAACTCACAGAACATTTCCTAACAGCCGGTCATTGCCCCCATGATGAAGTACCTGATAGAGTAAACCAACTTTTAGGCGATTGGGTTTTGTCTATCTAAATTGCTAAAAAATCTCTTTCAACTCGCATCCACAAATATTAAGTATAGGATGCGAGTTGCACGGAGATAGCAACGCCGCAAGTGAAGTGCGATTTGTTCAGTCGAAACCGAGCAATCAGGGGATGACTGGCTTATACAGGGTAATCCATGAGGATTGAGTTCGCACTTTAATCTTTTGTAGATGACAACTTTATAACCTTAGTCGATTTCATGTATCAGATACACAGCTAAAATGATTTAAAGGAAACTCTTCAGCAGAACATCCAATGCTGAGAATTAGCCTGTAAGTATTATCTGGTGCGATCGCAGGAGGCAAAAAATGGGCTTGGCTGGATTAAGAATTGTGTTGGTAGAGCCAGCTGGGCCGATAAATGTCGGGGCGATCGCCAGAGTTATGAAAAATTTCGGAATACATCATTTAGTATTAGTAAATCCCCAATGCGATCCGCTATCAGTGGAAGCTTTGAAGATGGCTGTTCATGCTAAGGAAATTTTAGAATCTGCGGTATTAGTAGCGACATTACCAGAAGCATTGCACGGATGTGTACGGGCGATCGCTACTACTGGTCGCGTTCGGAGTTGGGAAATACCCTTAGAAAAACCCCGCACTGCACTACCCTGGTTACTGGAGGAACCAGAAAAACCCGCAGCCCTGATTTTTGGCAGGGAAGACCGGGGATTAAGCAATGAAGAATTAAATTATGCACAAAGGTTTGTTGGCATTCCTACAAGTCCAAATTATGTAGCCCTGAATTTAGCTACCGCCGTAGCAATCTGCTGTTATGAATTGTCACAATGCGTAGAACAACCGGATACTCAGACCTTACCCCAAACAGAACTTGCATCCTTAGATATAGTGGAAGCATATTACCAGCAATTAGAATCATTATTATTGAAAATTGGTTATGTGTATCCACATACGGCAGCTAGTCGCATGGAAAAATTTCGCCAACTATATAATCGCGCTCACCTAAAAACAGGGGAAGTAGCCATGCTGCGAGGGATTTTGCAGCAGGTAGAATGGGCGCTTAAAAACCAGAGGGATGGTGAAAACTTGTAATTATTCGTTTAATATGTACGCAATCATCCTCCCAAAATAATTAAGATGGCTTATATAAACACAAAAATGCTACTTAGTGGCAAAGTTGAATTTGAGTATTAATATTGCTTAAAGATTAAGTTTTGGGTCAGGAGTCTGCAATAAAAAAGCCTAGTGGGTCACAAGGAGTAACGGTGTCAGATTCAAGTGACGAATTAACAGCTTTCTCGCGGCGTCAACCCTTAAATGGCCGCCAGCGTCCACAAAAGGTTCAAAAAGTGGTACAGAAGAAAGTGAAAGTTAAGAGCCAGAAGCAGCAAGGTGCTACTGGCAAAGAAGTGGCGCAAACACGCCCAAAAGATCAGAGCAGTCCTCCCCCAATCCCTACTGCTACACGCAGGGTAAAATCGGGGTTAGTCATGCCAGCAGCAGTAAAACCAATACCTAGTGTGAAGGGGAATCCTCCCTTTCGACCAGGTGCTGTGATGGTCAAAACAGTGCAAATGGAAAAGCCAAAAAGAGGTCGGCGATCATCACGGAAAACGCGATTAAAGCCAATGGCCAAAACCATGTTGTATGTTGTGCGGTTGTTAATTGTAGGTGTGGGTATGGGTGCAATTGTTGGCACAGTGTTGTCAGTATTAGACCCGGCTAATCGCATCGGCACAAATTCGGCGACGCAATCTAATAGTAATGTGGCGCGATCGCAGCCACAACCTACCCAAACTCCCCCAGCCCCAGGTTCGAGCCTATACTTATCCCAAGAAATTATCCCTCTGAAAAATGCCGTGCAAAATTTGGCGGCGACCAACCCAAATCTTACACCCGGAGTTTTCTTGGTAGATTTGGATACTGGTAATTATGTAGATGTCAATGGCTCCGCCAGTTTTCCAGCAGCTAGCACAATTAAACTGCCGATTTTGCTTGCCTTTTTCCAGGATGTGGACGCGGGGAAAATTCGCCTGGATGAAATGCTGACCATGCAACAGGATATGATAGCTGGCGGTTCTGGAAATCTGCAATACAAACCAGCCGGAACCCAGTCCGCCGCTCTGGAAGTCGCCACTAAAATGATTACAATTAGCGACAACACAGCGACAAATATGCTGATTGCCCGACTGGGAGGGATGGAAGCTTTAAACCAGCGTTTCCGGAACTGGGGATTGACAAACACAATAATTCATAATCAACTCCCAGATTTGGAAGGGACAAACACCACTAGTCCGAAGGAATTGGGGAATTTGATGGCGATTGTAAGTCAGGGAAATTTAGTGAGTATGCCATCACGCGATCTCATGCTCGATATCTTGCGTCGCACTCAGAAAGACACTCTGCTACCATCGGGTTTGGGAACAGGCGCGAGAATATACCACAAAACAGGCGATATAGGCACAATGTTAGCAGATACAGGTTTAGTTGCTTTGCCAACTGGCAAGCGCTACATAGCTGCGGTCATGGTACAACGCCCTAATAACGACCCTCGCGCCGAAAAACTGATTAGCTCAATTTCTAGTGCTGCCTACCAAGAGTTTAGCCAAAATGCTGTTACACCCAACAGTACCACAAGCACTATACCCGCAAATGGTTATCAGCCCTCTGTTGTGAGTCCGGCTTTACCCAACGGTACGACAGGCATTGTACCCATGAGCGTTTATCAGCCCCCTATTGTGAGTCCTGTACCCAACAGCATGGGAGGTATGCCGGCAAATGGTTATCAATCTCCAGTTATGAATCCGCAATATTATCCCCAAAGATAATTCATAATTCATAATTAAAAATGGTTTTATTCCTCTTTCTTTCGTAAAATCCCCCACGCCGTAAGGTGGATCTGTAACTAGTGCATGAATGCTATTTTCTGGTATTCGACTTAGCCACTCGAAACAATCTATGTGCAAAATAACAGATTTACCTATATTTTCTACTTTGTATTAAAAGCCCATTAATTCATACTTTTAAGTAGTTTGTATTGATATAAAAACTGTATTTTTATATCAATACAGTTCAGTTAAGCATTTCTTTCTTCTCTTCCTTCTCTTCCTTTGCGTCCTTCTCTACGAGACGCTACGCGAATGCGTCCTTCTCTAACGAGACGCTGCGCGATTGCGGTTCGTTAAAAATTGACTTTGATAAAGACTTAAGCCTTAAGCCAAGCGTATTGATTTTTATATTCCTATAAATCTCAGGATAAAATTGCTAAAAACAAAGTTAAAAAACTCAACTATACTGTTCTCTTTTAACTCTTAACTTTTTTGATACCGCATTCCTGGTAGCTGCGAAACTAAACCCATAAGTTCCAACTCTAACAAAGCACCGGAAACAGAGCCAGCAGCCATGCCGGTTTGTTGGATAATAAAATCGAAGGGTAAAGCATCACTAGCAAGTGCATCCATTACCGTTTGCAATTCTGGCGACAAAGTTGGCATTAACTGTTCTGGTGCTGTGGAAGCCTTGACTCCATCAATTTGTGGTATTGCTCCTAGCATTGTTAACAGTTCATCTAGTTCCTTAAGAATGAAAGTTGCTCCCTGACTCAGTAACTTTAAACACCCTTGGGATGGATGATCATCCAGTCTCCCAGGCAGTGCATAGACATCTCTACCAAATTCATTTGCGTAGGTAGCTGTTATTAAAGCACCAGATTTTAACGGGGCTTCCATTACCAGGATAGCGCGGCTTAAACCTGCAATAATTCGGTTGCGGCGGGGAAAGTGCGTGCGATCGGGTGGGGTTTTCGTGGGGTACTCACTAACGACTAACCCAGCCGTCAAAATTTGCTTATACAAATCGCGATTTTTATGTGGATAGATGACATCTACACCAGTTCCCAAAACTGCGATCGTGCGTCCACCTGCTTTCATGGCGGCGATGTGGCTTTCTGTGTCAATTCCCTCTGCCATACCAGAAACAACTGTAAAGCCATTTTTAGCCAAAGCTGTACTAATTTGGCGAGTCCAACGAATGCCGTATTCTGAGGGTTGGCGTGTTCCGACAATTCCAACCATCGGTTTTTGTCCAAGATTTTCTTGGAGTTCGACTTCACCGCGATAGTATAAAATCGGCGGTGGACTTGGAGTTTCCAGCAGTAAGCGGGGATAATCTGCATCTGCTGGTGTCCAGAAATGGGAATTTTCCTGCTGGTGCTTGGTGAATAGTTGTTCTGGGTGCAAACGCGATCGCTGTTGTACTACTTTTTCTAGTGTTTGAAAACCAAAACCCTCTACCTCTCCTAACTGTACCTTGGTAGCGTTCCAAGCTGTTCCCAACGTGCCAAAATGCTGTTGCAGCCGCCGCAGTAATACCGGGCCAATTCCAGAAATTTGCGTCCAAGCTAGCCAATATGCACCTTCTTCTACCACGGTTCTATCCTCACGCCTACTTGATTGAGTATTCCCAAATTAGGTTTAGCTGTTGATATAAAAAGGGAGTGGGGGAGATGGGGAAGTTTCTTAAAACATGGAAGTTGAGCCTTTGAGGGTGAAAGTTCAGCCTTTAAGGGTGGAAGTTCAGCCTTTAACTATTAAATATTGACTCTTGGCTCTTGACTCTTGACTCTTGACCATTGACTATTAACTGTTGACTATTCCACTATCTTCTGTAATGAAATATTTCTATCGTCTTTTAATATGCCTATCCGGGTGCTTAATATTTTTACTGCTGCATAGTGGCTTTGGTTTGTTGCCGAGTTTGGCCGCTGAAAAGATTGTTGCCAGGTACGGATTGTTTGAGCAATCGCTCCCAGTGGCAGATATACGCAAGTATGCCGAGACGCAAAAGGTTTCTGGCGATTTGCAATCTTTCTTAGGTTACCTCAGCGCTAAGGATAAACAGAAGTTCCAAGATGCTCTTCAGGTGAAAATGTCTCTTGATATTGCGGCTTTAGATAAGCTGATAAATACAGGAATAGGCAAGCAAATTTTATCTTTTGCTTCCCAAGCGACTGTCTTTCCGATACGCTCCCCGATCGCCCGTCGTGATCAAGGCAGTATACAAGCCCTACGAGCTGCTATTATCTTAGGAGCAAAATCACCAGAAGGTTTAGGAATAACCAGCTTTCTAGAAGCCTATCCCAGTAATCAACTAGTCTTTGACGTGTCAAAAATTTCCAAGCTAGTCAGCATGGCAAATGCATCTTCTGGTTCTGCTGATGCACCACCAAAGGACAATGTAAGTTCTTCACCCTTAGGGCAAATTGCACTGCAATATCAGATACTTGCTGCTCAAGGTAAACAGTTCTCAGGTTGCTTATTCGGTGATTCTATTTCGGCTGAACTTGGTAATACCCTTGGGAATGGTACTTTTAATTTTGGGTTAAATGGTCTGAGTACAATTTCATTACTGGAACAACTGAAAAGTTTAATTCCTACCAAACTTAAATGCGAAAAAGCAATTATTGCCATAGGTGGAAATGATGCTTGGTATGGAATTAGTGATCAATTATTTAGCAAAAATCTGCAAGAGGCGATCGCACTTATCCGCACAATGGAAACTAAAGAGATTTTTCTGATTCCAGCTTTTTATTCAACAGTTGCAGCAAGCTTAGATCCAACTGTAGCAGCCCCACTTTCTAGAGTTGAACAAATTAATGTTCTAATTAATCAAGTTTCTGAAACAGAAAAAGTGCCAGTTGCAGCAGCAGGACTAGCACCATTGTATGAAAATAATGTTCTTAAAGAGAATTTGACGAGCGATGGTGACCATCTGAATGCAGAGGGTCTAAAAATTTATCGACAAGCATTATTACAAATTCTTGGTAAGTAATATGATGTCCGTCAAATTGCCCATCTAAAATCACTCCACCAAAGTTACGTTTTATTCAACATAATTAGTAATTCGTAATTCGTAAATAAAAATTAAAAATTACGAATTACTAATTATCAGTTTTAGGCTTTCCAATTCAAAAACCGCGCATAAATATAAGCGATCCCTTCATCAAGAATTGTCCGCACGCCTTGGCTATAACCCCACCATTCATTTGGATCATAATCTTGTGTTTTGGCAGCAATCGCACCAACTTTAATATTAGGGGTAAGTAGTTTTTTGAACAACAACCAACTCCTACGGGTGTGAACATCTAAGGAAAAAATATTAATTGATTGTAGCTGTAAATTTGAATTGGATAGCCAGCGCTTAAATTCGACAGCAGATGCATAACTGCGATCCTTAATTACCACAGGTGTCGGAACAGCTACCACCTTGTCTGATTCTAAACCGAGTTTCTTGAAGGTGGCGGCTGACACTTCTGCAAAGTTCTTGTATTCACTAAGATAATTTCCTTTTTCTATTGTGCCTCCTGTGGTAATTACTAGATGATAAGAACCGGTTTTAAATTCAGTCAAAGCTTCTTCTATTGCGTAATCAGGCAGCCATCCTTCAACGACTAATACTTCTGCTGATTTCATAGGGGAAGTCACGGCGAGAAATGAGTGTACATGAGTAATAGTGAAAAATATTAAATAAGCAATCAAAGCGATTGCAATCGCCCACCCCTGAGCCGTAAGTATCCACATTTCTTGGCGTTTTATTAGTTTGATTTTTGGAAATTTTTGACGCCGACGATTTTTTGTCTGCATTAAACCTTAGCTAAACGTTGTTCTTTCAAGTAAGTAAATACAGACTTATCTCCAATATCAGCAGGAATTGCTTGCACTGTCTTTCGCAGCGCAAACACCAAAAACAACGTCGCCCAAATTCCTAATAAAACATTTTCCCCCTGAGTTGGTAGAATTCCCACCAAATGTCCTAACAACAGTAGCGGTACTGTTAGGGTTAATACTTTGGTTTCCAGGCGATTGAAGCAAAAAGCCTCTTTAAAATAAATACCTGTCAAAGCAACGAAGATAAAACCAACTCCAAATAAGGTAACAGGCTGATTGTAAATAGTGAGAGCCAAAGGTTCACTACTAGAGATTGCCAGAATCACTGATGCTATACTACCGATCGCCCAAAAAATTTGCAACATTCGGTGCAATGATGCCATGTAAATATGAATGGTAAATAAACTTACACCAAGAGCGAGACTAAAACAAGCATATAGAGGTGTAAGTGCGGTAAAAACAGTCGGGTTATTGTTGAGCAAAACTAAAGCACTGCCTATGGCAAAGCTCAGTGCTGCTACTAATAACCCAGCCCGATAAATAATTACACCAGTGCGATCGCTCTGAGTAATTGTAAATTCCCCAAACTGACCTTGATAAACTTTTGGTACAGATAGTGTTTGCGTAGTCATATTCAAGAATATAGTTATGATTCTCTAGTAGAGTACACCAAGAAATTGCTCAAGAGTTACTCTTTTTATTATGGGTAATAAAACTAACTTAGTGTCACAATCCCTAAATTTTTAAGCAATTTTTGTCGGGTGGGCACTGCCTACCGTGCGCTCAAACCCTTATTTTTAGGTTATGTGCAGTGCCCAACGCCAGTTGCTCTAGTTGGGGAAACCCTAGATGCAGTCTCTACGCTTTAGATTCACTACAAGAGACACATTTCTTAAGAGATGAAACCTTGGCGATCGTTATCATCTAACCCGCACCGAATAAAACTCAGTTTCTGCCGAGAACAGTGCTCCAAAGTCAGGTGCTAAATAATTAGGGGTATAAATCACCTATTTAATAGTACAACCCCGATAGCGTACCCCTACGGGGAAGCAAGCTACGCGCAGCGTCTCTAAGAGTTGCGTTAGCGAGTCTTGCCTACGGCACGCTGGGGCGAACGAGCGTCATAGCCCGCACAACTCTTGGAGACGCTCTTGCTAGCAAGATCCCCGTAAGGGTACGGACTGGTTACTTTGCGCTCAGTACAAGTGCGCTCACCACCCGCTCAGTAACCACCGCAGGCATCGCAGCCAAATAGCTATTTTTATTGATAATATAGCTACATAACTGAGAATTAAAACCCGATCTAACTTTGGAGCATTGCTCCCGTTTCTACCTATTTAAGAGACTTTTTCTCACGTTGAACTCAAGTCTTAAGGAATAGAAACCGATCGCAATAACCGCTCAACAACAGTTCTGGCGTTGCGTCCTCCTCTAGGGATGAGGCGATGGCAAAGAACGTGGGGGACGAGAAATTTCACATCGTCGGGAATGACATAATCACGCCCTAATAGAAAAGCTAGCGCTTGGGCAGCCCGTTGTAATGCTAATGTGCCACGCGGACTGACACCAAGGGCTATTTCCTCATCTTGGCGTGTTGCCCGTACCAATTCGAGGATGTACTGTTGCAAGGAGGTTGCCACTTTTACTTGAGAGCAGAAGTAACGCAATTCCTGTACTTCTGCCAAGGTAATACAAGGCTGCAAATCAGCAACCTTTACACCATTTTGGAAATTTTGCAGCATCTGGAGTTCTTCTGCCTCGGAAGGATAGCCCAAACTCAGCGACAACATAAATCGATCCATTTGTGCTTCCGGCAGGGGAAAAGTACCTTGATACTCGATAGGGTTTTGAGTGGCAATAACAAAGAAGGGCTGGGGAACTGCACGAGAGACACCATCGACTGTTACCTGATGCTCTTCCATGACTTCCAGTAAAGCTGACTGAGTGCGGGGTGTAGCACGGTTGATTTCATCAGTTAGGAGGATATTCGCAAAGACTGGCCCAGGAAGAAAAGTAAATTCACCGCTTTTTGGGTTCCAGATGTTGGTGCCAGTGATATCAGTTGGCAGTAAATCAGGGGTGCATTGTAGCCGTTGAAACTTGCCATCCAGAGAACGAGCTAGGGATTTAGCGAGCAGGGTTTTACCAACGCCAGGGACATCTTCTAGGAGGGCATGACCACCACCTAGCAGAGCTACTAGCACCAAGCGTATTGCCTCAGTTTTACCAACGATGGTAAGAGCCAGATTTTGTGTTAAAACGTCAATTTTTTCTCTCATGCAGTGCGGGGAGTGGGGAATAGGGAATGGGTAATGGAGACTGGGGACTGGATTATTCCCAATGCCCAATTTCCCTAAATACATTGTTCCCACTCCTAACCCCTAACTCCTGTACAGACGCGATTAATCGCGTCTGTACTCCTAACTCCTGTACAGACGCGATTAATCGCGTCTCTACTCCTAACTTTGCGCTCCAGCACTCAAAACTTCTTTAGCAACAATACAGTCAAGTTGAATTTGTGTTTTCAGAGCTTCTAGAGAAGAAAATTTTTGTTCAGGGCGCAAAAATTTAACTAGCTGCACAGCCAGTTTTTTACCATATAAATCACCAGACCAATCGAATAAATGTACTTCTGCAGATGAATAAGTACCGTTTACAGTTGGGCGGTTACCGAGATTCATTATGCCCAAGCTCTCACTAGGAGTAGCATCTGATGTTTCACTGAGAGTGAAAACGCGGACAGCGTAAACTCCTTGGTGGGGCAAGAACTTTTCTTTTGGTAGTTGGAGGTTGGCAGTGGGAAAGCCAATGGTTCTGCCTAATTGTTGACCTTGAACGACAACACCAATGAGAGTGTAGGGGCGTCCTAGTAGAAGATTTGCGTTTTCGATGTCGCCGTGCTCAAGGGTTTGGCGGATCAATGAAGTGCTAATGCGGGCATCTTGAGTCGGAGTAGTACTGACGCAATTGCTTTGGGTGGGCGAGTCACCTGTATAAGTTTGTAAAGGAACAATGGTAACGGGGATATTGTGCTTGGCGGCGATTAATTGCAAATCCTTGGCAGTACCACTACGCTTTTCGCCAAAACAAAAATCTTCCCCTATACTAATTTGCTGGCATCGCAGTTGTTGCACGAGAATTCTTTGTACGAATTCTTCGGGTGTCAAGGCAGATAATTCTTTGTCAAAGGGTAGTAGTACCAGTTGTTCTACCCCAAGCGATCGCAATTGTTGGACTTTTTCATCCAGTGGTGTTAACAAAGTCCGGGGTTGCCCCGTAAAAAACTCCTGTGGATGGGGGTCAAAGGTGACAACTGTTGAGTAGGTATATTCTTTATTTGTCAATTGTCCGTTGTCAGTTGTTAGTTGTTGATTTTCCTTTGACTGCGGACTAGTGGCTACTGACAAGTGACCACCAGCGTGCAAGACTGGTTGAATTACCCTTTGATGACCAAGATGAACACCATCAAACTTGCCAAGGGCAACAGCAGTAGGCATTAGCAGCCCTTCGCTCGAAGAAGCAACCCACATAGAACACCCATTTTTAGACAAATTTAGCACGTGGATTCTGAGATTTTAGGTTTATTTTAGCTATCAGCAGGAAGCTACCTTATGGTAAACCGCCTTGAGGAGGACAGCTTTTGTAGACGATCTGAACTTCCACCAACTGCCCATGAGGTCTTATGCTATCAGCCAGGGTGTTAATCTCACTCCTTTTAACTATCAGCCAAAAGCCTAGTTTCGTGTTGAGACTGCAACAAGGTTTTATCCTCCCATCAGCCGCAAGAGAGGGCGTCTGTAAGTATCTGGGCTGTGTTGGTGCTATAAAGTGTGTCCTCCTGTTGTCGCTCCTATTCTGTGGTCGGCGCTGTCTCACCATGCAGCCAACAAGTACGCTCTCGCGCTGAAAGCTTCTGATCACCAATCTAATCTAAAATCTCCAATTCCTCTGATCGCAATCTTTAGGTAGAAAACTTACTAACAGGAAAAGATTCTGATAAAGAAACTGAGGTGGGAACCTGGAGTACGATTCCTTCCCGTGCCATGATAGCCCCAGGAAATTCCGCAGATGCTTGTTTCCCTATATGATCTAAAAAGTCGTCATTGTGCGCGGGGTCGTGGTGGTAAATCGCCAGAGTTTTGACGTTAGCAGCTTGTGCCACTTTCACTGCTTCTTGCCAGGTAGAATGTCCCCAGCCAATTTTTGGGGTTTTTGGGCTATGGTATTCTTCGTCTGTATAGGTGGAATCGTAAATCAAAATGTCAGCATTACGAGCTAGCCACAGCACATTGTCATCGAGTCGGTCGGGAAAATGCTCGGTATCAGTAATATAAGCAGCAGCACCACCACGCCAGTTGACGCGGTATCCTACGGCTTCACCTGGGTGGTTTAAAGGTGCTGTTTCTACAGTAACGTCATCGATGTGTATTGGTTGCCCCGGTCGAATGTCATAGAAATTTAAATTGGCTTGCATAATCTGCAAGGGTACAGGAAAGTTCGGGTGCAACATCTGGTCATTGAGGCGCTGTTCTATGCTAGAGCCATCAGGAGCGATCGCGCCGTAGATATGAAAGTTATTCCCCTTCACAAATCCTGGGGTAAAGAAGGGAAAACCCTGCATGTGATCCCAGTGAGAGTGAGTAAAAAATATATGAGCTTCTAACGGCATTTGGCACAACAAAGATTGCCCCAAAACATGTAGTCCCGTGCCAGCATCGAAAATTAAGCGTTTATCGCCCGCTTGCATTGATATGCAAGGGGTATTACCGCCGTAACGAACGGTGTGTGGCCCTGGACTGGGGATGCTGCCGCGAACGCCCCAAAATTGTACGGTAAACTGGTTCTCTATCCTAGACATGGGTGTTGCTTGCTGGACTGAGCGGGCGATAAATTAAAAATTGCTACTTATTTTGTCTAAGTTTATGCTGTCTCACCGATTTTGGTAGAGGAAGGATTTCTTGGTAAAACAGCATACCCTGTTTCTGGCTAATTGTGTAAATGTGGATAAAATACTCTCAAGTAAAATTATCAATTTCTTGGGATGGATGTGTATCAGTTATTTCAAGAGCGCCCCTACGTTATAGCCTACATTTTTCTGTGATGCATTTGAATAACCCCAGTTTTATCCTGATTAATCAAATGATTCACGAAAACTTGAATTCCAACTCAGACAATTTATCTAGTCCAGTTACGTAAGTAAGATTATATTGTAACGGGGTAATACTGATATAGTTTTTACGGACAACGTACACGTCTGTAGGTACATTTTGAGGCAGATTTAATCCGGTTGGAGGTTCTACTTCCTCAATTACCTCTCCGGTTAACCAGTAGTACGTTTTTCCACGAGGATCAACTCGTTTATCAAACACATCAATGTAACGCCGCACTCCTTGACGGGTAAGAGTAACTCCGGCAATTTCTTCCCACTTAACAGCAGGAATATTGACGTTGAGTAGCATCAAATCTGGCAGCGGTTTTTGGGCTAACTGGTCTACGAGAATTTTGGCAAACTTAGCAGCAGGTTGAAAGTCTTTAGATGTGTGACTAATAAGACTTAGCGCTACACTGGGAATGCCTTCAATTAGACCTTCCATTGCCGCCGAAACAGTGCCGGAATACAAGATTTCAGTTCCCAAATTCGCACCTTGATTAATGCCAGAGAGAACCAAATCAGGGGGACTATCTAGCAAAGCCCACAGCGCCAATTTGACGCAATCTGAAGGTGTACCATCGCAAGCCCAAGCTTTGACAGCAGGATGAAAAATCTCTTCAACAATTTCGGCGCGAATTGGTTGGTGTAGAGTTAATCCATGTCCAGTTGCTGATCGCTCTCGATCTGGGCAAACTACACTCACATCATGACCTGCCTCTGCCAAGTAGTTGGCTAGGGTACGGATACCCAAGGCAGAAATGCCGTCATCGTTGCTAATTAGTAATTTCATAGTCATTGGTCATTGGTCATTAATTATTAGTTATTTGTTATTAGCCATTTGTCAATGTCGGAGGTCACAGGCAGCAAAAAAACATCTATACTCACTAGTACACTGTGGCGTCAGTTTGCTTACCTTTAACAAGTTGCTCAGAGCAACTTGTCTGGTTAATTGAGATGTTAGCTGGATTTATGCGCCTGCTGTACTAGTACAGCGCGGCGGAAATAAACAACCCATTCCAAATCAACGAAACGCCTACGCTGTATTCATTTTGACTTTTGACTTTTGATTTTTGACTTCCGCCTTGCGGTACTAGCCCAATCGTCTCTAACTGATAAACAGAAGTTTGGTTTCGACTCTCACCTTTGGCTAATGTTAATCGCATAGCTGTAAGTTGATTTATCGAGCAGTTCACAGCTTTTGTACTATAGACTAATGACTAATGACCAATGACTAATAACTAATGACTAGCAATTTAGAAGCTCAACTTTTAGCACTGCGGCAAGAAGGAGAAAAAGCGATCGCAGCCACTGATACCCTAGAACGTCTGGAGGAACTTAGAGTTAACTATCTGGGTAAGAAAGGGGAACTGGGGGCACTGTTGCGAAGTATGGGGCAAATGAGCGCAGAGGAACGACCAAAAATTGGAGCGATCGCCAATACAGTTAAAGAATCCCTGCAAACTAGTCTAGACCAGCAACGTGCCACCCTGGAAGCTGTACAAATTCAGGTACAGCTAGAGGCGGAGACTCTGGATGTAACTATGCCGGGAATTTACAGCCCCCAAGGTCGCATTCATCCCCTCAATGGTATTATCGACCGGGCGCTGGATATCTTTGTCGGTATGGGCTACACCGTGGCTCAAGGGCCAGAGATGGAAACAGATTACTACAATTTCGAGGCTCTGAATACCCCGCCTGACCACCCCGCCCGTGATATGCAGGATACCTTCTACCTTCCAGATGGTAATCTTTTACGGACTCATACCTCATCGGTGCAAATTCGTTACATGGAAAGAGAGGAACCACCGATTCGGGTTGTGGCTCCAGGGCGAGTTTATCGGCGAGATAATGTAGACGCAACTCACTCAGCAGTTTTCCATCAAATAGAACTTTTAGCCATTGATGAGGGACTAACTTTTACAGACCTCAAGGGCACAATTAAGGTATTTTTGCAAGCAATATTTGGCGAGTTACCAATTCGCTTCCGCGCCAGTTATTTCCCGTTTACCGAACCTTCTGCTGAGGTGGATTTGCAGTGGAATGGGCGCTGGCTAGAGGTGATGGGCTGCGGTATGGTCGATCCAAATGTACTTAAATCTGTGGGTTATGACCCAGAAATTTATACAGGGTTTGCTGCCGGTTTTGGTGTAGAACGCTTTGCAATGGTGTTACATCAAATCGATGACATTCGTCGCTTGTATGCTAGCGATTTGCGGTTTTTGGAGCAATTTTAGTTAAAGGTAATAGTTGCAACAAAGGCAATAATAATGACTCAACTCTCTAGGTTTGACCAAGTTCTAGAAAGCGTCGAAGACTTATCAGTAGATGAACAAGAAGCACTAATTGATCTGATCCGTCATCGACTGGCAGAACGGCGGCGTGATGCAATTGCGGCTAATATTGTTCAAGCACAGGTAGAATACCAGGCGGGTAAAGTGCTCCGTGGAACCGTTACTCAAATAATAGATGAGTTACGCAAGTGAGAACTGTAGTTCTGGCATCATCGTTTAAACGAGCATTTAAGCGATTGGTGGGACGACAGCCACAACTACAAGAGCGAATTGAAGAGCGGTTAGCACTACTAACTGCCGCGATCCACAATCACTTTAGATATGCCACCTCCGGCATTAGTTGTCGAAGTCGTTTCTTTTGGCAAAGCTAATGAAGATCGACAGACGAAGTGATTTGAGAGGTGCGATCGCTTTTCAAACTTTCATCATCTCGAACAGTAAAATCTAATCAATAATTACTACCCAAAATTCATGCCATGAGCCGATGGCCTTTTTACCGCAGGATGCAATAATCGCAGAAGAAAAGCTAACCAAGTATCTGCTTGTGCCGTTGCCAAAAGACGATAAATCTAAATTTTTGGCTAGGGCTGGGTACACACTAGACAAATGGCAACAACTGGAACGGGATCTACGCGCTCAAGTTTTAACGCAACCTGCTGAGGGGATTGAAACAACTCGCTATGGTCATAAGTATATCATTCGTGCGTGTCTGCGAGGAATTAATGGCGTTGAACTCAATATCTTAACCATTTGGATGGTTGCAAACGATACAACCAAATTTGTCACCTTAGTGCCAGATCAAGGAGCCAACTCATGAAGGTACAGCATCCCCTATTCTCTCAAGTTGCCTTAGCGCAGGATTTACCAGAATACAACCTGAAACGCGGGAGTGTTGCAACAATTGTGGAACATTATCCCATGCCTGAAGGGGAAGAAGACGGGTATAGTCTGGAAGGGTTTGATCTGCCCCATATAACTATCGAAGTACCAGTATCTCAAATTATCCCCATTGCCCAGTGGCAGCAAGAAGAAATCATTTTAGCCAAGTTACGCCAGCTATCTGGAGCGAGGCTGTTGCAATTACAAGACTATCTCGATTTTCTCTTGCAAAAAGAAGAGTCTGAGCATCAGAGTAGGTTCAAATCTCCCACCTAAGTATTTGGCGAGAAAATCCTCTGTGATCGCTTCTACTATTTTAAGAGAATTACAGCTAACCACAGAGGAAGTACTCAATGCTGGATAAAGCAATGCGGTTAAAAAGCAGACAGAGCAAGTGATTTGAGAGGTGCGATCACGCAGTTTTTTGCCTGGTAGTGGCTCGTAAATTTTCGAGTGCATACAAAAATTTTTGTTGCACAAGTGATTCTTAGTATACTAACTCTAGCTAACTCAGCGTGGATATAGCCCAATTGACGGGATTAGATCGTGAGGTTACTGTTGGTGATAAATATCTAAAGACTATGGGAATACTAAACTCTGATGGTGGAAAATTTAACTGCCTGAAGCTGAGGCGGCAATTGAGTCTTTTCAGAAAGGAGAACAAACATGGTTTGTGGTATTTATCAGATTTCAAATACTGTTAATGGTAAGTCTTATATTGGACAATCACGAAACATATACAGGAGATGGAAAGAACATACAAGAGGGTTGGATAAGCCAAATGTCTTAGAAATGGGAAGTTATCCTCTGAGATATGCCTTTTTAAAATATGAGCTAAAAGAGGTAGTAACTACACCCGGAAAAACAGGTTTATTTGATTTTAAAATTATTGAAGAATGCACAGAAGATAAACTGCTGGAAAGAGAACTATTCTGGATAAATACAATTGACCCAGAATATAACTGTAATATTTGGACACCTGCCCGAAAGAAAAAGGAAATTGATTCTGAACCTAAATTTTGGGTTCAATACCATAATTACAATGTTCTAGGTTACGTACCTGTTGAAATGATTCTTGATGAATCCCTAATTGAAACATATGATTATGAGGAAATTTTGCCTGGTATATCAACTAATAAAAGAGCCGTGTTGAATACAGTAGGCGATACAATTTTTTTGATATTAGGTATAGGTAACAACCCAAAACAATATTACCTTTGGTCTAAATTTATTTGTGAAGAAATAGTTATAAATGATTATGTAAATAGTCATTTTTATGATGCTTTTGGTACTGGTTATTTAATAGAGCCGCCTCAACTATTGAATTCAAAACAGTTTAATGAATTCAAAAGATTTTGTGGAAATTTTGGATTTGGCTTTATGCGTATCAAAGAATCCTCTGAAGCCTGTACTTATTTAACTACGTTAAAAAATATAACGGAAAACTATAAGCCGAAAAATTCAAAGTTAAATTTTTCACAGTATATAAAAGATTTTTATACTCAAGTTACTCGTGTCAATCCTAATGAATATTCTGCTTATCACCACCGAGGTTTTTACAGACATTTAGCTGTTTCTCTATCCATTGAAGAGGCTCTAGGTTTGTTGATAGGTGAGTACACAACATTAATAATATTTTATCCCATGAATCACGAATTAAACTATAGGGATAGTACGCTACTAATTCACACATTGGACTTTGATAATTCAGAAGAAGGTAAAAAATATATAGCCTCTTATGAATTTAAGGAGAAAACATTTTCTCCTTACTCAATTGTAGGATGGATAACTGTTGAAAAGGTTTTGAAATATGATGAAAAAAGCTTTGCCGCCGACAAAGATTTACACCTGCTAGGAGAAAGTCTTGTTGACTACAAAATAGTTATGGTTATGAAAGATCTGATGTTTGGTGTATGACCCTAAAAAAACCTATCTTTTTAAATCCGCCTATTTGTAACGTATTACAACCAGAGGGTATTAATAACGGTGAACTATGGGGGGCTGAAGATTTGTCACATTTTGAAGCCTTCGATATAGCACTTCGAGCAAAAGTTGAGTATGAATAAGGCAAAAAACAGGGTGTAATATTTTTGTGTTTTGCTACACTGACCTCTTGGTGTACACGTTTACTAGATTGAAAATATTAAGGTGGTTGGTGAATAACACTAACCACCCTTTTAAGACTTTATTTAACTATTTCTGAATGACCAGGGATATCTCCCAAAAATTCAAACCTACCATCTAAGTATTTGGCGAGAAACTCTTCAGCGATCGCAAAAAAGTGCAAGCGATTTTCTGGTCTGGCAAAACCATGTCCTTCATCGCTGTAAAGTGCATATTGCACTGGTAAACCAGCCTGTTGCATTGCGTTGACAATTTGATCACTTTCTGATTGTTTCACCCGTGGATCATTTGCACCTTGACCGATGAGTAAAGGTTTTTGAATTCGGTTAACGAAGAATAAAGGCAATCGCGATTTGAGAAACTCTCAGCGAGAAGCAAAACTTGTGAATGAGTCTTTTATATTCGCTGATGAGTCTTTGATACTCGCCCACGAGTCTTTGATACTCGCCGATGAGTCTTTGATACTCGCCCACGAGTCTTCGATATTCGCCCATAAGTCTTTACCTCGTTCCCAGTCTCTGACTGGGAATGCCTATTCTGAGGCTCCGCCTCCCTTACTCGCGGCACCGCAATTGATTTGCATTTCCAGCCTCTGGCTGAAAACGAGGTTTTAAAGGAGTTTTGGCTTAAGTTGATACCCATGAGCATTGCTGTGCCCTTACAACATGTGTGGTTCAATTAAATGAAAACTGTTGTAAATTTACAGTAACAATCCTGAACTAAACCTATTGGATAGGGGACAGGTGACAGAGAACAAGACAGTTTAGCGGCAATTGTCGCAATGTCCGCAACGCCAGTTAGCTGCTTCTTTATCAAAACCAAAAGCATTTAACAAAAACTGCCAACGACACTGCTTAGTTGTCAGATATTGATGCATCTGTTTAGCGGCGTGTAATTGCGTCGCTGGCTGATTTCCCGCTTTTTGCTCAATGTTGTAATGGAAAGGATCAAGCCAGTTTAACTGACCACTGCTGTGGAGTAAAGCCAGCGCCGTCGCACCTTCGGAAAATTGTCGCGTCACTACATTCACTTCTCCCTGTTTTGGTAATTTTTTCACAAGTTGCTGCGCTATTTGTTGTTGCGATCGCATTTGTTCTTGAAAAAACTGCTGTCTTTGCTTATCCCCTGAATCTAACCACCCTGTAGGTTCACTCACCAACGTCAAAGCTTCTGCCGGTTTCCCATCCCTTCCAGCCCGGCCAATTTCTTGCACATATTCAGACAGCAGATGTGGTGCGTGAAAGTGGGCAACCCAACGCACATCAGATTTATTTATCCCCATACCAAACGCACAGGTACACACAACAAAGGGTATTTTGCCACTTAACCAGCTTGCTTCTACCGCACGGCGTTCTGTTGCACCTAATCCCGCATGATAACTAGCTGTAGCATAACCCATCTCTGCTAACCATTGGGCTAAATCTTCACTATCTCTCCGAGTGCGAACGTAAACTAATCCCGATTGTTGCGGTCTATTTTGAATAAACTTTAATAATTGTTGTTTCCTCCCCCGTGGTGTCCAAGCGATGCGAATGCTGGGATGCAAATTAGGACGGTAGGGATTCAAACGGAAAATCTCTGGTTGCTGTAATTGTAAAACTGTTTGAATAATCTTTTGGGCTGAGGGGTCAGCAGTAGCGGTAAAAGCAGCAATACTAATTTTTGTTCCCGGTGGTTTTGATTTTAGTAGTGCAGGACGCACCGCCCCTAATCTGCGATAAGCTGGGCGAAAAGTATCACCCCACTGCACTAAACAATGAGCTTCATCCAAAATTAAGCCATTAATTTGCAATTGCGGCTGACATAATCTTTCCCAGACTGGCGCACTTAGCAAAGTTTCTGGCGATAAATAAAGTAATCTTAGCTGTTGACGTTCTAAAGCTTGCAGAGTTGCACGGCGTTGAGATGAAGACAATTCACTATGTAAAAGTGCAGCTTTCTGGTGGCTTTCTCGTAGTTCCTGTACTTGATTTTCCATCAATGCCACCAAGGGTGAAACTACCAAAGTTAATCCTGTTTGTAGCAGTGCGGGAAGTTGAAAACAAATCGACTTACCTCCACCTGTGGGCATAATAATCAGTGTATCTTTTTGTGCTAATAAACTGCTGACAATTTCTCCCTGTGGTGGACGAAAATCTTCATAACCCCAGATTTTATGAAAAGCTGCGCGAACTTCTTGCCAAGATTTTGTTGTCGGCTGATTCATAATCAATAATACATGCACCCATATCCTTGAACACTGAATATAGCCTTTGTTATCTAGCTAAAGGTTCAGTAATTTCATCATCTTAGGTTGCAACGCACTGACTGCAAGAATGAATTAGAATTAATTATTACACATTAATATATTAAATAAAAGATTCAGGCAAATGAACGAAGAATTAAAACATAAATTTTACATCAATACCGATAAATATAAATTAGATGTTCAAATGATTCATGATTTTTTACAAACTTCCTATTGGGCTGAAAACATCTTATTAGCCACCGTAGAAAAGGCAATAAATAATTCTTTATGTTTTGGACTTTATGAAGGTAATCAGCAAGTTGGCTTTGCGAGAGTCATCACTGATTATGCAACTTCTGCGTTGTTAAAAGATGTTTTTATTCTAGAGCCTTATCGAGGATAAGGTCTAGGAAAATGGTTTGTAGAATATATTTTGGATTATCCAGAATTGCAAGACGTTCAAAGGTGGATGTTAGGCACTAAAGATGCTCATGGACTTTATCGCCGTTATGGTTTTAAGAATTTGACAGAGCCAGAAAAAATCATGATGCGTTTAAATTATAATGCTGATCAAGCATAAGCAATGTCTAAGGCAAAGCTTATCTAAACCAGTTTTACTCGATAAGCGCTCCTGTTTGTTTACTAAAAGCGCTGATCGAGCGAACTATTTGACTACCAGAAAAACATTAGTGACTGTTCTGATTTTGGGAATGGAAGGGACAACCGCCTGCGGTTAATTTCTGAAGAAAGGCACTCTTATCAAAATAATGCTCTAAAAATTCAATTTTTAAATCTTCAGTCACGCGAGCAATACTAACTCCCACCACTTCTACTGTTTCTCCCGTAGGTGCATAGTCTTTATAGGAACCATTAAATGTTCCCCAATGTCGCCACTTAAAAGTAACATTAGGCGGGCCCGAAAGCACTTCTGTTAATTCCCAAAGAAAGCCATTACGAAAAGTATTATGAAAAACTTGAACTGAAGATTCAAAAGTTTCTGAATTTGATCTGTACTGCTCACTTTCACCCAAAAATAAGTTATAAGTACCTTGAACTGCAACATCTTCAGCAGTGTATTTTTCTTCGCCATTGCTACTCATTCTAAACTTATCAGTAACAATCGAAAGCCACTGTTGGGGATTAGATTTATTAGAAGCTTCCATCTCAAAAGTGCGGACTAAATTTTGGGCGATCGCTTCTAAAGAACCTTCTGGATGCTGAAATTTGCTTTCCTGATGAAGAAATTCATTGGTGTAAGAATAATCTGGGCGTATTCCTTCTCGCCACTGTACTTCTTCATCATGAGCAATGACTATATCTCTATCTTGTACCCAGAGCGGCAATTCTGTAGTTTTTTCGCTACTCATACCAGCTGACTGACTATAAACATCATTTTTGATGATAAAGTTTTATGGATATAAAGTAAATCTAAAAATCTGAAAAAGTAAAAAATATTTATAATGCAATATCGTTCAGTTAAAGTTATTCGTGGTATTTTTCGGTGTATAGAGATGTTGCATTGCAACGTCTGTACATTCATGCAAAAAGGCGAATAAAAGCAAAATAAACGACAGATAAACACTTATATTTCTCTGTGTTTATCTGTCGTTCTATTTAACAAATCTCAACTTATGCAAGATATCTAATGCAGTATTGCATCTAATTGCGAATCACAACAGAGATATTTTTATACTTTCTGTGCAGATACTTTCTCTGGCTTTTCTTGAGTTTGCAATGCAGCATACAGCCTGTTCAGGGCATTTACATAAGCTTGAGCAGATGCCACGATGATATCTGTGTTCGCTGCATGACCAGAAAACACTCTAGATTCATAACGTAAACGAATCGTCACTTCTCCAATGGCATCAATACCAGCTGTTACTGACTGCACAGAAAACTCAATCAACTCGTTGGGCACATTTACCACCCGGTTGATGGCTTTGTAAACTGCATCCACTGGGCCAGTCCCGATCGCAGCATCGGTTAATTCTTCACCTTCTGGGGTGCGGAGGGTGACTGTAGCGGTGGGTTTGGCATTGCTACCACAGGAAACTTGCACCAACTCTACCCGGAACAAATCGGGCGCTTGTTGGATTTCATCGTTAACGATCGCTTCTAAATCCCAATCAGAAATTTCTTTCTTTTTATCTGCTACCTCTTTAAATCTGACGAATGCTTTATTTAACTCAGTATCCGACAGTTCAAAGCCCAATTCTTTCAACCGAGTGCGGAAAGCATTTCTACCTGAATGTTTGCCCAAAACTATTTGATTGTCTGTCAAGCCAATCAATTGGGCATCCATAATTTCATAAGTGAGTTTGTTTTTTAACACACCATCTTGGTGAATCCCAGACTCATGAGCAAAGGCATTTGCCCCAACGATCGCTTTATTTGGTTGTACTAACATTCCCGTCAAATTAGAAACTAAGCGTGAGGTTTTGTAAATTTGCCGGGTGTCGATATTTGTCAGGGATTCTTGAGATTCTTCTGGTCTACCGAGATAGGGATTAAAATATTGCCGCCGCACATGCAGCGCCATTACCAATTCTTCTAGTGATGCATTTCCGGCGCGTTCACCAATCCCATTGATTGTACATTCTAGTTGCCGTGCGCCATTTTTGACGGCTTCTAAGAAGTTAGCAACTGCCAAGCCTAAATCATTATGACCGTGAACGGAAATAATCGCTTGGTCGATGTTGGGGACATTTTCGATAATCCCCTTAATTATGGCTCCAAATTCGCTAGGGGTTGTGTAACCCACTGTATCGGGAATGTTAACTGTTGTTGCACCAGCTGCGATCGCTCGCTCTAACACTTGGTAAAGAAATTCTGGATCGGTACGAGCCGCATCCATTGGTGAAAATTCTATATCTGTCATGAAGGATTTGGCGTATGCTACCATTTCTTCGGCGATCGCTAGCACTTCTGCCCGTGACTTCCGCAACTGATACTCTAAATGAATATCAGAAGTCGAAATAAATGTGTGAATTCTGGCGTTAACTGCTGGTTTTAACGCTTCTGCGGCTGCTTCAATATCTCCTTTAATCGCTCTTGCCAAACTGCAAATTACTGGGCCATTTTCTGTCCCCACAATTTGGGAAATTTTCTTAACTGCTTCAAAATCTCCAGGACTAGCAAAGGCAAAGCCTGCCTCAATTATATCCACGCCTAGACGCGCTAATTGCTTGGCAATAACTAGCTTTTCGTCTATATTCAGAGTCGCTCCGGGACATTGCTCTCCATCTCGCAGTGTAGTATCAAAAATAATGATTCGATCAGTTTTGTTTGTCATTTGCCGTTTGTTGTTTAGTTGTTACTTGTAGCTCAAAATATCTTCAACCTTAGTTTTTCTTTTACTCTTACCTTTGTAAATAATTGCTAAGGCTACTAACCTTCGGTTTTTTCTATTTGATCTCTGATATCATTTAAATCTATATATCTGTCAGTAGCATTGCGTAGCTCTCTAGCTATCATTCCTTCTGTTGATACTACCGTAATATGTGTATTTTTTGAGCGTAATAATTCGATTGCTCTTTCAAAATCTCCATCGCCACTGAATAATACTACTCGGTCATACTGGTCTACTGTATTAAACATATCTACAACAATTTCAATATCTAAATTCGCTTTTTGGGAGTAGCGACCAGAAGTATCATCATAGTATTCTTTAAGAATTTTAGTTCGGACTGTATATCCCAGACTAATTAGAGCATCTCTAAAACCTCGCTGATCTTGTGGGTCTTTTAAACCAGTGTACCAGAATGCATTAATTAAGGTTGTTTCTGATTGCTCATGTTTTAAGTATTCTAAGACTCGCCGCGGGTCAAAAAACCAGCCATTTTTTTGTTGAGCATAGAACATATTGTTTCCGTCTACAAAAATAGACAGACGATTCATTGGAGAACCCATACAAATTTACACCTAATATATATAAATGAATTTAGATGGAACAATAGATTATAGCAATTTTCAAATAGCAAGTTTGCTAATATCTATAAAGTAGCTCTTCATCTATAGGTTTTATCCTACCGCTTTCAAGGCATCAAAACGGATGCAACATTGGAGCTGAGATCCTGGGTGCTAAACCTTATTCACCTCCGGCACTCCAAGAGCCACCCAGTGATCAAAATCTACCAATAAAATTCAACCAGTAACAGCATTTATCGCTGTATAACATTAAAGTTTACTCCTAAAGAGGTATAGCATAAGCTTAGGGTAGGATATAAATTAATGCCTATCTATAAGTTTTGCTGTCAGTATCAGGACACGCTTTGTGGGAAGTACCAATATTGCGCTAAAGACAGAAGACGGACTTGGGACAGCTTCTGGTAAAACACCCAGTTAAGAGCGTAGTTGTTGGTTAGGCGAGGGTAAAATCTTGCCGCAACCAAGTGCAGAGGCGAAGTATATCCGGGTCTGATCAGTGAGACAATTACTACTTGTAACTCACTCAACAGGAAAAGAATAACTTAAGCACTACCTGAGTAGGAATCTCTTGGGGACTAGTGCCAATAAAATTTTGTTGATGAATAGAAGATACTTTACAAATGTATAAGATTATCATTTAAGTCTTATTTGAATGTGCTTGTACTAAAACGTGGTCTGAATAAATAAAAGTGTTGGACTTAAATCAATCAGTAACACGATATGGCAGAAGAACCTACATCTACCTTAACTAAAAACTATGTCTCTGCTGCCAATAAACACTTAAGTAAACCGACAAAAGTAACCTCAACAGCATCGGCTCGCCAATCTAGGTGGATGGTTCGCTTAGGTCATCTCCTCGCTGGTGCTTGGGCAATCAGTGCAGGAGTGCTGAGTGCTTCTGGTGGGGACTTGGTTCAAGTGATGGAAAATAAGGCGCTTTCTGGCTTTTTTCAATTGCGTGGGTCGATTGTGCCTCCACAAGACATCGTAATTTTAGCAATAGACGATCAGTCAATATCAGTTCCCGAACAGTACTATAAAACAAATCCGAAACAGTATGCCTACCTAGAAACACTGAAATCTTATCCTTATAAACGTGCTGCATATGCTCAGGTAATCACAAAGTTAATCAAAGCCGGTGTCCGCTCTGTAGCGGTGGATGTCCTTTTTGACACGCAAAGCAGTTATGGAGTTACTGACGATCGCCAACTCCAGGCAGTATTACAAAAATATGGCAGCAAAGTTACCTTAGCAGCCGTCTACGAAAATTCCCAGACGCACCAAGGGTCTTTTATACAACTCATAGACCCACAACAGATGTTTCGTAAAGGGTCAGTGTCCATTGGCTCAGTTAATTTCCCCGTAGAGGTAGATGGTAAAGTTGCTCGATTGGCGAGTGAGTTTTCTAAGTTGCTAGCTGAAGATAATTTGATCGAGAAGCTACCTTCTTTTGATGAAGCAGCGCTTAGGGCAGCACAAGTAAATTATCCTCAACCAAAGGGCGATCGCATTTATTTTTGGGGGCCTGCGGGTACATTTGAGCAAATACCCTTTTGGCATGTACTCGACCCAGAAAACTGGAACACCTATTTACAACAGGGAAAGGTCTTCAAAGACAAAATAGTGCTGATTGGTGCGACAGATAAGTTAAACAATGATTATTATCCAGTTGCTGCTAGCAACAGCACTCAACCCATGTCGGGCGTAGAAATTCACGCCAATGCGATCGCAACTTTGATGCAAGGTAAAGCGATCGCCCCAGGAATTAACAGTCCACCATTGCGGGGTTTGTTTGTGCTAATTCTAGTTGGCAGTACAGCCTTGATGATTAGCAGACGCAAACGTAGTATTAATAGATTTCTATATAGCCTCGCCCTTTCTGGCACTTGGGTAGGAATTAGTTATGGGTTATTTGTCTATAGTGAGTTAATTTTCCCTACTACTTTACCAATGATCGCGATCGCGATGACTGGACTTTCCTATCTGACAACCTCATTGGTCAGGGAAAGTATTAAAAAACGGCAATTATTAGATATATTTCAGAAGTATAAAACTTCCCCCGTTGTCCAAGAAATTATTAGCCAACAAGATGACTTACAAGACCTAATCCAGCAACGAGATTTAGCCTTATCAGGGAAAGTCCTGGCTCAACGCTACAAAATTGTCAAAGTTCTCGGTTCCGGTGGATTCAGCGAAACCTACATTGCCGTAGATACCCAACGTCCTGGTAATCCGCGATGTGTTGTCAAGCAACTAAAACCAGCCAGCACCAAACCAGAAGCCTTGCAACTTGCCAGACGTTTATTTAACTCAGAGGCGCAAACACTAGAAAAATTGGGAACGCACAGTCAAATTCCTCAACTTTTAGCGTATTTTGAAGAAGATGAAGAATTTTATTTAGTGCAAGAACAGATAATTGGTCATCCTTTAAATCAAGAACTCCCAACAGGTAGAGCAATTGAAGAAGTTGCAGTTATCAAAATTGTCAGGGACTTATTGCAAACATTAATATTTGTCCATAAAAACAACGTGATTCACCGGGATATTAAACCCAGCAATATCATCCGGCGACATTCAGACGGTAAACTAGTACTGATTGACTTTGGAGCTGTCAAAGAAGTCAGCACAAAACAGCTTGATCATCAAGAGCAAACCCCCTTCACCATTGGCATTGGTACTCAGGGTTACGCACCAAGCGAGCAATGTTTTGGGCGGCCACACTACAGTAGTGATATCTATGCAGTCGGTATGGTTGGAATTAAAGCCTTGACTGGTATAGCACCCCGTGAGCTAGATAGAGATGCTGATGGAGAGATAAAATGGAGCGATGCCTACGGCGGTAAACTACGCTCCCAGGTGAGCCACTCCCTAGCTCAGATTCTCAGTAAAATGGTGCTGGATGACTTTAAACAGCGATATCAGTCTGCATCAGAGGCTCTTAAGGATCTTGAAGCTCTTGAAGCTTTTAATGATGTTGTAAATTCCCAAAGCAGATACCTTATGCCACAGGATGACTCATTAATGAATACTTTAGACGATTTAGGCACTCCCACAAAATCTTGTTCAGAAGGACAAGAGACTGACAAATAAAAAAATATCCAATTGCTGTCGAAGCTGTTCTTGAGCAGGGGAAGCAGAATCTGATAGTTGTATTGGATAATTTAATTTTTGGAGTTCCCTAAGAATAATTAGGCATAAGGGCGGGGAGCAGAGAAGAAGAATTTTCTCCCATACACCCCGCCCCCTTCTCTGTTCAGTGTTTTCTTCACTCAATCCTGCACGTGATTTTAATTTAAGGACAAGAATTCTTCTCCTGTCGTCGGATGAATGGCTATTGTTTCATCCAAATCTTCTTTGGTAATGCCCTTGCGAATTGCCACGCCAAGACTTTGAATGATATCTGCTGCGTGTTCACCCACCATATGAGCACCCAAAACTTGCCCAGAATCACCATTTAAGACTATCTTCATAGTAGTTGGCTCATTCTGTTCGATTAACTGATACAACAGTGGTTGGAACTGGGTGCAGTAACATTGTACAGATTCACCAAATTTTTCGCGTGCTTTCGCTTCTGTCATTCCCACACTAGCCGCTTCTGGACGGCAAAAAACAGCAGTGGGCACATAATCATAATTCAGTTTTTGCGGCTTGTTCCCAAAAACTGTATCGGCAAAGGCAATACCTTCTGCCTTAGCCACTGGAGTCAATTGCACACGGCTGGTGCAGTCACCCACAGCAAAAATGTTTTCTTGACTGCTGCGGCTGTATTCATCTACTTTAATTGCACCGTCTTCACCAAGTTCAACATGGGCATTTTCCAAACCAAGATTCTTGGTATTTGGAGCGTAACCTGTGGCTACTAAGATGGTATCTGCTATAATTATTTCTCGGTTCTCACCAGTAATAGTTAACAACAAACCTTCTTCTGAGAATTTGATTTCTTGACTGGTGCTGTTGGTGAACAACTTAATTCCCCGTTTGCTCAAACCTTGTTGTACCGCAGAGCGAATGTCATTATCAAACCCCGATAAAATCATCTCGTGTTTTTCAATTAGCGTCACCTCGCAGCCAAAAGCGTGCATCATGCTGGAAAATTCTACACCAATGTAGCCGCCGCCAATGACTGCTAAACGTTTCGGCAGATAAGGCAGCTGAAACATCTCGCGGGATGTGATGGCGTATTCTATACCTGGGATTTGGGGCTTGAGGGGTTGTCCTCCCACAGCAATTAAAATTTTGTCTGCTGTAACTTTGCGTCCATCAATATTGATAGTATGGGTATCGATGAAAGTGGCATGTTGAGAAATTAGTTCAATTCCAGCTTTGTCCAATTGCTGAAAATAGGATTGGTTAATCTTGTCAATATGCTGGTGTACTGACTTAATAAATAATGTCCAGTCAAAGTATGTTTGACAGTCACTCCACCCATAACTCTGCGCTATTTGATTTTGCAGGGCGAAGTCAGCGGCGTAAACAATCAGTTTTTTGGGAACGCAACCGCGATTTACACACGTTCCACCGATGGCTTCTTGTTCAGCAACAGCTACACGGACTCCGTAACTAGCTGCTTTTTTAGCTGCTGCCAATCCCCCAGGCCCAGCACCAATGACAAACAAGTCGTAATCAAATGTCATAAAAATCTGTTCCTTTTTCACTTTTTGGAAAGCAGAGCTATTTCATCCCTTATAGTTACTCAGACAGAACTTCATCTACTGTCTTTAGGTGGACAAATTTGGATGAAACCAGGCTGATATGTAGCAGATTGCCGCCTTAATAGCAATTACATCCAAAAGGAACAGCGATCGCCTGAATATTGCTACGTTATATTACATCATCTTGCTAAAAAAGCATCTTGTCTATTCTACCAGAGGTAAATATTTGCGACGCCTAGTTTGGGCGGGTATGCGATCGCACTTTTAGGCAGCAACTGCACTAAAAAAAATTCAGCCGATTAAGCCATTGATGCCAGACATGAATTAGCCTTGCACGGTCAAATTCAAAAATCTCTGCTTCTTCACCTGGCAAGGCTACAACGATAAGAGCATGGTTAATTTTGGAGTTAAAAAGGCGATCGCTACAGTATCGGTTAATTGCACCACCATAAGCAGCTAGTTGTAAAGGCTTGTCATAAAGCTTATCAATTCTCAGTTTTGGTTCCTCGGCTGTAGTCCATTCAATTACATGCGGAACATTTTGATAACAGGCAACTAAATCAACTTTACCGGCGTAAAGTTCCTTATAGTTAGGCACGGCTTCCTCAACAAGTTGAACATCGCTAAGTTGGTTTAGCACAGATTGAACGCTATCCCAGTAAGGCTGAATCAGGCTGCTGTCAGGTTTGGGTGAGTAACCTTGCAGGTATTCTTTAATCAACTGATGTAAGGCATTTCCTCGACGGCGGCTGTTAGCAGCAATTCGATTTGCTTCTGCATCGCCAACTTTATTGCGCCAATAGGAAAGGACGGCTAGAGATTTTGGTGGCTGTGTCGCTTTTAAAACTGTGGTGACAGCAGGAAGAAGAACGCCACCATTGCCTTGATAGTAGCATCGTCCGTTGATGTATGTAGATTTCATAAGTTGTGAGTGGTGAATTACTACATCAACTTTTGCGTTAGCCTAGTACACAATTAATACACATGCTGTGAGTCTTTGTGACTATATAGAGTACACAGATGTGTACTGTGGTTGTGATGCGTTAAGAGTTATGAATCAACAACATTTCAATGCAGTATTTAATCGCTTAACTGAAAGGCGGCGAGAGGTACTGCTGAAACTACTGGCTAACGAAAAAGATGAAGCGATCGCTAATTCTTTGTATATTAAGCAATCAACTGTTAGAAAACATCGGGAAGAAATTTGTAAGTTATTTGGCTTAAATAATGAATTTCCAGACGAACGCCGTTCAAAGCTTCCAGAATTGATTTCTTTATTTGCCAAGTACAAACCTGAGTTATTAAATCAAAATACTTCAGAGTTACCACAAACTGAAATTTTCAGTGAAGATAAAACGATATCTGAAAATACTGATTTTGTGGGGCGTGAGGATGCGATCGCACACCTCAGTAATCTGGTTAACGGAGGTGTCAAAGTTATTCTAATTCAGGCAGAGGGTGGCATAGGTAAAACAACCTTGGCTAGAAAATGGTTTGAGCTTCAAGGTTTAGAGTATCTTGAACTGCGGGTAGGAACGACACCCCAAAACCTAAACTCAGTAGAAGATTGGGTAAGGCTCAAGCTCAGAAATGACTTTAAAATGAATCCAGAGCAAAACTTTATGACTATGCTGGAGCAATTTAAAAGCAAGCTCCAAGAACAAAGAATCGGCGTATTAATTGATAATCTAGAACCTGCTTTGAGAAATGGCAAGTTTATAGAACCACATCATAGCTCTTATGTAGAACTATTAACCGTACTAGCTGATAAAAGTGTGCAGTCGGTAACGCTTGTCACAAGCCGTGAGCAAATTTATGAGCATACAGTAAAACGTCTTCAACCTTTTACGAATTATGAGTTGGATGGATTGAAGCAAGAATCATGGCAACAGTATTTTAAAACTTGCAAAATTAGTATAGATGATGATGCTCTTAGTGAAATGCATCAAGCCTATGGCGGAAATGCTGAGGCTATGTTTATCCTTAGTCCTGAGATTTTCAAAGAAGCTCAAGGGAATTTAAAAGTTTACTGGCAGGACAATCGTGAAAATATATTAAGACATAGGACTATAGAACAACTTGTTCAACGTCAGTTTGATAAAATCAAAAATGATAATATACAGGCTTATAAACTTCTCTGCCGTTTTGGATTTTACCCCAATCAAGATATTACTGTACCAGAAATATGGCTATTTTCTTTGCTTTGGGACGTCCCAAAAAATCGCCGACAACGGGTAATTGATGATTTATGCAGTAGTTCCTTGGTAAAATTCAATGAAGATGGATATTATCTGCATACAATGATTCGTGTAGAAGCTGTAGATAGATTTAATTTACTTAGGGAGTCGAATGATGAAAGCTTATTTTTAATTAAAAAGCAAGTAGATTCAATAATTGAATCACATCAGCATTTACAAAATTTACTTGTCTGGATAAATAAAAAATTATTCTTTATATCTCAAGATTATAAAAAAGCAGGATTTAGGGCTTTCTATTTAGGTTTTTTTATTTACCTTAATCTTGGTTTGAGCAATTATTCTTTTGACAATGATCAAGAATACTCTAATTTAGCTTGTACTCTTGAATATACTTTTGATATATATTGCAACAAATCTCGTCAAGATTGTCTCACAGCAGGGATAGAACTTGGTTTTTTAGAAGGAACATACATTTGTCTTTATGTTAAATGCTTTAATTTAGTATTAGGTAAAGAAAAAAAAGGAAGTTATAAATATTTTTTTAAACAGATGATATACAATATCAATATTTTAGATAATATTAGAGGAGAAGTGTATAGGCATAATATTGAGCAATTAAATTATCACTATAGGATTTTTGTTGAACCTATTTCAAAACTTATTACTGAGATTAGAATTGCAGAAGAAGTTGAAAATGAAGAAATTGATAGGCTAATACAAAATAATGAACTTCAAAAAATTAGAGATAGTTGGGGTAAAAGTTACCTAGAAGGTTATAATATAGGGAATTATATATTTAATTTAAATATAGATGATTACAAAAAAACAATTATGGAAACTAGTATACTAGATAATTGTAAAACTAAAGATATAGTTCAAGACGAAATCCCCTCAAAGACCTGTTACAGTTATCTTTTAAATAAGTCTAAACTTAGGCCAAAATGGTATTTTGATGATGAGCAAAAGAAACTACTAAGGCAGTATTACAAAGCTAATAAGCTGATGGTGTATTGCTTAAATAGTCTTTGTGATGTATCTTCTGAGGTGCGATCGCACATTGAAGACACCCTACTCTTACCCATCGCTGAAATAGAAAAACGACCATTCAAAAATTAAATCGCCTTCTTCTTTGCGTGAGGTAAAAATCAAAAACAAAGGCGGGTGCGGGGATTGAACCCGCTAATCCCCACATGGTGGAGACGTAACCGATAACCCTAAATTCTTCGGCCCCGAAAGGCAAGTTGCGAATAAGGGTAACCCGCCATGAAGTCTGAAGGATAAAATGTTTCATCCTTTACCCTTCAGCAATATCTACAACTCATCCGTAGCCAGCATCTGGATGATCCGAGGCGTACCCGGATCAAACCCTGCCAAATCCCAAGACAGCGAATCTTCAGGATCTACCAAAGTAATCTGGTAAGGTATCAAGGTGACATACACCGCCTTGACGTTGGGATTTACCTTTTTGCGGTACTCCTTCAGCGCTTGACTTGGATGCTTATTTCCCGCCCAGCTTTCCGAGTCAGTCCAGAAGCAGACTACATCTGCCTTGAACTTATTCTTAATCATCCAGTCGTAAGCCACAGATGCATCAGTTCCACCGAAGTTTTGGTTGCTAGCTTTGCGAACCGCAGAACTAAAACTATCTTTGACGGTGATACCTAATTCCCGGAATTCCGTAGCAAAGCCGCGAATCATGTAATTTTTCTCTGCTTTTGCTGTTACCAGTGCCATTGTCGTGGCAATTTCACAGCAAGTCAGTCCCATATCTGCAACCAAGCTACCCATAGAACCAGAAACGTCCACGGCGTGCATGAACACTTTACCTGTGGGTTGCACAACATCAAAAGACAGTTCAACCGCCTTTTCTAAAATGTCCACAATCCGAGGAACTGGGTTCCAAGTTTTCTTACTGCGTCCTAATGTTCCACCAGATTGATAAGTTTTGAGTGCTTTCAAAACATCAATCGGATGGATGCGACCTTTACGCAGATGTTCTCTGCGATTAAGAACTGTTTCCACTTGCAGCAAATTTGCGCTTTCATCAGCTTGCAACACACCCAGTTCAGTTAAAGAACCTAAGTTACGCAG
Organism: Nostoc sp.; assembly: GCF_036917395.1. Taxonomy (GTDB): domain Bacteria; phylum Cyanobacteriota; class Cyanobacteriia; order Cyanobacteriales; family Nostocaceae; genus Nostoc. Next base: position 211,339 of record NZ_JBALDI010000002.1, read on the forward strand.
CATTGCACCTATTGGCATTTCCTGAAATAGCAGCTGCCAAGCAAGCTCGTCCATTTTGCCCACAGGTGCAGCCATTTCGTGGGTTAAGCGTCCTTGGGAAATAGCTTCATGGGTTTGGGTAGGATTCCGCTTCAGCCACTCATACCACCAAATCTGCGCCAACGCCTCCGAGGGAATGTCTGCTGGCAATTCTTCCCAGCCTCTAACTACCCACTCAAATAGTTGACGGTGATTTTCTGTAGGCGGTTTGACATGAAACAACCGCAATGCATCTCGGTGGGAGAAGCCTTGACGCTGTTGATATTTCAACAGTTGATAAGCTAAACCCTTGACATCTTCCCGTGAGAGCCAAGTTTTACCTGCTTCCCGCACCACCTTGCCAAATCCCCGCAGAGATTTGGTGTAGTTCAACCATTCGTAGAAGTGGCTACCAGTGCGGACAACTTGCGGAAATATTTCACCAAACGCCTGTTTTGCTTCTGGTGCTTCGCCCATCGACAGCAGCACCAAAGCTAAGATAGGCGCACTGTTATTGATGGCGCGTCCATCGCTAGCATACAAAATTTCTTCTGCTACACGGCCAGGATTTTCGGCAACAGCAAGTCTTACAACTGTCACAAAATCCTCAGTTAATTCCTGTTTTCCAGCGTAGTAAGTGCTTTTTGCTGTGCCAACTAACAAACAACGGCGTAGCATCTTCCAAATGCCAGCATCAAACATCCAGCCACCGGAACGCCCCTGAACCATTTCTGCTTCTCGTCCGGGGATAGGTTGATTTTGAGGTGTAGTTGTTTTCTTTTTAGTGAAAAAATTATAATTCATCGTTTCATCTCCCGGCCCTTACGGGCAAAAATGAAAGGTGGCAGAGCAGGAATCGTAGCTTGCTTCCCGTAGGGTACCCGCGACATCCGGCTTAAGAGGCGATAACCCTAATTCGTCGGACTTCTCAGGCAAGGTGTGAACAAGGATGTTTTTCGGCGTACCAACTGAGCTACCTGCCACATGAAAATTTTGGATTTTGGATTTTGGATTTTAAATTTAATCCAAAATTATTTGGTGTAGCGGAGCGGGATTTGAACCTGCGACCTCTCGAACCCGATTCGATAACCCTAATTCGTCGGCCTTTTCAGGCAAGGGGTGAACAAGGATGTTTAGCGCTCTACCACTGAGCTACCCGCCACATGAAATTTTTGATTTGAGATTTTAAATTCAATCCAAAATCTCAAATCGTTCGACTGAGCGACTTGCCTTGAGCGAACGCAAGAGCGTCTCCAAGAGTTGCCGAAAGGAGCCGAAGTCCAAAATCTAAAATTAATTGGTGTAGTGGAGCGGGAATCGAACCCGCGACCTCCCGCTTGGCAGGCGATAACCCTCAATTCGTCGGCCTTTTCAGGCAAGGGGTGAATAAGGTTTAGGCGCTCTAACCACTGAGCTACCCACCACATGAAAATTCAAAATTCAAAATTCAAAATTTAAATTTCAGGACGGGCTAAACCGCCTCGCTACTGCTAACAGCATTGAATTTGGTGTAGCGGAACAGGATTTTTACCTGCACCTCCAGAAGTTTAATCAAGGGTGTTTTAGTTATATACGATAACCCTCGATATGTCGGCCTTTCCGGGCAAGGTGGGCGCTCTGTCATTTGAGCTATCCGCTACTGGTGAAAGCTAACTCCCTAATGAAAGTTGACTTGTATTATTAATGTAGTATATGTATTATTGGTTGTCAAGGGGCTAGAAAGCTAATGCAAGAATTATTGCTTTGGAAAGAGAAGTCTGAGCGGCACAAGCGATCTGCTACTTAAAATTTTGGGGGAATATTATCCACATTGGATTGCGATCGCTCTGGTCAAAACCCTCTTATTTTCTCTGGAAAAAACTTTTGCCCGATCGCAGACCAATATTAGATAAGTTGCAGGTTCAGAAGGTTATAACACCCAATAAATAAAGGTTTTGCCGGCATATTTGCCACAACTTGGCCAAAATATACAAAAAAGTGTCCCAATTTTTGCCAAGATAATAATATTATTTCCCAAAATTCACTTAGCAAAAATCGGCATGAGTGAAAAACCCATAGAAGATAACGGCAAGGCTTTTCTCGTTCTACTTTTGCCCATCTCGTTTTTGATTATTTTCCTGGTTACTACTTGGAGAATTTTACTGGCGGTAATTTTCCTGGTAATTGGCTTCAAGCTTTGGCAGGAATATCAATGGCAACAGTGGACTGTACGAGTTAACCCAATTTTTCATCAATTGGTTCGCGAAAATCAGGGCAGACTTACGCCAATGGACTTGGCAATCAGGGGCAATTTTCCTGGAACAACGGCAAAACGCTACTTGGATGGTAAAGCCTCGGAATTTGGTGCCAGTATAGTGAACTCCGAAGAGGCAGGGCAGTCTTATTACTTTATAACTGCCAGCATTCTTGGGAATATTCTTGATAGTAGTGAGCCTGTCAAAGAACTTCCTACTCAACCAGTTACTAAAACTGCGCGTTCGCTTTTAGCACCACTACCACCAACCCCACAGGAGGAGGAATTAGAAACCGAATCACTCCCTCAGCCAAACCCTGAATCAGCTAAACGATCGCTGGAAAAACAATTAATTTTTGGCTCTCTGATTCAATCTGAACTTGCCAAACGGCTAAATGTCTATTCCAGCACAGTTTATAAACGGCGAAATGATCCAGAGTTTCCTGAGTGGAGTCGCAGTAAAGACCCTGATGGTATTGCCTGGTCATACTCAGAAAAAACTAAGGAGTTTTTTCCAGTGGAGGAAGAAGGATAACAATTCAAAATTCAAAAATCAAAAATATTAATTACTTTTGATTTTTGAATTCTAAACCCACAGCTTCGTTGATGGAATTTAATCCGCTTTGTTCTAGTAGGACAAGCAAACCTGTTAGAATCCGGCGTACCATCAGTGGCCCTTCATAAATCCAGCCTGTATAAACCTGGATCAAGCTAGCACCAGCAGTAATTTTTTCCCAAGCATCTTCCGGGGAAAAAATGCCACCAACGCCAATAATTGGGATTTGTCCTTGGGTTTGCTGCCAAATAAAACGAATTACCTCAGTGGAGCGATCGCGTAATGGTTCACCGCTAATTCCGCCAGCTTCTGACTGGGGTGATTTGCCAGTTTGGTCAATTATCTGGGTTTTCAGTCCATCACGGCGGATGGTGGTGTTAGTGGCGATAATTCCCGCCAGTTGGTAGGTTTTAGCCAAAGAAATAATGTCAGCGATCGCAACCCAATCCAAATCTGGCGCTATCTTGACAAAAATTGGTTTTTGTGCAGTGTTTTCTTGTTGCAATAAATCCAAGATCGCACTGAGCATAGAAGCATCTTGGAGCGATCGCAACCCTGGTGTATTCGGGGAAGAGACATTAACAACAAAATAGTCTCCCAAATCCTTGAGTAAGCGAAAACTATCGAGATAATCCTGTGCGGCGGCTTCCAGGGGAGTTACCTTAGATTTACCCAAATTAACCCCTATGGGTATTAATTGGACGTTATCCTGCTTTTCCTGTGCCAAACGTGCCGCCATTGCTGCTGCACCGCGATTATTAAAGCCCATGCGATTGAGAGCAGCTTTGTCCAACGGCAAGCGAAACAAACGGGGACGTGGATTTCCTGGCTGTGCGTGAAAAGTTACAGTTCCTAGTTCCGCAAAGCCAAAACCCAGGTTAGACCAAATGCCAGCAGCTACTCCATCCTTGTCGAAGCCAGCTGCTAACCCTACGGGATTTGGGAAGTTTAGCCCAAACAAATTTTGTTCTAGGCGTGAATCGTATAGACATAAGGACTGCTTTAAGCGTTGGTTTACCCAACTAGCTCTTTGGTGAACGCCTGTTTGGGATAGCCAGCTAAAACTGCGAATCGTCTTTTGGTGTAACCACTCTGAATCGGTTTTTACCAGATTGAACAAAAGCGGACGAATCGCAAGTTGATAAATATCCATTTCAATTCTTAATACTACCCGAATTCGGTAAACTGCCGTGCTTGCTCTCTAACTTGTCGGAGTTCCTCTTTAGCTTGCCGTGCTTCCTCTTTAGCTTGTTGGAGTTCTTCTTCAGCTTGCCGCATTTCTTCAGCAGTCTCCCTGACTTCTTCAGCAAGCTGCCGGCTTTGTTCGGCAGAATCTCTCATTTATTCAGCAAGCTGTCGCTGCTCCTCTTGTGAAAGTCTGACATTTTCAGCAGACTCGCGCTCCTTTTCTTGTGAGAGCCTGCTATCTTCAGCAGACTCTCGCTTTTCCTCTAAGACTTGTCTCTGCTCCTCTTGATCATCGGATGAAGTTTCGCCCATTTCCCTAGCACTCCCTGATCTAACTTCAACGAACCTATTACTTAGAACTTTCAGCAAACACCCGTGGCAATATTACTCAGGGTGCTTTTGTGGGCATCTTATATATTACAAGTTATGTAAACCAATAAATCAGATGGGGCAGCCGCAAAAACCTATAGCCGCCGAACAGCAAATCCTCTCCTTGGGACGCGTCCTCCAGAGCCTTAGGGAAGAAGAAGATGTTGACGTTCTGATTGAAACTACTATTTCTTATCTTAAGGAACAGTTTGACTACAGACTGATTTGGATTGCTCTTTATGATCGCCTAAATCACATTTTATTCGGGAAAGGGGGCATTACACCTGATCGTGACACAAGCTTTTTACGACAAAGGGTTGTTCTCAGTCCTGGGGATTTATTAGAGCAAGTGGTGATTGAACAGCATCCCTTGGGCATAGCCGATTTGCAAACTGAAATCCGCGCCGCAGATTGGCGAAAAATGGCAGAAAAATTCCACATCCAGGGAACAATTATTTTACCTATTCGCCATAAAGACCGCTGCTTGGGTTTACTGTTACTGGGTTCAGAACGCTGGGGCTACCTACTCACAGGGGAAGCAAAAGCACGTTTGATGATGGTTTTAGGTGAATTGGGGGCAGTGCTTTATCAAAATGAGATTGATTTGCAGCACAAGCAAACCAAGAGAACCGACGAGCCATTATTAGAATTGCTAGAAAATTTACGCACCCTGACTAACCTTAATCAAAAACTTGAAGCGGCGGTGCAAGCAACTCATAAATTTGTCTCCCCCAGTCGGACAAATGTTTACTGGTTTGAGCGGGAAGGGCGCTACTTTTGGTGTCGGATGAGCAATCAGCTGGTGAAAATCGATCGCAATTCCAGCAATCAGCAAGCAGCAGGAATTACTGTACAGGAGTTGAGCGACTTTTATTATGCTTTGGCAGTTAACCAAATTGTCTCGATTGGTGATGCCCGTAGTTCTTTGAAAAGCCATTTTACGGCAAAATTGCTGCAACGCTTGAAGGTGCGATCGCTCTTGGCAGCTCCGATAATTTGGCAAAAGAACTTGCTCGGTTTTCTGGCGGTGGAAAGCAATGAACCTCGAATCTGGACGGAGACAGACAAAAATTTCGTCCAAGGTGTTGCTGGTTTAATCTCCTTGGTTGCACCCGCTGAAAGCATGGAAAGCACCGTTAAACAGATTCAAGAAGATGCTCAACTGACTAGCCAAGTTGCCCAAGGTATTTATAGTCAACATGACCTTCAGGAAACTTTACACAGTTGTGCTAAGAGAGTTTTAGCTCGATTAGCAGCCACCCGCTTTTTATTGTTGCAGTATGACCCTGAGGAAAATAATTATCAATTTATTTACCAAAGTCAGCCTTATAATCGCCGACCATTGACATTTACGCTTCATCCTCTCAAAGAATTAGATGGGCAGCTTTTACAACGTTCAACTCAAGCGGTGGAAATTGAGAACTTAGATGAAGATTTACGCTTTTTTAACTGGCGTCCCCCTTTACTAAAAAATGGTGTGCGATCGCTACTTGTTTGTAAATGCACTCACGAGCATATACCAGTAGCACTTTTGGTCATTACTCACGAAACCCATCGTTATTGGACAACTCTGGAAAAGGAATTACTGTGGGCCGTCAGTCAACAGATTGGTGTCATTCTTCGTCAGTGGCAATTACACAACCGCACCACCCAGCAGCAAAAAACTTCCCAGGCATTTGAGCAATGCCTACACATCCTGACACAATCCCAGAACAGCAAAATCGAGGTCAAAAAAAAGCATTTAGAACGGACAGCACTCGAACAAATAGCATCAATTTTGGGCTGTCCCCTAGCGGTACTACTATCCTGGTCGCCTGGTGAAAGTTGGGCAAAAATTATCCCTGGAGTGATTGACAATAGTAAATTTGGGATTTTTTCTGATGCATCTATTCCTATCCAGGCTGAAGCCTTAATTCAGTGGGCCCTTGCTACGGAGAGTTACCTGATTTTGAAGGTAGATGATTTACCCCCAGAAACTCGAAAATGGTTGAATGCTCCAGACAAAGGTCAGATTTTGGCGATGGCATTACGTACCAATGCTGATTATGAAACCACAGGTGTAGTCTTGTTGGCAGACTATCAAGAGTGTCGCTGGTCAGAACAAAACCTTAGTGCGACAATAACTCTGATTTCTCAATTAGCTTGGTGGCGTCGTGAAAAGCAAATTACCCAACTTCTAGAATCTACAACAGAGGAATTACGACAACTCAACTGGTACAAACATCGTCGCTTAGAGGAAATCCAAAGAATAACAGCGCACTCCCTTAGACAAATACATGATTTGGGCATTCCTGCTAATGAACTTACTCAGATGCGCTACCAGCTATTGCTGCGGCAGTTAGACCACACAGCCACCTCCATGAGTGGAATGCTAAAACTTGAGTACTGGCAACTAAACATAAGTTGGGAAACTATACCCATAGCCAGTTTAATGAAGCGATCGCTCGAACGCATCGAAAATTTAGTCAAACAACAAAAACTGTGGATTGGTGTACATGGTTTGGGACAACCGATTGAGGAGCAATCGCCAAAGAACTCTTCATTAGCCAAAGACGTTCCTACCTCAAACACTCAATCTTCAATGACGATCGCTGGTGATATTGTCAAAATTGAATTAGTTATCCATGAATTATTGGTTACTGCCTGTAACCGTTCTCAAATCGGCGGCAGAATTGACATTTGGTGTCGCCGTTTAGATGTATCTAAAACTGTAGACCCAAATTATTCTTCTGCAAGTACAGAGGCTGAACATCCGACATCTCTAGAACTGTCGATTACATATAACGGTGCGATCGAACCAGAGCTATTAACAGAGCTACATAATACACCCAAAGATGTGCTTGCTGCCTCTAACCTTGACCAACCACCAGGTTTACATCTGCTAATCTGCCAAAATTTCATGCAGAAGTTGGGAGGACAGTTGAACTTCTATCAATTACCAGATAATCGAGTAGTTAGCCGCTTACTTTTGCCGTTAGTTGGTCATGATTCTTAGTACCATTTTTCAAAACAAGTGTCTGAAAATGAGCTTGAGTTAAGCATTTTTTCCTTCTCTTCCTTTGCATCCTTCTCTACGAGACGCTGCGCGTACCCCTACGGGGAAGCAAGCTACAGGTAGTGTCTGGCAAGCCCTCCGAGTGACGCTCGTACCTTGCTCTAAGCGAACGCAAGAGCCTCTCTAAGAGTTGCCATGCCGCAGGCTTCTCCCTTTGGGAGAAGACTGCGCTGCTTCACCGCTTTGCGTCTACGTTAAAAAAATTGACTTTGACAAAGAGTTAAGCCTTAACCCAAGCGGATTAACTTGTTAACTACAACCATTAACAATTTAGCTTTGTCACTGTCAAGGCTAATTAAACGTAAATATAAAATTATCTTGGCAATTATCTCAATTAATTTGTATATATTTACTGACTTCACGAAGAGGTCAGCTTTGAGTTTTTAATAACTTGAATATCCACAAAAAACGTGACATTCTTTTTTAAAATAGTTAACATGTAACTTGATAAAACACTGATCAGGATTATTACTTTTGAATGTAATATAAATTCACATTTCAATTCCGAAAAAATAATTAACCAGCCCAAAATCGGCAAAATTGCCTATAAAATCCGGCTATTAATGGGATTTACACAAGAAAAATTAGCAATTTATCCTTAGCGTTGTACCAACAGTGAACTGTTGGAATAAGGACAGCAATCTTTTAAGGATTGTTGTGCAGTAGATTCAAGTTTTAGTAGGAAACTTGATAAACAGGTCAAAATATATTGGCTAAATATCACAAAAATATTTCGTATTTAGTATGACTAATTAAAATACTTTATAAATTAAATATCGTAGTTATAAATTTGCACAATTAAATTTTTATATCGATTTTGGTAGATCAATAGCAGCTTAAACCTTCATTTTTTAGAAAATAAGATGGAATCACTGCATCAAATCATAGCTGTCATTTTGTTAATTATAAGTTTGCTGCAAAGAGAATTAGATGGATGGGACAACAATATATTGGCAGGGATTAAAAAAATTAAATCTCAACCCTTCATCTATCGCTTTCAGGAAGACCAATATAAAATTTATCTGCTTGGAGAAATCTATTAATGAGTTTTAGATACTTCAAGCATTGGTTGAAATTTAGTTCAGTCCGAAGCATCATTGTTTTGGCTCTAATATCAATTCCTAACTTATGTAGTGCATTTGCTCAGACTACTCCTAAAGGAGGAATTGACTGGATTTTAGTAGTAGATACTTCTGCTTCCATGCGTGGTGTAGGTGGAACAAAAAATATTTTTGAACCAGTAAAGAATTCTATTACTGAATTTGTTAACACCGCCAGATTAGGCGATACCGTTACTATCTATACTTTTGACAAAGATGTAACTTTAAATGCAGATGATATCAAGATTACCAGTAATCCAGACAGAGGTAAACTCAAGCAAATAATTAGCTCACTTCAGGCTGAGGGTGTGCGGACTCATACAGGTAAGGCTGTGCAAAAAGCGCTGCAACATTCTGCCTTGTTAAACAAACGTGCTGATGCTCTTGGTCGGACTGTCAGCATAGTGTTTCTGACAGATGGATTAGAAGATGTGCGTGGTATTCCTAATCCTGTTCTCATTCCTAGTAATACCCAATTTTTACGAGAGCAACAATGCAAACCCTATATATTTTTTGTCTCTTTAGGATTAAAAGAACACGAAAAGCAGCTGAATGACTTTGCTAACAATCCAGCGCTTTGTGGGAAGGGGCAGGTATTGCGAGATCCGGGAGGAGTTCAACTCAACAAGCTGGCTCAAAATATCCGACCAGTGCTGATTACACCTAAGCTTGATGTCAATTTACCTACGGCCAATTTGCAGCCAGTATTACCTGGAACGACTACTGAACCAATCAATATTAATAGCATCAGTAATGTCAATGCTAAGGTAAGTTTGCAACTGGAAGACCCTCAGCAAAGTGGTATTCGCTTAATTCCACCTGATCGCACCATTAATTTAGTTGCTAATCAAGCAACAGTCATTCCCGTGCGTTTACAGATACCAGCAGAGGCAAAGGGGGGCGCTAGTAACTTGCGCTTGGTGTTGGCGATCGCAGACCAAGCGATGTCTGGCGACAAGCCGCAAGGCGTCTACGCACCGATTACAATTGACCTACCTGTAACCATTAAGTCAAAACTACAAATACAACCTACAAGGGTAGATTTTGGCTCAATAGAAGCAGGCAAAACTACTGAAATCCAAAGTTTGGTAGTTCGCACCAATATATCTGGAACAGCCAGCTTACAATTGCAAGGCAATTCCAAAGACGTTTCGATCGCAGAACTTTCAGCAGCCATATCCTTACAACCAGGAGAAACTAAAATTCCTGTGCAATTGCAGGTTACTAATAGCAGTTTTGCAGGCAATCGCAACTTCACCTTAGTTCTCACCCCAGATAACTCAATTGCCAGTCCTGTCACTACGGAAGCTCATCTGCATATTTTGATGCCATTGGGACGAAAAATAATCATTTGGTTGCTCTTAGGGCTACTGGTGTTGTTAATTGCCTTGATAGTAGTTTGTTTGATTCAACGCAAAACCCCCTTGGAATTAGCCGAAGATTTTCGCACCCGCAAACGCTTAGAAGGAGCATTGGTAGTGCTAGAACCACTGCCACAATCATCCCAAGACGAAGAGATTAGTCTCACTCACCTACAGAAGGGGAGAGTATGCCTGAGTGATTTGATACCAGCTATTGCGGCGACAAATTCTGATGCCGAGTTAGTCACAGTTTGGCGGGCAGGCAAAAAAAATATAGATTTGCGGTGTTTGAAAGGTGTAATTTTTGTCAATACTAAAAAGATAAATACAGATGAACTTTACAACGAGGACATCATCGAAATTGACAACGTTAAGCTGCAATTTAACTGGATTGAACACCAAAGACCCTCTGAGTCAAGCAGTGGGCAGACAAACTTTTGAATAATATCACAGGAAAGTGAATGTTAAGTCCCACGGTTGTGCGTCCCACGGTTGTTTTTCGTCCTACCGTTGTTATCGGGTTAGGAGGAACGGGTTATGAAGTCGTACTCAAACTTAAAAAGCGATTCATAGATGTTTACGGCTCAGTACCAGAAGTTATTCGTTTTATTTCAATTGATACTACCGAAAACATCCAAGAACGAGAAAAATCACCTGATGGCACTAAGGTTTTTTTAGAACCTAATGAACTTTATGCAATCTCTGTCGCAAATCCACTACCGCTAACACGTAATGACCACATCGCTGAATGGTGGCCTAGGGACATTTCAGCAGCCAGCTTAATCAGTGGTGCCGGACAGATTCGGGCCCGGGGACGGCTGGCCTTATTTGCTAGAGTCGGCGATATTAAAGGTTTAATTGCTCAAGCAATCAATGCTGTCCGCGAAATTCGCACCAGTAAACAAGCATTTTCAGATAACTTTCAAGTTTCCAGTCGGGATGGCGTGGAAGTTTTTATTGTTGGCAGTTTGGCTGGTGGGACGGGCAGTGGCACATTCTTAGATGTGGCATTTTTAACACGAGAACATCTGAATAATTTTTCTAATATTACGGGGGTATTTGTTTTACCCAGAGTGTTTGCCAATATTCCCCAAACTCACTTGGTGAAGTCTAATGCCTATGGCGCTCTCAAGGAAATCGAACACTTTTGGGGATTGTCACCGTCTAATAGCATTGAGATTGATTATGGTGTCGCAAAAATCAAAGCCGATCGCCCTCCCTTTGATGCTGTATTTTTAATTGACGGGGTTAACAAAAATGGTACTGTAGTCGGTCGTCCAGACGATTTGCAAAATTTAGTTGCAGATGGTTTGTATATCCAGATTGGTTCTCAAATTGGTCTAGACGCTGCTAACGTTGCTGATAACATTCGCGCTTATCTGGCAACTGGTGAAAAAGTTCGAGGACGCAATATAAATTACTGTAGTTTTGGCTTTGCTACTTTGACTCTGCCAGTACAGCAATACGAGCGGATGAAATTAGAGGATGCTCAAAGCTTGCTGAAAAATGAGTTAATCGCATCTACCCCAACAATCGATTTAGAAAGCGACATCGCCCGGTTTTTAGAAGATTGCAAGTTAGCAGATGCTACTACCGTCGTAAATGCGTTGACTGAAAGCGATCGCGGCGGACAGATGAAACCCGAATTCCGAATTGGCGAAATCCGTCACGATCGCACAGCTTTGGCGACGATCAAAGAACTCTACAAACGGCAATTAGATCAATTTGAACAACGGACGGCTCAAGAATTGGGATTGAGTTTTTATCGCTTAGAGCAGGCTGCAACTGCTGCGATCGCAACTTGGTGGGAGCGGAGTCTCAACCGTCCCAATGGACTAGCTTATGCTTTGCAATTTTTAACCAAACTTTCCCATAAACTAGATGAATTACAGCAGAGCGTGCAGCACAAGTCACAAGAAGCGAAAACCAGTTTCAATACTTTGAAATTAGAACCACAAGAAGAAAAGATTAAAGAAGCCGCAGAAACTTGGTTTTCAAATAAAAATACTATTCAAGCAGCTTGCCAAAGATACAAAGAACGGGCTGACCAAAAGTGGAAGACTTATTTACATTGGAAGCGGTGTGATAAAGCGGCTGAACTCTATGGTGTGCTGCGGGCTAGGCTGGAAGAAATTCAGGAAAAGTGCCAGCGTCTACACAGCAACTTAGATAAAGTTTATCGAGATTTTGAACAGAGTTATCACGAGGTCAGCCGTCAAGGCACTAATGATAATCCCTTTATTCACACCATTCAGCGCATCAATCTGCAATCGAAACGCCCCAAGATTACTGGTGAAGATTTTATCCGTTGGTATCGAGAACAGTCTCAAACTTTAACGAATTGGTCTGATAAAAAAGCTGAAGATGTCAAAAACGAAATTCTGAAATTTATAGATGAAACTTACTATCCCCTCACCAGTATGACTGTTGAGCAGGTTTTGGCAGATAGCAATCCAGAAGATGCGGGGCAAGATTTGCAACAACTTGGCAAACTTGCAGTTCCTCTGTGGCAGTATGAAGAATCGGAAATTCCCATTCAACAGCAGCACCTAATCACAGAATTTTATTACTACGGAGTAGAAAGTAACAACACAGTTTTTAGCAATCCGCCTCTTTCTAGTCGCTTGCCTAAAGGAAATAATAATCCTTCTTTCGTACCGACAGGCGAACCCCATAAGGTGATGCTGTTTCGAGTGGAAGTCGGTGTCCCCTTATTTGCCTTCAACGGAATGAGGGATATGGAGCTAGCTTACCTAGATCCGAATAAAGTCTTCAAGCACCTGCATCGCAATTGGACAAACTTAGCCAATTTAATTCCTCCAGAAGACGACGGTGGGGCGTTGCGTTGGTTTGCTTTAGCGCTGGCACCCGAACGATATAAATTGATTGTCAATCACAGTAAGAAATATTTTGTTTCTACAGAACAAGCGAAAAGATTAGAGGGCGGTGTTTTGCCTTTGGGAGGCGATCGCAAATCAGCATTCAAAACTTTTAAAACTAACTTGCCTTTAGTCAAGGAAATTGCTCACAAAGTTGAGCTTATTACCCACGAAGACCAAGACAAAGCCAAATTTACTTTACAAAACTACATCAATCACCTCAATCAGGTTTTAAAAGGAGGCAAGGTTGATTCCCAGATTCAAGAACAGGTAGAAATGGAAATTCAGGAAATTGAAGCTTACCTGGAAGATTTAGATGTGATTATTTAGCCCCATAGTTTGCACTCTAAGAGTGTCGCCATGCCAAAACCAACTATTTTACTTGCACTCGATCCTCACAGTGCCGCTTTTTGTGCAGCCATGAAACGGCAACTGCAAGAATTTCCAGCTACCCAAAGCTGTTTAATTCAAACTTATACCTTAACTTGGGACGGTCAAACTTTTAGCTTTAGTAGCGAGTTAGATCAGTTTGCTGATATGAGTTTTGATCTGGCTCAAACTCATAGTAAACAAGCTTATGTCTCCAAAATCCGTACCCAGTTCACCGAAGCGACTGGCGAGATCCAAACTGCACTGATTGAATTATTGAAAACCGCTAGTCAATCAAAAGAAGCGATTGCTGCTAAACGCCAAGGAGTGAAAATCAGCAGCACCCATCGAATATATCTCATGCTATCACTCAGTAATCAATTTGCTAAGGCAGTAGTTTTTGACATAGTACGCTTGATTCGTTGGCTATTTTCTAAGTACTTTATAGATATTCCTTACAGCTTAGAAGCGTTATTGCTATTGCCAGGGTTATTTACCCAAGCCACAACTGCTGATTACGGCGCTGCTTACACGCTCCTGAAAGAGTTAGATTACAAAATGACCACTGGAGTTGTGATTGCAGGCGCTCAAAAAGTACCGCCTTTTGATAACTGCTGGCTGATGGACGAGCAAATTGGGGGACTGAGGGATAATTTGCCCAGCTATGCTGATGCTTTGGCAGGTTTTCTCACTGTGGAACCGGAAAACAATGGCTTATTAATTGGCGCACAAAAAGTCAGGGGGAAAATACCCGCATATAGTGCATTTGGCTATGGAGAACTATTTTTTCCAGGAGAAACAACTATTAACTGTTTGAGTGCTGCCTTAGCTGCCGATATTTTGATGGAGCAGTTTTTACCGAAGCCAGAATTCACTCCAGAGGCAATTCGCAAATGCCTGTTAGATGCCAAAGTATTTGTACTCAGCGAAGATTTCAGCAATGCTTTTCTCGGATTAGAACGAGACAACGGTAAACCAGTTTGGCAAGATTTTAATCCGCGCATTGAGATGCGTGCTGGCCAGGCTCAGGAATATGGGATGGAATTGCAGCGTGCTTATCGGCAATTTGAAAATAAAGAGCTACTTTCCTATAAGCGCACGCTGGAAAATTGTTGTAAACAATTACAGGCAACACTAACCGCTTTCTTAGACCGCACGATTAATCGCTATGCTGATGCTACACCTAGAGGCTTGCATGAAGGAGCTAGGCTATTAAACATATTGACCTTTTTGTATTTGGAACTGCAAACGGATGCCATTGGCGATCAATCCCAAAATCTGGTTACAGAACTGCGTGCGGCTGAAGCATTTCTCGACTCAAGATTACAGGTAACAATTAATCAAGAAGCCACCCAAAAGCTGCTCAACCAAGTTGTGTCCTTAAAATTGCGGCAGCAACAATTAGAAGATATTTTAGCTGAAAGAAAGTCTGAAGAACAACTGCAAGAGCTACAAACAACTCAGAAACAGTTAGAAACGGCAATTGCTGAGTATCGCCAAGCGTTAAATGCAGAAATTGACCAAGCTCGACAAATTCGTTTCATGGCGATCGCTCATGCTCGTGAACAAGCCGCAGCTGCGATCGTTTCATCTCAAAATCACATAACTCTCACTGAAAATCAACTTGAAACAGCCACAGATCAACTAAGTGAACTGCTAGCAGAAGAAAACAAATTTCGCTCTCAGTATCTAGTCATTTATCCTATTTTTCTTGCTACTGCTTTATTAGGCTTGCTGATTCTGACGGGAATTTTCAGTCAATCAGCACTATGGCTGTTATTGCAAAATTTTTGGGCTAACTTAGTTACTTATCTGCTTTGGACTGCGGTAACAATTTTGACTTACTTAGGGATAGTTTGGCTCAAGTACAGCACTAATATTCGCGATCGCATTCAAAAGGCTCAGAAACAAATTAAACGACTAGAAAGCACTGTTAAAGCAACCATCGTAGAATTACGTCGCAACTATAATGAACAATTAAAGTTAGAGTATGATTTATACGCCCAAAATCTCCGTGTCGAGGCATTGAATTATCTGATTAAAACAGCTAAACAAAGGGCTGAGACTTTACGGCAAACTCTTACTGACTTGTCTGATATATACAATGATTTGGTTGCTCAACGCGCTCAAGCTACGACGAAGTTATCAGAAATTAGACTCACTGTTCTTACTGATGCGGATATTGATGCTTATTACCAAAGTTTCCTTACCACACTAACAACTGAGACATTCACTCAAGAACAAATTAGCCGCTCTCAGGCGTGGAAAACTTCTGCTGAAGCATTTAAGAACCAACTTATCTCTTTTGTTCGCCAGCAGTTCGAGCAATTGAGCAATTTATCTATTGGGGAAGTATTAAATCAATCAAATTTAATTGCTGAAAACACTGCAAATTTGCGTTTAAATCAACTTTATAATAACGCTAATTTGTTACTACGAATTCAGGATATTGACACTAACTTAAACCCAACTTCTCAACGAGAGATTACCCTCTGGGTGGGAGCAAAAGATAAAGAACAAATATTTGCGTTTTACAGTCGATTTAGTCGCACTTTAACCACCTTGGTAACTGAAGATGAGCAGCGGTTGTGTGTTTTGACCCGTTCGTTGGGCTTTCCGGCTTATTTTCTCAGTCAAATTGAGTTTTATCGAGACTGCTATGAACGGACTCAGAGCGAACAAATCGAGCCAGATGAGAATATTCCTGATTTAATCCCAGAGGAAATTGGTTCTGGTAGAGAATTAAAACTAGCTTATCAAACTTTGCTTTTAGCGATCGCTCTTGGGCTACTAACCCAGCATTCTCAAGGTGATTATCAATTCAACGGTCGGTCACTTGGTAAAAACCGAGAACAAATTACCTTAGCTTTAGCAACTGAGTTCACCTTTCAGGAACTCTATGGAGACTTAGAAGAACGGATCGAAACATTTGAACGTAATTTTATTTACCATAAGTTACAGGAATTAGGAACATCAACTTCAGATTTAAATAATTACGAAAGTAAGCTTTTAGATCATCTGCTCTCAGAGTATAACCCTCTGAATTAGGCATTAAATCGTCCTCTTTATGGTCTGGCGAGAAATGCAAACCATCCATTTTGCAGAACTTAAATTAAAAAAATATCCCATCCCTGCGGGACGCTCCGCGAACGTCGGGGCGTATTGTAATACGTCCCGACAAATGTACTAATCAGCGAAAATTTACAGTGCGAAGTGCAAAATGATTTCGTGAGCAGGATTTCAAAGACTCAAATTGAGCCAAAAAAGTTTTTCAGCCTGTGACAAGCTAATTTCAAAGTAGCCGATTATGCACAAAGCAGTTATTAAAAAGATGAAGATAAATCGTTTCATATTTTCCTCGAAATAAGATTTTCTGACATCTAGTTGTTCAGGGTTATTTGACAAAACTGAGTGCAAATGTATTCTGCACTTTCATCTAGTTCCAGGGATGAGCGAGTAAAGCCTGTGAAGTAATGCCTAAGCCCATTAGGGTGATACATAAGGCGCTTGCGACTGGTAACATTTTTATCCTGGGTATCTGGAATGGTAAATGCTCAAACCGATCCTTGGCGTAGACCAGCATTAACCCGATTCCAGTTAATACTGCTGCTAGACCTAAGCTAAAGGCAGATACCAGCGCTAATCCAAAGCCAATTCGTCCCAGCGCGATCGCACTCAGTAACACTACTAAGGCTGAAGGACAAGGTAACAAACCGCCCGATATTCCCAAAGCTAATAGGCTAGACCAGTTCATAGAACTTAGATCACCGTCAGGCGGTAGATGCGAATGCTCATGGTGTACATGGTGATGGTGATGATGCAAGTCGTGGCTGTGTTCATGACTATGTACATGGTCATGTGAATGAGAAACCTGAGTCCCTTGCAATCGACTGATAAACAAATTCAGACCAATTACAGTTACCAGTACCCCAGAGAGGACGCTTAACCAAGGGTACAATTGCTCTGTCAAAATAAACTGGGATGTGCCAAGAGTGACCAGCCCTAGAGCAAATATGCCAGCTGTATGGGTAATCGTTACAATCAGCCCCAGGAATAGGGCATGTTGGGCATTACTACGGGAACCCACCAAATAAGCACCAACTATCGTTTTCCCATGACCAGGGGATAGAGCGTGTAAACCACCCCATAAAAAGGCGATCGCTAGAGCTATTAAAATAGTTAAGAAATTATGATTTTCCTGGGTAATTAGGCTAGTAAAGACATCGTTGCTTCTTCCTGTCAAAGCATTATCTAAGCGGCTGGATGATTTAACTTCCGGTGGAGGCGCTTGTTGATTCGATGTCACAGACGGATCGAGTTTAAACTCAATCCGACGTTGGTCGAGAGGACTGCTGAGTAAGTTCGTGGGATAATCTCTCAAGCGGTTGGTAATACTCAAAGAGGTGAAATCACCTTGAATAGGAACGCCATTTGCAACCACAGTAATCTCACGCCAGCCTAAACGCTGTGGATAAAACTGATCTTCAAACTCGATTAACTGATTCGCGCCTACTAACTCCGTTGTCCCCTGAAAATTACAACTCAGCCGCAGTGTAGATAATCCTCCTACACCTGGAGGAAATTCGACTGTTGATTTGATCAAAGACAGTGCTAAAGGATGTTTATTGATCAACAGTTCCAGATGTGAGTTGACTTCCTGGCATTTTTGGTCAGGGTATTGAACCGTCTCTAGAGGTTCAGCTTTGCGATCGTGATTAATATCTAAGTGATTAATCTCCTGAAAAGCAGGAATCTCTGCCATGTCTAGAACATAATCAATCCCCACACCATCGGTTGCTACCTGCACTCCTGCGTAGTGATTGATGGTGAAATTGCCTAAAGGATGGGCATTTGCCCTCGGCATCCAAAAAAAACATATTGCGATAATTGCAGTACTCCAAGCCAAGCGATACAGCAGCTTTTTCATAAAGAACTCCCTGTGGCGTGATTTTAGATTTTAGATTTTGGATTGAATAAGTCAACAGATTTTGGATTTTGGATTGACCCCACCGATCAACGGATGGGGCCTGAAGATTTTAAATTTTGGATTTGTGTCACCCACAAGGTGTGAAAGCGCGTAGCGGGACGTTAGTCCAGCATGAACCTAAAATCGGCTTTTCTTCAATCTCAAATTGGCACTCAATCTAAAATCTAAAATCCCAAATCTAAAATTGCTTGACGAGCTTGATCAGCATACTTGTGATGAAATTGAGGATTGAGGCTAACAGCTTGAGTTAGTCGCTTTACCGCTTCCTCACGGTTACCTAAGTGAAGTGCAATCATGCCAGCATGAAATTGCAGCAAGGCATCCTCTGTCCCGAAGCGAGTTGCCTGTTGTGCTGCCCGTTGGGCTTCTTGCCATTGCCCATTAGCCGCAGCTGCCCAAGCCAAAGTATCCTCTGCATATACATCGTCTCGCACTACTACTTCACTACGGGCAATCTCTAGCGCCTCTGTTAAATGAATTCCATGTTCGGTGTAGTAGACAGCCAAAGCGCGATCGTAGATTCCTTTAACCTTGCTCAGGTAAGCTACTACCCCGATCAAATCTTCGGTTTCAGCTGCACCTTTTTGGTCGAGAAGAGCTAGTTGAGCATCAGCCTTATACCCCAACGTTTCTACCTGTGGCATCAGTTCTATACCCTGGTTTGCTGCATTCAGAGCATCCTGCCAGCGATGCTGTGCCGCATAGAGGCGGGCTAATCCTGTAAACGCAGCTATATGCCGTGGGAAGAGGTCAAGAGCTTCCCGATATCGCTGCTCACACAGGGCTAAATCTCCGGCTGCAAAAGCAAGATCCCCAGTCCGCACATGAAACCAAGCACGAGTTTCTGCGCTCATCGTGTAGAAAGAGTCCATCTCTTGCATAGCCTCATCTAGCAGTTGCCGTGCCGAGGCTAGATTGCCAGTTAACTCTAAGTAACGGGCGACAACTGCGTTCTGACCATTCGATTCTTTCTTAGGAAGGTTCTGCAATAGTTGATGAGTTGCTTCATAGTCGCCCAACTCCATCTGAATCGATGCCAAGAGCGAGACAATATTGGGATTATCAACAGATGAATTATTTAACACATCTAAAGCTGACCGAAACTGATGTTGAGATAGTAAGGCTGATGCTAAGAGCATGGAGGAAACCTGATTATGGCGCGGCTGTAGTGCCAGGGATCTACGTGCCGCTTGTTCTGCTCGTAACACATCTTCCACATCTGCCATTTCTCGAAAGCGCCTCAAATATTGATCAGCCAATAGACGTAAAAATATTGAGGAATTGGGAGATTGGGCAACCTTCTCCTCATAGACGCTGATAATATGCGATCGCTGTAAATAATCTGGAAAAACTAAATCTAACTGCTTTCCTGGTAACATCTGCCTGGAATTAACAGTCAGCAGTTGCACAAGAGAGGAGTATGTGCCTAACTTACCATTGGTGTAGCCTAAACTTAGCGCTTGTGTATCAGAGGGTCTTAGTAAAACCAGTAGGCTAGTTAGCGCTAACACCCATAGTATTCGTAGATGCATAAACCTTACAAAGGATTACCTAAATAAGGGAAGGTAGGAAGAAAGTTGGCATCATTAGGCCCAACATTATCGCTAGTCAGCCCCGGAATTTCGCCTGTAGTAATCCCTGTAACTGCATTACCAAAGACAACAGATGCTGTGACATCGATTACGTCATCTTTTGGTCTTCTACCACCAAAATTGTTGCCTAACTGAGTCCCAAAATAACTACCGCTAGGTTTGGAAAGGTCAGCTTGGATAACATCCGGAATCGCCACTGAAATAACTGCATCAGCTATACCTTGAGGTCTACCAATCGCATTCACAAAGGCTCGAATAAATTGGGATTGATTGCTAGCGTCTTGGGTTGGTGTCTGAATATTACTATTATTATGAGCTTGAAAGTCCATAAAAAGTTCATTCAAGGCTGGAACTGCTAACCGCTCAATCTGAGCAAAATTCTGATTTCTGAATCTAGGAGTTTCAACACTAGTTGTTATCCAAACACCAATCTTGCCACTACCAAGCTCTTGCCTGGGTAGCTCGACAATAATTGAGTGGACATTGAATGGGGCTAGGGTATCTTGTGCTTGTCCAGGTGGTCTAAAGGAAAGAACTTGGAAGGGAGGACTGGGATTAGGTTGAAGGCTATAGTTCCGATCCGGGATGATTTTGAAGAACTGTTCTAAATCGAAAAAGAACGGGTCTTTGCGTGTGCCAACAAAGAACTTCGTGGGGTTAATGCCGTTAATAGAGAATGTTTGGTTGAGTGGCACTGTCGTACTTACTGGAAGCAAAGTTGACCTTGTTCCTACTTGGATTGGAGAAGTTGGGCGGCTGACTGTGACAGTTTGGTTTGAACCTGTGCCATTTATTTTGAATTGAAGTACGATATCTTCAACACTGTCACCAGTGTTATCAATATTGAATTGATAAAGAACATTTGGATCGAATGGTCTCATTTCACCAGAAACAATGAGAGGGTCGAAATCCATTACAAGGACAACATTGTTGGGGTCTGTGGGACTTTCAAACACAAACAAATCTGTGAGATCCGCAGCAGTGAGTTGAGTGGCAAGAAAGGTTGTGTCCTGGTGGTCTGAAGCCAAAGCTTTAGGGGTTGCATAGATTAGGACTACGAGCAAAATAGCAACAGTTGCTACTAGGGTACGAAAAAAACGAGTAGCTCTAGTCCAATATTGCGATCGCTTGATCGGAAAAAATGCCATATTTTGCACTAGTTTCTCTATGCGTACCCAGCCTTTAATTGGTATAAAAGAGGTGATACTTTGAGCATTTATTTTCATAATTGCCCTCCTTGAGGTGTTTTGTATCTTCTATTGTATGTATATATGTACGTGAAAATAGCAAGTTGATAGCAAGTTGATTCATATTTCAAAAAAGACTGCGGTTATTACCGAAGTGCCTCACAGCTTATTGGCTCCTAATAGTACAGCGCGGCGGAAATAAACAACCCATTTAAAATCACCGAAACGTTTACGCTGTCTTTCTTTTGATTTTTGGCTTCCGCTTTGCGGTACTAGTCACTTAACAGACCAAAACTTGCTTACTTTTCTAGTTTAAAGTTTTAAGACTTATACAATATATGTACTACGTAAATTTAGGTATTTCAGTTAGATTATTCCACCAGTCGCTATTTAGTAAGTCCGCATAGTACTTTTCTATTACTTATAAGTATGTGATTGCGAGTGAAACGCACTCCTACGGAAAAGCAAGCTACGCCTTGGTCTTTAAGAGTTGCAATCGCAATGATTTTAGTGAGTTTACATTTCCTTGCATAGTTACGTTTATTCGTGCCTACCTACTTACAATCTTACTTCTTAATGTTTTCTTATATGTATTGAATCAGGTAGGAGGCAGGAGCCATTGACAGAGGGCTTCAGTGCTTCTCTTTTTCTTTGACAATGCTACGAAAACTCTTTCTGGAAAAATTTACAGACTTACTTTAAGAGTTGAACCATCTGCCCATAGTTTTGTATTTCCAGACAAGTAGTTAAAAAATAAGTCTAAAGATAGATTGACAACACATTTGTTCGGCGAAAGTATCCTTCCTTCTTAGCAAACTGGTTATAATTATTTTCCATCTCACTCAGAAATTAAATTCTTATCTACACAGTATTTATATGGGACGTGTTCGTTCAAAATCTGACCTACCTACAAAAATCTGTCCGGTATGTCAACGTCCTTTCACATGGCGTAAAAAGTGGCAAGATTGCTGGGACGATGTGAAATACTGCTCAGAACGTTGTCGTCGTCGCCGTTCTGAAGCTCAAAATGAAACTAACCGCAACACAGACGCAAATAGCGCAAGAGATTAATGGAGTCACAGGTGCAACCTAAATTAATTATTCATGGGGGGGCTGGTAGTTCTCTCCACGGTAAAGGCGGATTGGAGGCGGTACGCCGATCGCTCCATACAGTAATAGAAGAAGTTTATTCTCTACTATTATGCGGAGCAGCTGCCTCTGAGGCGGTGGTGCAGGGTTGCCAAATGCTCGAAGATAACCCCCGCTTTAATGCTGGTACTGGTTCAGTACTACAATCTGATGGGCAAATCCGCATGAGTGCTTCTTTGATGGATGGTGCATCAGGGCGATTTAGTGGTGTGATTAATATCTCGCGGGTGAAAAATCCGATTGAGTTGGCACAATTTTTACAAAACTCCCCAGACCGAGTGCTATCAGATTTCGGATCGGCTGAGTTGGCGCGGGAAATGCAACTTCCCAGCTATAACGCTTTAACTGATTTGCGGTTACAAGAGTGGATACAAGAGCGCCAGGATAATTTTAAAAGCGCAATGGCTGGCGTGGTAGCAGAACCCGAATTGGTAGAAACCAGTAATGCTGGACGCGGCACCATCGGTATAGTAGCTTTAGATGCATCTAGTAGACTAGCTGCTGGTACTTCTACTGGTGGTAAAGGCTTTGAGCGGATTGGCAGGGTAAGTGATTCTGCGATGCCAGCAGGTAATTATGCTACTAGTCATGCTGGTGTTAGCTGTACTGGCATTGGCGAAGATATCATCGATGAGTGTTTAGCCCCACGGATTGTAGTGCGTGTCACTGATGGTATGTCCCTGAAGGAGGCCATGCAGCGATCCTTTAAAGAAGCCCACCAGAACAAGCGGGATTTGGGAGCGATCGCCTTAGATGTGAGTGGAGCGATCGCTTGGGGCAAAACTAGCGAAATCTTACTCGCCGCCTACCACGACGGCGAAAAAATTGGTGACACTTTGGAATGGACTGGCGACGAACTGATCGGCTATTGCTGAATCAGTTCTAGCGCTTCGGCTAAAGTTTCTTGCCAGTCAACCATTGCGGCTAATTCTTGGGCTTCATAACGCCCCTCAAAGGCTTCTAGCGCCGCTCTTTTCAGTGCCACTTGATATCCTTGTTGCAGAATATCGATTAATTCTGCTTGATTCAAGTAAAAACCACCGGATTTGCGGCGTTTGTTTATTTTGTTGATTTCCCGCACCGTATTTTCTATGGAAACATCCCAAGAGCGAGTAGAACGTTTTTCAGCCTTTTGTTTAATTAAATGGATGAGAAGAATCACACCATAACTATCAATTTTATTAATTTTGTCACTGAGGCTCATTTCTTCTAACTCATCAACCAACAGCAGTGCCTCATGGACTTTGCCTTGTTCTAGAAGTTGCCTCAGTTCTAGCAGTTCTTCCATGTTATATGTTGAGATTTTGGCTTCACTACTAATCTAGCTAGATTAGACATCTTGCAAAAATCCTGGTTTATTGTCTAAGACCACAGATAAACTGCGATTAACACCGATGAATTATTTGTGTTGATCTGTGGTTTCATTTTCAACACTTTTCCTTCGCCAAGCTGGTTTCACAACCTGACGACTACGGGCAATCACTAGAGAATCATCAGGCACATCTTCTGTAACAGTGGAACCAGCTGCGACGTAGACATCATCTCCCAAGGTGAGTGGAGCCACTAAAACGCTATTGGAACCCGTTTTTGTCCGATCGCCTATTTTGGTACGGTGTTTCTTCACGCCGTCATAATTGGCAGTAATTGTACCGGCACCAATATTCACTTGATTACCGACAACGCTATCACCTATATACGACAAATGTGCTGCATTCGTGCGATCGCCTAATTGCGTATTTTTCAATTCCACAAAATTCCCCACGCGGCAACCAGCACCCACTTGTACCTGACCGCGCAAATGAGCATAGGGGCCAATTCGGCTTCCTGCCTGCACGGTGCTATCTGTTACTACTGAATACTGCACCGTGACATTTTCACTCAATTGACTATTTTCAATTAAACTTCCCGGTCCAATGTGACTTCCTGTTTGAATCACCGTATTTCCCCGCAGGTGAGTTTGGGGTTCAATAATTACATCTGCCTGTAATTCCACTGTTTCATCAATAGTGATGCTTGTAGGGTCGATGAGGGTGACACCCGCCAGCATCCATTTCTCCTTGACTCGTTTTTGCAAAATTTCAGATGCTGTTGCCAGTTGCAGGCGATCATTAATGCCAAGAATTTCTTGGTAATCTTCCACATCCACTGCCATCACTTGTCCGACCTGAGTCACAGCATCAGTGAGATAGTATTCTTTTTGGGCATTGTTTGTCTGTAGATGGGGCAGCACCTTTGCCAAATCTTGCCAGCCGAAGCAGTAAACTCCAGCGTTAATCCGCTGATTTTGTCTTTGAGCAGCAGTACAATCCTTGTGTTCGACCATTTGCTGCACAATATTTTCATCGTTACAAAAAACTCGCCCGTAGCCCGTGGGGTCGGGTAGGTGTGAGGTGAGAATAGTCGCGGCGTTTTGATTTCGGGCGTGAGTTTGTAACATCTGCTTGAGGGTTTCGCTGCGTATCAACGGTAAATCGCCGTTAAGTATCAGCAAATCCCCAGTGTAGTCTTTCAAGTGAGGAAGTAATTGCTGGATGGCATGACCTGTTCCCAGTTGCACAGTCTGTTCGACAAACTCCAAGCTCTTAATTGAATGCATGGCGGCTTGCACTTCGTCGGACTGATACCCCACAATCACGATTCGCCGTGAGGGCGAAAGTGGTTCTACACTTTCGAGAACTCTCTCAACTAGCGATCGCCCACCCAAAGAATGTAAAACCTTGGGTAAGCGTGATTTCATCCGTGTGCCGCGTCCCGCCGCTAGAATTGCTACAACTACCATAATTAGCTATCAGCGTGAAATTATGATTAATTCTGTTGGTACTTTAAGATTTAGCCTCAAATTATACCAGCAAATCATAGAAGAGTGAAATATAAAAGGAGTCAAAATAACTACTTTCGTAAAAGGCGGAGATTATAATACCAATTCGCGCTCATTACAGCAGCTACAAATCATTATCCCTTACTCCCTACTCTCTACTCTTTTTCATGACCAAAGCTAATAAACTCGGCAAACTGCTGCATTAGTTTGGGATTACGCCAACCGGAATCAGCTTCTTCTTGCATCACTAAAAGTGCTTCTGCTGAAGTAAAAGCTTTTTTATAAGGTCGTTCGCTGGTCAAAGCATCGTAAATATCAATTAACTGAAATACTTGCGCCAGGTGGGGAATATCATCCCCCTTGAGTCCATCACAGTAGCCTGAGCCATCCCAGCGTTCATGGTGATGACGAATAATTGGAATTACACCCCGCATACTGCGTAGTGGCTGGCAGATTTTTTCCCCTATCAAAACGTGCTGCTGCATGATCTGCCAATCTTCGGGGGTGAATTTGCCTTTTTTCAGCAGAACTGCATCGGGAATACCCACCTTGCCGATATCGTGGAGATAACCAGCCCACATCAAATCTCGAATTTGGTAGCGTGAGAGATTGAGGTATTCACCAAAAACTTGTCCCAATTTCACCAAGCGTTCACAATGGTCGCCCGTATTTGGATCGCGACTTTCAATCGACATGGCAATGGAAAATAGTACTTGTTCAGCATGGTCTAAATCTTCGTTCAGACGCTTCTGCCGCACCAAAGACTTTACACGCGCCGCTAGTTCCACACGATCAAAGGGTTTGGTGAGAAAATCATCTGCTCCAACTTCAATTCCCCGAATGCGCGATCGCCTGTCATTTAACGCTGTAATAAAAATCACTGGAATTAGCCTAGTCTGCTCATCCTGTTTGAGCAATTGGCATACTTCAAATCCATCCATTCCTGGCATCATCACATCCAGCAAAATCAAATCTGGTTGTTTTTGAGTTACCAATCCGACAACAATGTAACCACTGTCTGCCTCAATTACTTCGTATCCTTCCATCCCCAAAAGGGCAACAGCAGTCATCCGACTGGCGGCATGATCGTCAACTACTAAAACCTTCGGCGGATCTAAATCAAACCCACTCACTTTAGAACCTTTGGCTTGTACTGTTCTAGAGACTAATGAATCATCATCACAATTAACATCAGCTTTCATCCAAGAAGACACTGCTCCGTTATCTTCAAGCATAAGGTCTTCTTGAGATAAGCCTAAAGAATAAGCTTCCACATTATTTGGCGATCCTACGGCATGATTTGAACCGATACTCTTCACTCTGCTAATGGGGTTTAATCCACTAACAATTTGTTCTGTAAAGCCTGTATGGTTGGGTTTCCATTGAATCACAAAGGCACTCCAGTTATTTGCACAAGTTAACAGTGTCACATTTCAAAAACAAATTTAATATTCAACTGTATCCGAGCCAGAGGTCCCATAGAGATTATGGATTATATCAAGCTGCCTATCTGAGTTTTTCACAGTATGTATCTTTTATGTTACGAACAAGGGGTATCTTGTTGTCAAATTTTTTGTTTTGCTTTTAATTGCAGTCTTATAAATTCGCACAAATCCTAAATCAGGTTTTTTACGGAGATTTTTTAACATGGTAACGTCAGAAAGCACTGTCATTACTCGCTTTATATCAAGATATCGGGTTTTGAGTTGGAAGCTTTGATGGTAACATTAAGTATATATGTTTTTAGTTACTCAGTTCTAGCAACACTCAAATACTCTTAAAAAGCATGTAAAATTAGATACTATCACAAATTTAATTTATTTGGCTCGTAAAAACTCATTGCGTGAGTAATCTGAAAAGGAAATCAGAATTATTGGAAAATATAGATAATTTGTCTGGAATTAAGGACTAGGGATGAGGTCTGTAGTTGCCGCAGCTACGCCCGTGGTAGATATCGCTTCCTAACTAGAAACTAGTCCCGATAAAATCCCTGCTTTGTGTTCCCAATAGCCACCTTTTTCGCCAACGGGAAGTAGGTTCGAGTGAAGAGGCTTGTTGCTCTTCTTGTCGCCGTCTCACTATGACTTCGGTTGGATCGCTCAATTGAGGATCGCGATAAGCAATGGCAGCACGGGTTAACAAGTGTTCTTTTTCAGCTTGTGACAGGGTAGTAAGTGCTGTTAGCGGATAGCTATGGTTTAGCCCGTGCTGAGTACTAACTACTGAGTGGTCTTTAGACTCAGCACTCCCAGAATGACCTGCCACAGTACCAGGCGATCGCCTTCCCACGGGTGGGGTAGAACCTACCACCAAGCCAGCAGATAAAAGTGCTGTGCGTACAGCAGCAGAACAAGAATAGGTGGCTAATAAACCATCTGGATGTAAACACAATGACAGCTGTTTAATAAATTCAACAGTCCATAATTGAGGACACTGTGGTGGTGAAAAGGGATCAAGGAAAATTGCATCTGCCCAGAAACCCGACTGACGTACTAGCGTTATCGTAGTTCTAGCATCGCCAATTAGTAGCTTCGCTTTCAGGCAAGGTGTTTGCACTTGATGCTTAGAAGCTAGCTCTTTCAAAATTTCAATATAGTTACAGCTCCAATTGTCGAACAAGTGATGAGCGATCGCAGCTTGTGGCACTGCTGGATTGAGTTCTAAGCCGATTACTTCAACACAACAACTGGGATTCACTGCCCAAATTGTCTGCAAAGCAGCAGCTGTGTTATATCCTAGACCATAACAAATATCCAACAGCCGCAAGACTGGTTTTTGAGCGGCTGTAGCCAGTTGAGTCGGTTCAACAAACTTGAAAAAACTCTCCTGCCTAGCTCCATAATGGCTGTGAAAGGATTCACCAAACTCTTGAGAGACAAAGGTGAAGGAACCATCTGCTGTTAACTTGGGTGTAAAATTCTCTAAGTCTGACATCTTATAAAAAAACTGAATAATGACCAATACTTAGACGCCGCTCAGTACAAGTGCCCTATGCCCAATCCTCAATTTATTGTTTCACCAGTTTGGCTGTTTGAACATCTAGAAGATCCGCAAGTCGTTATTGTGGATTGTCGCTTTTCTCTAGCTGATCCACAACTAGGACAACAACAGTACCAGACAAGTCATATAGAAGGGTCATATTACCTAGATTTGAATCGTGATCTTTCCAGTCCAATAGGTAAGCATGGCGGGAGACATCCTTTACCTAACCCCAATGATATAGCTAACAAATTTGCTGCAATTGGGATAAATTACCGAAAAAGTTTAGTTGTAGCTTATGATGATTCGCGCTTTGCCTTTGCGGCTCGTCTATGGTGGCTATTGCGCTATCTCGGACATGAGCAAGTAGCAGTACTGGATGGAGGCTTTGCTGGATGGCAAAAAGCTGGATATCCTGTTACAAATGTCGTTCCTCACACCCAGATAGGTACGTTTGTAGCTCAAGTACAAACAGAAAAAGTGGTAGATATTACAGCGGTGAAAAACCGCAAAGACAGCCACGAGGTAGTATTGGTAGATTCAAGAGAAAGCGATCGCTACCGAGGAGAACAAGAGTCAATTGATAAAATTGCTGGACATATCCCTGGTGCAGTTAACTATCCCTGGCACGAAGTTACAGACTCTTCCAGCTACGTAATTCCTCAACCAGAACAACGCCGTCGGTGGGAAAAGCTAGCAACAGCTGAAGAAATCTTAGTATATTGCGGTTCTGGTGTTACTGCTTGTGTGAATTTACTTTCTTTAGAATTAGCTGGCATTAGCAAGGGTAAACTTTATGCTGGTAGCTGGAGTGATTGGATTTCTTATTTATAGTTAGGAGTTACGAGTGAGAAATCTAAAAAGCGACTAGAAGTCGCTACTACACTACATTGTCCACCTCCGTGGAATAAGAAAAAATCAAGGGTTTCTATACTTTTGCAAGTGGGTTTTGTATGTATAGCCAAGCCAGCGCACTGGCTACTCATGAGCAACTGGCGTGCGACTAGAAGTTGCCAGGATTAGTATGAATTGAGACTTGACAAACATTCTCTTAGACTGAAGAAAAAATCTAAACAGACGCGATTAATCGCGTCTCTACTCCTAACTCCTGTACAGACGCGATTAATCGCGTCTCTGATCAAAATCGACCTAATTGCAAATTGTAATTAATACTGAAGAACCAGCCATCAAAATCAATGTTTTCGGCGGTTGAACTACCTAAACTAACTCCAGCCTCCACATTCATATTAGGGACTTCCAAAAAATAAAACATCCCATAATAGATAATGATAATCATTAGGAGGGGGGAGAAAGCGGTAGCCGACGGCTGCCGCTTTCTCCCCC
>NZ_JBALDI010000003.1:0-249017 GCF_036917395.1 Nostoc sp.
AAAATATTACACCAGAGGTGATTGTTTCTCTCACCTCTTACGACTTTATTCTTGAAGCTTTATTTAGCGCAGCTTCATAAAGAATTGGTATAAGTTGCTACAGTCAAATCTTGGAGAAGACCTACCGACGACAGTTTAGCCAAGGCTTTGAGTTTGTGGAATTAAATCGGCGAGTAATTAAACAGGCAATGCTTTGAACCTGGCTAAATTAGAGGTGACACAAAAACAGCTTGTAAACAAAGAACCTTGATTTATTTAATAAGGCAGTTTTTATGAAAATAGCATATATAATTTTGGCACATAAATATCCGCAACAATTAGTACGTCTTATTTGTAAATTAAACACAGATGATGTTTCATTTTTTATACATATAGATAAAAAAGTGGATTATAAAATTTATCATCACATATTGACTCAACTCAAGGATTTTCCAAATGTCTCTTTCATAAAAAGATACCATTTAACATGGGGAAGTTTTGATATTGTCAGAGCTAGTCTTGAAGGAATAAAATTAATAGTTGAAACAGGTACTTACTTCGATTATGTTATATACTTATCGGGTCAAGACTATTTGGTCAAGTCAAATGAACAGATTAAGAAGTTTCTCCAAGAAAATAAAGGTAAAGAATTTTTAGAGTATTTTCCACTACCTTGTAATAAATGGTATCGTGGAGGTTTAACAAGATTAGAATCTTGGTATATTCGTTGGAAAGATAAGGATTTTTGGATACCAGAAAAGCGTGAGTTTAAATCTCGCATTAACTCTTTTTTATATTCATTGTTGATTTTGTTTTTACCGAAAAGACATAAATTTCCTGAAGGCTTTGCTCTTTATGGAGGTTCAGCATTTTGGTGCTTAACAGGAGAATCCATAAAATGGATAAATGATTTTGTTAAGCAAAACCCTAAGTTTGTTAATCGTTTTAATTACACTTATTGTCCAGATGAATTGTTTTACCACATCCTAATTGTAAATTCACCTTTTAAGGATAAAATTATTAACACTTGCTTGACATATGTAGAGTGGTCTAACGTTAATGCCCTTCACCCCCAAATTTTAGAAAAAAATGATTTTGATAAAATTATAGACTCAGAAAAATTATTTGCCAGGAAGTTTGATATGACTATAGACCCGGATATATTAGATATGATTGATGAAATGATATTGAGTCAATCTTAAAAAAGCAAATAAATTTTGAATTTTGGTCGGAGAGAAGAAATAATAAATGTTCCCGACTATTGAACTTTGGACAAAAAAGAGTGCTTTGCGTAAAATATCCGCAAACCAAACGTAATTTAAAGAACACTCTGATGATTGCTCAAGGTTGACGTTGATCGAGCCGCCATTGTTTGGCAAGCGGACAGTCCATTAGGATCAGTAAAAAATTAAGATAAAGTGCCTTTTGTCAACCAGTTTAAATACTCAAAATATTGCTCATAAAAATGATAATCGCTACTTTGGAGGAGGATAGAAGACAGGGGGATATTTTCTTTGCGTCTCCACGTCTCCCCTTCTTTGCGTCAGTGTATCGATTATAGTGATTGCTGTTATTAAAGAGTCCCAAGCAATTTATAGTGAGAGTTGTCTGTAAATCCTTAAGCAATTGTGAAAGCGATTACTCTCGTTGGTTCCACTGGTTCTATTGGTACTCAGACTTTAGATATTGTTACTCAGTACCCAGATCAGTTTCGGATTGTGGGATTGGCAGCTGGGAACAATGTAGAGATGTTGGCTGCTCAAATTCGGCAGTTTCGACCGAAAATAGCAGCAATCTCCTCAGAAGATAAATTACCAGCGCTCAAAGAAGCTCTCATTGACCTCGATCCCCAACCGATTTTACTGGCAGGTGATGCCGGAGTGATAGAAGTCGCTCGCTACGGCGATGCCCAAACCGTTGTCACTGGTATCGTTGGTTGTGCTGGTTTGTTACCCACGATCGCAGCTATTGAAGCTGGTAAAGATATTGCCTTAGCGAACAAAGAAACCCTGATTGCTGGGGCCCCTGTGGTTCTACCCCTAGTTGAAAAACACGGTGTAAAATTACTCCCAGCCGATTCCGAACATTCCGCAATCTTTCAATGCCTCCAAGGTGTGCCAAAGTCCGGCTTACGGAAAATTTTGCTCACTGCATCTGGTGGGGCTTTCCGGGAATGGGATGTAGAAAAGTTAGCAGAAGTCACCGTTGCTGATGCCATCAAGCATCCTAATTGGTCGATGGGGCGGAAAATCACGGTAGACTCTGCTACTTTAATGAATAAAGGACTGGAAGTAATTGAGGCTCACTTTCTGTTTGGGTTGGATTATGACAATATCGAAATTGTCATTCATCCCCAGAGCATTATTCACTCGCTGATTGAACTGCAAGATACTTCAGTTTTAGCCCAACTCGGTTGGCCAGATATGCGCTTACCCTTACTCTATGCTCTATCTTGGCCCGATCGCATCTACACCAACTGGGAACCACTAGATTTAGTCAAAGCTGGAAATTTAACCTTCAGTGAACCAGATCACCAGAAGTATCCTTGTATGCAGTTAGCTTATGCTGTGGGTAAAGCTGGTGGTTCGATGCCAGCTGTGTTAAATGCCGCAAATGAGCAAGCTGTGGCTTTATTTTTATCAGAAAAAATTCGGTTTTTAGATATTCCCCGGTGTATCGAATCGGTGTGTGATCGCCATCAAAATGATAACCGTGCTAATCCCTCTTTAGATGACATTTTGGCAGCAGATAAATGGGCAAGACAAGAAGTTTTAACTGCAACTGAAAAGTTAGAAACTGACTCGCGGATAATTTCTCTGCGATAAAAACCTTTAGTTCAGATTGGACTGGGGATCAGAATTTGATGCCTAGTCCCTAATCTTTAATCCCCAGCGTCTAATCCAATTAATATGGAAATCATTTCACCTTATGGCAAAAACATAGTCACCAAACTAAAAAAAAGTTAACAAATTGAAGATAGTCAGTGGCTTCCGGATCAGCCATCAGTTTTATGTATATTTATAATTTATCTCCAAACAAAAATTAAAAATATTTACAGAAACTTTGCAAAAAAAGCGGCATTTCACATCAATAATTCTCTTATTTTTAGGTAAAATATGCCCAGGCTAATTATCACAAAAAACCCCATCAGAGTAGATATTAAAAATTGGGTTGAGCATCTTTTATACCAATGATTGTTACCAAAACAAAAACTTACCCTTTCTGAAGAAACACACTCTTAGATAAGGGCAATTATTAAGGAATTAATGTATGATTGCTACGCTGATTGTAGCTTGGATAGTCTTCATAATATTGTGGAAGCTGCTGAAAGCAACCGTGAGCAATGCATTAACTGTTGCGGCAATCCTTGTTTTATTAAATATTGGTTTTGGCATTACTCCACAAGATATTTGGCATTACGTAACGCAGTTGGCTGAAAATCTGTCACAAATCCAAAGTGGCAAGTGAAAATCGATACTTCACTTTTGCTAATGAAAGGTGAAGTATAAAATATGAAATGACAAGATTTTTAACTTTGATGCAAGTGCTGTCAAAGTTTCTGTGGTGTTTACAACCTTTCTTGGTCAATTATTATTTAATGCTGAAATCTTAGCCAACGCATCCTTAAAACTCGGCGGCAACTGACGCATAATCTTGCCTCTTTCGCGATCTAAAGCTACTAAAGTCACTTTGGCAGTGACGTACAATTGTTGTCCATCAGTTGAGACAATAGCATAATCCCAATTGATCCGGACGCCAGTTACTTCAGCCATGCGCGTTTTTACCACCACTGCCATACCCAATTGAATTGAACGGTGATAGCGCACAGACAGTTCTACAACTGGTAAATCGCAGCCTATAGCAACTAAATCAGCAAATTCAATCCCTATAGTTCGCAAGCATTCAATCCGCGCTTCTTCCATCCAAGCTATATAGGAACCGTGCCAGACAAGACCGGCATAGTCAGTGTGGTGGGGTTGCACTCTGACAGGATATTCAAACCAATTCCCAAATTCATGACTTGATGGATTATCAAGGGCGCTGGTTGGTGGTAGTTTTGGTTGAGGGGGTTTTTCTTCTGACATCTTCAAGTTTCTAAGCATCTATAAATTGTCCATATCTGAAATAGCATAAAAATTAATTGCGTTGTAGGACTTCTTGATTTAATATTTACACTTCCGAGTATAGGGAGTGTTTTGTTATGCAGCTTAATCTTCAGTATGTTAATCTTGTTACTTTGACTTTACTTAGTTTACTAAGTTTTGGGATGGCTTACCCAGAAAATAATCAGGTAAGCACAAATCTAAAGTTGAGGTATGATTTCGGAGAAAAAGCTCAAGCTTTACCCAAGAATAATCAGCTCTTAGAAATTGAAAGGCTCAACGAAGAGGCGATCAAAGAATTTCGGCAAGACCAATCGAAAGAAGCGTTGCAGAGATTACAAAAAGCATTAGCCATCAGCAGAGAATTTGGAGAACGCTCTTGGGAAGCCGTAACACTCAATAACATCGGCAGAATCTACCAAAGTCAAAGAAAGTATCCTGAAGCACTTCAATCCTATCAGCAAGCCCTATTAATTAACAAAGAACTTGGGGATCTCGTTCGACTTGGCAAAACCTACAGTAACATAGGTTACTTATTCGATATCCAAAATAAACCAGAGTTAGCAATTTTTTTCTATAAGCATTGCTTGATTAATCGTGAGAAAGCTCGCTTGAATCCATCAGCACTTAGTGCGCCACAACCAAATGCTTATAGCATAACTGTTAGCCAGACATATCGTATTTTGGGTGAACGATTACTCAAACAGGAACGTGTTGCTGAAGCACAAAGGACAATAGATTTACTCAAAGTTGAAGAACTAGAGGAATATCTCCAGAGTGTGCCAGGTAATCAACGTACTGTCAAAGGTATTAATATAGCGGCAACAGAAAAACCAATTAAACAAAAGTTAGAGCAAACCCTGAATAATGCTGTTGTGCTGGGTAAAGAACTGACAACACTGCGGAAAATTTCCCCCAAAGAGCGATCGCTTGAACAGAAACAACGGATTGAGCAATTAGTCTTAAATCAACAGCAACTCCTGGATGGATTTAACGAATTTATCAATAGTCCTTCAGTGAAAGAACAGGTAGAGCAAATTAGCCGGACGGCTAGGCAGCAAAATTTGGATTTGCAGAGTCTCAACGAACTTCGGGATAATTTGGCGCGATTACCTCAAAAATCTGCACTCCTCTACCCACTGATTTTAAAAGATAGCTTGGAATTGGTATTAGTAACTCCTGATTCTCCACCAATTCATCGCACCGTTGCTGTAAAACGCGAAACCCTTCATCAGACAATTGGTGCTTTCCGCCAAGCTTTAATCAATCCCAGTCGAAATATCAAAGCACCTGCACGCCAATTGTACGACTGGCTAATTAAACCAATAGAAAAAGACCTGAAGCTATCAGGTACACAAACTCTGATTTACGCTCCAGATGACCAGTTACGCTATATTCCTTTAACTGCTTTATATGATGGCAAACAATGGCTAGTGCAGCGTTTCAATGTTAATCACATTACATCTGCCAGCCTAACTAACTTAAATACCCCACAACAATCTACTTTGCGGGTTTTAGTTGGTGCTTTTACTAAAGGTAATTATCAAATTAAAGTTGGAAATCGACAGGTTGCTTTTGCTGGTTTGCCCTTTGCATCGCGGGAAGTGGAAAACTTAGCCGCTACAGTTCCTGAAACTACGAAGCTTTTAGACGATGCCTTTAGCCCCAAAGCTGCTGTACCCCAAATGGATGATTATACAATTGTCCATTTAGCTACTCATGCAGCCTTTGTGGTGGGTAAACCAGAAGATTCGTTTATTTTATTCGGGAATGGCGATCGCGTTAATTTTAGAAATGTCGCCACTTGGTCACTCCCCCATGTAGATTTGGTAGTGTTAAGCGCCTGTGAAACCGGCTTGGGAGGCAAGTTGGGTAACGGTGAGGAAATTTTGGGCTTTGGCTATCAGATGCAACAAACCGGCGCTAGAGCCGCGATCGCCTCGCTGTGGTCAGTGGATGATGGTGGTACACAAGCACTTATGAGTGCTTTTTATAGTATACTATCTACTGAGAAGTTGAGTAAAACTGAAGCTTTACGAAAAGCTCAAGTCTCATTAATTACTGGAGACTGGAAGGCAATAAGTCATAATCTACCCGCAGCAGCAGTTAATGACTTTAGTCATCCGTACTATTGGGCACCTTTTATTTTGATTGGTAATGGACAATAGAAATAAAAATTTATAATTAGGGAAAATACACAGTCAAGCAAATATAATGATAGTTGCTACTGCCTAGATTCACCATCTGACCTTAGTAACGCGCAACACCTACGAGATTCCATTACTGAATCTTTTTACATAGCCCTAACGAAAACTGCGTTAGCGGAGCTTAACGTACTCCTACGGAGAAGCAAGCTACGCGTAGCGTCTCGTTGGCGCAGCCTCTCGTAGAGAAGAGAAGTTATCAATTTTTGATGATATTTTGGGCAAAGACAAGCGCCCAACTACCCAACCTCTGACTTTGGTGTGTTTTAACACCTTCCAGCTAAAGGCTCAAAATCCGGCTCGTGAGGTTTTGGCAGATACAAAAATATATGATCGTCCAGCCACGAGCTAATCACTTAATGGTAATGGAGAATAGGTAAGAGCGATCGCCAACTAAGCCACCATTACCAATTATCGATAATCAATTTCTAAGAAAGCGATCGACCTTTGGAACCTTAATACTTCTTGGCAAGAGTTTTAGAGCCTGTATCAGTTTGCATAGATTGCTTGACAAGATTAGCCAGTTCATCTAATTGGCTAATTGCCTCCGCACCTTCTAACTTCATTAATTCGCGGTCATCCCGCATTTCCGTCCAAGTAATCCCGTAATCAGACACTAAAAACCGAATTAGATGGTTATCACCCAAGCCAACCATAAACGATGCACTATTCATTTGGTCGCCACAGGTATAGCAGGATGCAAGATACCCACGCCGCTCTAGTACAGTCGCCAAAGCTTGCAGATTCATTACCAAGTCTTGGACGAATTGTCGATGTTGATGTGCTAGTCTCAGAAACACTTTTGTCCTCCAGACACCACAGTAAGTTGAGTCTCTTTTATATTTTCTTTAGATTTTCTCATCCACTGGTATTGTAGACTATTCATTACAATTACCAGACAAATGATATTGAGTCGTTAATTGACTACCTTGTTTAGGGTAGTGGATCGGGATTTTGAGCGCCGTATCAAACTATTCAGTTTGCAAATTCAAAATATCGGACAGAATTGCTAAATTTAACTATATCTTTATACATTTCTGCCAGGATATATTCTTACAAGAAGCGATCAGCTTTTAGGGTAACTTAAATCTTGCAATAGTCAAGTACGGAAAAGCAACATATTTCGCTTTTATAAGCAACGTAGAGCCAAATTCAGTGTTAGTAGAGGCTAAAACGTAATTTTACATCGTTATAGTGTCTTTTCAGATGTTTGATATGTTCTTTTTCTAAGTAGATTTTATATAGATAAATGATTAAGTATACCAAATTCGTTCCTCCCGTATACATAAAGTTGAGCAGATGACAGTGGAAATTTTAGATCCAGTACTAAAACTAGATTAAGTATAGTCCTTTATACAGAGTTTACCTCATGTAATTAATAGACAAGTCTAAGTGTAAAATCCACAATGGATCAACTAAACACTGACAATACCTAAACTCAGCAGAGCAATGTTGCCATTTAGGCAATATTTTCAGCTATTTTGGCTCAAAAAGTTGTACCAACCAAAGCACAGAGATTTTACGTAGCAATGGCTATTCTACCCTAGTGACAGGTAAGTGGCATTTGACTCAGACTTGCGATCGCCTACGGCGGGCGGTTACGCCATCGCACCGCCACCGCTTCATTCAATTCCTGGCCGTTATAACGGGGTTTGAACATTTCTTTGGCTTCTTAATATGGATTGGAACATCCCCAGACACCCCATATTCTCTACGAAGACAAGAAACATATTTTTGTTGATCGTTATCCTGAGAATTACTGGACACAAAGAGCGATCGCATTACTCAAACAAGCAAAAACCAAGTCAACAGACAAGCTATTTTGATTGTATTTTGCCAACAATGCTGTTCACTCAACGTTTAATATTAGTGTCACGAAACATTACTTGTAGTGCTAACAAGTTTTTCCCCTTTCAACATCCGCGCCGCAGCTTCGAGGAGAGCTTCTTCGAGATAAGGCTTGGTAAAGTAGCCACTAGCACCGAGTTGAGCTGCAATTTGTCTGTGCTTGTCTGCACCGCGTGAGGTGAGCATAGCGATGGGTAGGTGGTTGAGGTTAGAGTCTTTCTGGATGCGAGAGAGTAACTCCAGACCATCACAGCGGGGCATTTCGATGTCGCAAAATACAATATCGCAAGGCAGACCGGAGCGGAGTTTATCCCAAGCTTCCTGGCCATCACGCGCCTGTTCTACGCGATAACCTGCTTTGTTAAATGTCAAGGATAGCAATTCTCGGACTGTAATTGAGTCATCGACGATCAGCACTGTTGGATCAATCTTCGTAGGAGAGGTGTTGGTGGGAACCCCTTTCTGTTGCCAAGAATTGCCACCCATTTGTGTAGAAATCCGTCCTTGGAAAATGTCAATTATTTCCAGCACGTCAGCAATAGGCATAATGCGACCATCACCCAGGACTGTAGCACCAGCTACACCAATTGGTTTAGGTGCTGGCCCTTCAAATTGCTTAATTACAATTTCTTGTTCGCTCAACACCAAGTCAATCTGTAGAGCAATTAGGGTATTTGCCGATCGCACTACAACCACAGAAACCATATCATCATCTCTGGTGCCGCCATAGACATTACCGCGACTGATCTGGCGATTGAAGGTTAAAAGTTCCTTTAGAGGTCGGAATGGCAGTACTGTATCGCGCCAGGAAATAAACGATTGCCCATTGCCATCGTGCTGGATATTTTTGACTGGTATATCCAACGTATCTTCAACACCGTCCATCGGGAAGGCAATTCTAGCTCGATCAGAGACGCAGCAGAGAGCTTTACAAATACTCAGAGTCAGTGGCAGACGAATGGTGAAGATGGTTCCCTTACCGAGCGTAGAATCGGTGTTCACTGTCCCCCGAATTTCGCTAATCTCGGAACGCACTACGTCCATACCCACACCACGACCAGAAATTTCATCTGCTTGGTCTTTGATCGTAAAACCAGACTGGAACAGCAGATCGTAGACTTCCAGGCGAGACATGGCTTTTGCCTGCGCTTCCGTAATCATGCCAATCTTCACTGCCTTAGCCTTAATCCTTGCTGAATCTATACCTGCACCATCATCGCCTACAGAAATGATCGTTTGGTTGCCTTGGTGAAAGGCACGGATAGTAATGATTCCCACGGGTAGTTTACCAGCAGCTTGTCGTTCTTCTGGCGTTTCAATACCGTGAGCGATCGCATTATTCAGCATATGAGTTAACGGATCGGTCAGATGATCCAAAATCATCTTGTCAATTAAGGTATCACCACCTTCGATCACCAACTCAACTTGTTTGCCACACTTAATGGCGTTGTCGCGCACTCCTCGCCTCCAGCGATCAATAGTTTGGGCAAAATGCACCATTCGCGCTCTTGTTAATCCCTCTTGTAACTGGGTAGTTACTTGGCGGAACTGCCTTGCTACTCGCTCAGTTTCTTCGGTGACAAAATCAATGTCACTTGCCGACTCACGCACTCGCACAATCCGCTCAATCATTTGCTGTGAGAGTGTATGGAAGGGAGTAAAACGATCCATTTCTAACTCGCTAAAACCCCTATCGGCATTGGAATCAGGCGCTTGAAAGCCGGAGTCTTTCTTTTTGCGTCCAGCTAACAGAGAAGCTTCCAAAAGCGATCGCTCGTACAACTCTTGCATCCTTGCGCCCACATCTGAGAGTTGTTGTACCTGAATCAGCAAGTTATCTAATGACTGCCGCAGCCGTTCATGATCCTGCTCTAAGGTATTGCGATTTACCACCAACTCCCCAACTAAATTACTCATATCGTCCAGTTGCTTAACTGGAACCTTCATCGTTTCTTCAAATCTCGTAGCCCGACGAGTAGAGGGGCGGGGAGTTTTGCTGGTGTTAGATTTTAGTAATGGTGAATGGGATATTGTTTGATCTGCTTCTGCCAGCAACTTCTCCAAATCACCAAATTCATCTTTTCTGGCTGGTGATGGAATGGGATTATTAGCCAAGACTGGCTGAATATCGAAGGGCTGGCGTTGGGGTAGCCCGTCGTAGGCATCGCTGTCGTTATCTGTACCTAGCAATTCTTCCAGGGCTGCAAAATCTACTTCTGGTATTGAAGTAGCTTTGGGATTAAGTGCTACTTCCTCTTCTAGTAATGCTTCTAAGTATGCAAATTCATCTTCTAGAGCAACTACTTCAATGGTTTCTGTCGTTACTAATTCTTCAGTTGAGGTAACAATAGCATTTTCTTCCTCTAACACTGGTGCAGCTTCAGATGTCTCTCCTTGATCCCATAAATCAGTTTCTACATCTTCCTGAATAACCGTTTGGGTGAAATCATTAACAGCTTGTGAGTCAATTATTGCCGCGTTTTCTTCTAATTTTTTCTGGCTTTTTGATTCTGAGAGAGTAGTTTCTGTAAGCAATAAATCATTTGCCAAACTAGGCTCAGTACCCTCAAAATCTGTATTTTCTGTGAACTCAAACGCAGTTTCTAACTTATTGTTCGGCTCAGTAGCTAAAACTTCTGGGCTTGTCTGGGGTAAATCTGAAGTTTCCCCAAAACTGATATCTAGAGAAGTTTCCGTAGCCGATGATTCATCCACAGTATTATCTGTGGTTTCCATCTGAATATAGGTATCATCTGTAGCTACATCTTCAAACAGCAGTTGCAGATTTTCATCGAAAGAGCCGAACAAATCACCTGGCTGTACTTGGGTTGAATCTGAAGTTTCACCAGAATTGATATCTAAAAAAGTTTCTTTAGGCGATAGTTTATCCACAGTATTATCTGTGGTTTCCATCTGAATATAGGTGGAGTCATCTGTAGCTACATCTTCAAACAGCAGTTGCAGATTTTCATCGAAAGAGCCGAACAAATCATCTGGCTGTGCTAGGGCTGAATCTGAAGTTTCACCAAAATTGATATCTAAAAAAGTTTCTCTAGGCGATAGTTCATCCACAGTATTATCTGTGGTTTCTATCTGAATATAGGTGGAGTCATCTGTAGCTACATCTTCAAACAGCAGTTGCGGATTTTCATGGAAAGAGCCGAACAAATCACCTGGCTGTGCTGGGGGTGAATCTGAAGTTTCCCCAAAATTGATATCTAAGGAAGTTTCTGTAGCTTCTTGTTTATCCACAGTATTATCTGTGGTTTCCATCTGAATATAGGTGGAGTCATTTGTGGCTTCATCTTCAAACAGCAATTGCGGATTTTCTTCAAAAGAACCGAATGAATTAAGTTCCAGATCAACAGCAGATATCTCTGGGGGCTGATTGGTAAATTCTGGAACAAAATCTAAAGCTTCTGGTTGTTGCGATCGCCTGAGAATTTCTTCCCCTGGATGCTGCGCGAACAATGGCGTTTCTGGCGGGGATGGTTGGATGCGATCGCTGATTGTCGGGGAAATAGTTGAGTTACTCGGTGCTAACTCATCAAATAAATCATCTCCAGAATCTGATGAGAATACCAAATCTAGCTGCTCTTGGTGCTGGAAATTGATATCAAAATCTTCTTCTATGTCAAAACTGGCTATAGAAGAAGGTATGGGCTGCTGACTGTCGGCAAAAATGTCATCAGCCTCCTCAGCAAACAAACTTTCCTCTAACCCCCTTTCCACATTCTGCTCAATTAAGGAATCGAATTCGTCCTGTTCCTCTATGGTTTCCTGATTCCAGAAGTTGCTAAGATCATTTTCTGATTGAGAAAACTCAGGTGCTATTGCTGGAGATGTATCAAATAAATCACCGATTTCTGGTTCACTTGTAGGCAGTAGTGGATGTTCTTCCATTTCAGCAAACAGGTTGTCCGAAGACAAGCCTGTTTGCTGGGGTAATTCTACGTAGTCACTAGGGATAATTTCTTCTACCCAATTTGCCTTTTTGGTTTCTAAGAATAAGTTATCAAAACTGTTTTGTTGACTAGTAGATAGTTCCACACTGGCGAACGCCTCAGTTTCCGGTTGAGTCACTTCGCCTGTAGGCAATAGTTCCTCTTTATCATCATTTAGTGTCAGTGTCAATAAATCTTCAACCACATCGTTTTTGTTGACACTATTTTGGACAATCTCTCCAAGAGGCTGCTGCGGATTACTAGTAATCTCAGTAAATTCTTGTAAATTTTCGTCAGGGTAAGAGTCTAAATTTAGATTAATTACGTTAATATCGCTCAACTCTACAGTCGTAGCGGATGTTTGTTGATTTTGCGGTTCTGAATTCTCTTTTTCTAGGAAGTTGTCACCAAATAACAAGGATAAGTCTTCTGTCGTAGCTGTGATTGCGGGATGCTGCTCGTTGGTTGTGTCTTCATCAAAGGAGAGTAAATCGGATAAGTCGCCATCAGCAGCCTCAACGTCAGTGCTGCTGAAATCAATTCCAAAGTCATCGGTGGCGACAATATCTAAGGTTTGTTCTTGATGCCAGGTTTCATCGAGTTCGGGAGTTTCGCCTTCAAATAAATCGGCAAGGGTATTTAACTCAGCTATTCCTACCTCTGGACCATTGGGGTCAAGATTGCTACTGATTGGATGTGCTTCGTCATGTGTGGTAAAAGAAAAACTATTGTGAATTGCAGCGTTTAATGGTATCCCTTGTAACTGAAGATCAGGGCGTTCGCTACTATCCTCATCTAGATTAAATTCCTCAATTGGCTCAGATAGGTTAGTTATGACTAACTGCTCAGTTTTCGCAATTTCTGGAGTGTTGACGGATAAAATTAGCTTTGGCGCAGTTGATGGTTCTGTCAAAGCTGTAGGCTGTTCGTCAAACAAATCGGGGGTAATTTCTAACAACTCAATTTCTGCAAAGCTCAAAAGTGCTTCTAGGTGCTGACTAATTGCAATTTCGGCTTCCTTACCTTGCAGGACTAATTCTTGAGCTTGCTTGATTTCGGTAATGACAATTTTAGCTAGAGTCAGATAAGTGTTTTCGGGATTGCCGATCGCACTGGCTGCTGCTTGACACAAACCACACCACTTGGACAAATTCCAAGTCTCACCAAGTCTGACTAACTGGTAACAGGATTGCTGAAGGTTTTGTCGAGTTGAGGGTGTTGTTGTTTGCTTAAACAGTTGCAACATTTCCCGCAGTGTTTGCAGTACCTGGGCTTGAAACTTGCCCCAATTATTATTTTCTTTGGCGATGACTGGCGATAGCGCAGCTAAACCGTGTCCGGGAGCGTCTGGCATCTCCTGGGGTGCTACAGAGAAGGATATTTCTGGAGATTCCTGATCGGTGTCTTCTGCCAAACTGGGAATATCTTGGCGCAGAAAAAGTTCAGTAAGTGTGGAAACGTTCTCTACAGAGGTTGTGTGTAGTTCTGTTGCCGAAGGACTGGTGGCTACTCCACTGTTCCCTTGTTCTACAAGTAATTCCAGATGCTGATTCAGCCATTGAAAGACTGGCTCAGTTTCTAACATCAAAGTATTAGCTGCATCTTCAGAAAGACCAAATGGCCCGCTCAAATGCTCTAACAGCGCTTTCAGGGTATCAGATACACCGAGAAATAAAGACTCTAACTTTTGGTCAACCTGAACCGGATGCTCTATGAGGAGTTTGAAACAATCTTCCAGACGGTGGGAGGTATGCTGGATGCTAGTCAATCCAAGCATCGCCGCTCCTCCTTTGATGGAGTGAGCCGCCCGGAAGACTTCGCTAATTATTTCCGGGTCGTTCAGAGTCCCCTCTAAATTCAGCAACCCCTGCTCAATGGTATTCAGGTGATCCCTGGCTTCTTCGATAAAGTAACCCAAAATCCGCTGTTGTTGTTCCGGCAGCATAGCAAAAGTTATGAGTTGTGAGTTATGAGTTGTGAGGTATGAGTTATGAGTTATGAGTTATGAATTATGAGTTATGAGTTATGAGTTGTAATTTTTATTTCTAACTTCTCATTCTTAACTCCTAACTTTGTTGTGAGTTTTGATTTTTATTTCTAACTCCTCACTCCTAACTCCTAACTTTGTTACCTGGTTTCCATAGTTTCCACTCGGAAACGTTCAACGGAGGCGATCAAGTCACGGGATACACCTACTAAGTGTTGTAGGGCACCGGAAACTCGCTGGGCTTCCTGGGAAGTTTCTTGCGCGGTGAGTTCTACTGATTGCATTACATGAGCGACGGCGCGGGAAGTTTCAGTTTGTTCCACAGTGTCGGTAGTAATTGAGCGCACAAGAATATCGATGCGATTCGCCACTTGAATAATGTTTTCGAGCGATCGCTTGGCTTCTTCTGCCAATTTTGTCCCTTTAATTACTTGTTGTGTGCCTTCTTCCATCGCGGTCATCACCGAGCCTGTTTCGCTTTGGATTTGCATCACAATTTGTTCAATTTCCTTGAGAGATTTGGCAGATTTATCTGCTAGCTGACGCACTTCGTCTGCGACGATCGCAAACCCGCGTCCAGCTTCTCCCGCTCTTGCCGCCTCAATACTAGCATTGAGTGCTAACAAATTTGTTCTCGAAGCAATCTGGGAAATCAACGCCACAATTTTAGAAATTTCTTGGGAAGATTCCGCCAACCGTTTCACTTTGCGAGTGGTTTCGGCAACGGTTTCTCGAATTTCCAAAATCCCCGCCACAGTATTTTCTACTGCTTCCCCACCTTTGAGAGCGATCGTACTAGCATCACGGGCAACGGTTTCGGCTTCCCGCGCCGCCTCTGCTACCCGCTGAATCGAATCGGTCATTACCTGTACAGAATTCAGCGTCACTGCCAACTCTTCTGCTTGGCGCAAAGCATCACCAGATAAGGCTCTAGCAAAGGTTTCAGAGTTGGTTGCACCTTTTGTCACATCCTTCGCTGCCACTTTTACTTGTTGAACGATATCCCGCAGGTTTTGAATTGTCAGGTTAAAGGCGTCAGCTACAGCCCCCAGTACGTCGGCTGTCACTTCAGCTTGGACTGTTAAATCTCCTCTAGCAGCTCCTTCTACATCATCCAACAGGCGAATCACCTGACGTTGCAGGTTTTCTTTGGCTTCCTCTTGTTCATCGGCTTTTCGTTGGGCTTCACTTGTAGTCGTGAAAACTACCCGCGCCATTTCATTAAAGCCAGTGGCTAAGTGCCCCAATTCATCTTCAGAAAACACTGTGGCTTGAGCATTCAAATTTCCTTGGCGTACAGCCTCAAACTGAGCTTGCAAATCATTGGTTGTGCGGCGAATTTGTTTGAGTGCAAGATTTCCCATGAAGCCTGCGGTAGCAAAACCTGCAATTCCAGCAGCTAGTGACATTGCCCAACCTGTGTTTCGTACTGATTCTCGTTGTTGGGGTGGAGAAAATGTAGTGGCGACAAAGCTAACTGTGGCTACAACCAGCGCTGAGACAATGCCCACACTTCCAGCAATTAACCATTGTTTCCTTTCTATAGAGGCATTTTCTAATGGTGCTAACCAGCCTTGCTCG
The DNA here is from genome assembly GCF_036917395.1 of Nostoc sp. Taxonomy (GTDB): domain Bacteria; phylum Cyanobacteriota; class Cyanobacteriia; order Cyanobacteriales; family Nostocaceae; genus Nostoc. The sequence continues at coordinate 15,647 of NZ_JBALDI010000003.1, forward strand.
ACGCTAACGGTGGGTTCTAGTTTCGAGACATCTGTTTGGCTAAAGACTGGAACTGCTTCATGCGAACCAGTCATCGAGAATAGTTCCTCTTCGCGATCGCTAGCTGCATCACTTAAAAAAGCCTCCGCGCTTTGAGGGCGTCCACTACCACTAGTTTCTGCTGGAGCAGAATGCATTGCGGCATCACCGATGTTAGAATCTCCTTCGATCAGGTCAAACCCTGGAATGTTGCCTAAATCGTCAAATTCCTCAAAATCATCTAAAAACTCGATATTACTCCTAGAATTTTCTCCATTCAGTATATTGTTATTGTTTGAGTCTTCATAAGAGGTTAAACCCTCTGAACCAAAGGCAGACTCAAATGCTTCCATATCAAAACTTTCATCGTCATCAAAGCTATTTTTACCGTTTATTTCACCTGATTTTAACTGCTTTTCTTCGAGAGGTAGATTGCGGCTAACAGATGAATAATTATCAGATAAATTTGGCAGAAAATCTTCTTTGTTTTCCAACTTTTTTGACTTCAACCAATCATCTGCTTCTGTTTCAGACAAGTTATCTTGATTTTTGTATTCCAAGTTTTTTGTTGACGAACTGTTTCTAAGTTCTTCTCCAACAATTAGTAAAGTTGCGTCTTCAAAATCAGATTTTTTATATTCTAAATTTCCAATCCGAAGCTCTGGAGATTTGGGATCACTCAACAAATCAGGCAAATCATTCTCACCATGACCAGTTTGTGGATTAGAAAATGAAGATTTATTATTTTCAATAGCTGAACTTCCGTGATCAGAATTTATTCTATTATCTGAAAACTGACTATTTACTAATGATTCTTCTGACATATCTTCCTGCCAAAAAGCAGGCAACTCTAATTCTGTTTTCTCCTCCCAGTTGCTATTTGATTGTTCCTCTGATTCTTCATCCAAGGCAAAAGGATCATCACCAAAAGCTGTAAAAGAATCTGATATTTTTCCCTTTCCAATACTATCTTCTGTGGGGATGTCAAATGGACTATTTGAAGATAGTTCTTCAACGCCATTCATAGTCTCTTCATGCTCACCAAAAAAGTTCAAATCAAGGCTCTTGCTGTCAAACTCCTCATTAGCGCCCAAATCTTCTAATTCTTGTTCGTTATATGCCAGTGCATCAGATATGTTTGGGGAATTTATTTGCTCTTGACTTCCTGATGTATCAATCTCTCCACTGAATGACTGGAGGTATTGATTTATATTCTCAATTCCATTATTGGCAAAACCAATAATTTCTTGATCATTAGTCAAGCGTAATACGTGTTGATATTCTTCTTTTGCTACATCATACTGCTGCAAAACATAGTAGATGTGACCCCTTAACAAATGGGAATTGGGGTCATTTGGTAAATTTTGCACCACTTGGTCAACTAAAGTGGCGGCAACCTCATAATTCCTTTGAACATAGGCGGTCATCGCCTGTTGATATGTTGGCTCGTAATTATCAATACTTGCTGCCATTTCCTCCTCCAATTTCATCCTGCCCACCGCGCACTTCGTAAAATTGCCATTTGATCGAGCAGTCGCAGACACTGTTTGTTTTTAGCACTTAATAACCACTCTCCACGTAAAAAGGGAGCCATAGTATCTGGAACACTAATTGATGGCATGAGATTCTGGACATCCAACCAGTCCATACCACCAATTTCCTCTACTGCTAAACCCACTATCGTGTCTTGCTCTTCAATGGCAATCACCGGAATTTCCGCTCTATCCGTGTTTAATGCACTTGCTTCCCCAAGAAATTGACCCAAATCAGCCACCCAAATAACTCGACCTCGTAAATTTAGAGTACCCAAAAGTAAAGGAGAAGCATTAGGAATCGGGGTGATTCTATCAGGACTTAGTTCAATTACCTCCCGAATACCAGTTGCTTGTAGTGCAAACTCCTGATGCGAGGGAATGTAAAACCTTAAATGTAACTCACCTTCAGGACTTTCTACTTGTAATTCAGGTCGGAAATGGTCTTGACCACTGCCACTTAAAAAGTCCGGTTTGCTGACCATATTGCTTTTATCCTTATCCTCGCAGCAGTTGTTTGACTGTTCCTACCAACTCGGTTGGTTGAAACGGTTTGGCTATGTAGGCGTCTGCACCCTGTTTCATGCCCCAGTAACGATCAAATTCTTCGCCTTTGGAAGAACACATAACCACAGGGACATTTTGGGTTTTTGGATCGGATTTTAACCGCCGACAAACTTCGTAGCCGTTCATCCGGGGCATGACAATATCCAATACTACTAAATCGGGAGGTGCTATTTGAATTGCCTCCAATGCTTCTAATCCGTCACTGGCATGGGTCACTGTTAGTCCAGTCGCTTTCAGGAGGTCTGTAATCATCTCCCTTTGCGCGATACTGTCTTCCACAATCAGAACTGTACTCATAAGTGTCTATTTACCTCCTGATGTAGACGTTCCTACTTGGAACATTCCCTGATTCCTCCGCAAGGATTAACTGTATAAATTAATTCTATGTTTTCACTATTTTCCCGTATATTGACGTTTCACTGAGTTGGCTGACTCTGTGATAACATCTTTTAACTCATCTTTTAATAGATCAACAAATCTTCGATCTGTTCATGTGCCCATGCCCTCTCAATTTTGGATTAATGCGATTTTAGATTGAATAATCTAAAATCCAAAATCCAGAATCTAAAATTTCTCTGCCCCATACAACTCTTGGAGAGGCTGCGCCCTAAGCGTACCTATGCCGTAGGCTTTACGACGCCGGCTCCATCGAGCGAACGCAAGAGCGTCTCGTAGAGAAGTCGAGATGCTTAGTACAAGTGCCCTGTTTGCCCAATTTTCATTGGTTGTTGATATATTTCTGGACGAGCATAAGTAACTCAGTGTTTGTAAACGGTTTTGTTAAATAATCTGTTGCCCCGACCATACTAGCTTTGACTCGATCAATAAATCCATCTTTACCAGTAAGCATGATAATCGGTATGAGCCGAAATGCTGTTGAATGTCGCAGCATGGCGCAAACCTCGTACCCCTCCAATTCCGACATGGCAATGTCGCATAAAATTAAATCCGGCTTGAGTTGAAATACCAGACTCAGTGCCTCTAAAGGATTGGTGAGAGCGATCACTTCATAACCTTGTGGTTGTAAGATGGAATTTACAGTCTCACCGATGGCGATCGCATCGTCAATACATACTATCCGCCCCTTTTGTTTTCCCTTCAATTCCCAGCTATCCGTGTGGGTATCTGGTTTAGTCGTCTCTGAATATACTAGTTGTAGCCAACTCTGTTGCACATATGGATATATTGCCTTAGCGACTGTCAAAATGTCTCGGTTGAGATAGCGAGCCAGTTGACGCAAGGATGTTTTACCATCAGCCCAATGTTGTAGCTTATTTACGGTTGCTTCTGGTAGCGAGGATTGTAGCTGAACTTTGTCAGATAGCACTGGCAATTGTTCTGGAGACTGAATGTGTGGATACAGTTGCTTCCACTCTTGCACTTGCTTCGTAATTTTTGTAACAAATGGAGCAATCTCGAAAGTGTTTAATTGCGGGGCAAGTGCCGCACCCTGATGGAAAATAAAGTTACCTTGGTGTAAACTCAGCAGGTCAAAGAGAGTTTCATGCACTAAGCCGTGAATAATACTACCAGCTATCTTTGGGTTAATGATATTCCGCTCCAAGAGTGCCCAAAGATAGGCATACTCTGGCGCGTCGGTTGATGGTAGGGAGGCAATTTGTTTGTCGGTAAGTCGCATCTCTACTCGGTAATGATGTAAATAATCGCTAATTCTGGATAAACTACTCTCACCTTCTTGACAATAGATAATTTCACCATTGAGGAAAAACACGAACCAAGACTGTTGTTGGAGACGATAAATGCTTGCTCCATCTCCACCCAGTCTGTTGTTATGGTGAGAGCTATGAGCTTCCACCCATAGTTGCCCAGTTCGCTGTCCCAACTCAATCAATTGCAAGATACTGCAAATATCAATTTCATTTAAATTTCCCTGCATTTAGCTAAAAAGTGCTCCTTAAGTATTGCTGAATTTTAAATTGTGAATTCTGACTTGTTCTTTAAGTATTGATTATGGAGTACTGGAAAGATTTTTACCCTGTTCTTTATTCTTATCCGAGAATACATTAAGCCATAAACCTTAATTTTTCGTAATACACTTCGACAAAGCTAGTGTTAACACGGAAGTCATCATCACTGTCATCAGTACAAAATATAAAGGCGCGACCAATTCGCTTTTATAAGTATCAAGACGTAACATCTCGCGTCTATAGTTTTGTCTGTCTTGTTCTCCTAAACTTCAGTTCAGTGAGACAAGTTAACAGAATTATTTAAGGTATATCCCAAAACATGAACTTGAAGTGCATCAATAAGGACTAACGGTGTGCTGTATTTAGCAGAAGTACAAAAACAGAAAGGTGGTTTACTTAGTGGCGGTGCCAAAACCGAACTGAAACTGCTAGCTTGTCAGCGAACTGACCAGAATTGGAGTACTGTGTCAGAAGAAGTGATTGCTGCTGAGGACGCAAGCAAATTAAATGATGGTGCTTTGGTACTAGTTGAACTAAATCCGAATCGTCAAGTGCAGCGGATTCAAGAAGCAGGGCGTCCACTAGTCAACATTTTGCAGAATTTTTCTCGGCAATTGGAGAAATTTAAGCTCAAGGAAGATGAGATTGATCAGTGGAAGCAGTCGCTGACGTTTCAGGCGCAAGAGTTGAATCGTCGTGAAATGGACATGGAAGTACGCTCAGAACAGTTGCAACAATTGGAGGATGAGCTGCAACAATTAGAGGAGCAAAAACAGAAAGTTGACACATCCCGCCAAGAAATTGAACGGTTACAAACAGAAGTTGAGCGCAATCGCCAGGAATTGGAAGGCGCTTGGGAGCATTTGCATGGTGAGCAGCGTCGCCTGGAGGAGCGTCAAGCGGATTTCCAACAGGGGACGGTTTTAGATGAGGAGCAAAGTCGGGTAATGAGTGAGTTACTCGATCGCTTATCTAGTCGTGTTGCTCCCACGGAAACAGTCAGAGAACACCTGCATCTGGCTTTTGAATTGGTTCAAAAGCAGCAAGCTACTCTTACCCCCCACTGGCAAAAACTGGAGGAGCAAAAAACTGCGATCGCTCAACAGCAAGAAGAAGTTGAGCGTTTGTCACAAACCTTTAGCGATCGCCAAAATGCATGTCTTGAAGCACAAAATTCTCTAGTTCAGCAAACAGCCCAATTGCAGATAAATACAGCAGACCTTACTAGCAAGCAAGAGTATGCTCGGATAATCAAAGAGCAGTTACGAAACGCCGAAGAGTTATATCAACAGATTCATTCTTTGGCTGCAACATCTGGTGATGTAGTTCTCGGTCAGCAAGCTAATGTAGAAGCTTTGGAGAAAATGCCTTTAGAAGAACTACAAAAAATAGTGCAAGACTTGCAATATAAGTTGGAAATAGACGCTAGCTTTGTTCACGATCAAGAACAAGAACTGACATATAAACAAGAAGCTATAGAAGAACTCCAAACTAAAAGAAATCACGCATCTGACCATGATCACATCAATTTGGAACTGGAACTAACGGATGAAAAAGACCTCTACCAGATGCTAAACTCCAGTTTGGTGGGACAACGCCGCAATATGCTACAGCATCAGAAGTTTCTCAAGCAACACCAAGCTGTACTGCTGCGGCGGCAAGGACATACTATTACTGATGAAAAAGAAAATAACAACAAAATTAATTTAGAACCGATTCTGTTACAAATTGAAACCCAGCGGCAACAATATTCACAGGAAATCCCAAAACTGGAACGGGAAATTGAGCAGATTCGTTCTGGTATTGAGCTAAATCAGGGAATGATTGACAATCAAACTCATGATCTAGATGAAAAGCGCCAAGAACTCAAAGCGATCGAGGAAAACTTGCTGTCCCTGCAAAGAACAACTGCTGAGTACCGGGGTCGGGTGAATCTGTATCAAGAAGCACTACAACCAATTCAGGATTCACTTGATGGATTACGGCAAAAGCTGCAAGAAATTGGAGAATCTTTGGAGCAATTTCAGGAAACTGGTGATTATCAACTCCAAGCGATCGCCCAGTTGCGCCATACTCTCCAAAGTTTAATATCTCAGCCAGAATTGTTAGCGTCTTAACAAGTTCTAGGGCTTTGGTGAGACAACTTGCTCTGAGCAACTAGTTCTATGCAACCTCATAGGTAATCAGTAGACATAGGAGTGAAATTAACCGAAATCCTTGATAGGTATAATTCATGAATTGTACTTACGCTATTTTCACTCCTATGTCTAGTATTTGGACAGTTATTATTCCATAAATAAACTAGATTCTACATGAAAAAACTCTCCCAGCTTACGCGCTTGTTCCGTATTTATCTTCTCTTGTCCATTGAAAATATTATCAACCAAATCTTCTGTCCCTAAAACCGCTACTAAATCATCTCTACTTCTTTCAGATTCCTCTAAAATAAATAACAACATAGATACAGGATTATTCTGCTGGCTTGGCTGATAATATTCTTGTTCAAACTTTTCAATTAAAGTAATTAATAACTGATAAAGTTCGTCTTCTTCTGGGGTGCGTTCCCGGTGCATTAATTCTTCCACTATCCCTAAAGCTTGATTATTTTCAGCTTCACTTTTTATCAGCTTGGGAAGATAAGCTGTTAATAATTCTTTGTATTTATCTGGATTAAAGGTAAGGGTCATTTTTCCAGTTATCCTTATCGTATTCTGCATGGGTGAGGATATACTTAATATAAATTAACTGCCCTTCATAATCTATACTAACAATCAAGCGATATTTATTTCCTTTAATATTGAAAACTGTAAAATTACCAACAGCTTCAGCTTTAGAAAAAACCTGCTGTACTTCAACTAAATTTGTCCATTTCGCTTTAGTGGCAACTTTATACCAATTGCTTAATGCTTCCTGACAATCTGAATGGTTTTCTGCATATTCTCTTAAGATTCTAAAACTAATAATGTGCATCGTCCCTGATAACAAAAAGACTTCAAATAACTATTTCAAGCAGATCCAGTCGCCTTCTACTTGAGCGATCGCACCACCAGGAAATGGATCAGTTTGCGATCGGTTTGGCGCTATAATTAAAGCCGTTAATTTTTCGATGTGTTCAAAACTGGGGGCATCAGTCAGTATTTGCTGCAATATCTGACGCATCACTCGACGTTGCAGTGCCAATGGTGCTTTTTGCAATACCCGACGATTTAACCGTAAGGGAAGAAGAGTAAGGGAATCTTTTTCATCCCCCATTCCCCATGACATCGCCTTTTCTCGCAACTGCTGGGCAGCTTTTTCTAAATATTCCACTTCTGCTTGGAGAAGTTCTGCTGTTTGGGCTAAGGCTGATTCTACTTGGGGGTTGAAATTATGCCGCAAATATGGTAATAACTCTTGGCGAATGCGGTTGCGGGCATATTGCAAATCTTGATTGGTAGAATCTTCCCAAATTGGTAATTTAAACTCTTGACAAAATTGCTCTGTTTGTAAGCGGGTGATTTCTAAAAGTGGACGCACTAGCATAATGCCAGTAGTTAGGGGGCGTTGCCAAGTCAGAGCTTGTAAGCCATCAGCACCAGTACCGCGAATTAAGTTGTAGAGAAGAGTTTCGGCGCGATCGCTGGCGGTGTGTCCTGTGACTATATATTGATAATTATTTGCTTTGGCGATCGCACTTAAAGCTTGATAGCGCCAATCGCGTGCAGTAGCTTCACTATTTATAAGTTGGTTCGCTGTTTCTAAATAAAAGGATATACCCCAACTTTTAGCTAAGTTTTCGACGTGATTAGCATTAGCTTCGGAGTCAGAACGCCAGCGATGATCATAGTGAGCAATACCTAAATACCATCCCCATTTGGATTGTAAATCTAAAAGTAATTTTATTAAACACAGAGAATCTTGTCCGCCGGAGACAGCGATTAATAGACGCTGATTACGCTCAAATAAGTGGCGCGATCGGATGGTGCGATGTATTTTTGCATGTAGGGGAGTCCATACCATTTTTGGAACTTCTCATAGTTTTTGGATTTGACTTGCAGCTATAACTTCTTAAACAGTTAATTTTAATCCTCTCTGCGTCTGTGCGTGAATCTTATCCCCAATTCAATGGATAATATACGGAATCTTGGATAAATTCGTAGGTAATTTAATGGCTGAAATTCAAGTTGGTATTGAAGGCGAAAACGCACCAGCAGCAGCCGAGGCTTTGCTAGAAATTCCCGGAATATCGGGAAGCTACGAAGTACCGACGCAAAGAGAGGGGACTCTGGCTGCGATCGCAACTATTATTACCATTGTGGGTGGTGCTGCTGCTTTAGGTGAACAAATCCGCAAATGGTATCAAGAATGGCAGAAATCCCATCCAGGAAAGCAATTTGATGTGATAATTCTTGACCCTGTTACTGGAAACAGGATTTTACTTGAAGAAGCTACCATAGAGGAAATCACGGAAATCCTCAAATCTATCAGCAAATAAGTGCAAACTATCCGCATTCAACTTCGGGAAAGTACGCAAGAAACAGTTGAACTCAGATATTGGCTACCTCAAAAAAATCACTATGAATCACGTCGTCTGAAATTAGCAGAAATCGCTGATTTCCTCAAGCAAGGAGAACGAGATTACTATAAACTGCTGCCCAATTTACCAGGAATCGGGCAGCAGTTATTTTTTTGGTTGGATGGGGATGGACGGTGGTTGAGTCGGGGAATTACTGACTGTCGCGGTGAGGGGTTGGTAATTGCCATTGATACTGATAAACAACTGGCACATCTACCTTGGGAAGTGCTGCATGATGGTGAGGATTTTTTGGTAAAGCGCGTTAATCCAGTGGTGTTACCTCTGCGCTGGATTGAGAAAGAAACGGAAGGGTTTTCTGTGGAACCACGACAATTGCGAGTATTGTTTATGGCAACCGACCCGGAAGACGTGGAACCAAAGTTAGAGTTTGAACAAGAAGAAGCGAAAATTCTGGCTGATACGCGAGATTTTGCTGTAGATTTGCGGGTGGAAGAAAGCGGTTGCGTTAGCGAGTTGGGTAAGGTGTGGAGTCGCTATATTAATGACTTTGATGTGTTTCACCTCACAGGACACGCCTCAATTAAAGATGAAGCACCTTACACGCCTTACTTTATCACTGAGACGGAAATCGGGGAACGCCACGAAACCACAGCCGTAGAACTTGCTGAAGTCTTCCGGTTTCGCTTTCCCAAATTGGTGTTTTTGTCTGGGTGTCGGACTGGACAAGCACCAGATAAAGGGGCTGTCCCGTCAATGGCTGAGGCACTAATTGCCCAAGGGGCTAGGGCGGTTTTAAGTTGGGGACGGCCTGTGGAAGATCGGACAGCCACAGCCGCCGCCGCGCACCTCTACGGCAAATTGGCAGCCGGATATGAATTAGCCCAAGCACTCGCTAGCACTTACCAGCAGTTGTTTAAACAAAAAGTGAGTGACTGGCATTTGTTGCGGTTATATATCCAGGGAGAATGTCCGGGTGCGTTGGTGGAAGTGTTGGGAGATGTGCCACCCTCTGCGCCGGAACCTGCTTATGAACAGTTTTTAGATCCCGATACCCAACAGGTGCGGGTGGCGAAACCCTCTGAGTTTGTTGGGAGACGGCGGACTTTGCAACGTTGTCTCAAAGCTATTCGCACTTCATTAGGGGTACTAATTCACGGACTGGGGGGTGTGGGTAAGAGTACTGTGACGGCGCGACTTCTGGAAAGGATGGTTGGCTATGACAGGCTGGTGAACTTTCGGCAACTGGATGAGGACAAACTGCTCAAAACCCTTGCTGAACAATGTACCTCGGAACGGGGGCATGAAATTCTCAATGGCAAGTTACACTTGATGCAGCGCCTCACCAAGTTTTTCACTGAAGGACTGAATACCAAAGAACAGCGCTTTGCCTTTGTGCTGGATGACTTTGAGGCTAATTTGGAATTACGAAATGGGGTTTATGTCTTGCAACCACAAGTTGTGGATGTACTGCTGGCGTTGCTGAAGGCGATGCAAAATTCCCAACTTCCCCACAAGGTAATTATTACCTGTCGCTACAATTTCACATTGTCGGAACTGAATCATCGTCTCTACCGCGAACCTCTGGCGGCTTTGGGTGGGGCAGATTTAATTAAAAAGTATAATCGTCTGGATTCGTTTAATGGCAGTTGGCAATTTCAGCCAGATTTGCCCGAACGTGCCAAAAAAGCAGCAGATGGAAATCCTCGGCTGTTGGAATGGTTAGATAAGATTTTGCAAAATTCCCCGAAGTCGCCGGAAGCGGAGAGGGGAGTTGAGATGATTCTGCAAAAGATGGCAGATAAGGAAAAGGAATTTCGTGAGGATATTTTGGCAGAGGAATTGCTGAAACAGCAAACTCCAGCTTTGCGTCAAATGCTGGGGAAGTTGTTGGTGTATGAGTTACCTGTGCCTCTAGCTGCTATTTCCCCGATTTGTGAGGATATCTCAAGTTGGGAAAGTCATATTCAACGCGCTGAAATTTTGGGTTTGTTGGAAGTTACGCTTACCAACAACACAGAGAGGTTGTATCGTGTTCCCCGGATTTTGTCACCGTTGCTAGAGTTTCCAGAAAACCCCAAGGGTGAAGAGTTGTATAAACAAGCTGCACAAATTTTGTATCGTCTGTGGTGGGAAGAGGTGGAAAGTTCTATGGAAGCACAAAGGTTAGAAATTCATCGCTTGGCTTTGTTGGGGAAGGATAAAGGAATTGCGGCGAAAATAGCTAGTTCATTAGCAAATAGCTGGAACAATCAAAGCCGATTTCGGGAATCAGTGCAACTGTGCAAATCTACCTTAGAACTCACTTCAAACTACCGCGTTTTACATCAAATAGCTTGTTCTCAAGCAGAACTCGGTGAAGTTGAACAAGCACAGCAGTATTATCAGCAAGCGCTTGAATTTTGTTTGGAAACGGACGAAACAGAAAAAGCTGCAATAATTCATAACCTGGCAGGTATCTACACCAACAAAGGGAAAGTCGATGAAGCGATCGCACTCTACAATCAGTCTTTGCAAATACAAGAACGCATTGGAAATGTCCAAGGCATAGCGGCGACGTTGCACCAACTGGCAGGTATCTACGCCAAGAAAGGGGAAGTGGAGCAAGCGATCGCACTCTACAATCAGTCTTTGCAAATATTTGAACGCATTGGTAATGTCCAAGGCAAAGCGGCGACGTTGCACTGTCTGGCAGGTATCTATGCCAACAAAGGGGATGTGGATGAAGCGATCGCACTCTACAATCAGTCTTTGGAAATAGATGAACGCATTGGTAATGTCCAAGGCAAAGCGACAACGTTAAACAATCTGGCAAGTATCTACGCCGATAAAGGGGAAGTAGATCAAGCGATCGCACTGTTCAATCAGTCTTTGGAAATAAAAGAACACATTGGACATATCCGAGGTAAAGCAGTGACGTTGCACTGTCTGGCAAGTATCTACGCCGATAAAGGGAAAGTGAATCAGGCGATCGCACTCTACAATCAGTCTTTGGAAATAAAAGAACGCATTGGAGATGTCCAAGGCAAAGCGGCGACGTTGCACAATCTGGGAATAATCTACGCCAAAAAAGGGGAAGTGGAGCAAGTGATCGCACTGTTCAATCAGTCTTTGGAAATAGCAGAACGCATTGGTAATGTCCAAGGCAAAGCGGCGACGTTGAACAATCTGGGAATAATCTACGCCAACAAAGGGGAAGTGGAACAAGCGATCGCACTTTTCAATCAGTCTTTGGAAATAAAGGAAGGCATTGGAAATGTCCAAGGTAAAGCAATAACTCTGTGGTGGTTAGGACATTTGGCACAACAGCAGGGTGAATACACTAAAGCGATATCCTATTTACAACCAGCTTTAGAGATTTTGCAGCGATTGAAGTCACCAGACGCTGAAAGGTTGAGTGCAAGTCTTGCCAGAGTGCAGCACAAAGCAGAGAGTGAAGAAGATTAGCTTATATTTTGCACGATTCTCGATTAGCACCATCGCCCGCCCAGAAATAAATTTCTGTGCTAATAGCCTAAGTCCACTCAAGTGGACTGTAATTTTTTACCAGTCGTCTTTAGACGACTTTAACTATTAGCCTCAGAATAAATTCTGAGGCGGTTATTACAACTAATTCGTAATTCTTAATTACAGCTTGGTGTTGAAAGAATACCGAAAGATTTTTTGTCACAGACAAGAATGCAAGAGTGCGGTTTAAGTAAATGAAAACTGCTGTAATGAGTCTTTAATACTCGTGGATGAGTCTTTTATACTCGTGAATGAGTCTTTTATACTCGTGGACGAGTCTTTTATACTCGTGGACGAGTCTTTTATACTCGTGGACGAGTCTTTGATACTCGTGGATGAGTCTTTGATACTCGTGAATGAGTCTTTTATACTCGCGGACGAGTCTTTTATACTCGCGGACGAGTCTTTTATACTCGTGAATGAGTCTTTGAACTCCATTAATGAACTTCAGAGCTTCGTTAATCAACCTCCGAGCTTTGTTGATGAACCTTTGAGCTTCGTTAATGAGTCTTTATACTGTATGACTTGAATTATGATACAAATACGTTGGTAGGGGCACGGCAATGCCGTGCCCCTACGCGAAATCTATATGTATCAGGGTTTTAGTGAAATGCTATGCAATTCAGGACAGATAATCAGGATCTACACCGAGCGATGTCTAACGATAAAAATATTTAAATGTTTGGACTCTACAACAAATCTAAAAACTTTTCTAAGTCGATCCGAGCTTGTTTTAATATCTTAGCCAATGTAGTGCGTTTGACTGGTCGATGTGCAGTAACAGTCAATTTCAAAACTTCATCCGGGATTTTTTTTTGCAGTCTAATGTGACTACCTCTTTGACGTACAACTGTCCATCTATCTCGCTCTAAAGCTGTAATAATCTCAATGTATGACAAACTGGGAACTTTAGTCACAAAACTAATTCCTTCACTATTGCTCCCTGTTCAATTATCAATTCTTCTTCCAGTGGTTCCAAGTAAAGTTTTATCGCTTCTCGAATATTTTCTACCGCTTCATCAACAGTTTCGCCTTCACTAATACATCCTGGAAGTGTAGGAACGAAAACTGTATAACCACCTTCATCACTTGGTTCTAATACTACTTTTATATTCATAGATTACTTGACTTTCTATTAGTGTAGACTTTGTTAATATAGCAGAAGGTTTTTAGATTAAATCAGGATCTATGCCAAGCGATGTCTAACGACAAGCCGTTGCGCGTTTACGCAATTGTTCTGCTAATAATTGAGCTTGTTGTTGGGCAAGTTGTGCTTGTTCTTGCCCCCCTTTTTAAGGCTACCGTGTATACACAAGTCGTATTACCCCCCTTAATCCCCCCGATGTATTGGGGGAGATCGGAAATCTGGTTCCCTCACGCCACATGCTTCTCCCTTGGCGTTAGCCTCTCCCTTTGGGAGAAGGGGAGACGCTGCGCGAACAAGTCGGGCATTGCCCGCCCAACGCAGTGGCTCCCCTTTCTAAGGGGAGGGTTAGGGTGGGGTAATACGAGAGTCCAAACCCAGGTTCGTAAGATATTTCCGACTTGTTTGTACACCGTAACTTTTTAAAGGGGGTTGGGGGGATCAAAAACTTATAAGGCAACTCTAGAAGACTTGTGTTTACACCGTAGACTAACAGAAAGTGACTAAGGTTCTCAGACTTTAGTGTGATCGCTAATTGGGTATTCGTTTTCTACTTGTTTGAGTTTTTGAAAAATTTCATCAAGTGGTGACTCAGATTCATCAGGACAAAATTCTAAAGCAAGTCTAACTTTTCCTTTTTTCCATCCCAAAGTACTAAATTGCAAAACTTCACAATTTAATCCTTGGGTATATAAATTTACTTCATCTGTCTCTTCTGCTCCAATAAATTCCTTAATTGCTGTAATCAAATCACGGACTTTAAAGGTTTTAGCAATATTTAACTTATTAAAAGTGTCCGGTTCTATAGACACAACTTCATCATGGTTTAGTCTCTGAAATCCATCTTCCATAAAAATCTCCTGTCAATAAATCTATATTTTCCAGAGATATAACAGTTCATCCGAAACAAAATGATGATTTTATAGATTTAATACTGCTCAAATAACAATTCAGTAATAATTTAATGTCCAGTAAATTAGCCTATAATTCTCGCGTTACCCCTCCCCTTACCAAGGGGAGGGTGCGCGGTATCGTGGATGAGGTAGTTTTATTTAAACGGTTACTAAAAGAACCAACCGTAAGAATGTAAACCTTTACCTAACAGATTCACACCGAGATAGCAAACCCAAACAACAACAAAGCCCGTTGAGGCTAAAATTGCAGGACGACGCCCTTGCCAACCGCGAGTGATTCGGGCGTGGAGGTAGGCGGCGAACACTAACCAGGTGATTAATGCCCAAGTTTCTTTAGGGTCCCAACTCCAGTAGGAACCCCAAGCTTCGTTAGCCCAAACGCCACCGGCAATGATCCCAATTGTCAGCAGGGGAAATCCTAGTCCAATGATGCGATAGCTGATGTTGTCAAGGGTTTCGGCAAGGCTAAGGCGCTGGGGTGAAAGGGGTTCGGCAGATGCTGCTATTTGAGGCTCAGAGGTAGATACTAAATTCAAAACAGCGGTGTTAGCATTACCGTTACCGTTGCCGTTGCTACTAGTTTCAAAACGAGCAAAGCCGTTATTTTCAGCAGAAGGGGCTGGTGGTTGAGAAATTAGTTCAGATGCTTTGTGTAAGCGGTAGCCGTTGCTGCGATAGCCACCAGTACCTACAGAACTACCTTGTAGTTGGATGTTTTGACCGCGAGTGACAACTAAAAAAGCGATCGCTAATAACGCGCCCACCATCAAAGCAGAATAACTCAACATCATGACGCTGACATGCATCATCAACCAATTTGATTTCAAGGCAGGTACTAGGGGTTCTGACGCTTGCATCTGGGATGGTAATGTCATAGTAGCAAAAGCAGCGATCGCCATTGCCACAGGAGCTGTAACAACTCCTACTAAGCGGCTACGGCTACTACTTTCAGCAATTAGATGGACTGTGGTAATTCCCCAAGTTAAGAAAAACAGAGATTCATACAAATTACTTAAGGGAAAGTAACCAGCTTCTATCCATCGTGCCCCTAGTAGAGTAGCCATGCACAAATTAGCGATCGCCATCCCAGCTGTCCCCAAAGCGGCTAGATAAGGCAGATTTGGAAAAGCCGCTCCTCCCCAATACACCAGCATTGTCAGGAATAATATGGCAAAGGAGGCATTGTCCAGCCAGTTCTGGAGTACAACTAAATTCATAAAGTGTTCTCTCCGTGGATGATTTTAAATATGGATTCTGACTGTTCTGATCCTATATGCTTACAGGGTCATGAAACAGGGAAAAGTTATGAGTTATGAGTTAGGAGTACAGACGCGATTAATCGCGTCTTTTCCAATTGCTGTTATGGAGAAATTGTAGATGGTGTAGCAGAACTGCTCTTACTCCTTTCTGGACTAGGCAATGTAGTCATGTTGGTAACTTTTTTGAGTGCAATAAAAATGTCATAACGGTTACTGCGACTGTCGCTGACAGCAGATGTCATCCCAATTGAGCGCGTTGCATCTAGCAAAGTTTCTTGATTGGGAATTAGAGTTGGTAAAGGGAAATTTTTCACAGTTCGTTCCACATCCAAGAAAAATTGACCATTTGTCGGGTTTGGTTCTGTAGGAACTGTTTGTTGGAAGGGAAGAGTGCTAGCTAGTGTGTTGTTGGGTTGGGGAACAATTTTATCAGTGATCGGAGCGCCCACTACTAAAAAGGCGATATCTCCATCTAACCAGCCGTGGGTGGCAGTTAACGTACCATAAGGTGAAACCCAGTTAACAACGGGTTGACCTGCGACTTTTGCCGATTGGACTTGGAACTGGTATTGATTTCTCATCACTTCATCAAGCTGTTTTATCGATGCTTCAGCTGATTGGCGTAGGCTTTGCCCGCCGTCGGCATCGCTTGCCTGTACCATGAACACTAAACCCGCACGAAAATCATCCGGTGAACCTTGTTTTGGAGTGGTAGGAATCACTGATAAGGAAAATTCGCCTTTCATCCAATTGAGCAAATCCTTATCTAAATCGAGATTGGTAAGAGATTTTATACTACCTCTGATCTGTTCTGGTGCGATCGGCGAGAGGGGATTTCCCTGAGATGTTAAAACGTAATCTCCCCACAACCGCTGCAAGTTACCGCCAGAGAGCATCATTAAGGTTTCCGCTGGGACACGGCTTTGCATTTTCCCAGCTTTGTTTTCCACCGCCAGCACCCGTTGACTATTAGGGTTTAGCCAAGAAACGCCCTTTAAGCGAATTCCTTCTGGCTCTAAGGTCATTGTCCCCGCTAAACCTTGGTTATTTTGCAGTTGAGCTAAAACTTGAGCAGGTAAAGGACGGTTTGGAGAAGCTGCGGCTATTTTGGCTGCTGTTGGCACATTTACGTAAAACTGGGCAAAGGGTTGGTAATTGGCAATTTTCGGAAAATTCTCAGCAAAGCCCCCTGTTGTCGCTAGGGATGTTTTATTTTTGTAGGCGTCAATTGCTCGTTCTGTGGCTTTGGAACTATCAGTTATGACTAAAAAACGCCCATCTAGTAATGCCGCTGAGAAGTTCTCCCCTGCTTGTCCCTCACTTTGTTTGATGGCGATTCCTTGATAAGTACGGTCAATCCATTTGCCTTGTTTAAGGGTTTTCGGTCGTGCCAAAATGTTTTTGGCGATTTCTGGGTCTTTCACTGGCAATACTATTACCATCGACTGCTGATCGTTAGCAGTATCTTCATCGGTGGTAGCAACTGGTTTGGGTGTAGGTTTACTCGCTGTGTCTGGGGCAAGAAATGCGATTGTGACGTCATCGCCTACCCAAGGAGCGACATCTTTCTGGAAGTCGTAACCATTATTAGTCAGAAAGCGATCGCGCAATTGTACTAAATTTTTATCCAGTTCTGCTTGGGTTTCTTTTGTCCCAAACTGCCGCAATTTCTGCCACTGCTGGGGATCTGTTGTCAGAGAAACCGCAAACAGGGCATCACTAGGAATAATATTTGCACCTACTAGCTCGCTGGAAAGTGGTTGTCTCTGGCTTAACAACCAGTATGCCACGCTCCCTGCACCAATCAATAACCCAGCAGCCGAGAGCGTCAGCACCAAAGACGGTTTCTTATTTTTCTTCATCGGAACAGACACAAGAGGCGGTGCCATTGAAACCTATACCTTATACTTGCAAACTCATTACTTGTTTGATTGGTTAAGTTAACCAAAAACTTTCTCGTTATCTAGGGCAGTTAACTGCATAAATTTCTCCATCCTAGACACAGATGATATTTCTGTAATAAACCTTCCCAAGTCTTTAAAAAGCTATGTTTTTGGCTCAGTTACCATTTTTAACACGGTTTGTTGAATTTCGTCGGACGTTTCCCTAAGATTAATTCCTCAGTCGGAAAGTTTCCGCAAGTAAATCCGTTAGTCCAAGCAATTTGAGAATATAACTAACTGGACAAAGCCGCAAGTCATGATTAGCTGACATTACTCTGAGTTGGCAAAGCTTCCGTTCGTTCCAGAAAAAGGAATATGAAGTACTTTGGCTATAATTTTTAATCAGCGATCGCATCTTTTAGATTGACAATGTGGTAAGCAAAGCTATGCCCTGAAAGCTTATTGCCTACCTATACTTGCAACTCAAATCCAGGTAATATATCTTCTCCAGAAAGAATCGCTGGCATTTGCACAACTTCTACAGCCTTCAAAAGTCGGTAAATTTCCACTTTTGCATCTTGAGGATTAATCAGCCAACCTAAACGCAGACCATTTTTGATGTATTCCTGCATTTTCTCTTGAATCTGTGCCAGCCGATCTGTCTCTGAACGCAGTTCAATCAGAAAGTCGGGTACAAATGGCGGAAATTTTTTTCGTTGTTCTGGTGTTAAAGCTTCCCAGCGCTCCAATTTTACCCAAGCAGCATCAGGGGAACGTTTTGCACCGTTGGGAAGTATAAAGATAGTTGAAGAACTAAAAACTTTCCCTAATTTAGCTTGACGATTCCAAATTTCTAAATCAGCGATCAGTCCAGCTTCTTGATTTCCGCTTTCTCCTCCTACTGGTGGCATAATGATTAATTCTCCGGCTGCATTCATTTCCAGGCTTAAATCACGATTGGCAATACACAATTGATAAAATTGCTCATCGGTTAAATGAGCAATCGGTTCTAGATTTAGCACAACAGTATTCATTAAACCTATCCTCGTGCCTTTGTTGCTAACATCAGTCGGAAATTCTTGCTTGTTGGAAGATTTGTTGAGGCGTAATTTCTAGCCCTTCAAATAAGGAATCTTCTAACCTATAAGTACCACGCTTGGTTTCGCCTAATAACGGCAAATCATCACCGAAAACTCATTAATTTAACGGCATTCCTACCAGAGGCGATCGCTGTAACAATAATTCAACGTTCCTTTGATAATTTAATTGTATGATTTCAGCTACTTGGTTTTGCTCGGTAGCGATGCCTGCGGCGGGCTGCGCCTACGCGCCACATCATAAGTGCAGTATTTTTTGGGAGAATGCGGCAAGCAAGGCTATGCTCTGAAAGCTTATTGCCTACCTATACTTGCAACTCAAATTCAGGTAATATATCTTCTCCAGAAAGAATCGCTGGCATTTGCAGAACTTCTACAGCCTTCAAAAGTCGGTAAATTTCCACTTTTGCATCTTGAGGATTAATCAGCCAACCCAAACGTAGACCATTTTTGATGTATTCCTGCATTTTCTCTTGAATCGATGCAAGCCGATCTGTCTCTGAACGCAGTTCAATCACAAAGTCGGGTACAAGTGGCGGAAATTTTTTTCGTTGTTCTGGCGTTAAAGCTTCCCAGCGCTCCAATTTTACCCAAGCAGCATCAGGGGAACGTTTTGCACCGTTGGGAAGTATAAAGATAGTTGAAGAACTAAAAACTTTCCCTAATTTAGCTTGACGATTCCAAATTTCTAAATCAGCGATCAGTCCAGCTTCTTGATTTCCGCTTTCTCCTCCTACTGGTGGCATAATGATTAATTCTCCGGCTGCATTCATTTCCAGGCTTAAATCACGATTGGCAATACACAATTGATAAAATTGCTCATCGGTTAAATGAGCAATCGGTTCTAGATTTAGCACAACAGTATTCATTAAACCTATCCTCGTGCCTTTGTTGCTAACATCAGTCGGAAATTCTTGCTTGTTGGAAGATTTGTTGAGGCGTAATTTCTAGCCCTTCAAATAAGGAATCTTCTAACCTATCACTACCGCGTTTAGTTTGAGGGAGAATATCAGGATATAAAATAGTAATAGTTTTTGCTCTAGTATCAATAATCCAAACTCGTTGAACTTTAGCTTTTAGATAATCAGTTGCTTTTTCTGTCATTTCTCCGAAAGTTTGACCAGGGGAGATAATTTCAATGACTAATTCGGGCGCAACAGGACAAGCCTCATCTTGCAACCAATCAGTAGAAAGACGGTTATAAGAAATATATGTTAAATCTGGTACAGGAACCCAGTCTTGTTGATTTCGTGTTAGCTTAATTGCCCATTCAATTACAACTCTTCCCTTTCCTTGCGCCCATGCAGACAATAGTAGAAATAACGCACCTGTTATAGAACTATGAAAAAATTTTGGTGACATTACATCGTTTTTGAATTTGGGAACAGCTTCTCCATCAATGAGTTCGGAGATGATGTCTCCTTCGGGAAGTGCGAGAAATTCTTCGAGGGTGAGTTGGGTTTTGAGTTGAATCATGGTTGGTTTTGGGGGATGACTCTATTTTAGATTTTTACCGATCTCAAATACTTCATCTGGGATTTCCTGTTTCTACTTTTAGGCATTCCCGCTTCTTTTGTCAAAGACGCTATGCGTAGCTTGCTTCCACGTTCGTGCTAGCGTCTTTGTTGGCGCAGCCTCTCTGTCAGGAGAAGGAGAAGGGGTACGGGTTGCCGTAGGCATCGCTTGTGTAGGTAAATTACTCATAGGTCTTTTACGATACCGCTGCCAGTTACTTCTCATCTTGGCGGTAGCCTGCGGCAAGCCACTACGTGTCTACGCTAAATTAAGCTTTTCGGCGATTTTTGCGTAATACCAATTCACTAAAATAATGAAACAGATGTAAACCATGAAAGTCTTGCTACATCTAAGTTTTTTAATTACGAATTGCGTTAGCGCAGCGTAAAGCCTTCTCTACGAGAGGCTGCGCCAACGGCATAGCTTCGCTTAGAGCGAGTCTTCTCCCTTGGCGTTAGCCTCTCCCTTTGGGAGAAGGGGAGACGCTAAGAGCGAACGAGCGTCATTGCGAATTGTGAATTGGTATAAGTCCTGAATTATCTAAATAGCAATCAAAACTCAAAAGCAATATTCTCTTCAGGCTTTTTACTGATTTTTTGAATTTAATTGCATAGCTCCCAAATATTTGGTTAAATAAGGCGAAAAAACTTCATAAATTAAAGTCAGTGGTTGTCCATGATGCCAAAACAAGTAATGGCGACCCCAAAAAGGCCCAGTTACATCAAAACCAGACTCTAGCGCCGATGAGTCACCGTAGTAAATTCCTCGAACATCCCGATACAACTCTGTGCGAAGACGAGCCAAACTAGCCCAAATTGGTAATGAACGGTTTTGCAAATATTCATCTACATGACTGGCTTCCCACCACGAAGTGGCGTAAGCTAATCGTTGACCTGAAGCTGTACGCAGCCATACTTGTCGCCGTAGTCGTGGCCCTGGGACAGTTTGGATTAATTCAGGCGCACCATCCAAATCCATGCCAATCAATGACATATCAATCACATCTACTTCTACAGGCTCACCTGTAAGCAATTCTAGGTGACGTGTTGGAGAGCCGTCACCCAAAAGCATTAGTTGCCAAGCAGGTGCTAACTGAGTATGAGGTAAACTTTGTTGAATTATTTCCTCCCCTCCTTGCCAAATCGGAGTGAGGCGATGCCAAGCTGCTGGCAATGTTAAGTTGTTTGTGGGCGTAAAAGTAATACTCAATGCTTTTTACAAAACTTCACCTATCTCTATAAAAGCATAAAAAACCTTAGCTCTACCCAGATTTAAGGGTCAACAATCTAAGGTGTTTTGAGCCTTAACTATTGACCCTTGACTAATAAACAAAATATGCGGATGGTGAGACTCGAACTCGCAAGGGCATTGCCCACACGCACCTCAAGCGTGCGCGTATACCAATTCCGCCACATCCGCACGGGTTGTCTAAACATAGACTATAGCATAAGAAAATAATTATAGTAAGGTGATATCTAAATTATATTTCTCAAAAATATAAATTTCCTCAAGGCGGTATCAGACTGACAGAAATCTAGCCTCTGCACAAGTGATATTAAAAAGGGTAGAGCTACTGTAGGAGGTGCGGTGCGATGTCTACGACGGGCTACGCCTACGCAAAAGCCCATTTTGCCAAGCTAGCTAAGACTTACAGTAATTAAGATCCATAGAGGCAGCAAGCTTGCAATATGAAAGTTTGCTTAGAATCAGGGTGGCGAATCTCCTGTGATAATTTGAAATAATGCGAAAGCGTCGTTTCAAGTTGGATAGCGAGAAAATGTCAATCTACTGGTAATGATATCGAAACTAAAAAATGAAGTTTGACAAAATATTAATTGCCAATCGGGGAGAAATCGCCCTTCGCATTCTCCGCGCCTGTGAAGAAATGGGGATTGCGACAGTTGCAGTTCACTCCACCGTTGACCGTAATGCTCTTCACGTCCAACTTGCTGATGAAGCGGTTTGCATTGGTGAACCTGCTAGCAGTAAAAGTTATTTGAATATTCCCAATATTATTGCTGCCGCACTGACGCGCAATGCGACTGCCATTCATCCAGGCTATGGCTTTTTGGCAGAAAATGCCCGGTTTGCGGAAATCTGTGCTGATCATCATATTGCTTTTATTGGCCCAACTCCAGAAGCTATCAAGCTGATGGGGGATAAATCCACTGCCAAAGAAACCATGCAAAAAGCTGGAGTCCCGACAGTACCTGGTACTGAGGGGTTAGTAGAATCTGAGGAACAAGGATTAAAATTCGCCAAAGATATCGGCTATCCAGTGATGATCAAAGCCACAGCGGGTGGCGGCGGACGGGGTATGCGCTTAGTTCGTTCTGAAGATGAATTTGTCAAACTTTTCCTGGCGGCCCAAGGGGAAGCAGGAGCAGCTTTTGGGAATTCTGGCGTTTACATAGAAAAATTTATTGAACGTCCCCGCCACATCGAATTTCAAGTTTTGGCGGATAATTATGGTAATGTTATCCACTTGGGCGAACGGGATTGCTCTATTCAGCGCCGGAATCAAAAGCTACTAGAAGAAGCACCAAGTCCGGCTCTCGACCAAGACCTGCGCGAGAAAATGGGACAAGCTGCTGTCAAAGCTGCCCAATTCATTAACTACAGTGGGGCGGGTACTATCGAGTTTCTCTTGGATAGATCGGGTAAATTCTACTTTATGGAAATGAACACCCGGATTCAAGTAGAACATCCTGTAACAGAGATGATTACTGGAATAGACTTGGTTGCCGAACAAATTCGGATTGCTCAAGGGGAAAGACTCAAGCTTACCCAAGAGCAAGTAGTTTTGCGGGGTCATGCGATCGAATGCCGGATCAACGCTGAAGATCCTGATCACGACTTTCGCCCTTCTCCTGGACGGATTAGTGGCTATCTTCCCCCTGGAGGGCCTGGTGTTCGGATTGATTCGCACGTTTACACAGATTACCAAATCCCGCCCTACTACGATTCCTTGATCGGCAAGTTAATTGTTTGGGCCCCAGATCGACCCACTGCTATTAACCGCATGAAACGCGCACTCCGGGAATGTGCTATCACTGGACTACCCACTACTATCGGGTTTCATCAAAAAATTATGGAAACTCCACAGTTTTTGCAGGGTAATGTCTATACAAATTTTGTGCAGGAAATGAACAGTTAAGGGAGTGGAGAGTGGGAAGTCAGGGGGAGCAGGGGAGCAGGGAAGCAGGGGGGAAATAACCAATGCCCTATGCCTCCTCAATTTTGGATTTGCCTCTTCGAGTCAGACGCTACGCACAGTTGCTCTAAGCGAACGCAAGAGCGTCTATAAGAGTTGCCATGCCGTAAAGCCTACGGCATAGCTACGCTTAGGCGCAGCCTCTGGTAGAGAAGGCTTTACGCTGAATCCAAAATCCAAAATCTAAAATTCTTCTGCCCCATGCCCCATCCTTAATTAACACGAGACAGCATAGTCAGCAATCCTTGCTGACCTAGCAGGATTTCTCGCAGCAGACTGAAGATACCAACCCAAATAATAGGTGTAATGTCCACCCCGCCTAAAGGTTGGACTAGCTTTCGCAAGGGCACTAAAAATGGTTCAGTAGGCCAAGCTATTAAATTAAAGGGCAAACGATTCAGATCCACTTGCGGATACCAAGTGAGAATGATCCGAAATATAAATAAAAATGTCATCAGCCCTAACACAGGGCCAAGAATCCAAGCAGTCAGGTCAACACCAGTCATCGGTTTAAGCTACTATCTATCTAAATTTAGGCAACGGCAAGCCCTTCAGGTTCGCGTAGGCGTAGCCCGTCGTAGACATTGCCACAAAATTTTAAGCTTTGTAAAGCACTCTCATGATCATTTTAACCAAATGCTGTCACTTCCTTCTGAAATAGAAAAGCGAACTAGCTCACGCGGTTAACTCAACAACTGGTGAAAGCAGTTAACAAGTTTAGTAGTTCCGAGTTAGAGGCTTCTCAAGAAAGTAATACACTATTAAAATTAGGATGAAGTGTGTAAAAAAAGGTTGAGAAGTATGACGCCTTCTTTAGCAAATTTTCTTTGGAGTCTGCTATGGGGTACTGCAATTGTTGTGATACCCGTTATAGTTGGTCTAGTTTTCATTAGCCAAAGAGATAAAATTCAGCGTTCATAATGCTTATGAAAGTTGAATTGACTCTCATAATCGATTATCTGTCAGCTATCTAGATTAATTGCACCAAAAACAGCAGTGTTTACCGCTAGGAGCAGTTGTAGCTGATAGAAGTAGGTGTTTTTATTTTTCGGTCAACGGCTTCAGAGCTTCTTTGCCAGAGGCTTTGAAGCTTCAATATATCGTGACTAATTAGAGTAGTGATTTTAATTGTGACTCGCTAACATAGATTTGATATTGGGAAAACAGCAATGATAAATTTTGGGCTGAACTCAGCCAGTTTTCTGGCTCAGGTAAATTTTGGGGCAAACTCAGCCAGTATTCTAGGAATTTTCCTGGCTGTGGCTGGGGCAGCACTGTATTTTCTCCGCACTGTGCGTCCAGAATTGTCACGGGATCAAGATATCTTTTTTGCAGCAGTCGGCTTGCTCTGCGGCTTCATTCTCGTGTTTCAAGGATGGCGGCTAGACCCGATTCTACAATTTGGTCAATTGCTTTTAGTTGGCACAACTGTATTTTTTGCAGTTGAAAGTATCCGCCTGCGAAGTATAGCTACCCAGCAAGCAAAACGTAACACTCCGATTGTGGATGAAGACCGACCGATTAGCGATCGCTATTCGTACAATGATCGCAGAAAGTATCAAGCTGAGATGGATGCAGACTTAGATCCATTACCTTATGAAGAAGAGGAGCGCCCTGTGCGTCCCCGGATTCGGGGTAGCAGGGATGAGATTTCAACTCGTGATGATTACTACGAGGAGCAACCCCCCCGTCGTTCAGAACGCCGTAACAGCAGCAGTAGTGAAAAACAGGCTCCAACTGATAAAACGCGGCGGCGGACTTCTGGGCGGACTGTGAATCGCCCTTCTGAAAGCTCTGAAGAAGAGAATTGGGGTTCTTCATCTAGGCAAGTTGATGATTGGGAAAGTTCAGCAGGGGAGGTCAGAAAACCTTCTCGGCGTAGTAATAACGGGTCTGCGCGTCCAGAAAGTCGTGAAGATGATGTCGCTCCCAGACCAAGAAGGCGTCGTCCACCCACTGACTCAACTCCTCGAAGAGGGCGCGAAGATGATGAGGCGATCCCAACTGATTATGTACCATACAACCCGGTTGAAAAGCCAAATGAGGGGCTAGATAATTCGACCGATTTTGATGACGATGTTTAAAACAGTTGGTGTGGAGGTAATTTTAGAGGCGACGGAAAACAGTTGAGGTGAAAAAATTTACGCCTATATTTTGGCTCCAAAGACCTATTCATTGGAGCCTGGTTTTTAGTTTAACAAGTTTGCTTGTATCTTGCGGTTCTAACGATATTCCCATAGGGCCTACTTCCCTCAATAGTCGCTACACCGAGGAGCAGCCTGCTTTGAGTGGAAATGGGCGCTTTTTAGCGTTTGTATCTAATCGAAATGGTAATCAGCAGCTACTAGTCTACGATTTGGAGAGGCAACTCTTTATTGGCACACCGGGCATAAATCGACAGGAAACAATTGCTGAAAGTCCCAGTTTGAGCTACACCGGGCGTTACATTGCTTATCTTACTAGTGACCAAGGTAGACCAGTAGTGGCGCTTTATGATCGCGCTACGCAACAGTCACAAATCGTCACGCCAATCTATCGCGGCTGGGTGAGAAAACCAAATATCAGCCCAGATGGACGTTATGTTGTTTTTGAAACCGCCAGCCGTGGTCAGTGGGATATTGAAGTCCTAGACCGGGGGCCAAATATTGAGTTAGATATTCCTAATGGTGCAACTGTAGGTTCACCTCCCTAAGAGTTAGGAGTTAGGAGCAAAGCCGGAGACGCTCCGCCTCCGGTTATGAGTTAGGAGTTGTGAGACTATTGACTATTGACTAATGACTAATGACTAATGACTAATTATATGAAACGTATTTTTTTTATACCTGTATTTATATGTTTAAGTTTATTGACTGGGTGTTTTGGCTACCCTCGCATTTTGAGTTATCCCTTTGATCCGGGGGGTCGAAGTCTCAATAGTTTAGCATCAGAATTAAATCCCCAAATCTCTGGGAGATACATTGTTTTTATTACTGACCGACGCGGTAGCCAAGATGTTTATATGTTTGATACGGTGACTCGTGATTTGGTTGATTTGCCAGGTTTAAACTCCTTTGATGCGATCGCAACTCATCCTAGCGTTTCACAAGATGGTCGTTATATTGTGTTTGGTGCTAGTCGTCAGGGGCGATCGGCCATTTTTCTCTACGACCGGGAAACACGTCAATCACGGAATTTGACTAATAATCTGCAAGCGGAAGTCCGCAACCCTACAATTAGCGCTGATGGTAGTAGGATTGCTTTTGAATCTAGTAACAATGGGCAGTGGGATGTTTTAGTATATGACCGTTATGGACAACCGTTGAATATCCCTCAAGAACCACGTTGAAAAATGGGGAGTGGGGAATGGGGAGTGGGGAATGGGGAGTGGGGAATGGGGAGTGGGGAATGGGGAGTGGGGAATGCGGGATGGGGCATTGGGCATGGGTAAGAGGACTTGGGGACAAGGAGAAAGACTTGTTGCAAGTTCTCACTCAAGTCGCCTTGTCACCTTGTCCCCCTGCCCCCTGCCCCCCACTCCCCACTCCCTACTCCCTACTCCCTTCTACCTGTTGCACAGATTCAATGAGCGATCGCACTTGTTGCGTCCCTTCTGAAGGTTCAAATGATAGGGGGAATTTACCCCGGATGATCATCCGCAAACCGAGGGGTGCAAGATTGAGTAATCCTTTTAAATCTTTAAAGTAGTTACCGACAACTTGTAAACCAAATTGACGTTCATCAATCCAACCACCTTCTTTAACTAAATCCACCAATACTTTCCGGTGACGAATTGAACGACTGTCGCTGACTTGTTTTTGGGTGAGAATTTCTTGTTTAATTTTGGTGATTTGTTCTAATGGTGCAACTTCCATTGGACAAACTGAATCGCAGTACAAACAACGGGTGCAACCCCATACGCCTTTAGTACCTTCGTTGTAGCTTGCTAAACGATTTTGGGTGTCGCTATCGCGGGAGTCTGCTACCATCCGGTAAGCTTTGGCAAGGGCATGGGGGCCAACAAAGTTTGGATCAACTTCACGGGCGTTGCATTCCGAGTAACAAGCACCACACATAATACAGTTGCCAGTTTGATCGAGGCGCGATCGCTCTTGGGGTGTTTGCAAAAACTCTCTTTCTGGAACTTGTCGGGCTGCTGTACTCACATAAGGAGCAACTGCCTCTAAATTATTCCAGAAACTGCTCATATCTACAACTAAATCTTTAATCACAGGCATATTGCCGAGAGGGGCGATCGTGATTTCGGCAATGGCATTTACTTTACTTTGGGATGATGGTATTTGTTGTAATCTAGCAAGTTCGCTGCCAACATTTTCCTTACAAGCTAAAGCCGAACGCCCATTAATTCGCATAGCACAGCTACCACAAATGGTATTGCGGCAATTTTTGCGAAACGCCAAAGTTCCATCTTGCTCCCACTTAATATGATTCAGGCAATCTAGGATTGTATTACCTGGTTCTGCCTCTACAAGGTAGGTTTGCACAACAGGGGAGGAATTTTGTTGCTGTCGAATGACCTTAAAAATGACTTCCATAATCACTAACTAAAATTTTAAAATTGCTTTCCCAGCCTCAACAATCATCAGTCAACGCAGGTAGTTGCAAAAAGTAAGCTATCCTCTTTTTGCCTTTAATTAAAACCCTGGTGTTAATTGGCCGACGACAAAAAAGCGAGTGATTCTAGTTTAAGGATAACCATTAAAATTTAACTTGTAGCACCGATGTAAGCAATATTTGTGTCAAAATCTGAGATAAAACGCCAAAAATGTAATTGTAGCTTTGCATTGAATTTACCTGTTTAGGAATGTAAAGGAAAGAGTGTTTGCTGAGAGAGGGACTTACGTTCATCTCTGACCTGGTGATAATATGCAAATTAAATGCATGTTAGGTTAGCAACACGTCTTGATGTCAACTTGAGTCAAGCAGTCCTAGCTGGAAAATTCGGTCAAGCGGTAACGAAGGCGGAACTTTTTGATTATATAGAAGTGTGAAACCACATGTTCAATATATAGTAGTAGCAATCAAGCGCTAGGCAGATGTTAAGAAATTTATTCTTCCCATAGACAGACGTACAAAATCCTCTGACCGCTTTTGACCTTAGGATAATAAACCGAGGAAAAATCCTCACCACTTTTAAATAAAAGTTTTTGCACCGAAAAACCCGGATATACGAGACTTTTCGCTTTTTGGCTTCCTCTCAATCAAGAAAATCTTGGATTGAACTCATTGGTCAAAACTGCTCGTCTCAATTATATAAATTTTTATAAAAGCCATAGGCCAATACTCACGCTTGCAATAAAGGGTTGCGAAAATCGTCACTGCTTTTTTCTTCTTTAAGTCCAGAAATTTAAATAAAAATTTACTAGCAACTTTAATTCAAAATTAAACAACTATTTTGCTATTATTAGTCCATGCTAGTATTTGATATAAAATTACGAAGTGACAAAACCAGAATCAAGAGCCGTATCAGCGCGGTTACTACTGCTTTGTTGATTCGTAATGTAGAGACAAGAGAATTCGCGTCTCTACTGGCAGGACAAAAGGGCATAAGCCCGTAGGACTCTATTGAAATACTATGCTATCCAAAGCTTGAGAGGACGAGTAGAGAAAACTCTACTTGCTCATTGGCAAGAAAGGCAAGCACTGAAAGTGAAAAACCTGCAATTTATTGGGTCTACGACTTATTTGCAGTAGAACCAACACAATTTGTAAAGGTGGCTGAAAGTTACACCGCTACAGTAGCGCCAAAGGAGAAAATAGTTTTCTTTCTGATGGCGAAGAATGGTTAAAAGTGCCGTAATATCACAAAAATTAATGTCTGTGGCAACTATGGCCTTTAGTTGGTTGTAGACAACCATAATAGAAGTGCTTTTGGCTCCTATCGGCAGGAATTCACCCGTTACATTAGGGTCTTCAGTAGCTCTATGCAAATGCTAAAAAGCTAAATGCTGGCATAAGACTACATCGTTTATCAGTTTGGAGAGAGTAAGGAAAATTTGAGCATAATGACTGAAACTGCAACCGCACCATTAACTGGAAAAGCACTACTTGCTAAAGTAAAAGAACTTTCCACTTTACCACGCCGAGAAAGAGCTAAACAGTGCGGCTATTACACTGTTACTAAGAATAACCAGGTTCGTGTCAATCTCACCGATTTTTATGACGCTTTGCTATCAGCTAGAGGAATTCCTCTAAGTCCAGAAGCACCTAAAGATGGTCGTGGTCGTGAACCGACCTATCGGGTTAGCGTCCATCAAAATGGTCAAATTGTGATTGGTGCTACATATACCAAAGCAATGGGTTTAAAACCTGGCGATGAGTTTGAAATTAGGCTGGGATACAAGCATATTCACTTGATTCAACTCGGTGAAACTGATAAAAAACTAACCTCACAAGATGTAGATTCTGACGAATCAGACGAAGATTTGGAAGACGAAGACTAAATTTGCTGATGGTAGGGATAAGTTTCAGGTGATGATAACTTGTCCTTACCCTGACAGCACACTAATAGCTCTATTTAAAAAATTTTGCCCCAGGTAAAAAATACGATTAGACCCCTTGCAGAAGTCACCAAATTTAGTAGAGTCTTGATTAATCAGCAAGAAATCTATAGTGCAAGAAGTCTATCGTGTTTTTTTTGTTTATTTTGATAACTTTCTTTGAGCCTTCGGTCAACGCCTTACTGGCGTTTATGGAAAATGCACCAGCACTAGTTGTAGTGATGGCATTTTTCATTTTCTGGATAGTTTGTTGGTTGCCGATCGCAACAGGATCAGCAATATTGCTCAATTGGCAACCTCCCAAACCTTTGCAGCCAGAGCAAAAAATACCATTATTGGCGTCACTTTACCTATTAGCTCCCCTGATTCTGTGGGGAGTTAGTTGGCTAACCAATAAATCTTTTTCAGATTACGGCTTTGTTGGGAATCTTTCAACTTTTGGTTCTTTAGCACTAGGTTTTGGTTTGGGAGTGGTGAGCCTAGCTATTGTATTTAGTGGGCAATTTGGGTTAGGTTGGTGTTCTTTTGAAAAGACGAATTTCAAGTTACTACTACCCATCTTGCTACCGATTTTTTTGATAGCGTTATTAGTCGGTGGGATAGAAGAGTTAGTTTTTCGCGGTTTCCTGTTCACTGAATTAGCGCAGGATTACCCAATTTGGATAGCAGCAGCAATTTCTAGCTTGATTTTTGCCTTGCTACACCTAGTTTGGGAGCAACGCGAAACCGCACCCCAACTTCCTGGATTGTGGCTGATGGGAATGGTGCTGGTATTGGCACGCTTTGCTGGGAACGGCAATTTAGGTTTAGCTTGGGGACTGCACGCGGGATGGGTATGGGCGATCGCTACCCTGGACACAGCAGAACTAATTACTTACACAGGTAAAGTCTCTGACTGGTTTACAGGTAAGAATAAAAAACCCCTAGCTGGCTTGGCAGGAATTATTTGTGTGTTGGGAACTGGAGTAATTATCTGGTTTTTCTCTAGGTATTTTTAATTTTGCTCGCGTTAAAGTGCAATATTTGAGAGGCGAGCCTGCTAACCAAGCTTGGCTTTCAAATAATATCTTGCAAAGACGGGCAAGCCATGCACAATTAAAATAGAACTGGAGCATGAGTCTATGGCATATAGTGATTTTAGTCTCGTTAAAGTCAGAGATGCCTTTGGCTTAACTTTGCAAGAGACACATAATCTGTTTCTGACTGTAGGCGGGGTGCAGCCCTCTGACCTGCTAAAGCGGTTGCTGGATGAAAACCTAATTTTAGCAACTGCCATTAACAGCGAAAAAGCTCGTTCTGAATTCTTAATCGCTCCTATTCTGTCTGAGGTAAGGCGACAGTTAAATTATCAGATCAGCTTATTTTCAGGTACAGAGTTCAATATTGATCCTGCTCAAGGACTCTCAGGTTTTTGTGACTTCATCCTCAGTGCATCTGGTGAACAGTATTTTATCAGTGCTCCAGTGGTGACAATAATTGAGGCGAAAAACGAAAATATTATTGCAGGGCTGGGGCAATGTGCAGCCACAATGATTGCTGCTCAGATATTTAATCAAAGGGCAGGAAATGAGATTCCAGTCATCTATGGAGTAGTGACAAGTGGAACCGCTTGGAAATTCTTAACTTTAGAACAGAATATTGTTTGCATTGACTCAATTGAATACTATGTTAATGCAGTCGCTCAGATTCTGGGAATTATATTGCACACCTTTGAAAGTTCCTTATCTAAAACCTTAGTTTAGATAAATGGGAAGTAGATAGGCATAAATAAAGTGAAAATAGGGCGGGTAGACGCCCACCCGACAAAAGATGATTGATTTTGTGAGGTGGGCATCTCCTACCTTAGAGATTCGTTACCTAATCCCTAACCTCCAAAACCAGGGATTAAACGCTTGAGAGCGCGACCGGCAACATCACCATAGCGCAGTTCTCCGCACAGAATCTTACCCATGATTTGGGCACCGGAAGGGCGCTTAACACCAACTTTGTAGCCAATGCCTGGAAAGCGATAGAATGCTCCAGCTAATTTTTGCGCCCAAGCCATCTCAGTACCCCATTCTTCATTAATGGCTTCACTATATTTTTCTAAAGCATTGGTATCACCAGAAAGAGCCTCATTAATGGCTCCTGCTGCAATCAAACCGCTAAAAATTGAAGGGCGAATGCCTTCTGCTGTCATTGGATCAACTACACAAGCAGCTTCCCCAGCCAAAACTGCATTTTGAGTATGCAACTTTTGGTTGCCATCCCACAAGCAAAGGGGATAACCATACTGCTTGCTAGTTTTGATATCTAGATTAAACGATCGCGCGTACTCATCTAAAATCTTCTTAAAGTCTTGAGGTTCGCCACCGATAAATGTACCGACACCAATGGAATAACCATCAGCTTTTGGGAAGTTCCAAATATAGCCATTTTTCACCAAGCCAAACTCAAAGTGAATTGTGGATTTGTCCTTCACAGTTGCGGCAACTTCTGCTTCCAAAGCTCCTGCTAAACGACGTTTACGTTCTTTGAAGCCTAGCCATTTTGCCATTGGACCTTTGACACCATCAGCCGCGATTAAGTAGCGACCTATAACTGGCCCATTGGCTGTGTTAACTTGCCAATGGTCACTTTTAAACTCAATACCCGTTACTTCAGTATTATCTCGTAGTTCAGCCCCATGCTTCTGTGCTTGCTGCACTAGGAAATGGTCAAAAATATCTCGTCGCACCATCCAGACTGGTTCTTTTGTGGCGATTTTTGCTTCCACGGGGTCGCCCAATTTCCAAGTAAAGCGAAGGGAGTCGGCTTTGACAGAAATCGCTGGGCTAAAATCAAAGTCAAACCATTGAGCGATCGCTGGAGATACACCACCGCCACAAGGTTTATACCTTGGCAGGGATTCTTTTTCTAACACTAATACTGAGCGACCTTGCTTGGCTAAATGATATGCAGCTGTTCCACCAGCTGGCCCAGCACCGACGATGATGCAGTCGTACATATGGCTGAATTTTTGCTCCGGAATTAGTTTATTTTCTATTGAAATACTTGATCAATTTTTGTTAGATACCTAAGAAATGATAAAGGCTGAAGAATTTATCCATCATCCTTCAGCCTTTATGCTTCAGACTTTAGACTTTAAACAGTCGTAATGTCTTTTTCTTTTTCTGCCAGCAATTCATCTACTCTTGCAGTGTATTTGTTTGTCAGTTTTTGTAGTTTGTCTTGCTGATCTCGTGCCTCATCTTCAGAAATTTCAGTATTTTTTTCCTGTTTGCGAATCGAGTCTATGGCTTCGCGGCGAATGTTACGAATAGCAACACGACCCTCTTCAGCATATTTAGATGCCATTTTGACGAATTCTTTCCGGCGATCGCTTGTCAAGGGCGGAATATTCAGCCGAATCACGGAACCGTCATTGCTGGGGGTTAAACCCACATCTGAGAGGGAAATCGCTTTTTCGACTATATTTAAACTTTTGCGATCATAGGGTTGAATTAAAATCGTCGTAGCATCTGGTGTACTAATGTTTGCCAGTGATTTCAAGGGCGTAGGCGAACCGTAATAGTCCACTGATACCTTATCTAATAGACTCGCATTGGCGCGACCAGTGCGAATCGTGTTAAAAGATCGTTGAGTTGACTCAACGGTTTTTTGCATCGTACTTTCAGCTTCAGCTAATTTCACAAGAACCTCCCACAAGGGTGCCGATGGATTCTCCCAAGACTGCTCGGTGGATGTTTCCTCGCACCGTTAGGTCAAATACCAGAATTGGAATATTATTTTCTTTACACAAGGCGATCGCAGTACTATCCATCACCCGCAAATCTTTGGCTAAAACGTGCGCGTAGGTGAGGCTATTGTAACGCTTCGCCTCAGGATAAATATGAGGATCAGCGTCATACACTCCGTCTACTTTGGTGGCTTTAAAAATCACTTCAGCATCAATTTCTGCGGCTCTTAATGCCGCAGTGGTGTCTGTAGTAAAGAAGGGGTTTCCAGAACCAGCACCAAAAATTACCACCCGTCCTTTTTCAAGATGGCGGATGGCACGACGACGGATATACGGTTCCGCTAATTCTTGCATAGCGATCGCAGTTTGCACCCGCGTCTGTACCCCTATACGTTCTAGCGAATCTTGCAGCGTCATGGCGTTCATTACCGTGGCAATCATCCCTATGTAGTCAGCAGTTGCCCTGTCCATCCCCGCCGACGCCGCTTTGACGCCACGAAAAATATTGCCGCCGCCAACAACGATGGCCATTTGAGTCCCAGTGGCTATCACCTCTGCTACCTCTTGTGCTATTCCTTTGACCACTTCTGGATCAATGCCATAGCCCATGTTGCCCATTAAGGCTTCACCGCTCAGTTTGAGTAAAACCCGTCGGTAATTCGTTCCCATGAAGTTACGCTTTATCAAAAAAGTTGCAATTGCCTCCAATTTAAGATAGCAGTTACAGGGACTATCTATGTCTAGTTACGCCAAATTAATGTAGTACCTATTGCTTCTGTTTGTGGTATGTCTATTTCTTGAGCAAGAAACAGAGAAGCGATCGCAGTTTTTAAATAATCTTCTCCCACTGCTGATGCATCTTGAGGATGATTGTCAATTTGTCCTTTGTAGCGTACTATACCATTAGTATCTATTAAAAAGGCCATTGGTGTTTTTGTAGCACCAAAACTGCGGGTCACATCTTGCGTCGAGTCCCAGAGGTAGGGAAAGTTCAAGTGGTGATACTGAGCAAAAGCTTTCATATTTTCAAAGCTTGACCTAGTATGGTAATTACCATCACTACCATTCATGCCAATTAGTGTGAAGCCTTCTGGGGCAAATTTGGCTTGAATGTTTTTCAACCTGTCTATATACCACTCTACATAAGGACAGTGGTTACACATGGAAATAACGCCCACTGCTCGGAACTTCTCAAGATAACGCCTGAGATGGTGTACTTGACCATCAATACCTGGCAGTTCAAAATCTGGTGCGTAGCTCCCAACAGGAGTATCAATTGTTTCTAATATATTCATGTTTTCTGGATCGCAGAACTAGGAACAAGAAAAATATTGTTAGATTCAGCGTCAGTTTCCAGTTGCAAACCACCCTTTAGCCGATGCCTCATATTCGACAATCTTATAGACTTGTATTGGCTGTCGTAAATTGTGAAACTACTGAATCTAACACTGATGCTAATTAGCCCACATCAAAAATAGCGAAAATAGTACTCGCATTATAAGAGTTATAATTCCTAATACTGACATAATCTAAGTTGTGAGTAAATTACCTCTCTCAACAAGATTAAAACTCTCTATGCTGGATAAAACTATCAGCTTGATGCTAGTGTTTTCAGCCTAGAAGCTTTCGTAGTATACGTCTAAGCTATCAGTAGAGCAAAAGATTTATTTTTAAAATCTGATAAATTTTATCCAAATCCCAAACAATTTTCCTTACACCCTGCTGCTGAAAGGCTTTTACCCTTGCATTCATCAAATTTCCCATGACAACCTCAAGTTCAAAAACAGCACTTAGCCCTACAAAAACCTGGCTTTGGCAAGATTTCCCTATCTGCTATCAAACCCAAGGAACCACAGGGCCAGCTGTTATCCTCGTGCATGGATTTGGTGCTTCTTGGTGGCACTGGCGAAAAAATATTCCTGTGTTAGCACAAAATTGCCGTGTTTATGCTATTGATTTGATTGGTTTTGGCGGTTCCGCAAAACCTCAACCTGGTGAAAAAATTGCCTACACATTAGAAACCTGGGGACAGCAAGTGGCAGATTTTTGCCGCGAAGTTGTGGGTGAGCCAGCTTTTTTAGTCGGAAATTCTATTGGCTGTATTGTAGCCATGCAAGCAGCAGTAAGCAATCCAGATATTGCCTTGGGAGTTGCTTTGCTCAACTGTTCTTTGCGGCTGTTGCACGATCGCAAACGGGTAACTTTACCTTTATCTCGTCGTTACGGAGCGCCTTTGCTGCAACGCTTACTATCTATTAAACCAGTTGGCGATTTCTTTTTCAATCAACTCGCCAAACCGAAAACAGTGCGAAAAATTCTGCTGCAAGCTTATGCGAATGCTGAGATGGTGACAGATGAGTTGGTAGATATTCTCACTTCACCAGCAAGTGATCCGGGGGCTGGGGCTGTTTTTCTTGCTTTTACTTCTTATTCCACAGGGCCATTACCAGAAGACCTTTTACCACTGTTAGCTTGTCCTGCGATTATTTTGTGGGGAACGGCTGATCCGTGGGAACCAATAAACTTAGGTAGAGAATTAGCTAACTTTCCGCAAGTAGAAAAGTTTATTCCTTTAGAGGGAGTGGGGCATTGTCCCCAAGATGAAGCGCCGGAGTTAGTCAATCCGATTTTACTCGATTGGATTTTGGAGCGATCGCGGTAATCATCTGTGAGAAGTTAGAATAGTGTAAATTTTGTCAATCAGCTAAAAAACACTTGCATACTGACTGTAAACAATAAAGACGACAATTCCAACGAAAATAAAGAGGACTAAAGTAGCTATTAAACCACGATGTCGAGAGACAACATCAAGAAGTACTAGTAGCCAGAATAAGGCAATCTCAACTGCGCTAGCAATGAACACAAGTCTGAAATTTAGTTCAATTTTTGGAGCCTGTAAACCGAATAAATAAAGCCTTGCTAAAGAACCGCCTTGACGAGCGGACGATATTATTAGCTGCGACTGTACCAAGTTAACTAATAACCAAATAATTACTATGCCTCCCATTACTGTCAATACAACAGCTAGTCCTTTAAATAATCGATTTATAAGCATCATTTTTTGCTTCTAGAATAAAATTTTGACATAATGATAAGTATTGTTAAGTTCAAAGATATCGTCCAATTTCCTTTCTAAATCTAAAATGTAGTGCTACTTTCTTTAAGACATTGTTTGAAATAGCACTCAAGGCAATTACTAATTCAACAAAACTAACTGAGTTAAAAAGAAGGCAAGTGCTGCACTGCCTAAGGGAACTGTCAAATTGTCAATACCTAAAAATGAAACAGCTTCTAAACCAGTAGCGATAAATGCAACTAACAGGGATATCGCCCAAGTTTGCCAACTGTTTCCTTGAGTTCCAACTAAAATCAAACTACTGACGAGATAGCTAACGAGCATCATAGTTAGGGAGCCTTCCCAACTTTTTTGCGTCCCAAAAACTTTATACTTGTGTGTACCAAAGCGTTGCCCAATTAAGGCTGCTAATCCATCTCCCCAAGTCATTATCAAAATTCCGAGGGCTGCGTACTGGGGTTGTTGCAAGTACCAGAACCAGGCAACTAAAATACCGAAACTGACAGAGTAAAAAAAAGTCCCTAAACTTTGGCGTCCGACGCTATTAATACCAGGAAGAATGGGCAATCGGTATGATAATAAGGTAATTACACTCGCTAAAATAGAAGCTGTAATCCCTACACTGGCGGGGATATCGAGCCACCAAGCGATTAAAATCACATTCCCAGTGCCAATATGAACTATCTTCCGCACGATTTCTGGCTTGTCGGCGAAGCGGTTTACCACCCATGCAATCAGGAGGATGAGTAGCACCCAAATTGCAGCCGACGCAATTTGCAGCCAGAAAACCGGAATTGAGGTGAAGTCAGAAAATGTAATTAACAAAGATGCGACAAAATGAAAATTTTTACACCTGTTACTAATTTATAAGATTTGGGTAACTGCAATGAAACTATTATTTATTTGGCTGATTCGGGGCTACCGAATGTTTATATCGCCGTTGTTTCTCCCGACTTGTCGTTTTCAACCAACTTGTTCGATGTATGCCATTCAAGCTATTGAACGATTTGGAGTGTTGCGTGGTGGGTGGATGGCAACTCGGCGGATTTTGCGCTGTCATCCGTTTCATCCAGGTGGTTACGATCCAGTGCCAGAAATGGTAGAAAAGGTAAAAGAGCAGTAGTTTAGTACAGCTTTGCGTAAATCGTAGTGAATTGAGGGTTGAAATTTAAACGCAGAGGGGAGGCAGCGCGTTGCGGGGGTTCCCCCCGTTGTAGCGACTGCCGTCGCGCAGAGGGGAGGCAGCGCGTTGCGGGGGTTCCCCCCGTTGTAGCGACTGCCGTCGCGCAGAGGGACACAGAGAACTGTAATGACAAGAGCGGTAAATTATTAAAGGAAGTGTTCGTGGGTATAGCCATTTGGGGAGATGTCAACAGATGAGGTTGTCATCTACTTTAGAAAGGTTAAATAATTTAATTTAGACTTACCATGATTAATCCTACTGCGATTTCTATACCCGAACCACAAATTCCCAATCCTAGCCCAAACCCGCTACCTAGTCCCAATCCTGAACCGAATCCGCTACCTAGTCCCGAACCTGTACCGGGGCCAGCGATACCCCAACCTTTACCGGGACCTGTACCAGAACCAGTACCTGCTCCGATTCCTCAAACAGTACCTGCTCCCATTCCCCAAACCATACCGGAACCCGTTTGAATTACCTTGGTAATGTAATCCAAAATCCAAAATCTAAAATCCAAAATGCTAAGAGCCGGAATTGTCGGACTTCCCAACGTCGGAAAATCTACTTTATTTAATGCTGTAGTTGCTAATGCCAAGGCAGAAGCAGCTAACTTCCCTTTTTGCACGATTGAACCGAATGTCGGCGTTGTCGCAGTCCCGGATGAACGGTTAAATGTTCTTGCTAAAATTGCCAGTTCAGCACAAATTATCCCGGCGCGGGTGGAATTTGTAGATATCGCCGGTTTAGTTAAAGGTGCAAGTCAGGGTGAGGGACTAGGGAATCAATTCCTGTCCCACATCCGGGAAGTTGATGCGATCGTCCATGTGGTACGTTGTTTTGAGAATGATGATATTATCCACGTTGCTGGTTCTGTTGACCCAGCGCGAGATATTGAAATCATTAATATAGAATTGGGCTTATCAGATTTAGCACAAATTGAGCGGCGAATTGACCGGACTCGCAAACAAGCTCGTACCAGCAAAGACGCACAGTTTGAAATCACAGTCTTGGAAAAATTAGCTGCGGTTTTAAATGAAGGTAAATCGGTGCGTCAGGTGAGCTTGAATGAAGAAGAAGCAGTAATTATTAAAGGATTAGAACTCCTCACTTATAAACCAATTATCTATGCTGCCAATGTATCTGAGGATGAGTTGGCAACTGGTAATCATTTTGTGGAAACAGTGCGGCAAATTGCCGCCACAGAAAATGCCCAAGTTGTAATAGTTTCTGCCCAAGTTGAAGCTGAATTAGTAGAATTACCAGAGTCAGATAAAGCTGATTTCCTGGAGTCTTTAGGTGTGGAAGAAGGCGGTTTGAAGTCGTTGATTCGGGCAACTTACATGCTTCTAGGCTTACGGACATATTTCACCTGCGGTCCTAAAGAAACCCGCGCTTGGACAATTAATGCTGGAATGTCTGCACCTCAAGCCGCAGGTGTAATCCACAGTGATTTTGAGCGGGGATTTATTCGCGCCGAAACAGTCGCTTATAAAGACTTGGTAACTACTGGTTCGACGAATGCTGCGAAGGAGAAAGGGTTAGTTCGTAGTGAAGGAAAAGAGTATGTTGTGCAGGAAGGGGACGTAATGTTGTTCCGATTTAACGTGTAGGGGTAATTAATTAAGTGGCCGTTATCAATCAGATAATGGTCAACTTATACCAAATTGCGATCGCTCTAAAAACCTTGACAAAATACTCAATATATGCATATTGCTGTTGAGGAAGTTGCGAGGCGATCGCAAATAAACCAGTAATCCTCAAAATGATCACAAGATATTCTTCATTTAGAAGGAGTAATTATTGCGATTGTGTGATGAAACGCACTACTTTATTGCAATCGTAGATTATGATCTGTGGTTGAGTTTATTCAGCTTTTTTCTCTTAAGTGCTAACTGCTGAAGTCGCTCAATCTCAACTAACACATCTTCCGGTTTAGTTTCCATTTCTAAGTCAGCAAGTTCACTGTCTTCATCATTTTCAATGCCCATTTTATCTTGAATCGCATCTAGCATTTGCAATACTCGTGTAACTTCATGCTCAGTCAGGAGTGCAATTTGTAAATTTAAGTTGGCGCGATACTCACTTTCTTGACTCAGTTGGTTTTGACTAATTAACACAAATGTTGACAAAAAAATTGCTTCCAGCGATACCACCATTGTCAACAATCCGTAGGGAAATGGATCAAAGGGATGTACACCTAACTTACCAGTGTTCAAAATAATCCAAGCACCAAACCAGACAAGATGTACGTAAACAAAAACTATATGTCCTGAAAAAGAGGTAATAGCGTCGGCAATTCGGTCTTGCAAGTTTCTCTTATTAGCAGCCTTGGCCCGAAGACGGATAAGAGTGCGAATGTTGCGTTGTATGACTTTAGACAGTAGTGGATTATTATCTTCATAGTCTAAGTATTCTTTTTCCTCTTCGTTCATGCTACCTGAAAGCATAATTTTATTATGCTGCTATTAATAGCATCTTGAAAAAATTAGATGAACTAGCAACTTTGCTTGGTTCAATTCAAGATGCAAGGAGTTAGGCTTGCATTATAGATTCGAGCTTTGAAATCACTGTGCCAAAGTTATTGCGTTCTCATGACAATAAAGCTGACAACTAACTTCAGAATTCGTTTGAGTCAAATTATTCCTACAATGTGCAGATATCAATCGCATGATCCAGTTGGGCAAACCAGACAGTTATAAAGCAATACGGTTCAGTTAAGCATTTCTTTCTTCTCTTTGCGTCCTTTGCGTCCTTGGCGGTTCGTTAAAAAAATTGACTTTGGCAAAGAGTTTTAGCCTTAACTGAACTGTATTGAGTTATAAAGTGGAAGACTAACTACCAACTTTGCCAATAGTTAGTTTGTCTTTTTCTGTTTCATGTTACTTACGCATTACGATATCAGGGATAACCAAAATTTATCGGCAACGCAATAGTTTTTATTTTCATTGCCAACATGCTTAATCCGCGATCGCATGTTGGTAGAAAACCGGTTCGCACATCATACCCTCTCGAAATATTCAACGAATCAAGTCTTTCTTAAATTTTAATCCTGCTAAAATCTGCGTGTAGGTCGAAACCTCCTGCTATTGAGTGCCTGCTAACCGATTGACTTGCTGTGCCATCAAAGGACATACTTTTCAGCTACTTCCACCCAGAATGTATACATAGGAACCCAAATTCTCGTCATCTGTACCAACCACTACACCGCCTTCTGCACCAGGAACAAGTTCTATACCTTCAATTTTGTGGTAATTAGAGCGGTAGAGGGGAACAAGTTGAGGATTTTGCCGCCATGCAATTTTGTCACCGTGTAATCCCAGATAACCTGCGATATACACAGCTGACTGAAATGGGCCATCATCTCCGGCATCACTTGCTGAGGTGATGTAGACAATTCCTACGGGGTCTACCTTTATATCTGAAATATGACGCACGTTGCCAGATGGAAAGGGTACTTTCAGATTGGTAGAACCTGCAAGAGTAATTTGATATTTAGCTAAGTCAAACACTCCCCAAAAAATAGTTGCTGGTTGTTCTCCTTCACCGCGATGTCCCCAAATAGCAACTAATTTGCCGTCTATATTTTGTAATCCAAATGCTTCAAAATTATTTCCTTGAATAATTCCTGGTAGATTGAATTCCTTAAGAACCGAGATGGTCTTCTTAGCAGGCTCTAATCTGATGTAATAAGCTTTTCCAGAACTGCTTAAAGCGATAAAAGAGGATTTTGTTTTCTCTGGAACAGATGTTAAAGCTTCTAAGTCGATGGGTAATTCTATGTTACTTGGCCAGTTCAATGGGAAATATTCCGGTTGGTTCTTACCCTTAATGCTGATGATTGCTAAACGACCTTGGTTTTTTTGTTTGTTGTCATGGACAATCAGAAAATCGAGCCTATTGCTTTGCTGCTGTATCGAAGCTATACCACCAATACCAAAAGGAATACCACCGCGAACCGGACGCCAATCTTGCGCCCAAACTTGCACAGATATGAGTAACAATGTACCCAAGATTATTGTATTGATGATTAACTTAAGAAACCGAGGCATATTGATTTAGCCAAGCTGTGAGTATCGGTTAGAGAAGTGTGTTAGCGGATGCTCAATCATATCAAATCCAGGTAATTCGCACCCACATCAATAAAGCAGCCTTTTGTACTCCGAGCTATCAGCTTACTTACGTAATTACTTGACTCATGATAGTACTTTCTGTAAAGAAAACAATAATTCATTGACAGTATAGGGCTTCGACAAAAATGTATTGACACCAATAGCAGCTACTGCACTGAGCTTATTGTCAGACGTAAGTCCACTGCTGGCAATAATTCTGACTTGGGGGTTGATTTTTTGCAGGGTACGGATGGCAGTTAAACCATCCAGCGAGGGCAGCATAATATCCATCAGTACGGCACTAATTTTGTCCCTATATTGAGCGTATAGCGCGATCGCCTCCATGCCATCACTGGCAATTAAGGTTTTGTAGTTGTGAGCTTCTAGTGATGTTCTGGTAATCTCTTGAATGGCAACTTCATCATCCACAACCAAAATCAATTCTCCATGTCCTCTCTGTGGTAGCAATTCTTCTGGAGTAATTGTTTCCATTCCCTCCACTGCTGGCAAGTAAACCTTAAAGCTAGTGCCATTTCCCGGTTCGCTATACACGTTCACAAAACCTCCGTGACTTTTAATGATCCCAAGTACGGTGGAAAGTCCTAACCCTGTGCCTTGTGCTACATCTTTTGTGGTAAAGAATGGCTCGAAAATTCTATCTAAGATTTCTCTAGGAATCCCAACTCCAGTATCAAAGATAGTAATCACTGTGTATGGGCCCTGTTTGGCTTCCAGGTTAATGCGGGCATAATTTTCGTCAATCAACAGATTCTCAGCAGAGATACTCAAAATACCGCTACTGGGCATAGCATCGCGGGCGTTAACGCAGAGGTTCATTAGTACTTGATGCAATTGAGTGCTATCTCCAGAAACCATCCACAAATCTTGCGGTACATCAGTGCTGATTTCTATGGATTTAGGAAATGTCTCTTTGAGAATTTTGGCAAGTTCCATTATCAAATGTCTGAGTTGCAAAGTGATCCGCTTCCCTTCTACACCCCGCGCAAAGGACAGCACTTGCTTGACTAAATCAGCGCCGCGTTTAGCGTTGATTTCCAAAATCTCCAGTAGATGGCGGGTGCGTTCATCTATATTGGGAAATTTGAGTGGTAATAGTTGCGCTCCTGCCAGAATCGGTGTCAGGATATTGTTGAGGTCGTGAGCAATGCCACTAGCTAGAGTGCCAATACTTTCCAGGCGTTGAGTGCGAAACAATTGGGCTTCTAGGAGTTTTTTCTCGGTAATATCTGTGTCAACGGTGAGAATTGATTTGGGTTTCCCTTGTTCATCGCATACCAGACTCCAGCGACTAGCAACAAGGATTTCTTTGTCCATTTTGGTAAGTTTAGTTAACTCGCCCTGCCACTTACCTTTACTAATAACTTGCAACAGAGCCGCTTCGATTTCTGGTGAAGGTTCGTCAAACAAAAGCTCACTAGCATTTTTGCCGCAAGCCTCTGTAGCTTGCCACCCGAAAAGTGTTTCTGCACCTTTGTTCCAGAAGATAATTTGATTGTTTAAATCTCGGACGCAAATGGCATCTGTGGTGACATCTAGTAATGCTGCTTGTTCGCGGATTTTTTCTTCAGCTAATTTGCGTTCGCGTAGCGCAGCTTGCCGTTCGCTAATATCGATACTGGCGCAAGTCACCCCGACAACTTCTTGGGACTCATTCCGCAATGGCTCCACAGTTAAGTCGTAATATCTAGTTGAATCTTTGATTGTAATTGATACTTCCTCTCGCGTTCCTATGCCAGTGGTTAACACCCCACGTTTAATTGTGATCAAATGTTGAGCATCTTCAACTGGGATGATATCCAAGTCTTGTTTGCCCAACATTTCCTCAACTGTCAATCCATTGGAGGGATTGTAAACCCAGGTGTAGCGTAACTCCATATCTTGGTTGTAGACAAAGATTGGAGAGTTTTTCAGGGCAACCCGAAATCGTTCCTCACTCTGTCGCAGTGCGTTGTCTGCCCGTTGACGTTCGATCGCATAACGCATTGAGCGCACTAGCAAGTCGCCAGTTACTTGGCCTTTGAGCAAATAATCCTGCGCTCCTTGCTGCATTGCCCTAATTGCCAGGGTTTCATCGTCTATACCCGTGAGTACAATTATCGGAGTGGCTTTTGCGTGATTGTGAGTGATCACAAAGGTTTCCAGTCCCTGTCCATCTGGCAGCGATAGGTCTAACAGAATTACATCAAAAATTTCCTTTGCTAGGTAGTTGAGTGCTTCCGAAAGCCGCACAACGGGCATTAAATCAACTACAACTGTGGTAACTTCCTTTAAAAACTCTTGTAATAAAAAGACATCACCAGGGTTATCTTCTACTAATAAAACTTTAATATTTGTACCTGCCATTTTCATTACTCCGGTGGCAGTTTTACGATCGCAAACCAAAAATTTTCTATTGATTGGACAATTTTAACGAATTGATCGAAATCTACTGGTTTAGTTATGTAACAGTTTGCAGATAAATTATAAGCTTTGAGGATGTCTTCTTGAGCTTGGGAAGTCGTCAAAACTACTACAGGAATTCGTTTGAGGTTTTCATCTGCTTTAATTTCTGCTAATACCTCCCGCCCATCTTTTCTAGGGAGGTTGAAATCGAGCAACACAATATCTGGATGGGCTGCTTTGACATATTTTTCTTGTTTTCGCAAGAATGCCATTGCCTCCACACCATCTTCGACCACATTCAAGTGGATTGGGATTTTGCTATCTTCCAGGGCGATGCGTGTGAGTTGGGCATCGCCAGGATTGTCCTCTACTAACAAAACCTGAATAGGCATAATTGCTGTTATGGTTTTCACCATTGCTTAAGAGCTCTATCTGGAATTGTGAAGTAGAAAGTCGAGCCTTGACCCGGTTTTGACTCAACCCAGATGCGTCCGCCGTGGCGTTCTATAATTTTCTTACAAATTGCCAGGCCAATCCCAGTACCTGGATACTTGCCTCTACCGTGCAAGCGCTGAAAGATTATAAAAATTCGTTCAGCATACTGAGATTCCAGACCAATTGCATTATCGCACACCCAGAATAACCACTCATCTGCCGACGGGATAACATTTAAACTTTCTCCATCTAGATTTGCATCTCCCTTGACTACTCCGATGTGAATTTGTGGCTGCTGATTCTGGCAAAATTTGATCGCGTTGGCGATTAGGTTTTGAAATACTTGTGTCAGTTGGGTAGCATCAGCTATCAC
The DNA here is from genome assembly GCF_036917395.1 of Nostoc sp. GTDB lineage: Bacteria > Cyanobacteriota > Cyanobacteriia > Cyanobacteriales > Nostocaceae > Nostoc. The sequence continues at coordinate 60,532 of NZ_JBALDI010000003.1, forward strand.
TTCAGGTAGAGGATCATGAGTGACAACTGCTTTAGTATCTGCGATCGCCAGTTGAAGATTAGCGATCGCCCCCTCTAAGACAACATTACAATTAACTAGCATAAAAGGCTGTCCACGAGTGCTGACGCGGGAATAGTTCAGCAAATCGTTGATTAGCGTCTGCATCCGGCGCGCCCCATCTACTGCGTAAGTGATAAACTGATCAGCATTCGCATCCAGTTTATTTTTGTATCTTTGCTCCAGTAGTTGTAAATAACTCGTTACCATCCGCAACGGCTCTTGCAAGTCATGGGAAGCCACATAGGCAAACTGTTCTAAATCCGCATTGGAACGCTTCAGTTCCTGACTTTGGCGGGTTTCTTTTTCTAATAGTTGCGCTTGAGATAAAGCAATCCCAATCTGGTTAGCCAGTTGCTGTAACAACTCTGTTTCAAAGTTATTCCACTGTCGAGGTGCGGCACACTGATGAGCTAGCAACAAGCCCCAAATACCTTCTCTGACAAGAATCGGCACTACGAGGTTAGCCCTGACAGCAAACTGCTGAAGAAATTTTCGATGGCAGGGTTGGATATGAGCAGCTTCAATGTCTTCAATGGCACTGATTCTTCCCTGGCGATATCTTTCTAAGTATTCTTCTTTAAAACAGGGGTCGAAAATATTTTCTCCTAGAATTACGGGCCAACCAGGCAGCACCGCCTCTTGCACTACTGTTCCCGAACCATCAGTCTCCAGTTGAAAAATCAAAACTCGGTCAGCTTTTAATAATTTTTGTACCTCAGTAACCGTGGTTTGAAGAATTTCGTCTATTTGTAAAGATTCTCGAATTTTCAGAGTGATTTCGGCAAATAGTTGCGATCGGAGATTCTGCTGCTTTAATTCCTTTTCTACCCGCTTGCGATCTGTGATATCAGTATAGGAACCAACCATCCGTACCACATCACTTGATGCGTCCCAATGTGCCTGTCCTCGATCTAGAATCCATTTATAGCTGCCGTCTTGGCATTGGACTCGATATTCATAGACGTAAAACGGTGTTTTTTTGGCAAAGTGGTCTTGGAAAGCTTGAAGTACCGAATCTCGCTCATCGGGATGGATTCGTTTTCTCCATTCATCCCAACCGTAGGAAACTTCGTGGTCTTTATAGCCAAGCATTTCCTTCCACCGAGTCGAGAAGAACACTTCATTAGTCTTAAGGTTCCAATCCCAAATGCCATCATTATTACCATCTAATGCTAATTGCCAACGTTCTTCACTCTCTCGTAGTGCTTCTACTGTTTTGCGTCGTTCAGTAATGTCTTGGAAATAAACAGACAAGCCATCTTTTGCAGGATAGGCGTGGACTTGAAGCCAGCACTTCTGTGGCGGATAAAACTCCTCAAATTCCACACTCACCTGTTCTAATATTGCCTTGTGATACTCACGATCAAATGTTGTGCCGATGATTTCTGGAAACACCTCCCAAATGTTTTTACCCAAAAACTCATACTGAGTTTTTTGCAAAAGCCGTTCTGCTTGACCATTAATGTAGGTGAATCGCCACTGTTTATCCAGCGTAAAAAAACCATCAGTGATGCTTTCGAGCAGATTATTGATCCGGGTTCTGGCGGCTTCAGATTGGGCGTGGGCTGCTTGCTCGTGCGTCAATAGTTTCTCGCTAATTTGAGATACTTCAACTACATGACGCCTGAGTTCTAGTTGGTCGATTACCAGACGACTCAGAGCTACAAGCGCCTCCACTTGTTTTTGGCTCAATTGCCGTGGAACTTGGTCAATTACACACAGAGTTCCTAGCATATCTCCCCTCAGAGTAATTAGGGGTACACCTGCATAAAACCGCACATATGGATAGCCAGTTACTATTGGATTATTGGCTAATTTTTCATCAGCTAAGGTATCCAAAACTACTACAACGTTACGCTGCTCTTGGCAAAGGTAAGAGAACCCAACGCTCCGGGGCATTTCTGATACATCTAAACCGACTTTTGCCTTAAACCATTGACGGTTTTCATCAATAAAATTTACCAAGGATATGGGAGTGCCACAAATAAATGCCGCTAACTGAGCAAGATTGTCGTAGGTTTCTTCGGGTTCGGTGTCAAGAATTTGATACTGGCGAAGCGCTTCTAGCCTTGCCACTTCTGTATCAATGTGTCCAGCTTTCATTAACTTTTATTAATAAGTCTAAATATAATATTCAGTTAGCAGCGTGGCTATCTCAAGAATAGCTTAACCTTTTTTAATAATTATTAGTCCTTTCCCCCGCCTTTGGCTTTTCAAGAAAGTCTATTTAAAATACTACATTCATATTCAAAGCGATGCCTAATTCCCTATTTACGCCGCAAAGTTATTGCGTAGGCGTAGCCCGTCGTAGACATCGCAGTAATCTTAGTATAAACAAATTTAGTACAACTTACCCATTGACAGAAAATACTAAATATGTATTATTTTAAAAAAACATATTTTTCGTAGGGGTAAAGCACATTGCTCATAGGTGTCAACTTAAACCCAAAGCCTTTTAAAACCTCGTTTTCAGCCTCTGGCTGGAAATGCAAATCAATTGCGGCTCTGCCGCGAGTCAGGGAGGCGGAGCCTCTCATTAGGCATTCCCAGTCTCAGACTGGGAACGAGACAAAACGAGACAAACAAACATATTTTTCGTAGGGGTTTAGCAATGCGCTTTACCCCTACGGCGCGGGTTTACTTGCGATTAAGGAACGGAACGATTAATAAAAGGCTGAAACGACCCATTTTTTATACAAGCATACCATGAGTAATTTGTACAGTGCCTAAGTCCTATTTAGGACTGATATTATAGCGATCGCTCGTTTGTATGCAATAAACTCTGACCGAGACAATTTTAGATTTTAGATTTTAGATTTTGGATTAAATTAAAATCTAGCTTCTATTAAAAGGTTTCAGAGCAAGCGACTTCAGACGCGAGTGAAATCAAAAAATTTCATCATCTAGAGCAAGTGCATTAATGCATGGGGTCAATCCAAAATCCTTGCATCCAAAATCGATTGACCTCTCTTAAAAGCAGAGAGGCTTTGAATCTTACTCCCCAACGCTACAACAATTGGGGCTGTTCTTGTTAGGTCTGTATTGGACTCAACACAGAAGCGCTATATTCACTGTGCATGAAGAGATTCAGTTATTGCAGACTATTGGCTAGTCAGTTGTCACTATGCCAAATGTCGTTAGAAAAATCGTGAGTTTATAGCTATTTTCAGGTAAATAGACCACGCCGTAGGGGCGCAAGGTCTTGCGCCCCTAAGACAGATGTGGTTCAAATACTTGAATTCTGTTGTAAGAAAAAAATCGTGAGTTTAAGAAAAAAATCGTGAGTTTAAGAAAAAAATCACGAGTTTAAGAAAAAAATCACGAGTTTAAGAAAAAAATCATGATTTTAAGAAAAAAATCGTGAGTTTAAGGAAAAAATCGTGAGTTTAAGGAAAAAATCGTGAATTTAAGGAAAAAATTGTGAGTTTAAGGAAAAAATCGTGAATTTAGTGATGAAATCATGATTTTGCTAATAAAAGCTGTGGAGTATCCCAAATGTGCAAAATTCCCCTTTGACTGGAACTGTTAAACCCCTACTAAAACGGTTGACCGCAGCTTGGCAATCACATCACTCAAATTACCCGTATCCAGGCGGTAACTTAGAGGATGGGCAATCAACCGCGCCGTGCTTTCATACAGAGTAGCAATTTCAATCAAACCATTTTCGCTCAAAGTCCGCCCAGTGGAAACCAAATCCACGATCGCTTCTGACATTCCAGTAATCGGACCTAGTTCCACTGAACCATACAACGGCACTATTTCCACAGGTAAATCCAGACTGTGGAAATATTCACGAGCGCAATTCACATACTTGGAAGCAACTCTACCATGCGGTAGTAAATCTAAAGGCGATCGGTAAGAACTAGATGCTTTTACCGCCACCGACATCCGACAATGCCCAAACTGCAAATCCACCAAGTGAGCAACTTGTGGCTGCTTCTCCCGCAGCACATCGTAACCAACAATACCCAGTTGTGCTTGACCATATTCCACATAAACGGGCACATCGTGCGCCCGCACCAGCAAACCTTTCGCAAGTCCCTTAGTGTCAGGAATTTGAAGTTGGCGATTTCCTGAATCTAAAAAAGCACTAAAATCTAATCCTACAGATTGTAGCAGGCGGATGCTATTTTTAAGTAGTTCCCCTTTAGGCAATGCAACAGTCAGCATTCTTTTTATTGGTATCCTTGGTGTCTTGGCAGTTGAATAATATTGAGAATATCTCTATATGCTTACCACAAGCAGCATGAGAATTTTATTAGTTGATGATGAAGTTGAACTAACTCAACCTTTGAGTCGCTTGTTAACTCGCGAGGGTTACATTGTGGATGCTGCTTACGATGGCACAAGTGGCAGCGAACATGCACAAGTAACCAGTTATGACCTACTAATTTTAGATTGGATGCTGCCAGGAAAAACGGGGTTAGAGATTTGTCAGGAATTGCGACGCCAAGGCAAAACCACTCCCGTGCTGTTTCTCACAGCCAAAGATACTCTAGATGACCGCGTACAGGGTTTAGATGCTGGTGCTGACGATTATTTGGTTAAACCTTTTGAACTGCGGGAGTTACTAGCCAGAGTCCGGGCTTTATTGCGTCGTTCCGTTTCCCAAACCTATGAAACCACCACTGGACGCCTAACTGTAGCTGATTTAGAACTCGATTGTGAAAATCAAGTAGCCTATCGCCAAGGACGAATAATTGAGCTATCGCAAAAAGAAAGCCAGCTGCTGCAATACTTTATGGAACACACTGGACAACTAATGACTCATGCCCAGATTATGCAAAATTTGTGGCAAGAAGAACAACCCAGTAGTAATGCGATCGCGGCATTAATTCGTTTGCTGCGCCGTAAGATTGAGGTAGGTAGAGAAACTGCGCTGATTCACACAGTCTACGGCAAAGGCTATCGTTTCGGTGCTTCTTGAGTGTAGTCAGTTCACCCGCCTATTTCTAACTCACAATGATTCGGTTCATTGGTAGGAGAATCATTGACCTTTTTTAGTATTTGCGACTTTAATTCCTGTTGAAGTTTGTTGTAGAGGGAGACAAATAATTGAACTATCAATTTCTAACTGAGTCTCAGCCATAAAAATTATTTTATGGTAAGCGCAGTAATTCCAAAGCCCTTCTATTACAGATTCAAATTTGCTTCTGTCCATACAATTTAGTAAAATTCCCTTGTTATCACTATAAGCTGAGTATTATTGCTTGACTTGTGTCTCTGGGGATTCACTCTAACAATTAGTGGGGAGTAGCTTTTACATCGTCAAATATTTCAGGGTGAAAGCCACTGGCTATAAGGTCAGCTAACGAAATACTACCTGACCATCCGCAATTAAAACATTACAGAACGTGTTAAATTTTACTCCAACCATTCTTTTTAACTTTTTGTTACATAACTATAAATTTTTCCGCCGACTTACTTAATGTCTAATAGATTAAGGCAATGATGGATGAGATAATATTTTGATTACCCACAGTTGAGTTCTGAGGTTAGCAATGAACAAGCGATCGCACATCCACAAAAAAGCTGACTCGTCTGCATCAAACCCAGTACTGAGTCAATTGCAGTCGCGCCCCTTAATTGCCCAAGCTCAACCGCAATCTGAAAAGCATCTCACGCAGACCCAAATAGAGAATCAAGAATTTCAACAGCAGAAGTTTGAGGCTACGAGATTAAAGCTCCAGGCGAAGTATGACACTATAACGCCTGAGGGACAAGAACGGCTGACTGTGTTGCAAGCAAAGATGAGTGACTCGTTACAGAGGAGACTGAAACACGCATTAAGTTTTGGTAGCAACTTTGCCAATATTCCTATAAGTCGTCCTGATGCACCATCACAGCTTCCGGTTCAAACGAAACTTACGATTGGACAGACGGGAGATAAGTATGAAAAGGAAGCCCACCAATTCGCAGAAGAACTAGATAAAGAAACTCATGCACCTGTTTTTCAGCAGGCAGAACAAAAACTACACAGAGAGGAAATGTCTGTTGAAGAGAAAGAAATTCAAAGGAAGCCAATGTTACAGCGACAGCTACAGGCAGGTAAAGGGGGCAATGAGATGATAGTAAGGAGAGCTTTAAGTAATAACAAATTGAATGTGGTAGGCGAGAAACATAAAGAGTCAGAAGACCGAGGAAGGGATAACGAGAGACAGTTCTGTTACGAGAAAACAGGTAGCAAGAAATATTGGACTGAGCAAGAATTTCGAGACAGAAAGTATAATCTATTGAAGGATTCATTTCACGATAAACGTGAAACGGCTGATCCTTGGGAGCTAAGAATGCAGCAAAATTGTGCGATTCTCGAAAAATATGCGTTGATGATATGTGAACAGACTGTCGAAAATTGGAACAAGGAAAAGACTATGAATATCATACAGAAAACGATGAAAACATTCGTGAAAAATATGGAAGAGGAATATGAATTATTAAAATTAGGATTTAATGGTTTTACTTGGAAGATAAAGAACGGAAAAGAAGGAGAAAAAAATCTGAGCAAAGAAATTGATGAGTTACAAAAAGAATATGAAGTGATCACGAAGTCTGATTTATTAGACTTGGATCCAATAAAGACGGCGATAAAGGGGATGACCGACAAGATATATATGATAGAAAAGACGTTAGGAACAAAAGGGAATATGAAAGAGGTAATGGAAGCTAGGAGTGCAGCAATGCATAAAGCAGCAGAAAATAGAGGCAAAGAGAAAGGGGTATGGAAAGTCGGCGATCGACATAGAGAAGATATGCAGGCAATGAACCCAGTGGCATATGAATTAACAAGTGAATCAAAATTTGTCCAAGAATACGAGAATTGGACAAAAAAAGGGTGAAGGAGCGCTAGAGAAGCGAGCAACAAATAGGGAAAGTGAGAAAGCAGGAGGAAGAAAGCTCATCAGTGAGAGGTTAAGGTAATTGCACATTTGTTAAGCTATGCATTAGTCACATCTTTATTAACAAAAGAGTGAAAGTGTAGAAAGTAGATATAGTAATAGTTTGGGCCATTGAAACTCAGAATCGAGAAGTATGCGAACGCTCTAAAAGCAATATAAATTAATCAGTATCTTGAAGAGAAGTAACTGAAATTAGGAGACCTGTTGCAAAAGTCCCAGATGCGTGGGAGAAGTAGGTTAGAGTTGGGTAGCATTCATGACCTACGAACAAGTAAAGAACCTAAAGCCGGAAGACTTTAAACGCTTGTGTGGTGTACGTCCAGAGACTTTTAACCAGATGCTAGAGATAGTGCGATCGCCAAGCCTTGCAAAACAAAAAAAGTTTTACAGTGGAAAAAAGAAACAGCATACACTTAAGTCACAAGTAGTGGTAGACCAAGCGATCAAGTATGGTTCAGTGCCACTGAAGATGTGAGATACTTGCCTGATTGCAGCGATCACTTGATTCATATTTTGATTCAGCAACGCCCGAAAATTAAATTATCGTCTGTACATTCTGGGCATCTATTTTCTAAAGCTACTAACTCGGCTGCTGGATGCATAATTCCCTTTTTGTCACTTCAACCCTAATTTCCTTAATCCCTCGTTGAGTTATGCCTCAAATTTATTTCTAAATTATTCAGACATCTCTTCCCACGAGGGGACTACTTTATTTGATTTTTTCAAAACTTCTGCAACAGATTGGTAGGATTTCTGAGCCAAGTTGTTCATACTTGCAATTCCCTTTTTGTCACATTCAAAGCCTCCAGTGGACACGTTCACTGTGTCCACTGGACTGCTAAAAAGCAGAAGGGGGTTTTTAGTTAAATTAGTCAAAACTTTATCGCTGTTTATCCCCAAAAATCGGGGCTTTCAGAGGTTGGTACAAGACCAATTTAGTCAAGATTTAGTCAACGATAAATAGCTAGGGGCTGAAAGAGTGGGTGACGAGGGATTTGAACCCGCAACCAATAGATTAAGAGTCTACTGCTCTACCGTTGAGCTAGTCACCCGCACGAATAACAATCATAGCAGACTTCTGACAATTTAGCTAGTGGCACGCTTAAAAAACGAATTAAAGGGGAAATTTGATGGTGAAGGTGGTTTGACCGGCTCCACTCTCTACATAAATTGAGCCGCCTAAATGTCTGACCATTTTCTGCACTAATGCCAATTCCAGTCCAGTACCGCTATGTTTCCAAGGATCATGTTTGGAAAGGTGATAGAAAGGCTCAAAAATCCGTGACAGTTCACTGCTGGTAAGCTCTAGTCCTGAATTGCTAATATTAAGCTCTACTGCATCCCCTGTCAGGTGAGCAGAAACTGTGACAAATTCACCTGCTGGGGTATATTTGCAGACATGGTTGAGTAGTTCAGTGATAATCCTCTCCATATCTGTGATATCTGTCTCTAAAGGCGGCAGTGGATGATCAATACTCAGGTTTAACTGTTGCCCCTGGCAGTTGGTGAGGTCTCGAAAAGACTCAACAATGGGGTGAAGCCAGCTTTGTAAGTCAATGGCAATCAAAGTTGGGGGATCGGGTTCGGCTTCGAGATATGTGAGTGTGAGTAGATCGTTAATTAACTTAGTTTCTCGCGCACACTCGTTATGCAGAATTTGCAAGAGTTGTGGAACTATTTCTATATCTAATATATCTGCTGGTGTGAGGACACTTTCGAGGGTTTGGACTGCAAGGCTGATGCTAGTTATTGGTGTCCGCAGTTCTTGGGACAGGTTTCTGAGAAATTGGTTTTTGAGCCGATCGCGTTTTTCTAGTTCTTTTACCTGTGCCTGGTTTTTTTCATAAAGCTGGGCTTGACGAATAGCGATCGCACATTCATTTGCTACCTGCTGCACTAACTCGATTTCAAATTTATCAAAGCCCTCTTGTGTCGGTCTTGTCAACCAAATATTTCCCAAAATCCCTTGAGGATCGAAAATTGGACAAGCCATCTGGGACATAACCAATAGATTTGGTTGCCATCCCGGCACAATTTCCAAAAATTGCAATGGTTGTTTTTGTAACAGCGGCTGATAAACTTCAAGACGGTCTGCAATCTGTCTGGTCAATCCTTGAGACTGGGGTAGATTAATGGTATGCTCGTAAGTAATAGTTACCAGGGTTTGGCAGCTGCTATAGAGTTCGATTTGGCAACGAGCAAGGTTCAGTAACTCTGCTAATTCCTGAGTCACTGTCTGCAACACCTGAGGTTGATCCAGACTGTCGCGGATTTGTTCTGTCATGCGTCGCACCAAGGCTTCAAAGTTTCGCACCTGCTGCAACTGATTTATGTGCTTCTGTTTTTGCAACTCTAACTTTGCTTCTAGATCCTTGATCTGCTGATGAAGTTCTGCTTGGCCAGCAGCAATGCCGATTTGAGTTGCCAACTGCTTGAGTAAGTCAGTTTCTGTTTGCTGCCATTGACGCGATTGGTGGCAATGCTGGGCAATCAACAGTCCCCACATATCTTGCTCTTTGAAAATTGGCACGACTAAATTGGCTCTGATCTGCAAAGATGCCAGGAAATCTATATGGCAAGGATGCAACCCGGCTACATAAATATCCTCGACAACTTGAATCCAATCTCGCTCGTAATCTTTTCGATGTTTGCCACCCAAGCAGGGATCGGTGATCTTTTTTCGCAACAGTGGATCACTCGCAGCCACAGTTGATTCGGCAATGATTACCCCACTTCCATCAGCCTCGAAGCGATAAATTAACACGCGATCGCAATTCAAAAACTGCCGCAGTTCAATTGTTGTCTGATGCAGAATTGTCTCTAATTCTACAGATTGATGAATTCGTCCAGCGATCGCTTCTAGCAATCGTTCCCGTTCAACTTGGAGTCCGACTGCTTGTTCTGCTTGCTTAACGGGGGTGATATTGCTACTAGTACCAATCAGTCGATAAATCCTATTAGCATCCCTTAGTGGGGTGAGAGTCGTACTCCACCAAGTAGGAACCCCCTGGAATTGCAAACATTGTTCGTAAGAAATAGTTTGACCGAAGTGCACACACTCGGCATAATGCTGACGCACCTTAATAGCATCGATGGGGGAGAGAATATCCTCTGGTTTTTTGCCTCGAACCTCATTTGAGCGAATGCCTATCCACCGTTCATGAGTGGGATTAAGTGCCACATACCGAAAATCTCCATCTTCCAGAACATCTACTACAAATATTGATGCCTGCACAGAATCGTACATGCTTAGTAGAAACTGCTCACTACTGCTTTTATTATCTACTTCGATGCCGAAGAGAATCTGAGGTGGTGATAATTTTGTCAACTCTATAGTTGATTCCGCTGGATTTATGTTCATGCGAGAGTCCCTTTCTGGTATTACTGACTCTTCTAGGCGCTCTCTTGTCGTTACGCTTGTAGTAGATGCACTTTAGCGCCTACAGCAAAGTATTGTCAGCTGTTGCTCATCGAAATTTGGATCTTTCTCTACTTATTGTCAGAAATCTAGGAAAGCTAATAGGAGTCAGCTTAACAAATCCTGCTTTTTGAAGGCGAAAATACATTTGCAGGTTGGGGCAAACTTACTAAAAGTTAATTTTTGGCAGTTTCTTAGGATTTTTGCATATATCTAAGTGTAAATATCAGTATACATTAATTAATTTTATATTTCTTAACAAGTTTTTGTTTAGTATTAGGACTTACGCAATAACTCTCTGAAACTCTTATTCCTACCCTGCGGGAAGCCGCTGCTGCGTCTATGTGTCCAACTCTTGGAGACGCTGCGCGAATGCGTCCTTCTCTAACGAGACGCTGCGCGATTGCGGTTCGTTTATTCATAATTTTGCGTAAGTCCTGAGTATATCTGGAAGTAGGGAAATGGGAACTTATGTAGGCGTAGCCCGCCGCAGGCATCGCAATTTGTGAGCATTCATTCCTGTGAGGATACCAACCAACAACCAAGTGATAGCTAATCCCATGACTTCGCCAAAGAATAACTGCGTCAAGTGGCGCAAGATCATCCCCACAGCAGAACCCACAGGGACAGCAATAGCCCAACTTGCCGAAGAGACAAATATCCATCGCCACGCCATAGGCTGGAGAATTGCCAACCATTGTGCCAATCCAATCCCCAAGCCGCCAAGTGCCCCATAAATCGCCCCAGACAGGATTCTTACAGGGAAAATCTGAGTGCTAGGTACTATCCAACCCACTGCACCAATACCGATAGCAGTGATGATACTCCAACCCAAAAGACTTGACAAAATCCACCTGATACAAAATACAGGTTCTTTGAGAAGACAACCTTGAGGAAGTGCGATTGCAAATCCGCCGATAGCTGCTTCTACCACTCCAACATCTGGTTTTTCGCCGACTTCAATTAAGAGTAAACTTAATAAAAAACCGCTAAAAGTAGCGAAAGTCCACAGCAATGTAAAGCTAAATCTAGGATTTTCTGGCGCGAATGGCATCAAACTTTCTTTATTTTTAATGATTTGACAGTTTTAGTATTAAACATATCAAAAAAAGCTTTGCGTCGCTGTTGGGGTGATTCCGGTACGATGTAACCCCACAGACTCTCCCAGTAGAAAAAAGAGATACCATTAAAATTGCGATCGCGCACTGCTTGAACCTGTTCTCTAACTTGTGCGATTTTCACAGGATTACGCACCGTTCCTGTTGATATACCAATTTCTACAGGAATTAGACTTTGAGCTAATTTCACAGATGGTTGTTCCAGTTGAGCGATAAAAGAGTTTTTGTCATTTCGATAAACCTGCAAAATTAACTCATCAACTAAACCTTTTTTTACCCAATTTTCCCAATCTTGCAAATAGTATTTGTAGGCAAAAGCTTGATAGTTTGGAGACAGTGATATTCTGACTTTGGGCTTAACTGCCTTCACAGCTTGATAGATTCCTGCCATAAAATCAGTAATTTTATCTGCTCGCCAACGCATCCATTCTGAGTTAAAAGGATCAGTTGGGGGATTTTTGCCTTGATGCTCTTGTTGGTAGAGTTCAATAGTGAAGCGATCGTAACCAAACTGTACTGGCATTCCAAAGTGGTCATCAAGCTGAATACCATCCACATCATAATCCCTAACTACTTCCAAAATTAGCCCTTGGATAAACTCTTGTACTTGTGGATGTAAGGGATTCAACCAAGCCAGCTTACTTACTAAAACATTGTCAATTTCTTCCGGTGGGGCATCTTGGGTAGACTTTATACCTTGTTGCCCAATTGTCAACCAGTCGGGATAACGCCTTGCTAATTGTGAATAATGGGGCGTCATAAACCCGTATTCAAACCAGGGGATGACTTTCAAATTTTTATTTTTAGCAAGTGTGACTATCTTTGTTAAAACATCCTGTCCAGCGTGCATGAAGTTGAGCAAAGGTTGAGTGTCTGAGCCTGTAGTCATTTGAGCTACAGCACTTTTATAAAAAGTATGTCCTCGGTTCCAAACTACAGGATAAATTGTATTAAAGTTGAGAGCCGATAATTGATTTACAGCACGGTTAATACCCCAAGGTACAAATAGTACACCACTAGCAACATTAGTGAGCCAAACGCCGCGAATTTCTGTAGTTAAAGGACTTGTTTTTTGGTAATAGACTGGGAGTGAAGAGACTGAAGAGAGTGAAAAAACTGTTAAAGTGACTACTAATCCCAAACACAGTAAGTAAGAAATATAACGGCGAACAACCCGATTCATTTATAAGTGTGACCTAGTGCGATCGGAATATATATAACTACAAAATAAACTTGTAATCCTCCGGATGATGTAAACAAATGATGATTTTACGCCATAATGTAAATTAATAAATGTACCTTAGGAGACTATTCTCGCTATTTTTAATTCTGTGAAATAAGTAGAAGAGCTTAATTAAATCAAAGCTCGTAGTAAGCGGCTCTAGCCCCTTAAAACCTTATACCAAGCGATAAATCGCTCACTATGAACAAAAGTTTTATCTTACATTTAATTACGTCTATCTACTTATACCAATTCTGTATGAAGATGCGCCAAACTACATGAGGAACGAACCGCATACTCCTACGGAGAAGCAAGCTACGCGCAGCGTCTCGTAGAGAAGGACACAAAGAAAGAAATAAGAAGCCAAGAAAATTTGGCGCAGCCTCACAAAGAAATGGTATTACAACAGGCCATGCTGTGCGTGGTTTCCCCACGTTAGGCGCACCCCTCAAACTCTTGTTCCCAGTCTCCGACTGGGAATGCAGGTAATGAGGCTCTGGCTGCTATACTAACTTGAGGCAGAGCCTCCTATAAGTGCATTCCCTGGCTATGCCAGGGAACGAGAGCAATTGCGAATGCACCTTTGCAGAAAATTAAAATCTTTCCACACCTTCAAACTGCTTGAGTGCCGATGCATTTGCTGCTTCACCGCAAGTTCGTGGTGTAGGAAATATCTTTTCAGGATTTGCTAACCCTTTAGGATTAAAAACTTGCCGCACCCATTGCATAGTTTCTAAATCAACTTGGCTAAACATCTGTGGCATATAGCACTTTTTCTCTTCACCGATGCCATGTTCACCAGAAATACTACCACCGACTTGGACACAAAGTTTGAGAATTTTCCCACCCATTTCTTCTACTTGCTCTAATGCTCCAGGTACAGAATTATCATAAAGAATTAGCGGGTGAAGATTGCCATCGCCTGCATGAAATACATTAGCAACACGATAACCGTATTGCTCACTTAATGTCTTAATCTCGTGCAAAACATAGGGTAATTGAGTCCGAGGAATTACACCATCTTGTACGTAATAATCTGGGCTTAAATGTCCAGCTGCTGCAAAAGCTGCTTTGCGTCCTTTCCATAATTTCAATCTTGTTTCTGGATCAATAGCAGAAGTGACATTACGCGCCCCATTCTTTTTACAAATTTCGGTAACTCGCTGCTTATTTCCTGCAACTTCCACTTCTAAACCGTCAATTTCTATTATTAAAATAGCAGTAGCATCGCGGGGATAACAATTAGTTGCTACAACATCTTCAACTGCATTGATGCTGAAGTTATCCATCATTTCCATACCACCAGGAATAATTCCGGCGCTGATGATATCAGAAACAGTTGCTCCAGCAGCTTCAATACTAGTAAAATCTGCCAATAGCACACAAATTGATTCTGCACTTTTGAGAATTCGCAAAGTAATTTCTGTGGCAATTCCTAAAGTGCCTTCAGAACCAACAAACACACCCGTTAAATCATAACCAGGCATTTCTGGGATTTGTCCGCCTAAATCGATAATTTCTCCTAACGGCGTGACAATTTTTAATCCTAAAACGTGGTTAGTCGTGACTCCATACTTGAGACAATGGACGCCACCCGAATTTTCGGCAATGTTACCCCCAATAGAGCAGATAATTTGACTAGATGGATCAGGAGCGTAGTAAAAACCAGCACCACTAACAGCTTGTGTTACCCAACTATTAATCACCCCTGGTTGAACAATCGCCCGTTGATTTTCCAAATCAATGCTGAGGATTTGCCGCATTAGAGAAGTGACAATTAAAACAGAGTTTTCTAATGGTAAAGCGCCACCAGATAGACCAGTGCCAGAACCGCGAGCGATAAAGGGTATAGAATATTGATTGCATATTTTCACCACTTGGGCAACTTGTTCTGTAGTTCTGGGTAACACCACCACAGCCGGACGTTGGCGATAGCCAGTTAAACCATCGCATTCATAGGTAATGAGTTCTTCACGGCGTTGGACAACACCATTTTTGCCAAGGACAGCCTCGAATGCTTTGAGAATCGGTTTCCAGTTGAGTTGTTTTTTATCTTGGGTAAGCATAGTTTTTTAAAGTTCAAGGTAGATGTATGGCGTATTGCAGGCTTTTGCTTTTTTGGGGGGCTTTAATTACTATTGTTGCAAAAATAGCACTTAAGGGTGAGTAAAAAGCGATGTCTGATGACCAGCCGCTCTGCGTCTACGCATTTGATGTAGAGTAAGTGCGATCGCACTCATCTTCAGCAATAATTTGGATAGGTGGAGAGTAGGCGATCGCATCACTTGTATTTATTAATGGAGGATATGCATTTAAGCCATATCAAGAAATGATTATCATATCAATTGCAAATTAGTGCTTAAAGCTTGACAAAATACTAATTAAGAAACATACCTGTTTTGTCGATAATCCGCTCTTGCCCATTAATTTTGACCTTTGCTCGTCCATCCCTAAAAGAAAAAGCCATATCAAACATAGGTTTAATTACCCAAGAACTGCTTTTGTCAATATAGCCCCACTTTTCACCACCGAATAAGCTCTCCCTTCCACCAATATTAACTGCTGCCCATCCTTCAGAAAAGTCGCGAGCTATGTCAAACTGCACTTGAATAACTAATTTACCTGCCTGCTAAAGACCCCTTTGTGTAGATTTTGGCACAATTATATCCAATAACAGCATCTTTGTTGTTATAAGTACTCTCTTATCTTCAATAAACTAACCTATAAATAACGCTCTCAAATACTGGATAAAATCATGGTTCAGCAAGTTCTAATCAATAATGATGATTACTATGTGCCAGATGCCAACCAGCTAGTGACTGAAGATGATACACCCGTAGACAATTTTGCTTCGGAAAAACAACAACGCCTCTTGGTTGGATCTCTTTATAGTTCTCTACAGCAGCAGACTTTTTTAGCAGCAGCAAATGTTGGCATCTACCATACAGACGGACAACCTGCAATTGTACCTGATATATTTCTCAGCTTAGATGTCCAAGTACCTGAAAATTGGTGGGAGAAACAAAATCGTTGTTATATGGTTTGGCGTTTTGGCAAACCACCAGAAGTTGTCCTCGAAATTGTCTCTAACAAAGAAGGTGATGAACTGGGCAAAAAGCTGCAAATTTATGAACATATACGGGCAAGTTACTACATCGTATATGATCCAAATCAGCAATTAGGAGAACAAGTACTACGCGTTTATGAACTTAGGGGAAGGCGCTACTTTGAAACTTCAGAAAATTGGTTAGAACAAGTTGGTTTAGGCGTAACTTTGTGGGAAAGTACATTTGAAGATAGACAAGATACTTGGTTACGCTGGTGCTACCAAGATGGTACTGTTTTGCTGACTGGGGATGAACGCGCCCAACAGGAACGACAACGTGGCGAACAGGAACGACAACGTGCCGAACAAGCAGAACAACGCATCCAATTATTAGCAGATAGGCTACGGGCTATGGGCGTAGATCCCGACACTCTCTAGAAGACTCACTGTAAAGACGCAAGGTTTTTTTGCGTCTTTACATAAGCAAAAAAGTTTTCAGGAACTTGTACAACTTATAAACTCATTTATCCGATGCCAAACTTTCTTTAATAAATCAGGATCATTTGCATCAAACCATTCAATTTGCGAATATGCTCGAAACCAAGTGCGTTGTCGCTTGGCAAATTGCCGTGTATGCAAAATTGTTAATTCTTTCGCTTCATCAAAAGAAATATCTCCAGCCAAATATTGCTTAATTTCTTGATAACCTAAAGTATTCAACAAAGACAAATCAGCGCCATATTTTTGACAAAGATATTCTACCTCAGCGACCAAACCATCTGCTATCATTTGCTCGGTACGCTGTTTAATCCGATTTCTCAACTTTTCAACATCGCAATCCAAACCAATTTGCAAAATTGGATAATTTGGTGGATTCTCCCCTTGTTGTTCTGAAATTGGATATCCAGTAACATAATATACCTCTAATCCCCTTAAAGTTCGCACTGAATCATGAGCATGAATTTTTTGTGCTGCAACAGGGTCAACTTGTTGTAACATGGCGTAGAGTTGAGGCTGACCGAGAGATTCAAGTTGCGATCGCAATTCTATTTGCGGTGCGACTCTAGGAATTCTCATCCCTTGGACAATGGAGCGTATATATAAACCAGTACCACCAACTAGTAAAAGTGGTGTAACATCAACAGAAGCAATTAAAGCTTGTGTTTGCTGTTGGTAGTCTGCTACTGTCATCATGTCTGTTGGATCGCAGATATCTATTAGATAGTGCGGCACTAATTTTTGTTCAGCCACAGTTGCTTTAGCCGTACCAATATCAAACTCACGGTAAACTTGACGAGAATCGGCACTGAGAATTAGAGAACCCAACCGCATCGCCAAAGCCAAAGCCAAACCTGACTTACCCGTTGCCGTCGCCCCACATATCACAATTAATTTAGTCATTTCTTCCCCATCTCCCTTATCCGGCTCATCCTCCCCCTCTTCTACGGCAGTGCAACCCCTGTATAAACTTCTCTTGAAAATGCCCTACAGACGCCAGCAAGGCTTTTGTGTTACAATTTTGGAGTGTTTTGACTTTTATTTGCCTTTTGGCGAGTTCAACCCCACGCATCAGGAGAGTTTACATGACGAGCAGTTACAGTGCCGATCAGATTCAAGTTCTGGAAGGTCTGGAAGCCGTCCGCAAACGACCAGGAATGTACATCGGTACTACCGGGCCGCGAGGACTCCACCATTTAGTTTACGAGGTGGTGGACAATTCAATCGATGAGGCTTTGGCGGGTTATTGCACCCATATAGAGGTGGATCTCAACGCTGATGGTTCGGTGACTGTAACAGATGATGGTCGCGGTATTCCCATCGATACTCACTCGCGCACGGGGAAATCGGCTTTGGAAACCGTGATGACGGTACTGCACGCGGGTGGTAAGTTTGGCGGCGGTGGTTATAAAGTTTCTGGAGGATTGCACGGGGTTGGTATTTCTGTTGTTAATGCCCTATCTGAGGTTGTAGAAGTTACGGTTTGGCGAGATAAAAAGGTTCATATCCAACGCTATGAACGCGGTATCCCAGTTACAGAACTGCAAGTCAAGTCTTACAAAGAAGCTAGAACCGGAACTTCTGTCACCTTTAAGCCGGATACGCAAATCTTTACAATTAGCATTGAGTTTGATTACATCACTTTATCAGGTCGCCTACGGGAGTTGGCGTATCTGAATGCAGGTGTCAAAATTACCTTTACTGACCATCGTTTAGAACTACTAAAAAGCGATACACCAAAAGTAGAATCCTACAATTACAAGGGTGGCATTAAAGAATATATTGCCTACATGAACCGTGAGAAGCAGCCGCTGCATGAAGAAATTATCTATGTGCAGGGGGAACGGAACAATGTACAAGTGGAAGTTTCTTTGCAGTGGTGTACTGATGCTTACACGGATAATGTACTAGGTTTTGCCAACAATATTCGCACCGTTGATGGTGGTACGCACTTAGAAGGGTTGAAAGCAGTTCTGACTCGGACATTAAATGCGATCGCCCGCAAGCGCAATAAAATTAAAGAGAATGAACCTAACCTCAGTGGTGAACACGTCCGCGAAGGTCTAACTGCCGTAATTTCCGTTAAAGTCCCCGATCCAGAATTTGAAGGACAAACCAAGACCAAACTCGGTAACACTGAAGTTAGAGGAATTGTCGATTCTTTGGTGGGAGAAGTCCTCACCGAATACCTAGAATTTCATCCTGCGATCGCAGACTCAATTTTAGATAAAGCTATCCAAGCTTTCAAAGCCGCAGAAGCAGCCCGTCATGCGCGGGAATTAGTTCGACGCAAATCAGTACTGGAATCTTCGCCATTACCTGGCAAATTAGCAGATTGCAGTTCTCGTGACCCCAGCGAATCTGAGATATTCATCGTGGAAGGGGATTCAGCCGGTGGGAGTGCCAAACAAGGACGCGATCGCCGCACTCAAGCTATCTTGCCTCTACGTGGTAAAATTCTCAACATTGAAAAAACCGATGATGCTAAAATCTATAAAAATAACGAAGTCCAAGCGTTAATTACAGCCCTCGGTTTAGGTGTCAAAGGTGATGAATTCGATTCCACCCAACTGCGTTATCACCGCATAGTGATCATGACGGACGCTGACGTAGATGGAGCGCACATCCGGACTTTGTTGTTAACATTCTTCTATCGATATCAGCGATCGCTCATCGAACAAGGCTTTATTTATATTGCTTGTCCTCCACTGTATAAAGTAGAACGGGGACGTAATCATGAGTACTGCTATAGCGATCGCGAAAAAAATCAAGCAATCGCCAAATTCCCTGCTAACGCCAACTACACCATCCAACGCTTCAAAGGTTTGGGTGAAATGATGCCACAACAACTCTGGGACACTACCATGAACCCAGAGACTCGCAAAATGAAGCAAGTCGAAATTGAGGATGCCGCAGAAGCTGATCGCATCTTCACAATTTTAATGGGCGATCGTGTCGCACCCAGACGAGAATTCATCGAAACCTATGGTTCTAAACTCAACTTCACCGATCTAGATATCTAATATCAATTCCCTAACACTACTCCAATAATTTGTGACATTGGTAATGGGTGAAAACGTATCACCCATTACCTTTTTTATCGTGTCTACATCCCCATTTAATCTATAGCAGTCCTAAATCATTCCTAAAAAAGAAGATCCCCGACTTCGTAAAAGTTGTCGGGAATCTGTGGCTTTCAAGTATTGATTAAGATTCCTGGAACAGACTTTTGGTAAAGACTTTATATCTCAATACGCCTGGGTTAAGGTTTGATCCTCCCTAACCCTTCTTAAAAAGGAGGGAATTAGAGCAAGCCTTTTTAAGGGGAACGGGCACGGTCTTCTCCCTACAGCCCTTTTCAAGACAGGAAACGCTTTTGCGTTCCGGCATCCTACGGCAGGCGCTAGCTTCTGGCAATGTAAGAAGCGCGTTAGATGAGTGCTCATACCCATATAATTTACTTATTGTCAATATTTTACAAAAATTCAATTTCTATTGCTAGCGAAACTACCAACTTTATTGGAAATTTAGTCAGACAATACTCTTTGCACTGACTGGCTAATTAATTTCGCTTACCAGCTATAAACACATTTGTTATGCTTTAATAAAATAACTTAATATTATCTATCAAATAACAATTAATTAAATATCTTGAGGATTTCTCATAATAAAATGAAAAATACTTACTGAAACAAAAGTATTTAATTTTACAATTTATTTACGAAAAAAAGCTTTGTAACCAAATCATCAGGCAATCTTCTGGGTTCTCTCTATTCGGGGTGATGGCTGTTGGAAGCAGACACCATCTGGCTGAAAACTTGTTAATATCTTCATGTACTACGGTCGCGATCGCTATTGTATCGTATGTATCTAATGAACTTTTGTCTTAAATAGGATTATATTGGTAAGTTTGCAGACAAATCGTTTTTGAATTGATTAAAATATCTTTGTATACAATAAGAAGAGTTTGTCAAGTTTCATAGGGCTGAAATCGCCACAGTGCGCTAACCTGTGAATAAGGCCGAATTAGTTAAACCTAAATTGATCTGCTATCAGGTTGATTATGCCATAGCCTCAACTCCTCAGTTAAGGTAATTAGTACGCAGAAGGTTAACTGCTTTCAGGCAAGCACCGTCACCCTTGTTGTATTTACCCAAGGTCAAGACCTGCTTTAGTCTAAGGAATGCTTAATTTATGAAGGAAATGTAAAAATGGATAAATTAAGACTTGTCGTCTGAGTTAACATCCAATGCCCTCTTTCTAAGTAATTAATGTTGTGTAAAATACATGAAATTCGGCAAGAGCAAGCGTACTTACTTCGTAATGTAATAAGAGCGTCACTGCAATTCCAAAAAGTGGAGAAAAAATTTCAGGGTATAATTCCCGTTTTTAATGTCTTTTTGGTAATGGTGGCTAACAATTGCTGTGGGAGTTCATGATTAATACACAAAAAAAGTGCAATTTCTGTGAAACAGGCTACAATCGGAAGAGTCTTTATAGGGAAATCTGCCAAAAGTCTGAATTTGTTTGTATAGAGTGGCAAGTTTTTTGATAAAGGTGAGTCTTTTTTTTGACCAGTTAGTTGAAAGCAGTATGTGATAGCAACACATATAACATTTACTAAGGGGAGTAAGTTACCTTTAGTAATTGCTTAAACTAAAGTAAAAAACCCTCCGACTGGAGGTGCAAAACGTCCGAAAATATTTCTGGCAAATCTGCCAAAAAGCTTATTTTCGATTGACAACTAGCTCGTTTAAAAGAGCAGTAAACACATCTTGAGTAATTGATTCTGCAAGGAGCATGAGGAACGCGGCATGAACCAGGCTAACAACGTACTCGAAAGCTATCAGCCTGACCTAGAAATAATGAATCAGCCTGAGCTCGAGTTAGAAGAACTCTTAATAGACGATGAAGAGGACTTGCTGATCATCGATGAAGGTGACGATGAATTTTTAGAGCCTCAGTCTGATGAGGACGACGCAAAGTCTGGAAAAGCCGCTAAATCGCGTCGTCGGACACAAAGCAAGAAAAAGCACTACACTGAAGATTCAATTCGGCTTTACTTGCAAGAAATTGGTAGAATTCGGCTGTTGCGGGCAGACGAAGAAATTGAATTGGCGCGGAAAATAGCCGATTTGCTGGAATTAGAGAGGGTGCGGGAAAGACTCTCAGAACAATTGGATCGCGATCCTCGAGATAGTGAATGGGCAGAAGCGGTGCAACTACCACTACCAGCCTTTCGTTATCGCCTGCATGTTGGTCGCAGGGCGAAAGACAAGATGGTGCAATCTAACCTACGTCTTGTGGTTTCAATTGCTAAGAAATACATGAATCGTGGTTTGTCATTCCAAGATTTAATTCAGGAAGGCAGTCTCGGTTTGATTCGCGCCGCTGAAAAGTTTGACCACGAAAAAGGTTACAAATTCTCTACATACGCTACCTGGTGGATTCGTCAAGCAATTACCCGCGCGATCGCAGATCAATCCCGCACTATTCGTCTTCCAGTTCACCTCTACGAAACCATCTCTCGGATTAAGAAAACTACCAAGCTGCTGTCTCAAGAAATGGGTCGCAAACCCACCGAAGAAGAAATCGCCACTCGTATGGAAATGACCATTGAGAAGTTGCGGTTTATTGCTAAATCCGCCCAGTTACCCATTTCACTAGAAACGCCCATTGGCAAAGAAGAAGATTCTCGATTGGGCGATTTTATTGAATCCGATGGTGAGACGCCAGAAGACCAAGTTTCCAAAAATCTTCTGCGCGAAGACCTTGAAAAAGTCCTCGACAGTCTCAGTCCTCGTGAACGCGATGTTCTCAGACTGCGTTACGGCTTGGATGATGGTCGGATGAAGACCCTTGAGGAAATCGGACAGATTTTCAACGTCACCCGCGAACGGATTCGTCAAATTGAAGCGAAAGCACTCCGCAAGTTGCGCCATCCAAATCGCAACAGCGTCCTCAAGGAATATATTCGGTAATTATTAGTCATTAGTCATTTGTTTAAAGCGAATGACTAATCACAAACAAATAAAAAAACCTGGTAGTGAATTAGCACTCCAGGTTTTTTTATTTATAGGTCATCTTGAATATTAAAACTTATAGAATGCCCCAAAAATGTAGAAAGCCTTGACCAGAAAAAAGCTCAACCAAAACGGCTGCTAAAAAGCCAATCATTGCCAAGCGACCGTTCCAGATTTCTGCTTGTGGGGTAAAGCCCCAGCGCCAAGCGTTGCGATCTTCAATTACCGGAGTAGTTACTTTTGTTGTGCTTACATTTGTCATAGTTGGGACTCCAAATTTAATTCTTAAGGTTTGTTGCTTTATGTAAACTAATATAACAAATATTTTCGTAAAAGCAACATTTTTGATATTTTTGTTTCCATAGCTTGACATAAATAGAGATAGCGATTTATACAGATTAAAACATCTGCCTTCAGTTAGATTTACAGAGGTAGAAAAATGCTATTTGAATTTTTCCCGTCATAGACAATATTAGCTTATTGATATTAATTATCAAATATTTGTTTGGATTGGTCGTATTGGTAGTTGTTTTGAGCGTCTAGGGGGATATTTGACTATCTCTTTTAAGGGTATTTTAAAGAATCTGCGCGTCTTCTCTCTACAGCCCTTTGGGCATCCTACGGCAGGCGTTAGCCTCTTCACGAATGGGAGAAGGGGAGACGCCAAGGGCGAACAGACTGCAGAGTGTCAAGTTTACTTAAGGGACTTCCAAGTAAAAAAATCTCCCACAAGATTAGATAATTTATTTGTTGGAAATCCCTAAGCAAAAGTTGCTGTCCAGATCCCCGACTTATTCAAGAAGTCGGGGATGTAAATCTAGCTTAGGTAAGCACTATCTCAATATTTTATGCTGCCAATTTGGGAGGCGGCAGCCCTCTCAAAAGGCATTTCTAGTCGGAGACTTCTTTTTGAGGGCAACCCTACAAAAATAGAAACTCACCTTGATTAAGTTCGCACTTCGGCGACGGTGATGATTTTTTCATCGCGGTTGAGTTGGAGGATGCTTTCACCTTTGACATCTCTACCTAAGATCGGCACTGTTTCCACAGGTATCCGCACCACTCGCTCTTTATTCGTCACTAAAGCTACCTCACCAGAGGCGATCGCCATGACCATACCAGCTAAGTTGTCAGTTTTGCTGGCAAATCTCAGCGCTTGCGTGCCTAAATCACCGCGATTAGCCGCTCTTAACTGACTCGCAGCCATTCGCTTGGCATATCCTTCTTGAGTAACTAGCAGCAGCTGGTCATCTTTGGCGACAGTCACACAGCCAACCATTTGCTGATTTTTCAATAGCCGAAATGCTTGTAAACCCATCGCTGTGCGACCCATAATCGCTAATTGTTCATCATTGACTGCAAAGCGCAACAGTCGCCCACCTGAACTAGCTAAAATCAGATGCTCCCCTGGAGTGGTGAACTGGGTAAATGACAATTCATCATCGTCTTTGAGCTTCAAAATCGTGATTCCGCGCCGAGTCAAGTCAGTAAATTCTCCCAGAGACAGCCGCTTAATCCGTCCCTGTTTTGTTAAGAGAATCATCTGCTTAGTTTCGAGATTTTCCGGCAGCAAAAAGCGGCTGACCACAGCTTCTTGAGCGCCTTGAGCAGTACTACTGAGCATAGTAATCAAAGGTTTTCCCCGTGGAGAACGTCCAGTGGTTGGAGGAATTTCTCCCACCTTCACCGGATAGACTTTGCCGCCAGCAGTTAGTATTAGCAAGTCTTTCTCTGTGTCAGTTAAAACAGTTTGGATAATGAAGTCATTATCATGTAGACCATTTTCAGCTTTTGACTTTCTCCCAGATGGCTGAGTGCGGCGCACATAACCCCGTTGGGTAAACTCTAAAACTGCTTCTTCTGCTGGCTGTTCTAATTTTGGATTTTGGATTTTGGATTTTGGATTGTCTTCATCATCTTCTGATCCTCTGTTCTTCTGCTCCTCTGCCCTAAACTTTTGCTCCTCTCCAATTTTTGTCCGCCGGGGATCGCTGTATTTGCGCTTGAGCGATCGCAAATCTTTTTTCAGCGCCTTGAGTAATTCTCGGCGATCGTTCAGCAATTGCTCTAACAATCTAATTTGTTCACTTAGCTGCTCAAATTCCTGCTGCAAATTTTGCTGTTCTAAACTGGTGAGGCGGCGCAATGGCATAGCCAAAATTGCATCTCCTTGTACCTCACTCAAATCCAGTTGGCTACAAAGATTAATTTTTGCCGTACTTCCATCGGGAGCTTGGCGTAAAATTCCAATTACCTGATCCAAATTAGACAGTGCTTTGAGCAAACCTTCTACCAACTGCACACGACTTTGGGCCTTCCCCAACTCGTAATTGTAGCGACGGTTCAGCGTCTGTTCTCGAAAACTCAAAAACTCCTGCAACAGTTGACGCAAACTTAACTGGCGGGGTTGTCCATCTACTATTGCTAGGAGAATTGCCCCAAAAGTCATTTGCAAAGCAGTTTGGTGATATAAATGCTGGAGAACTTCTTGGGGATTGGTATCGCGTTTGAGTTCAATTACTACCCGCATCCCTTCGCGATCGCTCTCATCCCGAAGATCAGAAATTCCTTGCAGGCGACCTTGATTTACTAAGTCCGCTACCTTCTCAATCCAGGCAGCCTTATTCACTTGATATGGCAATTCTGTAATGATAATTGCCGTCCGTCGCTTGCTTCCCCTAGTTGCTGGAA
Organism: Nostoc sp.; assembly: GCF_036917395.1. Taxonomy (GTDB): domain Bacteria; phylum Cyanobacteriota; class Cyanobacteriia; order Cyanobacteriales; family Nostocaceae; genus Nostoc. The sequence goes on from NZ_JBALDI010000003.1 coordinate 85,504, forward strand.
TTTCCTCTAGAGTCGCAACTCCCCGCAGCAAAATCCCACCCTTACCTGTGGTGTATGCTTCCCGAATTCCAGTCTCACCAATTATTTCTCCACCAGTGGGAAAGTCTGGCCCTGGAATTAACTCAAATAACTTTTCATCTGACAAATCTGGGTTGTCGATTAAGGCAATTAACCCATCGACAACTTCCCCCAAGTTATGCGGTGGTACATTTGTCGCCATGCCCACGGCAATACCAGAACAGCCATTGAGCAACAGAAACGGCAACTGAGCAGGTAGCACCGTTGGTTCTTGCTGGGAATTATCGAAGTTCCCGACAAATTCCACAGTTTCTTCGCCAATTTCTGTCAGCATTCCCTCATGGCTGATGGGTGCCAGGCGCGTTTCTGTGTAGCGCATCGCCGCCGGCGGGTCATTATCGACGCTGCCAAAGTTACCGTGTCCCGCTAGTAAAGGATAGCGGCTAGAAAAGTCCTGCACCAGCCTCACTAAAGCATCGTAAACTGATTGGTCGCCGTGAGGATGGTATTTACCCAACACATCACCCACCACACGGGCACATTTTCGATAGGGTCTATCTGGTATTAAACCGAGTTCGTGCATTGCATACAGAATGCGACGATGCACTGGTTTTAAGCCATCACGCACGTCTGGTAGCGCTCGCCCGACAATCACGCTCATGGCATATTCTAGATAAGACCGTTGCATCTCGGTGTGCAGGGCTGTTGTAATGACCTGTCCCGTTGAGAGAAGGTTTAACTGTTTTGCCATGAGTTTTTTCCCTGAAATTTAACTACACAAAAGCCGGCGGAACCCAATATTGCAGCAACCACAGCATAACGGATCAAATAGGATTCATAACAAAATTCTGATGGTTACAGAAGAAAAAGCAGTAGTATCATCCTTGATGACGATGACTATTAAAAAGGATGCACGCGAGTATAATCTACATACACTTAGTAGCCATGATACTTACCATGATTGGATTTGTTAATTTTGAATTTTTGAATTCTTGAATTCCCTCACCTCTATAAGTAAAATTCTCATGAAAACTGTTTTAATTGTCGAAGACGATTTAATTAATGCTCGCGTTTTTTCCAAGATTTTGTCCAAGCGTGGCGGTTTAGGTGTGAAACACACTGAAAATGTCGAAGAAGTCATAAAAATTGCCCAATCTGGAGAAGCAGACCTAATTTTGATGGATGTTTCTTTGTCTAGAAGTGTTTACCAAGGTAAGTCCGTTGATGGAATCAAGATTACACAAATGTTAAAATCTGATCCAAAAACAGCAAACTTACCTATTATTTTGGTGACGGCACATGCTATGGAAGGCGATCGCGAGAACTTTCTCAAGCAAAGCGGCGCTGATGGCTACATTTCTAAGCCAGTTGTTGACCATCAACTGTTTGTTGACCAAATCATCGCACTTCTACCCACAGATGACCACTGAGAATTAACGACTTATTTCAGGAATACTCGCCCAAAAACGTTTTTGGGCGAGTATTCTGGAATTTTGTTAGTATATATGTACTACGAAAAGGTGCCATTAAGCAAGTGGTAATCCGAAAGTTATGAGTTATGAGTTGAAATATTGAACTGCCAACTCCTAACTTTTAACTCTTAACTTTTAACTCCTAACTCAGCACTCATAACTCAGCATTCCTATTGGGTAGGCTGTTGTTCAGGGGCTGATGATGAGTTATCTCGTTGCAGTAGGGCTGCTTGAATACGGGGTGATTCTAGGAATTTTTTCGTATCAGACAGTAGGCGATCGCCCCAGAGATTTTCTTTGAGAAAATCCAAACTAGCATAGCGCTGATCGATGCGGAGTGCAGCTTCTCCAAAGGTTAGTCCTTGTTGGCGATCGCCTTTAGTATACAGTGCCACTGCCAAGGCCAATAAAGGTTCTGCGGCTTGCTTCTCAAGAGTTATAGCAGATTGCCATCGCTTAATTGCTCCAGGGGTATCACCCTGTTCGTAGTTGATTAAGCCAATATTGTTCAGCGCCGGCCAGAATTTTTTATCTTGGGAGACGGCTTTATCGTACTGTGTGATCGCATCTGGGAATCGACCCAGCAGAAAGTAAGCATTACCCAAATTAAATAACCCTTCTGGATCATTGGGTTTTAACTTCAAACCGTCTTGATAATTGACAACAGATGCCTGGTAATTTTTCTGCTGAAAATTAGCTGAACCCAAAGCAAACAGAATCTCACCATTTTTGGGGTTGATAGATTGAGCTTTTTTCAGGCTAGCGATCGCCGCGTCAAACTCTTTAGTTTGTAGCTGCAATCCACCTAAGAGCAACCACACCTTCTCATTTTTAGAAGCCAGGTTACTAGCCAGCCGCGCTAGTGGCAAAGCTAATTCAACCTGTTGAAACTGAGCGAGTTGAGCCGCTTCCTGTGCCAACCTCAACCCCTGCTTCTCTGAATCTACTTGCAATGTATGGGGTATTAATGCCTGCGCGTTAGCGGCTTGTGGCATACTCCACAAACTACAAACCATTAGAAGAGAAATCAAACGAACATATTTAGGCACACTACCGCCTTTAAGCCACTAATCAAAGAATCTTTCAGCTAGCTTAAACGATCTCCGCTGTTGACGGCAGTAAAATCTTACGTCATTAGTTCTTGACATCGCGATCACAAAGGCAATAATTTAATAAGTATCTACTTACTTATTTATGTCTCGGATACCCAGAATCACCAATCAGCAAATCTTAGAAGCGGCTCGGCAAGTTTTCCTACAACAAGGATTTGGTGCTTCAACCTTAGAAATTGCTCAACGAGCTGGTATTTCTGAAGCTTCAATTTTCAAGCGATTCTCAACCAAAGAAGAATTATTTTTTGCAGCGATGAGAATTCCAGAAAAACCCCTGTGGATGAACGAGTTGGAATCTCTTTGTGGCAAAGGCGATCTTAAAGAAAACCTAATCAATATTTGTCTCCAGATTATGGAATTTTATCGCGAGGTGCTGCCTCGGATTATAATGCTGCGATCGCAAGGCAATGCGCGAGCAGAACTTGGAGGTAAAGAACCAAAACCCATGCGAGATGTCAAAGTACTAACTGCTTTCCTAGAGCGTGAGATCAACCAAGATCGCCTTCGCCCTTGCGATCCCCAGACAGTGGCTCATATTTTACTAGGATCGGTGATGAACTACGTTTTCGTAGAACAAATGTCCTCCCAAGTCAGTATGCCAACTGCCGAATTAACAATAGGAAGTTACTTAAATTCTGGAGAGCCTACTATTGAAGTATCAGTATTTATCCTGGGTATTGTGGATGTTATTTGGCAAGGAATTGCACCAAGCTAAGATTAAGTAAACCGACGCCGGGACGCTCTTACACCGAGACGCAAAGAGATTTGTAGAAATATTTAGTCGCGTCTCCCCTTGCCCAGTACCTATTATAAAAACTGATGACTTTCGTCATACATCAGTCTGGAATTACTAGTGACTTTGGTCATACATCGGTTGGGAGTTTTTGAGCCATAATTATTATGTATGAATTTATACGAAACAGTAAATATTAGACATCTTGATGCCAAAACAAAAGCAACTGTTTAAATTACTGAATTGGAACCTCAGCAAAATAGAACTTTAATGTAAATAAGGAGTCAATTCCATGTTAAAAGCAAACCGTGTATCGATAGTCTTAGCTGCTGCTGCTCTAATCATTGTTCCCACTATCTTAACTGCGCCTGCAAGTGCCCAGACGAAAGTCTACGTAGTTGGTGAACGTGATCAAGATTGGGATCGCGACGGCAGACGCAACTATAGAGAAGACAGCAACCCTGGAGACAGGCGCAATTGGAACCGCGACGGCAGATCCAATCCTGGAGAAGTCAGAAACCTTAGAGACAGGGGTAATTGGAACCGCGATGGCAGACCCTATCCTGGAGAAGTCAGAAACTCTAGAGATCGGGGCAATTGGAACCGTGACAACGAACCCTATAGCAGAGTAGTCAGACTTGGTAATGGTGACATCAGATATCCCAATGGGCAAATTATTCCTGCTAGATCCATAGCCAGACTGCGTAATCAAGGTTATTTCAGACTTCCCAACGGGGATATTCTTCTTCCCAATCAGGAAATTGTTCCTGCTGGGAGATTAGTTAGAGAGCGTGATGGTTACTACAGACTTCCTAGTGGATTGGTACTGCAAATAAACCTTTAAAACACCAATAACTCAAAATCATTGTCAGTATAGGGCTACCAGGTTATAGTTTTAGCCGTGAATAACTAGCTCGGTAGCCGTTCTTTATAGACAAAGCGGATATGAAAATTGATACACCAAATACCGTAGATTCATCATTTTTGGTTCCAGAGGTAAAGAGAAAAAAGGGCAGACGTAATTGGCTCTCTTGGCTAATTGCTCTTTGCCTTTTAGGTGGAATTGGCTATGGAGTTTATCACCAAGTAACAGTTGTTTCTCGTCAAGAAGCCAGACGCCGGGTGCTGACAAAGCCTGTAGAAAGGCAGAGTTTAACAATCACAGTTTCAGCCAATGGAACGGTGAAGCCTGAGCGGTCAATCAACCTCAGCCCGAAAAATTCCGGCATCTTGAAAACACTGCTGGTAAAGGAAGGGGATCTCGTCAAACAAGGACAGATTGTAGCTTACATGGATGATTCCAACCTGCGGGGGCAGCTTACCTCCGCTCAAGGACAATTGGCACAAGCCGAGGCGAATTTGCAAAAGGCGATCGCAGGCAATCGCCCTCAAGATATTGCTCAAGCACAAGGAGTATTAGACGAAGCCCAGGCGAATCTGCAAAAGGTACAAGCAGGCAATCGCTCTCAAGATATTGCCCAAGCACAGGCCCGCTTGCAAAGCGCTCAAGCCACCCTTCGCCAAGCAGCAGATGATTTTGTTCGTAATCAGCAACTTTACAATGCTGGTGGTATCTCGCTTCAGACTCTCAACCAAAACCGTGCCACTCGCGACAGCGCCCAAGCTAGTGTAAATGAAGTACAGCAAGCACTGGGATTGCAAAAAGCCGGGTCACGTCCAGAAGACATCGAGCAAGCCCGAGCTGTAGTGAAGCAGAGACAGCAAGCTTTGGCGCTTCTGAAAGCCGGAACGCGCCAAGAAGATATTAACGCAGCCCGCGCCCAGGTAACATCTGCTCGCGGATCGCTGCAAAACATCCAAGCCGAAATCAATGACACGGTAATTCGCGCCCCCTTTGATGGTGTGGTGACCAAGAAGTTTGCTGATCCAGGCGCTTTCGTCACACCTACAACAGCCAGTAGTGAAGTAGCTTCTTCTTCTTCTTCTTCAATCTTGTCTCTAGCTTCAACAAATGAAGTTGTCGCAAATTTAGCGGAAACAAATATTTCCAAAACCCGCCTTGGTCAAAAAGTCTCGATTAAAGCAGATGCCTACCCAGGAAAAACCTTTGAAGGTAAAGTCAGCCAAATTGCTGCCCAAGCAATAGTAGAGCAAAACGTCACCAGTTTTGAAGTGAGAGTATCACTTTTGGACCCTCAAAGACTACTGCGGTCTGGGATGAATGCGGAAGTAGATTTTCAAGTCGGTCAAGTTGAAAATGTTCTAGTAGTGCCAACAGCCTCAGTGGTGCGCCAAGAAAATGCCACAGGTGTGTTTGTAGCAGGAAAGAATAACAGACCTGTGTTCACTCCCATCGAGACTGGCGTCACCGCGAATAACTTTACCGAAGTTAAGTCTGGATTGACAGGAAACGAAAGGGTATTGCTCAGTTTCCCACCAGGATCACGTCCGCAATCAACACCACGAGGAGGGGTTTTTCCTGGTCTAGGTGGTGGTGGAGGTGGAGGAAGAGGAGGCAGTGGCGGCGGAGGTCGTTCAGGCGGTGGTTCTGCTGGTGGTTCCCCTTAAAGTGAGTTTTAAATCAATACGGTTTAGTTAAAAAGAGGCAAGGGAGCAAGGGGATGGAACAGAAAGGGGAGTAAAAAGGCTCAACTGCCGAGTAAAAAGGCTCAACTGCCGAGTAAAAAGGCTCAACTGCCGAGTAAAAAGGCTCAACTGCCGAGTAAAAAGGCTCAACTGTCGAGTAAAAAGGCTCAACTGTCGAGTAAAAAGGCTCAACTGTCGAGTAAAAAGGCTCAACTGCCGAGTAAAAAGGCTCAACTGTTGAGTAAAAAGGCTCAACTGTCGAGTAAAAAGGCTCAACTTTTATAACGAACCGCAAAGGACGCAAAGGACGCAAAGGAAGAGAAGGAAGAAATGCTTAACTGAATTGTATTGAGTTTCAAATAAAACTTTATGTTTAAGATATTTAAGGGCTTTTACAAAGCTAAGAATACCCGCACAGTACCATTGCTGGAAATATTGACGATGGCGGCAGAGACTTTGTGGAGTAACAAATTACGCACAGGTCTAACTATGTTGGGCGTGATTATTGGGATTTCCTCGGTCATTGCCATTACTTCTGTCGGTCAGGGAGTGCAAAAGGGAGTTGAGCAACAGATACAAGCATTGGGTACAGATGTGATCCAAATCTTAGCGGGTGCTGCAAGAAGCGGGAATGTCCGTCAAGGAGTAGGTTCTAGCAGCACCTTGACTTGGGAAGATGCAAAGGCGATCGCTACACAAGCGCCATCAGCACAGATGGTTTCTGCTTATCTCCAACGCAGTGCCCAAGTTGTATATGCAGGACAGAACACCTCAACAACCATTTATGGCACTGATTTGAACTACCCAGAAGTCAGAAATACTCACCCCCAACAAGGGAGATATTTTACTCAGGAAGAACTAGATACTGCCGCACAGCTTGCCATTCTTGGCCCGACAGTTCAAAAAACACTCTTTGCACAGGGTGTAAATCCGATCGGTGAGAGAATTCGGATTCAGGGAGAGGCTTATGAAGTAATTGGGGTGATGGAACCTAAAGGCGCTCAGGGGCCGATGGATCGAGATGACCAGATTTTCATCCCTCTAACTACTATGTCTAAGAGACTGGTTGGTAACAATGCCCTGGTAGGCGTTTCTGTAAGTGGAATTTTAGTCAAAGGCGCGAATCAGGAGCAGTTAGAAGCCGCTCAGTTTCAAGTCACCAATCTCTTACGGCTGCGTCACAACATTTATCCGCCGCAAGCTGATGATTTTCGGCTGACTAATCAAGCTGATATTGTTAGTACCTTCACTAGTATTGTGGGTTTATTTACAGTTATGGTGGTAGCGATCGCTGGAATTTCCCTGGTGGTTGGTGGAATTGGCATTGCCAATATTATGCTAGTTTCTGTAGTTGAGCGGACGCGAGAAATCGGGATTCGCAAAGCTGTAGGAGCCACCAACTCTGCAATACTTAATCAATTTTTAGCTGAAGCGATCGTGATTTCCATTGTCGGCGGAGGTATTGGTATGGCAACTGGCGTTTTATTAGCTTTTGTAGCTGCAAACATTTTCAAATTTCCGTTTGTAATTTCTTTATTGTCGATCATTGCTGGCTTTGTACTCTCCTTAACCGTTGGCTTACTCGCTGGGGTAATTCCAGCCCGTAACGCATCAAAATTAGATCCAATCACCGCTTTACGTAGTGACTAAATAATTCAAAAAAATAAAATTTAAAAATTAAAAGCTTCTCTTAAAACAGGTGAATATATGCAACTTGAACTAGATCATATAGGACTACTATTAGATTTTTGAACAATCAAGCTGTTTATAAGCCAATACAGTTCAGTTAAGCAATTTTTCCTTCTCTCTGTGTTCTCAGCGCCTCTGCGGTACCCTGCGGTAAGCCGCTTTGCGTCTACGGTAAAAAAATTGACTTTGATAAAGAGTTTTAACCTTAACCCAAGCGTATTGGCCTATAAGCTTGACTTCTCAGTATACTGAGCAAGATTCAAGTAGAATTCCTATATCTTTGTCTGTGTTGAACCAGAAGCACCACCAGCAGATATACTAACTGCATTTTGGCTCGTAACTACCAATTTTAATTAGATGGTGATTATGGTATTTGATTGCAAGAAATACATTCTATTTACTAATATTTCTACATCCTAATATTGCAGCTTATTTGTAAATAACCTGGGGACTAAATTTTAATTATTCACAGGTTATACAGTCAATGTAATTCTTGAAAAATTCACAACCAACAACTAACAATTTATTAAGCCGAAATCAATATGACAACTATGATTTGGATGGAATCGATTACCAAAACCTATCACTTGGGAGAAGTTAGTGTTCCAATACTCAAGGGAATTCAACTCTCCATAGAGGAAGGTGAATACGTCTCGATTATGGGTGTATCAGGTTCGGGTAAATCCACGCTGATGAATATTTTGGGATGTCTGGATCGTCCCACAACTGGAGACTATATTTTTGAAGGCAGAAACCTGACGACTTTTGATGATGATGAATTAGCCTATATCCGCAACCAAAGAATAGGTTTTGTTTTCCAACAATTTAACCTATTAGCGCGGGCGACAGCGCTGGAAAACGTCATGTTACCAATGATTTACGCTAACTTGCCCAAGCCAAAACGCCGTCAAAGGGCATTAGAAGCCTTGGAAAAGGTAGGACTAGGCGCACGGATATCTAACCGTCCCAGTCAACTCTCTGGCGGACAACAACAACGGGTAGCTATTGCTCGTGCTTTAGTCAACCGACCTGCATTAGTTTTGGCAGATGAGCCAACAGGAGCTTTAGATACTGAAACATCTTATGAGGTGATGAGTTTGTTAACAGAACTTAATGACCAAGGGATCACAATTGTGATTGTCACTCATGAGCCAGATATCGCTGCTCAAACCAACAGGATTATTCGAGTTCAGGATGGTTTGATTGTAGGTTAATTTGTTAATATCAACCTTTTGAGGAGGAATTTAAAATTTAAACCTCTGTAGGTCAATCAGGTGATTGTATCCTCAAAGAAACCTAATTAATGACTACATCATTATTATGAATCTCAGCTTATTCTCCGTACATTCTACCTGGGTTACTGTAGCGTTGGCGGTAGCCTTGCCATCAGGTATCGCTATTCTTTTTCCAAATGCAGCAAGTGCAGTAACTCCCCCAAAAGCGCAGAATTCCTCAAGCTCTGTAAATGTTCCCGATTCTCTCAACCCCAATTCCAATCCTCTCCAATTTCCTACCAAACCGGAGGAAGTAAGGATTCAGCAAACTGTGCCAATCAGTTTGGCACAGGCTTTGGAACTAGCAAAACGCAACAATCGAGACTTACAGATAGCCCTATTACAGTTAGAACGCAGTCGCTCGGCGCTACGCGAGTCTCAAGCTGCCTTGTTTCCTACTCTTGGTCTTGACAGTCGTGTGACTAATAATGGGAATGGTTTTACTAACAATTCATCTCAAAGCAGCACCACTTTCAATGGTTCAGCACAACTGAATTATGATCTTTATACCTCCGGTAATCGAGAGGCAAGTATCCGAGCAGCTGAAGAACAACTACGTGTGGATGAATTTGATGTTGAAACTCAGTCTCTTACAATTAGGTTGAATACCAGCACTCAATATTACGATTTGCAACAAGCTGATGAATTAGTAAGAATTAATCGGTCTGCTGTGGCAAATGCCCAGGCTAGTTTGCGGGATACTCAAGCCAGAGAACAGGCTGGAGTGGGTACGCGGTTTGATGTGCTGCAAGCTCAGGTGAATTTAGCAAATGCCCAACAAAACCTGACTAATTCTATCTCACAGCAGCAAATTGCCCGTCGTCAGCTTGCCACCTTGTTAAGTTTGTCGCAGTCAGTTAATATCAGTGCAGCAGATCCCGTACAACTAGCTGGTCTTTGGCAGCCAACACTGGAAGAAACTATTGTCCAAGCGTTTCAAAATCGTCCAGAATTGCCACAGTATTTGGCACAACGTAATATTTCCGAGCAACGGCGACGACAGGCGCTTTCACAGCTAGGGCCGCAAATTAGTTTGGTAGGCACCTACAATGTGCTAGATCGGTATAATGATGGCGTCAGCATTACTGATGGTTATTCAGCGGGACTCCAAGGAAATATAAGTTTGTTTGATGCGGGAGTAGCAAAAGCGCGTGCGGATCAGTCGAGAGCTAATATTGGGATCGCAGAGTCTCAATTTGCTAGCCAGCGCGACCAAATTCGCTTTGATGTAGAACAGTACTATTCTCAATTGCAATCCAATTTAGATAATGTGCAAACTTCTAGTGTGGCTTTAAATCAAGCTAGGGAAGCTGTGAATTTAGCAAGGCTGAGGTTCCAAGCTGGTGTGGGCACTCAAACCGAGGTGATTGATGCTGAAAATGACCTGACAAGAGCAGAAGGTAATCGAGTCGCAGCTATTTTAGATTACAATCGCGCTCTAGCTAATTTGCAAAGATCAGTCACTTCTAGGGCTTCGCGCTAAGGTCAAATCATTAAAGAAAAGTTTGCTTAGATCCTGAGATTGGTAATCTATGTGAATATAGCTATATTAAAGCAAACTGAATGCATCTAATTAATACAACTATGGTATAGTAATTACCGCTACTGGGCAATGAGCTTTACTCAGAATTGCATCCACTCTGTGACCAAAGAAAACGCGACCCGTAACCATTCGGATACTACTACCGAGAATAATTAGGTCAACTTCCTTGGTTTGGGCAAACTTGAGGATTTCCTTTTCTGGGCTGGTTCCTTGAAGAATATATGTTTTGACATCAGCACCGAGATTGCGACCAGTTGCTGCTTGCTGTTCGAGTAGTTCATGGGCAATTTCCTTGACTGGAGCTAGCGATCGCTGTTCGTAAAGAATATACTCGACCTGCGGCAAATTAATCACGTTAACGATCATCACTAATGCCCCTGTTTGAGCAGCGATCGTACTTGCCATCTCTACGGCATTTTTGCTGTATTCTGTCCCCACCGTTGGCACTAAAATCTTTGTCAGCTTTTGTTGAGCGATTTTGCATATCTCGCCTTTGGTTTGGGGTAGGTGCGACTTCACCACCATTGTTGCACAAGGCGCTTCTTGTACTACCTTGTCTACAAGCAAATTGAACAATGCTTTCTGGGGGCGTATCTGTTCAGAGGCTCCCAGTACAATCAAGTTATAGCCTTTGTTCGCTTCATTCAGAATTACCTCCGCTTTACTACGCCCAGACTCCGTTTTTGTTTGCAAAATGGTATCAGTAGGTAGCTGCATTTCCTCAGTCACAGAGGCAAGAGCTTGCTCGGCGGCGGTGTCTTTTACCTGGGTTGCCGTCCGGCGGGCTTTGTTTTGGGGCTGCTTGTCACTCAGGGCATATAGAGATGTAACTTCTATCGAGTTTTGGTGAGCCATGTGCCCGACTAATTGCGCCGCGAGTTGAATGTTGGGGCCACCGCTAGTAGGTATTAAGACACGCTGAATTTGCTTGATAAAGCTGCGGCTATCCTGCTCTTCTTGTTCCAAACGTCGAGCTTCCTCTTCACTCATAACCACCTTCGACAAACACCAGCGCAAAAGGGGTGGAGCCATTAGGGAAGTGACGATCGCCACCATGACAATAATCGAGTACATCTGTGGATTCAGCACTCCCAAAGATAAACCAATCGTGGCAACGACAATTTCCATCGCCCCACGAGCATTCATCCCGGAACCCATCGCTAAACCTTCCCAATGACTCAAGCCGCCGACGCGAGAACCAATGTAAGCACCTGTAAATTTGCCAACACAGGCAACAACAAGAACAATCAAGCCAAATAGCAACGTCTGGGGGACTAACAGGGTTAGCAAGTTAACTTTCAAGCCAGCTGAAGCAAAGAAAATTGGCGCTAGAAAGGCTGCTGTGAAGACTTCTAGCATGTGTCCAGCTTCATTGCTAAAGCGGCGGGATTGACCTGCTAAAATCCCCAGCACGAAAGCACCTAATGCTGCTTCTAGACCTAACGCATGGGTAAGTGCTGCTGCTGAGAGCGAAAGAATCAGCACAACCGACATACTAGCGGCGATTCCGCCAACGTAGTCATCAACCCAGCGCAAAATCTGGTCTACAATGGTACGCCCAATTGTGAAGGCGATCGCTAGAAATAATACCGCTGCACTCACGGAATGGAAAATTGTTCCAAAGTCAAATTTGCCACTAGTAGCTAAACCTGAAACTACAGAAAGTAAAATCCAGCCGATGGTGTCGTCAGTCATACCAGCAGCTAAGGTGACTTGACCAATGTCACGGCGAATCAGGTTTAAGTCCATCAGCACCTTAGCAATCACTGGTACTGCCGAAATACTCATTGCTGTGGCTATGAACAGACTAAATACTAGTCGCTTTTGTGGGTCGGCTAAAAAAGTATCTGGCAATAGCCAGCCCAGTCCAAATCCGGTAATAAACGGGATAATAATTCCGCCCAGTGAAATCAGCAGAGCCGTTTTACCCTTACGAAGAATCAGCTTGAGATCCGTCTCTAACCCAGTCACAATCAGCAAAAATAACACGCCTAACCAAGAAATCACCGAAAGTAAATTAGATTGTTCTTGACTTTTGGGAAAGATGTGTGTCTGTAAGTCTGGAAGGAGCAAACCAAATAGAGAAGGGCCCAGCAGCACACCTGCCAGTAATTCCCCGACAACAGGCGGGAGGTTAATCCGGCGCATCAACTCACCTAATCCCCGCGCTACCAGAAGCAATAGTGACAGTTGCACCAGCACCAACAGCAGCTCATGATGACCAAGAGGTTTAATTAAACCGTCACCTCCTACTTTCTGTGCAGCGAGTACAGGCACTAACATTAGGGACAGGTTTTGCATATAAGCGTCCAAAGGTTGGATTCCGAATTTTTAATGGGGCTGCTTCAAGTAAATCCTAAAAATATTTACTTCTACATCAGTCTAGGAGGTTAAACTGTCAGACAATTTGGGATTTTAGATTTTGGATAATGGAATTGACCTCACGGATAAATCCGCAAGTCTCAATACAGTTCAGTTAAGCATTTCTTTCTTCTCTCGGTGTTCTCTGCGCCTCTGTGGTTCGATAAAAAAATTGACTTTGACAAAAGATTTTAGCCTTAACCCAAGCGTATTGCACTTGCTTTATACTATCAAGTAATCATTGGTCAGGTTAGGACTAAAGCTTTGCTTATAAACTTATTTTCGAGCGCGAACAAAGAACTTTGTAGTGTCTTCCCAAAGACCTTGATCAGTTGCTAGTTTTTCAATTTCTGCTTTGTACTCAACTTGCAACTGATTTAATTGTTCTTGTGATAATTTTGACAACAAAGGATTACCTTTAAAATTTATATTAATTGCTATCTCAGATAATCTGCTATCCCTAAGAGGGCGATAACGTCCTGATGGTTCAATCTTAATTTCGATATCTCTAAAACCCGCCTGATTGAGCAAATTCCGACATTTTTCTGGAGTCCCCAGTGGTTCAAGGATATGTGGTAATGATTCGCCCAAAACTCTAGCGCAGATCCTCTGCTGAAGAGATGCCATATAAGCAGTTTCGGGAGGACAGGTAAATGCCACATACCCTCCTGTTTTCAAGTAACCGTACCACTTTTGCAAAGTAGTAACGATATCAGGAAAAAGTACAATTGCTTCACAGCAAAAGACAACATCAAAACTGTTATCACTAAAATTGAAGTATTCTGCATCTGCCTCAATCAACTCGATGTTTTGCAATCTTGCTGCTGCAATCTTAAGTCTTGCTTGATGCAACATTCCAGGGGTCATGTCAATCCCAATCACATAACCCTCTGAACCAACTTTTTCAGCTGCGGGTATCGCAACTAAACCTGTTCCAGTGGCCACATCAAGGATTTTCTGCCCCGAATTTAGCGGTACAAATTCAAGTAGAAGCCTGGCTTCTAGAGGATGGCGAGTACCTTCCTCATAGTCATAAGTCGTTCTACTACCATAAAATTCTTTTAGTTGCTGCTTATAGCTATCCAGATCAGTCATAACCAAATGTCAAATTTTCTCCACTTTATAGTAACTCTTGTTATGATATTGAGTTGCTCACTGCTAAAGCCAACCTGACAGTACAAGCTGCGTCTTCATCTACCACAGTTTACGAACAACGGATTATCCATAATCCAGATGGGATCGGCAAATATTACATGGGGCGAGAAATTGCCAGAGTTATGGGATACACAGGTGCTGGCTGGCTAGAACGTCCAAGGCCAGAGGGAGAGGAACAGCCAAGTAAGATAGTCAATGTCCTCAATCTAAAACCTAATGATCTAGTGGTGGAGATTAGCGCTAGTACAAGTGTCCACCTAAGTTTATCTTAGACCGTTAGTAGCCGAATGCGTTGAGCAATAGTGGTACAGTCGTCAGCTTGAACCATTTGTAATTTGAAAAGAAAGTTACAGATTTAATATTGTTAACCCAGATAAAATCTGAGTATTGGCACTCTTGCCTGGCGTCCCTTGATTACAAATTACGTAGATACGCGAAGGGTGACTGACCGCAGGTATTACAAATTACGAATTACTATGATATTAGAACTGCTGCACTTATTAAGCTACAGCAGCCCTCAGCTTTCTCTACTTTCACCACTCGCAGGCATTGAGTTGATCTGCCACGAACACTGTAAACTACTGTTTGACAAAGCTATACAAATAAGCAACGTGCTTATTGAGGTATCAGCACTGTGTCAATAACGTGAATGATACCGTTGTCCGCCTCGACATCTGGTGTAACAACTGTAGCGTCGTTCACCTTGACACCGTTGGAGGCATCAATTTTGACATCTGAACCTGCTACTGTGGTTGCTGAATTCAGTTTTACCACTTCAGCTGCCGTTACTTTGCCAGAGACGACATGATACTCTAGTATCTTTCTGAGTTGAAGGATATCTTCTAGTAGTGATTCAACAGTCCCTGATGGTAGCTTGGAAAAAGCTTCATCGGTTGGAGCAAAAACTGTAAATGGCCCTGGGCCCTTTAGCGCTGTATCAAGACCAGCAACTGTGATAGCCGTTACGAGCGTGTTGAAAGTTCCCGCATTGATTGCGGTATCTACGATATCAGGCATGAATATAGCCTCAATTTAGTAAAGAGCTTTAATAACAGACAGAACACATTTATAAGTTTATGGTGAAATAGCCCTTTAAACCAACTTTTGAAGCTGCAAGAATCGCAACTAAACCCTTTCTGGTTCCAACATCAAGGACTTTCTGTCCACTTTGAAGTGGGACAGTTTCAAGTAAAATATTGGCTTCTAGCGGATGGCGCGTACCTTCTTCAGTATCATAAGTAGTTCTAGAATTATAAAATTCTATTACCTATTAGCTTATAAGTATTTATAGCTCTTGGAATTGGCAATCTATGGGAGTATAGCTATATTCAATCAGATTAAGATATGAATTATAAGCAAAAGTTAAATTTTATAATAATTCTCTTAATAATACTGGAGTGCTTACTGCTTGCTCCAACTATTACAGCACTTGCAGCTGCTCCATCTGCCACTGTTTATCAACAAAAACAAATCCATAATCTAAATGGTATTGGTAAATACTACATGGGGCGAGAAATTGCTCAAGTTATGGGACACACAGGCGCTGGTTGGCTAGAACGTCCCAGCCGAGAGGCAGAGGAACAGCCAAGTAAGGTAGTCAACGTCCTCAATCTAAAACCTAATGATGTAGTGGCAGATATTGGTGCTGGTACAGGTTACTTGAGCTTTCGCATCGCGCCGCTATTAACAGCAGGTAAAGTGTTGGCTGTAGATGTTCAGCCAGAAATGTTGGAAATCATTGAGTTGTTCAAAAAAGAGAAAAACATCACCAATGTTGAGCCTGTTTTGGCAACCCTTACTGACCCAAACCTACCACCTAAAAGTGTCGATTTGGCTCTGATGGTGGATGCTTACCATGAACTTGAGTATCCCCAAGAAGTGATGCAAGGGATTGTGAAAGCACTGAAACCTGGTGGTAGGGTGGTTTTGGTTGAGTACCGGGGTGAAAATCCCTTTATTCTGATTAAAGGTTTGCACAAGATGACTCAAAAGCAAGTGCGTAAAGAAATGCAAGCTGTTGGTTTGGTTTGGCGGGAAACCAAAAACTTGTTACCTCAACAGCATTTAATGGTATTTGAGAAACCTGATTCTAGCGATTTATTGACAAGATGAGGCTTAGGCAGTGGATCACAAGAAAAATATGCACCAAGCCATAATAAAGTAAAACTCCTTGCCAGAACAGAAAATCATGGTTAACCTATCACTCAAGCAGCGAATTCCTCCTTTAGAGAATGGCGATCGCCTCACTCGCTACGAATTTGAACGCCGTTATCAAGCAATGCCCCGTCATCAAAAGGCAGAATTAATTGAAGGAGTTGTATACTTGGCATCCCCATTACGCTTTGAAAGTCATGCTGAACCACATGGCCATACAATCACTTGGTTGGGAGTTTATGAAGCATCAACTCCTGGTGTGAGATTGGGAATTGAGCCAACAGTCCGCTTAGATCGAGACAATGAACCGCAACCATATGGAGTGCTATTAATAACACCAACAGCTAAAGGACAATCTCGTTTCAGCGATGATGATTACATAGAAGGTGCGCCAGAACTCGTAATAGAGATAGCAGCTAGCAGTGTTGCTATTGATTTACATGACAAGAAAAAAGTCTATGGTCGGAATGGGGTAAAAGAATATATTGTTTGGCAAATATTTGAAAATAGATTAGATTGGTTTCGCCTGCACCAAGGAGAATATGTGTCTTTAGAAGTGGATACAGATGGAATTATCAAAAGTCAAGTATTTCCTGGTTTGTGGTTGTCAATGTCAGATTTACTTGCTGGCAATATGCAGCAAGTATTGACTGTATTGCAGTTGGGATTAAATTCGCAAGAACATCAAATATTTGTGCAGCAGTTGTCTGGAGAAGGAAGATAGTCACAGCGATTTTTGACATCAGTCTATTTTTTGGGAATGAGACTGGCGCTTTTGGTTACACTATCCCAAACAATCCAGCTAAGAGAATTATCTAAATCATCGGCGCTATTTGAAACCTTAAAATACAGCTTTTCTGCGCCTTTAGTTTCAATGGCAAAGTCAGCATTTTGAGCATAAACGATTTTAAAACCTTTGTCTCGCAAACAATACATCGCCCAAGCTTTCAATGATTGCTTGTATGGTTCGTGTGGAATTGGTGGTTTTGTGATCGTCTCTTCAATTAGTTTAAATATTTGCATAAGTTTCCCGCTCATAGTAGATACTTTTGCGATCGCCTCTAAGTTAACTAGCTTCTGGATCGCAACGAATTTCAATCATAAAGCCATCCGGATCGTAAAAATACACACCTCTACCGGTAGGACGAGTGACTGGGCCATGAGCGATCGCTATTTTATTTTCTCTGATCACTGTCACCGCTTGCTCAAATAACTGCGGATCGATGTCAAAGGCTAGATGGTACGCTCTGGTGAATGTCTTTTCTGGGTTTGGATTTGGTGGTGATAACTCTGGTTCCCCAAATAAATCCAGTATCGTCCCATCTGGGGTAATGAAGTTGGCTACTTTCCCAGATGCGACAAGTTCCACCAGGGTTGCGGGTACTTCGTCGCCTGTCAGTTCGTGCAAACCCAGGATTGTGCCATAAAAGTAGCGGGAAGCTTGCATATCTTGGACGTTGAGGGCAATGTGATGCACTTTACGCAGATTGCCCGGAGCAAGGACACTGTTCACGGATTGGGTGCTAGATAGCATAATAAAACAAAATTTACCTACAGAGATAGAAGCTCGACTTTTTTATTAAAGTTTATTATTCATAATAAACACTTCGCATGGCTTTTGATTATTCTTTAGACTTTAAAAATCTCGATTTTCGCCAACATCCCGAACTCTATCGTGTTGGCAAGGGTGAGCAGGGTGTACTTTTGGTTGAACCATACAAATCAGAAATTCTTCCTTACTGGCGGTTTAAAACTCCTGATATTGCTAGAGAGTCGAGTGAAAAAATCTACGAGCTTTTTCTTGATTATTTAGAGAAAGATGATTTTGTCGGCGCGGATATGGCAAGGAAGTTTATCCAAATGGGCTATACTCGCTCCCGCCGTTATGCTAATCATAAAAGCGGCAGGAAATATAAACAAAATTCGGAAACTTCAGGTGATAAAAAAGAGATTCTTCCCTATGAAGTAGACCCAGTTAAAGCGGAATCAGCAGCAATATTTAAAGCCAAGTGGGTAGAAGCAAAGATAAACGAGAAATATCAAGAGCTTTTAGCCAAACATAAACAACTGTATGAGAGCATCTCACCTTTGTAAATAAATATACCTAAAAATTATAAATTGCGGCTATACAAACTTTCGTCCGCCTGCGCGGACTCAGGAATTTGAAACCCACGGAGGTGGGTTTTGTCTGTATAGCCGCGATATTCCATTCGCCAGGGCGAGTATTTGAGCTTCATTAATTAGGCTTTGAACTCCATTAATGAGGCTTTGAACTCCATTAATGAGGCTTTGAACTCCTTTAATGAGTCTTTGATACTCGCTAACGTGGTATTGTCGCTAATTAATTTAAGATTAACGCGATCGCACTCCCTAATTTCCTTGTCCCCCTTGTCTCCCTTGTCTCCTCATCTACCCACAACCTGACTACGCTCAAACACCCACCCATCACCGACTATCTCCTCTAGGCGTTGATTGAGTCGAGGGAGGAAATAATCTGGCTCGTTGAGCCGTTGCTGAGTAAACCAATTATCAAACGCTTCCTCTGTTTCAATTCCCTGGGCACTCGCTGCACCTGATATCATCTCCCTACTATGCTCTTGGAGTTCCTCTAACTGCGGATGACCTTCACCTCGGTCATTGCAAAAGAACATTGCCGTTGCTCCTAACACAGCTTCTAGTTCATCACCTTGAAGCACTGCATTATATAAAGCATGGATTAACTTAATGGTACTTGCTAAGGGGGCTTGAATTTTCAGCGTCAGCCAGACTGCTTGAGCTAGGTAAACTAAACCGTTGCTTTCATCTGCTACGCCTAAGTTACTCAGAACTGTTACCAAATCAACATAAGCACGAACTTGTGCAAATGCCAAAGCCGCTTGCAGATTTAGCTCTAACTGCCTAGCTTTATCTCCAGTTTCACTAGCCCAATAAGCCATACTTGCTAGGGTAGTGGCTTTACCACCGACATCGCCAATCTGCTCCTTTATTTCCAAGGATTGCTCCCAGAGTGCGATCGCTTTTGGGATGTCCCCTTGTTGGGCGAATATCAGTGCCATGTTGTTGAGGGTAGTGGCTTTACCTTTGACATCGCCAATCTGCTCAGATATTTCCAAGGATTGCTCCCAGAGTGCGATCGCTTTTGGGATGTCCCCTTGGTCGGCGATTACCTGTGCCATGTTGTTGAGGGTAGTGGCTTTAAGTTGGACATCGCCAATCTGCTCAGATATTTCCAAGGATTGCTCGTAGAGTGCGATCGCTCTAGCTATGTCTCCTTGTTGGGCGAATATTAGTGCCATGTTGTTGAGGGTAGTGGCTTTAAGTTGGACATTGCCAATCTGCTCAGATATTTCCAAGGATTGCTCGTAGAGTGCGATCGCTTTTTTGATGTCCCCTTGTTGGGCGAATATCAGTGCCATGTTGTTGAGGATAGTGGCTTTTCCTTGGACATTGCCAATCTGCTCAGATATTTCCAAGGATTGCTCGTAGAGTGCGATCGCTTTTTTGATGTCCCCTTGTTGGGCGAATACCAGTGCCATGTAGTTGAGGGTAGTGGCTTTAAGTTGGACATCGCCAATCTGCTCAGATATTTCTAAGTTTTGCTCCCAGAGTGTGATCGCTTTTGGGATGTCCCCTTGTTGGGCGATTACCTGTGCCATGTAGTTGAGGGTAGCGGCTTTACCTTTGACATCGCCAATCTGCTCAGTTATTTCCAAGGATTGCTCCCAGAGTGCGATCGCTCTTGTGATGTCTCCTTGTTGGGCGATTATCTGTGCCATGTTGCTGAGGGTAGTGGCTTTAAGTTGGACATCGCCAATCTGCTCAGATATTTCTAAGTTTTGCTCCCAGAGTGCGATCGCTTTTGGGATGTCTCCTTGTTGGGCGAATATCAGTGCCATGTTGCTGAGGTTAGTGGCTTTAAGTTGGACATCGCCAATCTGCTCAGATATTTCCAAGGATTGCTCGTAGAGTGCGATCGCTTTTTTGATGTCCCCTTGTTGGGCGAATACCAGTGCCATGTAGTTGAGGGTAGTGGCTTTAAGTTGGACATCGCCAATCTGCTCAGATATTTCTAAGTTTTGCTCCCAGAGTGTGATCGCTTTTGGGATGTCCCCTTGTTGGGCGATTACCTGTGCCATGTAGTTGAGGGTAGCGGCTTTACCTTTGACATCGCCAATCTGCTCAGTTATTTCCAAGGATTGCTCCCAGAGTGCGATCGCTCTTGTGATGTCTCCTTGTTGGGCGATTATCTGTGCCATGTTGCTGAGGGTAGTGGCTTTAAGTTGGACATCGCCAATCTGCTCAGATATTTCTAAGTTTTGCTCCCAGAGTGCGATCGCTTTTGCGATGTCTCCTTGTTGGGCGATTATCTGTGCCATGTTGCTCAGGGTAGTGGCTTTACCTTTGACATCGCCAATCTGCTCAGATATTTCCAAGGATTGCTCCCAGAGTGGGATCGCTTTTGGGATGTCCCCTTGTTGGGCGAATATCAGTGCCATGTTGTTGAGGGTAGTGGCTTTACCTTTGACATCGCCAATCTGCTCAGATATTTCTAAGTTTTGCTCCCAGAGTGCAATCGCTCTTGCGATGTCTCCTTGTTGGGCGAATATCAGTGCCATGTTGCTCAGGGTAGTGGCTTTACCTTGGACATAGCCAATCTGCTCAGATATTTCCAAGGATTGCTCGTAGAGTGCGATCGCTTTTGGGATGTCCCCTTGTTGGGCGATTACCTGTGCCATGTTGTTGAGGGTAGTGGCTTTAAGTTGGACATAGCCAATCTGCTCAAATATTTCTAAGTTTTGCTCCCAGAGTGCGATCGCTCTTGTGATGTCCCCTTGTTGGGCGATTATCTGTGCCATGTAGTTGAGGGTAGTGGCTTTAAGTTGGACATCGCCAATCTGCTCTGATATTTCCAAGGATTGCTCGTAAAGTGCGATCGCTTTTGTGATGTCCCCTTGTTGGGCGATTATCTGTGCCATGTTGTTGAGGGTAGTGGCTTTAAGTTTGACATCGCCAATCTGCTCAGATATTTCCAAGGATTGCTCCCAGAGTGCGATCGCTTTTGGGATGTCCCCTTGGTCGGCGAATATCAGTGCCATGTTGTTGAGGGTAGTGGCTTTACCTTTGAGATCGCCAATCTGCTCTGATATTTTCAAGGATTGCTTGTAGAGTGGGATCGCTTTTGGGATGTCCCCTTGTTGGGCGAATACCAGTGCCATGTTGTTGAGGGTAGTGGCTTTTTCTTGCAATTCCTCTTCAGGGCAAAGGTCTAAAACTTGCTGATAATGGGTAACAGCCTCTTCCACAAAACCCAAAACCTCTTCGGCACGGGCAATGGTTCTCAAGATGCGGTAGTCTTGATAAACTGCCAAGATTTGCTCACATAACTCTAAAACTTCTACAAACCGTGAATTATTGATCCAAGAGCTTGCAATCCTATTTCCAACGCTGACAGCAATCTCCTGCTCTTTTGCCAGCAGTCCCAAACGTACAATTTCCAGTGCTTCTGCTTCCGTGAGGTTGTCATTCTCCTCACACCAAACTTTATGGATTTCCCTCACCGCTTGCTGTCGCGTTGCTTGCCACTCTTCCTCACTCAACACTGGTTTTAACAACGGTTCTAAAATTGTCGTCACTCGATAATTAGCTGGCTGGTTGGGGTGAGTGGTGGCAGACTCGACTAGGCTAAGGCTGGTTAACTTGCCCAAAACTGCCAATTCTCCGGTGGTAGAAATTGCCTTCACAATATCCTCCATCACTGGCAGATGAAACACACTCAACTGTGCGAGAAACTTTTGTTCTTCCGGTTCCAAAGCATCCAGCAGAGTTTGTGCCAAAATATCTTCGCGGAATTTCTGCTCAGTCTCCTCCAGACGATTCAATAATTCATCCGCCGCTAATCCCGGCTGCTGAATCACCTGCAATAGCCACTTCAGCAACCGGGGATTACCATCAGCAATGTGAATAATTCGCTGAGTTCTTAACTGTTGCCTAACTTCTTTATCTAAAGGAAAGCAAATTTTATCAATATCACTGCTGCTCATCTGTTCCAGACGTTCCAGGTGCAGGCGATGGGGTGGTAGAGTGTCTTCTTTCAAATAGCGACAGGTGACAATCAGCCGACTTTCTGCCCCGTTCTCCTCCAATGCCGCACAAATCGCCCCTAAAATTTCATAAGCCTCTGCCGTCATCCGCAGCGAACCATCTTCAATATTAGCTGTGGGGATATTCTGCTCAAAATCATCCAGCACCAGCAGCAAAGGTTGGTTGTGTTCCTTTTCAATTGCCTCAAAAAAGTTTTGCAACCGCCCTTTAAGAGACACCTTTGGTCCATTCAAAAGTGCGGGCACATCTGCAAACCGCTCAAACTTATTAGAAAGCTTATTCAGCAAACCCCACTCATCCAGAGGGCCAATCAACACGACTCGCGCAAAATTGTCACGCTGCGTCTGCACCCGCGTACATAACCGCGCCGCCAGGGTACTTTTACCCAGTCCGCCCATCCCGGCAATAAACACGCCAATTTGGTCACTGGTTTCCCGCAATGCCCTGAGACACCGTTGCAAAGGTCGTCTGCGTCCGACAAACTCTAACCGACTGGCAACTTTAACTTGATTATTCTCATCGAGAAATTCTTGCTCTGGCGCTGTCAACTTCAGCTTTTCACGATTTTTGCTTCCTCTCAGCGCTGTCACTAGTTGGTTAATGGGACGCGTATCCCGATACATCCGCAACAGATGCCAGTCGGTGCATTCTTTGTCAATCATTTCCTGCTGCGCCGCTTTGACTGCTTCTTCAACAGTTGCCCCCGTCGCCAAAGCTTGATAAAGTGCCCGTGCCGCTACAATACCCGTGCGGTCATACACCGGACGCGCCCAGCCTAAAACTATACCTGCCCCCGCCTTCACCAATGCCTGCGCCATCGAGGGTACTGTCCCCTTGTTAGGAACCTGTCCCGTATGACAACCAGAGAGAAAAGTTACCCGCGGCCAGCGTCCGCGAAAGGCTTTAGCTAAATCATTGACGGTAGTCAGTTGCATATTCCCCACCTCATCTTCAGTGATGAAGCAGGGGGTATTGTCTGCCAGCGTTGCACCTGTTGGCAGCAAATAGCCGTAACCTTTTTGGGTATAAATAATCCCGTGTCCCGTGAGGTGAAAGACATCAAAATAGTCTTCTGGGTAGGATTTCACCAAGTTCGCTAACTCTGCAACCGAGCCACTTTCCTCGACAATCAACGCCAAAGGCTGATCCTTAGTTGCTTGCAAAATGTTCGCTTCTTCCTGCTCAAACCCTAGTGGTGGAACTCTGGGATCTTCAGGAGAAGTCGCCATGAACAGCAACCGCAATGGACGATCTTGCACGCCAATCACTGGGGTTTGACGCTGCTGCACAGAACGCACTGGTAAAACGGAAAAATTCTGACGTTCTATCAAAAACCCTGCACCATCATGTAGTAATTCCCAAGGCAAATGTGCCAATCCCAACGCTACCCGTTCTGTTTCCGGGTTCAAGCCCTTTGCTTCGCTGGTTTTAACCAAATCTAGAAGAATCGTTTGCTCATCCGCCTCATCCAGTGCCCTTCTCAGCCATCCTTCTTTACCATCCAGCCATTGATAAAGTTGCCGTCCCAACTGGGTAAGATAGGGTAGATAATCTCTTTGTTGAGCATAGTAATTTTGCTCACACAAATCAATCAGCGCTGCCAACTCCGTTTTATCCAGGCGACGTGAGCCATAATCACAGCGCAATTCAAAAGTTTGCTGTTGACTGAGGGCGAAGGTGAAGTTTAAGGGCATGGCTGACAGCAGTAGTTTCCACAGTAACCTTCACCGTATATCACCTTTTTCCCGAAATTATCGCCGATATTCGTCGCCGCAATCGCCGATTAGCTGGTACAAATCGCGTGATTGGCGAGATACTGCATTGATGCGATCGCGATCGTCTGCATCTAAACTAAAACTAAATACTTTGGCGTTATCTTCTATATGTTCAGATACACCAAGTCTGGCACCAACTATCACACCTCCCACAGTTGGCTGATCTAAAATGTAACGCACTGCCACGTTGGAGATACTTACCCCATGCTTATTAGCAATTTCCTTTAAGATAGCCAGCAACTCTTGAAATAATTGCCAACCACCCCAAGCATCGATCATATTTTTATATTTTTTCAAACTAGCAGTGGACAAATCAAATCCTCGCGGTTCTGGTTTACCCAAATAGTTTTCTGATAATAAACCGCCGCACAGTGTACCGTAAGTAAAAAGCTTTATGTCATGCTGTTGACAAAACTCCACCATATTAACTTCAGGACGGCGGTCTACAAGGGAAAATTGCACTTGGTTAGAAACAATTTTGATACCGGCTTCGGTAATAATCTTCAAGTTTTCTGTGTCAAAATTAGTTAAACCTAAATGCTTAATTTTACCCTCAGTCTGAAGTTCTGCCATATATTTGAGGGCATCCAGGTAATTTTTATCCTGATATTCCCACCAGTGGAATTGCATCAAATCTAACGATTGCACATTCATCCTTCTCAGGGAAATATCAATATTTTCCTCAACCAGTTTTTTCGTCATTTTGCCTGGACGAGGCACCCATTTTGTAAAGGCTTGTACCTTGGATAAAGCATCTTTACCACGAGTATCAATTAGTTCACAACGAAACTCACCAATAAAGTCTTCTGCGGGCCCATAATGGTCTGCTAAATCCCAAGTGGTAAAGCCTGCATCTAAATATTTGAACATAGTCTCAATAGCGGTTTGGGGATTTATCTGTCCGTGTCCGCCGGAGACTTGCCACATACCATTTAATATGCGGCAGATGTTAAAATCGGGAGTGAATTGGAGACGGCTAGCTGCGGGTAAGTTCATTTTCAAGTCAGGAGTGAGGAGTAGAGACGCGATTAATCGCGTCTGAGGAGTAGAGACGCGATTAATCGCGTCTGTACAGGAGTTAAAAGTGAGAAAAGTTAATAATTAGTGAGTTGACAAGCAGGTTTTTACAGCCTTTTTAACTTTTCTACTTTATTATGAATGATTTAAGACTGCTAAAGTTAATAACTACTAAAGTCTTAACTCCTAACTCCTGTAGAGACGCGATTAATCGCGTCTCTACTCCTAACTCCTAATTTTTTAACGCCAGTCTTTTTCAGCTTGTTCGAGAACGTAAGCAGCAACGTCTTGAATTTGCTGTTCAGTAAGACGCTCTTTATAGGCTGACATATTATTTTTACCATTGGTTACTATAGATGTAACTGCCTCTATTGAATCCATACCATACTTTTTCAGCGCTTGCTTTTTGAGATTTTTACCTCGCCTAACTATGTTACCGCCGTTGATATGACAACCAGCACAATGAACACTAAATATTTGTTCACCGTTAACTGTATCTGCTGCACTAGCAGGCAAAGTAAAAGTACTGATTAATAACCAAAACGTTACTAATACTAATGTGAGTAATTTTTTCAATTAACTTCTCCCGATTTTGACATACTGGTTGTGGGTATAAGTATCAGAACCAATACTATAGGGATTCAAAGTCAGTTGTAAATCCAGCAAAATTTGCACAATCTTCTTGAAAGGCTTCTGCATCACTAACATCCTCAATTTTATAAGACATGATGCGCGTACCATCTGGCATTTTTTTGGAACCAATTAATTCACCTTGATACTTCTGGGCGATCGCTTTAAATTCAGTCCCATAAAGCTTCCAAGCATCCCCTGAACAAGTAATGTTTACTCGCCACATATTTCACTCCCAATTATTACCAACAAATATTCATCATCTCACAAATGGTCAACATGCTACACATCACCTCCTTAGGGCAGTTATTTTCTATCTAAAGGAAGTGCCTAGCTATATCAGCCTACGCCATAATATGGGTGTGGGAACATGCCTAGAAAATTTTATCCAAATTAGTTAAATCCCAAGAGTTGAAAATGCCTAACAATATCAAACAACAAATTCAAGCAGACCTGCAACAAGCTAAAGAAACGGGACAATTAAGAACTGATCGGATTCGAGAAATTGTCAAATCCGCAGTTTCTCAAGTAGGTTCTGAGTTTAAACAAGGTTCTACTGAGCTTCGTAGCCTTGTTAGAGATGCAGTTTCTGCTGTAATAGAAAACTTCCAAGAAAAAGGTAGTGAACTCAAAGATGAAGTGACAGCTTCGATTGAAGGAGCGCTGGAAGGAATTAATAGCAAAAGACATGAAAGCATTGCTCAAACTCAGACAGATATCAACCGGTTGCAGGCTCAACTGGATGGTGAAGAAGAAGAACTACAGCAAGAGATTGATGTGATTTTGGCAGAGATTGAAAATACAGGTAAGCAAGAACCTGCTACTACCAAAACTGCAATTGATTCTGCTGTCAATGCTATTAAAGATAGTGAAGAAGTAGGATTGTTAAAGAAGCGTTACGCGCAACTACAAGCGCAGCTAGCGATTGTCCGAGCTAACTTAGCTGCACGCTATGGCGGACGTTCTATGGAAGTTCAAGATTATCTTGACGAGGCTAAACACTGGTATGATAAAGCTCGTCCTCAAGCAGAATCTATGGCTGTACAGGTAGAACAAAAGCGATCGCAACTAGAAGATCAACTAGGTGAAGCTGGTACCTCTTTAGCGAGAAAAGAGCGCCAAATCAAACAAACGTTGAGGCAGTTACTCTTAACGGCGGCTGACTTGTTTAAAGAAAAGCAACCTGCTGATAAAGAGCGGGATACTATTCATAAATAGACTAGACTGCTTTTTCACAAAAACCCTAATAAATATGATTTTTCGTAGGGGCACGGCATTGCCGTGCCCTACCAACGTATTTGTATAATTATTAAAGACTCAGTTTTAGTAGGGTGTATTATGCCAAAGGCTAACGCACCGCTTGATAAGTTGAAAAACATCTAAATTGCTTGAATTAAATTCTCTAATCAGGTGTGCAAGATACCCACCCTAATTATGCAGGTTAAAATTGGAATAGCTTATAAATTCTAGTTTTCGTAGTAAAATGGTGCGTTAGGCTAAAGCCATAACGCACCCTAATTAAGATTTCTTAAAATTAATCTTGCGTATTAGTAATTAGTAAATACGTCCCTCTCCATTAACTTGTTCTTCATGCTTGGCAATCACCCAAATTGCATGAATACTACCAGGTAGCCAACCTAGAACTGTAAGCACAATGTTAATAATCAAGGTTGGGCCAACTCCAACTGTCAGGAAAACGCCTAAAGGAGGCACTAACAAACCAAGAAGAAAACGAACTATTTTCATGATATTACAACTTTGTGATTTTGTTTAGTTACATTTTTTTGAAAATGCCGAATGAGGAAATCCACCTTCGGATATTTTCTTTGGAGTAGAGATGTGATGAAATTTGTATTTCTACTCCCTCTAATATTTATCTAGAAGGTAATTCACCTTGGCTTTTTACATCACCACTGCTGGCTAAAAGATTTTTTTCAACAAAGTAGTTGTTAATGAAGGTATTAGCAAAAGTTAGAATTACTGGCCCAAGAAGGAAACCAATAATTCCGCGAACTCCGAACCCAGGAACTAGTACTGCTGCTAACCAGAAACAAAAACCGTTGACGATGAGCGAAAATGCTCCAAATGATAGAAAGTTAAGTGGTAAGGAAAGAGTAGACAGAACTGGTTTAACCGAACCGTTAATCAGACCAATTATTAAAGCGGCAATCAAAGCGGCGGGAAAATTAGCAATATTAACGCCTGGAACAACTAAATCAACAATCAACAGGCTCAAAGCTGTAGCTAGCGCGGTTAATAATGGTGTTAACATTTTTCTGACCTAATCACTAAAGATTTTTTGTTTGTAACTTCTTATCTCATCTTTAACTATGTGCTACGTTTTAACCTCTCTTGCAAGATAGAATTTCTTTCTACCATTAGGTCGATCATTTATAAAAATATCGCGGTTCTTATATAGATGCAATATATTGCAGGGGCGCACAGCTATGCGTCCCTACTCTGTTAGGACTTACACAAAAGAGATACCCCAACCCCCTTTTTAAGGGGGCATTCGATTCTTAGTTCCCTCCCTTAAAAAGGGGGGTTAGGGGGAATCGAGGTTTCAGATTTTCCCGACTCAGGCTTATAGTAAAGGGCTGATTTATACAAGACTTGTTCTTGATGGGTTTCTAAAGTGCAATCAGACAAAGGATAAGTTACACAAGTAACAACATAACCAGCCTGTATTTCAGTTGGGCGCAGAAATTTTTGCTCATTTTGATCAACTTCACCGCTAATCAGTTTGGCGATACAGGCAGAACATTCACCTTGCTTACACCCAGATGGTAGGCGGATACCAGCATCTTCTGCCATATCCAGAATATATTGATCATCTGGTACTTGAATGGTGCGATCTAACCCAAGTGTAGGATTGATGAATCGAACTTGATAAACTACCATCTGCTGTTTCTAATTATTGTTTAACTGCTTTCATCGACAAACTAATCCGCTTCAGTTTCTCGTTGATTTCTAACACCTGCACTTTGACTACTTGTCCAACTTTGACAACTTTGTTGGGATCGTCTACAAATCGATCAGCAAGTTGAGATATATGCACTAAGCCATCTTGATGTACGCCAATATCGACAAACGCGCCGAAGTTGGCGACGTTCGTGATAATTCCCTCTAGTTCCATTCCTTGCTTTAAGTCCCTGATTTCCTTAATTCCTTCTCTGAAGGTGGCATACTTAAACTCTGCACGAGGATCTCTACCGGGTTTTTCTAGTTCGTTGAGAATGTCGCGTAGTGTCGGTTCGCCAACGCTATCGGTAACGTATTTCTTCAGGTTGGTCTTTTTGAGTTTTTCAGCAATTTGTGTGACCTGATTTAATGGCACATTTAGATCAGATGCGATCGCTTCTACTACAGAATAACTTTCTGGATGCACTGCTGTATTATCTAATGGGTTGTCACCGCCGCGAATCCGCAGAAAACCCGCCGCTTGTTCAAAGGCTTTTGGCCCTAGCTTCGGAACTTTCAAGAGTTGTCGGCGGTTTTTAAAGGCTCCATGCTGGTTGCGCTGGGCGACAATATTATTGGCAACTGTTGCCGTAATCCCAGAGACGGAAGTCAGAAGTTCTTTGGAGGCGGTGTTCAAGTCTACGCCGACGTAGTTAACGCAGCTTTCTATAGTGTCATCCAATTTCTTTTTCAACAACTTCTGATCGACATCGTGCTGATATTGTCCCACACCAATAGATTTAGGATCGATTTTCACCAGTTCCGCTAAGGGATCTTGTAAACGGCGACCGATACTAATAGCACCGCGCACGGTAATATCTAAATCGGGAAACTCTTCCAGCGCTACAGTACTTGCAGAATATATAGATGCGCCAGATTCATTCACCATCACCTTAACTGGTTTGCGTTCTATAGTTTGTAATACTTGCGTCACAAATTCCTCTGTCTCGCGGGACGCTGTACCATTACCGATGGCGATTAACGCAATCTTGTATTTTTCAATCAGATTTTTGACAGTTTGTGCAGCTTTAAGTCGTTGTTCAGCAGCTTGGTGGGGAAAAACCGCTTGGTATTCCAAAAATTTCCCTGTTTGGTCGAGGACTGCAACTTTACACCCAGTTCTAAATCCAGGATCTATTGCCAATGTTGGTTTCATTCCTGCTGGTGCAGACAGCAGCAACTCCCGCAGATTAGTTTCAAATGTCTTGATTGATTCTATATCTGCAAAAACTTTTTTCTCAGAAATTACCTCTCCCATTAGAGAGACTTTCATCAAACGGTTAAATGCATCCTTCAACATCGCCTGATAAAAATCTCGAATTGTCCGAACTTTGGTTTTAATTTCTTTCGACTCAAGATAGTAAAGTACCGTATCTTCATCAAAAGCGATTTCAAAGCTTAATATTTTTTCAGTTTCACCCCGACACAACGCCAGCATATTGTGGGGTGCAATATTTTTTACCCTAATTTGATAGTTACGGTACATCTCAAATTTGGTTGTACCTTCGGGATAATCATCTTTGATGCGGGAGACGAATACCCCTTCTTCTAAAAGATAATTGCGGATATATGCGCGTAACTCAGCTTTTTCAGCCACTTCTTCCGCTAAAATATCAGCAGCACCTTTGAGCGCCTCTTCTGCTGTTTTTACTCCCTTGCTTTCAGAAATATACTTAGCCGCTTCTTCTTCCAGTGAAGCCGTTGCAGCATTTTTCGCATTTAGCGACTTGATGAATTCCGCCAGTAGTTCGAGTCCTTTTTCTCTGGCGATGGTAGCGCGGGTGCGTCGCTTTGGTCGATAGGGTAAGTATAAATCCTCAAGTTCAGTTTTTTGTAAGCAGGATGAGATTTTAGCTTTGAGTTCATCTGTAAGTTTACCTTGTTGGGCGATCGCACTTAAAATCACCGATTTTCGTTCTTCCAGTTCTGTTAAATAAGTATACCGATCAGCCAATTCACGTAGTTGCACTTCATTCATCTCGTCCGTGCGCTCTTTGCGGTAACGTGCAATAAAGGGAATTGTTGCACCCTCCGCCAAAAGTTCCAGCGCGTTTTGCACCTGATGGGGTTTGAGGTTTATTTCAGTTGCCAGTAGTTGAGGAATGTTCAGCATTAGGTGTCTAAAATGAAAAAATGAAAATGTTACTTCTAAAGGTAATATGCTAGATCCTTATCCTGGCGCAAGACCGAAGTTTTAAGCTAATTTACCAGATGATTACTCATAAACTGCGTCCACCTTGAAAACTGTAGTTCTTTCGGTATGAAAAGAAAAAACCCTCATCCCCCAGCCCCTTCTCCCAAATTTGGCAGAAGGGGAGCCGGAAATAAGTCCCTCTCCCTACTTGGGAGAGGGATTTAGGGTAAGGGCAAAAACTACGGTTCTCAAGATAGATGAGGTTTAACAGGATAATTGGTGAAATAGACAAAACCTACCTACGTAAGTTTTAAACCTGATCAATCCGCGTAGTTAAACGAGAGTTTGTATAGCATAGCGCAGCTCTGCTGAGTCGAGAAAGCGGCACAAAAGACGTCACTGTCTATTCTGCACTCTTACACTTAAAGCTTGCTGCGCCCAGCATTGACCACAAATGAAAGAGTTATTCACTAAGGTTTTGGGTGGTTCATCTGTCGGAATAATTATTCAAATTGGTGTAATATACGACGCTGCCTAATCTTGACTTTCTATAATATTTATTTCGAGCGACTGTTGTAGCTAAAACCTGATTGGATGTAAAATTAACCCCAATTCCAAAAACAATTTCAATTTGTTTTATAAGCACAACAACTTTTAGTTCAGAGGTTAGTAAGATGCCTTTGTCTTTCTTGATACCATTGTGTACTGCTTTAGCCACTGGCTACTTCTTTAAAAAGAGTACTGATGAAATTGCATATCTTGCAGGTGTATTTGCAGCCATTAGCTTTATTTTAAGTTTAGTATTAGCACCCTGGCAGATTCAGTTTGGATTGTTAATCATTGTCTTAATAATTACAAACAGACTTTTGCAGGAAAATGAGTTCAAGCAAACTGAAGCTACAAGAAAACAACCTAGAGAAATTAACTAATACCAGCTACCGCGAACTAATTTTTTCTCAACTTTAAACTGCTGGAAATTATTAGACAGTTAACCTACTGATGTGCTTAAAAACGGAGGTTGGTAATTTTTTGATTGAAAATTATCCTGCGTGAGTATAGCCTTGACTACTTTAGACTTATCTTTTTAAATAGAATATTTTCTAATAATGGCAAACTTGATCTTCTACTTTAGCCCATGAACGTTATGGTTAGGTTAAATATTGTTAATCTTTAGATGTTTAAAGCGACACTAAATTTTATAAATATACTTACAATCAATTTTAGGATTAAAGAAAATTTGATACTAGGATTCAGAAATAGCGTCTTCCGACTTACTGAAACTCTGAATTAACTCTCAACTAAGTTTTGTCTGAGATATCTGAATTTGATGATTTTCGTGGATAAATAGATAACGATTCAGACTCTCGGTTACCAACTGTAATTTTGGCTGTAGTAAATGTATTTATGTAATACAAAAAACCATTGCTTGCATTGTTGTCCAAGTTTCAATTCTGCTTTCTCAAACTCTTAGCTTTGCACTTCTAGGGTCTGATACAAAATCGCTACTTTTGCAAGTTTATTACCCAGAAACTGCTGCATAAATGTACAAATCCTTAAAAATAAAAATTCATCTACAGGAAAGTTTAGATTTAATTTCGATTTGATGAAGTTTTTGTTTAAGTATATTTCCGGTAAATGAATTTTTGATGAAGTATGTTGATAAATTTGCAACACCCATTTATCGTGGTATTCTAGTAAGTAATTATATGTAACAATAAATTTGAGATAAACCTCTAGTGAAAATTACATATAATTAAGATTAAGAACAATTAAGGCTAATACTAAATAATGTAAAAACATCTCAAATCCGCTGAAATCAACGCAAGCTGTGAGTTGATCACCAAAGGCTAGTTTACATTAGCCGTTAGTCTCGTCAAAAACTCCATTTGGAGATTCAGTAAAATTCCCCAGAAACCTGTAAAGCGGATTACTGTAAACTGATTCATCTATCTTTGATTTCCGCAGCCAAGCAGACTTCTGTTAGTTTTGTGTTATTACGCACAAAAATAGTACGTATACACACTCAATTCGAGTATAAATTTTTATTAATCGGCTTAGTTTCCAGCCGAGGTTACAGATATGTCTGTGAGCCTGGAGAAATTCTATGGTATATCAGTAAATGAATAAACTTTCCTGGAACAAATTAAGAACAATTTATCAATCCAGTTAAGTTAATGGGATGAGAAGTTCAGTAGTGTCTTCAATAAGATTTCTACAACAGCATAGAACTTATGGAAGTTAATAAATGGATTAATCAAAAATTCTAGCAATCCATTTTTATTCCCTTAGCTGCATCTATTGAACATGCGGGTCGAATCAAAATTCAGCATAAATGATGTCTACGACGGGCTACTCGGCGTCGCGGACTGCTAAATTTTGTCCACAAATTTGCGGCAAATCTCTGAATTTTCCTTATGTCTGCATCCACTATGACCTAGATATTACGATCGCACCAAAAGTAGTTTTGAAGCATAACTGGCTGATACGGAAGATTTCTGCAATTCACAGTTGGGCAAAGCCTAAATTGATTGTGCCAATTACCAAGCAAAAAACTGCTTTGTATGGGACTCTAACCTAGTAAACTAATTTAGCTTGCTCTACTTTTATTATATAGGATGCTGTGATAATACAGCAACCATCCTGCAAGCTGCATAGTATTTAGTTGCTAACTCTAGAACATGAGCTTCAACGGTCATTTTAATATCAGTCCCTCTAACATAGCCTTGTTAATTTTGTTGTCTATTTACTGAAGTGGAGGTTGAATTGCACACAAGGTGTGACCGAAATCCGAAACGTTCAAAACAACGGGCTGTTTACTGTCCGCTTCATATCTCTCATCTTGATTGAGGCAAATGTACGATGAAATCTATCTCGCAAATTTCCAACTTTAAAATAATTCCTTATATCATCCTGTTTATCAGTATTTTATTTAGTATTTCTGGGCAATTGCTGATGAAGCATACCATGAGCCAAACAAATCAGGGACTATTTACTTGGGTATTTCTTGAGCAATTAGCATTAGCTGTTAGTGTTTATTGCTTAGGAATAGTAAATTGGATATTGGCTCTGCGCTCTGTTAAATTGAGTATTGCTTATCCACTTACTAGTTTAAATTATGTCGGTATACTTTTAGGGTCATACTACTTTTTTGATGAGGTAATTACACTAACTCGAATAGCAGGAGTAATCACTATTTTTCTGGGTGTTCTTTTAGTGGCTATTCCACTTAAAAAGTCTATATAAATTTTTAGTTAATTCCACAATAAGTATTGACAAATGAACATAATTACTTGGCTGCTGTTAATGTTTGTAGTTTTATTAGGAACAACAGCTAATCTATCACTAAAATATGGACTTTACATTTCTAGCTCTACTAAGGGAGAAAGCACATCTATCCTAAATCTGTTATTCTCTCGTTATTTTTTGATTTGGTTTATCTGCTATACATTTATGATTATATTGTGGCTTTATGTATTGCGGACAATTCCTCTGAGCCAAGCATTTCCAGTTCTAGGATTAATGTATGCGCTTATACCGATTGCTTCTCACTATCTCCTAAAAGAGCAAGTTATATTTAGCCAGTGGTTAGGAATTTCCATTATCATAACTGGTGTAATTCTTGTTGTAAATTAATAGCTAAAGAGACAAATACTCAGGTTATTAATATTAAAAACCTCTAAAGATAAATCTCAAAAACATCCCTAGAAAAATCTAAATTTATGAATATAGGCATTATTGGCGGGGGTATAACTGGGCTAGTATTAGCCCAACGTCTTTCACATCATGGACATACTGTCACTGTCTTCGATAGCAGCAAGCAGCTTGGTGGACTTACTACCTATCATGATTATGGGTTGTTTACCTGGGATCGTTTTTATCACGTTATCCTACCTTCTGATACTCACTTAATAAATTTTCTCAGAGATATTGGTCTTGGAGATAAACTGCGTTGGCATCGAAGTTTAACAGGTTTCTACGACAATCAAAAATTTTATTCTATTAGTAACAATATAGAATTTCTGCGCTTTCCTCTGTTTGGACTTATAGGTAAAATTAGATTAGCTTTCACTCTCATGTATGGTTCACGTCTTAATAATTGGCGGCGCTTAGAGAAGATTTTAGTCGAAAATTGGCTATTAAAACTCGGTGGTAAAAGCACATACGAAAAGCTCTGGAAACCCTTGCTTCTATCCAAATTAGGAGAGAACTATAAGCGAATCTCAGCAGTTTTTATCTGGGCTTATATCAAACGACTATTTTCAGCGCGGGATTCATCATTAAATAAAGAACAACTTGGTTATGTTTCAGGCGGTTATAAAACTGTTTTTGACCATATAGAAAAATTAATTTACGCGGCTGGAGGTCATATCCACACAGGTGTTGCAGTAGAATATATTGCACCTCATCCAGGGGGTGGAATGTGGGTAGAATCTCAAGGTAAAAAGGAACATTTTGATAAAGTCATTTTTACTGGCCCAGTTAATATTCTGCAACAGGTTGCTGCCAATGAACTGGTGAAAGTTTCAGACACTAGTGAAACAGTAGAATATCTGGGTGTAATCTGCATGGTACTAATTACTCGTAAGGCTTTAGTTCCTTATTACGTGGTAAATATTGCTGATAGAAATATTCCCTTTACCGGAGTCATTGGTATGAGCAACTTAGTTTCTTTGCAAGAGACAGCAGGATATCACATGACATTCCTACCAAAATATATACTTTCCACTGACGCGTTATTAAAACAGCCAGATGATGAATTGCGTCAAGTATTTTTCCAGGGTATACGTTTGATGTTCCCGGAACTCAAAGCAGATGACATTGTAGCGGCACACATTAATCGAGCTATTAAAGTACAGCCACTACAAGTTTTAAATTATTCAAGCCTTGTTCCAAAGGTGAGTACTGAAAACGATGATTTTTTCGTCGTCAATACCTCACAGTTGGTAAATGATAGTGTCAACAATAACGCAGTTGTGCGACAGGTTGATGATTTTCTCAAAAAATCAACATTACTGAATTCTTGAAATTTGAGTAATGATATTTTATTTTCAAAATCACACGAGGTATTTATGAGTCTTTTTGTTCTTTTACCCGCATACAACGAGCAAGAATCAATTCGTCCCTTGTTCAAAAAGTTTCAGATATTGCAGCAAATCTCTAATATGGAGATCCGACTGATTCTTGTTGATGATGGCAGTAGTGATGCAACTGCTCAAACTGCTTTAGAAGAATCTCAATCATTGGGGATATTACTGAAATTAGTCCAACATCCCAAAAATGCTGGTTTAGGTCAAGCAATCAAAACAGGTTTCATGACTTTCTTGGAAGTTTCCAAAGAAGGTGATTTTTTAGCCGCTATGGATTGCGACAACACTCAACCACCAGAACTGTTAATAAAGATGTATGACACGATGATAGCTGGTAGCTATGATATTGCGATCGCATCTAGATATCGAAAAGGCTCTAAAGTCATAGGCTTATCAACATTTAGACAGATAATGAGTTACGGAGCCAGCTGGCTTTTTAGAATTGCAGCCCGTGTACCAGGTGTAAGAGACTATACTTGTGGTTACAGGCTGTATAACCGTACTTTCATTAGTAAACTGGATATGTGTTATGGGGACAGTTTATTCACTGAAAGTGGATTTGCTTGCATGATAGACTTACTGCTGAAAGCCAAAGTACTCAAACCAAAAATCATAGAAATTCCAATGGTTTTGAGATACGATCAAAAGCCTACTGCTAGCAAAATGAAAATTATTAAAACTATTACTCGAACTTTAAAGCTCCTGTTTAAGAATCTATTATCTACAGGACAAATTTCCAATTTAGGTCAGACTTTCAATGAGCAAGAAACAACAAGAATTCCACTGAAAATGGCAAATCGTAAATAGACCTTAGAAGAAATAGGGTTTCACACAAAATGTTTGAGCGATCGCTCTGCTGCATTTTTAGCAATAGGATGGGACAGCATGAAACTGAGGATTTAAGGGATTTGCGGTTATATCAAAATAGCGATCGCTCTCAAAAGGGCGTTACTTACAATATTTCACTGACCTTTAAGGGGGAGAAGTGAGTTTCCCAGGTGAGGAAACCTCTACTGCCTTTCTACCGACTGTGGCTTTGACTCATTTGTTAGACTGAACACACCAGGATTTTTCAGTCAAATCTCTGATATTACGCCAGCAGACGAGGCTACCCATGCTTACAAGTACGCTACTTCTCTCGAATCAACTTCCCACCCTCCAATATTCCTCCACACCAGAGCGTTTCGATGAAACCTGGGAAGCCCCCCTGGCTACCCTCTTGGGACTAGGACGCGCCGCTGGCGCTGACTTCATCGAATTATTTTTAGAGCGTCGCAACTATATTAGTTCTCTTGCAGAAGACGACTCCATCACCAGTATTTCACCCAGTCTGTCTACAGGTGCGGGAGTCAGAGTATTTCGCGGTAAAGCTGACTGCTATGTCAGCACTAATGACCTTTCTTTTTCCGGTTTGAAAGCAGCCTTAGAAAAAGGTCTTTCTATCTTGGGATTGCAATTACCTACTGCTAAAGCTTTCATCCCAGAAATCAACCTGGAATTATTGAGAGATTATGCCACCAAAAGAGGCAAAGATGCCTGGCTACCAGTGTGTAGCTCCATCCGAGAAATGGGAGAAGTCCTCCTTGATGGTACTGCCCATCTGAAGCAAAAAGCTAGCCACGTCCAATCCCGGCGGGCTAGCTATTTCCGGGATTGGCAAGAAGTTTTAATCGCCGCCAGTGATGGTACTTTTGCCCGTGACATTCGTCTCACCCAATCAGTAGGCTTTAACCTATTGTGTGCTGATGGTGCTAATCGTACCTCAATTGGCGATCGCGCTGGTAATACTAGCGATGCCAACTTCTTGAGAACTTGGGATTCTCAACAAGCCGCTGAGAAAATAGCAGAATCTGCTGGAAAAATGCTATATGCAGATTATGTGGAATCAGGTACTTACCCGATTATTATGGCCAATCACTTTGGCGGCGTAATCTTCCACGAAGCCTGCGGACACCTGCTAGAAACTACTCAAATTGAACGCAATACCACTCCCTTTGCTGACAAAAAAGGCGAAAAAATTGCCCACGAAAGTTTGACAGCCTGGGATGAAGGGCGCTCTGAAAATGCCTTCGGGACAATTGATATGGATGACGAAGGTATGCCTGCTCAAAGAACCCTATTAATTGAAAAAGGTGTTCTTAAAAACTTCTTAGCAGATAGAACAGGTTCTGCACGCACCGGACACCCCAGAACTGGAAGTGGACGCCGCCAAAATTATACCTATGCCGCTGCTAGCCGGATGCGTAATACTTATATTGATTCTGGTGAATATAACATTGATGATTTATTTGCCTCTGTTGATAAAGGTATTTATTGTAAAAAGATGGGTGGTGGTAGCGTTGGTGCTACAGGTCAATTTAATTTTGGTGTCGATGAAGCTTATTTGATTGAAAATGGCAAAATTACCAAACCGCTAAAGGGAGCAATTCTGATTGGTGAAGCTAAGGAAATTATGAATAAAATTTCTATGTGTTCCCAAGATTTGGAAATTGCACCAGGTTTTTGTGGCTCTGTGAGTGGGAGTATTTACACCACAGTAGGACAGCCCCACATCAAGGTTGATTCTATTACCGTAGGTGGACGATAACCTCGTCAACTTGTTTAACTCGTTCCCAGGTTCCACCTGGAAACGCCTTCCTTATGGTGCCACTTATTTTATCTAAGAGGCAGAAGCCTTCCAGTATTACACTCCCGATGTTAACCAGGGAGCAAGAAAATCCCAAATTCAAAATTGACTATGCCGAATATCAATGAGATTGCAAATTCTGCCAAGGACAATGCTGAGAAGCTTGGTATTAAGAAATTCGACATTTATGGCTCAACAGTAGATGACACTAGCGTGCAAGTAGACCAAGGTGATCCAAAACAAGTCAAAGCCTCAAATCGCTCTGGTGTTACTGTTCGGGTCTGGAATGAAGATAATACAATGGGTGTCACCAGCACTACAGATGTAGATCCCAAAGGACTGGAATTAGCTTTGAAAACTGCCTACGAAGCCAGTTTCTTTGGTGTTAAGGAAAATGTTCCTGATTTTAGTCCAGAAGCTACTGTTCCTATTCCAAATAAACCTCAGGATAAGACACCTCAAGCACCTGTAGCTGAACTCATAGAAAGATTGTTGGTAGCTGAAAAAGAATTACTGGCAGCTCATCCAGCAATTAAAGGTGTGCCTTATAATGGCTTATCGCAAAGAGATATTGACAGGTTTTATCTCAATAGCGACGGTGCAGTGAGAACTGAATCTCACTCCTTAGCATCAGTTTATCTTTACAGCAAAACTGAAGAAGAAGGAAAAAAACCTCGCAGTGGAGGTGCTTTTAGAATCAACCAAAGTTTAGCTAATCTAGACATCAATGGTTGTATCAAAGAAACCGCCGATAAAACTATCAGCCACTTGAACTATGAAAAAATCAAGACTGGTAAATATCGAGTTGTTTTCTCAGCGGAAGCTTTCTTAAGTTTGTTGGGTGGTTTTTCTAACTTATTCAATGCCCAAAGTATTTTGGATAATCAAAGTCTATCTACTCCTGATGATTTAGGTAAGCAAATAGCTTCTCCTCTGCTTTCGGTTTTTGATGATGCACTTCACCCAGCTAACGTGGGGGCAGAAACTTTTGATGGTGAAGGAACTCCTACTCGTCAGATTTCGCTGATTGAAAATGGTGTTTTAACAAGCTTTCTCCACAGTGCAGGTACTGCTAAAAGGCTAAATACCCAGCCAACAGGTAATGCCAGTATTGGTGCAAAAGTCAGTGTTAGTCCCAATTTTTATCACGTTTTTACAACAGCAACTCCTGAAGAAGAGTTGAGCTTAGAAACGGCTGAAAATGTGATTTTTATCGATGATTTACAAGCTCTTCATGCAGGAGTTAAATCCTTGCAAGGTTCTTTTTCTTTGCCGTTTGATGGTTGGCTAGTTAATAAGGGTGTCAAGACGAGTATTGAGTCAGCAACAGTTGCTGGCGATTTCTTGGAACTCTTAAAGTCAATTATTTATGTAGAAAAAGAGCCAGAGTTAACACCAGGGGGAGTTTGTCCGAAAATCTGGGTCAATGAACTGTCGATTACCGGTGAATAAAACTTACTAAGTGTAGAGTTAGGAGTTGAATATAACTCTTAACTCATCACTTTGAAATCATACTCACCATTAGTATTCTCCACCAATGCTAATGGCAGTATTAAATACATCAGCACCGCTTAAATCAATATTAGCCAAAACTGCGCCATTTACGTCACTATTATATAAACGGGAATTACTCAAATTAACGTTGGTGAGATTGGCTTTATTTAAGATAGTATCGCTAACGAATGCTTTTGTGAGATTAGCAGACTTCAAATTAGCACCAGTTAAATCGGCACCTTCTAAGTTAGCGCCTTCGAGATTAGCTCCTTTTAAATTTGCATTTCTCAGGTCTACACCTATTAGATGAGCGCCTTTGAGGTTTGCACCTGCTAAATTACATCCCAAACATGCTCTAGTTTCCAGCAAGCGCCGGACAGGGACGGAGTTTTCTGCTTTGACGGGAATGGGAGCAGCTAAAGATAGCGTGCTGAGTATGGCTGCTGCCGTCAAAAAAATTCGTTTCATATTTACCTCCGACACTTCTAGAAGTCATTAAATTCTTAACTTCTACGCTACCAGTGTGCCAAGATTACAGAATTCTGTCCTCATGCGATCGGAGGAATACATAATTTCTATGAGACTATGTATTTTTCTGTAAAGTAGTCCGATCGGACTAAAATTAAAAGATTATTATAAATAATTTTATGTATATAGCAATCCGATTTGATTTGTGAAAAAATCTAAGTATATGTAGGGGAGCCAGCCGTGTGGGAGGGTTTCCCGACTTGAGCGGACTGGCGTTGTGTTATCGCCGAGAGTATAGTTCTAATGCCTGCTTGGCTCTGGGTGTGAAAGGAATATCTAAAGGTGGATGTCAATTAAGCCTTGCCGCTACCTAACAAATACAGTAAGGCCATGCGAACAGCAACACCACTGGTAACTTGCGATTGAATGAGACTAAATTCTGGGTCATCCATCAACTCAGAACTAATTTCAACACCACGGTTGACTGGGCCTGGATGCAAAATTTTGACGTTAGGTTTACAAAGTTGCAGCTTTGTGCGTGTAATGCCAAATAGCTGATGATATTCTCGCAAACTTGGCAGCAAATGAGCCGTCATGCGTTCCTTTTGCAGGCGCAAAGTCATGACAAAATCGGCATTCTGCAAAGCTGGTTCCAGCTGCCAATGTAGAAAAAGTTGTTGATTTTGGGAGTGGGGAGTGGGGAATGAGGGAGATGAGGAGATAACAAAATCTTGACTTCTGACTCCTGATTCCAAGATAAACTCGGCAAATAACTTGGGTAAGAGGGTGGGTGGTGCTGCCAGATGCACTTCGGCACCACTGGCAATTAAACTCCAGATATTCGATCGCGCCACGCGAGAATGGAGAATATCTCCAACAATAGCAATCTTTTTACCCTTTAAAAGCTCAAGTCGGGGGTGATCTGGGTCAATTAAAGTACAAATGGTAAATAAATCTAGCAGGGCTTGGGAAGGATGCTCATGTTGACCATCACCAGCATTGAGGACGCTAACTCGTACACCTAAACGATCCATTTCAGCCGCGATCGCATTCGGTACTCCTGCCTCTTGGTGGCGGACTACCATAATATCAGTTCCCATGGCCAAATAGGTCTTCGCCGTGTCGAGAATTGTTTCTCCCTTAGTCATAGAGGAAGTGGCTGCGGCGAAATTCAGTGTATCAGCACTTAAGCGTTTGGCAGCGATTTCAAAACTGCTGCGAGTCCGGGTAGAGGGTTCAAAAAATAAATTCGCCACCACCTGTCCCTGCAAGGTTGGCACTTTCTTCGTCCGCCGTGATAACACCTCTTGAAAACTGGCAGCAGTTTGCAAAACTGTATCATATTCAGCGGTAGTGAAATCAGCTAGGGAAAGAATGTGATGACGATTCCAGGTGGTAGTAGGCATAAATAGCAATCAGTTTCCTGCATAGAGAGCGATCACATCTCTACAGCTTTTTAATTTACATATGCAGAGGAAATGATATCACCTGTCTTATATCAAATTAGATATCTATTGTTTTGTCATTAGTCATTTGTATTCATAAAGGATTAGTACAGCACAGCGCAAATCCAGCTACCATCTCAATTAACCAGACTTGATCTGAGCAACTGGTTAAAGGTAGACAAACTTCCGCCACAGTGTACTAATGACTAATCACAGTTTTCAGGAAAAAATACGCTATTTGAACGCACATTAGCTGATTAACTTGGTAAATGTAATACCTGCAAAGCAAAGGAAATCAGGGTAAGGAACGTTAAAAACCCAATAGTATCTAACATTGTAGTCACCAACGGCCCACTAACTAGTGCTGGGTCAAGCTTCAGTCGTTTCAAACCCATTGGCAGTAAAGTGCCGAGTGTAACAGCCACAATTGTATTAGTTGCCATTACCATTCCGGCAATTAAAGCCACCCATCGCTCTTGGGGTCGTGCCCAAATTAAGGAAAGCAGGATCATCGTTGTGGCTAAAACTAGGGCTGTGGCTAAACCAGCTAAAAGTTCTTTGCGGAGAATTTTCAAGGTATCTTTGGGTGTTACCTCACCTACTCCCAAACCGCGGATTGTCACCGTTAATGATTGAATACCAACAGTGCCACCAGTGTTGGAAAAAATCGGCATGATTACTGCTAAAACCGGCACTGCGGCAATTACAGATTGAAAAGGCGCGATCGCACTGGCGGCACCAATATACAGTGCCATGATGCCCAACAGCCAAGGTAAGCGGTTACGGATGGTAAGTAAGGGAGAGGATAAAGCTGCTTCATCACCACCCACACCCGCTAGTTTTTGAATATCTTCTGTGGCTTCCTCTTCCAAAATATCCATCACATCGTCAATAGTGACAATGCCAACCAATCGGTCTTCTCGGTCAACTACAGGGATAGCGATTAAGTCGTAGCGCTGCATGATTCGCGCCACTTCTTCTTGAGGAGTTTCAGTTCTAACTTTGATGACGCGATCGC
Organism: Nostoc sp.; assembly: GCF_036917395.1. Classification (GTDB taxonomy): domain Bacteria; phylum Cyanobacteriota; class Cyanobacteriia; order Cyanobacteriales; family Nostocaceae; genus Nostoc. The sequence goes on from NZ_JBALDI010000003.1 coordinate 128,319, forward strand.
TAGAAATATCCTTGATGAAAACATCGGGAAAGGTAAACAGCAACTGGCGCAGTGAAACTACTCTCACCAGTGTCCGGTTGTCATCTGTGACGTAGGCATAGTAAATCGTCTCTTTGTCTTCGTCCTGACGGCGGATTTTGCTCAAGGCTTCACCTACAGTCAATCCTTGCCGTAACCGGACATATTCGGTTGTCATCACCCGCCCAGCAGTGCCTTCTGGATAGCCGAGAATCGTTGCTGTTGCTTGCCTTTCTTCTTGACTCAGTTCTTGTAATAGCCGTTTGATTACCCCAGCAGGTAGTTCATCAAACAATTCTGCCCGTTCATCAGGACTCATCGCTTCTACAAGTTGCACTACCTGGACATCATGCAGAGAATTAATTAGTTCTTCTTGCACCTCTGTGGGCAGATATTCAAATACATCTATTGCCTGAGCTTTATTGAGTAAACGGAATGCGATCGCGCGTTCTTTTTCAGGCAATTGCGTAATGTATTCTCCCACATCCACAGGTTGTAAGCGATTTAAATCCCATTTCAATTGGTTTAAATCGGTAGTATCAGTCAGCAAATCACGAATATCTTCTGTGAGCATAATATATATCTCCTAAGTCTCCCCCGCGCTGGGAGACTTCCTCGCCAGGTCAGAGGAGGTTTATACTGCCATCTTGTGGACTATGGTCCATAAAATCTCAACAATTCAATATCGATATCTGAATTAAGGCATCGCTAGTCATCATCCTAACCCGGAATAGCCCTCTCCGGTAGATACTGAATATTAGTATTCAGTATTTGTGATATTTATCACTAATGATTAATTTTATTGCCCTGAGTTTCAGGTAATTTTCATTAGGGCTTACGTAATAACTCTCTAAAACTCTTATTCCTACCCTGTGGTAAGCCGCTGCTGCGTCTATGTATACATTACAAGGGATAGTTCATTAATCTTGAATTATCTTCGTGTCTTTGTGCCTTAGTGGTTTCAAAATGAATTTTATTAACCACCAAAATGCAAAGACACTAAAATTAGTTGATTCAATAATACTGGTGAAACTATTTATCTCCCAAAATGATAGTTATGTCATCTATTTCGGGAGTATAAATAATTCTCTTCACTAGCCATGTTTTGTTTTTTAATTGTACTTCTTCACCTATTCTCGGAATAAATTGTAAGTTATAATACTTCCCGAGAAATTCTTCTGCATTCCCTTTCCAAAAAATTGTTCTTGTCAGTTCACCAGTTTTGTTGCTCATTTTTCTTCCTGCTGATGTTATTTATTTCTTGCAGTTATTTTGTACTATGAAAAACTGTTTAAGCAGTTTCACTCAATAATTGCAGAATAAATTTGAGTGGGATTTCTACCCAATCAGAGCGATTATTTAGTTCATCGCCTAGTGCATCAATCGCTTCCTCTAAAAGATAAGCAAAAAGCAACACATCTAGTTCTTCTGTTGTCTTTGGAAGGAAAGATTCTTTATTAGCAGTTTCTAAATAAGAATTCAAAAAGCTAGTACTAACCCAGGTATACCAAAACTGTCCCCATTGTTCTAGAAGGGGTAAATTTTCCGGCAGGATCATCCCAGATTCTTTTTGATAGTGGAGAGCTTCGTTAACTGCATAGTTGAAAGATAGCAACATTCCTGCTACATCTTGTAGAGGCGATCGCTTTATGCGTCGTTCGCTTAAACTACGATCTGCTTTGCCTTCAAAATCAGGAATAATAAAGTCTTTTCCTGTGTAAAATACTTGCGATAAATGGTAGTTTCCATGATGACGAGTCCGCAATGCAGTAATTTTTTGCCCGACAACTAACTGAAAGCGTTCTAAGATTTTCTCTTGGCTATTAAGAACTTCTAATGCTAATGGTTGACTATCGGTTGGTAAGTAGTTTGCTCGTTCTTTTAATAACCGAAATACTTGTCCAGTTAAGTTACGCCCATTTTGATATATCGAACGTTGATAAAGTGATGAAAAAGATTCTGGAGCAAAGTCTGAGCTATCTATATTTGTAGCCAGCGCTATATGAAATTCAGCTGTGGATTTACCTAGCAGTTCAACACTTTGCAGGTAAGAAGTGATAGTTGCAATTGCCAATTCTGGAATTTCAATTCTCTGTAAATCCAACAAGGAACCTGATGGCAGAGGCACCTCGGTAATAGTGGCGTGTTCTGTGGTCACTAAATCAAAGTACTTTTGCAAACTATCAAGGGTGTAGTCCCAGCCACTGCGGATATCTGAAATAAACTCTTGTAATATGCCTATAGTCGTGGCTTGGGCAGTTTTATTGCCTATTTTATTTGCAGGACGGTATTCTAAAGCACCAGTTAGGAAAAGTGAGTATTGCAAGCGTTTTTTATGGTATAGAAAACGCCGGATTTCCAAATCTGGCTGCAAACCCTCCTCGACTTTCCGGAAGAGTTTCAACAACAAGCGATCGCCATAAACTATATAAGTATTGGTTTGTTCTTCTTTATTTAGGACAGTCGGCTCATGATTGGTTAACTGTCGGCGTAATTCGGAGAATGAATCAGTAGTAGTGCCAAATAATTCTCCGGTTATCCCTTTATAAGAGTGATGATTAGCGATCGCATCATCTAGCAGTGAGGTGAGAAAGTTCTTGTCTGCTAAAGCATCAAATAAAATTCCAACTTCTTGAGTATTGGGTGGAGGAGTGTCTATTTTGCCTTGCACTCCAAGCCGTGCAATCACAGCTTGCGGCATTTCTGCCAAAAGATATGTTGCTTGCTCACCTTCTGCATAGGCGAGAAACAACAGATAAGTTTCGTTGTTTCCCTGGATATAATCTACCTGCAACCAAACAATTTGAGCTATCTGCTGATTATAGGGTAAAGAAATCGCTTCAATGATTTGTGTTGATTGTACAGTCCGGGTTTTGCCGCCAAACCAGCTACAGGTATAGAGATAGTCCCGCAGTGTTGATTCGAGAATGCTTTTTGACTCTCGTTGCAAAATCACATTCTGCCAAGAACCATTTACCAGCAAAGTTACTAAGTCTGCTTGAGGTTTAGGGGGTTGAGTTGAGCTAGATTTACGTTGTAAGGTGAACCAGTAAAACCCGTAAGGACTTAAGCTGAGGAAATAAGGCGATTCTGTAATCGCTGGAAACTCAGTGGAACCAAAAATTTCTACTGGTAGTAGTCCATTGAAGCTTGATAAATCTAACGCTACCGTTTGCACGTAATGAGATAAATTTGCTACTACCAAGACATCTTCTTCAGACGCTATCCGGCTGAAGGCAAAAACTTTGCGATTATTAGACTGTACCAATTCAAAACGCCCTTCACCCAATGCCGGAAACCGTTTGCGAGTAGCAATTAAACGTTTCATCGAATACCAGAGAGAATTGCTATTAGTCCGTTGTGCCTCGACGTTGAGGGCTTCGTAGTGGTATTCAGAGTCAACGATCACAGGTAGATACAAGCGTTGCGGGTTGCCGCGACTAAAACCGGCGTTGCGGTCAGAACTCCACTGCATAGGTGTGCGAACACCATTGCGATCGCCTAGATAAACGTTATCTCCCATGCCAATTTCATCACCGTAGTAAAGTACGGGGGTTCCTGGTAGAGATAATAGTAAACTATTGAGTAACTCAATTTGACGGCGATCGTTGCCCAAAAGCGGCGCTAATCTGCGGCGGATGCCTAAATTTACCCGCATCATCGGGTCTTGTGCATAGGCCCCATACATAAAATCGCGGTCTTCATCTGTCACCATTTCTAAAGTCAGTTCGTCATGGTTGCGGAGGAACAATGCCCACTGACAGTTATCAGGAATGGATGGAGTTTGCTGGAGAATATCTACAATCGGGAAATTATCTTCCATCCGCACCGCCATAAACAAACGCGGCATTAGGGGAAAATGAAAGTTCATGTGACACTCATCTCCCGCACCGTAATATTGAGCTGCATCTTCAGGCCATTGGTTCGCCTCAGCTAGTAACATCCGGTTAGGAAATTTCGTGTCGATGTGCGATCGCAACTCCTTCAAATACGCATGGGTTTCGGGTAAGTTTTCGCAGTTCGTTCCTTGCCGTTCGTATAGATAAGGCACAGCATCCATGCGTAGTCCATCTACACCCATCTCCAACCAAAAATCTAGAACATCAAATACCGCTTCGCGCACCAAGGGATTGTCATAATTCAAATCAGGCTGATGGGAATAGAAACGATGCCAGCAATAAGCTTGGGCAACTGAATCCCAAGCCCAGTTAGATGTCTCAAAATCTTGGAAGATAATTCGCGCTTCTTGGTATTTTTCAGGAGTATCACTCCAAACATAAAAATCTCGCTCCTGACTTCCTTTCGGGGCGCGACGTGCTCTTTGAAACCAAGGATGTTGGTCAGAGGTATGGTTAATAATTAACTCAATAATTACACGGATACCCCGCTGATGAGCAGCGCTCAAAAACGCTTTAAAGTCTTCTAACGTGCCATAGATAGGATTTATACTAGTGTAATCAGCAATATCATAACCATCATCCCTGAGGGGTGAAGGAAAAAAAGGTAACAACCAGATGGCAGTAATACCTAAATCTTGTAAATAGTCTAGTTTTTCTGTCAGCCCTTGAAAATCACCAATACCATCACCATTACTGTCGGCGAATGTCCGAACACCTAATTCGTAGATAATTGCATTTTTAAACCATAATGGGTCATCTTTCAAGCTGGAGTTTGACATTTTAAAAAAATATGCGATCGCATATCTAATAGAAGTATATTTTTACTTGATACAATCGCTGAGATTATAGCTTATTTATCTTACACAAGTAATGTATACACTTTCTTACTTAAGTAATGAAACTATCAACGAGCTATATTTAGTGATAAATAATCATCCAACCTGTGTATATACATATAATTTTTATTTAAATTTTTAGGGTACAAATATGTAACAAAACTTATTGCAATTTTCTACGATCTAGACAACGCAAAGCATCCACCCCGCAGACTGGACAGATATCTTTTGGGGGTTCCTGATATTATAAATGTAGTTTTTTTAACAATTTATATGAGTAGATCACCACTTGACAGTTACCACAAAGTCCTAAAGATTTATTCTCTTAGGTTAGTGCTGGCACAAGTCGTGGTTTAGAATCTATATTCTAGCCCTTTCAAGGTGACTCAAAAAATCTCTTTTTTCTCTCTGCGCTACGGGCAGTTTGCTCAAGTCGGGAAACCCGCCCACGCAACTGCCCTCCTCTGTGCCTCTGCGGTTAAAAAGTAATTTATTTAACCACAGAGTCCACAGAGAACACAGAGGTAAGAGGTTATAGAGGAATTTCTTTTAGAGAATTTTTACCCATCTTGAAAGAACTAAACTGTAGAACTTACGCATTGACAGGAAATACTAAATGTGTAGTATGGATTTTAGGCATTAAATCTTCGTTTATTTTACTTTTATAGTTGTAGCGAACTGCAAACATCCAGATATTTCTCGACATTTCCGCCCATTTACTTACTCTGATGCGTAATGATAAAAATTTAAACAAATATCATATTTTAGTTTGGGAACACTAAAATTAAGTACCCAGAAACTTTTTAACACGAGATAATAATAAACTCACACCACCCTTAGCTGTTGTCCCATCAACCATTACAGAACTTGTTCTGGGTTGGTTTAGGTAATTCACTTTACAGTCATCGGGTCGAATTCTGCAAGTAGTTATAAACCAAATCATGAAAACATCTACCAAATTGCTAGCTCGTCTGGAGTATTACTACCAGCAAATCAAAACGATCATTCTAACTCGGCAGAATCCGATTACTGGTTTACTACCTGCAAGTACAGCGATTACAGCCCACGGTGATTATACTGATGCCTGGGTGCGAGACAACGTTTACAGCATTTTGGCGGTTTGGGGTTTAGGACTTGCATACCGCAAGATTGATGACGATCAAGGACGCACCTATGAACTAGAACATAGTGTGATCAAACTGATGCGCGGGTTGCTCTTTGCGATGATGCGACAGGCTCATAAAGTAGAGACATTTAAACATACTCAGTCGCTACTGGATGGACTGCACGCCAAATATAATACCGCGACTGGTGATATTGTTGTTGGTGATGACCAATGGGGACATTTGCAACTTGATGCCACATCTATATTTTTACTAATATTGGCGCAAATGACCGCTGCCGGATTGCAAATAATTTATACGATTGATGAAGTGAATTTCGTCCAAAATTTGGTTTACTACATTGGACGAGCTTACCGCACACCAGATTACGGCATTTGGGAACGTGGTAATAAAATTAATCGTGGTAATGCTGAGTTAAACGCCAGTTCCGTAGGTATGGCAAAAGCTGCTTTAGAAGCTATCAACGGACTAGATTTGTTTGGTGTACGTGGTAGTCAAGCATCGGTAATTCATGTGCTACCAGATGAAATCGCCCGCGCCCGGATTACTTTAGAATCCCTATTACCGAGGGAATCTGGTTCCAAAGAAATTGATGCGGCGCTGTTAAGTATTATTAGTTATCCTGCCTTTGCAGTGGAAGACTCGCAGTTACGCGATCGCACTTTAAAAGATATTATCAGCAAACTCGCAGGTAAATATGGCTGCAAACGCTTCCTGCGTGATGGACACCAAACCGTTTTAGAAGACAATCACCGCTTACATTACGAACCGTGGGAACTGAAGCAATTTGAGCATATTGAATGCGAATGGCCATTATTTTTCACTTATTTAGTTCTAGATGGATTATTTTGCGGCGAGCCAGAACAAGTCCAAAAATACCAAGAGCTTTTAGAATCATTACTTATAGAACAAAATGGTTTACGTTTATTGCCAGAACTTTATTATGTCCCAGCCGAAAGTATAGAAGCAGAAAAGGTAGCACCACAAACGCAACCACGTTTGCCCAATGAAAATATTCCCTTAGTGTGGGCACAGAGTTTATATCTTCTTAGTCAAATGTTGAGTGAAGGGTTACTTGCTATTGGTGATATCGACCCTTTGGGAAGACATTTGTGTGTGGGAAAACAGCGTGAGGCATTGGTACAAATTGCTTTATTAGCAGAAGATGAAGATTTACAGACGAAACTAGAAGTTCACGGAATCGAAGCACAAACACCTACCCAAGTAGAACCGATTCAGGTGAGAAAAGCTGGAGAGTTTTCCGCTATTTATACCCAAATTGGACGTAATGAAAAACTTGGTTTAACTGGGCGGCCAGTGCGGCGGCTGCGGAGTTTAACAACATCTAGAATCTTTCGGATTAGCGGTGAAACAATTGTATTTTTGCCTTCATTCTCAGACTCTCAACAGTTTTACTTAACCCTTGATTACCATTTTCTATTAGATCAAATTAGAAGCGAACTAGCTTACATTCAAAAATATTGGAGCGATTTAGGGCGTCCGACTATGACTTTAATGTTGACGCACACCATGTTAGAAGCAGGTTCAAAAGCATTATTAGAACTGATGCAAGAACTGAAAGATGGTGTTTGTAACGGTGTGCGGGTGAAATTAGGGCGGCTAAATCAGCTAATGCTGACAGCTGGAATCCAAAGAATTGATTTTCTCCCAAATGCAGAATTCTCGCGATCGCCAGTGAAAAATGCTGGACTACGTTGCTATTATCTAGCTTATCATCCTGATAAAAACTGGCGCTTAGGACATACCCAAGAATTTCAAATGGAGTGTGAAACCAACTTGGGATTATTACTTTCTTATTTGCGCTCATCAGAGAATATCTACGAGCAAATTGAGTTATTGCAAACTTTAATTCGCTTGCAGGGAATGAAATTTGATACGGGCTATGGTGGCCCAGGATATCCTGTCACTGTAGGCGATTTACTAGATGAAGTTTACACCAAAGCTGGAGATTTAAGTATTTGGGCAGTGGTACGCCGGGCTGCGGGGTTACGGCAAATGGTTGATATCAGCCTATCAGATGCAGTCACGAGTATTTTGGTACGGGGTAAGCAAATTGCTGTGGGTAAAGCTTACAGTGAGGCGTCCTTGATTACCGTACCCATGTCACACGATGAAATTGCTGATAAAATTAATCATTTTTGCCGTGAAGATATACGCGATCGCGTCCTTACTCAAGAGATTTTAATCTATATTGGAATTTTAATTCGCTCAGAACCCAAACTATTTCAAGGACTATTAACGCTGAGAGTCGGCTATCTCATCTTATTGATCGCCAGCGAACTAGCGCGGGAATTGCACCTCACTCAAGATGAAGCTTACGATCGCTTAATGCAACTTTCACCCTTTGAAGTTAAAGTGCGCTTGCGTCAGGTATTAACTGGATATAGTGGCATGAGTAACCTGTTGCGCCAGCAAGAATCACTCCATGTCAAACAAAAAGAAAGTGATATTGCTTGGGTGGTTTTACCAGGAATCGCCGAAGGGATAGAAGTTCCACCGGGTGGTTGGCGGCGGTTTCGCCAAGCCGAGGGTGCGACAGGGCGCGTACCCAAAGAATTTTTTAAGCAAGTTTGGCTATTAATGCGACATTGCAAAGGTCTAGTAATTGGCGATAAACTAGAGCGCCGCAATCGTTTAGATAGTGAGGTGATGTTGTCAGAAATGACAGCAGGGGAAAGAAATTTTGCTCTCTTGGTTGAGCATTTGCTAAATAAAATCGAAGCTCCAGAATATCGCCAAGTTAATATTGAAGCATTAGTAGAATTAGGAGCGATCGCAGCTAATAATCCAAAGTTGCAAATCGAAGAATATATCGTGTTGGATGTGTTAATTGGTCATGCAGTGCGATTAGCATGGCTAGAAAACCATACTGATCGCAGCGATCGCTATGATGAAGATAAAGCTAGTGCGTGGCGATCGTTTTACAATACCTCTCCTAGAGATTGTGCTAGTTATATTTTGAAGGCATTTAGGTTCTTGACAGAATTTGTTAAAGATTTTTAAACGTAGAGAACGGCATTTCGCCGCTAAGGACTTTACTCGTACTTAATTATACATAATTTAATGATACTCTCTCTACAAAGCTCACTGAAATAATGCTTATTGTTAAGTTAAATATAAATTTTATAGCACGGCGTAAATAAACATACCATTTCAAATGGTGCAAAAGCCCGGAATACAATTCTTTTGACTTTTGACCCTTCGACTGTCCTCAGGGTCAAGGCTGAACGAAGCCGAAGCCTTGACTTTTGACTTCCGCCTTACGCTACTAGTGTGTATCAATAAGAATAGCTATAAATCTGTAAGGATTCAGGTCATACCAAAATGTCTACAATCGTTTTCTGATAACATTTTCCGGGGATTAGTCACAATTTGATATTCTCAATAATAATTAGCTAACGCCTATATTTCCGTGGCTTATTGTGACTAAAGTCCAGTAATAAGCCAAAGTCAATTTTCAAACTAGCTCTGTGACTGAGTTTCAAACACCTGAATCCTTACATAAATCTATATGTACCCTATTAAGTAAGAATTTCAATAATTTTATGGGCACTAGCCATACTATACCCAGTTTTCACCGATCTATTTAATCAGTTTGTTGAGACCACGCTTTATCTTAGCGAAAGCACTTGTGTAAGTCTCGTTAAATTCAACACTATATTTTTTGCTATCAGAAGATATCTTTCTTGCAACAGCCCAATTCCGGTCTGGATACACTACAATCTCAGAATAGTTTAGATGTTGCTTGACTAAAAAGTTAATAATTTCACGGATTTGAGGTGTATTTATTTCTACTTCCGACAAATTACGATGAGTGATTCCATCAGTTACATCTCTTGTTTTATTCACATCTGCATATCTCCAATTATAATCATCAAATATTATCAAACCATTTTGTTTTAGTAATTTATCTACGAGAAAAAAGGTAAATCCATCAATAGTCCAGTTTTTCGGACCATCAATTATACATAAATCATATTCTTCTTGACAAACATCGTTTGTAGTCAGTCTTTTAATGTCATCATGCAAAAACCAGGTATAACCTGTTTGCATACGAACAATTTGTACAAAGTTCTCTAAACCAGTTGTTGCTAATTGTTCTTCTACTGATGGTCGAAAGAATTCTTTTGCCTCTAGCAAATCCACAGATGTAATTTTCCCTGTACCAAGCTCATCTAGTGCAGCAGCCATGTAACAAGTTCCAGTACCATGTGCTACTCCTAATTCAAGAATATTTGTTAACTTCTCACGAATAATCAAATCATACAGATAACGTGCGTTTTCAGGAACAATATAAGGTACATTCTTAACTTTTTCACTGATCTCGTCAAATTTCATAGTTTTCTACCAGCTATGTCGGGGTTTAAATTATGTTTCTATGTGAGTAAACTAGTCAGAAAATGCTATCTATCACAAATTATTCAAGATTTCAATAGAGAATTTAGAAATTCTTAAAATATCTCTGTTTTTTTAGGATTTTTCTCTTAAAAAAGGTAATAAAACCTTCTTTTCTAGCTTTTAGGAGTCTACTATAATTTTTAGTGTAATCGACATCATCAAAAATCTTTTTACATAAATTCATATAGTTTGGTTTTTCCACGCCGTTCTACTTAAAAAAATCTTTACTGATAGGAGTTATAGACATTATTATTTGTTGACTAAAAGGATTCTTGACAAAAAATTCCCCATACTTCAAAAGTGCGATTGTCACAAGAGAGCGAAGTAGGGGAATTTATTAAATTTAATTTTGTATGTAAAACTACTTAACAGAGACAGCATCGACATCAATAGTGCTTGCAGTGGAGGTAGAAGCCTCAGTGGTATTAGGTACTTCAGTGCTCACATCACCCTTACGAGCTTTCCAGCCCTCAATTACTAGCCCAGACACCTCTGAAACCAGCAAAGTCAAAAGGAAAACATCATCAATCTGCCCGACAACGGGTATAAAATCTGGAAGAATATCAATTGGGCTGGCTAAATAGACTAGTGTTCCTAAAATTGCCCACCAACGGTATTTAGGGTTACGAAGCAAATCGCCATACCAGGTGTAAAGTGATTGGATTGAAAATTTCATATTTTGAACCTCCAGTTATCTTTAATTTTGGCAAATTATCTGAAAAATTCCTGGTGGGAATAACCGCCCTACTTAGTCTGGAAGACGCTACTCGTAATCTGTCACCAAATATCTACTCTGTAATTCTGCATAAGAGTTTAGTACCACAGGATCTGCTCGTTACGATCGCAAAACCGTCACGATTGATGATTGGTGTGTCAAGCCTCCAAAAAATGTCTCTACTTATGCAACAAATAATCAGGGCGATCGCACCTATATCACTACTATTTATAATTGGGACAACTTTAAGGAAACTTGATATACCAATTGCCTACCCAGCAGCAAGTTTGTCCAGCAGTCTAAGTCAAATACGCCATGCTTACACTGCCTTTTTAGGTTTTCGAGAAATTTATATTTTGGAAGTCCCTCATTTTGCATTAATCTCTAAAATTAAAATGCTTTAGCACATTTGCTCTAGTCATAAAGGGAGGAAATTTAAACAGTGGATATTTTAGATTTGTTTTATAAGGGCGGGCCAGCAATGTGGCCTTTGTTAGTTCTGTCGATTCTATCTTTGAGTGTGATTTTCGAGCGTTTGTGGTTCTGGTTGCGAATTTTGACTCAGGAAAAGCAAATAGTCGATCGCATCTTGGATGCTGCCCAGGATAATTGGCAAGTAGCTGCCGACATTGCAAGACTTGCAAGCAATCAGCCTGTTGGGCGTTTTCTCTACGCCCCCTTACGTTTTTCAAAAACTGATGCCGAAACCTTTCGACTAGCACTGGAGGCTACAGCAGAAGACGAATTGGCTGGAATGCGGCGAGGTGAAAAACTTTTAGAAGCCGTAATTGCCCTAGCGCCACTGCTGGGATTGTTGGGCACGGTTTTGGGTTTAATCCGCGCTTTGCGAGCAATTCGGATTGGCGATTTGGGAACTGAATCTACAGCTGGGGTGACTACTGGTATTGGTGAATCCCTGATTGCTACTGCAACGGGGTTAATAGTTGCCATCATTAGTTTGATATTTTACCGCCTATTTCAAAGTTTTGTAGTCAACCAAGTCAAAGTTTTTCGGAAGGCAGGGAATGAGATGGAATTGCTCTATCGCCAGTCTCCGCCTGATTTTAGTAATAGTACATCAGCAATTGTGCCGGAAAATTTCACTCCACCCCGCAAGCCAGGAAAGACTAAGGTTTCTGAACCTCCTGAACCGCCGAATGCATCTAATTAGTCAAGAATTCAACCCCAAAACCAGGCGTTTAAATTGAGAAAATGAAAGTTAATCTACATACTCCAATTGAAGAAGTCCAAATTCAAATCATCCCTTTAATTGATGTCGTTTTTTGTATTCTGACGTTTTTTTTATTAGCGGCTTTACAATTTACACGACAACAGGCAATAAATGTTGATTTGCCCAAAGCCAGCGCCAGTTCAGTATCTGGAATAACATCACAGAGTGGAAGTCTGATTGTAACTATCGATGCTGTTGGCAATACTTACATAGAAAAACAGCTTGTCAAACGGGAGGATTTGGGAGCGAGGTTAAAACAGTATCTCCAAGCAAACCCCAGTGCTGTTGTGGTGCTGAATGCTTCGCGGACAGCAATTTACAATGATGTGATTGAGACATTGGATTTGCTGCGGCAAGTAGGGGGCGATCGCGTTTCTTTGGGAATTATTCCTGGCCCATCTCAATCATCCACAAACTCACTCAACCAGCCTAATATCCCCTCTTTCCCAATCAATCCTGGTGCTGCACCAATTCCAGGCATCAATCCCCAAGGGAATCTTAACCCTAAATTTCCCTTAGCACCTAATTCCGTACCCTTTCCTGGCGTAAGTCAACCTCCAACTGGACAAGGCATCAGTCCTATCAATCCTGGTATTTCCAACCCACCAGCATCTCAAGCGCCTGTAGCACCTAAAAAAACCCAACCTCCTCTTAAAAGATGAGATAGGGCAAAGGGGAGCATACTTCGACTTCCGTTCGGCTCCGCTCAGGACAGGTCGCTCAGTAACCAGGGGAGCAGGGGAGAGTTAGAATTTATCTCATCTTTCCACTCCCCTTCAAGCTCTTTCCCAAACCTAAAGATATCTAAAATAAAATTCGATTAGAGAAAAATTTATTGCTAATTTATAGATAATTGGTTGAGCTTTAAAGATTTTTCCACTGATAAACTAAAGTAATTTATCACCAATTGCCATTCACGTTTCAGGGATTGTGGCATGAATATTATGACGCTTTTAATTGTTTGGGTAGTAACAGCTATCAGCTTGTTGATAATTAGCAAATTACCTCTGGGAGTCGAAATTGACACTCCAGGTAAAGCCTTCCTTTCTGCCGCAGTGCTTGGGATCGTAACAGCAATAGTCAGACCGATTTTAAGCATCGTTTTTGCAGTCCCAAATTTACTCACATTGGACTTGTTATCCAGCATTTTCACATTTATGATTGCCGTAGTTTGCTTTAGTATTGCTGCTTTGTTAGTAGAAGGCTTTCGCTTGCGTTACGGGATTTGGAGTGCTGTTATTGGGGCGTTTGCGCTGACTATAATTAACAGCTTAATCTACAAATTCTTGGGTGTCTAAAATCAAAAGTTAGGAGTTAATAGTTAGGAATTAAGAGTTATTAACAATTTATAACTCCTAACTCCTCACTCCTCCCTTCCATCTCCTAACTATTCGTTAGAACTTGGGGGAGCAACTGGGGTAGTTGATTGTTGTTTACGTTGTTCGCGTTTTTTGCGATCGGCTGAGAGCATATCTGCCATCACCACCAGTGCTTGTGCCATCTTGTCTAGATTAGAACGGTATAGCTCCAAATCTTTGTTGAGTTTGTCATTGGACAGGTGCAAGCCAGCAGCGATCGCTTTCAGCGCCTCCGTAAGTTGCTTTTCATCTTTGACCAATTCCGGATCTGACTGTTCCAATAACGAAAATACACCAATTGCGAACAAACGGTTGTATTTAAAGTTAGGATTGTTAGCGATCGCTTGCAGTTGCGCTTGCAAGTCAGCATCTCGATCTAAGAAAGTAGTTTGGCCCAACCACGCGATTAAATCTTTAACTGGCAAACCTTTAGCTACAGCTTGCAATCTTGCGGCATCCTGTTGATAGTGTTGCGGATCTTGTTCTATAGCCCGACATAGGGCGTTAAAAATTGATTCTTGATCCCGTTCTGGTAGATAGCCTTGCATGAAGCGGTCAAAGGTAGTGACGACGCCCAAGGCATAAATTGGATTGTAGCTAAAATCGATATTTACTGACAGCAGATGCATTTCCACCATCAATTCTTCAACTACCCGACGATAAATAGTGTTGATCGGACGGGTGTGAAGATTGTAAAAAGTTCGTTTTGTATCAGAGACAGTACGGACGTTATTCACAAAGAAAATGTTAAGGGCGACGTATTCTTATTTTCTCGCTTAAAGGCTACTTTGCCAAGTTTAGCTTTTGGCTGGTGACGGTTTCATTTACAATATAGATAAATCAGAAGTATTTTATCAGCTGGTAGCCACAGGGGATAAAACCCTTTCCTCTAAAAAACTAGCCAAAAATTATCATCTTTAATGATTCGTTTTTCACATTTATGAATTTCTCGCCACAGTTAATTGCTTTAGGGGAGTACCTAGCTGGTGAATTTGATAATCGGGAACAAGCCATAGGAGAACCAGTTTGGTATGTCCACCTGCGCTTGTGGCAAAGACCAGTTAATTTGTTCACAGAAGATAGTATCACCCTATTTGCCGAACAGGCTAACGTTATTAACCTAGATAAACCTTACCGCCAGCGAATTATCCGGTTACGTCAGAGGAGCGACTCTGACACATCTCTGGAAGTGCAATACTATATGCCTAAAGATCCAGGTACCTTAATCGGCGCAGGTCATAACCCGACTTTACTAAACACACTGACACCCGAACAATTAGATTTACTACCAGGTTGTATCCTAACAGTTACTCAAGAAACACTAGTTTGCGATCGCTATAAGTTTACCACTACCCCACTACCAGAGACTCGTTGCAGCTTTAGTTATCTTGGCAATAGCGTGTATGTTTCCTTGGGATTTGAAGCCACAGCGGCAGAATTTCACAGCTACGACAAAGGAATTGATCCAGCAACTGGAAAAGCAACTTGGGGAGCGATTATGGGGCCTTATCGCTACATCAAGCGAAATCAGTATTCAATAAGTTAAACTTATGATAAATATCATTAAGTCATGAAGTTTGAATTAACTTCCAACTCTTGTACAGACGCGATTAATCGCGTCTCCTAACTCTTTTTTAGCTAGCGATGCTACGAGGTACACCTTCTAAAGCTTCCTCTTCTGTTTCAAAGATTTCAAAGACAGTATCCATCATCGTCACTTCAAACACAAGTTTAGCTTCTGGATGTACATTGCAGATGCGGAAACTGCCCTTGATTTTATCTGCATCACGCATACCAGCTACCAAAGACGTAAGACCAGAACTATCAATAAAATTTACCTGAGCCAGATTTACAACTACATGGCGACTGAGTTTGGAAATACACTCCTGTAACTTCAGACGAAATTGCCAAGCAGTGGTGATATCTAGGCGACCTGCTGGCGTCAGGACAATAACGGTGTTTCCGTCTTGGGTTGTATAACTTTTTTGGTCTATCTGAATCACTAAAGCCCTCCCCGTGGCATTCCTCTTAAGATTAACTACTTACAGAATTTTATAATGCTGTCACTAGAGATTAACAAGCTATAGCTAAAATTGTCACCTTTTTCTGCTAAGTGCTTACCTTTGGTAGTTTAACTCACCAAAACAGTGCTGAGTAGCAATTTCAAATGAGGAAGTGGGGAGTGAAGGAGATGAGGAGGATATGGGAGATAGGGAAGAACTCCTAACTCCTAACTCCTAACTCAACTATTGTCTGGGTGTCCAGTTGCTCCAATCTTGAGGCTTAAGGAAGGTTTCATACAACTCGGCTTCGGGGGAATTGGGTTCTGGCTGATAGCCGTATTCCCAGCGCACTAAGGGTGGTAGGGACATGAGAATTGATTCGGTGCGTCCGTTGGTTTGCAGACCAAAAATAGTGCCTCGGTCATAAACTAAGTTAAATTCTACATACCGTCCCCGGCGGTAGAGTTGAAAATTCCGTTGGCGATCGCCATATTCTATCCCATGTCGCCGTTCTACAATTGGTACGTAAGCTGGTAAAAATGCTTTGCCACAGTCTTGCACAAAGGCAAACAAATCTTCCCAACTGCGGGTTGCTGGTGTTCCCACCTGGTCGCTATAAATAGCCGCTTCCCCATTCGGATTTGGCCCGCGATATAAACCACCCTGACCATCTTGGTAATCAAAAAACAGACCACCAACACCCCGTGTCTCATCACGATGCTTCAGGTAGAAATATTCATCACACCACCGCTTAAACACCGGGTAATATTCTGGGTGGTTTTGGTCACAAGCCTGTTTTAATGTTTTGTGTAAATGTGCCGCATCTTCAGCAAAGGGGTAATAAGGTGTCAAGTCAATACCACCACCAAACCACCAAACTGGCCCCGCTTCAAAGTAGCGATAATTTAGATGAACTGTAGGCACGTAAGGATTGCGAGGATGTAATACCATTGAAGTGCCCGTGGCATAAAAGGCATGCCCTGCTGCTTCCGGGCGTTGGGTTAAAATTGAGGCTGGCAAATGGGAACCCGAAACTTCAGAAAAATTTACACCTGCTTGTTCAAATATTGCACCTTCTCGCAGCACACGCGATCGCCCTCCACCTCCTTCTGGGCGTTCCCAACTATCTTCGAGAAACTTGCCCACACCATCTAGTTTTGTTAACGTTTGGGTGATTTCGTCTTGCAGCTGTTTCATAAACTGACTCACCCTAGTCTGAGCGTCAGTTGCTGGCAAAGACTTCGATGATTCTGCTACTACAGTTGGTATTTGCGAGTTGGTCAACATAGATTCCCGAACCTAAATTACAATTTCCAGAAAGCCACAAATTTCTTATCTTCAAATTTGGGGGAAACACGCGCCAACAATCAAGCTGTATTTGCCCAACCCGGTTTTTTATTACTGGTTAAGCATTTATCCGATTGATGGGCATCACTAGAGTTATTTTCCCTCAAATGCGTATAGGCTTATATATTGACTGAGTTTTTATTTGTTAATTTTAACTATTTCGCGCCCTCGTCCCCCACGCTCATTTGGTACTCCAAATCAGTGGCGGGATATAAAGTGGTTATAAACGGAGCAAGATCCCGCAGGGTAACGCCCTTGTCACAAACTGAGCATAGTTGCCCACCATACCAGAGTTACCAGAAAGTGTCTAGGAAGGAGGAGGATTAAAAAAATGCAAGGTTGGTTATCCAAATTCATCCACCGCAAACGTCGGCGGTTTTGCGCTTCTCTGGTGCGGACGTATCGAGAGATTAGTTCTGCTTCTGTAGATGAACTGTGGCAAAAAGTGGCTGACTTAACAGATGTTTCCTGGCATCCACTACTTAAGAGTACTAACGTGCCCTACGGATTAGTACCCAAACCAGGATTAATTTTTCATGCTGTAACACGCTTTTGGCCGATTCCCATCCGAATTTTTGTGGAGCGCGTCAATCATAGAGAGATGCTGAGTATCCGAGTGCTGGCGATTCCTGGGATAGAAGAACGGGTGACTTATCAAGTAGAGTCAACGGTTTGTGGTACTTGTCTGTCTTATTCTGTAACACTACGGGGTTGGTTATCGCCCCTGATTTGGTCTTTATCCCGTCCTTATGCAGACCGCGTAGCACGGTCTTTAGTAGAGGCAGTAGAAAAGACGGCATTATCAACGGTATCTGGTAAGAAAAAATCCCTTAATGACAGTTGTTTTGATTTTTAGGTGATGGGGACTGGAGACTTTTAAGGGGCACAAGGGCAGTTCTTGTAGGTGAAAGGGGGAAAATACTCCCCTCTGCTCCCCTGCTTCTTTTTCCATGCCAATAACTAATCCCTAAAGAAAGTTAAGATTCTATTAGGTGATAATGCAATTTGCTAAGTTTTGTTACGGCAGTAACAGTGAAAACACTAAGCTGACCTTACTTAAAAAAGCATCCAGTTAATAACTAAGATGTTCGCCACGAGTGTATTTTTTCATTTTCAATTTTGAATTTTGAATTTTTATGTACGATGTCCTCGACTCCCGCTCTGTGTTAGAAGTGTTGCGACCAGTAGAAGACCCAGAACTCCGCAAAAGTCTGGTAGAACTGAATATGATTCGCAACGTGAAAATTGACGATGGTAAGGTTAGCTTCACTTTGGTGTTGACCACTCCTGCCTGTCCTTTACGTGAATTTATCGTTGAAGACTGTCAGAAAGCTGTCAAAAAGCTTCCAGGCGTTACAGATGTAAGCATAGAAGTGACGGCAGAAACACCGCAACAAAAAAGTTTGCCTGACCGCACTGGTATTTCTGGGGTCAAAAATATTATTGCTGTTTCCAGCGGTAAAGGTGGCGTTGGTAAAAGTACGGTGGCGGTGAATGTAGCAGTAGCTTTAGCCCAAACTGGGGCGAAAGTCGGCTTGTTAGATGCTGATATTTACGGCCCCAATGACCCTACCATGCTGGGTTTAGCTGATGCCCAAATTACTGTCCGCTCAACCGAAACAGGTGACATCCTAGAACCTGCTTTTAATCACGGCGTCAAATTAGTTTCAATGGGCTTTTTGATTGACCGAGATCAACCAGTAATTTGGCGTGGGCCTATGCTCAATGGTGTAATTCGCCAGTTTCTCTATCAAGTGCAATGGGGAGAACTGGACTATTTAATTGTAGATATGCCACCGGGAACCGGAGATGCTCAGTTAACTTTAACCCAAGCAGTGCCGATGGCAGGGGCAGTAATTGTCACCACGCCGCAAACTGTAGCCCTGTTAGATTCTCGCAAGGGATTGCGGATGTTCCAGCAGATGAATGTCCCGGTATTGGGGATCGTGGAAAATATGAGCTATTTTATCCCCCCCGATCAGCCGGATAAGCAGTATGACATCTTCGGTTCCGGTGGTGGCTCCAAAACAGCCGCTGAATTGGGAGTGCCACTGTTGGGGTGCGTGCCGCTAGAGATTTCCACACGAGTTGGCGGTGATAATGGTGTGCCGATAGTCGTAGGTGAACCAGATTCAGCTTCAGCAAAAGCATTAACAGCGATCGCTCTTACCATTGCTGGTAAAGTATCAGTTGCTGCTTTGACATAATTAATTTTAATTTCTATCTACTTCTTGGGCTATAGCTTGGGAATACTAGGGATTGGGTATGGGGACTGAGACATGGGGACAAGGAAGATAAGTAGAGAAGTCTAAGGTAAGACTTCCTTAAATCAGAACTTTAGAGGGACAACGAGAATAAGCAATGCCCAATACTTCTCTACAAAAGGCTGCGCCAACGGCAACTCTTAGAGACGCTCTTGCGTTCGCTCAGTACAAGTGCCCAATACCCGACATTTAAAAAAGTCTAAACTGGCACAATGTTGTTAAAACGATCGCTCCCCAAAATTCGCTGGAAGTCTTGGGTTAAGCCCTGGCAGGATGTAGATTGGCTACTATTTTGTTTGCCAATTGCTGTCAGTATCTTTGGTGGCATGATGATCCTCAGCACGGAACTGAAGCAGCCAGTAACTGACTGGTGGTGGCACTGGCTGGTAGCGGGTATCGGTGTGCTTATAGCTCTATTTTTATCTCGCACGCGTTACGAACTCTTGATGCAATGGCACTGGGTAACATACGCACTAACGAACTTCAGCTTAATCGCTGTGATGATTGCTGGTACTAGCGCCAAAGGGGCGCAGCGGTGGATTAGTATCGCTGGTTTTAACGTGCAACCCTCAGAATTTGCCAAAGTCGGCATGATCATCACCTTAGCAGCTTTGTTACACAGGCGTACTGCTTCTAGTCTTGAAGGTGTTTTCCGGGTTCTGGCAATCACTGCTATACCTTGGGGATTAGTATTTTTACAGCCAGATTTAGCAACATCACTGGTATTTGGTGCGATCGTTTTAGGAATGCTTTACTGGGCAAATGCTAATCCAGGTTGGTTAGTTCTGATGATTTCTCCGGTGGTTGCCGCCATTTTGCTGAGTATATCTTGGCCATTAGCAGAGCCAGTAGTTTTATTCAAAGAACTATCTTTTGGCCCATTAGGGCTAGTTTGGTCAGTTGCGATGGCTATTGTGGGCTGGCAAACTCTTCCCTGGCGTCGATTTGGTTTCGGTGCTATCAGTGCATGGAGTCTCAATATACTGGGTGGCGAATTAGGAGTCTTCGCCTGGAACCATATTTTGAAACTGTATCAAAAAGAGCGGCTAACTGTATTCATGGACCCCGATCATGATCCACTAGGTGCTGGGTATCACTTAATCCAATCTCGGATTGCTATTGGTGCTGGTGAAATTTGGGGATGGGGTCTGTTCAAGGGGCCAATGACACAACTGAATTTTGTACCTGAACAGCATACAGACTTTATTTTCTCAGCAGTGGGGGAAGAATTCGGTTTTGTTGGTTGTTTGGTAGTGCTGTTTGTCTTCTGCTTAATTTGCTTTCGTCTACTGCATATTGCCCAAACCGCCAAAGATAACTTTGGTTCCTTGTTGGCTATTGGCGTTTTGTCCATGATTGTGTTTCAGGTGATTGTGAATGTTGGCATGACTGTAGGTTTAGCGCCTGTGGCAGGAATTCCGCTACCTTGGATGAGTTATGGGCGTTCTGCTATGCTGACCAACTTCATTTCCTTGGGAATAGTAGAATCGGTAGCAAATTTTCGCCAAAGACAGAAGTATTATTCATGAGTCAAGGATGAAAAACTCCTAGACTGTGGACTTTAGGACTTACCACACAAGATATTTTAAAAAGAGGGCTTTTGGTTCCCCCTCCTTTTTAAAGCTACCGTATACACACAAGTCGGAAAACCTCATCCACATTGGCTTGAATCCGTAGGTTGTGTTATAGACATTAGTCATAACGCACTCAAAATCTGGGATGGTGCCCTACCTTCAGGAATAACACTAATTTAGCGATCGCTTTCCTACTCTTGGGTAAACCGAAAATCTGAGATGGTGCGTTAGCCATTACCCTCAGAATTTATTTATTCCAAGGCGGGTTGGCAACGAAGCCAGAGATTAAAAAGATATGGGTAACGACAAGCATTTAGGCTGGGGACTGTCAAAAGTATTAAGCTATATAACAGGAAACAAGCGAGGCTAAAAACATGATTCTGCCTGGAGCAACTGTTCGCGTCAACAATCGTGCAGATACCTATTACCGCTACGAAGGACTCGTGCAACGGGTGAGTGATGGCAAAGTAGCCGTATTATTTGAAGGTGGGAACTGGGATAAATTAGTTACCTTCCGCCTGAGCGAATTGTCACTCGTAGAGACCACAGCCGGACGTAAAAAAGCCAAATAAGATTAGTTAGGAGTGAGATTAGTTAGGAGTTAGGAGTTATGATTCCTCAACTCATCACTCTTAACTCATAACTCCTAACTCTTAATTCATAACTCAGCACTCCCATGCGCCTTCCCCTACCACAGTTTGCTACTGGCGATCGCCATCCCAACCACATTGCGGAGGTGATTGAGACTAATAGCACCGAATTTTTGGCCCAGTGTTTGGAACCGGAAGATTTGAGCTTTCCCTCCATGCCACCTTTTGGTAGTTGGGTCTGTTCTGTAGATGAAGAATCTGGCAATCAAGTTTTTGCTGTGGTGTATTATGCCACAACCATGCCCATAGATTCCGTACACCGGGCCAGAGCTTTGGGGTTGTCATTGCAAGACTTACGCGAGGAACAACCCCAAATATTTGCCATGCTCAGAACTGAATTCCGGGCTGCGATCGTGGGATTTGAGCAGTCTTCCCAAAATCGAGGTTATAACCAAAGAATATATCAGTATCTACCACCCCGTCCTCCGCAAATTCATCAAGCAGTTTATCGGTGCGAACCAGAAGCAATCATTAAATTTACTGAAGAACTAGATTTTTTGCGGACACTGCTTTCTATAAACGGTGCGCCAGTAGAGTCTTTGAGTGCAGCTGCCATTCGAGATGTATACCAGTTACGCAAAGCTGACCGAGAATGGCTAATTAAAGCTGGACGTAACCTGAGCGTGCTACTTAAAGACGACTACGATCGCTTGCGGTTCATTTTGAGTCAAATCCATCCGTAGGTAGTTAGTTCTTAAACAATTGCCTAGTTAGTGTAAGTTAATATTTTTGATTTTTCGTCAGGTGGCTTCTACATTTATATCGCTCAGGCGATCGGTCCCAAGGTAATCGCAGTTTTACCATAGCCCCTTCAATTCCTACCTATGGAACTCATATCACAAGTTCTTGTTCTGGAACCAACTTCCCAAGTTCTTGGCAAGGAACCAATTGTTCCCTTTGCTATTTTGCTGGTGGTCATCTTAGTTATACCCATCATGTTTGAGCGGCTAAGATTACCAGTATTAGTGGGTTTGGTTTTCTCAGGGCTAGTACTTGGGCCCTCAGGCTGGAATCTATTTCAGTCTGACTCGCCGCTGATTAACCTGCTATCAGACATTGGTTTAATTTACTTGCTGTTTGTCGCAGGGCTAGAAGTTGATCTAGAACAGTTCCGCCGCCAGAAAAGTCGTGCTTTTGGGTTTGCTAGCTTGACTTTCAGTGTACCCCTGGTGATGGGAACCTTAGTAGCACTAATTTTAGGCTCTGGCTGGAATACTTCAATATTAATTGGCTCTTTATTCGCTTCCTATACCCTTTTGGCATATCCCATAATCAGCCGTTTGGGAGTGGTCAACAATGAAGCTGTTACTGTCACCATTGGAGCTAAGATTTTTACAGATATTGGTGCAGTGCTGATATTAGCGGTTTGTGTAGGCATCACTCATACTGGAGCATTCAGTTTTGCTAAACTACTCACCTTGTCGGGTTGGTTAACTATTTACTCTGTTGCTGTTGTCACAGGCTTTGATTGGGCAGGCAAAGAATTTTTCAAACGGTCTGGAGACGACGAAGGAAACAAGTTTTTGTTTGTGTTGCTTTCTGTGTTTCTGGCGGCTGTGGGCGCTCAATTGATTGGGGTAGAAAAAATTGTTGGTGCTTTTTTAGCGGGTTTGGCGGTGAATGAAGCTGTGGGTGAAGGCCCAGTCAAAGAAAAGGTGGTATTTATTGGCAGTGTGCTATTTATTCCCATTTTCTTTGTTGACCTTGGCTTACTGATCAATCTACCTGCCTCTGTGAACAACCTGGACACGCTCAAGTTAACGCTGTTGATGATAGTCGGTTTGATTGTCAGTAAATTAATTGCAGCTTTGTTCACAAAACTGGTTTACCGCTACAAGTGGCAAGAAATGCTAACCATCTGGTCGTTATCACTTCCCCAGGTTGCTACAACCCTAGCAGCAACGTTAGTGGGATATCGGGCTGAGTTGCTGCCACTAGAAGTATTACACAGTGTGATTGTCTTAATGCTTGTTACATCAACCTTGGGGCCGTTGATAACTAGTAGAATAGCTGTTGGTTTGAATTCCTCACCAGCCGAAGATCCAGCACCACCCCTACCTGACCAAAACGCACCAGAAACAGACAGTGCCTTTACTATAGTCGTACCTGTTTATAATCCTCAGACCGAGCAGTATTTGATTGAAATGGCGGCATTATTAGCGCGTCAGTCTCAAGGCAAAATTGTACCACTAGCGATCGCTGCTGCTGCTGCTCAGATGGATGCACCGCAGTTAGAAGCCTCTCTACAACGGAGTGAGCGGTTATTGACCAAAGCCACGGCCCAAAGTCGAGTATTGGGTGTAGCCGCAGAACCACTGCTACGAATTGATGATGCCTTTGCTCAGGGAATTAGCAGAGCTGCTCGTGAACAAAATGCTAATTTAATTGTTATGGGTTGGGGTAAACGGACTGGGTTACGAGCGCGTTTATTTGGGAATGTGATTGATGGTGTGCTTTGGGCATCCCATTGTCCAGTAGCGGTGACACGTCTAGTAGAATCACCGAAAAAAATTCAGCGCATCTTAGTACCAGTAGAAAACTTAACAGCACATACATTACAGCCTGTGCAATTTGCCCAGATGCTGGCAGAAGCAAATCAGAGCCACATTACTGTGCTGAATGTGTGCGATCGCCGCACTAGTTCCAGTAAAATTGCTTGGAGGCGATCGCATCTCTCCCTATTGGTATCTAAATTAGCTTTGACCAATACCCCAGAAATTCAAATTATCGCTCATGAAAATGTTGCCCAAGCAATTTTGCAGGCAGCACGATTATATGATTTAGTAGTTTTACCTTTTATACGTAATCGTACCAGCCCTGGAGGGTTAGCCATTAGCGATGTCACAACCCAGTTAGCCAGACAACTCACCTGCTCCATTATCATGCTTGGAGAACCGCAAAGCATTCAAACCACAAATATAGTTATGTCTAACCCGGTTACCAGCATTACATCTGCTGTATGATTCGAGGCAGAGTTCAGTCAACAAGAGGATGAAGGGACGACTTGGAAACAGGGGGACGACTTTGCATTGACATT
Organism: Nostoc sp.; assembly: GCF_036917395.1. GTDB lineage: Bacteria > Cyanobacteriota > Cyanobacteriia > Cyanobacteriales > Nostocaceae > Nostoc. The sequence goes on from NZ_JBALDI010000003.1 coordinate 152,794, forward strand.
TTTGCAAAAAATGAATCGACTGTAGGGATGTACAACTCTACATTTCTGGTCAACCTCCTCTCTGCTCTTTGCATCCGAGTCAGAACAGTAATAACCGTAAAAACACTTTATATTATTGAAGATTTGATGAACTTTAGGTGGAAGACTGACAATCTTGAGACTAAGTTTGTTATTTTGCTAGTTAAATTCCTAAGGAAGCAGGTAAAAATATTACAAAACTATAATCTAAGTAAGTTCAACAACATTTATTGATTGAACCTTGTTCTTTTTTTCGTTTTGTATTTTTGTCCTCAAGCTGGGTAATCTAAAAGTAAGTGCAATAGCTACTGAAAATATTTGTAAGTAACTGGGAAACTATGAGAATTTTGGTGACGGGCGGTGCTGGGTTTATTGGTTCCCATCTTATCGACCGACTAATGACTGATGGGCATGAATTAATATGCTTGGATAATTTTTACACGGGTCACAAACGCAACATTATTAAATGGTTAGGTCATCCGTACTTTGAACTTATCCGCCACGATATTACCGAACCAATTCGGTTAGAAGTGGATCAAATTTATCATTTAGCTTGTCCTGCTTCTCCGGTACATTACCAGTACAACCCAGTTAAAACCGTAAAAACTAACGTGATGGGAACATTAAATATGTTGGGGCTGGCTAAACGTGTGAAAGCTAGGTTTTTCTTGGCTTCAACTAGTGAAGTATACGGAGATCCAGAAGTTCATCCCCAACCCGAAGAGTACAGGGGTAGCGTCAATCCCATTGGGATACGTTCATGCTACGACGAAGGCAAAAGAATTGCTGAGACTCTAGCATTTGATTACTACAGGCAAAATAAAGTTGATATTCGAGTTGCTCGGATTTTCAATACCTACGGACCAAGAATGTTAGAAAACGATGGTCGGGTGGTGAGCAACTTTATAGTTCAAGCCTTGCGAGGTAATCCTTTAACCGTGTACGGTGATGGTTCGCAAACTCGTAGTTTCTGCTACGTTTCCGATTTAGTGGAAGGATTCATCCGCCTGATGAATGGCGAGTACATCGGCCCAGTAAATTTGGGCAATCCTGGTGAATACACCATTTTACAATTAGCACAAGCAGTGCAAAATATGATCAACCCGGAGGCACAGATTAAGTTCGAGACACTACCTTCGGACGATCCCCGGCGTCGCCAGCCTGATATCACAAAGGCAAAAACTTGGTTAAATTGGGAACCTACAATTCCTCTGCAAGAGGGGTTAAAACTAACAATAGAAGATTTTCGCGATCGCATTCAAAGCGATGTCAATAATTCAACTATTTAAAGCGCCTAGTGTCGCTCTGAATTTTCATACAGGTTCGCTCTCGATAACTAATATCCTTAGTGGCTGAGTTTCCTGGCAGTGTATAAGTGTCTGAGAACTTCTTTTTGAAGACTAATCCCAAAAAAGTGAGGAGTTAAAAAATGCGTGTTTGCGTGATTGGTACTGGTTACGTTGGTTTAGTTACAGGTGCTTGCTTGGCTCATATTGGACATGATGTAATTTGCGTAGACAACAACGAAGAAAAAGTTAAGTTAATGAAGTCTGGACAGTCCCCAATTTTTGAGCCGGGACTCTCAGAAATTATGCAGTCCGCCATTCAAACAGAGAAAATTCATTTTACTAGTGATCTCGCTGCTGGAGTTACCCACGGAGAAATTCTGTTTATTGCTGTGGGAACACCACCTTTACCCACTGGTGAAAGTGATACTCGTTATGTTGAAGCTGTAGCCCGTGGGATTGGGGAAAATCTCAACGGTGGTTATAAAGTCATAGTGAATAAATCTACAGTCCCCATTGGCTCAGGTGACTGGGTGCGGATGCTTGTTCTAGATGGTACTGCTGAACGGCAGAAAACATTAGTAACCGCAGGTGGGGTGTTGAGTGATGAGAAATTACCTGAGGTTGCAGCCCAGTTTGATGTGATCAGCAATCCAGAGTTTTTGCGCGAAGGTTCGGCAGTTCACGACACCTTCAACCCCGATCGCATTGTACTAGGAGGCAATAGTCAAAGGGCAGTAGCCTTGATGCAACAACTGTATGCCCCAATTGTGGAACGCAAGTATGCTGAGGATCAATCTTTACCCCCTGTGCCCATTTTGGCAACAGACCTGAGTTCGGCGGAGATGATCAAATACGCCGCTAATGCCTTTTTAGCCACTAAGATTAGTTTTATTAACGAAGTTGCTAATATTTGCGATCGCGTCGGTGCTGATGTCACCCAAGTAGCTAAAGGTATTGGTCTAGACTCCCGCATTGGTAACAAGTTTTTACAAGCTGGTATTGGTTGGGGCGGTTCTTGCTTTCCCAAAGATGTCTCCGCCCTGATTCACACTGCTGATGACTATGGTTATGAAGCCCAGCTACTGAAATCCGCTGTCAGTGTCAACGAACGTCAGCGGTTGATTGCTCTGGAGAAACTCCAACATGTTCTGAAAATTCTCAAAGGCAAAACAGTCGGACTACTCGGACTGACCTTCAAGCCAGATACCGACGACTTGCGCGACGCCCCAGCACTCAACCTAATTGAGCAGCTAAACCGACTAGGAGCCAAAGTCAAAGCGTATGACCCCATTGTTTCCCAAACAGGTCTACGTCATGGGCTTTCCGGTGTACTAGTAGAAACCGATGCCGAAAGACTTGCTGACGGCTGCGATGCTTTAGTACTCGTCACCGAATGGCAGCAGTTCAGCACTCTGGATTATGTGAAGATGGCAAAATTGATGGCTCACCCCGTTATCATCGATGGTCGTAACTTCCTCAACCCCGAAACAATGATCCGGGCTGGATTCCAATATGTAGGCGTGGGAAGATAGATAGTTAGGAGTTATGAGTTATGAGTGATCAATGATGGATAAGAATTACTTACAACCTATAATCCATAACTGCTGACTCTAACTCTCTTAAAAACCCAAGAATTTATTTACAATACCGCCTAGATTGTTTTAGGCGGTATTTAATTTTGTTTTAGAGCTTCGCGCAAAGATGCTAAAAAAAATGAATTCGACGGCTCATATAGCGTCCGTCTAATTAGCTGAATCAAAGTACCTCTAATAGATTTTACTACATAAAACCGTCCCTCTGCGACGGGACAGAGGGACAGACTTGAACTTTAGTTCAAGGCAGGGAGAGGTTCGCCGAACTCACGTTAAAAAAACTTTACTTACCTTGTTTACGTGAAAGTTTCATGTCAAGTGCTACTGGGAATACGCTCAATTTCAGCATATCCACTGAAAATAAGTTTTTGACCTTCAGTTTCTAATCGGTTGAGCCGCATTTTCACTCCATCGAGGTCAAAGCGATCCAAATCAACCATATTATCCAAAATTTCTACCAGTGCCACGCTCAAGGTTTGCGAGATTTCCCGTTGGGCTTGTGGCACTTGGTCGAGTTCAATTTTCGGATCTTTGAAAGAAACTCGCCGCCGCCTTTCAATGCCTATAGTTAGAATCATGCTCAGGGGTACAAGTTCACCATTGTTTAAATCTGCTTTTGCTACGAGCTGTAAGCGATTTTCAGGTAATAGCTGTACCTGAACTTCCGTAAAGGAGACAGGTTCACCGCCAGATAATGCTGTCAGTGATGGTACCGAGAGATTAAGCAGACGCTTTTTCACCAGTTCCGCATTAAAGGCTTGGTTGATGCCTGCTTCTGATAGAATTACTTGAGCGATCGCTTGGGTGGGTTGTTTAAGACTGAGTTTGCCCTTTAAAACAGAGCCGAAGTCAATGGCAACCGCATCGGTTTCAAAAGACATCTCCTCTACGGCGAAATCTCTCCGAATCACCAAGCCACTACCGCTCATTTTGAAGCTATCAATGCTGCCTTGCAACAGTTTGCTGGAGGGATAGCAGCGCACAAAAACTTCTACTGACTCGCTTTGGGTAAACAGGTGGCGAATCGTTTGGCTGGCGACTGTGTTGAGCATCCGCTCTCCCCAATCTGTGCCTTTAGGATTTTGTAAACCAGTAAGTCCGCCGAACATGTGGTTTTTAGTCTCTAGAAGTTCTTTGTACTTTTGTAACAAACTGTGAAGAATACAGCAAGCGATCCCGTGATTAATTGTACTGATGGATAGGTATGAGATCGCTGATGGTTCTAAGTTTAATGTGTTAAATATTACTTTTGTATAGTAAGTGGGAATAATTGAACTAAGTTATTGCTAAGATTCTCACCAGTACTAAGTATGATACAGCTAAACATTCTGGAACTTGCCAAGCAGGGTGATACAAATGCGATTAACACTTTGGTAAGTCAGTGGTTAAATTTACCCAGAATTACGCCAAAAACTAGTTTCAAACGAAATTGTCTACAGATAATGCTGGAATCAATTGAAGTTCCAGTACAACAGTTAGTAGTCCCACTTATTTGTGATGGATTAATTAATTTAAGCATCCAATCTTTTAAAAATGTTAAAATATACGGTAGAGTAACAGGCGAAGATTTTCCCGATTGGCAACAAGAAATTGAGTTAGAAGCATTAGTAAATTCAGATGTATTAACATCTAAAATAAATATTGAAGTGGAATCTTCAATTACCATTACCAAAACACAAAAAAATAATAAATTAACTGTAAAAAAACCATCTTTTTGGGATTCATTGTTTGAAACAGTAGCAGGAACAGCCGAAGTAGTTGGCGGTGCTGCTGTTCAAGCAGGACAAGCTGCTACAGGAGCAACTATAGGCATTAGTCGGACTATTGGAGGCGCTGCCGTTCAAGCAGGGCAAGGTGTTGCAGGAGCGGCTGTAGATATTGGCGGTGCGATTGGTGGTACAGCTTTACAGGCAACACAAATAGCAGGGCAGACACTAGCAATTGTTGGCAATAATCCCCAATTGCAAGTAGCAATAAAATCTCTAAATCAAGATTGGTTAAATCCTTTAATTCAACAGGTTGATTTAGTTAAAGCCGAGGCTTCTGTTAGAAAGCTACAGCAAGAACACCCAAATGAAGAACCAGCACAAATTGCCCATCATCTTATACTGGAAAAAGCTGTTTTAGCAGGAGGAACAGGGCTTGCTAGTAGTCTTGCGCCAGGACAAGCAGCTGCAATGTTTATGGTGGATTGGGCTGCTACATCTGCATTATCAGTGGAGTTAGTATATCAAATTGCTGCTGCCTATGGAATGGATTTAAATGATTCCGAGCGCCGAGGAGAGGCAGTAGCAATTTTTGGTTTAGGGCTGGGTGGAAAAACAGTAATCAAAGCAGGTTTGGGTTTACTACGAATTGTGCCAGTAGCGGGAGCCGTCATTGGTGCTAGTTCAAATGCAGTAATGATATACGCATTAGGTTATGCGGCTTGTCAGTTTTATGAAGCAAAGCAGAATCCATTAACTTTAGAGGCAACTTTAGTAGATGCTCAGGTAGAGAGTGAAAAATTTATTGAAGCTGCTATTTCCCAAGAAAAGATTATGGATCAAATTTTGGTTCATATTGTCTTAGCAGGTAATCCAGATAAATCTTGGGAAGATATTTTACCAGAATTACAAACTGCTAACCTTAGTCCTGCCTCAATCGATGCGATTGCTTCTCATATTAAATCTCCACCATCTTTAGAAACTTTACTTGAGCAAATTAATAGTGATTTTGCCGTACCTCTACTAGCACAATGTCAAAAAATTGCTGATCTAGACGGAGTAATTACGCCACAAGAAGCTAAGGTGTTAGAAATGATTAACAAAAAGTTAAACCGTGATTTAGCTGCAATCAAATAACCTGAATATTGGTGTTAACATTTCTTAATTAAAGGCGATCGCAACCTCTACGCATTTTTGCGTAGATGCGGAGCGGCTTGTCGTCAGACATCGCCTCTTTCATAATCATGAAGCTATCTGGTAAATCGCTGATCGATATCTCGTTTCAGGAATTGTCGTAAATACGTCTAAAAATAAGTTATTGATAAAACTTACTTGCGCGTGGTTGCCCATCTTTGTTATAAATCTAGCTTAAAATTAAGTGATATTCATCCCTAAGTTAGAAAATCTGCCCAATGCTGCAACTTTGGATAAAGCAATGCAACAAGGGCAGATGGTTACGTTTCAAGTCTAGAGTCTTACTCTAAGAAATTTGGCTCGGGAGTAGTGACACCATTCTGACCAACTGCGGGTATTTCCATTAGCTGATCTGTAGCAGTAGGAGTTCCATTAGTATTGCCACTGGCAGTCACTGAACTTTGATTGCCGGGATGTGCATTGGGGATAAACAATTGCGGATGGTCAAAGGGTGCTTGTTCAAGGAGGACTCGCTGATCAGTAAGTCCGGTTCTTAAGAAAGCGACCAAATCAGCTTTTTTAGCATCGGTTAAGTTCAACGGTACTGCACCAGGTCCACCGTCGTCACCTCGACCACGATTGTAAAAGTCTACTACTTGCTCCAGAGTTGCCTTCCCACCGTTATGCATATATGGAGCTGTCAAGCCGATGTTACGGAGGGCAGGTGCTTTGAACAGTGATGTAGTAGTGTTTCCGGCTCCTGGGTCATCTAAGGCAGGTCTGACACCGTAGTTAGGAAAGAAGCCGTTAGTTGCATTATTAATCAGCGGATCAGTTGAATCAGTTGAAGCTACTCCTGCGGTTCTTCTCACCGAAGCTCTGGTGAATTCTGGAATTGTATGGCAGATGTTACAATTACCGCCACCATTGGCCGAATTATTGACAAACACAGTCAGACCGCTTTTTTCCTGCTCGGTGAGAGCATCGGTATTTCCCGCTTGGAATTTATCAAAAGGTGTCTGGTCAGACACAAGAGTGGACATATACTTTTGCATTGCTAACCCAGCGAATAAGGAGAAGTTCCAATCCCTAAGGGAAAACTGATTTGTAGGTAAAGTCAGTCCTTCTTCACTGTCATTATCATCATCATTTTTGCCAAGGACTGTTGGTGTTCCATTACTGTCAACTTGAATGATTGACTTTGACTTCCACCATTGCTTCTTAAAGGCTTGCCGAATCAGCTTATCATAGGATGAGATATCCAAACCGGGCTTACGGGATCGACTATTAGATCCTAAAACACTGTCTTTCCGATCTACAAGTTGTTTACCTAATGGTCTGAGGCTTTTGAGCTTCTGACCTTTTTTCCGCAGAAACTTAGCACCGACTTCAGGTAAAGTACGACCACCAGCAGATGTCTCAAATGGACTCAATAGTGGCCCGGTTACTAGGGAAGCTAGAGAGGAATTATTGAGCGAAACGGAAACAGGAGTTAGTTGCCTTGATGTTGTAGCTATGTAAACTTTAGCATTAAAATCTGCTGCTCCTTTTATATTCACCCCATTGAAGGTTTCCTTGGCGCGACCATCCCAAAACTGGAGTTTGTTGAAGATTGCATTAATTACCGTTGGAGTATTACGCGGCTCAACTCGACGCACATTAATTCCATTGACTTGAAAGCCGTCTGGATCTGGCACAGATGTAGTCGAATCCTCTGCTTGACCTGGAACAGTTTTCTTAATAACACTGTTAAACACACCTTGAGATGAGGCGACATCGTTAGTGTCAGAAATAACAGTACTGGTTCGATCGTTAGGATCTGCCAGTTTGTGAAATGGAAAATCTGCCGCCGTGAGTTGATAGTTTGCACCACCACCTACCTGGAAAGTTGTATCTTTCAGTGATGCCAAAAAACCAGGATTGATTTGATTTTTTGATCTGTTATCAGCTCCGGCATGAAAGTGACAAGTAGCACAGGACTGAATGCCGTCACTACCAAGCTGCATATCCCAGAATAGGGATTTTCCTAGCTTGAGTAGGGCTTTTTCGTCTTGAACATAGTCTGCGAGATTGCTTGGTTGAGCCACTGCTGTCAGGAGTGGTGGGTTCGCCGGGTTAGGGTCTCCAGTTGTAGCCGGTGGTAAACTAGTTATGTTATTTAGGGGAGCCGGGTTCAGTGTTACTGCGGATACAATACCTCCACTAGCGATCGCCAGAGAAACTATGACGAAAATTGCCAGAGGGCGTGAATATCTTGATCCTATTCTGGTTTTATACCTTAAATAAATCCAAAAAAGCATCAAAATTAGCACTAGTAACATTGCTAATGCACCATTTGAGGGTATCATTAAGACCTCGCTATACGTGTGGGAATTATGATGTTGAGGCCATTCTTGACAGATTAAAATAAAATTAATTTTGTCAATAGTATTTACGCTGTAAATTAACTCCAAATGGGGGTATAAAATTCAATTTGACACATAATTTTGAAGACAAAAATGAGTAATGCTTTTTCAGATGACGCATAGGCAGAGCCAGCCGTAGGCACTGCTAGTCCAAAATTTGTGTTTTCTACCCTCATTTTTGCGAAATTTTTAAGCACTATTATTTATTGGCAAATTGATTATGATCTTAATCTTTCAAGAAGGGGTTGAGACTGACTCACAAAAAGTTAGCCTTCCTTTAGATAGTACGAAACTACTAATGGGAGATTGTAACTATCTACAAAATACCAAGCAGTACCGATCTGATTCTCTAGGCATTTTGAGAACAAAGAAGTTTTTCCTACTGAACGAAATTTCCTTGTTTAAACGCAATACCTGTGAATGAAACTGTACGAACAATAAACTAATCAGGAAAAGATGATAAAAAATATAATATTGTAGTTATTAACAAGCTATTAACAAGATATTGATAAGTTATTAACAAGATATTAACAAGATAATAACTTTTTACCCACATTCTGCAAGTTAGTTTTAAAATCTTGATATTTTATATAAACCAATTATTGTCTTGGGTTTCAAACATTGAACCTGTATAAAGAAAGCACTCTCCATTAGCGTAGCTCGCCGCAGGCATCACAAAGAAAACAATTATCAAAAGCTTTTTGACAGTATTATCAATAAATTTAGCTTGTTTGAGACTAAAAACTTTGCTCGGACTTTCTCCTAAGAAACACATTTGGTAAGTACGCTTGTCATCCAAATCGGATGACAAACTTAACATACCTCCTATCTCGTCAACAACTTCCGGCGCAAATTATCCAACGCTGCATTTGCACTTACATGACGAATTAAATTTCGACCTCGCACTGTACCAAACTGATACTCAAAACTTGCCACTTCATCCTTTGGCCCAGCCAAACCAACGTAAACTAAACCCACTGGCTTGGTATCTGTCCCTCCAGTTGGGCCGGCAATACCAGTAATACTCAATCCCCATGTTGTTGCAAGGCGGGTTTTGACGCCAATTGCCATTTGCTCTGCAACAGTAGCACTTACCGCCCCAAATTTATCTAAATCTTCTGGGTTAACCCCCAGCAGCCCAACCTTCACCGAATTGTCGTAAGAAATTACTCCACCCCAAAAGTAATCAGAACTCCCAGAAATCTCAGTCAACATTTGCCCCAGTCCGCCACCAGTGCAAGATTCTGCTACCGAAAGCGTTTCTTTTGATGCAAGCAACAACTGACCGACCACGGAAGCAAGAGTATCATTATTAATGCCGTAAAAATCTAGTCCGGCGATTTCTTTAATTTGTTTCTCAATGGGCGCAATTAAGACCTCTGCTGCTGCTTCTGAATTTGCTTTGGCAGAAACTCGCAATCTTACTTCCCCCTTACCTGCATAAGGGGCTACTGTGGGATTTTGCAAGTTTAAATAGGAAGTAACCTTTTCCGCCAAAGCAGATTCACCAATACCCCAAAATTTTAAACTCCGGCTGTAAATAATTTCTTTACCCCAACCTTGACTTTTGAGAAATGGGACGGCTGTTTCTTCCCACATTGGATGCATTTCACTGGGAACACCGGGAAAGGTAAAAATCGTGATTTCAGGACGAGGTTGCCAAATGATACCGGGTGCTGTTCCAGTGGGGTTGGGTAGAATTTCTGCACCTTGGGGAATCAAAGCTTGCTTGCGGTTACTTGGTGACATAACCCGACCACGTTGGCCGAATTTCTGGATTATGTCTTCGATGATGTCAGAGCGTTCTACCAAGGGGACTTTAAAAAAATCGGCGATCGTTTCGCAGGTGAGGTCGTCTGGTGTCGGGCCGAGTCCACCAGTGAAAATGAGAATTTGCGCTCTGGAAATAGCAATTTCTATAACTTGCTTCAACCGTTCTGGATTATCCCCAACCACTGTTTGATAGTAATGGGGGATACCTAGTTGCGCTAATTGTTGCGCCAAAAATTGAGCATTGCCGTTGAGGATATCTCCTAGCAGCAGTTCAGTACCAACACAAATAATTTCTGCACTCATTGGAAAGAATAGTTAGAAGTTAGGAGACGCGATTAATCGCGTCTGTACAGGAGTTTGGAGTAGAGACGCGATTAATCGCGTCTGTACAGGAGTTAGGAGACGCGATTAATCGCGTCTGTACAAGAGTTATAGCAATTCTATGTGAGGTTGTGCTTTGTTTAGGTAGTAGGGGCAATTCATGAATTGCCCCTACAGGGTGTTGTTTTGTGTAAGTCCTATAGGCACATCTTCATACAGAATTGGTATTAGGAGTTAGGAGTTCAAAACTTAAAACTTATCACTCCTAACTCTTAACTCCTAACTCCTAACTATCATCTCAGGCTAGGGCTGGTACAGGAATTTCCAGGTGAGAATATAAGGGGAAGCGATCGCACAATGCTGCTACCCGTTGCCGACAATCTTGGGTAACTACCTCGGAATCTGGAGAAAGCAGGCGATCGCTAATAATATTTCCAATCTCGGTAAATTCTGCTACTCCTAAGCCCCTTGTGGTCATTGCCGGCGAACCTAATCTTAGACCACTGGTAACAAATGGCGATTGCGGATCAAAGGGAACAGTATTTTTGTTAGCAGTAATATTCACGGTACTGACTAGCTGATCCGCTTGCTTACCCGTCATGCCAATAGAACGTAAATCCACGAGCATTAAATGATTGTCAGTGCCATTGGACACAATCTTTAAACCCCGGTTTTGCAGTTGTTCTGCCAAAGCACGAGCATTTTCAATCACTTGGGCAGAATAGGTTTTAAACTCTGGCTTCAGGGCTTCTCCAAAAGCTACTGCCTTACCAGCAATGACGTGTTCCAATGGCCCGCCCTGGCTACCAGGAAAAACAGATTTATCTAGCTTTTTACCTAGTTCTGCGTCGCTGGTCAAGATTAAGCCACCTCTAGGGCCGCGTAGAGTCTTATGTGTAGTTGTTGTTACTACATGACAATGAGGAATGGGATTAGGATGAAGACCACTAGCAACTAAACCAGCGATATGGGCAATATCCGCCAGTAAGTAAGCGCCGATTTCATCAGCAATGCTACGGAACTTTTCAAAGTCAATTATACGGGGATAAGCCGAATAACCACAAATCAGCAGCTTAGGACGCTCCCTCAGCGCCAGCTCCCGAATTTGGTCGTAGTCAAGTTGTTCTGTTTGTTGGCTAACACCGTAGTGGCTAACTTGGAACCACTTACCTGAGACATTTACAGGTGAACCGTGGGTGAGATGTCCCCCATGAGACAAATCCATCCCCATAATTTTGTCACCTGGTTCCAGCAGGGATAGGAACACTGCAAAATTAGCTTGGGCGCCAGAATGAGGTTGTACATTCGCGTGAGCAGCACCAAATATCTGTTTAGCCCGATTGATCGCCAGTTGTTCGATTTTGTCGATAAACTCACAACCGCCATAGTAGCGTTTACCAGGTAATCCCTCGGCATATTTATTTGTCAGTACTGAACCTTGAGCCGCCAGTACAGCAGCGGAGGTAAAGTTTTCACTAGCAATCAACTCCAAGTGGTCTCGCTGACGCTGTAGTTCGTCGTTGATTAACTCCGCGATCGCTGGATCAGAGGAGGTAAGAAAGTCTGAATTAGTCCTAGTCACTTCAATTATCCTTGTGGAAATTTGTACAACGGCTGATTTTGGTTGGCCGCAGCACCTAACAGCTTTACAAAGGCGATTAATCGTCTCCGTACTCTGGAGGTTTATTTGTGCCAACTTATTTATTATTAGACGCAAGCTCGATTAGTGCATTAATTATCATAACGTTGCTTTTTGAAACTCGGCTAAATAAAGCTTTTTGCGATCGCTCCTCTGTGAGACAAAAAGCTGAAGCTCTCCTACAGAATTCTTCCTGAATTCTGACCCCGACTTGTGATCTCTTCTTATAAAAGCAAAAGGTCTAATCTCAACCAACATATAAAGGTGCAAAGCACATCTTTGCACCTTTATGTGAAATTATGATCCAATCTTGGGTACAGTATCTCCAGGCCCGGCGGTGACAATTACCAGATTTTCCGGCTTAATTAAATCCTCAATTGCCTGTTGCAGGTGAGCCATAGTCACTGCTTGAATCTTTTGGGGAAACTCTCGGATTTCTGCTCGTGAAAGTCCCAAGACAGCATTACTCAAAATGATGCTTGATACATCACTGGGATTAGCTAAATCCACGGGGTAGCTATTGGTAATTGAGCGTTTTGCCGCGTTGAATTCATCCTCAGTTACTCCTTGTTCGCGCAACTGTTTGAGTAAAGCCAGAGTACTGGCGATCGCTTTTTGGGTATCTCCAGGAGCAGTCTGCATCTGAATCAAGAACGGGCCAGGATTGATTCCGGCGGCAAAACCACTATAGATACCGTAGGTTAGACCTTGGCGATCGCGCACTTCCGTACCCAAACGACTCGATAAGGTATCACCACCCAAAATTTGATTTAGCACCAGTGCCGCATAATAACGTGGGTCTTTCCGAGCGATGCCGTTGTAGCCGATGTAAGTAACAGCCTCTGTCTTACCGGGAATTAGTTTATTTAAACGTGTTAAAGTTTGCGGTAATGACACGGACGCTATTTTAAGAACAGGTTGCTTACCTGTGGCTTGCCATTTGCCAAACGCCTGATTCAGCAAAGCTTTTACCTTAACTGGCTCAAAGTCTCCTACTAAAGCGATCGTTGTGGTATCTGGTCGGTAGTGTGTCTGGTAGAAGCCAAGCAAATCATCACGAGTAACGCTCTTTAAGCTCTCGGCCGTGGGAAAGCTATGGAATGGATGATTTTCTGGGTAAATTGCTTGCTGAAATACTTGTCGTCCCAGTCCTCTGGGGTCATCTAGCTGGACTTTGAGACTTATCAACGCCCGTTGGCGACTCAATTCTAACTGGTCGGCTGGGAAAGTAGCGTTTTCTAACACATCTGCCAGAGTTTGAATCAATATCGGCAGGTTCGCTGAAAGTCCCTCACCACTGACGCTAACTCCCTCGCGGCTAGCACCGAAGTTCAAATCAGCTCCCCGGTCTTCTAAGGTTTTTGCTAGGGTAAGAGCGTTTTTAGTCTGCGTCCCATTCATTAAGTTAGTCGCAGTCAGATTCGCTAATCCAGCTTTTTGATTGCCGTCAAACTCGCTACCGGCGTCAATTTGTCCACTCAGGTTAATCGTGGGGAGGTTGCGATCGCTCAAGAGCAGAACCCGCAAACCGTTATTCAAGGTAAACTCTTCTGGTAGTGATTGTTTGCCCGAATCTGTAGCTGATGTGGCAGGTGGAAGATATTTAGCCAGTTCTGCTGGATCTACAGGTTTACCGGGGCTGAAATTTTCCACTGTGCGACCAGAACCAGCGCTAGAAGTCCCTGGTTTACCATCTGGTTGAGTTGGCTCAAAGAAGCCGATGGTTTGTTTAGCCGGATTTAGGTAAGTTTTTGCTGCTTGCTGCACCTCGTCTGGGGTGACTTTAGCGATCGCAGCCAGATACTTTTCAATATAACGATAATCGCCGGCCACAGTTTGGTTATATCCCAGTTGGCTAGCTTGACTAGTGATGTCTTGGTTACCCAAAATATACGAGGCTTGCAGTTGCGTCTTCGCTCGGTTCAATTCTTCTGTAGTGACTGGCTGCTGTTGCAATTTTGCTAAAGATTCCTGGAGCACCTGGGCAATTTTCCCTAACTCTTGACCCTGAGCGGCCGTAGCATTAATTTCATACCAACCTGGTTCGATGAGTTCGGCAGCACCGCCACTCACTGAACTGGCGAGTCCAGATTCCACTAAACCCTGGTAAAGCCGAGAGCTACGTCCGCCTGTGAGGATGGCATCCATCACATCAATTGCCGGCACATCAGGATGCTTGATATCTGGTAACGGATACACCGCTTGCAGTAGTGCCGCACTTCCAGGCTGCTTGAGGATAATCGGCGCTTTTTTAGCAACAGAGGTAGAAGCACTCACCTGGGCAGAATTTTTAGCCACAGCCGTCTTGGCTCGTTTTGGCAACTTCCCATAAGTTTCTTTAACAACTTTCAGTACAGGTTCTGTGGCAAAATCCCCTGTAATCACCAACGTGGCATTTTCTGGGCTGTAGTAGGTTTGGTAATAATTCCGCACCTGCTCCACCGTGAATTTTTCTACATCTGCTTTTGTGCCTCCCACAGGTAAGCCATAAGCTCTGCTAGGGAAAGCATCTTGCATCACTGCCCGACTCAGACGATAGCCTGGTGAATTTTCGTACCCCTGTAACTCGGAGATCACCACCCGCTTTTCACTTGCGAGTTGTTCAGTCCCAACTAAGGAGTTTTCCATGCGATCGGCTTCTAATGTCAACAATGCTTCGAGTTTGTCTCGTTGCACTGTGCCAAAGTAAGCTGTTTCGTCATAACTAGTAAAGGCATTGAACTGGCTACCCAAGGCACTAAACAACCTTCCAAACTGCACTGGACGGTCAGTTGTACCCTTGAACATCAAATGTTCTAGCTGGTGAGAAATGCCATTTTCTCCCTTAACCTCGTTGCGTGAACCAACTTTATACCAGACTTGCACACTCACTACTGGAGCGGTATGGACTTCCTTGGTTAGCACTGTTAAGCCGTTGTCCAATACCGTTTTTTTCACCCCTTGGGTGAATGAGAGAGCAGATACAGGTGCGACTGCTGTCGGTGTTGCAGCATTGGTAAAATTCCTCGAAAAAGGCACAATACTTAGGAGAAGGCTAAGTAAAAACCCGATAAGCATATATGAGCGTAACTTCATAAGCAATGCAAAATTCAAAATCTCTAATTATAAAACAAAATTCTAGTACCGTTTTGAAAAAGTCAAAAGACTTATATTTTCAGCTTTTTTACCATTTTCAATGGTAGCTTTATTTTCGCCATGCCGTAATAGTCGGTTTTCAAGTTTATCTATTTGCAAGACACCTACGAGCAATAGCCGACAACAAGGGTATAAAAATCCCTTTCCCTATTTCTTGCCACTTATTCCCTATTTTCAAGATAGATGTAACTTTACGCACTGTTACAAAATTTTGCAGGTATATTAACAAGGATTGCAATGTGTTCGATTTGACAAGTTTTTCGGAATATCTACCTTTATAATTGGTTTAATTCTTATTGTCATCCCATCAGGGTAGATATCTTGATCAAACTAGCAATAAATTTTTGAGATATGCAAACAAGAAACTTAATTGCATCATTCACATTAGGTATAACCTTAGCAGCAATACCTGTATCACAATCTCATGCCTTAGAAGAAAACACACCGGACGTGTATAGTTTCACAGGGTATAATTTCAAAGGTGAGAAAGTCAGTATTAATTATTCAACAACAAGCTTTATTGGCAAGCCCTCTTTCCAATATAAAGACCAGAAACAGACATTAAACTTTGAAGGAGAAAAGCAGATCCGTACTGTAGAAACAGAAATTGGTACACAAGTGACTGTGACTATTAAACAGACGGTAAATGGTGACTACATTACATTTAGCTTGCTCATACCCCGTGTAAAAATTGGATTGGGCGAGGAAGTAAAAATTGTAACTAACGGAATCACAACATTGAATCGTTTTTCTACGATTCCTCAATCCAACCAGCAGCAGAAACAACTTTATACAATAATCAATCTCAAGGGTACAGCCCGATTTGTCGTGTTTTAAGCACAAAAGGGATATAGAAATTAAACTTTCTTTTTACTAAAATGCAGGAAAGCCGTAAGGGTGAAGATAAATAATTGTTTCTCTCCAGCCTTATTGCTTAACTTTCACACTGGCGCGATCGCACCAAGGTAAAGGTTACGCAACCGAAGCTGTAACGATGTTGCTCGACTATTTATTTATAGAACACAATCTGCATCGTCTACTTGCAAACTGCGATCGAGCAAACATAGCATCCGCTTAACTGCTGGAGCGAATTGGTATCAGACGTGAAGGACACTTTCACAAGAGTTTGTGGTTTAAAGGCGACTCGGTAGACGAATTATGGTTCGCCATTTTGGGTGATGAATGGTATTGAGTGTTTAGCCCCTGAATATAAAGCGGTTACAATAAAGCTAAAACTGGGATACAACCAGCTTTTACAGGTTTGATTTGCAGCCTCAAAGAGGACGAAGGGCGACGTGACTAGAGTTTTGTGTTTAGATACCAATAAAATTTTATGAATACAGTAGAAATTCGCCAGCAAATTAAAGAATATGTCGATCAACTCTCCCCAGAGAGATTATTAGTTGCTGCTGATTTTTTAGCGTATTTAGCTGAAAGAGATGATAATGAAGCAACTGAAGAATTGTTAAAAATAGAGGGTTTTAAAGAAGCGCTTGCTAAAGCAAAGAAGAATGTTAAACAAGGTCAAGTAATTTCTGTTGAGCAACTCCAACGAAAATATTATTTAGCTAAAAGAGATGATAATGAAGCAACTGAAGAATTGTTGAAAATAGAGGGTTTTAAAGAAGCGCTTGCTAAAGCAAAGAAGAATGTTAAAGAAGGTAAGGTAATTTCAGTTGACCAACTCCAACGAAAATATTAAGTATACTGTTATTATTAGTATTGATGCTCAAGAATTTTTCGAGTCGTCTTCTGCTTCTTTACAAAAAAAATTAGATCGTTGTTTTGAACGTTTAAAAATTGAGCCTCGTAATTCTCCTAATATTAAATTTCTGAAAGGTGAGTTATTAGGTTATTATCGTTATCGCGTAGGTCAATATCGCGTCATTTATGAAATAGATGATGGCTTAAATCAAGTAATGATTATTTTGATTCAGCATCGAGGTAGAGTTTATGAATAATTTTAAAATGTATAGGGAAGTTTGACGCTTATAAAAATAATGTGGTGCGTTAACGCAGTGTAACGCACCCTACAAATAAATCAACCCTTAAACTTCAACATTCAAAGCACGCACCAGAAAAGCCCATTTATCTGCGGCTTCTTCGATAATTTTAGCCGTGGGTTTACCCGCACCATGTCCTGCTTTAGTTTCAATTCTAATTAGCGTTGGCGCATCACCTGCGTGAGCCTCTTGTAAAGCTGCGGCAAATTTGAAACTATGAGCAGGGACAACGCGATCGTCATGATCGGCTGTGGTAATTAAGGTTGCTGGATAAGCTGTATCTGGTTTGAGATTCTGCAATGGCGAATAAGCATACAGCGCTGGAAACTCTTCTGAATTATCTGCTGAACCATATTCCGAAGTCCAAGCCCAACCGATGGTAAATTTGTGAAACCGCAACATATCCATCACCCCAACTGCTGGTAAGGCTGCACCAAACAAATCAGGACGTTGTGCCATGCAAGCACCTACTAATAAGCCGCCGTTACTACCACCTGCGATCGCCAGCTTATCAGTCTTAGTATACTTATTAGCAATCAGCCACTCAGCTGCGCCAATAAAGTCATCAAAGACATTCTGCTTTTTATCCTTCATTCCTGCTTGATGCCATTCTTCGCCGTATTCTCCACCGCCGCGGATATTGGGCATAGCATAGACACCACCCATCTCCATCCATATCAAAAGACTCACAGAAAAACTAGGTGTCATTGAGGCATTAAAACCGCCATAAGCATAAAGATAAGTCGGATTATTTCCATCTAATTTAATGCCCTTTTTATAGGTAATAAACATTGGCACTTTAGTACCATCTTTACTATCATAAAAGACTTGTTTTGTCTCGTAACCATCAGGATTAAAATCTACCTCTGGCTGGCGAAAAATGGTACTTTTACCAGTTATCATATCGTAGCGATAGATAGTTCCTGGTGTGGTAAAACTGGTGTAAATATAAAAAGTTTCGGTATCATTACGCTTTCCTCCAAAACCTCCGGCTGAACCGAGTCCAGGTAGTTCTAACTCGCGGATAAACGCGCCTTTGAGGTCAAAAATTTTAATTTGGCTGTGAGCATCTTTGAGGTAATCTGCAACAAATTGGTTATTAAGTATGCCTACACTTTCTAACGTTTCTGCTGATTGGGGGATGATTTCTTGCCAATTTTCTGGCGCAGGGTTTTTGGTGTCAATCGCAATAACTCGTCCCCGTGGTGCATTTAAATCCGTGCGGAAATAAAACAGGCTATCATCATTGTCAATAAAGCTGTAATCTGCCTCAAATTGGTTAATTAGTTCTACAACTTCCGCATTAGGGTTAGTCAAATCTTTGTAGAAAAATAAATTCTTGGAGTCAGTTCCCAGCCAAACAGAAATTATTAGATAGGTTCCATCTTCAGTAACACCGCCACCAAAACCCCATTCCTTTTGGTCAGGACGATGATAAATTAGTACATCTTCTGATTGGGGTTTACCTAGTTGATGATAGTAGAGCTTTTGATAATAGTTAACATCTTCTAATTGAGTTTTTTCATTCGGTTGATCGTAGCGACTGTAAAAGAAACCTTGATTATCATGTGTCCACGATGCACCAGAAAATTTAATCCACTTCAGGTGGTCTTGCAGGTCTTCACCAGTTTCAACATCGCGGACTTTCCACTCTTGCCAATCAGAACCAGAGGCGGATAGACCGTATGCTAAAAGTTTACCATCTTCGCTAATAGACAATCCTGAAAGAGCAACAGTGCCATCTTCTGAAAGTTTATTAGGATCGAGTAAAACTTTGGGTTGGTCTTCGAGGGTTTTCAGAGTGTAGAAGACACTTTGATTTTGCAGTCCGTCATTTTTGAAATAAAAGTAGCGTTCGGTGGAACCGTCTTGCAGAGATTCACCTTCTTTAAAAGGGATACCATATTTTTCATAATCCCAAAGTTTGGTGAGGCGCTGTTTAATTTTTTCCCTAGTAGGAATTTCACTCAAGTAGCCAAAAGTAACTTGATTTTGTGCCTCAATCCAAGTCCTTGTTTCTTCAGAGTCAGGATCTTCTAACCAACGGTAAGGATCTGCGACTAAAGTACCGTGGTAATTATCGACTTGATTGCTCTTGTGGCTGGATGGGTAGGCGAGGGGTTTTTTAGAGGAGGGCATAATCTCAGGTCAAAAGTGCTTCTTTACATACTACAAAGATAGACCCAAGACGTGGAGCATACACAGACTAAACCTGTGGGAAAATTCCAATTGGAAAGAGTACCTGCTGGGGTACTACTAAGTAGCAAGCAGTCCCGTTAGGATTTTAATCAGCAAGCAAGATAAACTAATCCGCTTGGGTTAGGGAGGATCAAGCCTTAATCCAAGCGGATTGAAGTATAAACAAGCGATGTCTCCGACGGGCCACGCCTACGCTCATTTAATTGCATTAGTTTAGGACTTACGCACAAGTTACGGAATAACGAACCGCAGAGGCACAGAGAAGCCAGTGCGTTGGGCGGGTTTCCCGACTTGTTCGCGCAGCGTCTCCCTTAGGAGAAGCAACTGGCGCGGCACGGAGAAATCAGAGTTTGAGAGATATTTTGCGTAAGTCCTATAGTTTTAAGCCAAACCCCTTATCTGGTATATTTCTATAGCGTTTCTCAGTTGAGTCCAATACAGACCTAACAAGAGCAGATCGTTCCCTACTAGTGTTGGGGAGTAAGATTCAAGGTTTCTCCAAGTCAGAAGGCTAACAGCAAGATTTAGAAGACTACTTGCCACCAACCGAAGGCTGGGCCGATAAAACGGATAGTTGCCCATCCTACAGCCATAAGGATAATGCCTATCCAGGCACCACGAGTTGTCCAACTGACAAATAGTTCGGATTGAGCTTTTGTGATGGGAACCCAAGGCAAGATCCGAGTCTCTTGACCGTATGTTTCCCCTTGTCTGGTTTTACGACGCTTTGCTTCACCCATAATCAGCAACTCAAATTTTACTTAGGTTCTAAATTTATCTTGGCAGGAATCATGGCTATAGAGAGGCAATGAATCGCATTACCTTCATAAAATGTAAATTGGGTGACAAATGACCTTAAGCGGAATTTTCTTCACTAGTAGTAGAAAACAGGCTTGGATCAAGATAGTTAATTCGTGCCAGAGGACTTAAAGCTGCAAGAATTTGAGCGCCGTAGCTACGATTAACTACACGACTATCAAGTAGAGCAACAATGCCTTGACTTTCTCTGACTGGAGCGATCGCTCTTTGTAATTCATTCAAGGCTGCTGGCAACAAATATAAACGGAACCAATCTTGATGCGATCGCTTATAACGAGCTACCCTACCAGCTACTAGGGGATTTTCTAAAGATGGTAGGGGTAAAGTAGCAATAATTAACAAATGAGGTGCCGGCAAAACTCGTTGATGTTCTCGCCAAAATTCCCAACCGCTAATCAAAATCCCATTTTCATCTAAACAAGTTTTTTCTACTTGCACCCGCGAACCAAACTCTGAGGCCAGAATTGTTGCCACTTGAGACTTGAGTGGTACATCCCCCACCAAGACAACCGTTAATCCTGGTGCTGTAGCACTTAGACAAACCAATGTACGGACTTTGTGAATAAATGCCGCTTGAAATTCTGGTGTGTTAGGTAGAGGCAATTTATAGGGTACATACAGTTGAATTGCTTCCGCTTGACTTTCCGAAGAAAAATTCAGACAAGTTAAATCGTCTAAACCCAGGCGCTGTTGGAAAAGAGGAGCATCAGTTTCCGGTTCTATGGCGCTGCCAATTAAAACTACTGGTTGTCGCTGCCAAATAGGCGAGAGGATTTCCCCTAATTCCATTGGGGCGTAGTGCAAAGAAAATAAACCTTGTCGATGGGCAATAGTCGCCCAGAAGAGAGCAGGGGGAGCAGGGGAGGCAGGGGAGGTAGGGGAGGCAGGAGGGGAAAGATTTTCATCAAGGATTTGTAATTGCTGCCAGAATTGTTTCCAAGGTTCTGGCAGTGCTTGTACTGACTCTAAAGCAGAATAGAGACGGCTTAAAATCTCTATTTCTGGCTGGGAAATTAGATAGCACTCATAGGGATTGGCAGGATGCTGATAAAGTTCGTGTGTTAGTTGTATCCGTGCCTCGCTAATTGCCTCAGCTTGGTTTGGGCAAGCTAGCATGAGTTGATCCCAATCATGGGGTTGAATATCTTGGGTAAGTTGATCACGCACCCAATCTTCGAGATCATCTACCCCATCAATAATTGTAGGGATGCCTTGGGGAAAGCGATCGCCACCAGCAAATTGTCCTCTTAACCAAGCTTCCGGGGAGGTTAACAGTAGCCCTTGAAACTCAGCATCAGGCCAAGCGTCACCTGTTCTAATCGATTTGTTGGCTGGTAGCCACTGCTGTAGACGGGGAATTTCTATCTGTAGCAGAAGTTGCTGCACCGCTTCTTGAGCAACAATAATTACAGGGCCATGCCACATTAGGGCTGATGCTACGAAACTGGTGCGATACCGCCCTTGATAGCCACAAACCGCCCCTACTTGAATTAGGGCACTACGTCCCAGGCGCAAGGCGCGTGCTACCAACCGTGCCATCGTCAAATGATGGGGCCAGGAAGGGAACCCCGCCTGCGATCGCAAAAAGTTATGTAGTGACAAATGAACTTCTGCCTCAATCACACGCTTTTAATTCCATACAAAGTGACTTTTACTTCCAATTGCCCCATTTCTATTATTCAGTTCTCAGCTCTGAGTTACCAGTTTATAGACTGTTTATTGATAACTGTTCACTAATAAGTGTTCACTGACCCAATACCCTAAATTATGCCAACTTACACAGGAATTTCCAGCGAAGCCTTTAGGCATCCACTAGATCGTCAAGCCGAGCAAGCTTTACGAAATTTACCGGGATTTGATTTAATCGCTCGTAAATTTGTGGAATTTATCTACGAACGCCCTCAATTAGTCTATCTAATGGGTAACGCCATCCAAGTCGGGCCGCGTCAATATTCCACTATTTACCAGATGTTTCGGGAATGCGTCCGAGATTTGGACATTTACCCAGAACCTACACTGTTTGTCTCGCAAAATCCCCAAGCAAATAGTTATGCGCTGGGGCAAGAGAATCCTTACATAGTCATAAATACAGGGATACTAGACTTACTAGACGAAGCCGAAATTCGGGCGGTGCTAGCCCATGAACTGGGGCATATTAAATGTGGTCATACTATTTTAATTCAAATGGCGATGTGGGCGATGAGTGCTGCTTCTGCCTTGGGAGAATTGACCTTCGGCATCGGTAATCTTGTGACACAAGGCTTGATTTACGCCTTTTTTGAGTGGCGGCGGAAAGCCGAGTTATCGTCAGATCGTGCCGCACTACTGGTGATGGATGACTTAAATCCCGTGATGTCAACGATGATGAAACTCTCTGGCGGTAGTAACAAATATGCCAATGAATGTAGTTTACAAGAGTTTATCAAGCAGTCAGAAAATTATCAGGCACTGGATGAAGATGGACTGAATCAGGTGTATAAATTCTTGATGT
This sequence comes from Nostoc sp., assembly GCF_036917395.1. Taxonomy (GTDB): domain Bacteria; phylum Cyanobacteriota; class Cyanobacteriia; order Cyanobacteriales; family Nostocaceae; genus Nostoc. The sequence goes on from NZ_JBALDI010000003.1 coordinate 175,318, forward strand.
ACAATGGCGCTCAGGGTATGATGTTGAGCCATCCTTTCCCAGTGGAACGCTTGCATTACTTACGGGCGTGGGCAGTATCTGAAGAATACCAGCAAATTCGCCGAGGAAATTATCAGCGATCGCCTGCTTCCGGATCAGTAAATGTTTCAGCAGAATCATCCGCAAATCAAACAGAAGCTTTACGCCGACAAATTGAAGAATTACAACGAGAAATCGACAGAATGAAAAGACCTGAGTAAATTATTTTAGGGTGCGTTAGGCTTGTCTAACGCCCCACATCCAGCTTATCCAATAGGTTACACGCTCCGTAACACTACCTTTGTTCGGTGATTGCTACTTTCATTTTATGTTTGAGAGCTAACCTTGAACTGAGTATGCCTAGTATAATTAGAACGCCATTAATGGTAGTGGGTTCAGGAACAGGTTTAGCACTAGGAAGTTCACGAATTGTGAAAGAAGAAGAGAAATCGTTTCCGTCTAAATCATCGGGAGCATCAACAGAAAACGTGAAATCGACGGACTCGCCAGGAGCAACCGATCCCCCAGACCATTGCAAATTGAAAGAACCATCCTGGAGGAGTTGCGTGAATTTAGACGAGGTAGGCTGAGGGTCAGAGCTTGAACCGTTGAAGTCAAAATCTGGAATCGCAAAGCCATAGGGGACTAGAATTAATTCAGGCGGTCCGAAGTTATCATTAACTCCGAAGCCAATCTTAAAACTAAACCCGTTCCAAGTAGAGTTAGTATTATTTACGGCTGTTTCGGTAAAGAAATACTCTGTTGTCCCTCCTGAAGGTTCAACGAACAATTGAGTATCAATCGGGGCTATAGCTTGAAAGGTTTTGGGGGTACAAGATAAACCAGGGAAGTTGAGAATCTGATTCTGGCTTGCAGCTGTGCTGTTGTTGTTATTAGGAAATGGGGTATTAACGGGTGTTTGAACTTGTGTACAGAATATATCCCCCTGACCTGGCCCCGTAGGCGGACTTATGCTAGTAATGCTACGAGCCTGTGCCGCTCCACCAAAGCATAGATAAAACGCCAAGGTAGTTACAAGAGTTTTACTTATTTTTTTCATTTTCTGATACTTCTCTGGTTGTTAGAAATTCCAGCAACCAGATTTTAGCAGGACTTACGCATTGACAGATTAACAGAAATGAGCACTTAAGTGATAATTTTGTCCAAACTTGAATTTGGGTCTGGATTTTAGCAAAAGTAATTTAGTTAAGTTTACCATTATAGTTTTTTTGGATTTCCTTAAAGTGAATAATATTTTCTAGGTGGACTACCACTCTCTTGAGGGTAGGATAAATTGAAGATTCAAAATTAAGACTTTAAAATGGCTTAACTATATCTCAGCATTAAATTAGATGTAGGCATTTCTCAATATGGCAATTCACTTGACAAAACGGCTTTCTGTGTTTGCTGCTATTCTAGCTTTTGTCCTTTTCCTGCCGGGAATTACCTTAGCTGCACCCGTTCAACTCCATGCTACTTCTGGTGTCATTTTCACCCAAACTACCAAAACTGCAAGCTATTCCACCTCGTCGGAGATTAACCTGACTCCCTTACAAAGCCAACAACTTCAGGCTGTGCGTCAGAGAAGAAATAGGGAAATTGAGGCAGTTTTAAACACATCGCAACGTGCCCAACTTACTCACAATCTCCGGGCTGGTAATAATATCAATCAAGCCTTAGTAAAACTGAATTTGCAACCAGAACAGCAAGATTTTGTAAAGGCGATCGTGCAATTTACTAACTTGAAAATGAAGGCAGTTTCATCTAGGCATTCGCTAAAAGTGGAGGAAAAATAAAGCTTGGAATTGCAGAGGAAAATCTTTAATTATAGTTAAAGATAATCAATGATATGTTCTCTGCAATTTTTGCTTAAGAGAAGCGATCGCCCAATTATTTTTGAGTGGCGATCGCACGCGCCCTCAAGGACAAATATCTCTCACTGCCAACTTTTGCAGCATTTATAAATTAATCTTGCCCTATTGAGCATGACGACTACCCGTTAACTGAGCAATATGCTTTCGACACCTTCATTCCTGACTACCTGGCCTGGCTCATTGCCACTGCTGTCAGCAGTTCCATCCAGAATGCTTTTGAACAGTTCCTCAGCAGTCATCCCTCGCTTTTTCGCTATATACTCCAGCATTCTTTCAATTTCAGATTTCCTTTCCCTAATTCCAAAGCTGATGAGTGAAGCACCTTGAGCCGCCTTGCTGCAATCGTTTAACCATGCCCAAACGGTTAGCCAGTCATCATCATGTTCATTTAATGGGCCGATTGGAAACTGTTTGGCAAATTTTTGGTAGTGTTTGATGGCGACACCAAATCTGAAGTTTGTAAAGATTGCAGATAATCGCCCCACTTGATTGCAGCATCTATAATTAATCTTGCCCCCTGAAAGTTCGTTACCATGTCGGAAGAAGATATCCGAGCCGCAAGGCTGGAGAAAGTAGAACAACTCAAGCAGCTAGGGACTAATCCCTATGCCTATCGTTGGGAATCTACCCATCATGCAGCGCAGTTGCAAGAAAAGTTTGCCGATTTATCCAGCGGCGAAGAAGTTGATTTAGAAGTTGCTATAGCTGGACGCATTATGGCGCGTCGTGTTTTCGGTAAATTGGCTTTCTTCACTTTGCAAGATGAAACCGGCACAATTCAGCTTTATCTGGATAAAAATCGCATCCAAGAAAGCATGGCAGATATTGATGCTGATGCCTTTAATCACTTGAAACAACTCACAGATGCAGGTGACATCCTGGGAGCCAAAGGTACTATTAAACGGACTGAAAAGGGCGAGTTATCTGTCTACGTTAAACAATATACTATCCTGACTAAATCCTTGTTGCCCCTACCCGACAAGTGGCATGGATTAACGGATGTTGCCAAGCGCTACCGTCAGCGCTACGTTGACTTGATTGTTAACCCGGAAGTGCGGCAAACTTTCCGCCGTCGCGCCCAAATTACTGCGGGTATTCGTCGTTATTTAGAAGAACGGGATTTTTTGGAAATTGAAACACCAGTTTTGCAAAGTGAGACTGGGGGTGCAGATGCGCGTCCATTTATCACCTACCACAACACTTTAGAAATGGAGTTGTATCTGCGAATTGCCACAGAACTTCATCTCAAGCGGTTGATTGTGGGTGGTTTTGAAAAGGTGTTTGAATTGGGGCGGGTTTTCCGCAATGAGGGAATTTCGACTCGACACAATCCCGAATTTACGACAATTGAACTTTACCAAGCCTACGCCGACTACAACGATATGATGGCGCTGACAGAGGGGATTATTACTACTGTCGCCCAAGAGGTACTCGGCACGCTGGAAATCACTTACCAAGGAGAACCTATAGATTTAACACCACCTTGGCGGCGGGTGACAATGCACGATTTAGTTAAAGAATCTACGGGTTTGGATTTTAATTCTTTCCAAACTTTGGAAGAAGCAAAAACAGCAAGTAAAAATGCTAGTATTCCTGGTGTAGATGAAGCCCAATCAATTGGTAAGTTACTAAATTTAGCCTTTGAAGACAAAGTAGAGGCCAATTTAATTCAACCTACCTTTGTAATTGATTACCCAGTAGAAATTTCGCCCCTAGCAAAACCCCACCGTTCTCAACCTGGTTTAGTAGAAAGATTTGAGTTATTTATAGTAGGGCGAGAAACTGCCAATAGCTTCTCAGAACTTACCGATCCTATCGAGCAAAGAGAACGCTTAGAAGCACAAGCTGAAAGAAAAGCTGCTGGTGACTTGGAAGCGCAAGGCGTAGATGAAGACTTTTTGACAGCTCTTGAATACGGAATGCCGCCTACAGGTGGTTTAGGGATTGGGATTGATCGGTTGGTAATGTTATTAACTGATTGTGCCAGTATTCGGGATGCGATCGCCTTCCCTCTACTCAAGCCCGAAGGCAGCGTTATTAAGCAATTTAGCTATGAGCCAAAAACTCAAACACTGACTATTGAATTTGATAGTGGAAGTGTTTACGAATATTTCAAAGTACCTCCTAGTGTCAAGGAAGACTTAGATAATGCACCGTCTAAAGGTCAATACTTTAACAAGTTTATTAAAGGGAAATTTAAATTTGAACAATTGAGTTGACCTACTTAAGCATATAAACAGTAGGGTGCGTTATGGTTTTGCCTAACGCACCATTTTTATTGCCTAAGTTGCACTCACTTGTTCTATATTATATTCCTTTAAAGGAATATAAATCTTGACATTCCTTATAAGGAATACTAGACTATGAGGTAGGAAGTGACTTGGACTTGGGAACTTTATCAACTGTGAGGAAGGAAGTGACCTGGACTTGGGAACTTTATCTAGATGTCAATGGGGAAATCCCCAAAGATTTGCTGGCTTTTTTCATCAGGATGATTCCCGAAGAGGAGAAACCAGAAAATCCACCAAAGCCGTTACTGAGTGCTTCCGAAACCAAGCGTCTGCAAGTTAATCTTGGCTACCTGTGCGACAAAGGACTCGCATCACTTACCAGTGGCATCTTTGAGAAACTGGAAGATGATTTGTATGAGTTACGTATGACTAAGAGCGAACATAACCCACGGTTTATCTTAACGGCTGGTACTCCTCAGCACTTTGTGGTGTTGCACGCCTTTATGAAGAAATACGACGACGCTATCAAAGATAGAGACAAACAGCCTGCAAGAGTGAGATTGCGTGAATTGCAGCAGAGGGAACAGTGATGAAAAAGCCTAATTTTCAAGCTTGGTTACAGCAGAAAGTCAGCGACGATTCAGAGGTGATTCTGGCAGGGAAGTTAGAGTACCTGCGCCTTTATCTCACCGATGCCATGCGGGAAATACGTAAAAAAGCAGGATTAACTCAGACGCAGCTAGCGAAAAAACTGGGAGTAAAGCAAGCGGCGGTGTCCAAATTGGAGTCGGCGTTAAAAGAACATGAGTTGGAATCAGTGTTGCACTATTTACACACATTGGGTGCAGATTTGCTTGTAGCCGTCAAACAAGGGGATGAATTATATCAAGCCAGCGATAACGAAGGTTCATTGCTGGTAGATGTACCAGATGTAGTTGCACAAAAGGCATTGGCGGCAAACATGAGCGTGCGGGAATATGTGCGTATAGCCGTTGAGAAGTTTTCTGGCGAACATGATGGACTGAGAAAAGCTTTAGTAAAGCTGCTGGAAAGTGACAATTCGGTAGCGGTGAAAGTAAGAGCGCGTTTGGGTTCAAGGACGATCCAAGAAATTGCCGCTGAGTTGGAAAAATATTTGAGTCTATCTGAAGAAGAAGATAGGCTTTTTTCTGTCAAAAATGTTTTGGCTGCTAATGTGGCTGTTGGAGAAAGTAACCGCGGAACCAGTGATGAAATTGATGAAATTGAGTTATTGGATTTAGCTGAAGAACTACTAGAGAAGTTGGCAGAAATGTTTGATAACTATAAATAGAAAATAGCTGAATTAAGATGGCAAAAGGATTCGGTACTCAAAAACAAAAAAAAGGAAGACAAAACCACAAATACTATCTCGATTTCTTGCTTGAGGTATTGCAGGTAACCCACGACAGCGACGGCAACTCCCAGGCAATCTCTTCATTACTGCAAACTAACCTGAACAAACTGGATGATAAGCTGATTCAAGTCTGGCGAAGTTGGGCATTAGATACTCTGTTTAGAGGAGATGCAGAAAAAGCACATGCAATAGCAGTAGATATTGTCAATTTCAGCAATTTAATTCAGGATTTTTCCTTGGGTTTTCCAGCTATTAATTTGGAAATTGCTATCATCGGCTACCAAATGGTTGAAAGTGTTTTCAGCGACAAAATATATCAAGAAGAATGGGCTACTGCCAAAAACAGTCTGGGCAATGCATACTGTAAAAGGCTACGTGGAGAACGAGCCAAAAATTTGGAGACAGCGATTATTTGCTATCAGAATGCCTTACAAGTGTATAACCATAAAAAATTTCCGGAAAGGTGGGCAGATATACAAAGTAATTTAGGAAATGCCTATCTTGACAGAATTCGTGGTGATCGATTCGATAATTTAGAAACTGCTATCATTTGCTATAAAAATGCCTTGCAAGTGTACAACCGGGAAAAATTTCCGGAAAGGTGGGCAGATACACAGAGTAATTTGGGAAATGCCTATCTTGAAAGAAGTTACGGCGATCAATTCGAGAATTTGGGAATGTCGATTATTTGCTATCAAAATGCTTTGCAAATATATAATCAGCATATATTTCCTCAAAGATGGGCCGGAATTAAAATCAATCTGGGCAATGCCTACTGCAAGATGATTGGTATTGATAGAGCGGATAATGTTGAACAAGCTATCAAAAGTTACGAATTAGCATTGCAAGTATTTACACGATATTTATTTCCCCAATATTGGGCGAAAATCCAAGATAATTTGGGTAATGCTTACTGTAATCGGATTTATGGCGATAAGGTACAAAATCTAGAATCAGCTATCTGCTATTATGAACAAGCGTTGGAAGTTCGTACAATAGAAGATTTTCCCGAAGAATGGGCAAGCACGCAAAATAATTTAGGTGCTGCCTACCGTGATAAAGGACAAATTGATCAGGCAATAGAGCAGTTTAAGTCAGCACTAAAAGTCTACACACATATAGCCTTTCCAATTATGTGTGTCAACTCTGCATCTAATTTAGGCAATATGACCTTTCACGCCGAATTATGGTCAGAAGCTATCCAGGGCTATAATATTGCCATTAAAGCAGTAGAAACCAGCCGTACTTGGGCAAAATCTGAATCACACCGTCAAGAAATTCTGGGGAAATCTATTGGTATTTACCAAAATATGGTGCAAGCCTGCATCAGCGCTGGACAAATAGAAAAAGCCTTTGAATACTCCGAGCGATCGCGCTCCAAACGCCTGGTAGACTTAATGGCAAGCTACAACCTCTGTCAAGGCGAAGAAATCCCCCCAAAAGTTCAAGAATTATTGCAGCAGTATGAAGAACTGCAACAACAAATTAATCAAGAACGCCAAAGCCATAAATCCGACAATAACCGTAGTGAAACACGCGCTGCATTCCAAGCTTACAATGAAGCGATCGCATCTTTAGAAGCCCAAAAACAGCAAGTTTGGGAAAATCTCAGACGCGAAGATCCCGTATTAGCTGGCGAAATTAAAGTAAACCCCCTCTGTTTGTCAGAAATTCAAAAACTACTATTTGATCAGCCCAATACAGCTATTCTCAGTTTCTACACTACCAACAGTGACACTCATATTTTTGTCGTACAGCAAAACCAAATTAATCTCCACACCTCCACAGGACAAGGACTAGAGACGTTGCAAGGCTGGATTAACCTGAATTGGTTATTGCCTTATATGAATGATCCCAAAAAATGGGAAACTCAAATTAACAGTATTCTCCGCGAACTAGCTGAACGCCTGCAAATACCTGAACTGATATCCCAACATCTTCAAGGAATAGAAGGATTAATTTTAGTACCTCACCTGTTACTGCATCAGATTCCCTTTGCTGCTTTGCCTACAGGAGAATATCAGGAATATTTAGGAGATAAATTTCTGATTCGTTATACCCAAAGCTGCCAAATTTTAGAATTTTGTCAACAACGTGATAATGTCGGGACATTTAATGAAATCTCTCTACAATATGGAACTGTGGAAGATGCCGAAGATAACCTTCCCTGTGCAAGATTTGAAGGCGAAAAACTCGCCCAAATGTATAACATTCCACCAGAAAACAGATTAATTGGCAGCAGTCAAGCCACTTGTGAAAACTATCGACAGTTAGCACAACAAGTTCAAGTACTTCATTCCTGCCACCACGCCCAATCTCGCCTCGATAATCCTTTAGAATCACAGTTAAAATTAGCTGATGGTAGCATCACCTTGGGGCAATTGATGACACCAACCTGGCGTTTACCTCAACTTGTAGAAGTGTTTCTTTCTTGCTGCGAAACTAATTTGGGTATTCCTTCCCTAACTGATGATATTTTTACTCTCTCCATAGGATTTTTGTGTGCTGGTGCTAGAAGTGTAGTTAGTACTCTGTGGTCAGTCAATGATTTAGCCACAGCATTATTTTCCATTTTCTACTACCAGCAGCGACAAGAAGGTAATAGCCGTCCTGAAGCTTTACAGCAATCCCAAATCAAACTGCGCGAACTTAAGAAAGAGAAATTGCTAAAGAGGAAGGATATTAAAAACTATATAATCACGCAAAAACGGAATTTGAAGAAGCCCAGATTCAAAAATCCCAATACGAGCGAGGTTCAGCAGAGCGGTTAAATTGGACTCGTAAATTTCTAAAGTATCAGAAGCTTAAAAATCAGATTGAGGTGCTAGAAAATTCCATAGAGCAATTCCCCTTTTCAGATCCTCATTACTGGGCTGCTTTTATTTGCCACGGTTTACGGTAATAAAATAGTATTGGGACGATTACTATCTTACTTATCAACCTGATTCGGATCTGGTAAAAATTCAGGATTTAAAGTTTTGCCTAAAGTATAAGGGCATATTTCTGGAAAAACCTGTTCATCTAACTCGGTTTCTCGAACCGCCAAAGCCAAGCCTAGTTCATAAATAGTGAAGAAAACTTCATCTAAATAAGGTTTCAAGCTAGGGCTATCTTGCAGAAGTAGCTTAATTTGGACACGTTGCTCTCGAATTGTACCCAACCAGCTATTGCTACGTTTTTCTGGTTGAAATTGCCATTTGAGTAAGTGTCCTAGCAATACGCCCAAACGATTTCTCAATTCTTGCCGTTCCCTTCTGCCCAAAGTTTCAATTTCTTCAATCAGGTTAACGGTATCTAATTGATCCCACTGTTGAGTTTTGAGCAAGCTAACCTGCTCTTGAGTCCAAGTATAGAAATCTGTTTCATATAGATGAGATGTGTACATTTTTTCAACGGTCATAAGCTTTTATTTAGCAAAACCCCATAATGACTTTAAATAATCAATGGTAGCGCGATGCCTACGGCGGCAAGCTACGCCTCACCTGCTATATAAAAAAATATTGGGTGGTGCGATGCCTACGGCAGCAAGCTACGCACCACCCAACCTCAAATAATCTAAAATCTAATGACTAATTTGCTACCTCTGCTACCTCAATAACGCGCCCTTCATAGTCCTTCACCAAAAAATTCAGGGGCTTGTGGTTGCGAATCTTCAATTTCAAACCGCGCATTTCGACTCGCATTAAAATCATTTCTAGGCAGTCATGGTCAAAGCAAACGTGGCGTTGCTGATTTTTGCTACCTAAACTTGCGCCAGTAATAACGTGTAGCTGGGTGTTTTTCTTTAATTGATACCACAGCCCATCTGTAGCATTATTCATCATTTTGTTAGACAAGCTCGGCCCAGTAGACATATATAGTGGATCAATGCCAGTTGCGCCTATAGTTTGTTCGTAGTTGTAGTAATAGTGCAAGGGCACCTCAGCGGCTGGCAAATCTAGCAGTCCTTCATACAACTGTCGGGCAATCTCCAAATCCGACACCATTACAGTGTGTACTTTTGGGGCACTAGTGAGGAACATCCACATTGCGCCAGCATAGGCTGCTAGCAGCATCACCATAATGCCTTGGGTGGAGAACAGGCTATCTAAGGGCAGGGAAGGGAGAAAGGAGCCTAAGGTAAGGGGACTGAGCAGGAACGATATCACACTAACTGCTATAACCATGAACAAATAAGGATTCTATAAGAGAGCCGATTTTATGATTGTCGATTAAGACTAAAATTAAGTCTTTGTTTCTAGTTTATCAATACTCTAGTAGTCTGATCTGGGCTACAAACTGGGCAACACCAAGATATTATGCGATTAATTACGGGAGTGCAATTCCCAAAACTATTTTAACAACTATCAACTCAAAGACTTGTGCAAATTCCTCATTTTCCCGAAGCTAATCACCCGCTGGTAAAGTCGCTGTTCCATCACAGTGACGATGAACTACTTACTCTGTTTCAGCGCTATCCAGATGCCGGAAAGTACTTTACGGTGATTTTTTGCCGCTATAGTCCCATAGTGTATACCTTAATTCGGCATTCGGCGCGATCGCCTGTGCAAGCAGATTATCTGTTTGCCCTCACCTGGGGACATATCTACTACGAACTCGGTGGACTAAATTTAACCAACTCTAAATCAGGTGAGGAAGCCTTAACCTTGCAAAATTGGTTAATTAATATGACAGCTTTCTGTATTAACGAGATTAAGCTACCACCCACAGAAGCAATTCATTATTCTCTTCAAACAACTTCGCCGCCACTATGGTGCTATGTACAACAGGCATTAGACCAATTACCACCTGTTTTGCGATTGATGGTGTTAATGGCTCAAACTTTCCACTGGAGCGAAACTAGAATCGCCGCCTATTTACAAGCCGAAGGAGAAGCGATCGCCCCTAGTGAAGTAGCCAATTCTCTCCAGAAAGGCTATCGTATGCTAGAGGACAAATTACCCACAGATATTCGCACTATTTACTTTGGGGAAGATTTAGAGCAATCTTGACTTAAGGATAAATGCGTAGATTAATTGTCTTTAATTTAATAATTTCAAACTTCTTTTTAGACTTTTTACTTAAACCTGCAACTTTACAGGTAAGTTTTATGAAACAAGGGCTTGTATTACCCTGGTAAGCGCCAGAAATTTTTGCTTATAATGTGCTAATGGGGTAGCGTTACTGCCAGCACTTCAAGCAGATAATCTGTATTCATTGCTGCTCGTTGAGACAAAGCACATAATCTGCTCCTTTCTCAATAATTTGTTTAGCAATCTCCGTTTGAGTACGCAAAAGCATTAATAGTAATGATACACCCTGTAATCTCAAGTAAGTTTAGTAAAGCTGGAATTGCCTTAATCTCATTGCTCTTATCCTCTAACTTGACTTGACCCAACATCAACCGATTCTCACTCGACCAAGCACTTACCATGTGTAAGGATGACTGCTTTCTATTGCGGTCATAAGAGCCTTTGACACTCTTGCCATCAATCGGGATGATTTGAGCGCCAGTCGCTTCTACAATCTGTTGAACCCAGCTTAAAAAACATTCCTGAAGTTGAAGTGCAAACTGATCCAACGCAACTGGAAACTATTCTCAGTGACAAGGTTGCAAGTCAGGGAAAACATGTTAACAGCCGGGATTTAGGAGCTTTGAATAGCATGAATATCAAAAAAATATTTTCTCAGCCTAATAAGGAATGGTGGGAATCATTATGATAGACGCAACTACGTTTGATAAAACCTTCACAGCAATATCTAAACATTATGGTCACGAGATCAGTTTAGCGATCGCTCACGCTAAAGTTGCACATAGCTGATTAAGCTCTGTCGAGTTGAATGTGCAAACGTTCTTATTATTGATGCTTCTCAATTCAATTGCTTTGAGGGCAAAGCTTTTTCCCAGTACGATTATCTCATTGATATCCTGGGAAGCCTCATCTGAGATAAAGGTTAATGCTTCAGCTATTGAGTTTCTCATTATTATACCTCGGTAAATTTGGTGATTTCTAGACGGTTACCCGCTGGGTCGAATATATAAAAACGCTCACATTCCTTCAGTGGTTGCTTATCAGGGACAATTTCGATCTGGTGTGCCAAGAGATATTCCTTGAACTGGTCTAAATTGGTTACAACAAAACAAACGTGCTGCTTTGAGCTTGTTCTCTTAACCTGCTCTCTGCTGATATGTAATTGCATGTTATCCAAGACATACCATTTTCCCCCGTTTGCCCTGAGCGAGAGCGGCTTTTCAATTTCTGGGAGTTGCAGAATTTTGGTATAAAATTCTGCAACTTTTTCTTCAGCTTCTACAGGATAGGTTAGTTGTATATGATCAACCTTGGTCAGCCACATTTTTAGTTCCTTATACTTTTAATTCAATTGTGACTTCAAGTGGGTCGGGCACAGAAAAACCGAACCGTATTGTGTAGCGACCTGCAATTAGAAATCCCCCGACCTGCAATGATCGTTGTTTTCAGGCAGGATTAGAGAGCAACTATAATTTCATTTGAGCCTGGATTATCTGCAACTGAGCCAGGATTAAAGAGCAACCAGCCTGCAATCATCGGTTTGAGCCAGGATTAATTGCAAATAAGCTCATTTCTGGAAGTCCCTAGCCGCGAATTCTATATCACCAGGGCTTAAGTTGACTGAATTGAGAACAGCTAGAACTTAACCCACCCCTGCCTTTACTAATTCAAGAAGACAGAACCGTTTCGTTCAATTCTCATAGCACTTCTGCCTTGAGTTGCATCCGTGGCTTCCTTAAATGTAACTTCTAAGCTTCCTGGCTCTGAAGAGGGTTGTGGAGTCACGCTCAACTGTCCACCATCTTGTCGTTCAAATGTTACCGTTACTGGTGCCTTTAGACCTTGCAGTGTTACATCTGACTTACCTTGTAGCGATCGCGGTGCCGTATCGCCAATCACTTGGAAAGTTACATTAGCCGCAGTCTCATTTACCAACTTGATATTAACTGTACCATTTGCTAGGGCGATCGTAGCGCTGGGGGTTTGCCGTGGTTGTAGTAGTTGTGGTTGGTCGCTGGAAACCGCCCCTGGTGAGGGCTGTTGAGTTTGCTCGCTAGGAACTGAGGGTGGTGTTGTGACACCTGATTCTGGAGCTTCACTGCCGACACTCAATCTTGTTTGCTCTGGTGATGGGGTAGCAGGGACGGGAAGAAGCCCTTGAGCAGCTAGTCTTTTAGTTAGGGCATTAGGAGGACATCCCGGCGGCACCACAACCTGATTATTATGTGGTTCTTCGTAGAAAATTCTCGGACAAGGGTTAACCTTGGGAGGAGACTGCTGTGCTACTACTTGAGGAATTACTGGCAGACTAATCAGTAATCCTCCACAAATAGCGCCAAATAACTCAGCGGACTTGCGAAAATTTTGAGATTTCATATTCTTTGTGGACTCCTAGAAAAACACTTATTTTTTTAATAGTTTTTAAACAGCAAATTTAATGCGGTTAAATACTGCAATTGTTATTATATAAAGTAGTTAATTTATTTACTTTTCTACATCTATCACAAGAAACAAATATTTATTGCCGAATTAAGACTCAAGAGTTATTGGTAAAGTGACAGTAAACGTAGTGCCAATGCTTTGGATACTTTCAACTTGAATATGACCCTGATGATGTTCGACAATAGCTTGAGCGATCGCTAATCCCAATCCTGAACCAGTCGCACTGGCTGTAGCTGTATTCCCAGTTGGATGAGTCCGCGCCGGATCTACCCGATAAAAGCGGTCAAACAAACGTGGTAGTGCTTCTGCTGGAATTCCAACTCCGGTATCACTCACTTTAACTTGCAACAGGGCACTGGTGTAACGTAGTCCAGAAACGCGATTTATTCCCTCTATCCGTGCCAATCCCACTTTCACCCGTCCACCTGCTGGAGTGTAATGTAAGGCATTAGCAATTAAATTTGTGAACAGCCGCACCAGTTGATCCCAATTGCCCATAAGTGTAAACCAATTTTCCAGTAATTCGGGGCTTGTTTCTGAGGCGGGAGGGTCAACTAAATCTAGAGAAAGGGTAATTTCTTTTTCAGGGACTAACAATTCTTGTTCTTCAACCACTTCCATCAGCAAGGCATCCAGCGGACAAGGTAAAAAAATATCTTTGCTAATACCACTATCCTGCCGTGCTAGAAACAGTAAGTCATTGACTAACTTACCCAAACGCTGCGTTAACCGTTCCACTACCTTTAACTGTTGCCGATACTGCATAGAAGTAGTTGCCTCTGTCTCTGCTAAATCCAAGTCAGCAAGGGCGACTTGCACATTGGTTTGAATCAAAGTAATGGGACTTCTAAGTTCATGTGAAGCATCAGCAGTAAATTGTTTAAGGCGTTGGTAGGACTCACCTACAGGTTCCATCGCTTTACCCGAAAGAAACCAACCACTTGCTCCGACACAAAGCACCATTAACCCAATACCTAGCGCCAAATCAAAAATTAATTGGCGACTGGGTTTAGTGACTTCAAACCAGGGATGGCTTACACGCAGATATCCTAATACCTGCCGTCCCACTTCCACCCGTTGGGTAACTTGTCGCAATAACAGTGCTGAGTTTTCAGTTTTGAGTGAGGAGTGAGGAGTGAGGAGTGAGGAGTTAGGAATTTTGAATTTTGAATTTTCTTCCTTAACTACGCGTACAGTTTCGCCAGTACGGTTAGGACGAATGGGAATATTTAGTGGTTCGGATAGCGTTGACCAAAGTAATTCGCCAGTGCCACTAAACCATTCTAGGTCAATATGGTCATCTTCTACAGTGTCGGCATTATCACGAAAACTGGCTTCTAGATTAATGCGAAATTTGTCAACATCATCATTGATCGACTCAACTACAAGCGATCGCTCTACAATTTCCACTACATGATTGAGGGTATCGTCAATCCGCTCGATTAATGTACTGCGGACATATAAATATACTCCACTGGCGAATAATAGTAGTAATACAGCAGTGATAGCAGTGTACCAGACGGCAAGACGGCGACGAGTAGTTTGAAACATATTACAATGCAGAAGAAACTGCTTTAAATAAGCGAGTTAGGGAATTTGCCAGAAGGAGTTTATCTTGTTGAACGGGTTCCTATTCAAAATGGCATCACTAACAGCGATACTTTACCCAATTTAGAAGTAGCAGTTAACAAAGAGTTAGTCTACAACCAAAATCTGCAATTGCCAATTGCCACCGCAGCTAAGGAAACTGAGGAGAAAAACGAAACTCCAGAAAAATAACTGTTTTGATATTTTAATTTTTTCAACCGATAAAAGCGATAATTAAAGACAAACCGCTTCACTTGGATGCCCGATTTAATTTACTATGTGTATTGTTATCCATCTGTATAGACTACATCTGGCTACCCTAAGATCGTTATGGCAAAATCGAAGAAAAGCGCCAATCCCATCAATTTAAACGATCCACAATATTATCTTAACCGAGAGTTAAGCTGGTTAGAATTTAATGGCAGGGTGTTACATGAAGCCTGTGACGATCGCACGCCCCTTCTCGAACGCCTCAAGTTTTTGGCAATCTTTAACTCTAATTTGGATGAGTTTTTCATGGTGCGTGTTGCTGCTTTAAAGCAACAAGTAGAGGCAAAAGTCAGCCTGTTAACTCCCGATGGTCGGACACCACAACAACAGCTAGATGATATTAGGTCTACCCTGATTCCTCATGTAAAGAAACAGCATCAACATTTTGAGCAAGTACTTCGTCCCCTACTTGTAAATCAAGGCATCCATATCCTGGATTACATAGATTTGAATCAGAAACAGCGGACTCATCTCAACAGTTATTTTGAGGAACAAGTCTTTCCAGTTTTGACTCCCTTGGCTGTTGATCCTAGTCATCCCTTTCCTTTTATTTCCAATCTCAGTCTGAATCTAGCTGTTGTGGTCAAAAACCCAGACACCGAAGAAGAATTCTTTGCCAGAGTTAAAGTCCCCAGTGTTCTACCACGATTTTTACCGATACCGCCTGAATTAGGAGATCAGAACAATGAAAAACCTGCCCACTGGATTGGAGTCCCTTTAGAACAAGCGATCGCTCATAACTTGGAATCTCTATTTCCAGGGATGAATATTCAAGAATATCATCCGTTCCGCATTACCCGTGATGCCGATTTGGTATTAGAAGAAGATGAAGCAGATGATTTGTTGTTAGCCATCGAACAGGAATTGCGAAAACGGCGGCTAGGTGGGAGTCCAGTCCGGCTAGAAATTCAGTCCCAAACTCCCGAAATAGTGCGATCGCGATTATTGCATGATTTGGAATTAACAGAAAGTGATTTTTATGAAGTAGACGGTCTTTTGGGTCTACGGGATTTAATGTATTTTATGGCATTACCACTGCCGGAACTCAAAGATCCACCACGCCAATCTGTTGTACCATTACGCCTGCAAAGGTTGAGGGAACCGAGTTTAAACCCAGATTCATTGGAGACGGACGAAGGAAAAGACTTTTTTGCTGTGATTCGGGAAAAGGATTTGCTAGTACACCATCCCTATCAATCCTTTACGGCTACAGTAGTGCGCTTTATTACCCATGCTGCCTACGATCCGAATGTGTTAGCCATCAAGATGACTCTTTACCGGACTTCTGGCGACTCACCCATTGTCAACGCTTTAATTGCTGCTGCCGAAAATGGTAAGCAAGTATCCGTGCTGGTGGAATTAAAGGCGCGATTTGATGAGGAAAATAATATTTACTGGGCAAAACGACTAGAAAGAGTTGGAGTTCATGTTGTCTATGGTTTAGTGGGACTAAAAACCCACAGTAAAACCGTCATGGTGGTACGGCGGGAAAAAGACCGCATACGTCGCTACGTGCATATTGGCACAGGTAACTATAACCAGAAAACGGCACGGCTGTATACAGATTTGGGATTGTTTAGTTGCCGTGAAGAATTGGCTGCTGACATCACAGATTTATTTAATTTCTTGACAGGCTACTCCCTGCAAAAGTCTTATCGAGAGTTGCTGGTTGCACCTGTGAATATGCGCGATCGCTTTTTGGCACTAATTCACCGCGAAATCGAAAATGTTCAAAATGGATTTTCTGGGCGCATTGTTGCCAAAATGAATGCCCTAGTTGATCCGCAAATCATTGCTACTTTATATGAAGCTTCCCGCGCCGGAGTGCAAATCGACTTAATCATCAGGGGTGTTTGCTGTTTGCGTCCAGGACTCAAAGACATTAGTGAAAACATTCGCATAATCAGCATTGTCGGTCGCTTTTTAGAACATTCTCGGATTTTTTATTTTCATAACAATACACAAGAGGAAATCTATATTGGCAGTGCCGACTGGATGCGCCGCAACTTAGATCGCCGAGTGGAAGTAATTACCCCAGTGAAAGACCCGGATATTGCAAAAGATTTGCAAGAAATTATGGGAATTATGCTCGCAGATAATCGCCAAGCTTGGGAATTACAAGCTGATGGCACTTACATTCAACGCCGTCCCTATGATGATTCTCCAGAAGCTAATTCACAAAAGATTCTCATGAATATGGCATTACGCGTAACTGGTGTAGCCTCAACCTGATTGATTAAAAAATTGATTAAAAAATTAGTTACTTCTAGCTTGACAACTAACTCAACTTAGTTTTTTTTAGAAAACTTTAATTTTTTGAGAAGTTATCTAAGTTGTTTGTCATGGGTTCACACAAGTTATTCAACCATAGGATAGAGTAAGTGCTGGCACTTATTCCCATAAACTGGAGACATTATTTTAAATAAAATTGTCTTTTTCCTAAATGTTAATGTTATCTTGTGAGCTTTCTACCTTGCGTGTTCTAGTAGTTGATGACCACGAACTGACTCGTTTAACCTTACAATTAGTTTTTTCTTGCCAGGAAAATATTCAAGTAGTAGGTTTAGCTAGTAATGGTAAAGAAGCTATAGAAATGGTTAAACGTTGCCATCCAGACGTAATTGTTCTAGATTTACAGATGCCAGTCATGGATGGCTGGAGTGCGTCTAGTCACATTAAAGCTATATCTCCGAACACCCAGATCCTTGCTTACTCCTCAGTGGAAGATGTAAATTTTCAGGGGACAAAGGCAATGTCTAGCTTTGATGACGTTTGCAAGAAAGATGTACCTACAAGCGAACTTATTGCCTTAGTTAGGCAGTTGGGTCAGCGTGCAGGAGATGGATAAATAATGAGCTATGTTGCTTTGCCAACTTCAGCTTAGTTCAATTCTGGGGATTTGAGGAAATGATCCTACTGAGGAGCGTCGGTATAGCTTGAAGTTGACGGTTAGACCGACGCAGTTTTTGATAATTTCTACCCTACCGGAATGGTGCGTCTAAATTCATCAATTAATTCATCCAGTTCTTCCAAAGCCTGATTTACGTCAACTCTCAAAGTTCCCAGGTTAGGTTGCTCCAGTAGGCTTAACAGGTACTCGCGTTTGCTTTGAACTGCGACAATTCGTTCTTTTATAGTCTGTACATCCATTATTTTTTCCTATCTTTAACTACCTTTAAATTTAAAGTTAACTCAAAATCCAACATTCTGGGGCACTATACGCCCTTAGTAATTCTACTACACTAACTTTCCTCCCTTAAAAACTTTCCGTGTCTGGTGTACCCCTACTCAAAAGCCAGCTAGCAAGAGCGTCTCTAATCGGAGAAACCAAGCCAGAAGCTCTTGACTTCTCTTTGTGTCAGTCTTAATCTGGCAATTTTGAGTTGGTTGAATATTACCACCTGGGGACGATGTTCTTTCCTAATTTGTTACTCATAGCCGATGATAATAAAACTGAGGTATTCAGACTTTATACTAATTTAAGCTCATGCTACGCCAAATCTCTTTGGGAACACTCGGTTTAACTATTGGTGGCATATTAACCATCATTGGCTTCGTCGCCTATGCTGCTGATAATGCCACACTCAATCTTGTCGGATTTTTTTACGGGATTCCTCTGTTGTTAGGAGGGCTAGCGCTGAAAGCTAATGAACTTAAGCCAGTACCATTTAGCCAAACTACATCACCGTCAGCATTGATACTGCGCCAGCAGCAAGCAACTGATACTCAAAATAAAATTCGCAAAGACATCACCCGATATTGCTACGGTCAAGATGCTCATCTAGATACAACACTTTCTTTTCTGGGTTTGAGTCCCACAGACCAGGAACGACCAACAGTCACAGGGTTGCGAGAAACAGAAGTTAATGGCAACTATGCCCTAATTTTGGAATTTGATTCTCCACTAATACCAATTGATGTGTGGCAAAAAAAGCAGGAAAAAATGACCAACTATTTTGGCCCCGGATTGGAGATAAAAATAACGCAGCCATCTGAAAATACAATTGAGTTAGCGCTGATCAATACTAAAAAAGAGTCACTAGTCAGTAGTCAATAGTCAAGATCAAAAATTATCCTTACCTAAACGTCATGCCTTTATGGCTTGTCGTTACCCACATTTATGTAACAGTCAAAGTGCTGCGCTAATTGACATCCCACCCATAACTTAAATTCTGGACTAATAGCTTCTATTTACTAAGCGTGAATTTCAATTTTCACTTTCACAAAAGATGTCCATATACATCACTTAAAATATTGTATTTAGTTTTCTTGAGAGGAATGCAAGCTATTAGCCTCAGAATTTATTTCAAGGCGGGATAACAACGAAGTGGAAGATTTATTTGATATTGGTAATGACAAGGTTTTTAAGTATAGGGTTTCTCCCCTGCTTCCTCCGTTCGTGCAGTGTCTCCGTCAGGAGAAGTTCTGATGCCTACGGTGGTCACTGAGCAGCTGGTGAGCGCAGTCGAACCATGCCGTACCCCTACGGGAATCTTACTAGCAAGAGCGTCTTGTAGAGAAGTGCGGGCTACACCAACGGATAACTCAGCTTTAGGGAGTCATTGAGCATCGGAAGCTACTTCTTCGTTAACTCCTTTTCTTCTAAACAACTGACCAAAAAGTTACTTTTCTAAACGAACTGCATACCACTGTAAATATTGCCCAGGCCCAATATCTAATTCGCAACTGGTGTCCAGTAAATATTGTGCTTGAGCTTCCACAGAATCAAACTTTTGCAAGTCAGGCGGCAAATCTTGAATTATGAGTTGTTGGAGAGTTGTTTTGAGCTTTTCTAATAACTCTGATTGTGTAAGAAATTGTTCTTGCTGATTTGTTTCTAGAACAACAAAATGATCCTGCTGATACATTAATGAGTCTGGCATTTTAAATATTTAGTAAACGTAAATAAACTTTAAGTTTTTTATAAATACTTCTTGTTGTTTGTCTCGCCAAAAAGATGGCGGTTTTATCTGCTGTCTGTGAACCAATTATAGAGTTTAATTGTTAAAAATATTAATTTTTATTTAGTATATCTATATTTAATATAACCTTAGCGACTAAATTGCTGTTTTTCCGAAAAAACAAACTATTTTTTAATATAACTAGATATACTGAATCGAATTCAAGGAGAATTTTTACTTAATTTATTAACTCAGAACGACTTGATAATTAAGCTTTGCATTAAGTTGAACCTTAATCTTATGTAATTATACTAAACCTCTGCAAGCCTTGTGAATAGACTAAATAAATTTAAGCCAGGTGATATTAGTCTTTAGTATTAGCTATCTTCTAAGCACGCTTTGGCAATTGCTTTGCCCTGTCTCACTAGGTTTCTAAACTAATTACAGAACTAAATAATTAAGGTGTGCACTTACAATTTTCAAAAAAATCGCAATTTGACTTTAACAATAGGGAAATATAAAAGTAACATTTCCTCCCATAACCATAGCCGAACGAAAAGGTAACAATTGCCTTCGTGTTCCAATTATAGATTGTCTATGCAACTTAGTTATCTACCGCTTGCTTGGCTCACTAACATTGAGCAGTCTAGTGTCAAAAAACAGTTGATTGTAAAGCCCGATACACCTTTGCCGCAAATCCTGGCATTGATGAAAAGAGCGATCGCCACCATGCGATCGAGTTGCACAGCCTTTTTCAGGATAGTCCCGCAAGTGGAAGGCAATTCATGTCAGGCATAAGCCCATTTTCTAATTGTAAGCAGCAACTACAGCAACCACCCCTGATTTTAGTGGCTGATGATGACAACAGTGTTCGAGTATTCTTGCGTAAAGCTATGGAAAAAGAAGGTTATCGAGTGGTCGAGGTCAATGATGGTAAGCAATGTTTAGATGCTTACGAGACTATCAAACCAGATATAGTTTTGCTAGACGCTGTAATGCCTGTGATGGATGGCTTTACCTGCTGTAAGCACTTGTTCCAAATTGCCAAAAATAATTTAAAATCAGCCGTTGAAACCTTTGATACTGACTCAAGCCTTAACAATACTGTGATCTCCCAGATATGGGAGCGCACTCCCATATTAATGATCACATGCTTGGACGATGAAGAATCCGTAAACCTTGCTTTTGACGCAGGGGCAATTGATTATGTCACTAAGCCAATTCACTGGCCTGTATTGCGCCAGCGGTTGCGCCGACTGCTAAAGGAAGCGCAAATTTACAAACAATTAGAGGCGGCAAACCAAGCTTTGCAGCACCTTGCCAATGTAGATGGCTTAACTGAGTTGGCTAATCGTCGCCGCTTTGACGATTATCTCAATACTCAGTGGATTAATCTTGTACAAAAGGAATCTCCCTTGTCAATGATTTTGTGTGATATCGACTTTTTTAAATTTTATAACGATAGATATGGCCATCCTGCTGGGGATATCTGTTTACAAAAGGTGGGTGGTGTCTTAAGCTTTAAGGTACAAAAACATCAGGATTTAGTAGCGCGTTATGGTGGCGAAGAATTTGCTGTGATTATGCCATACACTCCTGCATCTGGCGCAGTTCACATTGCCGAAGTGATCCAAGCTGGAATCAAAGATTTGCAAATTGTTCATGACGGGTCTGTAGTGAGTCAGTATGTCACCCTCAGTATGGGCGTGGCGACCGTTGTCCCTACTTGGGAATCCTCACCTTTAGATTTGATTGTACGGGCAGATAAAGCACTCTACCAAGCTAAAGCCGGGGGGCGCGATCGCTTTGTCTCAAGTTCTTAGTTCTGCTTTGACCAATGCCCAATACAACTCTTGGAGAGGCTACGCCAACGGCTTACCTCGACTTCTCTACGAGACGCTGCGTGTAGCTTGCTTCCCCGTAGGGGCCCGCTGGGTACAAGTCGCTTAGTAAAAGTGCCCAATCTCTAAGAAGGATAAACTGGCAGTGTGAAGTGGAACCATGCTCCATTATTGGGGGCAGAGTCTACCCAAATTTGACCATAATGTGCCAGGATGATGCGTTGGCATAAACAAAGACCAATGCCATAACCTTCTGTACCTTCATCCCGTTCCAGGCGGAAGTGGTTTTCAAAGATGCGATCGCGATTCTCTACAGGAATACCAGGTCCAGTATCGCTAATACTGAACTGAACTTTTTGGGTAGTACGGTGCAATCCGGCAACACTAATCTTGCCACCTTCTGGGGTGTATTTGATGGCATTATCCAACAAATTTACTAGCACTTGGCGGATGCGTTCTGGGTCAGCATATACATATGGCAAGTCATTGGGAATATCTGTTTCTACCTCTTGGCATTTGGCGGTGTAGCGATCGCACAATTCTTCTAATACATCTAAGCACAGTTTCCCTAACTGTACCTTTTCTGGTATAATAGGGAGTTCTGTATCTTTTCCACGACCTACCTGCAAAAGGTCGGCAATCATCCGATCAATAATCTTAGTTTGATTACGGGCTTGTTTTAATAAATGTGCCGTCATCGATGGTTTGAGGCGCTGAAATTCTCCTTTCTCTAAATTGTAGTTAGATTGGAGAGTTTCTATGGCGATCGCGACAGCAGTTAAGGGATTGCGAAGATCGTGTGCCAACATAGCAATCACCCGGTCTTTAAACTGTAGCTGCTCTTGGAGGTTATCTTTTTCCTGTTTCAAGCGAAAAATTTCGTCTGAGAGTCGGATTAGTTCAGCAGAAACAGCAACTGAATGGATAGTGGATTTGGGTAATGTCGCCCTAGCTTTGTCCTCTATACGTTCTTGCAAGTCTTCCTGTAATTTTAAGTAAGCGTCTACAGCGGCTTGCCAGCGAGGCCACCAGTTTTTCAATTGTGCTACTATATTACTCCCAGCTAATATCTGTCGTGGTTCCGGATGGATTTTGATTAAAGCTGGCGTTGCGATCAATTTAAAGTGTTCTGCTAAGTAAGGTTGTTGTCCAATATCGATAATTTGAACTTCAAAAGTATACTCAGCCTGTAATTCTTTTAAGTAAGCACGTATTCGCTGCACCTGTTGTCGCGACTTTGGGCGTTCATCGACAAATAGTAACAGTTGGAGTGGAGCCTCAGAATAAATAGGCTGATCCTGGGAAACTTGCATGTAATCGTGTTTCAGCACTGGTAACAACCTGGCGACGTTTTACAGAAAGTAAAATTGACTGACGGTTGTCGATGATCGTTGTTTTTTCTTCATTCATACTCCGATTAGATCTGCGTTTTTGACATCAGACATATCTTTTTCAGCCTTTTGCCCCTTTTTGGCTAACTTCACCTCCAAGAAACACCTTTGCCCTTGAATAATATAAGTCTTAATTTGCCCTAAATCAAAAATATTCGCCAGAACCAGCAGGTAAAAGGTTTAATACTATGTCAAATTGGCTATTTGAGCAGCATGTCAATTTGATTACTCGCCTTGAACTAGTGATCACTGTACCAAACGCAGATGCTAATTGTATCTAATCTATCAGGAAGCTGTTAACTGTTCAAACCAAGTTTGTAGAGGGTTTTCTCAACCGCCAGTGCATCCGATGAAGTGTCTTTTTTGCCTCTACCCAATCATTAGTAGGATTAGGAAACAGCTATAGCTGACTATGTACTGCCTCTATAACTTGTAAAGCGCAGCCTGTGCCCAGCCTTTCCTAAAAGAACCCCTGCCCTATCCCAGAAGAACAGGAGATGGATTGCCCAAGAGAAAGCAATGGAAAACATAGAGGCGATGCCTACGGCGGTAAACTACGCACTTTTAGAGTCAGCACTCACTGCTTTTGAGGCTGCCAATAAACTCGTGGCTACAATACAAGTAGCACTTTCCCTAGAAAATCAATTTATAGATATTAGGGAAACTGCTGTGACACTTGACTGCTTTGCCTATGATCCCAGTCGCCAAGAAGCACAAACTTATGCTGCTAAGTTCCTGGAATTGCTTAACATTGGCATTCCACCTATTGCCTTATTCAGCTTACCATCGTCAGATGAATAATCTCCAGAATCGATTGTAAGCGAACGTTAGCGAACTTGAGCTATTTCCTTGCTTGGGTGAGGCTGAGGGGGGCTTTAGTCCTAGTCTATCACTTCAGTTGCTTGGCGTAGGCTTTGCCCGCCGTAGGCATCGCATTACAACTAGTGCATCTGCAAGGAGATTAAAGCTTTTGCTAGCTATGCTGTTCTTTAGCAAGTTCTCAATCAGTTATCCACTCTGCCAACTGAATATTTCCACAACTATCTAAAAAATTGATTCTCAATCTAGTGCTTTGATAAGGCAACAATTTCAGCACTCAAATCAAAGACTAAAGTCCCGACTACGAACTGATTCACCCATCCAACTTGGTGTGGTGAACTACTAACTTTGAGGAGCCAAATTATAAAACTCTTATCTAGCAAGTATTTCAGGTTTATTTATGTTTTTTTTTCCCAAGTGTTAGTTTGCCAGAATTTTAGGGAACTCTATAAATAAGCATGGGAATTATCAAAACCTAATGGCTGTAAAACAAAGACAATACGGTAGCTTTTGCTACCGTTTACTCATTTTTAGAGATAGGGCTTAGTTGACATTTAAATAAACAAACCTATAGCAGATATCATCATCTTGACTAACAGAGACATTTACCAAGAGGACGTGGTGAGTTGGTAGTGTCTTTTCGTGATATGAAGAGGCACAGAGGCAGAGGAAATGGGGTTTTTTCAATATTCCAGTCTCTAATGACCCATGCCCATTTAATGAACAGTCTGCGCTAGGGTAGGAATTGAAACTCAATTTGTGATTTCCTGTGCTTCCCTGTAAACGTCCAGCTGTATTTCTAATTTGGGCTGTTCTACTGACTTCGTTAACAGCCTGTGCTAACAGTCCAGTCGCCAAAAACCTTGAGCAATCCTTGGCGGCAGATCCTAAGCTGCAAAGCAATCCAGTTGTCTTTGGAGAATCTCAGGGTAACCAACCACAAGCACAGCAAAACGAATCAAAAGTTCAGTTACCATCTGATTTTCCTAAAGATATTCCACTATATTCCAATGCCAAACTACAGGAAGTTACACCTGCTAGTGGCTCAGAAAACAGAGTCTCAACTCGTTGGTTGAGTTCTGATCCCAGCAACTTTATTGCTAGCTTTTATAGCAGCCAGTTTAAAACAAATAACTGGCAGATTTTGCAACAGCCAACAGATAATGCGGCAGATGTCTTTGAGGCACGTCGTAACGATTTGCTGTTGAAGGTTTCCATTCAGCCTAAATCAGTTACTAACGCCACACCCAATCAACCCCAAACAGCCACTGAATTACTGATTGAGTACGTACCGAATAGTACCGTTACGGCACAGCCTACCCCAACTACAAATCTTAACGAAACTACTAACGCCATTCCCCAACCAGCAGATCCACAGTTCATTGGACCGATACCACCTGCAAACTTGGCAACACAGCCACCAAGTACGGCTAATAACCAAACAACTCCTACAGCCACACCCGAATCTCAGGAATTCAACGATCTCAATAAGATACCGCAAGAATGGCGGCAACACATCCAAGACTTGGCTGCATTAGGCGTTTTATCCATAGAGCCAAAGGCAACTAAGAGCAACTCTACTACCACAACTAACCAGTTTGAACCCGGTAAAATCGTTACACATCGGGAATATGCCCGTTGGCTAATTGCTGCTAACAATGCTATGTATCCCAGCAATCCAGCTAAACAAATTCGCTTGGCATCAGAAAGTACTCAACCAGCTTTTAGTGATGTGCCCGCAAAAGACCCTGATTTTCCAGCAATTCAGGGATTAGCCGAGGCTGGGTTAATTCCCAGTCCTTTGTCTGGAGATTCTACAGCAGTTTTGTTTCGTCCTGATGCACCCCTAACGCGGGAGGCGTTGCTGCTGTGGAAATTACCCCTAGATACTCGCCAAGCTTTACCCTCTGCTAACTTAGATGCGGTCAAACAAACCTGGGGTTTCCAAGACGCAGCGCGAATTGACCCTAAGGCTTTAAGAGCAGTGTTGGTTGATTACCAAAATAGCGAACAATCAAATATTCGGCGGGTATTTGGTTATACGACTCTGTTTCAACCTAAAAAACCAGTAACTCGGGCTGAGGCTGCTACAGTTTTGTGGTATTTCGGCACTCAGGGTGAGGGTGTATCGGCTGCTGAGGCTTTGAAATTAAAGCGAAGTTAAAGCGATGTCTACGAAGGGTTACGCAATTCTCTTGCGGTTAGTTGATAGCCAGCCTGCATAAAAGTGGGCAATTCTATATCTAGAATGAAAACTTTGCTATTTCTTTTTAATCCACCTATTTTTATCAAGAAAATGTAAATCTAAGTATTTACAGTGTTTTTACCTGTGTATGATGAATTTTTAAGGCATAGTTAGGTGTAATAACGCAAATTAACTCATTAAATATGCCTGGTTTTGAAGTAACTCAAGAAAAGACTAGTTGTCATATTGCCCCTTGATTACTTTTAAACAGATTAAAAAATACCACAGGTAAAACAAATATGAAAAAACAAGCTGTAGCGGCAGGATTTGTTCTATTTTCTTTCATGTTGCCAACCAAAACCTCTGCTGCGAGTTTTGATCAACTTTATGTATTTGGCGATAGTCTTTCCGATACAGGCAATATATATAATCTTACTGGGAAAGGATACCCTCAAAGCCCACCTTACTTTGAAGGACGTTTTTCTGATGGGCCGAACTGGGTAGATTATCTCGGAGATCAGCTAGGGTTAAAGCCTACTTTATTCACTACTATTCCTTCCACACCTCCTACCCAAGGAATAAACTTCGCTATCGGTGGTGCTAGCTCTGGTTTAGATAATGCTGTCCTTCCCGATTCAGGTTTACCGGGAGTACTTAAACAAGTCCTTAATTTTGCTGGAACTTTGAAAGCAAATAATCAAACTGCTAATCCAGATGCACTTTATACATTATGGGGAGGTGCAAATGATTTCCTTTTTCCTAACCCCAAAGACTCGACCACGCCAATCAGTAATATATCTGTGGCGTTGAATACTCTCGTAGGAGCCGGCGCAAAAAATATTTTGGTGTTTAACTTGCCAGATTTAGGAGATCTACCAGCAGCTAAAACCAAAGGCCGTAACCCTACAGCCCTTAGCAAATCGAGTAGCGAGTTTGACTTGGGTTTAGCAGAAACTGTGAGCGCTTTGAACCAAAATCCGAATCTCAACATCTTCTCTGTTGATATTTATTCTTTATTTAATCAGGCAAGTGCATTGGGTTTTACGAATGTAACCGAGTCTTGTCTATCTAGACCAGATATATGTAACCCAGGAAACAACAAGTTTCTTTTCTGGGACGATGTCCACCCAACGACTGCTGTTCATAAGGTGATAGCAGACACTGCACTGGCTGCGATTGATGCTAAGTCTGTACCTGAACCCTCAATAAACTTGGGGATTTTAGCGCTTGGTGCTTTTGGTGCGGTAGGAGTGCTGAAGCGTCAACAAAAAAGGTCAGCACTTGTACCAGCAGGTCGGGTTGTTGATGCACAATTGTCCCATAATAATAGTTGAAAATTAAATTAACTGTATTAATGTGGGATTACGATCGCTTATTTGAAATTATTGAAGAATTGGTGATGCACCATTCTCCTAGTGGTGCAGAAGCTGAGATTAACCAGTTGTTGATGCAACGATTTGCGGCGCTGGATGTAGAAGTCTGGTGCGATCGCGCTGATAATATTATTGCCAAGATTCCAGGCAAAAATCCAGACCGAGCGATCGCTATCACGGCACATAAAGACGAAATTGGCGCAATTGTCAAGACTCTTGGTGATGGAGGTCGTGTTGAAGTCCGTAAACTCGGCGGTTCTTTCCCGTGGGTTTACGGCGAAGGAGTTGTAGATTTAATCGGTGATAACGAAACCATTAGCGGTATTCTTAGCTTTGGTTCCCGCCATGTTTCCCATGAATCTCCTCAAAAAGTCCAGCAGGAAGATACTACTGTTAAGTGGGAAAATGCCTGGATTGAAACGAAGCTCACATCTGCTGAATTAGAAGCAGCTGGCATTCGACCTGGAACTAGAATGGTAGTCGGCAAACATCGCAAGTATCCAATTAGGTTAAAGGATCATATCGCCAGTTACACCTTGGATAACAAAGCCTCTGTTGCCATTTTGTTAGCTTTGGCTGAAAACCTGAAACAGCCAGATGTTGATGTTTATCTGGTGGCGTCAGCAAAAGAAGAAGTCGGAGCAATTGGGGCGCTATTTTTTACCCAAAACCAGCGTTTGGATGCTTTAATTGCTTTAGAAATTTGTCCATTATCTGATGAATATCCTGTTAAAGATGGCGAAAGTCCTGTACTTTTTTCTCAAGATGCTTATGGGATATATGATGAAGGGCTAAATCGCCAACTGTGCCACTGTGCTAAACAGTTGGATATGCCGATGCAGCTAACGATACTGAGTCAGTTTGGTAGTGATGCTTCGATTGCGATGAAATTTGGGCATGTTGGGCGTGCTGCTTGTTTGGCATTTCCTACCCAAAATACCCACGGTTATGAAATTGCTCATTTAGGAGCGATCGCAAATTGTATTGATTTGTTAAAAGCTTTCTGCGAAACTGAGTTTGACTGAATTTTTCTGATTGTCGAAAATGCGCGATCGCACAGCAAAATTGTCCCTGCTTTTGATGTCGTATGAGCGGTGAACGCCATAATTTGCGTTTACTTTCCAAATGTTTTAAAGTGTGGGGTTAGGTTTAAAATCTCTGCTTTATGGGAGCAGAAGCATTGCGATCACTGCTGCTTTGCGTTTGAGGAGATGCTAACTTCTCAAAAGTTGTTTATCTAGGGTATCTGAAGAAATTTAAATTAGCTTTCATTTACAGAAAAGGCGTAGTTACCATTTGGAAATCGGATAATTGGAACCCAGAAAGGCACTCCATCCCAACCACCTTGAGAATCAACCTCACCTTTTAATCTAGTCATTAATAACGCGGGATAGTTACGAGCAACTCCATAAGGTACTGTTCCAGCATCACCAGGTAAAACACTGCCAAGCTGAGTATAGTTTCTACTAGCGCTTTTCTTTAGATTAGAATCTAAATTGACAATTACTAATGTACCCGTATTTTGGTATCTCGGCTGATCTTTCAGGGCATTAACAGCTTGCAGGATCAAATCATCTTTCCACGCCCCACTTGCTTCAGGTGTCCCTCTAATTCCTTCACCAGTAACAGAGTTAATTTCTATAACTTCTGTAGGTAGAGGTGATTCGTCTTGCTATTTCTGCTAAATCATTTAAAATATAGTAAATTATGTAATTATTAATAATTTAGATTACCAAGTAAGATAGTTAGAATTAAAAGTTATTTGTCTTTGTAATATAATGTTTTTCGTAAAACTTATATTGCTTACAGGATCAAAAATAATACTAAACTTTGGAACATCTTCCAAACTACTTACTACGACCAGAGCATAATCCTTCCTATATTCCTGCGCTTTCAAAAATTCATTATTTGTTAATCTTACACTACCATAATTAGATTTAATGCCTTTGATTTCAGCTAAAAATGCTTTTTGGAAAACATCTACTTGAAAATCGTAGCCATCTCCAAACGTTCGGGCATCCTCTAAAAAACCATCTTTAAATTCCTGGATACTTTGATAGTTTTTCATAAAAAACAGTTCTGCTGCTTTTCCCGTATCTTGTAGTTGCTTAAATTTGCTCTTTAAAATAGGGCTTATAGATTTTGCATCTATAGTGTCTATACTACTGATTTTTTTATCTAAGTAGAGTTTGATAATATTTGCATAAGATTTATAATCTTCTGAACCAAAGAGGGAATCAATGAGTATTTTTCGATGAATATATGTATTTCCCTTTTGCCACCATCCTTTTCTTGCATTATCAAAAAAAGGATCAAATAAATCTTGTCTATTTTTTATTGTTCCTACAGTTTTAGCAATACCAGTGTTTACAAAATAAAGAAAAAACTCTTGCTTAGTTTTAAAACTAAATTCTATAACAAAATCCATATCAAATTTAGCTAAACCATATCCAATTAAATTAAGAATTTCATAATTCTCATGTTTGTTATTATCAGATCTATTCATAAGTTTGAATATTAACTTAAATTAATAAAATAATAATTTGAATGGTTTTAACATCAGCGATTACACTATATTAAGCAGCATCTAGAACTGCGGGAAAAAGAACATACCCAGCATCCGTAAATTTTCTTGCTATATAATCAACTACTGTTAATTTGCGTTTATTCTTACTTTTAGCTGTAAGCGCACCATGTAAAGAAGTAGTTTCAGACACAATAGATGAAGAAATATTAAGCTCTTCATCTTGCTCTTTAGATAATTTGATGTTTGCCCTGTAACGAACCCTTGAACCTGGATTGCAAGCTGGCTTGATCATGAAATATTTTATGTCAAAGAATTCAATTATAAGATGGTCTTTGTTTGGATTGAAGATACGTATAAAAATTTACACTAATATCAAAGATTATAGCATCACTACTTATTTACGATAATTTTTAACGGAACTTAATTGTTGATGCAGGCGATCGCACTAAAAGGGAATTACAGTTTGTCCCTGACAAAGTGCTTTTAGCGCCACTTGCTTGTCAAATACCAGTTGCAAAGATTGTTCATGCGATCGCCCAGTGGCAGTTTCAGGTAAAACAAGGGTGCGATCGCGTTTATAGATTTTGCGATGCCTGGGTTGAGCTACGCTAACGCAATTGTGATTTAGGCGATCGCTATATCTCCCAATCCTCAATCAACAAGTTATTAATGCGTTGGAATTCTCTAGTGTTATGGGTGATGAGGGTTAAGTTATTTGTCAGCGTGATGGCGGCAATTTGTAAGTCATACGCGCCAATGGGAGTACCTAATGCTTCTAGTTGAGAGCGAATTGTTCCAAATGTTGTTGCTGCTAAATCGTCAAAGGGTAGTGATGTAAATTGGGCTAAAAATTGTTGTTGTAAAGTAATATTCCGTTGTGGATTGGCACTTTTCATTGCACCATAAAATAGTTCAGCTTTGACGATTGAGCAAACGGCAATATCTTTAGTGGCAGTGGATTCTAGTTTCTGTTTTAAAGTGGAATTTTTACCCCGCATATAGATAATGCAGGTGTTAGTATCGAGCAGGAATTTCACAGGATTGGTTCGCGTTCTGGTTGTTGTCCTTGGGGATAACGGAAGAAGGTTTCATCTTGGATACATCCATAGAATTGAGGCAAGGGGTATTCTGTTATTTCGGTTGGAGTTGCTGGTTGTAGGGACTCAATGAGGGTTTTTAGTAATCGAGTAACGTCAAATTCTTCGGGTAATTCAGCCACGGGGGATTGACGGAATAATTCTGATATTTTGCTTGTTTGCACAGGCTGGGCGTTGTTATTGTGTGTAGTCAGGCTTTGTGCCAGGAGTTGGATAATATACAATTTATCGTCAGGTGAAAGCTGAAGGAGTTGTTGTTCGAGTTCTGGGACAACCATGATGGGGCTTAGGTGGAGGATAATTTCATTTTACTTTCATAATCAAAAGTTAATCTAGCTAAGTACTTAAACAGAATTAATTACACAACGTCATTGCGAATGGAGCGAAGCGGAATGAAGCAATCGCAAGGGTTGGGATTGCTTTGCTTCGTTCGCAATGACTGTAAATATTTTTGTTCATCTACTTATGCCTGGGTTGGGCTACGCCAACGCATTTCTCGATTTGGCGATGCCTGGGTTGGGCTACGCCAACGCATTTGTTATTTCGGAGTACTCATTTGTTATTTCGGAGTACTCATTTGTTATTTCAGGGTACTCATTTGTTATTTCAGGGTACTCATTTGTTATTTCAGGGTACTCATTTGTTATTTCAGGGTACTCATTTGTTATTTCGGGGTACTCATTTGTTATTTCGGAGTATGCATTTGTTATTTCGGGGTACTCATTTGTTATTTCGGAGTATGCATTTGTTATTTCGGGGTACGCATTTGTTATTTCGGGGTACGCATTTGTTATTTCGAGGTACGCAATTATTGATTTTGTGATTACTATTGCTGATTGTACTTATTCTCAAACAACAAATCGATATGAAAAATGAGTAAAAATACAGGCAAACTCGTAATTATTTCGTTGAACTTTTAATGAGATAAATCCACAAAACTACCCATCTCAGGTAAAAGGATACTCTACTATGTTGAAAAAGAATTATTAAAAAAGGATGTGTTATGTCTTTAAAAACTCGTGGTTCTGCTGCTATTGACAAAGCCCAACTTCGTCTCGCCTTGCTTAAATCTATTGATGAAAATCTGGATTTAGGACATGGGTTAACTATTGAAGCCTACAACCACTTAATCAATACTACCCGTGCAATGGTAGAAGCTAATAATACGCTGGTGTCCAATCTGGAAGAATCGCGTAAAACAGTAACCCAGATGGATAAAGCCCTCTCCGAAATGTCTGAACGAATGCTAAGTGGAGTTGCAACTGTCTACGGCAGAAACAGTATAGAGTATTCCAAGGCTGGCGGATCTAATCGAAAACGAAGTAAACAATCTAGTTCAAAAGTTACTCCAGTTGTAGCACTTCTTACTACTCAACCTACTCAAGCTGCAATTGCGAATGCCTCAACTAATGGTAATGGCACAACTCCCTTGCTGCAATAATCCACCTAGCTTGAAAATGGGACTAGGGGTGTTAAATCACAGAATTCAATTCTGTTGGCGGATAGCTAAGGTTTAGCCCATTCTGGCTCCTGACTCCTGAATTCTGTTTTGATAATTTGTCACCAATATATACGGAAGCAAATTACTAGGTTTGATGACAATAATTTCTCACAACGACATTAGAGCAGAATTCAAGTATTTGAACCACATCTGTCGTAAGGGCACAGCAATGCTGTGCCCCTACCGTGTGGTCTATTTACCTGAAAATAGCTGTAATCTGTCACCGACGAGAAATAATTAGTCACTGTACACTTGATTTATGTCAAACTTGAGTATTGAGCAATACTTTGATCAAAGCCGATGATGGGATTTGAACCCACGGCCTGCTGATTACGAATCAGCTGCTCTACCACTGAGCCACATCGGCGTACACAATCTAAGAGTATAACATGATTTAATCATGGTAGATAAAAATCCCAAAAATCGCCTTAACCCTGAACAATATGCCAGCCTCAAAGCAGAAGTAGCCGCTCCTTATCGCGGCTTCCGACAATTCATCTACATCGCTTTCGGTGCTTCTGGCTCGATTGGCGCATTTGTCTTTTTTTTCCAAGTGCTTGCCGGACGGGATGTTGAGAGTGCTTTGCCTAGTTTAGCTCTCCAAGTAGGAATAGTTACCCTAATGGTCTTTCTCTGGCGCTGGGAACAGCGTCGCCAACAACGCCCCCAATCGGGTAAAAATCCTAATTCTTGAAGGAAGAAATTTTAGCTGTTATTTTTTACTGCTTTTCTTTTATATATCTTTATATTCTTTAAGTTTTCAGCCAACATTACTTATAAACCCAATCACTTTCAAATGGGGTCAGCTATATTTAAAGACCCTTAAAATTAATAAAACTCACATTAATTGCAAGCGCCAGACTGATAATTTGTTAGTCTGGCGCTTCTAATTTGCTAACTACGCATTTACTGAACCGTTACCAAATAGGATGAAGGAATTGCTTGCGCACGTCCAGCATTGACGAGTGCCTGGTAAACAAAGGCAGCAACTTCAGCTCTAGTCGCCTGACGATTAGGATTGAGTTGCTTCGCTGTGGGATAGTTGATCACTAGTTGCCGTGCAGTTGCAGCAGCAACAGGAGCGATCGCATAACCAGGAATCTGGGCAGCATCGGTGTAAAAGGAAAGGACACTCTGATTATTCGCAGTTAAGCCCAAACCATTCGCTAAAGCTACTAACGCCTGCACTCTGGGAATTTGCTGCTGTGGCTTAAAAGTCCCATCGGGATAACCAGAAACAAATTGACTCTGATAAGCGGATTGAATTGCAGCGTAAGCCCAGAAATTGCTTGCTACATCCTTAAACTGAATGCCTGCGCGTTTGCTTGGTGGTGTTAAGGCTTTAGTGACAATAGTGGCAAATTGAGCGCGGGTTACAGGTTCATTGGGTTTAAAGCTGCGATCAGGAAAGCCAGCAATAATATTTTGGGAGGCTAAAGCTTCGATGTAGCTTTTTGCCCAGTAATTTGCTGGCACATCCTTAAAGGCCACAGGCCCTCCAGGGGGTACATCAACAGTTGCGGCAACAAAATCTACTGAGCCAAAAATCTTTTTCTGATCGATATCGTTGCCAACAGCGACAATTTTACCGGTTTTGGTGGCGTTGTTCAGATCATAACGAGTGTTATTGCGGATAAGATTGCCACCAGGATTTTCGTTGGTGCCAAGGTCGGGTAGAGCGTTGACAGTTGCTACTAAGCCATCCCGCTTATTGTTCTGAATGACATTCTTACGCAATATAGGCTTTGCTGACTCTGAGATAAAAAGACCGTCTTGATTTTCGATGATTTGGTTTTCCACAATTTGGGGTGTGGAAGTGCCACCGATCGCTAGACCAAAACCAGTATCCTGAAATAAGTTATTCCGAATTTCTCCTTGGGCAGCTTTAGCAACTGAAATCCCGTTGCCTTTGTTTTGCACAAAAAGGTTACTTTCAATTTTGGGATTGGCTGTACCCGTGACAAAAACACCCTCTCTGACACTGTTAGTAAAAGTACTGTTTTGGATAGTGGGATTAGTTGACTCCACCCACACAGCCGTACCCCGGCTATTTGGGTTGGTGACGGTGACACCAGCGATCGTGGTATCTTGGTCGGCAAGGATGGTAATGTCCTGCCTGGCAAAGGTGCGACTAGTGTAGAATCCTCCACCTGTAATCAATATTGCCTGACCTTTACTAGCTTCATCACCCCGGAGTGTCACCCCTGGTTTAAGCAATAGCGGGAAGGTTTCGCCACTTTCCTGGTTATAATTCCCAGGTGCTAGTTGAATAACTGCACCTGTTTGGGCTTGACTGAGAGCGAAACTGATGCTCTTATAGGGTGCAGCTGAGGTTGTACCAGCACCAGCACTATCTGCACCAGTTGCTGAATTAACGTAAATCACTGCGGCAGTTGCAGGAGCTTGCGCTGTGATAGTTGGGGCGATACCTTCTGGGTGAGTAGCACCAGCATTAACCTCACCCGGTAGTAGTATTGACCCACTAGAAACAACAAGCATTGCCGTTAGTCCGGCTCCTACGCGTAAAGTATATCTGAGATGACTGCTAGAAAAAAGGCGAAAATTTTTCGCTAGAGAAATGTGAAAACCCCGATATTTCATTTTTTCCGTCTGTGATGTGCTGAATTAGCGGATGTCAAACAAGGTTGAAGTTAGCAGCCTTGTAGCTGCTTTAAAACCCATGCCAAACTATACTGGATGATTAGCGCTGATTCAGCTAAATTCCCTAGATAGATCACAGAACTTATACATTAGTTATATTATTTTATTCATAAAATTTTACTAGTAGATTGTAGCGTCAGTTTGTCTACCTTTAACAAGGGAATTTTGCCCCAAGTCGTGTTAATTGAGATGGTAGCTAGATTTTCTCGCCAAGCTGTACTACGGGCTTAGTTATTTATACACCGTCTCCCAAAGCCGCTCGGCAGGCTTGACGAGCCGCGTTAATACTTTCTGCGAGTCAAAACGGGCAGGTGTCGCTGATTGAAATTATTAAGAATTATCCAAAAAATGAAGTAGAAGTTGATGGCGTAGTTTACCGCCGTAGGCATCGCTTGGAGAGTGCATATCCGTCAACTTCGTCGCTTGCAAACAAGCCTACAAGATTTATTTGGTGTTTAGTAAGCTAAAGTTTCTAAAGTTTCTCTTAAATACCGTTGTACTTGCTGTTCCAAGCTAATTTCCTGTAATTGAGCATTGGGTTCTAGTTGCCAGCGTTGAAAACCGGAACTAGTGGAGATGGCGCATTTGAGGTTATACCAAATTTCGGGATCAGCAGAAAATTGGCGATCGCTAGAAGCTGGAATTTGAGCCATAGTTTCTCATTCCTTTGTTTTAAACTTCAACGGTAACTGGGGATTGGGCATTGGTATGCTACGAATCTCTATTAATCCTAAACAAGGATTGCAATAATTTGGGCACGATTTGATTAACCCGCACCCCTAAAATTGTGAAATCCTGCTTAATCTTTTCTAAAGATAATGGCTCTAGTCCAGCGAATTCTGTGTCATTAGTCACCAAAACTCGCATTACACTCACAGGTATTTGTAAAAATAAATTGCTGCCCAAAAAGGCTAACCCCGCAAGCACTAGTGCGAGGCTGCGCCATTGGGGAAGAAATTTAGCTGAATTTGCGACTAATGGGGCAATTTGGTAGAGATGCCACAGCACCCAAACCGACAATACTGCTGCCACTAATGCCAGGATACGATTTAACTTTGTATTAATTAAACAGAGAATTTTTCGCTGCCGCTCAGTCAGATTTTCTGGCTTTAAGGCTATTCCTAAAAGAGCAAATATATAAAAAGGGCGACGTAACTGCATCCATAGCAGGGGCAAAATACCAATGGCGGCAACTAAGAATAGCTCCATCCAGACTGGCAAAAATCGCTCGCCTACAGATAAAAACAATAAGCAGAGGACTAAAAAAACAGGCAATGTCGCCAGTCCAGCGACGTGAATCCACAAAATAGGTTCAGAGCGAAATGAATGCATATTATAAAAAGTTGTGAGTTAAGAGTTAGGAGTTAGGAATTAGCAGCCTTTAACTCCTAACTCCTAATTTATCACTCCTAACTTCTAACCATTTTACCCTCAACACTATCTCGTTAAGGTGAGAGTACGGCGCTTGGTAACCATTTGATAGGCTTCGATGATGTCACCTTCAACCCAATCATTGAATTTATCCATGCCGACACCGCATTCATAACCGGCGTTGACCTCACGAGAATCTTCTTTCATCCGTTTTAGGGAGTCAAGGACGCCTTCAAAGATCACTTTACCGCCGCGTCGCACCCTGACTTTACAGTTGCGAACTAACTTGCCAGATTGAACGTAGCAACCGGCAACAGCACCACGTCCGACTGGGAAGACAGCACGGACTTCGGTTTGACCCAAGGGTTCTTCCACCAACTCTGGTTCCAAAAGACCTTCCAAGGCATCTTGGATATCTTCCAGGAGTTTGTAGATTACGTTATATTCTCGAACATCTACACCTGCTTCATCGGCGGCTTGTCTGGCGCCACTGGCGAAGGTGGTGTTGAAGCCAATAATCACAGCGTTACTGGCAGCTGCTAAGTCGATATCTGTCTCGGTGATTTCTCCAGCAGTAGCCAATAGCATCCGAATTTGGACTTCGTTTTGCGGGATTTGCTTCAGCGCTCCCACAATGGCTTCCACCGAACCTTGTACGTCTCCTTTCAAGATCAAGTTGAGTTCTTTCAACTCGCCTTCTTGGGCTTGAGCCGAGAGGGTTGTCAGGGTAACACGACCCTGCAACAGGCGGGATAGGCGTTGTCTGTCTGCGCGATCGCTAGCGAGTGCTCTGGCTTCTTTCTCGTTCTGGAAGACCTCGAACTCGTCGCCTGCTGCTGGCACATCACTTAAACCTAGTACCTCGACAGCAAAGGAGGGAGAAGCAATATCTACTCTCTTGCCTCTGTCATCCACCATCGCCCGGACTTTACCGAAAGCCGAGCCAGCTACCAAGATATCTCCTACATGCAGGGTGCCATTCTGAATTAGCAGGGTAGCAACTGCTCCCTTAGCTTTATCCAGATGTGCCTCAATCACAGTTCCTTTGGCGGCACGATCTGGATTGGCAGATAGTTCTCCAACCTCTGCTACTAAGAGAATCATCTCTAAGAGCGTATCCAGATTTTCACCCCTGATAGCGCTCACGGGAACCATGATTGTTTCACCACCCCAGTCTTCTGCGGTCAAACCATACTGGGTGAGTTCTTGTTTCACCCGCTCTGGTTGTGCCCCTTCTTTGTCAATTTTGTTGATGGCAACGACAATTGGCACTCCTGCTGCTTGGGCGTGGCTAATGGCTTCAATGGTTTGGGGACGGACACCATCATCAGCAGCCACTACTAACACGGCAATGTCTGTTACCCGCGCTCCTCGTGCCCGCATAGCTGTAAAGGCTTCGTGACCGGGGGTATCCAGGAAGACTATTTGCTGCGGTTTACCCTCATGTTCCACATCCACATGGTATGCACCAATGTGTTGAGTGATACCCCCAGCTTCGCCAGCAGCCACTTTTGTTTTGCGGATTGAGTCGAGCAGGGTTGTTTTACCGTGGTCTACGTGACCCATAATTGTCACAACTGGCGGACGGCGGTGGAGATATTCTAGGTCTTCTGCGCCGACCATTTCCGTAATTTTCCGAGCTTCTGCTTCTCGCTCGGCGGTTTCGACTTCTATTTCTAGTTCTTTTCCTACCAGGGTAATTGTTGGAATATCCAGATTTTGGGTGATACTCACCGCCATGCCTTTGAGGAACAGGATTTTTACAATCTCTGTATCGGCAACGGCTAAAACGTCAGACAGTTCTTGCACAGTCAACGGGCCTGTGATCACGACCTTTTCGGGACGGTCACGTTTTGTATCGGCTTCTTGTTGGCGACGGTTATTATTGTGATGGTCACGGCCAGAACCCGACTTGGAACCAGACTTTCTACTTCCTCTAGCAGTTGGGGCGCTAGCAAGGGTTGCACCTGGCATCTGCACAGGCCGAGTGGCTTTGGGTTTGGGAGGACGGGCAATGGAAAGGCTGACTTGGACGGTGGCTGGTGAGTCGAGATCGTCATCATCCAGCAAATCTTCTTCAAACTCATCATCCAATATCGGCTTGATCCGCTTGCCTTTGACGCCAGCTTTAGCCTTCTCTTTAACTTCGTCAATTATTTCCTCTTCTACCCACTTTTTGCCGCCTTTGGTTGGGCGAGGCGGACTAGGGCGTTTCAAATCGAGGAGATCAGGTGCGACTGGCTCATCACCCAATCCTTGAGATTTGCCTGCTATTCCTGATATCTGTCTGGGTGGAGTAGCGATCGGCATTGCGGCTGCTACAGCTTCACCAGGACGGGCTGGCCTGGGCCGTTGCCCCTCTGGTAGTTGTGATGGTGAAGATGGTCTACTGCCCCTCTGCTCTGGTCTGCTGGGTGCAGGAGTGGGACGAGCCTGCCTTTGTGGTGCAGATTGTGGGGACTGGTCAGTTGGCAGCTTCGCAACTTTTGGCTTAATTTGATCGCGATCGCCTTCAACGGGCCGTAGCCGTTGGTCGCGTTTGAGGATCGGTTTGTCTGCCTGAGATACTTGCTCATCTGCCACCTGGACAACTTCTTCTGCAGGTCTTGCTGGAGGGGCAACTAGTTGCGGTTTTTGAGGTTTTTCCGATTTCGGTCTGGGTGGAACTATTTTTTCCGGTTTTTGGGATGCTATTTTTTCCGGCGCCTGATTTGGATTAGGCGTTTGTTCCAAGTCTGTGATCGTTGGTTGCTCTTGGGTCTCAGCTTGATTCCGGGGTACAGGTCGAGTTGGTGCCGTCGGCTTCATGGGTGAGACTGGTGTAGCGAAGGGCCGTGGAGGAGAGGGAGGATTAGCTTCAGACAAGGCAGCTTGGGTATTGGTAGCAAGTGACGCCTCGGAGGCGTTGGAGGTAGTATTTCTCAATATTTTGGGTTTGCGTATTTCCAAAATTTGCTGTTTGTGGGGTGCAGCAGGTCGCGGGAGTCCACCGTTCGCTGGTGAATTTGGTTTATGGCTGGTTGTACCTAGTTCCTTTTTGGCGGACACACTCGTAGCTGCAAGCTTTTCTGCTGCCGCCCGGATGTTTTCTGCCTCGGATTCTGAAATCGTGCTGCTATGGCTTTTGACCGCAATGTCGAGCTGGTCGCAAATTGCTAGTAGCTCTTTGTTATCCAAATTCAATTCCTTTGATAATTCATAGATTCTAACTTTGCCGTTGTTCATCCACTCTTCCCCTTTAATTTACAGTTTTAGCGGATGGTTGCCTGGTTTGCGACATCTCCATCCTTGGATTACTGTTTTTAGATTGCCGTTCAGTTTTTGCCGGTGCCTCCAATCAGGAAAGAGAGATGTTTCGGTTTAATAATGGCATCCCCACCAGGAATGATGGTTGAGGGAGACCCATAAAAATTTCTTTAAAAGATTTTTATGGGAATTGACGCCGAACTGCGCCTGAGCGCTACCAGGTTGCCATTTTGTAGTTTCTTGTTTTGTTG
The DNA here is from genome assembly GCF_036917395.1 of Nostoc sp. GTDB lineage: Bacteria > Cyanobacteriota > Cyanobacteriia > Cyanobacteriales > Nostocaceae > Nostoc. The sequence continues at coordinate 215,291 of NZ_JBALDI010000003.1, forward strand.
ATTCTGAGTCTTCCACAACACAATCGATTACATCATATTGTTCTGGGAATATTGCCTCGCCCCTCTTAATTATTAGAGAGCCGAATGCCTTTTACACCCATTTACTATTTTGACACTAACCTTAACGATCAACAGAGGGTGTGATGAAAGCACGACTTCGGCTTTGGCACAATTCCTCTGGTGATCACCTCACAAAGTTATTCCAACTAAATTTGGTTTTACGTATTGGTGCGGGCTAGACGTTGCGACAAGCTTTGGTACAGTGTTTCTGGCACTGATGCATGTAGCGATCGCCCTAGTCGATTTTTTTTTTGAGCCGCTTGTAAGCAACTCGTTTCTGGACAAATATAGGCAGAACGCCCCATGCCCTGATCTAATTGTACCTTTCCCGATGGAAAGACGCGGACAATCCGCCAAAATTCATCTTTTGAGCCTACTTTGCGGCAACTAATACAGCGCCGATAATTTGGTTTCATTGGTTCTATGCGATCTCAGTCCAGGATTTTGGATGTAAAAAGAAGTTTATTATTACTATTTTTTACTTATACCAAGTAGCCTTTGAGAAAATAATCCTTGAGACTGAGACTACAATCAACAGTATCAAAACTTTACAAAATTAATCAATTATTCATCGTCGTTAGTGTCAAAAGTATCCTCCTCTTCTAATTCGTCCTGATTTTCATCTAACTCTTCTTCCTCAAAGTCAAGATCATCTTCCTCTGATTGATATTTTGTTCTTACAGCTGTAAATTTTGCATCCTCTCCTGCATAGTCATACTTAGCTTTGTCTTTAATGTCAATTTTCCAACCAGTCAGGCGGGCTGCCAAACGGACATTTTGTCCTTCTTTCCCTATGGCCAAACTCAGTTGATCTTCAGCCACTAGTACGTGAGTTTGCCGGGAATCTGGGTCCATTAGGCGTACTTCATCCACCCGGGCTGGACTTAAAGCATTAGCAATATATGTTGCTGGGTCTGGTGACCAGCGAATTACATCTATTTTTTCACCGCGTAATTCGTTGACTACCACTTGAATTCGCGATCCCCTGGCTCCAATACAAGCGCCTACTGGGTCTACATCGCGATCAAGAGTATCTACTGCTATTTTAGTCCGGGGACCGACATAACGGGAAGGGGGGTTTGCCTCCCTAGCTACGGCAACAATCCGTACCACTTCATCTTCGATTTCTGGGACTTCGTTGGCGAAAAGATAAACCACCAAACCAGCATCAGCACGAGACACAAGCAACTGTGGCCCTCGTTGCTGACCTTGAGATACTTTTTTAAGATATACCTTGAAGGTGGCATTTGCCCGATAATTATCATTGGGCAGCTGTTCTCGCTTCGGTAATTCGGCTTCTACTTCTGGCTGACCAAAGTTACTGCTAACTGCTAGAACCACTGATTGCCGTTCAAACCGCAGGACTCTTGCTTGCAGCACAGTTCCTTCCAAATCTTGGAACTCTTCTTGCACCATTTGGCGCTGTTGATCCCGTAATTTTTGCGCCAGTACCTGCTTGGTTTGCATCGCCGCCATCCGACCAAATTCACCTTGGTCAGGGGTAACATCCAGCACCACAGAGTCTCCTAACTGCGCTTCGGGAGCTACTTGTTGAACTTCGTCTAAGGAAATCTGGTGGTCTGTGTTATTGACTTCTTCAACAATAGTTTTGGTGGAAAGAACGCGAAATCCTTCTCCTTCAATATCGAGTTCTACTTCAAAATTCTCAAAATAATCTTCGTCAAACTGTTTGCGCTCTAAATTTTGGGCGCGACGATAACGTTCGTAGCCTTTGAGTAGTGCTTCTCTAATAGCTGATTGGACTGCAAGCCGGGGTAAATTCCGCTCGCGACTTATACTTTCAATTAATTCTTTTAATCCAGGTAAAGTAACCATTGACATAAGCAATCTCCTTTAAAAATTAGGGAGTGGGGAACTCGGGGCCCCTAAAGGGGATAAGGGGTAATGGGGACTAAAAACTATGCATTAGATAGAGCTAGGGATTAGAGAATAGCTTTACACTAACCCCTAATCTCTAGCCCTTAGTTCATAACCTCTAGCCCCTAATCTTTAGCCTTGAGCCAAGGTGCTCTAGTCTCTAACTCCTAAGCCCTAGCCCTTCGTTTATCGGCGCTCGTCTAACTGCACCTTAGTAATTAAGGAGCAGGGAATTTCGACTACACGACCTTTTTGGTTTAAGTAAAGTGCTGTCTCATCCCGGCGAATCAACTGACCAGTCCACTCTTGTTGTCCGTCGTAGGGGGGCGTTGTGGAGACGATGACAGGAAATCCTTTAAAGGAAATAAACTCCCTGTCTGTTACCAGTTGCCGCGAAATACCAGGACTGGACACTTCCAAGACATAGGCATCTGGAACGATTTGAGCAGCATCTAAGGAGGCTTCTAAAGCACGGCTCATCCTCTCACAATCATTCAACCCAGTGTCTTGCTCAGGATTGCGAATGTCTACCCGCAACACTGGTGGACTTTGGTTAGTGTGAAAAACCACGCCAACCACTTCCAATCCCAGTTCTTCTGCCACTGGTGTCGCCAAATCAATAATTTGTGGAACTAAAGGATGAGCCATGAGAGAATTCAATAAAAAAAGTGGGCTTCGACCCACTTCCTGCGATAGATATATCTTTCAAGAAGTCTTGTGACGAACCAATGATGATTCGCCTAATTCGAGTTTAGCGCATTTCTTGGATAGTCATTAGTCATTAGTCAAGAGTTAAAAATTCTCCCCCTGCTCCTCTGCTTTACCTACCCTTCCCGTATTTTTGGGATAGTACCTTTATCCACTACTGCTGGAACTGATACTTGTGTTCGTAGCTGCCGGGTTTGCTCAATAATTTGATCTATGTCTTCTTGGGATAAACGCTGGACATAGTTGAGTTTGATTTCCTCTAAAAAGTCAAAAAGTAAACTCTGAATTTCTGAAAGTACGTGTTTTTCCTTTATTTCAGATCCTAAGGCGTCGCTGAAGCTTTGTACCAGTTGACTGGTGAGTTTTGCTCCTACAGGGTCTTCAACAGCACTAACTAAAGTTTTGTAAAGATTAGTTGTAATTTGGGTCGCCAGTTGTTCACTTAACTGGGTTTGGGCTTGTCCCACGCCAGGGAAGTTCTGGAGGTTGCGGTAGACGGGGACTTGATGGAAGACGGTTTCGATGTTGTGGCACAAAATGGCAACGATCGCAGGTTGAATTTTGGGTAGCACTTGGTAGACAATTGTTTTTACCAAAAGACCTGCGATCGCTTCCACTTCATTCACATTATTAATATCTATGTAGGGACGTAAATTTTCCTGTTGTGAGAGCCAGCGCGTCAACTCACCTCGCTGAATTGAACCCTGAACCTGATTGATTACCCTTACCACTACAATTTCTGTGAGTTCTTCGGCAAAATTGGCGACAATCCCCTGATTAATTTGCTTTCGCACTGGATGCAGCTCCAATAACCGCGCTTGATCGAGGCGAATTAATACAGGTATGATTCGCAACCCCCGCCAAAATGGCAGTAGTAAAAATAAATCATACCAACGCCACAATACTGCTTCCAACCAGCTAAAACCAGGATGTTGGCGTCTGAGAAGGAAGGTACGCCCCAGCAATTCTACACCAAATAAAATTACAAAGGGTAAGTCAATTTTCCAGAAATTATCAACAAATTCGCCATTTTCACCGATTTGGCGGTAGTAATTAGAGGCAATCAAAGGGCGAATGCTCTGGTTAAAAAAATTAATTTCTTTAACCCAGCCATTTTGTGATAGACGAGGTTGACTCCAAAAAGTGGCAAAGGACTGTTTTGCTGATTCGTTACCGATGTGCGATCGCATCCGCTTTTTGATTTTTTCTAGAGTACCACTCTTGTTCACTCCCGCAAATGGGTTAGTGTCAATCATCTCATTGCTCAGACGCTTTATTTCCTCTAGCCTGCTATTTACCTGAGGCGACTGTAATCCTGTTTGGCTGACTTGTTCTTCTAATGCCTTTACTTGTTCTAAATAATTTTTCGTCTCTCGATGGGGTTCGATACCTTTTATTGGGTCATAAATCTCAATAATTTGGGGAAGTTTTCGCAAGTAGAAATCTCGCCAAGGTACGTAACTTAAATCAAACAAAACTAAACCTAAATTTACGGTGGCAGTAATTGCCATAAATCTTTCAAACCAAAGATTCCGCTGCTTAGAAGATTTTAGATTTTTCATTTTTTGTCATATATTATACGCTTTTTGGATATTTGGAATATAGCGTTTCTCGTTTGTATCCAACACACTCTGACCTCAGTTCCATTCTTCTCTCCTGAAAGGAGGAGCCACTGGCGTCCGATGCCGAAGCTTTGAATCTTACTCCCCAACCCTTGTAGCGTTGGGGCTGTTCTTGTTAGGTCTGTATTCAACTCAACTCAGAAGCGCACAAATGTACGCCCCTACTTTAATTTAGTGTTCAAGGAGTGTATTCGATTCAAATAATAACCGCTGTATCTCTGCTAATACAAGATACTTCTTTTGATAGATGACACAAATTAGTTTTTTTAAATCTAGTTAAATTTGACAAAAATAAATCATAAATTATTCAAAAATCATTAAAAAATAGCGAAAAAAGTTATTAAACAAACTTAAAATGCAGCTGTTAACCTTTATGATCCTGCTGATTTAATCCAAAGGAGTTTTAAATATGTGGTGTGGGTTTGGAAAATCAAGCGCGACTTTTGCAGCTACCTGCCTGATAACTGCTAGTTTGGTAATTGCAGACACAGGTTTCGCGGCCTCTCAACGTAGCTATACGCCACAGCAATTTCGTGCTGTGTTGCGAGGATTAGGCTATAACGTCAAGCTAACAAATACGCCTTTGACGGATAATCAAACTAAAAAGGCAATTCGTGAATTTCAAACGGGGTATAAGCTACAACCAGTTGATGGGATAGCAGGACGAAAAACCCAAGATTTTGCTGCTAACATCATAAAAATTCTGCAAACAAATTTGAATGCAGTGGTGAAGCCAAATCCTCCCCTTCCCCGCGATTATTTTTATGGTTCCCGCACGGAAGCAGTGGTGAAGGAGTATCAGAAGAAATATCAGTTGCAAGAAACTGGAATTGCTAATTTAGCACTCCGCCAAAAGCTGAATGAAGAAGCAAAGACAGTCTTCAGTCAGCCGACAGCTACACCGACGCCTACGCCAAGAGCTACGCCAAGAGCTACGCCAAGAACTACGCCAAGAGGTACACCGACGGCTACACCGACGGCTACACCAACAGCTACACCGACAGCTACACCAACAGCTACGCCAACAGCTACACCGACAGCTACGCCAACAGCTACGCCGACAGCTACGCCAACAGCTACGCCAACAGCTACACCAACAGCTACACCGACAGCTACACCCTAGACGTCACAAAAAAATTCCTACCCCAAAGTCTCAAATCATTTGATTTGGTTCTTCTAAGGGTCTGCCCTTGGGTGTAGGTAGAGTTGGACGGCGGTCATTGTAAGGCATAGGAATGTACTGGACGCTGGGTCGCCCTCCTTGTGGCTGTGGGTACAAATCCATGAGATCATAAATAGAATGGGGCAGTCCGACAGTTACGGGCAGCCCCATTTCTGTTGCTTCCTCAATAGTGATGGGATAGTCGTGAGTGACGCGCCCGGTTGTCAAGGCTTCGATAATTGATTCAATATTTTCTGGCAAAACTTTTTGTTTGGGTATACTGTCTTTAAGCAGAGTCCGTACAAACCGCTGTACTTGCCCAATTGCTTTGCGTGAGAGGTCGGCCATTATTAGGGTTTGGTCATCAATCTCACCAATAGGTTTATCTTCAACAACTTTCAGGATACTCGCTGCGGGGTAATTACCCAATTGGGGATCAACTGGCCCTAAGACAGCGTTAGCATCCATAATAATTTCATCAGAGGCGAGGGCAAGCATAGTACCGCCACTCATGGCGTAGTGAGGTACAAAGACTGTAACTTTTGCCTGGTGGCGAATTAATGCTCTGGCGATTTGTTCGGTAGCCAAAACCAAACCACCAGGAGTGTGCAAAATTAAGTCAATCGGCACATCTGGGGGTGTAAGGCGAATTGCTCGCAGTATCTGTTCTGAGTCTTCGATAGTAATGTAGCGAGATAAGGGAATTCCCAGAAAGCTAATAGACTCTTGGCGGTGAATCAGCAAAATCACCCGACTTTTGCGTTCCTGCTGGAATTCTTGTAAAGCACGCAAGCGCCGATATTCTATTTGACGTTTTTGCCAAAGGGGTTGCAAAGAAGTGAGAAGGAGGAAAATCCAGAATAAATCACCGATACCAAAGCCCATAAATATTAATTCTTGTTCAAAAATAACGGTTGTCGTCATTATTGTCACAAGTTTTGGGCGATCGCAGTTCTATCTGTAGGCTAAAAGTATCTAATCAGACCAAGCAAAAAGATTCGGAATTACAAATTACTCTCTTGGTAGCGTAAAGCCTTGTCTACGAAAGGCTGCGCCCTAAGCGAGACGCTCTTGCGTTCGCTTAAAGCAACGTAAGAGCGTCATTAGGAATTATTTATTATCTCCGTCGCCAAATCTTGATAGTATCGTCATCACCACCGCTGACTAGGGTTTGGCCATTAGGACTGAAGGCGACGCATCTAACATAGTTGGAATGCCCTGTAAGTGTGCTGATTTCTCTGCCACTGTTTACGTGCCATAGTTTGATAGTGTTATCCCAACTGCCACTAGCTAGAAGTTCCCCATTCTGGCTAAAGGCGACTGACCAAACTGAATCAGAATGACCAATGAGAGTACGAATTTCTCTGCCTGTATTTACATGCCATAGTTTAATCGTGTTGTCACCACTGCCACTGGCGATAATTTCCCCATCCTGGCTGAAGGCGATACAGTTGACGAAGAAAGAATGGCCTAATAATGTGGAAATGTTTCTGGCTGTGTATACTTGCCATAATTTGATGGTGTAGTCATTACTACCACTAGCCACAAGCAGTCTATCTTTGCTATTCGTTGTCGGCATCGTTGGAGAGTAGGCGACTGAAGAAACTGAGTCAGAATGACCTATGAGAGTTTGGATTTCTATGCCTGTGTGTACTTGCCACAGTTTAATTGTGCAGTCAGCACTGCCACTAGCTAGAAACTTACCATCTGGACTAAAGGTAACGGAATTCACCCAATTAGCATGACCAACGAGAGTACGAATTTCTTTGCCTGTGTTTACATCCCACAATTTGATTGTGTTATCCCAACTACCGCTAGCCAAGATTCCCCAGTTCAGCTCTGCAACTTTCGCAGATTTGCCCGACTCTCCTTGATAAGAAAGGTTTGGAGAGATTGGGGTAAAGGCGACGGAATGAACCATACTGGAATGACCAGAAGACCAACGACCCAGTTGACGCACTAGCTTGCCAGTACCCACTTGCCAAAGTTTAATAGTATGGTCATTACTGCCACTAGCAATCAATTGCCCGTTTGGGCTAATGGCGATCGCATGAACCATACTAGAATGACCTTTGAGGGTCTGTATGCATTGCCAGTTATGCTGATTTAATACAACAGGTGGAGGTGGTTTAAGTCTAAGCGGTTTCACTACCTCATGCGTTACTAATACTACATTCTTTCCTGTGTCAGATCCCAATAAATCCAACCACTCCTGCACAGACTGGGGACGATAGGTTGACTCCAGATCCATGCCGCATATAATAGCCTGATTGACTCTGTTACTGATATTAGGATTAAAATATTGTGGTGGTTCTAAATTAATATTGTGACGTCTATCATCTGCACTCGTCGGTATAACGGCGGTGAGCAAATTATACAAGGTAGCAGCTAAGGCGTAGATATCAATGTATTCTCCTCGTGGTGCTTCTGATTCATATTGCTCAGGTGGGGCAAAACCAGGAGTGCGATACACTGTATGCCTTTGAATCATATTGGGAATAAATTCTCTAGCGATGCCAAAGTCTATCAGTACTGCTTCTGATTTATCAATGCGGATCATAATATTACGTGGTTTCAAATCCCGATGCAGCAGTCCTTTAGAATGAATTAGCGTCAAAGCGTCGCCAATTTGCCGGATGTACAGCAGCGCTTCTGCTTCTGATAGCACCCCCATCCGTCTCAAGTATTGTCCTAAGTCTTCGCCTTCAATGTACTCCATCACCATGCAGGGCAAATTTCCCTCATCGAAGATGGTTTCTATCTGTACTATATGAGGATGGTGACACACAGCTAGCCGAACTGCTTCATCACGGAAGTCTTGCCGTAACTTGTTTCGGTGGAGTATCCAGGCAGGGTGGTTCAGGATTTCTTCTTTGAGGGTTTTAATTACTCGCAGTTGATTTTGTTGATTTCTGGCAAGGTAAGTAATGCCAATTCCGCCTTCACCTAGTTGGCTTTCAATAATGTAGCGTCCCCCGAATAAAGACTTTCTTGCATTCCACACCATTAGTAATATTTGACAATTGCTGGTATTTATTTTGGCACAGTATCAAAACAGCCAATACGAATTTTTGGGAATTCCATTTGAATTGCTGTTGTAGCTTTTTATGACTTAGTTACTTAGAGAACATTTTCATTAACCTGAATAATTACTAATAGTATAAAGTTGCGTCTACTTTAATAGTTTTAGCTAAACGATGTTTTCACACCCTAATATGAGAGTTGATTGATCATGATAAAGTAAACGATAAGTTTCACCATATTTGTTCATAATAATTTGAATTGTAGGTAATTTAGAATTATGCTAAAGAATTTGAAGCTGAAACAAAAGTTTACAATTTTACTACTGGTAATTCTAACATTTGGTCTGAGCTTGAGTGGATTTGCTCTTTCTTCTCTGCTCAGGGAGAATGCTAAACAAGATATTAGCTCAACAGGTCTTATACTCATGCAAACAATGAGTTCTGTTCGTAAATACACCAGTACTCAAGTTAATCCAGAGCTAGCTGATAAATTGGCAACTGAGTTTTTGCCGCAAAGTGTGCCTGCATACTCAGCACGCGAGGTATTTGAAATTTTACGAAAAACGACAGATTACCGTGACTTCTTTTATAAAGAAGCAACTCTCAATCCCACAAATCTTCGGGATAAGGCTGACAGTTTTGAGACGGAAATTGTAGAAAGGTTCAGAAATAAATCAGACCTTAAAGAAGTGAGTGGATTTCGCTCAATTCCTGGTGGGGATATCTTTTACATTGCTCGTCCGCTGCCAATTTCGGAACAAAGCTGTCTGGTATGTCATAGCGTACCTGAAGCTGCACCTCAAAGTATGATTACTCAGTATGGTACAGCTAATGGATTTGGGTGGAAGCTGAATGAAATTGTTGGCGCTCAGATTATATCAGTGCCGGCGAATAATGTCATCAGCAAAGCTAATCAGTCTTCTTTACTCATTATCCTAATTGTATCAACTATATTTATAGCAACTATCCTATTAGTCAACTTTTTCTTGAATCGACAAGTTGTTTTGCCTCTCAAACGCATGACTCGCATAGCTGAAGAAGTCAGTACGGGACATATGGAAGTTGAATTTGAGCAGATGTCTAATGATGAAATCGGTAATTTAGCTAAAGCTTTTAAACGGATGCAGTTAAGTTTAGAAATGGCAATGAAAAGAATCAAACGCACTCAGGGAGGTACAGTGGATTAAAAAATTCAAAATTCTCCTTAATTAACAGTGGTCTAAATGTCTATGAAAATAAGCTTTTTTTAAATTCAAAAGCTGCCTGAAAATCAGGAATTTCCCTGATGATCAGTTCAACAAATTGGTCAGGCGAAATGTAAGGATTTTCAGCTAATATTTCTTCTATAATCAGATTTGCCATTGGTCCGATGTGGTAAGCTAACTCTTGCTGACAATGTTTGATATATGCTGGTTTGAGTGAAGGTTGTTGTTCAATTCGCCCAATTTGCGGATTAATAGGTGAAGTAGGTGGACTAAAAATTGTTTCTCCAGGTTGGTTGGATGACGGCGATATTGCCGACATAGCCTGAAATTCCGGATTAAATATCGTGGCAGGCAAATCATCAACCATGATTGGAGGAGACATTGCCACTTCTGGTTCTCCAATCCGCTCTAAATCTATAAGAACTTCCCTGGCTGTTTGGTATCGGTTGTTAGGCCTATCTGCCAACATATAATTAAGTACTTGAGCCAAATCCTCAGTGACATAGGTATAATAACGCCAGTTCCATTCTAGGGAGTACTGATCCATTAGTAAAGATGGATCTCTACCTGTGAGTAATACAATTGCTGTTACCCCCAAAGCATAAAGGTCACTACAGGCGGAGCATAAACCCAAGCTAATCTGTTCACGGGGAGCGTATCCCACTTTGCCTACAAGGGACATTTTGCCAACAAAGGTCACCTGATGGTTAGAACTTCTCGCCTCGTTAATATCAGCAATTTGCTTGCCTACACCGAAATCAATTAGCACTGGCAGATCCTTGCCATCGGGTAACATGATGTTGTCAGGAGAAATATCTCGATGGATGATGTTGTGTTGGTGGACATATTCCAAAACAGGCAGTAGATTCTTTAGCCACTCTATAACTTCCTCTTCGGAAAAGTTTCTTCCTTGACGTTGAAGTTCTCCCAGCAGCCGAGAATATGTTTTACCGTCAACATACTCTTGTACTAGAAACAGCCGATTATCTCCTTCAAAGCAAGCTAAAAACTTGGGAATTTGAGGATGTTGCAATTGATGAAGAATTTTTGCCTCTCTTTTAAATAAGTTGCGATATTGTTCCAGTCCACTTTCCCCTGTGCCAATGGGTGCAAACTCCTTGAGAACACAAGCTTCATTAAACCGACGAGTGTCAAACGCCAAGTAAGTTCGTCCCAATCCTCCCTGTCCTAGAAGTTTTTGGATAGTATAGCGGTTATCGATTAGAGTTCCAGCAGTTATTTCTGGTCTTGTCATCGGGGACTGTGACATCTCATCGCACTCCTTGCGATTTTATTATTGATAGATTATCTTGTTTGCTGAAAGTCAGAAACTCTAGCAGATAAAGGCTGATAACATCCTTAAAATTGAGGTTAGCACTACTATCAATACAGGGAAACACACTTTTCTACAATCTTTCGACGGTCTTGTATGATCAAGTAGACAATTTTTACTTGAGTAGTTCGATCATACTACTCATACTTACGTATTTTAGCAGCCGGAAGATAATTAGTGTCTGCGGTAATATCTGCGAGTGTTCAGGGCATCGCCTTTTGGATTTGCTGCTGAACCACATCTTACCCTTAATAACTCAATTGGCACTGAGTTTTGGAACAGTAAGGATATAGCGTGACATTATGGTTTATTCTAGAAAACTGAGGTTGCTATAAACTTCCCAAAGGGAATATTATATGTATTTCAAGTGCTGAATATGCGATCGCTCTCAAAAGTTAATCTTTCTGCGAGAGAATATCGTTATGATATAGCTGCTTCAACATCCGCCATCAAAGTTTTCAGTACAGGTGATTCTTCAAAAGCAGAAAATTATCCTGTATACAATAAAAGACTCCTAAAGCTAGAATAATTTATCTAGTTGATCAGGATTCACGCTTAAGTGACGCAAACGTTCTGCTTTTCGTTTGGCTTGAGCAGTTTCTTGCAGGACTTTGGATCTTCATTAGGAGGACGTAACAACAAGTCATTACACCTCTGGCTCAATCCCCACCGCCCGCAATTGTGCTGCTAGTCGTTCAGCACGTTGGCGTTCTTGTTCGGCTAATTCTCCACCCCAAAGCAGAAGGTTTCCTTGTTCATCCCACCACCGTAACCATTTTCCGGCGCGGTTTTCCCGAGTACCTTGCCATACCCCAAGGTAAAGATTCATTTGGGCTATCCAGTAGCTTTGATTTTCATCAGGCTCTTGCAAAATGTACTGTTCTGCGTTATACAAGCGATACATCTCTAAACTGCCGTTATTTGGATCAAAGATAATGTAATTAGGCACTTTTAAGATCCGCTCGTAAAAAAACCATTTTCCTGGGGGATATGTCGGTTTGACGGAATACTCTGTACCATCTGTATCAGAAAGAAATTCCATTACAATTATGGGGATGTCTCCTTGTAGCTGCGGAGTATAACTACGTATTACTTCCTCTCTATCAACGCTGATTTTGGGAATATACGCCCAGTCGGGAGCTTTAACGACGATTCTGCCATTCAAGGTGGCGCAGATGCCGTAATTTGTTGGTGTGAGGGCGTTAGGTGGAAGTTTTCCAGCAAGTTCTAAGCTTTGTGTAAGTGCTGCGGCTAAAGCTGGTTGGCTGATGTTGTCCACTGGATCGTCTGGCAGTTTGTAATCATCGGGTAGTTTTTCCCAAGTGATTTGGTAGTCTTGGGTAAGGGCTGTCATGATGGGTTGTCCTTTGGTGTGGTGTTATCTCGGATTTTACCCTGGTGTTTGACTCTATTTAGACCCCCACAACCCCCTTAAAAAAGGGGGTTATGGTTACTCATCTTCATCGAATTCTAAATCGTCGGTTGTCAGTTCCTGATGGGGGATAGCGGCGATAATTGCATCTATTACTTTGGATACTGGTAATATCTCAATATTAAGATCGGGAAATTTTGTCCCTTTTGGCACGATCGCTCGTTTAAATCCCAACTTAGCAGCTTCTTTCAACCGCAGTTCCATTTGGGAAACCGATCGCACTTGTCCGCCTAACCCAACTTCACCGATTAATACTGTACCTGGGTCAACTATGCGATCGCGGAAACTGGCAACGATCGCGATCGCTATTCCTAAATCTACGGCTGGTTCTTCCACATTCAACCCACCCGCAGAAGCAACGTAGGAATCTAACTTGGACATCGGAATTCCCACCCGTTTTTCTAAGACGGCGAGAATTTGTACCAAGCGGTTGTAATCTACGCCAGTACCAGCACGCCGGGGAGAAGGGTAGCTGGTGGGACTCACCAAAGCTTGCAATTCCACAACTATCGGGCGAGTGCCTTCGCATGCAACGACAATGGCAGTACCAGGCGCAGGATCGTCACGGTTACCTAAAAATAACTCTGAGGGGTTGGCAACTTCCCGCAGTCCCTCGGCTACCATTTCAAAGATGCCGATTTCGTGAGTTGCGCCGAAGCGGTTTTTCACTGTCCGTAATAACCGATGGGAGGCAAAGCGATCGCCTTCAAAATACAACACTGTGTCTACTAAATGTTCTAAAACTTTTGGCCCAGCGATCGCTCCTTCTTTGGTGACGTGTCCCACAATCAGCATAGTCACATCTTCGTGCTTCGCCACCTTCATCAATGCTGCTGTACATTCCCGTACCTGAGCCACCGAACCGGGTGCAGAAGTCAGCGCCGGAAAGAACACCGTTTGGATACTATCAATCACCGCCACGTTTGGTTTTAGAGAGTCTATTTCCCGTAAAATTTCTTCTAAATCTGTTTCTGGCAATACATATAAATCTGCACCTATACTGTCAGGGTCTATGGGTAGTGTAGTATCTACTACCACTGTTCCCTCCTGCTCATTAACCAGATTTACGCTTTTTGATACTCCCAAACGAGAAGCTCGTAATTTTACCTGCTGTCCCGATTCTTCACCAGTTACGTAAAGGATGCGATATTTCTGTGCTAATTGATTTGATACTTGCAACAATAAAGTCGATTTCCCAATACCCGGATCACCACCAATCAGCACCATAGAACCTGGGACAACTCCACCACCAAGCACCCGATCTAATTCTTCATAACCAGACTCCCATCGAGCAATTTGGCGATCGGTAATTTGGTCAAATGTTAAAGAGGCTCGCGCTTTAGCTGGTTTAGCGTGAGATTTGCCATTGGTTTGAGTTGATTGCCAACTACTAACTCCCCCTCGACTGGGTACATCTACTGAAGACTGGATAGTGATCTGTTCTTCTAAAGAATTGTATGTGCCGCAAGCTGGGCACTTACCAAACCACTGGGGCGATTCTGCTCCACATTCGTTACAAACGTAAAAGGTTTTTGGCTTTGCCATTCTTAAATCTTATTAAATATTCTTAATATTTGCTTAGTTCTTGGGAAAAACTAAAAACCAATAATAGTAGTATTTAGAGCTTTTTCCAAATCAATTGATGGAATGATATCTTAATATTATGGTATTAAAAATTAATCATGTAAATTTTTAGTGAAGGAGCGTTGAAAAACTTGGAAAGCCATAAAGAAAAAATCTTGGTGGTAGATGACGAAGCCAGCATTCGCCGGATTTTGGAAACGCGCCTTTCCATGATTGGCTACGATGTAGTGACAGCTGGCGATGGGGAAGAAGCTTTGGAAACTTTTCGCAAAACTGATCCTGACCTGGTAGTTTTGGATGTAATGATGCCAAAGCTAGACGGCTACGGTGTATGTCAAGAATTACGAAAAGAATCAGATGTCCCCATTATTATGCTAACAGCCTTGGGGGATGTAGCCGATCGCATCACTGGACTAGAATTAGGTGCTGATGACTATGTAGTTAAACCATTCTCCCCGAAGGAGCTAGAAGCTCGAATTCGCTCGGTACTGCGGCGGGTAGACAAAACTAGTGGATCTGGTATTCCCAGTTCTGGGGTAATTCATGTCGCTATTATTAAAATCGATACGAATAAGCGACAAGTCTACAAAGGCGATGAGCGCATTCGATTGACAGGTATGGAGTTCAGCTTATTAGAGTTGTTAGTAAGTCGCTCTGGAGAAGCTTTTTCCCGTTCGGAAATTTTGCAGGAAGTTTGGGGTTACACACCAGAACGTCATGTGGATACCCGTGTAGTAGATGTGCATATATCCCGTTTACGGGCAAAGTTAGAAGATGATCCTAGCAACCCAGAATTGATTCTCACAGCGCGGGGTACTGGTTATCTTTTTCAGCGGATTATTGAACCAGGGGAGGAGTGAAAATAGTTAGGAGTGAGGAATTAGAAGTAGAGACGCGATTAATCGCGTCTCTACAGGAGTTAAAAACTTTCTTCAACTCATAACTCATAACTTATAACTTTACCCAAGGATGACTAAATCTGATCCTAATCGAGTTTTGCGGCGTCTACCCATTGTTGTGGGTGGGCTAGGCGCTGTGCTTTTGTTAATTAACCGTTTGTTGACACTGGAACTAACCCAATCTCAATCGCGTGGTGATGTGGTAGGCGTGATTTTAAGTGCAGTGTTAATTTTGACGGGTTTGATTTGGCAGCAAGTTCAGCCGCGATCGCCTGATACTGTAGAACTAATTGGTGAAGTTGGTTTTGTCCTAGCAGCAGATTTACCTGAAGCTGTGAAAACAGAACTAGCTTGGGCATCTCATTTATTGTTGACTAATACAGTAACGCGATCGCTGGTGGTTTTTTATCAAGGTAAAGTTTTGTTGCGTCGCGGTATTCTGGGTACTAAATCTGAGGTTGTACCAGGAGTAATTTTAAAACAGGTACTCGAAAAACAAAAGCCGATTTATCTAGTTGCTCTAAAAATATATCCAGGTAAGTTTGAATTTGATTATTTACCAGAAAATACTCAAGGTGTAATTTGTCAACCTATTGGCAATCAAGGTGCGCTTATTTTGGGAGCGAATGCTCCTCGCAGTTACACCAAACAAGATGAAAACTGGATTGCGGGAATTGCTGATAAATTAGCCGTTACTCTTAATACTTAGGTTATTCGCTAGTTTAGAAGTAAGCTAATTTTGGTGAGACTTGGGGATTTTGCCCCAAGTTCTGGAGCAAGGCTTTACGCTACGCTATCAGCAATCCAAAATCTAAAATCTAAAATCTAAAATTCAATCACCAAGAAGTCAAAAAATTCCAACCTTCCTTTTCCTGTGGTGTCTCTCCTTCTTTTTCTTCGGGTTCTTCCGGTATCTTTAAATTTTTCTGTTGAATTAAATTATCATATTCTCCTGAATCAACCCATTTTAATAACTCGCCAGCCCGCATAACCACCCAGGAAAGCCCAGATTCTGTATAGCTTAATATTTTGGTGATCCGATCAACACTATCAAAGTTATTGGATGCAAACTCACGGGCTTGTCCGAGGAAATCTTCGATTACAGCAGTAGTCAAGTACTCGTCTGGTAAACCTGCGAGTTTCATCAGTGTAGTGGTTGCTACCTCAATATCCTGACAAGCCAGCAAACCAGCCCGATCAGCAGTGAACCTAGCCATCATTCGCCAATTGTACAAACCCAGTTCCATTCCACTGGCTACTAAGCCACCCACACCCAGTGTGGTACTGCTCAACAAATTTTTCAAAGTCGGCATCACAATTGCCATTTGGTGATAAACCATATGCTGACTCTTGATACGAGCAACTTCGTGTCCAAAAACGTAAAGTAACTCATCAGGGTCAAGCCACTCCATTCCATCTAAATTGATACCAACAAGGGGTTTTTCCACCCCAACAATGTAAGTTTGAATGTGACCTGTGCCTTGAAACAGATACAATTCAGGAAGTGGAGCAACATCAAGAATTTGGCAGGTTTCTACAAATGTCTGATGCAATTGCGGAAAATTACGGGGCGAAATTCTGATTTCACTACCAAGGCTTTGCAATCTGAGTAAGCGATCAATGCCATATTCGTTAACTTTTTTGAGTAGCAGGGAGACACCGGGCATATTTTGTAAAGAAGCCAAGGCTTTGCGATCAAAGGGGTGTTCGTAAGTTTTAGAACTTAGTCCAGTTAATATTTTTCTCGTCATGGGTTTTGAGCTTTAAAATAGCAGTTTAGGAAGCATTAGGCGATACGGCATAAATCCAGCTACCATCTCAATTAAGACAACGGACTTCGAGCAACTGGTTAAAAGTAGGCATTCCACCACAGCGTACTAAGCATTTGTCACCATCTTGCCCAGATAGAATATACAGTAGGGACGCACGGCTGTGCGCCCTTACGAGGAAATTTACAATTGATCTATGCAAATTACTTATTGGTTATTAATTGCCGTAATGGTTGTGGGTGTTATCGGTGCCGTAGTTCCAGCCATTCCTGGTAGCAGTTTAATTTTAATTGCAATTCTCGTTTGGGGAATCGTTAGTAGTTCCTTTGCAGCTATCAAGATTCCACTAATTGTGACAGTTATAGTTTTACTGCTCAGTGTCGGAGTGGATTTTTTAGCTAGCTATGTGGGAGCAAGACAAGCTGGAGCTAGCAAGTGGGGGCAAATTGGCGCAATTGTCGGTTTGGTCGTGGGATTTTTGGGATTATTACCAACACTGCCTTTTGGGGGGCCACTGTTAGGAATTTTACTAGGGCCGCTTTTGGGAGCAATTATTGGTGAGTACTTTTACCGACGTGAATTAGGGTTGGCGGTTAAGGCGGGTATAGGAATTATAGTCGGGTCTTTAGTTGGAAATTTGATTCAAGGGTTGTTAGCGATCGCCGCAGTTGTAGTTTTCGTTGTGACAACTTGGCCACAGGTATTTGGCTCTTAACATTTGAAAAATCTGACAGATTTGAGAACAGCGGTAACAGTTAGCTATTTATTATAAACATTCAATTTGATAACAAAGACTATCCATAGTAAACAAATACAGCGGTTCCTCCCATTTATTCTCTGAGAGGAACAGTTTCAGTAAATATTAGTAACTAGAGAGATTATAGATACACTGCATACTCCATTTATCTAAAATATAGTTGAGGAAATTGAAGTATTAAAAATATCCATTGTACTTATACGATTACCTTTCTTCAAGTCAGAGCTATTGCCAACAATTTAAACCCTGTGAAATAAAAGATATATGAAGCATAGGTATGTAAGTAATTAAAATTTCATGAAGCATAGTAATACATCAAAGATGTGATGAAGACCACTCAGTAAATCTTGCAGGCTCTAAGTCTATGTGATTTCATGGAGATAAGAAATACATTAGACAAGTTTCACTTTCACTGACAGTAGTTTCCATAAATTACTGAGATTAAAAGTAAAGCGATCGCTCTAATTTAAGGTTATTACTACGAGCCTCAAACAACAATGATTAATTTTAAATCTAAATTACTAAATGCAACTTTAGCTCTTACTGCTGCACTCCCCTTAACGACTGCGGGGTTGTTTACATCTGCTGGATCTGCACAAGCTGCTGCACTCACAGGTGAGTTCAGTTTTAACGGTGGTACAACTGTGAATCCATTTGCCAGCAGCTTAGTGACATTGAAAAAAGATTCGCTTACGTTTACTCCAGATAGCATTATTGCAGATTCCAATGGAGTAAAGAGTACTCCAGTTGGAGTTGCTGCTCAGACAGGAAGCTTCTTAGGTTTCAATTCAGCCAGTATACGTGATATCATTTCATTTGCAAGCGATACTGTGCAAAATCCATTTCTAGACCTTGGTAATCTTACAATTCCTGGTATTATTATGCCTGGAGAAAATACAGCTTCTCTAGCGGATGGCAGTAATATTTTTACGTTGACATCTTCTGGTTATCAAATAACCCAGACAGGTGCAAACATTACTATAGCCGTTGATCTGCGGGGGTACTTTACCAGCGCAACTGGAGAGATAACTAATGGAGCAGGAAGCTTATCTTTCCAAAGAAATAATACTACTGTTGCTCAGGCAAATTCAATTCTCGATACTGCTGACGGTTCATTGGCTAATTTGACTTTTTCTGGTTCTACCTTTACCACTTCCGTTCCTGAACCAGCTGCATTACTAGGCTTGGGTGCAGTAGGTGGAGTAATGGCTATGTCTCGCCGCCGCAAAGGTGTCGTTCAATAAGACCGATCATAAATATAAAAAAGTTACTTTTAGAAACTAAAAGTAACTCTAATTTATCTATTCGATCTGGCTGGAATGCAAAATTTTTCCAACCAGATTGAATTTTTTGCTCCTGTGAGATAAATCTATTTAAGGATGACTTTTCTTAACCTTAGATAGACTTAAACTGATTGCAAAGAATTTTTGGCTTCAGTTGCGATCGCTTCTACTTGATCATTAGCCAGAGTTTCTAATATAGATTTGGCTTCTGCACTATCCAAACGAGCCAAGGCTTGTACAACTCTGTAACGAATTTGCCAATCTGGATTGGTAGCATAGGGAGCCAACAGGGTAACTGCCTGTAAATCTCCCAAGTCACCCAAAGAACTAATAGCAGCAGTTTGAACTAATTCGTTTTCTGATGAGAGTGCCTCTTTGAGTAATTCAAAAGCTCGTGGATCGCCCAACTCTCCTAATGTAGCAATGATACTGAATTGGATTAGCCATTCATCGGTTGTATGGTAAAGCTGTTGCAAGTCTTCAAAAGCTTCATGTAACTTCAGAGCACCCAAACAGTCTGCTGCTGCTGCTTGTACATCTACTTCAGAGTCATGAAGCAAGCGATCGCGCAAGATATCCAAAGATAATTGTAAATCCTGCGTTCCGAGTGTATCCATTTGACTCACCGCCGAGTAACGGACACGGGAATTGCTATCGCCAATAGCATTTTGAATTAATTCAAAGCCGATCGCAGGTTCCAGTTGGCGGATTTGATTTACTGCACGTAAGCGATCGCCTAAATCCTCAGAACTGAGCAATTGCTTAACAGACTCCGCATTAATACTCATTTAGTTATCCTTGATTTTCAAAGGTGTAAAAAATAGTTAACAGTTTGATAACTGTTAACTGACTAATCTTGAGTTGCTGCCATAGCCCGAATAATATCACCACGAGTGAGGATACCAATTACTTCACCCGTGCCCTCAAGTACTGGTAATCGGTGAACACTGCGATCGTGCATGATTGTAGCGGCTTCCTTTAAAGTTTTATCAGGGGAAATAGCGATCGGGTTTTTACTCATCACCTCCCCAACGGTTTGCCCTAGTGCCTTGTGCAAGTCACGTTCATATGTAGCAGGATTTTTTAAATAGATAACGCTATCAAGAAACATAATGTACGCAGGTGGAGTAACACCAGTTTCTTGCCACATTAAATCGGTTTCCGAGATAATGCCCACCAATTTACCGACATCATCCACAACAGGTAATCCGCTAAAGTGGCGTTCTGCAAGAATTTGAATAGCTTCGTTGAGTGGAGTTTCTGTCCGAACGACAACTGGATCGCGGCTCATCACATCGGCAACGGTTTTAGGCATTTATTTACTGACACCTTTAATCAAAGTCCCTGCGCCTATTGTAGAAAATTGCGGGACTCAACCTGATGCAATTAATAGATTGTTACGCTATTGGGCACTTGTACTGAGCAGCGTCGTAAAGCCTGCGGTATAGCTACGCTTAGGGCGCAGCCTCTTCAAGAGTTGTATAGGGCACAAGAGGCAGTTCTTGCTGGGGGCAAGGGGGAGAATTAAAATTACTTCTTTCTCCTCTTTTTGCCCACTCCCTGCTCTCCCTGCTCTCCCTGCTCCCCCTACTTCTTTCTAGTTCCCAGTCCCTTTTAAGGCAGCAATAATTTGAGTATTTGCTTTAGGAAAAGTAAACTGCTCCAGTTCTTCCAAAGTTACCCAGCGAATTTCATCGGATTCCAAAGGTTGGGGAACACCTGTAACATGGCGGCAGTGATGTACTGTGAGGGTAACGCGCAAGTTTGTATAGCTGTGGTCGATAGTAATCAGATGCTCTCCCACTTCAATTACTATTCCCAGTTCTTCGGAAATTTCCCGTTGAATACACTCGCTGATAGTTTCACCAGGCTCAATTTTACCACCAGGAAATTCCCACAAACCACCCATTGCTCCTTCTGGACGACGGCGATCGATTAAAATTTGCTTTTGGTCATTCCAAATTACTGCAACACCAATAATTTTATGGGGTGGCAAAAAACTGGTTTCACTCATAATTGATTGGGGAGATGAGGAACTACTTTTGCTAATGGTAAATCCATGTACTATTCATATCCGTACAAAGGTGATATTAATAATTCTTAGAAAACACGAAAA
Source organism: Nostoc sp. (assembly GCF_036917395.1). GTDB lineage: Bacteria > Cyanobacteriota > Cyanobacteriia > Cyanobacteriales > Nostocaceae > Nostoc. Next base: position 236,122 of record NZ_JBALDI010000003.1, read on the forward strand.
TATTAAGACCTCGGAAAACATGGTGTAGATTTAGAATAGCTTAAGTAAGTGTAAATGGTTCGTTAAAAAATTGACTTTGATAACAGAGTTTTAGCCTTAACCCAAGCGTATTAGATGATAAGGGATACTAACTTCTAATAACAAAATTCGGCAGATTGGTTTGAATTCTGCCGAGTTTTGATTTATTGCCAAGGTCGTCTACCGCTGTTAGTTTATCCACAAATGTGTATTAATCATTTAGCAATACGCCTCTAGTTGAACTCAATTACCAACTTACAGGAGTTCACTACATAACCAAATCCAAAAACTCAGCGTTACTTTACACCAACCTCTGCACTGCTACCTGTCGGAAAGCAAGCCTCTATGCATTTAGTCTATGCATTTAAATTTCAACCCTAATTTGTCACTATTTTTGGATATTTAAAAAATTTAACTGATGCATCACTGGGAATTAGCGGCGAAGATTTTGCAGAGGTTTATTTTCAATTTGGATCGCCGTGACTGTGAGTAGTTATCAGCCCTACAATATTGAATTTCCCAAATTTTATGTTTCTAGTCAACTTCGCCGTTGTTGCTTTCAGTCCCTTGTAGGGCGATTTCAAAATTCATTCTTTGTTCAGCGTTACGCAAGAAATAACCACTAATCATCGCAGAAGCCAGAAGCCTACCCAGACTTTCTCGACTGGTGGTTACGTTAATGCCAAAATGTTCTGAGGGTAGATTACCCAATAGTCCTGTAATATTCCGTTCCATCACCTGAAACACTTCGGCAGATGTGGGTTTAGATAGTTGGCTAACTGTCTCAGGATTCAAGGATTTAACGTACTGCCATAGTAAATCGCTAGTTTCTGATTCGCTATTGAAAAATTCTGAGACATGATTGGATGGGTTATTCATTATTTAGCTCCTTAACTACCACTGCTGGCTGCGGTGCTTGTGATTTAAATATTAAATGCCTGTTTTGGATTTGACTTAGCTAGCTATTTTGTCTTCCTGCCAACTAATCTAACAGCCTAGCGTAAGAGTGGAAGTAGGTGTAACCGTACCAAAGTCAGCGTATTTTCTCACCCTAATAAATAAAGTCAGGAGTGAAGAGTTAATTAAAAACTCATAACTGTACAGACGCGATTAATCGCGTCTCTACTCCTAACTTGCCAAATATTCATCCATGTTGGCTTTAGACTTGCGAAGTTTGGTTAAGGCTTCCCGCTCAATTTGCCGGACTCGTTCCCGGCTGATATTCAGTATTTCACCGATTCTAGCTAAAGTCAGTGCTTGCCCATCAGTTAAGCCAAAGCGCAGCGTGATCACTTCCCTCTGCTGTGACGTGAGGTCGCCCATCAGGCGATCTAAGTCATAAGATAGGGAAGATTGCATAACAAACTCTTCTGGAGATGCTCCTGGGTCTTCTAGCATTTCTCCGAGTTCTGTGTCATAATTATCACCCAGCCGCAAATCCAAGGAAAGGGGCAAACGCGCCTTTTCTAGATACTCTCGCACTTGTTTGGGGGTCAATTCTAATTCTTGAGCTAGCTCACCAGCTGTCGGAGCGCGTCCCAACTTTTGAGACAATTGGCGCTGTGCCTTTTTAATTTTATTTAATTTTTCAGTAATATGGATAGGCAGCCGAATGGTACGAGCTTTTTCGGCTATAGCACGGGTGATCGCTTGCCGAATCCACCAATAGGCATAGGTAGAAAACCTGTACCCTTTGGTGGGGTCAAACTTTTCTACACCCCGTTGCATACCAATACTACCTTCTTGGATCAAGTCCAGTAAATCGACGTTGCGTTTTATGTACTTTTTGGCAACAGAGACTACCAGCCGCAAATTGGCTTCTACCATCTTACGCTTGGCAATTTCACCATCAGCGATCGCTTCGTTCAAATCTGCTGGTTCTAACTTTGTCGCTTTGGCCCACTCTTCTAAAGTCGGTTGACGACCTAACTGGGTGGCAAGAGATTCTCTTGAGTCGTGCAAAGCGCAGGAACGTTGCACCTGTTTCCCATAGAAAATCTCTTCCTCGTGGGTTAAGAGTGGCACACGGCCAATCTCACGCAGGTAAGTCCGCACGAGGTCTGTGGCTGTCTGAGCGGTCTTCATGGCGCTACTCTTTGGTAATGATGGGTTTGGCGGTAGGGTCATTAAGGGATAGATGCTTTATTAGGGTGCTACCCAGTCAGACTGGGAACCCATACTATGGTTTGCAATTTACGCGCCCGATAAACACGTAGCGCTCATAATAATCAAATTTAGGCTTCTTAACTGCTAAAAGTTACAGTTATTTCCTACTTCTCACAAGTATCTACAGTTAGATAAAAGGTAGCTTCTTAAACATTTTTCTAGAGAAACCTTATTAACAATTGTAACATTTATGAGAATATTTTGGCTATATGGCGACATTAAATTTCCTGGTTGTTCCAGTTCATCCAATATTGTCCTTTCTCTCAAGGCTGACTAGAAGTCAATTTAAGAGATTATTTGGTTGACATAAGCTTCCTTATATTTGTTAAGGTATCTCTAATGAGAACTATAGTCATTCTCTTATAACAATTACTTAATTTTCTTGGAGACTTGTACTGAGCGGTATCGTAAAGCCTGCGGCATAGCTACGCTTAGGGCGCAGTCTCTCCAAGAGTTGTATTGGGCACAAGAAGCAGAGGGGCAGTTCTTGCTGGGGGCAAGGGGGAGAATTAAAATTACTTCTTTCCCCTGTTTACCCCCACTCCCTGCTTCCCCTGCAACGCCAGCTTCCCCTACTCCCTGGTAATCGGGCAGAACTCTTGAATGGTTTTTACATCCAAAGTCGTATTTTGTAAAGAATGGATGGCGGCGACGGTAGCTTTTGCACCGGCGATGGTAGTAATGATGGGAATTTTATAAGCTAAGGCTGTGCGGCGGATTAACCTAGCATCAGTCTGGGCTTCTTCCCCTGAAGGTGTGTTGATAATAAGTTGGATTTTCTGGTTTTTGATTGCATCTAGGACGTGGGGACGACCTTCATGGAGTTTTAACACTAATTCAATATTTAATCCCTGTTCGAGGAGAACTCGCCGTGTACCAAGGGTAGCCATCACTTTAAAGCCCAAATCGATAAATTCCTTCACCACAGCACCGGCAGACGCTTTATCGCGATCGCTCATTGATACAAATACAGTTCCCGTCAGTGGTAAACGCTCCCCAGCACCCATTTCCGCTTTGGCAAAGGCCCGGCCAAAGTCGCTGTCAATCCCCATCACCTCACCAGTAGATCGCATTTCTGGGCCTAATATTGTATCAGTTCCTGGGAATTTATTAAAGGGTAATACTGCTTCTTTTACAGCAATATGTGTGGGAATGATTTCCTCGGTGAAATGTAGCTCCTCTAAGGTTTTACCTGACATAATTAACGATGCTAGTTTCGCTAACTGTACGCCCGTTGCTTTAGAAACAAATGGGACTGTACGGGAGGCGCGGGGGTTAGCTTCCAAAATGTAAACTTGGGGAGAATAACTACTTGCACCAACAACGGCAAATTGGATATTCATCAACCCCACGACTGACAGCGCTTGTGCTAGCTGCACCGTCCAAGTGCGAATTTGATTGAGAACTGCTGGTGATAGGGAAATGGAGGGTAAAGAACAAGCGGAATCTCCTGAGTGAATTCCCGCTTGTTCGATGTGTTCCATGATGCCACCAATCACTACCCGTCCTGTGTGATCGGCGATCGCATCTACATCGACTTCAATCGCGTTTTCCAAAAACTTATCAATCAAAATCGGATGTTCTGGTTCCACTAGTACCGCAAAGGTCATGTAGCGTTCCAATTCAGCATCGGAATAAACGATTTCCATTGCCCGTCCCCCTAACACATAGCTGGGACGCACCACCACGGGATAGCCAATGCGTTTGGCGACAATCAACGCATCTTCGTAACTCCGGGCGATACCATTAGGCGGTTGAGCAATATTCAACTGTTGGAGAATCTTTTCAAACCGCTCCCGGTTCTCTGCCATGTCGATGGAATCTGGTGATGTACCCCAAATTTTAGTGATCAGTTCTGAAGTGTCATTGTTAAGAAACTCTTGTAACGGCAGAGCCAACTTCAGCGGTGTTTGTCCGCCAAACTGGATAATTACCCCAACTGGATTTTCAGTTTCGATAATATTAAGAACATCTTCTTTTGTTAACGGCTCAAAGTAAAGGCGATCGCTGGTATCGTAGTCTGTCGAAACTGTTTCTGGGTTTGAATTGACCATAATTGTCTCGTAACCCGCTTCCTTCAAAGCATAGGCGGCGTGACAACAACAATAATCAAACTCAATTCCCTGCCCAATGCGGTTGGGGCCACCACCCAAAATCAACACTTTTGGCTTGGTTGCTGGCAAGACCTCTGTTTCTTCTTCGTAGGTAGAATAGTAGTAGGGGGTAAACGCTTCAAACTCAGCGGCGCAGGTATCTACGGTTTTGTAAACTGGGATAATTTCTAGTTGTTTGCGGTAGGCGCGAACTTCATCTTCGGTGGTTTTGGTGGCATAGGCAATCTGGCGATCGCTATATCCGTCCCGCTTCACTTCATAAAGTTGCTCTTTTGTCAATTGTTGCAAAGGTGTCCGCTTCAGGAATTTCTCGACATCTAACAGTTGCTGAAATTTATCTAGAAACCACGGGTCAATACCAGTAAGTTCGTAGATTTCCTCAGCACTAATCCCTTGCTGCAAGGCATGACGCACGGCGAAAATGCGATCGGGGTTAGGTGTCCGCAATTGGGCGCGAATTTGTTCACCACTAGGTAATTTCTCGGCTTTGTCGCAACCCCAACCAGCACGTCCTGTTTCTAGCGATCGCAGTGCCTTTTGGAAAGATTCGTTGAACGTCCGCCCAATTGCCATTGCTTCCCCGACTGACTTCATTTGGGTTGTCAGCACTGGTTCCGAACCAGGGAACTTTTCAAAGGCGAAGCGGGGGATTTTTGTCACCACATAGTCAATTGTCGGCTCAAAGGACGCCGGAGTTTTCTTGGTGATGTCATTTTTAATTTCATCCAGGGTGTAGCCCACAGCCAATTTGGCTGCCATTTTGGCGATCGGGAAACCCGTGGCTTTGGAAGACAAAGCCGAACTGCGGGAAACACGGGGGTTCATCTCAATTACAACCACATCCCCTGTAACTGGATTGACGGCAAACTGGATATTAGAGCCGCCAGTTTCCACACCGATCTCGCGGATGATTTTAATTGCCATATCCCGCAGCCTTTGATATTCTTTATCAGTGAGGGTTTGCGCGGGAGCGACGGTAATCGAGTCTCCAGTGTGGATGCCCATAGGGTCAAGGTTTTCGATGGAGCAGATAATCACCACGTTATCTGCCAAATCACGCATGACTTCGAGTTCATATTCTTTCCAGCCGAGTAAAGACTGGTCAATGAGAATTTGCGAAACGGGACTGGCATCTATACCTACCTGTGCCATTTCTTCAAATTCTTCTTGGTTGTAGGCAATGCCACCGCCACTTCCACCCATTGTGAAAGCTGGACGAATAATTAGGGGATAAGTACCAATTTGGCGGGCAACAGCTTTGGCTTCTTCCAAAGATTCGGCTGTATCGCTGGGACACACGGCTACTCCAATCCTTGCCATTGCCTGACCAAAAAGTTTTCTATCTTCGGCTTTTTCAATGGCTGGTAGTTTTGCACCGATTAACTCAACGCTGTACTTTTCCAATACCCCATTTTTCGCTAAAGCAACGGCGAGGTTGAGGGCAGTTTGTCCTCCCATCGTCGGTAGTAAAGCATCAGGGCGTTCTTTCTCAATGACTTTCTCGACCAATTCCGGAGTCAGCGGCTCAATGTAAGTGCGATCGGCCGTTTCCGGGTCGGTCATAATCGTTGCAGGGTTGGAGTTGACCAAAACCACTTCGTAGCCTTCTTCTCGCAGCGCTTTGCAGGCTTGAGTGCCAGAGTAGTCAAACTCACAGGCTTGTCCGATCACAATTGGACCAGAGCCTAACAGTAGAATCTTCCGGAGGTCGTCACGGCGGGGCATAGTGGTTGCCTTGGAATACGAGAATACAAATCCTGATTATTTTAAGGGTCTTTACCCTCTATCGTCCTTTTTATTATTAAGTTTTCTAAGTTTGATTACAGAGAGGGGAGCGGGGAATGGGGGATTACCTCATTACCTCGTTCCCAGTCTCCGACTGGGAATGCCCCCTGATTGAGGCTCTGCCTCCCTTACTCGCGGCAGAGCTGCAATGAGGAATATTTCCAGCCTCTAGCTGGAAACGAGGTTTTAAAGGGGTTTGCCAATACCCAACAATTATTTTGTATTTCTAATTTTATTTAATTGTGATGCTCAAATTTTAAAGCTTTTGGGAATCTTTATTATTTAATTTGGTGAGACTTTGTAATAGATGGTGATTTATTCTGGCATATATATATCTGATTATTCAGCACAAATAAATTTCTTAGCTAAAAATATTTATTAACTAGTTAATTGCTAAATATTTTCAACATTAAATATTATGTGAATATATTTACTTAGATTAAAAAATGGCAGAGAGATAAAGATATCATTCTCTGCCATTTTTTATAATATTTTAAGAGTTAGTGGTGCCAACTTTTTCTTTCAGTCTAGGTAGACAAATCTAGATGATGAGAGTTTTAGCTTTGAGCAGCTTGGACAAACCCTAAGGTCAAGCTGTCTTTGGCGAGGAAGTGAGACAAATGATATGCACGTTCCTCTGTTTTCAACAAAATCTTTTCATACAGATAGCGTGTACCCCGATCGCCTAAACTCTCTGCCTGAGCAGCTTGACGACGAATCACGCCCAGAATAGCTTGTTCTGCGGCTAGGTCATTTTCCACCATTTGGCGAGAGGAATATACGCCCTCAGATTCTTGCTCAAAACAGGTTAATTCTGCTAATTTGCTGAAGGTAGCTACTGGCACACCACCTAGTCCATCCAAGCGTTCTCCAATTTCATGGATGTGGTCTTGTACTTGGGTGTAGCTTTCGTTAAAGAACTCATGCAGAGAGTAAAATTCTGAGCCTTCAACTACAAAATGATGCTTTTGGTACTGCAAGTATAGTGCCTGGAAACTGGCTAATACAACGTTGAATCCTTCTGTAACTGGAGCAGTTACGCTGTGATCCAGCAACACAGGATTGTCATATATATGACCAAAATTCCGTAACAAAGTTTGCGTTTCAGACATTGTTCTCCTCGCTCTTTAGCAGTTATAGGTTTTAACTGCTCATTCCTTACATATTAACATTTTAATAATAATAACAAGCCGATTTGCCATTACAAGGTTTTGTATTTTTGCCTACAAAAAGTCTCAAGTTTATTGTTTGCTGGATGATGGCACGCTCATCAAGTTGCATGTATTTATCATTATTATTGACATATAGACTTAAATATGCTTACTCATCAAGAAGGGCCGGGAGAGAAAAATTTACTTTATCCTCCTTGTCTTGCTGATCTCCCTTATCCCCTTTTAAATATGCGATCACTGTAAAAATTTAATTTTTTTTCCAAAATTACTGAGAATTCTTTGCACTTAAGGTATGCTGTTTTAAGAGATTACACTCCTAAGACTTTTAAAAAGCCGGGAGTTAAATCGCGGTAGTTACTCCAAGTTTGTTGCACTTGAGGGCAATTCTCTTGAAATCGTTTAGTTCAGAAATAGAAATAAAGCACCTTGTAGAGGTGAATTGGGCAGATCGCTGGCAAGTCTATCAACGCCTAAAGGAATTAGACATTCCCTGTAGTTGTACGGTTAACCAGCCATTGAAAGTTGAAATTGGCTCTCCTATAGCAGCTGTTCAACTTTGGAGTGTGATACGGCAATTAACAGCTTCCCGTCAAGACCAGATTTGGATTCTTGAGAACTGCTGGCAAAGTCGCTACTAACAGTTATAATCTTTAGCTGCTGCTGAAAATATCTCACTTAGTAGCTTGTATTAGTTAAAAGGAGGTAAAAAAAATGGGTGGATCTCACAGTATGGAAGTATCAGAATTTTGCCTTGAAGGCAGATTTATAAATTTTGTTATTAAAGATGGCTATAAGCTTAAAGGCTTACTACTGGCGACTCATGAGGGTGAATTTTATATTAAACTTGCTAAACATTTACGGGCTGCTTTTGACTTACGCTTACCACCAGGGACTTGGCTGCAAGTTGTTGGTTACAAAATGCATGATTTGAAGGATGGCACAGTTACACTGAAAGCTGAACGGGTGATGGCGGTGCGTTCTGAGATGGGGAGAGTTGAAACGCCTACTTCAGTACAAGAACCCCCATCAATTGATAATACCAAGGCAAAACCAGCTAAGACTAAAGCTACGATTTTGGTGTGTCAAAAGTCTGATTGTATAAAACGCGGTGGCAAAGCAGTTTGTCAAGCGTTGGAGGCGGCTTTAAGCGATCGCGGTTTAGAAGACCAAGTTACAATCAAGGGCACTGGTTGTATGAAGAACTGTAAAGCTGGACCTAATCTAGTTATGCCAGATAAAACGCGCCATAGCCGAATTCAAGCTTCACAAGTCCCCGCACTAATGAATCAGCATTTTGGTGACAAAATGTCAGCACAGCCTGAAAATTTAAGGGAAGTGGCGAAATATAATGGCAAGCTTTACTGAAATAAATAGTGAAATCTTGACATTTTAATGAGAAGGTTTAATAATAGCTTTTCAAGTGTGTTCCATTAAGACTCGGCTGTAAACTTTGCTAAAAGTTTGCAATAAGATCAAAAAACTGGCTTTAATTAAGGCCAGTTTTTTGAATTAATAGGGTCTTTATTGAGCAATTTTTAACCGGGATGGCTCCCATAATTTGTAAAGATTCAAGGGAACGTGGTTGATTGATGAATACGTAGGCGCAAAGAGACTTGTCGTTAGACATCGCTTACAGTGGAAGCGTCAATCATCGATGACTTAGAAACAAATGCCACATATCCCTCAGTGGATATATATCGTTTATTTTGTATTTTCCACGATAGTCATGATTTTTCTATTCCGTCATGACTGGAATCGCCTCGCTAAACTTTACCGCACCAAAGAAGCGCCGCCACTAAACTTCTCCCGAATGCAAAGCGGTTGTGTGGGGTTGGTAGACTACAAAGGAACTTTAAATGTTGGTATAACTCCTCAAGGGATTTATCTGAGTATTTTCTTGTTTAGCTTTGGACTTACGCCGTTGTTGATTCCCTGGAGTGCCATTAGGAAAATTGAACCTGCTAACGAACTATTTATTATTAAGCGTTTTCGTTTGTATCTTAATTCCCCAAAAGTCACGCTGATTTTAAGCAGAGATATTTTGGAACCGGCTAAAGAATTTTTAGCTACGCAGGGATTTGAGTGGATTTAGACTTGATTTTTCACAGGATGTGGAAACCTCTCTCTAAATCTCTCTCCTAAAAGGAGAGAGACTTTGAATTTTTCTTATATGCGGCAGGGGCACAGCATTGCATAGGCGTAGCCCGCCCTGCTGTAGGCATTGTCTACATATTGTCATGATAAGGAGAAAGCGCTTCATATTTTAATGCGATTGAGTTGAGCGCTGGTTTGGTAAGGTGCGTTAGCAGCAGCGTAAGGCATCGAAAGTATTTAGAATGATGTATTAAGAATGTAATGCAGTCTATAAATTCTTAATATTTGTAAGTCACTCATCGGAGTGTGAACCTGAACCCTCATTTAAGTCTGCTAAATTTTCGCCCTCAAGAATTGTCCCTTCAAGATTCGCCCCTTTAAGATTCGCCCCTTTAAGATTCGCCCCTTTAAGATTCGCCCCTTTAAGATTCGCCCCTACAAGATTCGCCTCCTCAAGATTCGCTCCTTGAAGATACGCCCGTACAAGATACGCCTCTTCAAGATTCGCTCCTTGAAGATACGCCTCTTCAAGATTCGTCACTACAAGAGACGCTCCTTGAAGATTCGCCCCTACAAGATTCGCCCCTACAAGATTCGCCCCTACAAGATTCGCTCTCACAAAATTCGTCCCTTCAAGATTTGCCCATTCAAGATTCGCCCCTTCAAGATTCGCCTCTGCAAGATTCGCCTCTGCAAGATTCGCCTCTGCAAGATTCGCCTCTGCAAGATTCGCCTCTGCAAGATTCGCCCCTTCAAGATTCGCCCCAAAAAAGTCTTTAAAAACTAAAACACAACCTTGTAAATCCAAAAAACTTAGGCAATTCAAGTAAAACACATCAGTATCAATATCAATTCTTTGCCCTTGCAAGCGGGAAATCCAGATACCGAAAGCTTCAGAAGTATGCCATTGAATCTTTGAAACTGTCTTTGTCACTCTAGCACAAGCATTTAAGACAGCCAACAACGCTTCTTCTGCATTTCGTGCTTGTCGATTTTCTTCTTGAAAATCTGGTCTGGGAGTCAAGCGTTCCATCGGCATTCCATGACGCAACATAAAACCAATCAGATGGCATAATGTCTGCTGCCAATTGCCAACATCTGATGCATTCTGCAAACGCATTTCATCCGCAACAAAGTTAAAAAGATATTCATCCATAGGGGATGCACCGCAGAGAACTGCCCAACTTTTTAAAGCCTCGCGCTCATCCCATCCTTTATCTGGATTCTCGTGGCGATCCTTCAGATTTTCATCAATGAGTCTAACTGCTCGCACAATGCGTTTTGCTGTCAAATATTCACCAAAACTTTTGTGAGTAAATTCAAAAGTTTTTTCCTGTTCTTTAACTCCACTCTCACGAAAATAAAAGGCAGTCAAAAGACGAGTTACACCTAATTTTGCACTTTCCTGAAACTTGTCTAAAAGACTCTTTAAACTACTGTGTTCACAATGGGCTTCAATCTCTTTTACTGTTGTTGTTCGTCCATCTCCATGCCAGGAAGCTAAAGCAATTTCTTCGAGGATGCGAACAAAGTCTTTTTCCTCAATTCCACGAATAGCCGGATGTTGATAACCAGCCCAACCGCGCTGATAAACTGCTGTGAGCAAATTTGCATAAACTGCATTCAGGTTGCCGTCTGTAGGAAATTTATTTTGCTGGTCAAAACTCAATGCTACCAAGTAATTCAGCAAGGGTTGGGCAGTAATTTCTGTCAGGTTATCTTGGTTTAACTCTTTTGGTAAGCAATCATATCCCCGTCCGCTAGCATTGCCGTATTTATGCCACCAAATCTGACGTTGATCTTGCTGCAACAAGTTTTGCTGATCAATGTAATTGGTTCTCTCATCTTCAGTCACAAAATAAGGCAAGATATGCAAGATTTGCTGTGGTTGGCGAAAGTCGTTACTATTTGCTTGCACTACCAATTCTCGACCACTGATTAATACTTGTAAGGAAGTTTTACGGACATTAAACCGCTCTACTTTTCTTTGGACTTCCCGCACAAATTGTTGAGCAATCTCAGTGGCAATTTTGCCCTGCATGGCAAGCTCATCTAAACCATCGAAGATAATCAGTAAGCGGGAATCAGCCTTATCTTTGTCTAGGGGATTATGTCTGAGAAAGCCATCGTCTCGCACAAACTTAGCAACTGCCTCAACTAAGTCATCTGAGGGTTCAAAATGGTGCAAAGGAATAAATAAAACCGGAATTTTCCCTTTTTCTGCTTGGTTAGCTGCAAAGATTTTGGCAAAGGAAGATTTACCACTTCCTGGGCCACCACTAATCACTCTAATGGCATCATTGCGATCGCCTTTTTCTAACCAAGCTTCTAGTTCAATTTCTAAATCCAGAACGACTCGCTGATATTTCTCATCGTCTCTCACCCGGCGTTCAAATTCTTCTGACTTTTCACCTGCAACTTTCTGCTTATAGTAGGCGCGTAAAGGAACATAAACCTGTTTTAAACCAAAAGCTTCTAAAAGCATCGGTTCTTCAACCTGTTTTTGTAGCCAAGCTAAATAACGCTGCCATGACTGTTCTCGTTCATTGGCTTGAGTAAAAGGGGTATCGAGTTCTTCTTTTAAACAAGCATATTTTTCGGGATGTTTTGCCCACTCTTCATGTAGAGCATATACAAAATAGGTAGGAAGACGATGACTAATTGTTTGTGCCTGGGCTTGATTGACGCTAAAGTATTTTAACCAGTCCGCAAAAGCAGTTTTAATCGCTTCCAGAATCGGCAAATCTTTGGGACGGCTAAAAAAATCTTGGTCAATACGCAATTCTATAGTTTCTAGGGAATCGTTGAGGCGATCGCACAATAGCTCAAGATCACTCTCGTTTGGTTTTTCAAACAGTAACTCTTGATTTTCTTTTATCAAACTCACTATTGCTTCTACCAAAGAACGGTAAATTAGTAACCAAGCAACTTCCTCTGGTGCTGCTGCTAAACCTAGTGCTGCTGTAGCTTCCACAGCATCTTTGGCTACCTCTTCCCACTTACCTAAGACCCCATCTATCACACCTTTGCTTAGGGATTTGAATAGTTCCTTAAAGTCAGCTTTAATGGGTTTATTCCATAATGCAACAGGTTTGCTGACTGAAAATCCAGAGGTATTGCTCATAGCTGTTGTATGACGCTGGTAGATGTACTGAGCCAATATATTTAAACAATGTTCGATCAGATTTTTCCTGAAAACCAGCAGGAAATTTCATAATTTCTCTAGATAAACTTGTAACTTCAACCTCAAAGGCTCAATTGTCAGCCTCAAAGGCTCAATTGTCAGCCTCAAAAGCTCAACGTTGAGGTTCAAAGGCTCAACTGTCAGCTTCAAAGGCTCAACTCTCAGGCTCAAAGGTTCAACGTTCAGGTTAAAAGGCTCAACGTTGAGGTTAAAAGGCTCAATCGTCAGGCTAAAAGGCTCAACTCTCAGGCTCAAAGCCTCAACGTTCAGGTTAAAAGGCTCAATCGTCAGGCTAAAAGGCTCAACTCTCAGGCTCAAAGCCTCAACGTTCAGGTTAAAAGGCTCAATCGTCAGGCTAAAAGG
>NZ_JBALDI010000004.1:0-403318 GCF_036917395.1 Nostoc sp.
ATTCCGGCACAGCTTCTGCATTGCCAATTTTACCCAAAGCCGATGCCGCGTAGTATCTCACGTCAGATTCAGAGTCCTTGAGGGCGGCGATTAATCCCCGCACAGCTTCTGCATTGCCAATTTTACCCAAAGCCGATGCCGCGTAGCCTCTCACGTCAGAATTAGAGTCCTTGAGGGCGGCGATTAATTCCGGCACAGCTTCTGCATTGCCAATATTACCCAAAACCGATGCCGCGTAGCCTCTCACGTCAGATTCAGAGTCCTTGAGGGCGGCGATTAATTCCGGCACAGCTTCTGCATTGCCAATTTTACCCAAAGCCGATGCCGCGCAGCCTCTCACGTCAGATTCAGAGTCCTTGAGGGCGGCGATTAATTCCGGCACAGCTTCTGCATTGCCAATTTTACCCAAAGCCGATGCCGCGTAGTATCTCACGTCAGAATTAGAGTCCTTGAGGGCGGCGATTAATTTCTGAGACATCTGCGGATTGACTTTTCCCAATGCCACTACAACCAATTCAATAAAAATAACGTTGGGGTAACGTCGCCACAACTTGTAAATTTTCTTGATTATCTCGGCAATTAATTCTGGATTTTGGCTGATTCCACCAGAAGCCTCTCTATTCTGCTGAACTTCAACAATACATCTCCCCGCTAATAATAACAGCGTCTGAAAAATATCATCCTTTTCTTTAAACAACGCTTCTATCAACAGCATGGGACTATTTATTAAACTTGCCAATAAAGTCAAAGTTTCATGAGAATCATATTCCCAAAATAGTTTTTTTGCTAAAGCAATACCATCACTCTGATTATTTGCGATGGCTTGATTGAGATAATATGCTGTGAAATATTCCTGAAAAGTGCGATGTAAAAATAAATATTGCTCTCCCTCTCGTGAAAGCTTTTGAATAATTCCATCTGCTTCCGAAAGTTCTTTAATTAATTCCTCAATAGTCTTCTTTTGGAAATCGCGGATTTCTTGCTTGTTTAAAGATTTTTCAATTCCATTATGCAATTCATCACGAGAAAAAACTTCTTTGCCTTCGCTGCTAAAGTTATATGCCAGTTCAGCCAATAATTTCTTTTTAGCAATCACATTTTCGGAGGATAATCGATTATTATCATTCCTCCATTGATTCAACATATAATCTACAGCTTTTTCATAAACCTGGGCGCGACGTGCGGGAAGCGTCAGCCCTTTGGTTTGATATAAGCTACACAGCAAAGATAAAAGTAGAGGATTTTGCGCTAAACCAGCAATTTGTGGTTTATTTTGTATTTCAACAATCAGCCCTTCTGCGGAAACAGAATCATCCTCAATATAACCAGCCGCATTTTTAAACCAAATTTGAATATATGCTTCTGTTTGCTTTTGACTAAAAGGAACAATTTCAACTTCCTTAGCACTATCTACAAAAGCACCACTATAACCGACAATTCTGGAAGTGCAAATAATTGGACAGTTATAAGTTCTCAGAAAACGGTTGAGCCTTTCTTTTAAACGAAGGCGATATTGTTGTGGAACTTCATCCAAAGCGTCTAAAAGTAAAAGACATTTACCATTCTTTAATTTATCTTCTAATAAATATTTGATAGATTTTGCTGTTATTGGATAATCTCTCTCAATAATTCGAGGAATAGCATCGATAATTTCTTCTTTAGCTTCAGCCAAATCAGATAACCGCAAAAACAAGAGTTATCGGAAATTTAGAAAACGAGTATTAATTATGGCGAGGAGAAAACGCAATTCACGTAGTTTGGGCAAAGCTGAAGTACGTTTAGCAAGCATTAAATCTATTAGTCCAACTCTCGATGTCGGAGAAAGTTTAACAGTCAAAGATTATACTGAGAAAATTGAAAGCCTCCGAAAATCTCTAGAAGCATATAATACCACCCTCTCTACTATTGATGTCTTACTAACCCAGCTCATCGAAAATGAACAAGATTTAGCAGACTATTCTGAGAAAATTTTGCGTGGTATTGCTTATAAATATGGTAACAATAGCCATGAATATCAGATGGCTGGAGGTACTCGTAAAAGCGATCGCAAGCGTACTGTGCGTCAAAGCGTGGTTTTGTCCAAGTAATACCATTTTGGATTTTAGGTCGCACCTTTGGTGCACTGAAAGCGCAACGCCAGATTTTGGATTGAGAATTGCTGTCTGCGTCTAGGTTTGTCAATCCAATCTCGGCTTTGTCTGCAAAGCGATGGCGTACCCGCCCTTTCCGATGGCGATCGCAATTGGATTAATATTGTACCAAGTAAAAGTGCGATTGCATTCCAAATGCAAAGCTGAATTAACAGCTTGAGTTTGCGAGGTATAGGAGAGGTAGCAAACTCTAAGAGTAGGCGATCGCTAACGCACATAATTAAATCATCCCCTCTATTTCACTCACTATGGCGATCGCAACTCAACCCCAACTAACTTTAGAAGAGTTCCTGAAACTGCCAGAAACTGAGCCAGCATCAGATTTTATCAACGGAGAAATTATTCAAAAACCAATGCCCCAAGGTGAACATAGCCGACTACAGACTAAATTTTGTAATGTGATTAATAACGTAACTGAAAGTCAAAAAATTGCTTACGCTTTCTCAGAACTGCGTTGCACCTTTGGCGGTGCTTCTATCGTCCCTGATATGTGTGTGTTTCGCTGGGATAGAATTCTTAAAACTTCATCTAGCAGAATTGCTAACCGCTTTGATATTCATCCCGACTGGGCAATTGAGATTCTGTCCCCAGACCAAAGGTTAAAAAAAGTATTGAGTAAATTATTGCATTGTTCACGCAATGGTACTGAACTCGGCTGGTTAATCAACCCAGAAGACGAAAGTGTGCTGGGGATTTTTCCTGGACAGCGATTGGAATTATACGAAGGTGCTGATAAATTACCCATCCTGGAGGGTATCGAATTAGAACTGACTGTAGAACAAGTTTTTGGCTGGTTGAGTTTGACGTAAAAAAGCGATCGCATTTCCTAGAGAAAGTTGGAAAGGATTGTATCTGTAGGTTTATTGTAGAAACTGGACGGTACAGCGCAAATTCGTATGTACCATAAAAATTTGTATGCCGTGTTTTTATGGAAAATCAACTAGGATTTGTTCTGAAACTGCTTTTACTCTCGGCTTTGTTATCGGTATTAATTAAGTATGCAGGGCCAAGTCTATCAATTCTGCCGACAGCAACCAATGCGCTGATTATAATATTTTTGCCGATTGTGATTATGGCGATCGCGCTACTGTGGCGATTCCAAGCACAGAAACAAAATTAACTCAAACCATTTACGCACAAGTTACTAAAATCAGCTAACCTAGCTGAATTACAACAAAATTGCATCTCGCCAACCGTTGGAAGTCAGCCTGTGAAACTCGGTCAATGGATCGGCTTAATCGCCATAGTTCTTTCTTTATACATCCTGTGGCAAATTCGGGAAGTACTTTTGCTCGTGTTTGCCGCAGTTGTGTTAGCCACCACCTTAAATCGGTTAGCGAAACGCTTCCAACGCTCAGGTATGAAGCGTGGATTCGCTGTCCTTCTCTCAGTCGCTATCTTTTTTGCCGGAATCGTGGGTTTTTTCTGGCTAATTGTGCCACCTTTTGCCCAGCAGTTTCAAGAACTAACCTATCGGGTTCCCCAAGGTTTTGGACGCTTTAATAGTTGGCTTGACGGTCTGAGAACCCGCATTCCTACTGAATTGATTCCTTACATCCCAGATTTAAACAGTCTGATCCAACAAGCACAGCCCATTGCCAATCGGGTATTAGGAAACTCCTTCGCCTTTGTGTCTGGCTCCTTGGAAATTGTCCTCAAGGTTTTACTAGTGCTAGTTTTAACCGGAATGACATTAGCCAATCCTGTGGCTTATCGCAAAGTCTTTGTGCGGCTTTTCCCCTCATTTTATCGGCGACGAGTCGAAGGGATTTTAGATCAATGCGAAGTCTCCTTGGGGGGATGGGTAATAGGCGCTCTCATTGCTATGGGTGTAGTCGGGTTGATGAGTGTAATTGGCTTATCTATTTTGGGTGTAAAAGCAGCACTTGCTTTAGGGGTTTTGGCAGGATTTTTGAACTTAATTCCCAACCTCGGCCCAACGCTGAGTGTAATACCAGCAATGGCGATCGCTCTGTTGGATGAACCCTGGAAAGCAGTTGCTGTCTTGATTCTCTACTTTTTTATTCAACAGATTGAGAGTAATTTCATCACGCCGATTGTCATGGCGCATCAAGTCTCATTGCTACCAGCTGTAACCTTAATTTCCCAGTTATTTTTCGTGACTTTCTTTGGCTTTTTAGGATTATTTCTAGCACTACCTTTAACTGTCGTCGCTAAAATTTGGGTGCAAGAGGTGTTAATTAAAGATGTTTTGGATCAATGGGGAAATAACCATAGAAAAGAGACTGAGTTTGTGATGGTTTCTGAATCTCCTGAAGTAGATGACTATTGGACAGCAGAAAGTCCTGATATTAAAAAGGAGCGACCGATTGATCATGATATCTTGCAAAAAGAAGATTAGTTATATAGCAATCCGATTTGATTTGTGAGAATTGCAACCCTTAGATCCCCGACTTCTTAGAGAAGTCGGGGATCTTGTTTCTGCGCGTTTGATATCATGTCCGGTAAATTACTTGTGATTCCTACCTCACCTCTCAACAGCAGTCCCTCCCCTAGTGGCTACCGTGTAGATATAAGTCGGAAAACTTTACATATTGGCTTGGATCTCGTAGGGAGCATTATGGACATTAGTCCTAACGCATCGAAAATCTGTGATGGTGCAGTACTTTCAGGAATAACACTAATATAGCGATCGCTTTCCTACTCTTGGGGTAAACCGAAAATCTGGGATAGTGCCGTACCCTCAGGAATAATACACCCTAAAAAATTAGGTTTTTAGGACTTGTGTATACACCGTAGTATTTTTTGTGTTTCTTAGTCTAAGGTTGCTTTGAGACAATCGGTTCAGCTGCAATATCATCTAAATGGATCTGATCTAACAAATGCCGCCACTCTGCTTGCAGTGCTGCATCTTTAGGATTTTTCTGACGCAGTTGAGCCAGTATCGTCACTGCGTCGTACCATATCCCGTTTTCAGCATAAATAGCATACTGCTTTAGAAGTTCTGGTGTTTGTAGCTTTTTGACAACGGTTGGATTTAGTTCGACTCGGACAATCACCCCTTCGACGAAAGTCGGGGGGGAAATCGTTTGCTTGTTACAGTTAATGGTGAAAAACCAGCGATATTGTTTGTTTAGTGCCAAAGCAGGAGCAGTGGAAGGTAGAGAAATGCGGATGACTCCTGGTTTATCTGGTAGAGCGATCGGTGGGCGGGAAATCTCGTTAGAGTCCTGATCTTGCAGCACAAATTCAACTTCATAGGGCGAATCTTTGGTATACGGCACATAGAAAAACCAACTTGGGCGTTCTAGGGTTGTCTGTCCCCAGACATTGATCACTGAGTTAGCTGACTCAGTAAAGGGCACTAAAGCAGTCAGCTTAGGTTTAGTAAGTGGACATATCGGTTCCCCACGCTTCGCTCCACCACGAACCCGACCTCCAGGAGGGGGGCCAGGTGGAAGTGGAGGTAGATTAAAGCTTGTGGCTTGAGCAAGAGTCGTTTTAGCATTACGATCGCTAAGTGAAGAACTAAGAGTTGGTTTTGCAAGGACTGGAGTCAGGCTAACTAGTAAACTAGTGCAGCTAAAAGCTACTACTACAAACAGTTTTATCGGTTGTGAATTTGACTTCATAAAAACCTTCCCTTAAATATGTAAATCTTCTAGATTTAGCTGCTGATTCTCCAAAAATTTAATCAAAAAACCTTTCCTTATTCCCTATTTCTGGCTCATCGCCCAATGTTTTATTTTTGCATTATAAATTGACATCAAGCCAAGCGTGGCTACCAACGATAAAGCTGACGGTACAAACGGCACCCAAGCACCCAAAATTAACAGACTAAAGCAAACTATATACAGAACACTAGAGGCAATACTGGCTCCCAATGCCAACCAAAAAAACGAAAGCTTTCGGCAAGCCAGGATTCCCCCTAAGAAAGACCAGCCCCAAATCCAGCCCACCTCAGCCCACAGTGACCAAACCCGCAGCAACGGCCGCCCATCCTGGACAGCACTGAGGATCTGGCTGATCATATGGGCTTGTACTAACACTCCTGACATTTGCTCATAAAAAGGAGCGCCATAAGGTGTAGCCCAGGTGTCTGGAGAATCCCCCTTTGCTGTCACACCAATCAAAATAATCCTGTTTTTGATAGCACTGGCGTCAATCTGACTAGATAAAAATTTGGTTAGGTTTACCTGTTGGGCTATCTCCTTTGAAGAACGGTAGTTAAGTAAGATTTGACCGCCATTAGCATCAATATTTTGATAGCCGCCAGCGTGAGATTTCAGATTTGGAAAAATAGTTTTACCCACCTGCAAATTCCCTTCAGGGGTGAACTTTGTTTGAATTCCTAAAGGTCGCAAATAAAGATCGGCTAGTTTGAAACTGAAGGCATACTCAGCAGGACACAACGATGTCGCCTCCGGGTTCATGAACAGGAGATGCCGACGTATAACTCCATCATGATCATGAATAAAGTCACTGAATCCCAGATTTGTTTTGGGGATTTCTGGTGGCGGCTTAGTGCCTGCAATATTTACTGTGCCATCGCTCCCCTTACATACGCCAATCAAGTTCTGAGTTTTTTGCAGACGAGTAATTAAATCTTTGTCCTTGGCTTTGAAATCACGGTAGATATCCAAGCCGATCGCTCTGGGTTGGTACTGATTCAGTTTTGCCAGGAGTTTATTGAGTGATTTTTCGGAAATGGAAGCTCCAATCAAGGACTCGCCATTTTGTCGTTGAATTTCCAGATCATTATCATCAATTGTGATTACCAGCAGGCGCGAATCTCGTCCTTCCGCAGGGCGCGATCGCATCATCTGGTCAAAGGCTTGCATCTCTGGACTTTCCACCAATCCTAACCATCTCACCCCACAAACCAAGGCTGTAATCGCCAAACTCGATAACAAAGTTATCGTAAATCTGCGTTTGTGAGAGTAAGCTAAATTCGGTATATCTTCAGTTTTTGTAGACCTTAATTCATCCCAAGTAGGTGGTGTCTGGGCTGGATTTTGGCAAATCATTGGTAGCCAAGTCGCACAGGGAAATCGATCCTCAAGTCCTTGCAATCGTTCCCGCCCTTGGCGTACCGCTTGATATAAAGACTTCCCATTGGCAAAGCCTTCGAGAAAATACTGTAAAAACTCCTTAGCAACCTGGTCTGGAACCGGTTCGCGCATGACGATCATTTGAGGAATTTGCAAATCAGCTAATTCTCGCGCCAATCCCAATCCATCACAGGAGTTGAATATAGCTAGTTGCAAACCGTTTTCAATGGCTTTCCTAAGAGCGTACTTTAACTCGCCAATGGTAAGGCTATCAGTTTTATTCAGGTAAATTCGTCCACTTTCTCCATTTTTGTTACTGGAACTGTGCCCAGCAAAGAAGAGAATATCCCAGTTTTTTCCCCAGAGATGGTCAGTCAATTCCTTACGTTGTGGTTCTACCAGAAAGCTGACCTTTGCATTAGCACACTGTTGCAGTAAAGCTAGATCAGCCTGGGTGTCAATCCCCTGACTATTGCCCACAATTGCTAAAATGTTGACTAATTTATTTGGAGCGCGTGGCTTGTGAATGCGATCGTAGGATGGTGAAGAAAGGGCGATTTCAGCCTTGGGGTAGCGTTCTAACAAATCCCACAGATGCCAGGGTAATAGTTGCAATTGGCTATTTTCTGTTTGCAGAATCACCCGCACTTCTTCCGTGGACGACAATCTTTCTAACCATTTTTCCCTCAAAGGGCGAAACTCCTCTGCTCGCAGCCAGGTATTAAAACGTGCCCGCAAAATATGGGAAGTGTTTTCGCAGTCTTGAATCATCGATACATTCGTCACCTGCATTTGGTCAGCATGGAGGCGATAACGATTGCCTATCTGCCGATAACTAGACTGCCAATGACTGTAATAGAGCGGCATTTCAGGGAATGAAGGTAGCCTCCCCGTGATTTCTGTTGCAGCACGCTCGTGTTCTTCACCAATTTGGAGAGTAACAGCAAACCCCTGCTCAAAACTACCCTCTCCGAATTTCAGAACCACTAACTTACCCATGACTGTCACTAATCTCCCTGTGCAAAATCATGCCCTGTTCTAATGTCTCATAACAAGCTCCACAAGCTTTTACAGAATTTTTGAAAAATCCCTAAAAGCTGGCTTGAATTTTTCACTTTTAATTTTTAATTAACCAATTACCACTTAATAAATTACCAACAAACAGGGAAAATAGCTATATGTTTCAAATCCGAAAATATTCGGTAATGCTAATATCATTGATAGCTACCCTAACGCTAAATTGCTCTGTAGGTTCACCGCGAAACTGCAACTGAATATAATTGTCTAATTTTCTCGATTGAGCATTTAGAAATACTGCTCCCGAACTATCTAGAACGGTGAGATGAACTCCTGGGGGCAAGTAGATTTGATTCCCAGTGGCGTGCAATTGGAGACGAATACTGGTTTGTTGATCTTCTTCTAGGCTGATTTCCACAATTAACATGACGGGTTGGTTGAGAATTTGGATACCCAAATCAATCAGTTTTGCCCGTTTAGTAATTGATTCTGGTTCGTTAAGGGTATTTAGTTCCAAAGTTTCAGTACTGCGAAAGGCATAACCTGGTCTGAGTTCCGGCACGTTCCACAGGGATTCAATAGTCTGCCAACCTGTCTCAAACATACCAGCAAACCACTGACTTAAATTGACCAGTGAACTAACTGGGGATTGGCGCAGTTGACTCAGGTGGTCGATAAACGCTTCCAATGGTTGCAGTTGTTCTAAAGGCAGTGTTTCAGTTGCGACACTAGGCATAAAACCAAGCAGCCTCGCTTCTTGGAGCGATTCATCAAATTGAACTACTAAATAACCTACCCGTTCTTCCCAGGTTTCTGGAGGAATGGAACATATCTGCTGGTGTTCCTGTACAGGACGACACTCTAGACGACCAACTGAGGGCACCTCTAAGTCAGCTATATTCCCACAGAGGCGCATGATGGAATTCCAGCTGTCACTAGCTTGGAGGTCAGTAGGAATATCCATCATTTCCAAGTAGTCATTCACCACCCACACAGCCAGCGTATTTAGCCGAACTTGTTCTGCTTTTTCAGGATTTGGCTGCTGGTTAGCAAATTGCTGGGCAGTTATGTGAGCTGATTGGGAAATCGGCAATGTTAAAGCGAAATCGTCTAGCTCATAGGTGGGGTTATTCATAAGTCAATCCCTAGCGATCAATGCTGCTATATACATATCACCCGCATTCACTAAATTTATGCCACAAAATAGAGAATGATTATTAGAAAATTGGGGATTGAGAGGTTTGAGGTTCTGAGGTGGATGAACGGAGTTCTTAAAGAGATGAATGAGTCTCTAATTTTCTTTGTTCCCAGTCCCCAATCCCCAAATCACAACCAATTGCCAATTAACACATAGGCAGACCAAAAGCTAGGTGCCTTGTAGTTAGGATGTTGCAGCAGTTGTAACTGGGCAAGGTGGACAGCTTTGGCTTTGGTGATTTTGCCACTGTTGAGTTTTTGATAGAAGGCACTAACAAACATTGCTGTCGATTCATCATCAATCTGCCACAGCGAGGCTATGGTACTGCGTGCCCCAGCTCGGACAGCTGCTCCTGCAAGACCCAGTGTTGCACGCTTGTCTCCTGTTGCTGTTTGGCAAGCACTCAAAACTAATAGTTCTACTATGGTTTTACCCTGATTGCTGAAGAGAGTATCAAAATCCTTGACATTGATCTCACCATCAAAATCCAAAATAAAAGTGTCTTCAAGGCGGGAACTAAACTGGCCGTGAGTTGCTAAATGCACTATGTTGAATGGAGCAGCACCAATCTTACTCTCTAAATTCTTTTTCTTAAAATCTTTATCTAGTAAGCTAGTTGTCGAGATTCCTGCTTTGCTAATTCCGTCGAATTCAGATTCGATCGCAAGCAACGGTGCAAAGTTGGAAAAACCTGGTGGCGGCTTAGTCAGTCCTGCGGTTAGCGCTCTTAGTTGCTGTTTTACCAGTGGTTTAGGGCTGAGGAGTTGCAGACCCACGCTCAGAGCAATTGCATATTTCTCTACCAAGTATTTCTTGCCATCGTAGAGAGCTGCCATTGGTAAATTGCGTAACGGACCATCTAAGACGAACACTAGGGTATCTACCCGACTTTTTTGCAATTCTGACTCAATCGGTTTGAGTAGCCAGTTATAAACTTGGTGCGAGTGGGTTTGGACGGCTTTGGTAGCGGTGGGATCTACAAGATTTTTTTGCAGTTCTAGTAAGAGTTTCTCTACTTCTGTTCGGGAAATCTGAGTAGTGTAGCTTTGCAAGGGTTGTTTGGGAATTTTGACAATTACCTGGAGTTCTTTTTGAAGAATAATCGGATAGAGGATGGCAGCCGTAGCATTTTCTTTTTCTACCACTTGATCGAGGGCTACTCTCTGACCTTGCAGGCAAGCTTCCTGGAAGAAGTTGTCCAATTCTGCTAGTTGGAGTGCTTCAATCCGCTCTCGTGCTTTCTCCAATATTTTTTCATCTGATTTTTCTTTTTGGGATTTCAGCAGTAACTCTACTGACTCTCGGTAGACGGGTTCTACGCTGTCCCGGAAGGTGAATTGCACATCCTGATTCACTACATTACTGACTATTAAATCTCTGCGGAGAGACTGAAGGGTTTCCACAGCAAGATCATATGCCCTAATCGCACCATTAATATCTTTTTGTGCCCGAAGCAATCTACCTAACTGCCACTCCAAGGTATAGATAATTTCTGGTGCATTGCTGCTCTGTGCCAAAGCTAATCCTTGCAGGGTCAGGTCTTGCGCTTTTGACCACTGTCCGGTTTCTTCGTACAAACCGCCTAAACTTTTCAGAGCATAGGCTTCTGCTTGCTTGTCCCCTAAACTGCGGGATTGCTGGATGGCTCTGGCAAGTAATACTACTGAGTCTTTTGTGCTGAATCCAGAGTAGTAATTCTGGCTAGATGTTGGTAACACACCACTCTTGATTTTTAAGATACTTTGTGAATAGTTAATTTTAGCGTAAATACTAGCACGGCTGAGGGGGAGTTGATCGAGTTGAGACTCAATCAATGGTGAGAGAGTGTGAACCTCTGCCCATCGTTGATCTTCAATGAGTAGGCTCAGTTGATTGAGTTGCGCTTGGACTTTTGTCAGGGATGAAGGAGATGCTGTGACTGTTCGTTGATAATAGGCGATCGCTTGTATATTGTCTTGTTTTTTACGGGCATGATTCCCCAGACTGAACAGACTTGCCGCAATATCAGTGCTTGATTGCAGATGTTGAGCAATTATCAGACTTTCTTCTAGCGCCTGGTATGAATCTTTCAAATTTCCCACTACCAAAAGGGCATCACCGAGCGATCGCAAACTCACTGTCTTTTCTCTAGAGTCTGGTTGAGATTTTAACGTCTGACTTATCTCTTCGAGTGTTTTCACAGCCCGAGGGTAAAGTCCTTGGCTTCGCAACGCCTGTGCTTGATTGATTAGCGATCGCACCACACCGCTTTGATCATCTGCTTGCCTGTAAATTTTTTCCGTCCGCCGCCAAGTTTCTAAAGCCTCCTCGACCTGTCCCATTGTTAGTTGGAGACGACCTTGAATATCCAGTGATTGGGCAAATATTTTTTGCAGATTTTGGTTTTCATCCAGTCCTTTGAGCAAATTTAAGCTTTCTGTAATTGCCTGCTGTGCCTGAATCCATGCACCCAGTTGCTGGTAAGCTAGGGAAAGATTACTTAGTGTTACTGCCAGGCTGAGGCTGTCCCCTTGCTGCTTAGATGCTTGGACAGCCTGTTGTAACACTTCTACCGCCTTAGTAAAGTTTCCAACATTGTATAAAATTTGACCCTGCTTTAATAGTGAGGCGGGGTCAGCGGCCACAGCCAGCGACATAAGACTATTAATTGGTAGTTGGGATGAGGAATTAATTGAGCCAGGAACTTTTGCCAGTACGGGTGAACTAAGGATGCATAGCAAAGCTATTAGGAAGTACAAAGGCAAACGTAAAAAGTGAGCTAGCGTGGTCTTCTCCCAACACCCTGGCTGCTTTTGCCTTTTAATTTTTACAGAATTCGCGCCAAAAATCGTAGTTGGTTTAGTCACAAGCATGACAAAAGATAAGTGATAACCAAGAACGCACAGGATTAACTGTAGGTGTTTGGGCTACCAGGGTAATGTTACCATTCACATCCATTACTTATCTCTGAGCCTTCCACAATCTTATTTTTCGTGGGTTGGATGAGGTTTTACTGGCTAAAATCTCTACTTACCCGGAGCCG
This sequence comes from Nostoc sp., assembly GCF_036917395.1. GTDB lineage: Bacteria > Cyanobacteriota > Cyanobacteriia > Cyanobacteriales > Nostocaceae > Nostoc. The sequence goes on from NZ_JBALDI010000004.1 coordinate 12,400, forward strand.
TTCGATTTAATTTGGCGGTGGCTTTTTCCACTACAGCCCAGACACCAAAACCGTGCTGTTGCCAGTGTGTAATAAAAAATTTTAACATTTCCTGTGTTACTTTTTTGACCTGATCTTTTGGTATCGGCCCTCTGGGTGAATACCTCATAACTGCTGGGTTGCTCAAAATGGGAGCAAGTTCATCCAGGTCTTGAGGAGTATATGGTCTTAGTAGCAGTCTTGCAGTTTCTATCTCAGGCATGATATCAGAGCAGGAGGCCAAACACTACTTTAAACAAGCGTATTTTTTTTTTGCAAACATTAATATAATGCTCTTACTATGAGCATCTACCAATCTCTGAAAAAATCTTATACACAACATCGCCGCAGTGAAAATGACTGGCGGTTGTTTTTGCGTTTAGTGCCTTATGCCCGTCGTAGTGGAGGACTGTTAACGCTGTCGATGTGCCTACTCATACCGATCGCGCTAGCTAATGCCATACAACCACTGTTGATTGGCCAAACTATCTCCCTAATTCGCAATGAACCAAGCACTTACGAATTTCTCAGGAATCGCCCCTTGTCGCAAGGGCTAAATATCCTAGAGGGATTATTGGTAATTTCGATCGCAATCCGATTGATTGTGACAGGCTACCAGGGTTATCTAGTCCAGAAGTTAGGGCAACAAATCACCCTAGCAATTCGCCAAGACTTATTCCAGCATGTGACATCTTTAGCAGTACGCTTTTTTGACCGCACGCCCGTAGGTAAATTAATCACCAGAATTACCAGCGATGTGGAAGTGTTAGGCGATGTCTTTTCTACTGGGGCAATTGGCATTGTGTCCAATTTGTTTTCTATGCTGGTGATTTTGGGTTTAATGTTTTCCATCCAATGGCAACTCACTTGCTTGCTGCTATTGATGTTGTTACCAGTTACGTGGTTAATTGTTTACATTCAGCAACAGTACCGCAAAGCCAATTACAAAGGACGGGAAGAACTTTCTACCCTGAACTCACAGCTACAAGAAAATGTCCTCGGTATTAACGTGGTGCAGTTGTTCCGCAGGGAAAAATTCAATGCCGAATTGTTTCGCGCCACGAACAGTCAATACACTCAGCAAATGGATCAAACCATCTTTTATGATTCATTTATTTCAGCAACCTTGGAATGGATTGGTCTGATTGCGATCGCAGCTGTTTTGTTGGTAGGTGGTTGGTTACTATTGGGAAAAAGCTTGACTTTTGGAACTTTATCTGCGTTTATATTGTATGCCCAGCGATTATTTGACCCTTTAAGGGATTTTGCGGAAAAATTTACGGTAATTCAAGCTGGTTTCACTGCCATTGAACGCGTAGGCGATATATTAGATGAACCGATAGAAATCCGCGATCGCGCCAATGTGCGCTTCTCAATATTTGATGCTAAATTCGGCTATATAGACGAGATAGTTGCAAATCAAGAATCCCCAGACCTGACTTCCCCGCCTGATCTGGGAGAAATTCGCTTTGATCACGTCTGGTTTGCTTACAAAAATGATGATTACGTAATTAAAGATTTAGATTTCACCATTCATCCTGGTGAAAAAGTGGCATTAGTTGGCCCCACAGGTGCGGGTAAAACATCAATCATCCGTCTTTTGTGCCGCCTCTACGAACCCACCCAAGGACGCATTCTCATCGACGGTATCGATATTCGGGAGGTACCACAGGCAGAATTGCGGCGCTACATGGCGGTAATTTTCCAAGAAGGCTTTTTGTTTGCTGGCGATGTTAAAAGCAACATTTCTTTAGGAGATGGCTATACTGTTGAACAGATTCAACAAGCAGCAGAGCAAACCAATGTTGCCCAGTTTATAGAAGAACTACCCCAAGGGTATGATACTCAACTTCGAGAACGGGGTACAAATATTTCTAGTGGTCAAAAGCAACTTTTAGCCTTTGCGCGGGCTGCCATTCGCAATCCCCAAATTTTGGTACTAGATGAAGCTACTGCTAGTTTAGATGTTGGCACAGAAGCTTTAGTTCAAGAAGCATTAAACGAGCTTTTGCTCAGACGTACTGCGATTATTATCGCTCACCGCCTGTCTACGATTCGCAATGTAGACCGGATTTTTGTTCTGAAGCGTGGCGAATTAATCGAGCAGGGAAGTCATGATCAACTACTGCAACAGGGAGGACTTTACGCTACTTTACATAACTTGCAGATGTTGGGAACTTAGATTGGGAAAGGTCGTATCATCGGGGTTGGTATTTGTTTGCGTTAGCGCGATCGCAATCTGCACTCAATCAACCAGAAGCAGCACTGGTGTTCGATATACAACACTACTGGCACTTTCAGCAAACCTGTAGACGTGCTGAAATCATCTATCTCCAGTGTGCGATCGCAAGTTGGCAACTATCCATTTAGCAACCATGCTGCGACGTTCTTGCTTAATTTATTTTACCTAAATCATTGTAAGTTTTAATCTCTCAATTAACTAGACAAGCTAAAGGGCAAAATCCCCTTGTTAAAAGTAGGTAAACTTATGCCACAGTGTACTAGATACCCATGTGACCTACGACTTTTGGCGCATCCACCCGCAGACTCATCTGCTCACAACGCACAGTTAACCAAGGCTGACCTAAACCTATTCCAGAAAAAGGACTTTCGGCGGGGATTTCTAACTTAGAACTAATCAAACCCAATATAGACTCAAATGCAGCAGGGAATATCAGCAAATCAGCACCCTTGGTGCTGAAAGTAGAGGCACTTAACCATTGTCGCCATGCCAAGTTCTGCCGATTATAGTTAAGACTACACAGCTTCCGGTTTTCCTGATGCACAGTAATACGCTCTCCTTGTTCCCAGGTAAACTCAGCTGGTTCCTTCGGTAGTCCCCAAATTTCTCGACCACCAGCCACTGAATCAGCATTATCTACATAAATGTGAGAAATCCAAGCGCCGATTTTGCTCTGGTAATTAACCAAAGCGGGGGCAATAATTAACTCACTGTACTCCAGTACCGAGCCTGACTGATAATTAGATAAATACACGCTAGCGAGAGTTTTACCAGGCCATACAGAAAGAATTTTTAGCTCTAAAGGAATCAAGGGGCGCACTCGGTCAATATTTACCAAATGCAGAGTTTGGATCGCGTAGCCTTGAAGTGTCCAAGGTGCTTGTGGATATGGCATAGAACGATTTTAGATTTTAAATTTTGGATTTTGGATTGAGAAAGTAAAAAGTAAAAATTTTTACTTTTGCTTTTTATCTTTTAACTTTTGCTCTACTTATCACCCATAGTACTTACGTAGATTATACGATTTATTGGCGTTCTTTTCTGACCAGAGGCGTTTACGTAGTGTCTTCAAGAGTTGGCGGTTCGAGAAATTAATTAAGAGCGATTTTTGTGTAAGTTCTAACCTATTATCTCTTAGCAAATCGGCATATAAAAAAATCCCCACCCAGGCATTTGCATGGGTGGGAAATATGAGGTGGGACAAAATAATCTTCCCAAAAGAGGTGGGGGAATTATTTGCTCTCTGTAAAATCAGCGTCAATCACATCGTCGCCACTACCAGAGCTAGATGTGGAACTGGAACCGCTATCTTGAGGTTCAGTACCTGGTGTAGCACCGCCACCAGCTTGTTGATAGATATTGCTACCAACAGCGAATAGGGCTTGTTGCAATTCTGGGGTGAGCTTCTTGATTTGCTCATCGTCTTCTTTAGCAACTGCTTCCCGCAGTTCTTTCACCAAACCTTCAACTTTGGTCTTGTCAGCAGGGGGAACTTTATCGCCCAATTCTTGTAGCTGCTTCTCAGCTTGGTATGCTAAGGAGTCGGCTTGGTTCTTGCGTTCAATCTTTTCACGCCGTTCTTTGTCAGATGAAGCGTTTTGTTCAGCTTCTCTCACCATCCGGTCAACGTCATTTTTATCCAGGGTGGAAGCACCAGTTATACTGATGGACTGTTCTTTAGCAGTACCCTTGTCCTTAGCGGTGACGTTAAGGATACCGTTGGCATCAATGTCGAACACTACTTCAATTTGAGGAACACCGCGTGGTGCAGCAGGAATACCATCGAGGCGGAAGGTTCCCAAGCTCTTGTTATCGTTAGAGAATTCGCGTTCACCTTGGAGGACGTGAATTTCTACGTTGGTTTGACCATCCACTGCGGTGGAGAAGACTTCCGATTTTTTGGTGGGAATTGTCGTGTTGCGGGGGATAATTTTGGTCATCACGCCGCCTAAGGTTTCTACACCCAAAGATAACGGTGTCACATCTAACAGCAAGATGCCAGTTACATCACCAGCCAGTACCCCGGCTTGAATGGCTGCACCAACTGCTACGACTTCATCAGGGTTGACGCTTTGGTTGGGGTCTTTACCCAATACCTGCTTCACAATCTGTTGGACTGCGGGAATGCGGGTAGAACCACCAACTAACACCACTTCATCAATATCGCCTTTGTTTAACTTGGCATCCCGGAGGGCGTTTTCCACAGGAATACGGCAACGGTCGATTAAGTCAGAGCAAAGTTCTTCAAACTGGGCGCGAGTCAGGGTTGTATCCAGGTGCTTGGGTCCATCCTGGGTAGCGGTGATAAATGGCAGGTTCATTTCTGCTTGGCTGACGCTAGAAAGCTCAATTTTGGCTTTTTCTGCGGCTTCCGTCAGACGCTGTAAGGCTTGTTTGTCTTTCCGCAGCTCAATGCCTTCGGCTTTCTTGAACTTCTCAGCTAAGAAGTCAACTATTTTTTTATCGAAGTCGTCACCACCGAGGTGGGTATCACCAGATGTGGCTAGTACTTCAAAAACTCCATCTCCTACTTCCAGCACAGATACGTCGAAGGTACCACCACCAAGGTCAAATACGAGAATGGTTTCGTTACTCTTCTTGTCAAATCCATATGCCAGAGAAGCAGCGGTAGGCTCGTTGATAATCCGCAGAACTTCAATACCTGCAATTTTACCAGCGTCTTTCGTCGCTTGCCGTTGGGAGTCGTTAAAGTATGCCGGAACGGTGATTACAGCTTGGGTTACGGTTTCGCCCAGGTATTTACTGGCATCTTCAACTAGTTTGCGAAGAACTTTTGCAGAAATTTCTTCCGGAGCAAACGGTTTACCAACTATAGGACAATCTAATTTAACATTGCCGTTGCTGCTGAGGACTTTGTAAGAAACTTCTGTAGCTTCGTTACTAACTTCGTCGTAGCGGCGTCCGATAAAGCGTTTGACTGAGTAAAACGTATTTTCGGGGTTCATCACCGCTTGGCGTTTGGCGATTTGACCAACCAAGTTGTCACCATTTTTCGCAAATGCGACCACTGATGGCGTTGTCCGAAAACCTTCAGCATTAGCAATTACTGTGGGTTTACCACCTTCCATCACTGCCACGCAGGAGTTCGTTGTTCCTAAGTCAATTCCAACTACTTTTGCCATTTTTAGGTGCTGGCTCCGTATAACTACAAATGAATGAATGAGAATATAAAGGACTAAATTTTGAACCAACAGGGTCAATAAATCAGCCAGTTCAGCATGAAGACCTTTGGTTTGGCTTTCCTGGGGTTAAAACTCCAGACTATGCTGATATATATACTGAAGCTTAGTGGTAGCCAGTCCATGAAGGGTGGTTTCCCGAACCTTGCTTAGGACGGTTAAACTAACTAAATAGTTTTTTTAGTTGGTTCATGGATTGATTTCCTTTTCTTTGTCTAATGTATGAGAATTAATACTTTCAGTAATTAGGGTGAACCGTAACGGCAGAGTGGTGTTTGCCGTCTTTAGAGGTAATAAATTACAAAAGCACTGAGGATAGAACGAGATTAAAAGGGGCGTAGGCGTAGCCCGTTGCAGGCATCGCTTCCGTAATTACGTATAATCGGCAATATTTGTGGATTGGGCACTTGTACTGAGCGACTTGTACCGAGCGAACGCAAGAGCGTCTCGTAGAGAAGTCGAGGTAAGCCGTAAAGCCTGCGGCATAGCTACGCTTAGGGCGCAGCCTCTCCAAGAGTTGTATAAGGCATTGGATAAAATATTACTCAGCACTGGCTCAACCATAGCTATCCGCTAACAGCACTCACTCAAGCCTAGAGAAAAGAGTTTCCCAATCAATCACAGGTGGTCTTTGTCCTTGGTTGACGAGTTCAAAGATTTTCCTAGCACTACTTGGCTGAAAAAGGCATTCCACACAAGCGCTGGCTACGTCAATCCGGCTGGCATCACCCGAAAGTGTATCCCCTGTACCTACTACCACACCGTATTTACCCCCTGTTTTTGCCTTCAGGAGGGTATTGAGGTCGTATGAGGTATAGGGCCCGTCAATGAGGCGTCCTGCGCGGATAACAGTGTAGGGTAATCCAGAATTAATAATGGACTCCTCGCCCTTTTGTTTGGCATCCAAGACGCCAAAAGCATTAAGAATACTAAAAGGAAACTTATCTTTACGGAGAATTCCACAAGAAGAGACGAAAACGAATCGCTTCAAATTCCGGGGTGCTGCTGCCACTAGGTTGCTTACACCTTGGGCATCGACCTTTGCCGGACTATTCTTTGCCTTTGCCTGACTAGATTGGGGGTTAAGAAAAATTGTTCCCCATTCAAGCAAGTTCGGGGATTGGTCAAAGTCCCATTTCGTAGAGGGAAAGGCAGTGGTTCCAGTACAATTTATGATGTGGGTGACATCTGGCATGGCGGCTGGCAGTGTAGCTGGCTGGCGGATGTCACCAACGGCAATTTCCACTCTTTGGTTAAACATCTCTTCAGCTTTTGCAGCATTGCGTGTCAAGACGCGAACTTTCAAACCCTTTTCTAGCAGCTTGCCTACCACCAGTTGCCCCACTCCACCAGTGGCACCAGCAACTAGTACCAAATCTTCAACTGAAGTTTCAAAAGAAGTCATAAAGTGCCTTAGAGATAGTCTATTGCTAATTTACTAAAAAATGCGATGTCTACGACGGGCACAGCTGCGGCACATCGCAAAAATAGACCCAGATTAAAAATTTTGCTAATGGCTGTTAATTCTGTAGCTTACAGGCTGACAACTGGGAATTTTAGAATCAGGGCAAACTCCCTAAAACTAAATCAGCACAGTAGCCAGCACTTGAGGTTTCGAGCAAGCAATGAAAATTAGCCAAAAATTAATTTCGGGTATTTTAGGAATGGCTACTCTCTCAGGAACTATTGGTGCAATTAGTGCCAATCAGCAATTGAATATAGCTAAGTATCTTGCTGAACAAGAGGCTGAAGAAGTTGCTGGACTACTGGGATATTTCGTAAGTCATGAGCTTGAGTCACAGAAGATGCGATCGCCAGATCAGATGCTAGCCCAGTTGCAAGAGTATGTTCAAGCACTACACAAGCAACGTCAGCATGATCTGGAGATTGTAGACCGCAATAAAATCATTCTGGCAGATGTAGTTCCGGAAGACATTGGTACGCAATTAAATCGCGATTTAAATAATGAAGTTGGTAAAACTATTTACGATGGTATACCAAGAACCTATGTTGAGACCAGTTCTGAATACCCAAAGGGGATTCAATTGATTGCTGTTGCTTTTAAGACTAGCAACGGTGAAACTATTGGTGCAGTAATTTTGGAATATACACCACTTTACAAAGCAGCGCTAGCAACAGCCCATAAAAATATTGTTGTCACGTCAGTGATTAGTTTGGGATGTGGCATACTGGCATTATCAGCAGGCTATTTAATCTCTAGAAGCATCTCCAACCCGATTAAACAACTCCAGCAAGCTGTGGTGAATCTGGCTGAAGGTAAGCTGGACACCAGAGTTAGTATTTGCTCCCAGGATGAAATTGGCGAGTTAGCTACTTCGTTCAACAAAATGGCGGACGATCTGCAACATTCCAGAGATGAGTTGGTCAATGCTAACGAACAATTGCGAGACGAAATTACCGAGCGCCATCAGGCAGAAGCAGAACTTCAGCAAGCTCTAAAAGACCTGCAAAAAACCCAAATCCAATTAATTCAATCGGAAAAAATGTCGAGTCTGGGTCAACTAGTGGCGGGAGTTGCCCATGAAATCAACAATCCGGTTAATTTTATCTACGGCAACCTCCAACACGCTGATGATTACACTCAACAGCTGCTGCAATTAATTAAGCTTTATCAAAATTATTATCCCTACCCAGAGCCAGAAATTAAAAATGCTAACGAAGAAGCAGATATTGAGTACCTAACAGAAGATTTACCTAAAATATTAACCTCAATGAAGATGGGGGCTAGACGCATTCGGGAAATTGTCTTCAGTCTACGAATTTTCTCTCGTTTGGATGAAGCTGAATTTAAAACAGCTGATCTCCATGAAGGAATCGACAGTACACTGTTAATTTTGCAACACCGAATCAAAGCACAAAATAATCGCCCTCAAATTCAAGTAGTCAAAGAATATGGTGAAATTCCTCAAATCCAGTGTTTTGCAGGGCAAATGAATCAGGTATTTATGAACCTCTTGGCAAATGCAATCGATGCTTTAGAAGAGGGTTTCCACAAAGAACTTTGTCCAAATCCCTTGATTCGTATTTCTTCTGAACAGGTAAATGAAAATGCCGTGATTCGGATTGCTGATAATGGAGCAGGAATTCCAGAAGAAATCCAGTCGCGTTTATTTGACCCTTTTTTCACCACGAAACCAATTGGTAAGGGGACTGGTATGGGATTATCGATCAGCTACCAGATAATTACTGAAAAGCATGGTGGATCTTTGGAGTGCATTTCATCACCGGGACAGGGTGCAGAGTTTGTAATTGCAATCCCGATTCGAGTCGGGAAATTAGCACAATTATCAATCAGCGATCGCCATGATCGGGTAACAAGGTAAGCGCGAGTGTTTTTCAGCCTATAAATAACTACGTAGGCGTAGCCCGTCGTAGACATCGCACTTAGAGGGGAAATTGCGCTCGAATTGTTCGGTTCTACCACTGTCATCAGTACACAAATAGCTATAACCTCTTAAGTAGTAGTGAAATGTCTACCTAGACGCTGTTAGTCACTCTTGAATTAAGGGGTGAAAGCCTGTGTACAAATGGATATTGCCAAGCCTGAGCGAAATCTTGGCTGAAAATCAATCAAGTGTAGCTGAATGTTCACCTGCTAAAGCAGAGCGGCAGTGGCGTGTCAGCCTCGCAGCGACAGAACATTTGCTATCAAATACTTTAGTAGGTGGTTCAAGAAACCTAACCCAAGGATTAGTTTTAGCTGCACCAGCGCCCTTATTTAGTCAGCCAAAACTGACTCAAAGTTTACAGACTGTAACTTTTACGGCAAAACCATTTAACCCCTTGGCGCTGATGCCATTTCAGATGCCAGATGCGATGCCTACAACGGACTACGCCAACGCATCTGTGAATGAAGAAATTGCTCCCCATGAATCAGTACTTCCCTTATTACCTGCCGATCCGCTGGGGGCAGAACAGTTTTGCTTAGTTTTCACAGATAAATTTAGATTAGTGCTAGTTTTAGCGACACACAAAAACGGTAAAAAAACCTTTTCATTTTCTTTTGAGCCAGAAGTAGTGCAGCAGGCTTGGCGATCGCTAGGAGCAAGGGTAATGCTGGCTAATCCAGAATTTTTTGCCCGCTTGGATGCATTAGTCCAACAGTATTCCCCGGTAGCACCAGATTGCCGCGTCGTGCTTGAGTTTAGCCAATTGTTGCTTCAGGAATTAACAGAAGTAGAAGAGACTAGGGACTCTTTACTAGGGACTGGGGAAGAAGCTTTTGAGCAGGGGAGCAGAGTTTTCCCCAATACAACTCTTGGAGAGGCTGCGCCAACGGCAACTCTTAGAGACGCTACGCGAACGCTCAGTACAAGTGCCCAATCCCCAAATCCTGATGTGGAATTGCTCCAAGCCTTCGCTCACGAAGTCCGCACACCTTTAACAACTATTCGCACCATGACTCGCCTGCTGTTGAAGCGGCGAGACTTAGATGCCAGCGTGATCAATCGTTTAAAAATTATCGATCACGAGTGTACTGAGCAAATTGACCGCATGGAGTTGCTGTTTAAGGCAGCAGAACTGGAAACTACTGCCTCAGTAAAATCTTCAAAAACTCAACTCACGCCGATGTCTTTAGATCAGGTGTTGCAACAGAGCATTCCCCGTTGGGAACAAGCAGCGCATCGGCGGAACTTAACTTTAAATGTTATTTTACCCCAGCAATTACCAACAGTGGTAAGCAATCCCACGATGCTGGATCAGGTACTCAGTGGGTTGATAGAGAATTTCACTCGCAGCTTACCTGCTGGTAGCCATATTCAAGTACAAGTTATTCCGGCTGGAGATCAACTGAAGTTACAATTATCGCCCCAATTCAGGTGCAAAGATTCCAATAAAGCTGCCACACCTGGAACGCCACCAATTCGCAAAGCACTTGGTCAATTACTGATGTTCCAACCAGAAACGGGTACGATTAGTTTGAATATCGCCGCAACCAAGCATTTGTTTCAGGCGATCGGTGGCAAACTGATTGTACGCCAGCGTCCACACTATGGGGAAGTTTTGACGATTTTCCTGCCTTTAGAAGTTAGCAATAAGCACAAGTCAGGAACTAAAAGCTAGGAGCCTAAGAGTAGGCCTTCCCAGTCGGAGACTTCTTTTCGAGACAACAAGACAATCTCTAAAAGTTAGTTCTAGACTGGTTTTAACGAATGCCATGCCCCTACCAATGTATTTGTATGATTATTAAAGTGAAATGGTGTAACCCGTCGAACTCACGTTAATTTATGCGAACATACTAGACCCGTCGAACTCACGTTAAATTAAACAGTAATTAAATTTCTCTGACTTGCCATCTGTAAAAATGGATGTAAATTCTCGCTAAGAGCCAAGCATACATTATTTGCAAAAATCAAAAGGAAAATATGGCAAGTTTTGAAGTAATTGAACGAAAAAGTTTACGTTTAGTCAAGGCAACTTTGCAAAACGAAACAGTCAGGACTGAATCTGGTGCTATGTACTATATACGTGGTAACATTCAGATGCAATCTAAAGCCCCTTCAGCAGGCGGGTTTTTAAAATCCCTAGCCACGGGAGAAAACATTTTCCGTCCTACATATACAGGTACAGGTGAATTATATTTAGAGCCTTCTTTATCGGGATATCACATCCTAGAATTAGACGGTAGTGAATGGATTTTAGATAGTGGCGCTTATTGGGCTAGTGATGGCACCGTAGAAGTCGGAATTGAACGAAACAAATTTTTATCAGGCTTAGTTGGTGGCGAGGGCTTGTTTCAAACAAAAGTCAAAGGCAGGGGTACAGTGGTGATGGCAGCACAAGGCCCTGTAGAAGTAATAAATTTACGAAATGACCGCTTAGTCGTCGATGGAAATTTTGCGATTGCTCGCACAAATACCTTAATTTATCGCGTTGAAAAAGCTACTAAATCTCTCTTAGGTTCAATGACTTCTGGTGAGTTTTTCGTCAATAGTTTTGAGGGAACTGGTACTGTATTGCTAGCTCCTGTACCTTATTGGCAAGTCATGATGCTGCGCCAAATTTCTGCCGCGCTACCAAAAACTTCTAGCTAAGAATCATCAGTAAACTTGGGGAAAACAAGGAATTAAAAATTAATTATTCACAATTTAACTAATTAGATTTTTCTTAAAATTTTAATTCCTTTTATTAACTTTCTGAGCCAGACAGATTATGCAAAAGTTTGTGATGCTGTTTTCTGGTTAATTTTAAATAAAGATAAAATTAGATAGCACCACAAAGTTAACTTAGGGAATAATCATAACTGATCACTCATTTTCTATTGCGATCGCTCTTGGGGTATTGCCAACAGTTGGCAGTTGGACTGTAAATGTGGAACCTTCATATAATTTACTTTTTACAGAAATAGATCCGCCACAGCGCAGCAACAATTGCTGTACAATTGTTAACCCCAACCCAGCACCTCCATAATTTTCAGTTGCTGCTGTACGCACACGATAAAATCGGTCAAAGATTTTGGGAATTTCGTTTTCAGCAATACCGATACCTGTGTCGCGGAATTCTAATTGAACATAATCGCCTTGAATCCGGGCACGCACCCATACTTGACCCCCATTGGGAGTAAACTTAATGCTGTTGTGCAGCAGATTAATCACAATCTGCCTCAACCCACCACTCACACACCAAATAGATGGAAGTTCAGTGGGTACGGTGTAGGCTAGCATGATCCCTTTTTCTTGGGCTACAGGTTGGTAGGTACTGACTACTCCAGGTACAATTTCTGAGACCTGCACCGATTCTAAAGCCATCCCCTCTAAATTTCGTTCTATTTGCACCAGTTCCAATAAACCAGTAATTAGGGAATTTTGCTGATCGCACTGGGTATTTAACATCTGTAAATAACGTTGTCGCTGCGGGGGTTTGAGATTAGGGGAATTCAATAACGAAAGTGCTGTCTTCATATGCGTCAGGGGTGTACGCAGTTCGTGACATAGATTATTCAGATATTCATCTTGGAGTTGGTCTTTGTTGTGCAATTCTTGATTTAGCTGCTGCAACTTGGTAGTGCGGGCTGTGATGATTTGACGATTAATTTCATCTTGTCGCAGGAGTTGTTTTGTAAACAGTTGATTCATCAGTGCGGCTTGGGGCGCAGTTGGACAAATAAAATCAATAGCTACTGGGGATGATTCTGGCGTAATCGCTTGTTGGATACCATTTAATACTTGCTGAATTACTCTTCCCTCAACAGTAGTTATAATCAGCAACGGCTGGTTTTTATTAGTATTTAGCTTCCCCGATGTCTGATTTTTGCGTTTTTTAAGTGGTCGATGAGCCAAAATTAAACTGCAAAACTGGGGCGATAACACCATCAGAAAGCTTTCCCGTCGCAGTTGGCTATCTGGTGGTAGGTGAACGGGGACATCATAAGCGGATAAGGGAGTATTTTCTTCCCCTGTTCCCCCATTTCCCCCTTTCCCACTCTCCTCAATCTGGCAAGTATAAATGAAACTAGATGCACCTACGGAGGATTGATAACGCGCTAATTCTGATTGCCAAATTTTTTCTGGTGGTAGCTTCACCCATAAAGTAGCTGCAATTTGCTGCTCAATTAGTAAGTCAATTTGCGCTCTCACCAGTGATAGCAGAGTAGCAGGACTGAGGGACAATGGTTTTGGAGGCACTTGCACTCCCATAACCAGTTGATAAACAGACAGATCCTTAGCCAGAGAAACATTCATGAGTCAAGCACAACAAGGATGAACCAAGAAATAATTCTGTCTTCGATTTTCACCTTTATATGTGCATTTTTTACAAAATTCCCACGGAAAGAAACATGAACTATGAATTATGGGCGATTTTTGTTGTGTAGAATACACATTTTCGGGTAGCACAGCTGTGCTACCCTACTTGGAATTAGGCTTGTATGTTCAGTCTTTGGTGTAATGCGTCGCGTGCGTGTTCTCGGTCGTCAAAATGGATTTTCTCAGTACCGAGAATTTGATAGTCTTCATGACCTTTACCAGCAAGCAATACTCCATCACCGGGTTGTGCTTGTAAAATAGCGGTACGAATTGCGATCGCTCGATCGCAAATTACAGTTGGCTGAACTGTGTCAGCAATTCCCGCCAAAATATCTTTCAAAATCCGTTCTGGGTCTTCAGTCCGGGGATTATCCGATGTCACCACAGCTATGTCTGCTAATTCAGCAGCAATTTTACCCATTTTTGGGCGCTTAGTGCGATCGCGATCGCCTCCACAACCAAACACGCAAATCACCTTACCAGGTATAAACGGACGTGCAGCTTTCAGTAAATTTTCCAAACTATCGGGTGTGTGGGCATAATCTACAATTACGCTAATATCTTGGTCAGGACTAATCTCTACCCGTTCCATCCGTCCGGGGACTCCGGGAAACTCAGGTATTACAGATCCGAGTAACTGCAAATCTAGCCCTAAGTGTAAAACTGCTCCTGCGGCTGCTAGAAGATTTTCTAAATTATATTGTCCGACTAGGGGCGATCGAAAAGCCACGTCACCTTTTGGTGTATGTAATGTACCACTGACACCATTCGGCTGGTAACTTAAATCACTCATCCATAAATCAGCGCTGTTATCATTGACACTGTAACTCCAAACGCGTTCGGAATCCAACGAGGCAATTAACCGCTTCCCGTAGGAATCATCAGCATTAATTATTGCCCGTCCCTTGAGATAATCAGGGCTAAATAACAACGCTTTGGCAGCAAAGTAATCTTCCATGTCGCTGTGATAGTCGAGATGGTCTTGAGTAAGATTACTGAACACCGCCACCTCAAATTGACAACCCAACACTCTACCTTGCGCCAAAGCGTGGGAACTTACTTCCATCACCCCGAACTCACTACCAGCATTTACGGCTTCTGCTAGCTGCTGTTGCAGTTCCACGGCGAAGGGCGTAGTGTAGGCAGCAGTTTGCTCAAAACCTGCCCAACGAGTGTAGAGAGTTCCCATCAAAGCTGTAGCTAGATTAGCTTTGATCAGCAGAAATTCAATTAGATGAGTAGTTGTAGTTTTGCCATTTGTACCAGTTACACCCACCAGCTTGAGTTTTTGTCCCGGATAACCGTAAAAAGCACTGGCTATCTGGGCACAAGCTTGAGTTATGTTACTTGCACTGATCACCACAGCCTGATTTGTGGGAGGATTTTTTTGTGCAGCTTCCGGGGAGACGATCGCAGCTACAGCCCCTGATGCGATCGCACTTTGCCAAAATTCTCCACCATCAACCCGCCCTCCTGGCATTCCAATAAACAAATCTCCCACACTACAAGCATGGGAATTCGTCTTCAAACCCCTAACTTCCACATCCTCTATCGGATGGCTAGGCAATTGTTCAACACTGTCTACCGCCGTTAGTAATTCCCGCAATTTCATTTTGTGAACCTCGTCACATTCTTAATCTTGCGCTTATTCTGCATTATTTTTTTTTAATTGGCTAAATACTTACGCAACATTTGCTCCAACTGTTGCACACTAGCACGAGGAGAAGGACGTGGCAATAGTTTCTTACTCCCCTCCTCTTCCTCCGTGCCCTCTGCGCCTCTGTGGTTCGATAAATAAAGTACTGGCACCTCATACTCATACGCACTGAACCAATCTTCACGAGTCGTAATATCCCTAATTTCCAACTCGAAACTAAGATTTTGGATTTGTTCTAGCTTTTCTTGCAAGCCTTCACATAAATGACAGCCGGGTTTACTGTATAAAATTAATCGCATTTGTAAATTAATTACCATGAACACTATTTTACACATCACCAAAAGCGAACAATGGGAACAAGCAAAAATCCTCGGAACCTATCGGGATGATACGTTAGAGTCGGAAGGATTTATCCACTGTTCGATAGCAGCACAAGTTATCTGGGTTGCGAATCGTTTTTTTGTTAATCAAAAGGGTTTGGTAATTCTTTGCATTGATTCTGATCGAGTTAAAGCTGAAATTCGTTACGAAGCTGCGGAGGTAGATAATTTATTTCCTCACGTTTATGGTGAGTTAAATATTGATGCTGTGTTTCGGGTGGTTGATTTTGAGGCGGGGGAAGATGGGTTTTTTGTGTTGCCGAAAGAGGTTATAAGTTTAAGATAACCAACCGCAGAGGCGCAGAGGGCACAGAGGAGGAGAGATGAGAAGAGAAGAGTTTAATGTATGTGAGTATGTTGATCAAATGGCGTTATTGTTGGATTTAGAGATAAGAGATGAGTATCGTGATGGTGTGGTGGCAAATTTTGAGAGAATTAGGGCGATCGCTAATCTTGTTAATGAGTTTCCTTTGGCTGAAGAAATTGAAGCTGCACCTATATTTGAACCATAATAGCTAACTTTAGTTGAAATGCCAGTCTGTGAGGGGTTTGAAGTTCCTTTGCTAATTCGGTGTAACAAAACCTTTTAGAAGTGTGCAAACCACTCGAAAACCGAAGTCGGGCGCTACATCCGAATTGCTTCCATCTAAACGGGCAGATGAACGGCAGACGCTTGACTGACTGGACCATGAACCACCCCGCAGCAGCCAAGGATTATTATTTCCACTTACCCAAGCACTTCCATCAGCAGGCATTCCACGGTAATCATTGTGGTATTTGTCTTGGCACCATTCCCAGACATTACCATGCATCTCATACAAACCAAAAGCATTCGCAGGTAAACTACCAACATCCACAGTCTCCTGACGATTTTCACCCTGGGGAGCAGAACCATAAGTATACTCGCCATTATAGTTAGCTATCTTAGTCGTAATCGTCTCACCAAAATAGAACGGGGTAGTCGTTGTCGCACGAGCTGCACACTCCCACTCTGCCTCGCTGGGTAAACGATAACTTTTGCTAGTCATGAGCGATAGCTTTTGACAAAAGTTAACTGCATCATTCCAACTTACTTGTTCGACAGGTCGTTTAGCCCCTTGGAAGTTAGAGGGGTTGTTGCCCATAACTGCTTGATACTGTTCTTGAGTGACCGTAAATTTACCCATGAAAAAAGGTTTAACGGTCATAGGATGCTGCGGCCCCTCATTGGGGTTTCGCTCTTTTTCTGTTAGTGGTGAGCCCATGAGAAACTGACCGCCAGGAATTTCTACCATCTCCAGTGTATTACCGTTACCAAGGTCTTCTATAAAAAAATTTGCCTGACCAGGACTGATTGTGGTGCTGTTTCCTTGCTTATCTACCTTCATGACTTCAAATTGGAAGGTTTTTAAAGCAAATTCCTTGGGATTTACACTTTTATCGGGTAATGCTGGAGTCTCATTCGGGGACGGTACTGGAATATTATTTGCGGGAATAGATGAGGTTGATGGCAAAGCTTTTTTCTGGGCGGAGTTGTTGAGCAAGAGTTTCTCAACCACAATTGCAAAGCTAAAACTAGCTCCCATTAACCCCACGGTTTGAATAACTCTGCGCCGCGACCAGTTAACTGGTTGTTGTGGTGGTGTTGGCGGTGGAGGCAGTTTTTTTGAAAGGTCTTGTAGCACTTCGGTTGCGTTGGCGTAGCGTAAACTGTAATGACGACGCACCATTTTGGTTAACACATTAGCTAGATGCTTGCTTACCTGTGCTTTATGACGCCAGAGAATTTCACCTGTTTTGGCATCCTCTTCAAAGTCCACTGCCGAAATACCCGTCAATGCTTGAATCACCGTCACTCCCAAGGCATATATATCACTAGCAAATATGGGTTTAGCATTCTTTTGCTCATTAGGCATATAGCCAGGAGTACCTATGATCACACTGGAAGTCACTTTACCTTCTACATTTACTATCAGAGCGCCAAGTTCCTTGACTGCCCCAAAGTCAATCAGAAAAATCTTCCCATCCTGATGCCGTCGCATCAAATTCTCCGGCTTGATGTCGCGGTGAATTACCTGCTGATTATGTACGAAGGACAAAACTTCCAAAACATCTTGTAATAGCTTAGTGACATAGCCTTCACTTAACTGCTTACCTGGAATGATTTCTTGCTTCAGGTCATGTCCTTCGATAAATTCTTGAACAATATAAAGGTTCTTATTTTCTCTAAAATGCGCTAATAATTGAGGAATTTGGGAATATTTACCCAACTTTTCCAGAACAGTCGCTTCTGTTTCAAAAAACTCCACAATCCGAGGCTCATTATGTTCAGGACGCAATTGCTTGACAACACATAACGGCTGACTGGGTTGTAGATAATCCTTTGCTAGAAAGGTAATTGCAAAGCCGCCGCCACCCAATTCACGAATAATTTCGTAGCGTCCAACCAGCATGCCCACAACAATCTTAGACTCCTAGAAATCTGATGAATTTGAGCATAATTGTTACTAACCGCATTTTACAAATCAACTTGACGTATTATACCAATTTTTCTGTATAATACCCTTCTTTAGATGTAATCAAATAAATGCACATCTCTTAATATTCCAGCATGAATTTTGATTCAGCCGATGCCATAACAATATCAGCTGCTGTGCGTGAAGCTAAAGTAAGTGCGGTGGAAATTACTCAGGCTGCGTTAGTACGAATAGCAGCGCGGGATAATCAACTCAACTGTTTTACAACTGTGACTGTTGAGACAGCTTTAGTAGATGCAGCACGCATTGACAGGGAAATTGCTCAAGGTAATAACCCTGGAATACTTGCTGGTGTCCCTTTTGCGGTGAAAAATCTCTTCGATATCGCAGGGCGAACGACTCTGGCGGGGTCGAAAATCAATGCAGAAAACCCAGCAGCTACCCAAGATGCAACAGCAATAGCGAAGCTGAAACAAGCGGGTGCTGTGCTGGTTGGCGCTTTGAATATGGATGAGTACGCCTATGGGTTTGTAACGGAAAACTCCCATTACGGTGCTACTCACAACCCCCATGATTTACAACGATCTGCTGGTGGTTCATCGGGTGGTTCGGCGGCGGCGGTTGCAGCTGGGTTAGTACCGTTGACATTGGGTTCTGATACTAATGGTTCAATTCGCGTTCCGGCGGCGTTGTGTGGCGTTTTTGGTTTTAAGCCGACTTATGGAAGGTTATCTCGGGCTGGGGTAGCTTTATTTTCTAGCAGTTTTGACCACATTGGCCCTTTTGCGCGTTCGGTGCAAGATATCGCTACGGTGTTTGATGTGCTTCAGGGAGAAGACGATCGCGATCCAATTTGTACAAAGCGTCCACCTGAATTGGTTTTACCACAACTTAATCAAGATATCTCTGATATCAGAATTGCTATTGCTGCTGATTATTTCACTAAAGGTACAGAAGCGGAAGCTTTAGCAGCAGTCCAAAAGGTAGCTGATGCAATAGAAGTCACTGAATACGTAACTATACCAGAAGCACACCGCGCCCGTGCAGCAGCTTTTGTGATTACAGCTAGTGAAGGCGCAAATCTGCATTTGGAAAAATTGCGTAGGCAAAGCCCACCGAAGGTATCGCGTCCCCAAGATTTTGATCCAGCGACGCGCGATCGCTTTTTAGCTGGGGCGTTAATTCCAAGTAACTGGTATCTCCAAGCCCAACGGTTTAGAAAATGGTATCGCGATCGCCTTCGGGAAGTCTTTCAAAATGTCGATGTAATTCTTGCCCCAACTACACCAATTTCCGCACCGCTAATTGGTCAACAAACGATGATTTTGGATGGTGAAGAAATTCTTGTCCGTCCTCATTTGGGATTATTTACTCAACCATTATCTTTTATTGGCTTACCCGTTTTATCAGTACCAATTCAGCGTCCAAATGCCTTACCTTTAGGTGTGCAATTGATAGCAGCACCATATAATGAAGCGTTAATTTTACGGGTTGCAGCTGCGTTAGAGGCCAAAAATGTAGTTTCAGCACCAGTGATTTTCAACGCTCTCAAGTAAAGCTAATCGTTTACGATGCTGTGAATCAGGTGATTATAAAATGGAAAAATTACGCCTTCGATTTCCTAGCATTGAGTCTTTTCAGCAGGAGGAATATCTACTGCTAGTTTCAAGGTTGAAGGGATCTGAATTCCCTGCACTGCAATTCTAGTCACTATAAACAAAGACATCGCCAACCATAACAGATGAACACTCTGCAACTTCCAAGCAAGGGCTGCTGTGGGAATAAACCCTAGCCCAGTTGCGATAAAAGCCGCATTACGGAGGATTAATCCTTCTGCTAAACCAAAGAAATAAGCTTCAATTGAGACGGCAAACGCATACAGTCCCAGCACGCTCATTAGCCAGGGAATGTAGGGATCGATTTGGGTGGTTATTTCTGTATGATTTGTGAGTAGTCCAAATACGGTTTGCGGAAACAGGATGCAGGTAAGGGACATGATGACTGCAAACATCAGAGTCACGCCTATAGAAACGCCAAGCAGTGGCACCATCTGCCCCTGCTCGTTTGTGCCATGAAAGTTGCCCGTCAATGTTTCCGTTGCATAAGACAAGCCATTGAGTATTTGAATCCCTAGCGTCATGAACTCAATCAGCAAGACATTTTCTGCAAAGGCGATTTTTCCCATCCCAGCAAACAGATTAGTAAAAGCCCAAAAGGTAAACCCGATCGCCAGTGTCCGGATAAAGAGATCCCGACTCAGGGCAAAAGTCTCATTCCAGGCAGATTTGTTCCAAAGCTGAGGCGCCACGGCACGGATCTCCTGCCACTGGATTTCACTCTTAACCCAAATTAGTCCTAGCATCATCATCAGAAATTGGCTCAAAGCTTGTGCCAAGCCTGCTCCCATGCTTTCCCAACCTGCTCGCACAATCATCTGGTAACTCAAGATGATGTTGACAACGTTGCCAAAAACCGACAAGACTAAGACTTTCTGGCTTTGTTCACGCCCCATCAGCCAGCCGAACAGTACCATATTCACCAGAACCGCAGGTACACCCCAAATCCGCGTGTTGAAGTAGTCCACCGCAGCCGCTTTCACCTCTGGAGTATTGTTCAAAACAATAAACCCCAACTCTCGCAGTGGGTATTGCAGGAGCAAAACAACAAATCCCAAGCCCAGGGCGATTAAAACATTCCGTAAGCCTAGCAGCAGCACTTCCTCTTGATCATTTCTTCCAGTCGCCTGGGCAGTCGTGCCGGTGACAGAGAGACGCAAAAAATTCAATGCTCGATAGAAGTAATTAAACACAACCGTCGCCAGTGCAACGCCAGTTAAATGACGAATGTCTTGCAAATGCCCTAAAAAGGAAACGCTAACCATTCCAGACAGCGGTACCATTAAATTGGAGAGCATATTGGCGATCGCTAATCTGAAATAGCGAGGAATCCATCGGTCTTGCAAATCATTATTTACTAACATTTGGAATCGATTAGCTGATGCGATTGAGCTATTTAACTAATTACTAATTCCTAATGGGCTACACCCCGCTACGTACCCCTACGGGGATCTTGCTACGCAAAGCGTCTTGTAGAGAAGACCACGCTGCCTCACTAAATTATCAAATTGGTGGTCTTGAATTAGTTGTAAATAAATCCTAAACTAATTTAATTACGAATTATGTAGCTTACTTCTCATTTTTGGCGCTACGTTAAACTCCAGGGGACTTTCCACGGGGTTTGGGAGGAACAGCAGGTATCCCAATTGCCGCGAAAACTTCTCCGGTTTATATCATCCGCCTATTTACTTAAGTAGCGGCTGAATAGCCTTGGCCCACTCATCAGCCATCTTATCGTAGCCGTGCTGCGTGGGATGTATTTGATCAGAGCGAATATCATTCTTTGTAAGTACGCGATTCATGTCAACCAACTTAATACTATGACCATGCGCTTGCTCATAGCTGACAATGTTCGGAATCCCTGCATTGATTTTTTGAATTCCGGCATTATATTTGTCATTAGTAGAAAGCCCAATTTTGGCAACTAGTAAATGTACTTTTGGAATATCATAAAATATCTGGTTAATCAGCGATTGTAGTCGCTCAGGTGCATTGATTAGATTGTAGTTTTGTACCGCATCATTAGTCCCAATGTACAATAGAATTATATCTGGATTGTAAGTAGCAAGCGCATGATCCACCAATGCGGCAATCTGATCAATGCGATAACCCGGATGGCCCTCATGGTGTTTGTCGCCGAGGCTTTTGGGGCCATTAGATTGGGAGCCGACAAAATGAATCTTCCATTTTTTTGCCAGCGCTATATTCCACAACTTAATGCGATAGCCACCTCCGTTAGGAACGCCAGCAGTGATAGACGCCCCCAGCGGCATAATTCTGTAGCCGTTAAGTGCTGCCTGAACTGGTAGATGGGGTGACAGGTTCTCAACGGTCAAATTGATTATAATTGCAAGCAAAACTCCTGTTAATATACGAAGTACAAATTTTGTCATTATTAAACATTTAGTACAAATTGATTTAGATTACATAACTAGAAGTTACGCACTACTGTTTAGTAGCTCAAAGGTAACGCCGACGCAATATCCAACTAATCCCAATTACACATATACCGAATAGTGTTGCTGCTGTTCTTGGTTCTGGAATTTGCTGTGGTGTCTGGAAAGAACCACTCAAAAAAGCTTGACCTCTTAAGGGACTAGTTGGATCTTGATTGAGTGACTCAATTTCGCTCAAGTTAAATATGCCTGTAGCACCACTGAACCTACCTGCACCACCAGTGATAGTTATAGTACCAGAACCTACTAATTTGCGGTTAATAAAGTCAAATGCAGCAGTCGCGCTACTCCTGCTAAATAATTTGTCATCGCCACTGCCAAAAAACTCATCTCTGCCGATTGGCAAGCCTTGTAAACCAAATTTTGTTGCGTCTTGAACAAATACGAGATTACCAGTATTGGGGTCAATTCGGCTGTAGTTGTTTATGCTAAAAAAGTTACTCAGACCATAGGGAGCATCAGAATTGAAACCTGAGACAAATGCTTTAGATACGTCGGTCGATGGGATAGGTGTGAGAGTAACTTCCGTGTCGTATACTACGTCAAATGGATAAATCGTCTGGGCGTTTGCTTTTGTTGTACTCGCACCGATACTGAGTAAACAGAAAACTACCGAACCAAGAAATATACTATGCGATCGCATATTAATTTTTATCACCTAAAACCCCTAATATTAATTTCTAACTTATCAGAGATTGTTATAAGCTTTATGCAACTTTAAGAAAAAATTAGAAAACTCGCTATTTTACTTGAGAGCGATCGCAGTTACAGATACCCCCTACTTCGCTGTATCGGCTTACCAGTTTTAAGATAATACATTCGGAACACTCAACTTGTTATAAGTAAACTTGAAGCTGTAGTTAATACAACTTAAGCTGTGGTTACAAATGCTCATGATATTATAAGTAAACTTGAAGCTGTAGTTAATACTGCTTAAGCATTATTTATAAATGCTCCTGATGTTATAAGTAAATTTGAAGCTGTAGTTAATACGGCTTCAACTGTGGTTATAGATGCTGAAGCTGTAGTTAATACAGCTTCAGTTGTGGTTATGAATGTTGAAACTGTAGTTAATACAGTCTCATGTTATCTCCAGGCGATCGCGCCAGCAAGTTAGTTTGCCATTGCTGAAGCTACTTGCGATGAAAGCGATGAAACGCCACCTGCGGCTTTAATTAAATCGGCTCCTTTCTCGCCGATCATAATCGTGGGCGCATTCGTATTGCCCCCGACCAGAGTTGGCATGATCGATGCATCAACAACCCGCAACCCCGTAACACCGCGTACCCGGAGTTCGGGATCGACAACCGCCATTGGGTCAGTTCCCATTTTGCAAGTGCCGACAGGATGATACCCTGTAACGCAAAATTCCCGGATGTAAGCTTCGAGAGCTTCATCGCTAATCACCTCAGTACCGGGACTGATTTCCTCACCTCGAAACTGATCAAAGGCACTTGTATGAAATAATTTACGCATTATTTTAATCCCTTCAACTAGCTTTTGCACATCAGATTGACTTTGTAGAAAGTTGATCCGAATAATCGGTGGGTCTTTGGGGTCAGCCGAGGGCAAACTGACACTGCCAATGTTTTGAGGATGAGTCAAACTGACTGTAACAGTGAATCCCAAACCAGAGAGGGTTTTGCCAGGAGATATCCACAGAATGGGACCGAAGAAAAACTGTAAATCTGGCGTGGCATCCAGATTACCTTCGGTATGCAAGAATAATCCGGCTTCAGCGTTACCGTTACTAGTAATTGCCGGGTCTAACGCAGCAATTACCTCCTGTGCCACAGGACTGGTAATTATCTGGTGTGCCACAGGAACGAGAGAGTGGTCTTGGAGGTTTTGACCAACACCTGGCAAATCAACGACGACAGGAATCCCCATTGCTTGCAGTTGTTCTGCATCACCAATGCCAGAAAGCATCAGCAGCTTGGGCGAATCGAATGCACCAGCACTTAAAATCACTTCTTTGTTAACCTTGGCTTGGTGCAGCCTTCCCTCGTGCATATATTCCACCCCAACGGTGCGGGTTCCCTCAAACAATAACCGAGTCACTAACGCTCCTGTTGTTATTGTTAAATTGGGACGCTTGAGAATTGGCAAGAGAAATGCAGCAGCAGCACTGTGACGTTTACCATCCTTTACCGTCAACTGATAAATTCCCGCACCTGATTGCTGTATCCCATTGAAGTCAGGATTGTGGTTATATCCGATCGCCACGGCTGCTTCTACAAATCGTTGCGATGCCACAGTAGGGGGTTGAATATCGCTGACGTTCAACTCACCATCAATCCCGTGGTATGCGTCGGCACCGCGTTGCTGGTTTTCAGATTTCTGGAAATAGGGTAATACATCTTGGTAACTCCAACCAGGATTTCCCAATGACTGCCAGTGGTCATAATCGTGATGATTGCCCCGGATATAAATCATGGAATTAATCGAACTGCTGCCACCCAAGACTTTGCCACGGGGACAAAAGATTTTGCGGTTATTCAGGTACGGTTCTGGTTCAGAGAAATATTTCCAGTCCAGTTCCGAGCGAGGTAAGTTGGGGGATTCTAACGGGATTTGAATCTCAGGTTTAGTATCTGGATTGCCAGCTTCGAGTAATAATACAGTTGTTTCACTATCTTGTGTCATCCGGTTGGCGACAACGCAGCCTGCCGAACCTGCACCAATCACAATATAGTCATATTGAGCCATGACATCCTCGCTTCTAAATTCAACTACTTTAAAAAATGGTAATACTAGCAATGAACGGGAGAGTGACGATGTTAGGAATCTCGCGTCATTTTAAAACCAATTCCATAAAAACCCAGTTTGCTCGATGTTCTAAAGGAATCTCTGTTTTTTCCAAATACGGCTCGATATCTTGAAAGCCAAATATCCGATAAAGTGCCTGTGCTTCCTTTGCAAAAGGGGCACTGTCTAAACGTATCCTTGATTCAAGAGGGAGTAGGGATCTTAATTAGGGAGTAGGGAGTAGGGAGTAGAGAATAGGGGGAAGAATGGGGAATAATAATTACTGCGTAATGACAATTCTTGGGATGGGGAATATATCTTACTCCCTACTCCCTCACCCCTACTCCCTACTCCCTCGTTAAGTTTTATGTCTCGTACTACGGATCTCGACATAATTCTTTTATTCTAGGGGGCTTTAGACCCGAAAATGCAAGTTTTTAAAACACTACTCCCTACTCCCTACTCCCTACTCCCTGTTTTTGTAACCAATGTAAACAGCTTCATTGATGATAGCTTTTAATAAAGACCGACCGATTCCTTTTGAGCGAAATTCTGGTCTTACATACATCCTTTTAATTTCGCCAACATCTTCACCAATCTTTCGTAAGCAAGCGCAGCCGAGTATTTGTGCCTCGCATTGTCCCAAAAGCAAGCGTCCTGAAGGGGGTATAAATTCGTGAAGTTGAGTCATATATTGCTCAAAGAATGTATTTACATCTAAATTAATGCCGAACTGATGGCTGAATATCAACTTAGTCTCGATAAAATATTCCCAAAACAGTTTCTGTATATGAGATTTATGTTCGTCAGTCTCTGCCTGCATAATTTTAAGCAAAGTTTATGCCTCCGCTAAGTAATTAAATAAGAATCGGTATTAAGAGAATTTACTTATAAGTTAATTAGTGCTAATTAAAACCTAATATTGAGATTATCCCAAGGGTGAGGGACATTATACATCATAAATTTCTGTTGCAAATAGTCCGGCTAGAACTAGCGTAAAGTGGACAATTTGACAATCTTTAATACTCAAACTACTTGGCGTATAGTCATAATCTGTCCGCACGCAAGACACTTGATATATGGTTCAGAATCTCGAAAGAACACGCCAGAGTGCAAAGTTTCCTGAAACTGCACCGGCTGCTAATCCCGTATTTTTTAGAACCTATAGCCGCCGGACAAAGGCGGGACTAAGGGAAACATGGGATGAGGTGTGCGATCGCACTCTACTCGGCTTAGTCGAGTTGGGCAAGCTAACTCAAGAAGAAGCTGTCATACTGGATCAGATGCAGCGCAACTTGAAAGCTATGCCTAGTGGGCGCTGGCTATGGGTTGGTGGTACAGACTGGATAACCAAGCCTAAGAACTTCTCTGGGGCTTATAATTGCACCTCTACCAATCTCGAAGACTGGAGTGCCTTCGGATTAATGATGGATTTGGCAATGATGGGCTGTGGCACTGGAGCCGTCCTAGAACCACAATTTATTAACCAGTTACCCCCCATCCGTAATCAACTGAATGTCACTGTAAAAGGTGAAATTGGCAGCACTCCTGTGCAACAACGGCGTGAATATACTGAAACTCATATAGAAGGCAATAATGTCACTATTCACGTTGGAGATAGCCGTGAAGGTTGGGTTGAATCATATCAAGCCCTATTAGAACTTTCCACTGATGAACAATTTTCAGCACAAGTTGAAGTATTAGTTGATATCAGCGATGTCCGAAAAGCAGGAGAAACACTTAACGGCTTTGGAGGAGTTGCTAATCCTGTCAAATTGCCTGGACTTTATCAGGGTTGTGCATCTATTCTTAATAAAGCTTTAGGACGACAATTAAATTCAGTTGAATGTTGTCTATTAATCGACCAAGGTGCTGTCACAATTGTTGCCGGTAACATTAGGCGCTGTCTACCTGAAGATGCTTTAGTTCATACTTCCAAAGGTCTTATTCCTATTTGCGATATCCAAGTGGGTGATCTAGTACAAACTCCTTTAGGATTTCGGCGAGTTGTTGATAAATTCGACCAAGGATTTCAGGATGTCTATGAAATTGAAACTAATGCGACTTACCCTAGAGCAACTTTAAACCACAGACAAGCAGTTCTTGCAGATGCTCAAGGGGGAATTACCTGGAAGTCGATTGCAAGTCTAGCTGAGGGCGATCGCCTGCTGCACAACACACAAGTTCTACCTGGTACAGTTACCCATCTAGCCCCTGATTTTACTGAATCTCGACCCTTAAACAGTCGTACAGCTAAGTCGTTTGTAATTCCCGAATTGACAGCGGAGGTTGCTTGGCTAATTGGGTTAACCCACGGTGACGGCTATATTGCTCTCGGTCGAAATAAGTATGATAAGCCTTATGGCCGGGTTGAATGGGCAATGAACAGTTTAGATACGGAACTCACAGCCAGAGTTCAAGCTAAAATAGATGCCGCTTTAGCTTTATTTGGATTGACTGCTACTCATGGCATCATCAAGGGTGAAAACACTGCAAAATCAATCTGCTCATCTGTTCGATTAGCTGAGTACTTCCATCGCTATATCAAGCAGCCAAATATTCACCTAGCAATTCCTAGTTTTATTTTGCAGGGTTCAGTAGATATCAGGGCGGCTTACTTAGCTGGATTAATGGACAGCGATGGTGCTGTGAATAACCGACCCCCTCACTTAGTTACTTCAGTCTATCGGTCATTTATTAGACAAGTTAGTGCAGTTTTATCCAGTTTGGGTATTGCTGGTAGAATTAGCATTTCCCATCCACAGCAGCCCGGATGGCAAGTTAAGTACAACCTCACAATTCCAGCCTTCAAAGAGCGTTATAACGCCCTTATTGCACCTCACTCAGTTAAAGGGTGTGTGAAAAAAGGATTGAAGATGTATGGTTTCACCCTTCCTGCTGCCATCATGCGGGAAGCTTACACCTATAGCGAGATGCGAGATATGGGATTTCAAGGATCTCGCACTGTTGATGCCAATTATGAACGCTATATCGTTGAAGCTGATATCTCGTTAGATATTCCAGTCACTGTTAAAGGACTGGGGAGTTATGATCATGTCCACACTTACGATATTGAAGTCGAAGAAGCTCATTGTTTCTATTGTGATGGCTATCTGACACATAATAGTGCTGGCATGAGGCAAGGTTCTGGTGAAGATACTTTGTTCGCCGATGCCAAAGATAACTTATGGCAGCAAGATGAAAGTGGCAACTGGCGAATTGATCCAGAACGCGATGCACTCAGGATGGCAAATCATACCAGAGTTTTTCACCGCAAGCCAACCCTAGAAGAATGTCTTAATGCCGTCCGCAAACAATATTATAGCGGTGAGGGAGCGATTCAATGGGCTGGTGAAGCTGTAGCGCGATCGAATATTGATTTGCTACCAACACAGGCTCTGAAAGTTAATTTTTTGCAAGCTTATGAACAAGGAACAGCAAAACAATGGTTACAGGAACGCTATCCTCAGCTTGATGCTAATGAGCTAGAACATCGTTTAGCTCGCTATGGGCTAAATCCGTGTGGTAATTGATTTTGCCTCACGTTAAAAACCTCGCAAAAACGGGGAAAGCTGAGATGCTAATCCCGTGGTAATCAAAGGAACTAAAAAGTCTTTGACACCGTACAGCGTAGAGAGTGAAACTAGATTACCCTAAAAATTGGTGTCTAGAATATAATTTCTCCAAGAGTGCGGGGGCGTATGTGAAAAACACTTTTATTATCTAAAGTCACATCTGCAAAATGTACGCGGAGCTACTGCAAATAATCAAGCAGTAGAACTAGGGGATAAAAAGCCTCTAGGGTAACAAATCTGGAAATCATTGGCAGTAACTTTCACTGTAATTTGTCTGAGGTTCACCTTAATCAAATCGACCCATATAACTACAAAGAACAAGAAGAGGCTTTCACTGCTGGAGCGCTATCTGTAGCAGCACTTTTAAATCACAAATTTCTGGAACCACGCTATCAATACAGCCGTGAATTAGACCCGATTGTGGGAGTTTCTTTTACAGGATTATTTGATTTCTTTGTCCATGCTTTTGGTGTTGATTGGCTGCGCTGGTGGGCAGAAGGAAGACCTGCTACGGCACAAGGATTAGCTTTCAAGCGTGAGGAAGAAAAATATCTAACTTTCTGGAAAGATATTGTACATCGGGTTGTTTGGGATTACTGCGATCGCCACAATTTCAAACGCCCAAATCGTTGTACTACAGTTCAACCTAGTGGCACGAAGGCTTTATTAACTAATGCTAGTTCAGGATGGCATCCCCCAAAAGCGCAAAGATTTATTCGCCGCATCACCTTCGGCAAAAATGACCCAGTAGCCTTAGCTTGTATTGACTACGGTTACAACGTCATTCCCTCTCAATCAGATAAAGATGAACAGGGCAATTTGCTCAACGATCCCTTTGATCCACGGGTGAGTGAATGGTTAGTAGAAATCCCTGTTTCTGTATCTTGGGCTGATTTACCAGGTGCTGATGAAATTGATGTTTCTAAGTTTTCAGTCTTAGCCCAATTTGATTTTGTCCTCCAGGTTCAACGTTGGTATGTGACTCACAACACATCAGCTACTTTGGAACTTCGCTCTGATGAAATCGAACCTTTGGCACAACGGATATACGAAACTATTCAGAATGATGAAGGATATATTTCAGCAGCTCTTTTAGCTCGTTTTGACGACCTGCAATCATTCCCACGTTTGCCATTTGAACCAATAGATAAATCAATCTACGATCGCTTAAATCAAGAGGTGAAAGCACGGCGCAAAACAGATGATTTTTGTGCAGTTTTAAGCCGTTACGATTCAGGCGAAATGACAGAAGCTGGGCCTAGTGGTTGTGACTCTGATAAGTGTATGTTTCCCGATCAGCAACCAAGCTCATAAGGCGAAATGACTATCAACTTCGGGTAGGTACTATTTATCTATAATAAAAAGCAGTGGTTTCATATAATATTTAACCACTGTTTTTTATATCAACTCAAATTTCCCCTTTACCCCAATACAGTTCAGTTAAGGCTTAACTCTTTATCAAAGTCAATTTTTTAACGAACCGCTAAGGGCGCATTCGCGTAGCGTCTCCAAGAGTTGAACGCAAAGGAAGAAAAGAAAGAGAACGAAAAAATGCTTAACTGAACTGTATTGCCCTTTACCCTTTTCCCCTCCTTGGTAATTATTTGGGTGGAGAAAAGCAGCACAAAATTGTTCTCCACTATGATCTTTAGCAAAAGGAGTCCGCCAATGAAAGCTTACGAAATTCAAAGCGATGCCGGGATTGATGCCCTCGCATTAGTCGATCGCCCTGAACCAAAACCAACTGCGGGACAAGTTCTGATTCAAGTCAAAGCAACATCCCTAAATTACCGTGATCTACTTATCGCCGAAGGAGCTTACGATGCTAAACAGAAATATCCGGTAATTCCCGTGTGTGACGGTGTGGGGGAAGTCGTGACAGTGGGGGAAGGTGTTACACGCGTGAAAATAGGCGATCGCGTCGCGGGTACTTTCTTCCAAGGCTGGATTTATGGCTCTTTCACCAGAGAGAAAATGAAATCCGCTCTCGGAAGTGGTAACGATGGAATGCTGACTGAGTATGTCGTATTACACCAAGATAATTTGGTGATATTACCAGACTATCTATCCTACATTGAAGGGGCAACTTTGCCCTGTGCAGGTGTCACAGCTTGGCAAGCACTGGTGACAGAAGGCAATATTCGCGCAGGTGATAGTGTTTTATTACTCGGTACTGGGGGAGTTTCGATTTTTGCTCTCCAGTTTGCCAAGATACATGGTGCTAGAGCGATTATTACTTCCAGCAGTGATGATAAATTGGCACGAGCTAGACAACTTGGTGCTGACGAGACAATTAACTACAAAACAACACCAGATTGGGAAAAGCAAGTTTACCAATTGACTAATCGCATAGGTGTAGATCATGTAGTAGAAGTAGGCGGTGCAGGCACTTTGCCAAAATCACTACAAGCAGTCCGCATTGGGGGACGTATTAGTTTGATTGGCGTATTATCAGGTAGAGGAAGTGAAATTGACCCCAGTCCAATACTTTTTAAGAATTTAACAGTTCAGGGAATTGAAGTTGGCAGTCGGGAAATGTTTGAGGCGATGAATCAGGCGATGCAACAGCATCAAATCAAACCGATTATTGATCGAGTTTTTCCATTCACTGAAGCACGAGAAGCTTATCATTATCTCAAAAGTGCGGGTCACTTCGGTAAAGTAGTTATCAACCTAATTCCTAATTAACTCGTTCTCATGCTCTGCGTGGGATGCATTCATGTGGGCTGCTACTTCAAGTCTAAAGAGGCAGAGCCTCTAGAAACCCATTCCTTGGCAGCAGCCAAGGAACGAGAGGACATAATTATTAATTACGTTTAAACAGCAGCGAGAGTAGGCGCAGCGAATTTAGCATATCGCTCGATGTAGAATTCCTTAGAGTGAGCGATCGCCTTCACAGATTCACGCTCTTTCAAAGCACGTTTCCACTGGCGTACACGGGTAAATTCCTCTGGCACCCCAAAGCCTCGATACTGCTTCAGTGCAGCCCAGCGCTCAAACCAGGGGAAATAGGTGAAATCGACCAAACTGATGGATTCACCAAACCAGTAGGGGCCTTCCCCAGATAGCTTTGCCAAACCTTCGTTTTCAATGAATTCCAGGTGTTTGTATAGTTCCTGTTTAGCTTCTTCTTGTTTTTGGGGATCTGAACTCCGCAGCAGGGTAGAAAAAGCGGGAACGAACCTGGTGTTAGCAAAATCAATCCAGATGCGAGCCTGTGCCTTTGCAATCGGGCTGTTGGGTAACAGTGGTGGATTGGGAAATACCTCATCGAGATACTCATTAATCACTGCTGACTCCCAAACTGGCTCATTACCATGAGTTAGCGCAGGAACTTTACCATAGGGGGATACTTTGGTAAACCCTTCAGG
Organism: Nostoc sp.; assembly: GCF_036917395.1. Classification (GTDB taxonomy): domain Bacteria; phylum Cyanobacteriota; class Cyanobacteriia; order Cyanobacteriales; family Nostocaceae; genus Nostoc. The sequence continues at coordinate 43,885 of NZ_JBALDI010000004.1, forward strand.
CTTATTCTGCAAATCAATTTCAATCAAATCGAAGTCAATGCCCTTCTCTTGGAGTACCAAACGGGTACGGTGAGCATAAGGACAAACAACTGCACTGTATACTTTGATTTGGGCCATGTTTAAGTTCCTTGGTAAATAGGACTTGTTAATCGGTATTGGGAATTGAATTTTCATCCAAAATCCCAAATCTTAAATTGTTAATGTCCTGAAGCCCTTTTGAGGCGGGTGTAGCGTGAAAAATTCTCGACACTAACCAAACTTTTAAATTTGACTACTAGATAAGGCTGGGACATTGGGCATTGGGCATTGGAAATTGGGCATTGGGAATTAGTTATTATTTATCTCTCCCCCTGCTCCCCCTGCTCCCCCTGCTTCCCCTGCCCCCTGCCTTTTCCTAAAGCCAGGGCACTTCTTCAGGTGCATAACGGAAAGCGCGGAAGACTGTATTTTGCTCCCCACGAGTTACCAGCGATTTCTCACCTGGAATATTCCGAGATGCAAAGTGGGGATTGATGTATTCCCAAACAATTTCTCCTGCAACTGTCACCTCGAATATTCGGCCATAAGCACCTTCTGTAATCAAGGTATTGCCATTCCCTAAACGTTGCGCTCCTGATATATAGGAACTAAAGAAATTTTGGGGCGGGTTGTCAGTATATTCCCAAACTATCTCTTTTGTTTGGCGGTTCACCTCAATTACACGGGAGAAATTAAGAGCGATGTGACGACGATGTGCGCCATTGTCGAAAATCAAGATATTACCGTTAGCTAGTTCGTTCGGGAAGTGCTGCTGTGCTAGCACGTCATCACCCAACGTCCAGATAATTTCTCCGGTTTTGCGATCGACAATGACAACTGTAGAGATATTGCGAAAGCTGACTATAATATTGCCATCAGCGAGTTCATCCACAGTATTCCCATGAGTCCATTCATGTCGATGATCCTGGGGTGTAATCGTAAATATATCTGGATCAAGGTGTTCGTGGGCGTGCCAAGTCCAAACAATTTCCCCTGCTGGAGTCACTTCATAAAGCACATCAGCATAAATATCACCATCTGCTTCCGTACCTGTTACGCCGCCTTTGATGCTCTTGACCAACGACTGAGGTATCTTTTCAATGGCTAGTAGAATTATGTTGCCATTGGCTAGCCTCCGTCCATCGTGATGATGGTCTGGATGCTTATATTCCCAGATGATATTCCCTTTGGGATCTGCTTCTAAAACAACGCCACTTTTGAATGCAGCCCACAAGGCAAAACGTAGTGGCTCTTGTGGTGGAGTCTTACCGTTATAAAAGAGGTTGCCATTGGGTAAGAGATAACCGTATAACCCTGGTGGATAAGGCAGATTCCACTGGTGTACTACTTCTCCTTCCAAGTTCAGGAGATAGACTTCACCTTGACCTGTCAGGGGTGTGAAAAGTGTGTATCCTTTGAATACTTTTTCGGGATTGTAAGCCTTTAAACCAGTACCCCGACGACGAATAGTATTTTGGTCAACCGATGTTGCCGTAAAAGTCATATTTTACCTACTAAATATCTAGTTTTTAATCTAAGAACTGGGACAGAGTGCATCGCGCACCTCTACTCGTTTCTGAACAATTCCCTGTTTGTATATCCAATCAGCAGCACTTTGTAAATCAGCAATCACTTTCGGTTCTAAGGGAAGCACTCCATCAACAGGTCGGCGATCAAATGTCCGCTTCACAACTTCAGGCGGTAAACCTGATACTTTTTGGTATAGTTTTTGATTCTCCTGGGGATGTTTATTTAGCCATTCACCCTCTTTAGCAAGAATCGCGATAACTCCCCTAATTGCCTCAGGTTTTTCTTTTAGTGCATCCCTATCCACCATATAAAGGGAGTAATGCGGGACTTGTGCAGGTAAAGGAATTTGGCGGGCATTGTACTTGATTTCAGCACTAGCAACCCAAGGGTCCCAAACCGCCCAAGCATCGACATGATGCGATACCCAAGCGGGTAGGGCTTCATCAGGTTTCATGTAAACGCGACTTACTTTATCTTTGGGAATATTTTCTTTTTCTAATAGTTTCAAGAGCAAATGTTCGCTGATTCCACCTCGATTCACAATGACCTTTTTACCAATAAGATCATCGAATTTCCGAATGGGGGAATCTGCATGAACTACAATCCCTTCTGAGTTGCGATTAGCTGGTCGGTAGGCAATGATGCAAGCATTAATCCCACCAGATAATGCAGACAAACCAGCAATATCGCCACCGGCTCCTAAATCAGAACTTTTAGCATTGATTGTTTCTAACACAGGTGCAAAAGATGGGAATGTACCAACCCACTCAACTTTAATATTCTTGGGGGCTAGTTCACGCTCTAAAGTACCGCGTTCTTTTGCGATCGCAGACAAACTTCCCTTAATATAACCAATGCGAACTACTGTCTGTTTCTCAGATGCAGAACTTTGTGCTGTTGAGGAACCTTGATGGTCACTCACAGGTTTAACACTGGAATTAGCAGAGTTAGTCGCACTACATCCAGAAACTATCAAACTCAAGCCCGATTGTGCTACCAAAAGCCAAACTACTGCTTTTAAAGTACACAGCAAATGAGAATTTTGATATTTCTTCATCAATGATTTACTGCTCCATAAAACTGAGACAATTCCAAACAAACGGTCAATTAATAATCAGAGCCAGAGGCTCTGGAAAGGCGTTACCAGGCTGGAGCCTGGTAACGAGGCAATGGAGATTATTTATTTCTCTTTTATCTTTAATTTTGAATTTTGAATTTTGAATTTTGAATTGTTAAGGTGCTGGGTTTGGAGACTGAGTATGAGCTATATCCAACTCTTCCAAAATGTCTTTGTCGAGAACTACATTTACACTTTCCAAATTCTCTTTGAGTTGTTCGAGTGTCGTAGCACCAATAATTGTGCTAGGCACAAACCAACGACTCCGCACGAATGCTAGGGCCAAATGCGCTGGACTTAGTTGATAGCGCTTGGCAATTTCCACATAAGCTGCTACTGCTTCACTTACTTTTGGTTTCAAATAACGCTGACCAAAATTTTCAAACAAAGTGACTCTTGCTTTCTCTGGTTTGCCGTTTAGGTATTTACCAGTTAAGAAGCCAAATCCCAAAGGACTATAAGCTAGTAACCCAATTTCTTCCTGATAAACTGCTTCTGCTAAGGCTCCGTCAAATACTCGATTCAGCAAGTTGTAAGCATTTTGAATCGAAACAACTTTAGGCAACCCTAATTGTTTAGCAGCGTTACTAAATTGGGCGACTCCCCAAGGTGTTTCGTTACTCAAACCGATATAACGAATTTTCCCTGCCTTAATTACATCGGCAAAAACTGCTAGCTGTTCAGGGATGGGAACCGTTTCTGCCACCTGAGTCGGTTCAAATACCGTTTGCCCAAACCGTGGCACGTAGCGATCGGGCCAGTGGATTTGGTACAGATCAATATAATCCGTTTGTAATCTTTTTAGACTATCATCTACGGCTTGTTTGATATTATCACGGTCAATTGCTTTGGCTCCACCACGTACCCATTTAAAGCCTCGACCAGGGCCAGCAATTTTAGTAGCTATAATCAGTTGATCTCTTTGTTGACGCTTTAACCATTCCCCAATGTAAGTTTCAGTTAATCCATAGGTTTCGCCACTTGTTGGGACAGGGTACATCTCAGCCGCATCAATAAAGTTGACTCCTTGAGCAATGGAATAATCTAGCTGCTCGTGAGCTTCTTCAATAGTATTTTGCTCTCCATAAGTCATAGTGCCCAGACAAATTTCAGAAACTTTTAAGTCACTCTTGCCAAGTTGGTTATACTTCATAATTTTTGCGTTGCTTTTCAGTTTATTCAAAAATAATATTTTTTTCGATATTTTGCATTTTTCTCAAGGCGCTCTTTTTAAGTAAATTAGCTCCAAATAACACCGAATTTGGTACTAAACCAATATAAGTTTTTCAGCAAATTAATATTTAGCTATTACTACTAAAAACCGATAGATAAATCGTAATTAACGGACATAGTTGTTTATTATTGCATAGATGAACCAGATAAGTAAGCTAGTTGGGAGTAAGAAAAAATCTAAAATTGTAGTAGAAAATACTTGCTTTTATTGAGGATTTGTGAAATGGAGTATTTTAGTCTGAGTCTATATTACTATAAATCAATAGATTTACCGTAGTATATCAGAAAGTTTTAAAATTATTTTATAATTAAGTCTTAATAAATGTTCATATTAATATATTCAGTCCTAAGTATATTGTCTTCACGACAATCAAAATATACTAGATATACTTGGAAGAGTTTATAACATCTGGTACAATGATAAAGATTTAGGGTTTTAAGGATTTGTATAACCAGGAATTTTTTGCTGCGATCGCTTCCAACAATTTTAAAGCTAGTTTCGCTCCAAGTTCCGCAAATCCTTCACGAAGCAGGCGAACCGATTACACAAGTATATTTTCCTGATAAGTCAATGATTTCTATAGTTACCACTATGGAAGATGGCTCAACGGCGGAAGTCGGGATAGTGAGCAGTGAAGGTCTGGTCGGTATCCCGGTAATTTTAGGAAACAGGATTACAACCACAACATCATTTGTGCAGATTTCAGGCGCTGCTATGCAGATGAATGCAGATATACTTAGAGCCGAGTTCAATCGGGGTGGAGCTATTCAAAACCTGCTGCTGTGCTACGTACAAGCTATATACTCGGAACTGTCGCAAGCAGCTGCCTGCAACCGTCTGCATACACTGGACGAACGGCTGGCTCGCTGGTTACTGACAGTCGCTGATCGTGTGCAATCAGAAGATTTTTTGCTCACGCAAGAATTTATCTCCCAGATGCTAGGTGTACGTCGTTCCGGCGTGACAGTAGCGGCTAGCACCCTTAGCCAAGCCGGAATGATCAGTTACAAACGTGGTCATATTAGCATTCTCAACAGAGAAGATTTGGAAGCAACTTCCTGCGAGTGTTATCGAGTCATACAAAATGAATTTGCTCGGTTATTGGGCAAAATGCCCAATAACCGAGTCAAAAATTTTTTTTGAGTTATGTGTGCGAAACCGAACAGACTCGCAAAAGTAACTTGATTTAAAGTATTTTGAGCAAATTTATTTTTTAATGTTCAGTGAGCGAAAAGACTCTTAAGCCGCAAGTAAATAGGTTAGTTGCGGCTTTGCCAACTAGTGATTATCAGCGTCTTGTTCCGCACCTGAAGTTGATTTCGCTTCCGACTCGGCAAGTCATTTACGAACCAAAAGAACCGATCGCACACGTCTATTTTCCCCTAAACGGAGTAGTTTCTTTAGTCAGTAGTATGAAAGATGGCTCGATGATGGAAGTTGGGATAGTGAGCAATGAAGGCATGATCGGTATCCCAATAATTTTAGGAGGTAACACAACAACCACAAAAGCCTTTGTGCAGGTTTCGGGTACTGCTATGCAGATGGATGCAGATGTACTTAAAACCGAGTTCAATCAGGGTGGAGCTATTCAAAACCTACTGCTGCGCTATGTACAAGCTGTATACACTGAACTGGCGCAAGGATGTGCCTGCAACCGTTTTCATACCGTAGAGCAGCGGCTGGCTCGTTGGCTACTGACAGTCTCTGACCGCTTGCAATCAGAGGATTTTCCGCTGACACAAGAATTTCTCGCCCAGATGCTAGGTGTACGGCGCTCCGGTGTGACAGTGGCGGCTAATAACCTGAGCAAAACCGGAATGATTCGCTACCAGCGTGGTCATATTAGCATCCTCGACCGAGAGGAATTGTCAGCAACTTGCTGCGAGTGTTATCGGGTCATCCAAAACGAATTTGCTCGGTTGCTGGGGAATTAGCCAAGGCGCGTAGGCGTAGCCCGTCGTAGACATCGCCAATGAATAATTTTAAGTTTTTATGTCTGAAACCGGACAGACGCTTGCCAATTAGTTCCATTAAGATTTAGTAAAGTAGGCATCAAATAGTATTTACAAATACCTGCCTTTTGATGCGATTGCTACCTCAACTATTTGAGCTACGCAGCAGTGAGAATAATGTCTAATCAATCGATGTCTTTTGAAGGTCTGCGATTGCTGGTTGTTGATGACGACCTTGATACGAGAACATTACTTACCTTCCTGTTTGAATTAGAAGGAGCAGAGGTAGTCACAGCTGCTTCAGCAAGCGACGCTCTAGCAATAATGTTATTTTTTAAACCAGATATCCTAATTAGTGACATTTATTTACCAGATGAAGACGGCTACTCACTGCTTTTGAAGGTCAGAAATCTGGAAGCAAAGCGAGGGAGAAAGATTCCAGCTATTGCTATGACGGCATCTGCTTTCGAGGAAGACCACAAACGTGCATTATTAGTAGGTTATGATATATACCGATGCAAGCCGATAGATTTAGACGAGTTAGCTTCTGTGGTTGCTAGTTTAACTGGACTCAAAGAATATGCTTGACATATTTAGATGCAATAAGTCAGAAGCCAGTAAGCAAGAAAGCTTTAACTAAATTTTATTTATTTTGAAATGTGATGTCTACAACGGGCTACATCATCGCCTGGTGATTTAGTATAAAAATCACCAGGCGATGCATTTTCTCAGGAATCTTTTGACTAATTTTATTTTTTATTAATTCTGCCACCAGTAAAAACCTTGTTAAAAGGTAGTGATATAAAATATACTAAGAATAAATACAGAGAAAAACTAAGTAATTCTCTGTGAGTACTCATTTTTTCATATAAAGGAGCGCATTATGGAATATCTTGCTTATTCCCACATGTTTATTGCTCAAGAAGAGGCATCTGCAAACACCAAATATAATCCGCCTAAATCTCAATTAAATCGGAAAAAACCTCTTAAATCTTCTGACATAGTTATTACTAAAAAAGAGGTATCTGGAATCAGCAAATTTAAATTCAATTGGAAAAAACTACTTAAATCTTCAGCTTGGTTAGCTTTAGCTGGTGTTAGTGTATTACTTATTGCTGCTAGCCAAATTCAAATGAGTTCGGCTGCATATGTAAGGACTAACGGCAGTTGTTTACGTATCCGTACAGGTCCAAGCACTAATTATTCATCTGTTGACTGTGTATCAAATGGCGCAACACTTCCAGCGATTGAAAGATATGAAAACGGTTTTGCTAGGCTTTCTACGGGTAGATACGTTTTTGCGCGATGGGTTGGTGATAGACCTAATTATGCTCCTGTGACTAGACCTGGTGGCGTTGGGGGTTCAGTTATTCTTAGCCCTGGTTCTAGAGGTCTGCTTGTAAGAGACGTTCAAACAGCTTTGGGTAATCTCAGAATTGATGGAGTTTACGGTCAAGAAACTGCTAGCCGAGTCCGAAGCTTTCAGGCAAGTAAAGGTCTACTTGTAGATGGTGTGGTGGGTCCCGAAACTAGATCAGCTCTGGGCATTTAGCCAATATGAATGCGTTGCACCCTAACCCGTCGTGCAATATAGCTATTTTCAATTCGGTGAGGTATAAGACCTAACCCCCTAGCCCCCTTCCCGAAGCGGGAAGGGGAAAAATTCCATTCCTCTCTCTTTTTAAGAGAGAGGAATGGAAGTGAGGTTAAAACTGTACCTTACTTGGTCGAGAACTGCTATAAATTGATTGCTCATAGCTTAAATGCTTTTGAGTCTACTTTAGTAGACTTAAGCTATGAGCTTGGGAATTGATTCCTAAGCGGGATGAAAGCGAAAGGACAAGACTTTGAGGACTTTTGTCAGTCAACCAAAAAGCCACCCTTGGAAAATCTCGTTTCGAGGTTATACCTGTTTTCTTGTGAGATGGAAATAAATCTAACTAAAAAAATAAAAACCGGGAGAAAAGCCGGTTTTTTGTACCCTAAAAAACAGAAATTTTGCACTTTGTTTAATGTAACTTTCTAAGTTGATTCTGATGAAAGACCCAAGTAATTTTGCACAATCTGCAAAATGCGCTCTGCTGCATGACCATCTCCAAAGGGATTAATTGCATTTGCCATTGCTTCATAAGCATCTAGATCACTGAGTAACTCAGCAGCAGCTGCAAAAATGTTCTGACTCGTAGTGCCTACAAGTTTGGCTGTACCGGCTACAACAGCCTCTGGTCTTTCGGTGGTGTCTCTCAAAACTAGTACTGGTTTTCCCAAGCTAGGGGCTTCTTCCTGCAACCCACCAGAGTCAGTGAGCAAAAGATGCGATCGCCCAATTGCTCCCACCAGTTGGCCATAATCTAAAGGATCTGTTAAGAAAATTCGGGGATGATTCCCTAAAAGCTCTTGTAATGGGACTCGCACTGTTGGATTGCGGTGCAATGGTAAGAGCATTGCTGTATCAGGAAACTTGTCTAAAATTTGTAAAAACCCCTGAGCGATCGCTAACAGAGGTTCTCCCCAATTCTCCCGACGGTGAACTGTTGCTAACAGAACGCGATATGAATCCCACTCTAAACCTGGTACATTGCAAACTGCTTGGGTTGCAGCTACATTCAACAGCGCATCAATTACCGTGTTACCCGTCATGTGAATTTCACCCAAAACACCACAACGATGCAAATTTTCCACAGCCCAAGGAGTCGGCGCAAAGTGCAACTGAGTAATTTGAGAAATCAATCGCCGATTAGCTTCTTCTGGGTAAGGATTGAAGATATCATCCGTTCTTAACCCTGCTTCTACATGACCAACAGGGATTTTTTGATAAAAAGCTGCCAAAGCTGCCGCAAAAGCCGTGGTAGTGTCTCCCTGCACGACCACTAAATCTGGCTTTTTCTCCTTGAATAAATTTTCTAACCCTTGTAAACTACGGCAGGTAATATCATTTAGAGATTGCTGAACCTGCATAATTTCTAAGTCATAATCTGCCTTGATGTTGAACAGCTGCATAACTTGCTCAACCATCTCCCGATGCTGTCCAGTTAGAATTACTTGCGACTCAAAATCTGAAGACTTCTGGAAAACCTGAATCACCGGAGCTAGTTTAATCGCTTCCGGACGAGTACCCAAGATAATGTAAACCCGTTTTTGATTAGTCATTAGTCATTAATCATCTGTCATTTGCCAATGGTTATAGTCAATGGTCTATGATTAATAGTCAATAGTTGGCGATAAATCATCACACAAATCATAAATATAAAAGGATAAATCACACAAAAAGTATGAAAAAACCCGGCTTAACCGGGCAAATGCACTATTTCTTGAATAAAACTCTAATTACTAAATCTTGATCTCCAATGTTCAAATCACAAAAAGCATGAAAAAACCCGGCTTAACCGGGCAGACGCACTGTTTGTTTGTCGAATTCACCTGTAATGACTATATTTTAATCTCACAAGTTAAAGGGCAAGCAGCGTAAACAGTAGTCTGCATTTGGTCTGCCTCTCCATGCAGCCAGCTTAACCATTTAATTTCATTAGGATGAACTCCTTTAAGAGTTAGTACACCCGCAGCCAATACAACTGCCATGACATTAAACATGATTAAAGCGCCTGCTACAAGCAAAACAGCACTAACAGGCATCACAGATTGCAAGACAATTGACAACAGACATCCGACCGTAGCCATCAAGACAACTAGTGGAAAACCGACAACCAACAAGCATACTGCTAATGTAAAAGTCCATATTAAAAAGCTTTTAATCATCAACAAGGAGTAGGTCTTTCCTTGATTAGAGCTTTGAGCAGAAACCATGACTTTTCCTCCTAAAAATACACAGCAAATTTGAATTTTCAGTCATATCTCGCTTTTGGCGAGTAAACTTAATTTGTTTCTCAGTGAAATTCAGTATATAAAAACTAATCGGAAAAATGAGCATTTATTTACTAAACTTTACAGTTAATTTTTTGTAATTGTGGATATAAAGTCAAGTTTATATCTATTAAAAAAACTTCTCTTCTGCATCTCTCTTCAGGTATATAACCTAAAAGGTATGAGCTTTTAACCTTGATCCCCTGGATATTGCTCCTATTCAAATTAACATTTCTTATAAAAATTATTAGTGGTTCTCATAATTCATAGATGGGTTAAATAAATGATCTGCTAGCGTTTGTGCTGTTAATTGCTGGCAATTTGTGTCCATGCCTGGGATAAATTTCTCATCTAAAGGCTTATAATATTTATATTTCAATTTTTGTCTTAAAAAATACATATTTACCTCAATATTTTTACTGAAGCGTTTTAACTCATTGCGTGTGTTAAATCAGGTTATATAGGATAAATAACTTTTCTAAATCTTTTGAGTAGTGGAATCTCAGGAAAAAAAGATACTAATTGAGGTGGATGAAATGGATTGACCGTGGTTCTAGAGTCTCAATCGCCCCCCATTACCGCTAGGGCTTGCACGCAAGCATTCTCCAAAAGTCATCGAAGCAAGTGACTAGACTTCTCGCTAATTCAACTTTTTAACTGCCAAATGTGAAGATATATGACAGAATCACAGTCTCCATTAAATTCTAACCCTGCTGCTGGACGTAACCTGCCACCAATGCCGCCACCACCGCCAACCTTTAGTACGCAGCGGCAGATGACACAAACATTGGATATGTCAATGGATAGAAGCAGCAACGCTCCTGTTGCAGGTCATCGTCCGGGTAGTCCACCGCCCATACCTAGTTCACTTCGCCCTAAAAACAGTAGTCCGGGACTCACTTTAGCGCAGTTAATTAGGGAAGCTTACGATCAGGGATATTCTGACCTTCACCTGGGTGTAGGTGAAGTACCCCGCTTCCGCAACCGAGGAGAAATTCAAGCAACGGATCATCCAGAAATAGATAAAGAAACTTTGATGAATTGGTTGCGGGAGGTGATGACTGAGGGGGAAATTCAGCGCTTTGAAGAACATTTAGAATTTGATGGAGCAACTCAGTATGACTTTGCTCGCGTGCGGATTAATGTTTTTGGCTCCCTCAAAGGGCCTGCAATGGTCTTGCGGTTGATTCCGCTGAAAATCTTAACTATGGAACAGTTGAATTTACCTCCAGTTTTTCGGGATATTTGTCATCACCACAAAGGTTTAATTTTGGTGACTGGGCCCACTGGTTCTGGTAAATCCACCACAATGGCAGCGATGGTTGACTACATCAATAAGGAGATGGCCAAGCATATCATTACCATTGAAGACCCGATAGAATTTGTTCATCAAAGCCGCAAGTCTTTAGTCAAACAGCGGGAAGTGGGAATGCACACCCGGAAATTTGACAACGCTTTGAAAGCAGCTTTGCGGGAAGACCCAGATTTAATTCTGGTGGGAGAAATGCGGGATAAGGAAACAGTTAACACCGCCCTAAAAGCTGCTCAGACTGGTCACTTAGTCATGGGAACCTTGCACACCAATAGCGCTGTCAAAACCATTGAGCGGATTCTCAATCTCTACTCTGGTGAAGAACAGGATGCAATGCGGGTGGCAATTTCTGAGTCTTTAGTGGCAGTAATTGCTCAAGGGTTATGCCGCACAACTGACGGGAAGCGGGCTGCTTTCCACGATGTCTTGATTAACACTGAGGCAATTAAAGAATGGATCAAAGATGGTAAATATGATGAAATTGGCGAGTTGATGAAACAAGCTGGCTTTGACGGCATGATCACGATGAATCAGTCGTTGCTCAATCTTTATCAAGACGGTCGGATTACTGAAGAAACTGCTTTGGAGATGTCACCAACTCCTAACGAAATGGCACAGTTTCTCCGAGGTCGAGTTTAAGTCTGTTCCTCTTCGCAATGAAGATGATTGTCTTGTTCCCAGTCTCCGACTGGGAATGCCTATTGGTGGGCTGCTGCCTCCGGTTCTAGCGGCACCGCAATCAAAAGCATTTCCAGTCAGGGAGTGGAAACGAGATTTACAGGATTTTTGATGGGTTGCCAATTTTTTAGGTGATCCTGGTTGAGGTTATAGCTAAGGTAAAAGGTAAAAGAGAGAATTTTTACTTTTAGCTTCCTAGACTCTGTGAATAACTTGACGACAAACAAACTATCTACACCCCAGTTGTTTAAAGGCATTGCGCTATTTACACCTGGAGGAGATTTAATTTACTGCATCGATCCTAGCAAGCAAGGTCGATGGCATTTGCATTTGTGTTCGGCTTTGCAAGAAATCCTAGATTTACCAGAGCCACCGCATTTTTTAGTGCCTTGTTATACTGCAACTATTGACCACTGGTTAGATCCGCGCACTCAACAAGTGCGAACTTTTGCTGAAGCTTATCCGGCTGTAATTAGACATCAAGCTTTGCTTAATGCCATTTTTGGCACAGGGGAGTTAGTATGGCAAGCAGCTCCCTGGCAGGAGGGGTTGTGCGATCGCATGGTGTTAACAACTTATCGTTCCTCATTTGGGCAGCTTTGGGAAGATCACGATTTAATTGTCCGTCTAGACCTTTCTGAACCTGTACCAAAATACAACCAACCAATGATAGTACAAAAAAAAGAAGTTATCACACAAGGATATGTTCTGCGCTTGTTTGTTGCAGGACATAGCAGTACCACCGAACGCATTCTGCAAAATTTACACGAATTGTTAGAGCGATCGCTCGGACACCCTTATACTTTGAAGGTTATTGATGTTTTAACTCATCCAGAACAAGCAGAACTCAATCAGGTTTCTGCAACTCCTACCCTTGTAAAGGTTTGGCCTCACCCAATTCGGCGAATCGTTGGAGAGTTGGATCATGTAGAAAAGATTTTACAGATGTTAGCTCCTAAGGAAAAATTTTAAGTTTTATAACGATATCATCATCCACTGGGAGTGCATAAGCATAGCCCAATTCAGATATCCCTCTGAACTTAGTTAGATACAGCTTGGCGTAAAACTGTAACAATTGAGGGTTAATAGTGAAACGCAGAGGTAACGCAGAGGTTTGATTTGTGGCAATTGTTTTCGCTAGGAATGAAATAAAGTGTGTACTAAGCTTATGTTTTTTCAAGAGCTACAGGCATAAACGGAACTCCTGCGATCGCATCGCAATTGATAATCGCTATAGCAATATACAGATAATTATGGACTCACTTAGCAAATTGATCAATCCAAGCGATCGCTTGCAATACAGTATAGTTGTGAACAAATATTGGATGGTAACTTTAGGGCGATTTTGTTAAAGTATAAAATCTGTCAGAACGCATCTGAGTCCCATTTCGCCAAACTTCCACTCTTTCAGGGCTGACTAAATAATAAAAACTACCATTATCGGCTCGATATCTGCCTTTGCCAATATTCAAAGCTGATATCTTTATAGGCTTACTTGGGTCTTGTTTCAACTGCCCAATATAAAATAACTGACCATTTTCTTCACAGACTTTTACACGAATACTTGCAGTCTCACCCTGAATAATGGTAACTCCATTGCATTCAGTATCAGTGCTTACAGGTGCAAAATCTATTGGAATTGGCTGTGAAGATGAAACTTGCTTTGCCATTGGGGGTGTCGAGACTGGGCGGTTCGGGTTATCCGCTTGCTGAACTTTAGAAGCAGGAGCAACACTTGCAGTTAAGGATGTCAATAGATGAAGGGGGTCAACTGCTATTCGACCATTTGGATGAACTTCAAAATGCAGATGAGGTGCTGTACTATTGCCTGTAGATCCCATCTCGGCAATAATTTGACCTTGAATGACCCGTTGACCCTTGCTCACTAACAAACGGCGATTGTGACCATAAACAGTGATGCCCCCGTCAAGATGTTTAATAGTTATAGCATTGCCTAATCCCCAATTATCCCAACCTGCTTTAACAACTGTACCGGATGCAGCAGCAACAATAGGAGTCCCAGATGCCCCTGCAATATCAATTCCTTCATGTTGATATTTGTGGAAGCCTTGAGAAATAAATCCTTGAGTCGGCCATATTAAGCTAGAAGCAGGGATAGGGATTTGTCCAATTGGGGAATCGTCTGCTAACTGTGTTAGGGCAGATGTAGTTGTAGTTAATATGAGGGTTAAGGATATTAACCCAATTAGTCCATAAGTGCAGTATGGAAAAACGGTAACTTTTTTCATGAGTTGCAAGCCTATTAAAACAATAATTCAGATAGTTTCTGATTATTTGCTGTTTCAAGCTAACTCAGAAAATATCAGGAAATTAAATACTGCACTTTTTTTATTTAGTAGCTATGGCATCTTTAAGACCTTCGCCAAACACTTTGGAGCTATAAGTGTAATATCTGCCTCGTATGCCAGCCACCGACGCATCGAACGGCGGCATACGTTTATTGTGATTCTTCCCTTCTGGCTCAGGACTTCGTGTAATTATCGATTACTTTGGCTAAGTCTGGCACTGCTTCTTCTACGTGCTTTTTGGCTGAACCGCGAAGTTTTTCATAGGTTCCTCGCACGATTTGGCGCTTTACGTTCTTGGCTCTAGCATCGGTGACACCCAGTAGTGCGTCTGCTGTATGAGAGCGATTCCCATTAAGGTATTCAATTGGATCGCCTTTCTCTACGCCTTCATTCCAGATGGGATCAAGTGCTGTGAAGCACTGCGGCAGAATCTGCTCAACGACGTAAGGGATATACCCTGGCTTAACCCCCTTTAGGGCGGCGAAGGCAGTTTTCAAAGCGATGCCGCTCATACCTGACTTGGATGCAAGCTGTCCTTCGATCATCTTGCAACAGTCATTTATCACCATAGCCTTTTTGGTCGGGTTCAAAAGTCCCTCACTAAGTCCCATTTCACTCTTCCTTATCTAAGTACTTAATTTCTATTCAACTAATTTTTTTAGCAAGCAGGAAATTACAGAAAATGTTATCGCGTTTGGGGTCTTCCCAAGTAGAGGAGCCAGCCTTGTAGTGAGGCAGTCCGGTCTTCTCCCAAAGGGAGAGGCTAGCGCCAAGGGGGTTTCCCCCAGGAGGAACTGCCGAAAGGGTCTGGCGACTTGAGCGGACTGGCCTCAAGTGGCGCGTGAATTCCATTCGTCAGGGCAGGCGTATTTTTACACTCATTGAGATCCTCCTCTTTAGTGCTTAGAAAATAAGGACTTAAGTCCTTACTACGAAATTGCTTACGTATAAATTTAAACTTGACACACTACTAGCGCTGGTAAGCCTTCTTAGGTTGCCCTCATCCCCTAACCCCTTCTCCTAAGTTGGGAGAAGAG
The DNA here is from genome assembly GCF_036917395.1 of Nostoc sp. Taxonomy (GTDB): domain Bacteria; phylum Cyanobacteriota; class Cyanobacteriia; order Cyanobacteriales; family Nostocaceae; genus Nostoc. The sequence continues at coordinate 58,933 of NZ_JBALDI010000004.1, forward strand.
GAACTAGAGGGGATTTAAGTACTGTGGCGCGGTTAGTTATTACACAACCTTTGTGTTCGCGTAGGGTTTCGTAGAGAGGGCGAATGGCAAAAGTCAGGTTATCCCATCCTGCTGAGACCTGAGTTGTGTCTCTGGCTGACTTGAGCCAGCAGGCAGAGCTTTATGTTCAGATGCCGAAGCTCCATTAGGAGAATCTGGAGGCTTTGAACCTCCCGATCGCTTCTGAGAAAATATAGCCTGAGCCAGGGTTTTGACTAAGATGTAAAGAATTGGCACTAAGAACAAACTCAAGAACGTTGAAAGCATCAGCCCTCCAAAGAGCGCTGTCCCTAAAGACCAACGGCTGCTGGCTCCAGCCCCTTGAGAGATCACCAAGGGCAAAAATCCTAACAGCGCTGCAAAGGAAGTCATTAAGATGGGTCGCAGACGTTCTTGCCCTGCTTTCACCGCCGCCCGTGTGTAGCTCATACCCTGCTCATGCAGCTGATTGGCAAATTCCACGACTAAAATTGCATTCTTTGCTGCTAAACCAATCAAAGTCACCAGACCTACCTGGCAATAGATATCATCCACTACTTTGGGGAAAAGGCTACTTGCCATGAAAATATTGGAACGTAGCCAAATCGCCGTCATCGCTCCCAAGACTGCTAAGGGAACCGTCAGCAAAATAATCAGCGGGTCAATGTAGCTCTCATACTGAGCCGATAGCACCAGAAAGACAATTATGATTGCTAAACCAAAAATCAGACCTGTAGCTCCCCCAGATGTCTTCTCCTGCAGATAAGTCCCTGTCCACTCGTAACCAAATCCCTGAGGCAAAACCTCTGCTGCAACTTGCTCCATCGCTTTAATTGCTTCTCCAGAACTAGAACCGGGAGCAGGAGCGCCCTGGACTTTGATTGACCTGTACAAGTTATAATGCGAAATGGTTTTCGGCCCCACAAAGGGAGTAACTTTAACCAGATTGCTCAACGAAATCATCGCCCCACTTGCAGAGCGAACATACAGCTTGCCGATATCGTCTGGATTAGAGCGGAACACTCCATCTGCTTGGACATATACTCGATACTGTCGCTGTCCCTGCACAAAGTCATTCACATATTGCGACCCCAAGTAACTTTGCAATGCCCCAAAAATGTCGTTGAGATCGACGTTGAGAGCTTTGGCTTGATTGCGGTTCACTTGGATGTCAAATTGCGGAGTATCTGCGGTGAACTGAGTGAAGACTCGTTGTAAAACAGGTTTTTTATTTGCCGCCGCAATGAATTTGTTAGCAGTATCAACCAGGGTTTGAATCGGCGCACTTCCGGTTTTGTCTTGAATGATAAACTCAAAACCACCCGTAGTACTTAGCCCTCTAACCGGAGGAGCATTCACAGCGATCGCTCTTGCATCTGTAATTGCAGAGAGCTTTTTGTTCATCCTCTGAAGTATTCCATAGACAGACTGAGATTCTAGAGTTCTCTCTTTCCAGGGTTTCAGGTTAGCAAAGGCAATGCCTAAATTAGAAGCATTACCATCGAAACCAAAGCCACTGATCATAAAACTAGCTTGAACTTCGGGAAGCGATGTTACTTCCTTAACAACCCGCTCCATGACAGATTCAGTGTATTTCAAAGAAACCCCATCAGGCCCCTGGACAACTACAAAGAAGTAACCCTGATCTTCCTCTGGAATAAATCCAGTAGGCACTGCTCTGTACATCAAAACTGTTGCTACTAAACCAGTGATGAAAACCCCAATTACAATCGGCTTGACATGGGTAAGGTAGCTAACAAACCCGACATAGCGGCGTGTGAACCAGCTAAATCCCCGATTAAACTGCGTAAAAAACCAGCCTAAAGGGCCCCGTGGAGTCTGAGCTGGGCGCATCAGGATGGCTGCTATAGTCGGAGAGAAGGTTAAGGCATTGAAGGTCGAGATGCCAATGGAGCAAGCAACAGTTAACGCAAATTGTTTGTAGACAATCCCAGTAGTGCCCGGAATGAATGCAACTGGAATGAATACCGCCATGAGTACAAGTGAAGTGGCAATGATTGCTCCAGTTAACTCTTTCATAGCTTCGACAGCAGCATCATAGGGCCTCATGCCCTGCTCTAATTTGACTGCAACTGCCTCCACCACAATAATGGCATCATCAACGACGATACCGATCGCCAGGACGAAACCAAATAAGGTCAGTGTATTAATCTGAAATCCTAATACCAACAGAGCCGCACATGTCCCAATCAGGGAAACGGGGATCGCAACAGTGGGAATGATCGTGGTCCGCCAGTCTTGCAAAAAGACAAAAATTACCAAGACCACCAGAATAATCGCCTCAACCAGAGTGTGTAGAACTTCTTCTAAAGAAATTTCTACAAATGGAGTGGTATCAAATGCCAACTGTGCTTTTAGTCCAGGTGGAAAACTCTTCGATAGTGTTGCGATCTGCTCTTCAACAGCATGGGCAACGTCCAGGGCATTACTACCCGGAAGTTGATATATCCCCAAACCCACGGCTGCCTTGGGAGTATTTCCTGGTAAGGTGAATTTGGCATCAGCGAGATAGCTCTCTGCTCCCAGTTCAACTCGACCGACATCTCTGACCTTAACTAAGGTGCTATTAGTGTTGCTATTAGTGGTGCTATTAGTGTTGCTATTAGTGTTGCTATTGGTGCCACCTTGACTTACCTTTAACACCATATCCTCAAATTCAGCCGCATCTTTAAATCGGCTGGTTGCCCGTAAAGCAAATTCAAAGCTTTGATTATCTGGTGCTGGTTCCTTACCAATCGCCCCTGCACCCACCTGAATATTTTGTTCTTGCAGGGCAGTTACCACATCTTGAGGAGTTAGTTGATGTTGGGCAAGCTTGTTGGGATCAAGCCAAAGACGCATGGCATATTTGCGCTCTCCAAAAATCGTAGCTTTTCCTACACCAGGAAGCCGTTTGATCTGATCGAAAATAAACAGATCAACATAGTTACTAATAAAAATGTTGTCATACTCATTATTTTCTGAGTAAAACCCAAAGACGAGAAGCAGACTGCTCGATGCCGTTTCAACGGTGACACCTGTTCGTTGAACTGTATCTGGCAATTGAGGGTCAGCAAGGGCTTGTTTATTTTGAACGTTTACTTGAGCAATATCGCTATTGACATTAGTTGGAAAGGAGACAGTTATATTGCTAAAACCATCATTACCCGTATTAGAAGATATATAAGATACATCTTTAACACCATTAATTTGTCGCTCAATAATGTTGGTGACAGTACTTTCTGTTGTTTGAGCATCCGCACCAATATTGTTGGAGCTAACGGTGATTTGCACCGGGGCAAGGTCTGGTAGCTGAGAAATCGGCAGGATCGGAATACAGATGCTCCCCAGCAGCAAAATGATGAACGTACAGACCGTCGTCAGGACTGGACGTCTGATGAAGGTATTGACAAACATAAATCAAGGAAAAGTTCAAGACTCGTTAGTAAGGTAGTAGCTTTTTATTAATATAAGAATTTATTAAGGTTTAGTGTAGGCGATCGCGCAAAATTAGTTACAGAGTACTGGATATTGGGCATGTTTTCCCTGAAGTTGACACCAATGTACACCAATGTAAAGATATAACCTCCTACTGTGTGTTGTATCTAACCGATAAACCTCTGCCAATACGGTTTGGTTAATCATCCCACCATCTGCGGCGACCCCCTTAAAAAGTGGGTAAAAAAAGGCTTATGAGCAAGCCTTTTTCAGGGGTGTCACTTGCTCCCCTTGGAGGGATCTTCAAAATCTTAAACCGTTAACCGAACCGCATTGAAACCTCTCCAAGAAGGACAGGGATGCGGAAAAATTTTTCTTAGCTGAAAGAGGCAGATTCAAAGCCTCTCTCTGGTAAAAGAGAGGTCATTTGGGTTAATTAACTGAAAAATGCGGTAATGAATTAAAATTTCTAATTATCTTTGCTATTACCCTGAAAATTTAACAAATGATCATCATTCACCCAAATTGCTTGTTGAGGCACAGAAATGGAAATTTCAGCTTGGTCTAGGGCAACTTTCAGGCGGCGGCGAAACTCCCGTGCTACATCCCATTGTTTGAGAGGCTGTGTTTTAATCCATACACGAATAATTAAACCGCGATCGCCAAATTGATCTATTCCCAAAACTTGCGGCGGCTCCAAAATTTGAGGCTGCCATTGTACTTCTTGATTCATCTGAGAACCAACAGTTTCAATCAATTTCAAAGCCTTTTCTGTATCGGCTTGGTAGGCGATCGGGATTGTTAAATCGGCTCGTGACCAACGACTAGAAAGATTGGCAACAACTTTAATTTCACCATTGGGAATCGTGATCAAGCGCCCTTCCGAATCCCGCAGTTGGGTCATCCGCAGATTCAGATTTTCTACTAAGCCTCCCACGTCTCCCACAGAAATCACATCGCCTAAAGCGTACTGGTCTTCTAGAATGATCAAAAAACCGTTAATCGCGTCTTTAATTAAGTTTTGTGAGGCTAGAGACACTGCAACACCAACTAAACTGACACCCGCTAGCAAGGGAACAATATCTATCCCCAATGCCACCAGCGCTAGCAAGAAGCCTACTCCTACCCAGATGCCAGTAGCGATGCTTTTAGTCACGCCAGAAAATGTGGAAACTCGCAATTGCAGCCGTTCAGAACTTTCTGGTGTCAATAAAGCACCACTGCTGATCAAAGTGGTGGTGAAGCGGTCAATCAGGGCGTAGGTCAAACGGATCGCTACATAGGTTCCCAAGAACACGACACCTAATCGCAAAGGAAATTGGGCGGCTGTGAGAATTCCTAGCTGAAATGGTCGTGTATAGGGAAATAGACCCAAAATAAAGAAACTTCCACCTCCCCAAATTCCGGCTTGAGTTAGCTCAAACAATCGTCTTTTGACTTCTTGGAGATGCTGCTTTTGCCGTTGATTCAATTGTGTTGCAATTGGTTGAGCTGCTGCTACTGCTGGTGAAATTGGGGAGTTTAGGGGCCCTCTGGGGGGTTGGGAGGCAATGAAGTGTAATAAATGGTTTTTGGAACGCCTTTGCCAGCTATATACCCCCCAACTCATGATCATCATTGCCAGTCCAATGCCCGCAGCAATTTTACCTTGGTCAATTAAAGATTGAGTTTGTCTTTCTTGCTTTGCTTGTTCCAAGTCATCTGGTAACGAATTCTTTATTTGATCTGCCGATGTCCATATATCTACCTCTCGCAATCCAGCATCCTCAGAAGTGATCGTCATCAGATATTGGTCGTTGACATAAATTACTGGTAAGTCGTTTACTTTGCGAACTTCGACTTCTGTTTTTTTGGATGACTTAATGTAACTTTGGCTAATTTTCTCCAACTTCTTTTGAATATCTTCTGAACGCTCAGGAAAGTTGGCTTTTGATGCCGCTATCTGAAATAACCGCCGACCATCTAAATAAATCCAGCCTGAAACAATTCTATTATTTGAATCATTACTCACACTGCTGGGAGTTTGCAACTGCGGTAAAAAAGGAATCTGGGCTGTGGCTTTTGGCACAGATACAACGGCTATGGCCATTGAACTAGCGATCGCTAAAAATTGAAAGCGCACTTAAACACCTCCTTGAGTAAAATCTACTATTGACTGCTTCTATAACCATCCTCCGCAATTACTTTTTGTAAATGTACCTATCTAAAGTTGAAGTTTTACCATTAGATGATTAAATTGTAATATTTTTTATATTCTCTATCTTTTGATAGATGACAATATACTTTAATTAGTATGTTAAACTGAGAAGAGTCTCACTCTTACCAAAGATAAAACAAAAAGGAAGAAGCTGGGAATGAAGTTGACATTCCGCTGATCAAACGTCAAGCTAGTTTTGAGGACTATTGACCGTGCCAATTTAAGATTTTAGATTTTGGATTTTGGAATTGAAAATTGGTTTAAGCCCCACCCCTTGTGGATGGAACAAATCCAATCATCCGCTCGATAACCCGCTAACACTGCGCTATCGTCAATATGGTCTGTTTCAATCCAAAATTGCAAATCTAAAATCCAAAATTGTTTGACTAGTAGTTTGCTAATTCCAAGCAAAAATTGCCAGTAGTAGAATAACCTAGTAGAGTGCGTAAACTTTACGTAACTTTTTTAATTTTTTGAGGTAACTTTTGATGACCGCAACTTCTCCCCGATTAAAGCACGAGGTTAAAGACCTCGGCCTAGCTGCCTTGGGAAGACAGCGCATTGAATGGGCTGGACGCGAGATGCCAGTTTTGCGGCAAATCCGCGATCGCTTTGCCCAAGAAAAGCCCTTTGCTGGCTTAAAGCTTGTGGCTTGCGCCCACATTACAACCGAAACAGCACATTTGGCGATCGCTCTGAAAGCCGGTGGTGCAGATGCGCTTCTAATTGCTAGCAATCCCTTATCAACGCAAGATGACGTAGCAGCTAGCCTCGTCGTCGATCATGAAATTCCTGTCTTTGCCCAAAAAGGCGAAGATAACGCAACTTACAGCCGCCACGTTCAAATCGCCCTAGATCACCGCCCCAACGTCATTATTGATGACGGTAGCGATGTGGTTGCCACATTAATCCAAGAGCGCCAACACCAAATTGCTGATTTGATTGGCACCACTGAAGAAACCACAACGGGAATTGTGCGCCTCCGGGCCATGTTCAAAGATGGCGTTCTCACCTTCCCCGCAGTGAATGTCAACGATGCTGATACCAAGCACTTCTTTGATAACCGCTATGGTACTGGACAATCGACCCTAGACGGCATTATCCGCGCCACAAATATTCTGCTGGCTGGTAAAAACATTGTCGTAGTTGGTTACGGTTGGTGTGGTAAAGGTACAGCCCTCCGCGCCCGTGGTATGGGTGGTAACGTGATTGTTACCGAAATTGACCCGATCAAGGCAATTGAAGCTGTAATGGATGGTTTCCGCGTTCTGCCAATGGCAGAAGCTGCTAAAGTTGGCGACTTGTTTGTTACAGTTACTGGTAACAAGCACGTAATTCGCGCCGAGCATTTCGATGTGATGAAAGACGGTGCGATCGTTTGTAACTCCGGTCACTTTGATATTGAACTTGACTTGAAATACTTGGCTTCTCAAGCTAAGGAAATCAAGGAAGTGCGTCCCTTCACCGAAGAGTACAAACTACAAAGTGGTAAATCAGTTGTCGTTCTCGGACAAGGACGTTTGATTAACCTAGCTGCGGCTGAAGGACACCCCAGCGCGGTTATGGATATGAGCTTTGCCAACCAGGCTTTAGCTGTTGAATACCTTGTGAAAAATAAAGGTAAGTTAGAACCTGGCTTGCACTCAATTCCCATTGATGTGGATAAAGAAATTGCCCGACTCAAGTTGGAGGCGATTGGAATTAAGATTGATACGCTAACACCAGATCAAATTGAGTACACCAATTCTTGGACTACTGGAACTTGATGATTGATTAATTGATTTTTTGGGATAGGCTTTTGGGCTTATCCCTTTTTTTATTCGTTTTATGTTATGGATTTATTTAACGAACCACGAAGGTGTGAAGAGCGCGAACGAAGAAAGGAAGAAGAGTAAATATACGATAGCTTATAATAGCGCTGGTTTTCTCAAGATTACAAAGAATGCTGTATCACCCAATATTTCACTAGATAGACACATCTACTCACATATACCAAAATCACTCTGATGGATCTCCTTGATATATTACGTTCTAAAATTGATTCGCTTGAAGATGGAGATCATATACCTGGATTAAAAGCAGTTCTTCTTCATATTGAAACTGCTTCTCGTCATCTTCTGCGTGGTCAAAAGCAAAATGAGGAAACGGCTTTTACTGACTCAATCTACCGAACTAACCAAGCATTTGAAGGTAGTCTTAAAGAAGCTTATAGAGTTTTAGCTAGTAAAGATCCTGAAAGAGAGCGCCCTTATGATATTGAACAATATTTTGAGAAGAATAAAGTTTTTCGCCAACGAGTTTTAGCTCAGTTCACTAATTATAGAACTGAATGGAGAAATCCTTCTAGTCACGATTAAAAACTTGATTTTGATGAAAATGAAGCATTTTTAGCAATTGTTTCTGTATCTGCTTTCGCCTGTCTCGTACTTGACCAAATTTCTGAGTGTCTATCTTACAATAAAATAAAACTAGAAACTGAAACAAAACATTCTGGCATTAAAACACGACTTTCAAGTTATGAAGGGAACATTTTGGATTTAACAGCTGAATTGCTAAAAGAGTTTTCACGTCAACATTGGACTGGTAGCAATGAAAGTGCAAGACAAACTGAAGCAAAAATTATTGGTGCTTTGTCAGGGTTTTTTGCTTCAGCTGCTCCTAATCTTGAGGTTCGTTCAGAAGTAAAGCTTACATCTAATTCATCTATAGATTCACGAAAAGTTTTAAGAGTAGATTTAATTGTATCCAACAAAAAAGAGCAAGTAATCATTGAGTTAAAAGGAAGCAAACAAGGATATCGTAGTGGTCTTTTACAACTAGAACACTATATGCGTGAAAGCAACATTCTGTGGGGAATTCTCTATATCTACCTTTATAAAAGTGGGGAGTTAGATATAAACCAGCATCTTTTACCAGAAATTAATGGTCGAATTCTAGCTTTAACACCCAGTGAATGGATAAGATAACATCATGCTGTACAAAATAGCTTCTTCAAGTGTTCGCTGAATTTATCAAAAATTAATACTGACACTAACACTCAGGGAATACAATTTGCGTCTACACAGACAAAACCCGGATGGTGCGGGGGTTCAAAAATATTGTTTTTAGTCCACGCAGGTGGACTTTGTTTGTATAGCCGCGATTTCTAATCGCCAGGACTTTTCAAAAACCAAAAAAATGCTCATCATTAATCATTAGGAGGATGCCAATTTAAACTAATCCAAATTGCTCTAGCTTGTACAATATCTTCATTATTTAATCTTAAAGCTAAAACCGTTGCTCTTCCACAAGCAGTTATCCCAATAATATGAGTGCCACCATTTGCCCACTGAAAATGATATAACCATCTTTGTTGACGAGGATTAAACAAAGATACAGACTCATTATTTACAGGCTCATTAGCAGTTGTTTTTGCTCCTTTAAATTCATTGCAGCGATAACAACAAGCAGATAAATTTTCTCGTTCATCACTTCCCCCTAATGAACTAGGCAAAATATGATCCATAACTAAAGGCATACCTATTAAACGGCTAGATGTGCGACAGTATTCACATTTATATCCAGCCTCATTAATAACTTGTTGACGAACCGATTTGGGGATAGATGACACTGGGATTAATCTACTAATTGCTGAAACTCTGGAATAGAATAGCCTTGCCATTTTAAAAGTGCATAAGAGTATGCTTTTTTTAGCATTAAATAATCAGCACTTACTCGGAGCGATCGCAACAATAATCTATCTGATTCACTTAATTGATTATTTTGATTTTTTTCTAAAAGTTGTAAATGTAGTTCTTGTTGACTTTCTGTAACTTGACTTTGACCAATAGTTAATAAATCCTCAATCGTTAATTTTCGCATAGCGATTAATTCTGCTTGTAATTCCAGTGGTGCATAATCAACAGCAGGAGGAGCATTTGTTTGGTTGGTCATAATTTTTGTAAGAATTACTTAATTTTTAGTATAGCTAAACCACACTTGCTCAGGGGCAATTTATGAATTGCCCCTACCTCAAAATCAGCGTTTCGGCTATTGTTTGTGTAAGTCGTGTTCACTTTTCGCTGTCCGGCTGAAGACTCGATAGTATAGCCATGTACTAGTTTCCTTCAAGGGAAACAGCAGATAGGTGAGAGGATTTATTGTCACAATAATATTTCGGAAGTCTCGCCGAGCCAAAAATAAGATCGCACGAGCAACTTGTTGTGCAGACATCACTCCATAAGGATTCAGTTGACTCTTAAATGGGCCAAGAATTAACTTGCGAATTACACAATCCCCGTCCAAACGCTTGAGGGTAACAATATCTCCTAACGCTCTTTTGCTGAGTTCATAAAGCGGACTCAGCGCTGGAGACACCTCGGCCTCAGAAGTGTTTACCCAAATTTCCTTCGTTGCTTTTGCTTGTGAGCCTGTCACAGTTGTCAAAAATACATCCATCAACCGCAATGCTGAAAAGGTATTTACCTCATAGGAGGAGTTGATGGCCTCTGGTGTGCGGCTGGCGTAAACATTGATTCCGTGGTTGATAATTAAAATATCTACTTTCTCTAAACTATCCCTCAGTTCAGCTTCATTACCTAACTGCCAGGGAACCACTTTCACCCCAACTTGCTCTACTAATTTTTCTGGATTGGTGGTTAATGCGACGACTTTAGCATTATTCTTTACAAGTTCAGCCGTTAATGCTTGCCCCAATGCTCCTGATGCTCCGGTTAAAGCGATGGTTTTCCCCTTGAGAGACAGTCCTGTACCAAGAATTTTATCCACTAGGGGAAAGACACCACTGTAGTAAGCGTTGACATCATCAAAATGATGCCGCCAATGGTAAGACCGATTCACCCACCAAATGGATGGAATTGTCTCTAAAGGGCCAGGTAGGTGGTTGTAATCTGTATCAATTTTTCCCTGGAAATATCGCACAGACGCGCCATATAAGAAGGTGCAAGCATAAACTACTCCCAGCCATAACCCCATTTGCTGGACAATTAAGGCAATTACCACCAATACCACCAGCAGTAGACTCGACTCTAAAATGTCGTGATAGAGTTGGGATTCTTGATAAACTTTCAGCGAAACTACCGATAAATCGCGGCGATAGGCCATGTGGTGCTTGTTGTGCCATTTAGCAAGCCAATTGACTTGGTGACACAAAGCATGGTAACTGTCTCTCAAGACCTCAGCGAGTAAAAGTGAAAAAAGTCCCCAAGTAGCAAACTGTAAGCTGGCATTTAGCCAAACCCAATTAATTTGTAATCTTGCTTCAATTCCAATCAAGTTTTCAGCTAGCATTTTTATCACGTTTGTCTATACTCGTTTTTCTTAATCATTCTTCATGATCATCTGATAAAGGTGCATTAAGGTCGAGCCTAGAGCAAACAAAAATCAAATAGACTTATTGTCATCCTACCAACTACCCCTATTTAGCCACAATATCCCAGTTGACTTTCAGATAGCCAGGTTCAATATGGGTAAAGTGTTTGCTCAACTGTTGATGTGCTTTTGGTAGGGCGTGGAACGGAATTGATGCGTATAAATGATGCTCTGCATGAAATGGCATATTCCACATGAAAAATCGCGCCGGACAGAGGGTTAGCGTTGTGCGTGTATTGGTAAGCAGATTTGCGTCAAGAGTGCAACCTGTATGTTCTGCCAGCAGAATAAACCGGAGAATTGGTTGACCGACAAGCATGGGTAGCAGCCAATAGAGGAAAAACCAAGGCTGACCAACTGCAATTGAGATAATGATCGCACCTGCATAAATACCTAATTGCCAACGTGTGGAGCGAATAACTTCGGCTCGTGCTGCTTCTGGCACAAATGGAAAATCGTCAAATTGAGCAGTTGCAACCTGAAAATGCCCACGTATTTTACCCCACCACCACGGTAAACCGCTAATTATCAACAAGTATTTACCCCGGTTGCTCGGTTTGGGATCGGTCAATTCCGGATCTTTGTCAGGAACGCGAGTGTAGCGATGATGCCACTTATGATAACGACGAAAAAACGTGCTGTTGTAAAATGAGAGCAAGCCGGAAAACCAAGCTACAGCATCATTGAAACGATTGTTAGCGAAAGCTGTTCTGTGAACACATTCATGCATCGGTGCAAACATCGAAGCCAGACTGAAGCCGTAGATTACCAGTGCTGGTATAGCCACCGACCAATTGCCAAAGTTTGTTGCCCATAAGTAGCCACTCAAACCCATAACAGTGAGATGAAAAGCCAGTTGAACTAGTCCTTTGGAGTTGGAGCGATCGTTTAGAAGACTTAATTCCTGTATAGTGAGAATTTGGTAGAGTTTTTGCTCATTATCAGCTTTGCGTTGCAATAATTTAGATTGAATAATTGCTTTATTAGACATAATTTTAAGTAGGTCGGCGTAGGTTCGCTTCTAACTGCTGAATGCTGACTCGTGAATTCTGACTCCTGCTGTAATTTTAATAGATACCGTGAATTTAGCTGACCACACCAGCGCGAAAAATTTGTTCTGCGGTTAAATTCAACTCTGGGAAAGTTGGTGATTGGATACGGTCATTACCTCGAAATTTATTAATTAGATACTCACCTTCTTCTAAACAGCAAACCAAGATAGTAGGTTGCTTTGGCTTGCCAATAAATTCCCTACCACCCAATGCGGCATAGTCCACAATCCAGTATTCAGGAATTCCCATTTGTTCATAGTCAGCGTATTTTTTGTGGTAATCATCACGCCAATTAGTACTCACTATCTCTACCACTAAAGGAATAGATGAGGCAAAGCTTACAGTAGATGCTTTTTTCCATAGAAGTTCGTTTACTAAATTGGGCTGATTTAGTATCAGGACATCTGGTGAATAAGCTGATTCGTTTTCGAGTGGTTTGACGAATACCGTTTTTGGGATGAGATAAGGAAGATTTAAGCGGTCTAATTCAACACTAAGTTTTCTTACTAAAAATCCAACGACCTCTTCATGGTCGCCTGTTGGTTGTGCCATCTCAACAATTACTCCATCATGCAGTTCATAACGTCGTTGTGGGTGATCTGGGTATTGAGCAACAAATTCATCGAATGTAACTAGTTTGCGTAAAGCTTGAGTCATGGCTTTATTCCTCAGGGAGGGAGAGCATACTTCGACTGCGCTCAGTAACCAGGGAGCAGGGGAGGCAGAGGAAAAGAAAAAGGTTTATTCTTCTAAGCGTATTGCACCAGAGATAGGGACACAAGGATGCGGAGAATATTTACAATCAGTAATTAATAAGACTCGTGAATGAGTCTTTAATACTCGCTGACGAGTCTTTGATACTCGTGAATGAGTCTTTAATACTTGCTGACGAGTCTTTGATACTCGTGAATGAGTCTTTTATATGGAATATTCTAGTTCTTACACTCTCAAGTATCACACTACGGATTTTCGATGTTTGGAGACTGTAGATTTACGATCGCACCAACCACCCAACCCAGGCGATCGCAATTATGGGAAAGTTAATGGAAGTGAACTTTCAAAAATAACTATGATACATAAAAAACTCCCCTCTGGAATGAAGGGAGTCAAGAGTTAGTGATTAAAAATTAGCTTTACTGGCTGAGTAATCCAATAGCCATTTCCAAGTGAATTTTAGCTTTGTGTAAGTTCAGCAGGTTCTCTTGGTCATACCTATCTGGGTAATTCATTCTTTTACCTTCCATTGTGATTTTGATCAGTGCTGCTTGCTCATCAGTGGGTGAGTTCATCTCATCTATCACTCCCTCAAAAAACTGAATAACGCTCAAACCGGGAGATTTTAATCCCTTTGCTTGTCTTAGCTGCTGTAATGCTATTTGGGGGAATACCAGCAAAGATGTGATGTATGAAACTTTGTATCCGGGGTTTCCTGTTGGCTTGATACCGTATCGACGACATAAGTCACGTAACTCTGGAACAGTTTTGATTTCAAGTTGCGATCGTGTAAACATGGAATTACCATTTCTCAAAAGTGGTATCAGTGGGTAACAAGTTTCGTTGGCTTACATACCCACTGATTAATCATTAAACACATGCTTCCTTGTGTTTCAGAGATTATTTTCATATTTATATACAATGCCTAATCCCAAAGGGAACCCGAAGAGTTTAAAACCGTTTACCACAGATAGAGAAGAACCGTTGACTGAGAAAATGAATATACGTATGACTAAGGAAATGAAGGAAGAGGTACAGCAACAAGAGAACCCTCCTGAGTTTTGCAGAGAAGCTATCCAAGAGAAGCTAGATAGAAATAAAGGTAAGAGTAACCCTTAATCATTTGATCAGCCGCAACAGGAGCAAAAGCATTCCACCCTGACCCCCTTGTGCTAGATAATGGTGACGGTGTTGGAAAGAGCTAGAGAAGATACCGTTGATAACTTTTCACTTTCTTGATGATAAGCCCCATTAATTAGTTTTCAGTGAGGGCAGCATCTGGCTTTTTAGCTTTTGTAATTCATTTGCCAACATGAAAAGAGCTGCTTCAACCCGAAAAAAGGAATTGAGGAAACATGACTTTAGTAACTCACCGTTTCATCGAAACCAACGGCATCAAGATGCATATTGCCGAACAGGGGCAAGGTCCATTGGTCATCTTGTGTCACGGCTTTCCAGAATGTTGGTACTCCTGGCGGCATCAGTTATCGGCATTAGCTGAAGCAGGGTTCCACGCAGTAGCACCAGACCAACGTGGCTATGGGCAGACCTCAATACCGGAACCAATTGAGGCATATCATATTTTCCAGTTGGTAGGTGATATTGTTGGTTTGGTTCATGCGCTGGGTGAGGAGCAAGCAATTATTGTTGGACACGATTGGGGTGCGCCCGTTGCCTGGTATTGTGCCCTACTCCGTCCAGATATCTTCCACGCTATCTCCCTGCTAAGTGTGCCCTATCAACCCCGCAGTTGGTCAGACATTCGACCGACAGAAGCAATGAAGTTGATGGCAGGCGAGCAGGAGTTCTATCAACTATACTTCCAAGAACCAGGTAAAGCTGAGGCGGAACTAAAGTCTGATGTTCGCGCTACTATACGTTCAATTCTCTACTCCGCCTCAGGAGATCCACCACCAGAAAAACGTTGGCGCTTCCTGTTTAGCAAGTCGGAGAAGCCAATAGACACAAGTTACGCATCGGAGCAACTTCCGGCTTGGTTAACAGACCAGGATATCGACTTTTTCACCTCTGAGTTTGAGCGGACTGGTTTCCGAGGCGGGTTGAACTGGTATCGAAACATCGATAGAATCTGGGAACTAACACCGTTTCTGTGTGGCGTAAAGCTGCACCAGCCAACATTGTTTGTGGCGGGAGAAGCAGATGCAGTGATCACAATGTACCGTGAAGCATTCGACACCCTAGAGGAAAACGTGCCCAACCTGAGGCAGAAAGTATTGCTACCAAAGGCTGGTCATTGGATTCAGCAAGAACGCCCAGTCGAAGTTAACAGATTGCTCATCGAGTTTCTAACAAACCTCCAAATCAACAAGTCGATTACCTAAAAGTTAGTAGAGAAGGCGGTAGCCTGCGGCAAGCCACTACGTGTCTACGATAAATTAAGCTTTTGGGCGATTTTTGCGTAAGTCCTAATCAATTGAAAACTGTGGATTTGCCTTATCTAACGACAAGCTGCTACGCGTCTACGCAATCATGGTATTAAGCAAAGAGGGTTGAAGAAGAATGCAGAATTCAGAATTGGTGAATTCTGAACAAGAAAATGGGGGATTGGGCGGAAAGTCTGAGCGCAGGTTTCCTCCGATTAAAACTTTCTAAGACGATCCGCCACTTTCTTGTAGACAAAATAGCAAGAAAAAGAGCAAGTAAGTCTTTTCTTAGCCCCTATAAAGGATTAAGCATTGATTTGCAGCACGATTTTGCCCCGGACATGACCGCCCTGACTCAATTTCTGAGCTTGACGGGCTTCAGACAAAGAAAACGTCTGAGCAACAATCGTCTTAACCTGCCCGGAATCGAGTAAACTAGCAATCTCCTCCAGCAGCGAGGTCGAGGGTTTCATATTCATCATCTCTGCACGGATACCTCGTTCTTCAGCTTTTTGAGCATCGGGGGGAGCGGCAGTTGAAACCAGAATGCCACCCGGCTTCACCACTGAATAAGACCGCGCTTGTGTGTCACCGCCTAAGGTATCTAGAACTACATCAACATTCTCAACAACTTGTTCAAAGGGTGTGGCGTTATAGTCAATCACTTGATCTGCACCCAGAGATTGAACAAATTCTACATTCGCAGCTGAGGCAGTTCCAATAACGTGCGCTCCTTTCCATTTAGCAAATTGCACTGCGAACATGCCAACTCCGCCCGATGCAGCATGAATTAGCACGGTTTGACCTGGCTTGAGATCAGCATGATCAAACAGCCCTTGATAGGCAGTCATTGATACCATCGGCACTGATGCCGCTTGGACAAAATCGAGCGAATTCGGCTTGAGCGCGATCGCATCTTCTGGAGCCGTTGCGAACTCGGCATAAGCTCCCATTCCTAATTCGCCATAAACTTCTTGACCGACTTGGAACGCTTTGACATCCGCGCCGATCGCTTCCACAATACCTGCGACATCCATTCCCGGCGTATATGGCAAAGGCATTGGAAAAGCCTCTTTGAGATAGCCTGCCCGGATTTTCCAATCGATCGGATTGATTCCAGCCGCCTGAACTCGAATTAGTACTTCATTGGGTTGTGGTTCGGGTTGTGCGATCGCTTCTAGCGTCAGCACGTCTGACTCGCCATAGTTATGAATGCGGATTGCTTGTATCATATTACTCATCCAGATTGTTATAAACTGTCAAAAATGATCCAATCCTGAATCCCTTGGGTTTTCAAAACGGTTTGAGCTTGTTGAAGTTCATCGTTCGTTCCCTCAAGGACTATCAAATACTGTCCTTGTGCTAACCGCTCGTTGTAAAGCTTGACTTGCTCATCTGGGATGTTCGTGCCGATCGCAGCTCCGAGTAAGCCGCCTGCTACAGCTCCATAAAACGCTCCAGTCGCCAGTCCCACCGAGGCAGCTCTTGCTCCAGCCAAGACGATCGAGCTAATGCCTGGAATCGCTAAGGTTATTAGTCCACCTCCTAAAAAGCCGATAATACTGCCCCAACTTCCAGCATCTAATGCACCATGCTCGATCCGCTCGATCGTGCGATCGCGGACAAATTGAGTTTCAGACTGTACAGTTGCCTCTGTTGCTTTAAGCGTCACATCTTCTGAGTTGACGTGTTGAGCAACAACTGAAACTTTGTTCATCGGAAAATCAGCCGCTTTAAGTTGATCAAGGGCTGACTCAGTGTGTTGGCGATCAGGAAATATCCCAGCTGCATTTTTATGTTCTAGCGCCATATTTAATGTCCTGGTTGAAAGTTTGCGTAGGCACAGCCCGCCGCAGGCATCGCAAGCCCAATTAATGCTTACGAATTACTTTTCGAGGTAAGAAAATCAATAAGCAAAAAACCTCCTTGGGTTTACTGATTACTGTTAGTTATATTAAAGCCAAATGCGGAGCAAGGATGGCATCAGAGTGTAATTAACTTTATGGTCAACCTTTTAAAACCTTTTAAACCGCGTCCACCTTGAAAACTGTAGTTTTTTCCGTATGAAAAGAAAAAACTTTCATCCCCCAGCCCCTTCTCCCAATATTGGGAGAAGGGGAGTCAAAAAGAAATCCCTCTCCCTACTTGGGCTACGGTATACACACAAGTATGACCAGCATAGGTTTCAATTCTAGTTGTTTCGTAGGGTGCGTTATGAAGACGCCAAAATAACAAATGCGTTCGTCGAAATAACAAATGAGTTCGCCGAAATAACAAATGAGTTCGCCGAAATAACAAATGAGTTCGCCGAAATAACAAATGCGTTCGCCGAAATAACAAATGCGTTCGCCGAAATAACAAATGCGTTCGCCAAAATAACAAATGAGTTCGCCGAAATAACAAATGCGTTCGCCGAAATAACAAATGCGTTGCCTAGCAAGAACCGCAGGCATCGCCATGATTGCAACAATTTAGCTTTGTCTACGCCAGCGTAACGCACCCTTCTCCTATGGTTGACGCTACGCATAGCAAGATCCCGAAAGGTACGGGTGACGCTCCTGGTCGCTCTAAGCGAACGCGAACAGCGTCTCGTTGGCGCAGCCTCTCGTAGAGAAGCCGTGCCGCAGGCTTTACGCTGCGCTAACAGCAGTCGCACAGAATTCAATTTCTTTTTCTGGCGACTGATGCCTTTATTCTTTGTTGTTAATTACGAATTATGCTGACTGTTTGCGCCAATTGTGTTTTTTAAGCTTTGTTTGCCAAGACTCCATGTAGGTGTAGAAAACGGGCGTTAAATAAAGTGTGAGAAACTGCGAGAACACTAACCCCCCAACTACTGCTAAACCAAGGGGGCGGCGTGTATCTGCTCCGGCTCCCAAACCGAGGGCGATGGGCAGCGTACCCATGAGTGCTGCCATTGTCGTCATCATAATTGGGCGGAACCTCACCAAGCAAGCTTCATAGATAGCATCATAAGGGGTTTTGCCGTTTTGACGGGCAATAATCGCAAAGTCAACCATCATGATGCCGTTTTTCTTTACAATGCCAACCAGTAGGATAATGCCCACGAAGGCGTAAATATTCAAGTCAACTTGAAATAGCAACAGGGTCAGCAGTGCCCCAAATCCAGCGGAGGGCAAGCTAGAAAGGATAGTCAGGGGGTGAATAAAGTTCTCGTAGAGAATCCCCAACACGATATAAATCACGAAGATGGCAACCAGCAGTAGCAGTCCTAAGCTCTGAATTGATGACTGGAATGCCTGCGCTGAACCTCGGAAGCCTGTACTAATAGTTGGTGGCAGTGTTTGACGAGCAAGTTGCTCAATCTTCCCAGTGACGTTACCGAGTGACACTCCTGGCTTGAGATTAAAGGAGAAGGTGACAGAAGCAAGTTGCCCTTGATGGTTTATAGTCAAGGGGCCCACATCTTTGGTCAAAGTTGCTACAGCGTTGAGAGGTATAAGTTGTCCACTGGGGGCACGAACTGAGAGTAAATCCAGGGCATTGGAATTTTGTTGATATTTTGGTTCCACGCCCATAATTACTTGGTACTGGTTATCGGGGGCGTAGATGGTGGAAACTTGGCGAGTACCATAGGCATTACTCAGGGCAGTTTCGATTTGATTGGCGGTCAAACCTAGAGCTGAAGCTTGGTCACGGTTGATGTTTACTTTTACTTGCGGATTTTTGATTTGCAAATCGCTATTGACATCTTGTAAATCTGAGAGCGATCGCAGTTTTTCTTCTAAAAGTGGAGCGTACTGGTAAAGTTCCTGAATATTGGGTGTTTGCAGAGTAAATTGATACTGCGCTTTTGTCTGTTGTCCACCGACATTGATGGCTGGGGGATTTTGCAAGAAAACTTTGATTCCAGGTACACCTGACAACTTCGGTCGAAGTTCTTGGACAACTTCATCAGCACTGAGACGGCCTTGAGCGCGGGGCTTGAGTTCGATTAAAATTCTTCCAGTGTTAGCGGAAGCATTTGGCCCACCTGCCCCGACGCTGGAGTTGATAGAATCGACATTCGGATCACGGTAAGCGATCGCAGCTATTGCCTGTTGATGTTTTACCATCTCATCAAAGGATATATCCTCTGATGCCTGAGTAGTTGCAGTGATTTGTCCAACATCTGCGTTGGGAACAAACCCTTTAGGCACAATTATAAATAGATACACTGTCGCTACAAGAATCGCTCCTGAAATCACCATCGTTGTGCGGTGATACTTGAGTGATTTCTTCAAACTCCAATCGTATCCGCCCAATATCACATTAAAAACGTTTTCTGAAAAGTTGTAGAGACGACGGTTAAAATTTTTAATTTTGGATTTTAGACTTTCCTGCGGAACGCTACGCGTAGCTTGCTTCCCCGTAGGGGTACGGCGTGAGCGCTCAGTCGAACGATTTTGAATTTTGGATTGGGAATTGAGAATTTCTCCCTCATCTTCCCCTATTTCCCCTGCTTCTTCTGCTTCGTGATGTTCTTCACTCTCTTGCTCATGATGAGGTGGACTCAAGAATCTTGAACACAGCATTGGCGTCAAGCTGAGGGAAATTACGCCAGATACCAAGATTGCAACGCTAATAGTAACAGCGAACTCACGGAACAGTCGTCCCAGAATGCCTTCCATGAACAGTATAGGGATAAATACTGCTACTAAGGAAATGGTCATAGATAAAATTGTGAAACCAATTTCTGTAGAACCATTTAGGGCTGCTTCCATCCGGCTTTCGCCCATCTCCATGTGGCGGACAATGTTCTCCAGCATAACTACGGCATCATCAACCACGAAACCTACTGAAAGGGTCAACGCCATCAGTGACAGGTTATCGAGCGAGAAGCCCAATAGCACCATGACCGCAAAAGTCGCTACTATCGAAAGCGGTACTGCCAAACTGGGAATGAGTGTAGCAGAGATATTGCGGAGAAACAGAAAGATTACCAGCACCACCAGGGCAATGGTGAGCAACAGCGTGAATTGGACATCATCCACCGACTCGCGAATTGACTGGGAGCGATCATAGAGAATATCTACGTTCACAGCCGCCGGAATCTGTGTCCGAAAGGTGGGTAGCAGTTTCTTGATAGCATCCACTACTTGAACGGTATTAGTTCCCGGTTGGCGCTGAACTGCCAGAACGATCGCCCGGACGCCAGAATTTTGGATTGAGGATTTCTCCCCTGCTCCCCTGCTCCTCTGCTCCTCTACTTTTCTGCTCCCTGCTCCTTGCTCCTTACTCTCCTTCTTGACAGGAAAATACCAGCTTGCTATCTTGTCATTTTCCACACTATCCAAGACTTGACCCAATTCTCCTAGCTGCACTGGTGCGCCGTTCTGATAAGCCACACTTAGGGAGCGATAGCTGGCAGCATCGTTGAGTTGACCGTTTGCTTGGATCGTAGAATTCTGTTGCTGACCGTAAAGTGTCCCGGTAGGCAGATTGACATTTCCGTTAGCGATCGCATCAGCTACTTCATCAATTCCGATTCCCTTTACACTTAGTGATTCGGGGTCAAGCTGAATCCGTACCGCATACTTTTGGGAGCCGTATACCTGCACTTGCGCCACTCCATCCACCATTGACAGGCGTTGTGCCAGCAATGTTTCAGCATACTTGTCTACAGTTGAGAGGGGCAGAATAGATGAATTGAGGGAGATGTAAAGAACTGGCTGATCCGCCGGATTCACCTTTCGGTAAGACGGCGGATTAGGCATATTTGTGGGCAACTGCCTCGCTGCCTTAGAAATAGCAGACTGTACATCTTGTGCTGCCCCGTCTATATCCCGATTCAGGTCAAATTGCAGCGTAATCTGGGCACTACCCAAAGAGCTGGTAGAGTTCATTGAACTCACTCCCGCTATACTAGAAAACTGCTGCTCTAAAGGAGTTGCTACCGAGGCAGCCATCGTTTCTGGACTAGCTCCGGGCAGATTAGCTGTTACCTGAAGTGTCGGATAATCCACATTGGGCAGATCGCTAACGGGTAGCTGTTGGTAACTGATCAGCCCAAATATCAAAATGCCAACCATAACTAGAGTTGTCATGATTGGACGCCGGATGAATAGCTCGGAAATGTTCATTGCGCTCCCTGCCTCTTGCTTCCTACTTCCGGTTTCACTTGGACTGTGGCACCAGCTACTAGGTTGAATTGTCCATCAGTAACTACTTGCTCACCTGATTTCAACCCTTGCTTGATCACCGTTTCGTTCTTAACGGTGTCACCGACGCTAATTGGACGCATTTCTGCTGTTTTGTCGGGTTTGACTACATACACAAACTGCCCCTGCTGTCCACTCTGTATCGCCTGAGAAGGAATAATAATGGCATTTGGTTCTTCGCTCAGTTTGAGGACTACATTGACAAACTGCCCTGGAAAAAGTCGCTCGTCAGCGTTGGCAAAAGTCCCCTTAAGTTGAATCGTACCTGTTTGGGTATTGACTCCACTATCAACAAAGGTGAGTTCGCCTCGTACCGGATGCCCTGCATCTTTAGGAGGTAAAGCATCGACTTCTAACTTGCCGTTAGCACTGTATTTTTTGATGTCTGGCAGCAGTCGTTGAGGAATCGAAAAGTTGACGTAAATCGGGTGGATTTGGCTAATCGTAATCAGCGAATCCTCGGCATTTGCAGCATTTGCCTTGACTAAGTTGCCTTGAGTTAGTTTCAAGCTACCCGTGCGTCCAGCAATTGGTGCGTAGATGGAACTGTAGGAAAGCTGAACTTTGGCATTGTCGATCGCAGCTTCATCTGATGCTACTGCTGCTTTGGCATTTTGTACATCTGCTTGGGCTGCCGCCACCGCTGCTTGGGCATTTGCTACTCCACCTTGATCTGCCTTCACCGTCGCCTGTTGAGCCTCAGCAGTAGTCTGGTACTGTTGAGCCTGTTCTTTACTGATTGCCCCTTGCTTGAGCAAACTAGTATAACGTTGAGCTTGCACATCTGCATTTGTTGCCTGCGCCTTATCCTTGACTACATTCGCTTTTGCTTGGTTCACATCGGCAATGGATTTGAGCACATTTGCCTGTGCCTGTTTCACCAGCGCTAAATCTTTGGCTTTGGCAGCATTAGCTTGCATCAGCGCGGCTTGTAGAGGGCGGGAATCAATTTTAAATAACAAGTCTCCTTTGTTAACGTTCTGTCCTTGCTGAAAATAGACGCCAGTAAGTTGTCCGCCCACCTGAGACTTGACAGATACCGTGGAATATGCTTCTACTGTTCCCGTAGCCGATAGTTGTATTGGAATCGTTTTTTGAGTCGCAGTGGCAACCACCACTGGCACAGCTCGTTTTTTTCCTGCTTCTTTTCTACTAGATTCGGCTTCGGAAGCATTACAGGCACTACACAAGTAGGCCAGACTTAATATAAATAGCGAGAACCGCCCTCTTTGAATAATGCTCTGAAAACGAGGAACAGTTTGAGCAGCCAAGGACGAAGGCTTTTTCGTCTGAATAGGAGCTAAACAGCGCATATCAACAATCTGGGGGAAAGGGGCAAGCACAGACACGTACTAGCTTGTCGTTAGACATCGCATTTTCTGCAAAATGGTTGGTTGCGATTAATTCTAATTAGAGAAGCATAATATTAGTAAATCTAAACATTAGTGTACTAATAATTTATTGTTTAGCCTACCCCTTTTGGAGAGAAATTGTTGTTAAACTCTTGTGACTTTGGTACTAAGCTGTTGTGACTTTTGTACTAAGCCTAAGCCGTTGTGACTTTATTTGTATATATATAAGATTATGTTGCAAAAATTGTTTGAGAACAAATGGAATAGCCTAAACACCAACTTTATTTTACGAAAGCGTAGTTTACCGCCGTAGGCATCGCTGTTTGTCGTTCAGCCAAAAGAAATCTTTTGACTGAGACATTCAACAGAAGCAATCGCCCCCAACTAAAATTTAAGCAGCACAAAAAATCGGAGCAGGTTGTAAACCCGCCCCGATCGCTTCTGATATACTGCGCCCAACGGCTGTTGCTACAGGCTTTAAACTATCAACTAGATGCACCATATCTTCTAAAGAAAGTGCTTGACGGGCATCAGAAACAGATTTTTCTGGTTCTGGGTGACATTCAATAATTAATCCATCTGCACCGCAAGCGATCGCAGCCCTAGCCACAGGTGCCACCAGTTCCCGTTTACCGACGGCATGGGAAGGATCTACAATCACAGGCAGGTGAGTGATTTGCTTGAGTGCTGCCACTGCCCCTAAATCTAGGACATTGCGAGTGTAATCATCGAAGCTGCGGATACCGCGTTCGCACAACACCACATCAGGATTACCGTGACTGAGGATATATTCAGCAGCCATGACGAATTCTTCAATTGTCGCTGCTAAACCACGCTTGAGCAGTATTGGTTTACCAGCTTGTCCTAAAGCTTTGAGCAAGTCAAAGTTTTGCATATTGCGGCTACCAACTTGAAGCATATCAGCGTCGGCGGCGACTACTTCGATTTGGGAAATTGACATCACCTCGGTGACAACTGGCATATTGTAATGCGATCGCACCCTTGCCAAAATCTTCAATCCTGACTCTCCCATACCCTGGAAGGCGTAGGGAGATGTGCGGGGTTTGTAGACACCACCACGCAACCCCTGCACGGATGCAGTAGAGAGCTTTTGGGCGACTATCTCCATTTGTTCTAAACTTTCAACGGTGCAGGGGCCGCCGATAATTACCAGTTCTTCGCCCCCGAAAGCGACTTTTTCTGAAAGTTTAACAATTGTCTGATGGTTTGGATGGGATTGTCTGGCAAGTTTGGCATTAATCATGGTTCATTCTCCTAAAAAATTAAGTATTGGGCACTATACCCCGATAAGAAAAAAGCCCAGAACCTTTGAGGAGTTCCGGGCGCGTTCTGATTCATTGGCATGACGCTATTCACCCGGAATTTATTCTGGGCCAAAAGTAAAAGCCATAAAACCAGCTAGTGAAATAAGTCATGACGATGAAATTCTCCTTAAAAAAACAAAAACCGCAGAGTTCGTTCTGCGGTTCACCGGGCGGTTTCCATTAGGAAACTCGATTCACTCCCGGTGAACCACCCTAAACCAAAAAGAAAAATAAGAATTTGTGTTAAGCATTTGCGAGGCTTTTGCTGGAAAATTCAATAACTATAGCTATGTAGCGTAACAGTAACAATAACAGAAAAAGTCGGCGGTGTCAAGACCCCCATAAACGATAAAAAAGCGATAGACTCAGTACAACTGTGGGAGTCAAAACTATTGACATGCTCACGCCTGCTGAAGCCACGGTGATTCCAACTTCAAAAGACGCGAGTTTTCTGGTTCTGCGAGTCGGCTTACTTGGGTATCGTTGCCGTTACCCAAGCAGAGGTCATCCACTTAAGAGATGTTAATTCCCGTATCTTCTACGGTACTCAATCCAATCCGAAAAATATTCACCGCAGCATTATGATTCACGAGCTAAAACCGTTCCACATAAACAGGCGTGAGTCCTAGTGCTTAGAGGGATTGAGAAGTTAAAATATATAATTCTCCTGACTTGTTACCTCACCTTGCCAAAGCTGATTGCAGACAATTGACAATCACCATACATTATTCTTACCCAAGTCCTCATTGACCAGATTAACTTTTTAGGATCATCAGTTTCATTATGCCCAGTTCCAAAATCTTAACCCAATCTTTCGACTATTATGGAGTTTACCCCTGCCCAGTCTGTCGGATAGGTAAGATTTCTCATATGCCATTAATGGAAGCTATGGCTTGTGACTTTTGTCAAGAGATTTTTACAGTCAACCTAGAACTACAGCAAATCAAAATGCCTTCTAGGCAACCACCCTTAGTTTGGCGTTGGAATGGGTTTAGTTGGACAGAAGCCCAGTTGGAAGGTATGGAATTAGGTTGGGGTTATGGAGTAGCAGCAGCAGCTTTTGTAATTCTTCCCACTACTTTAATTGGCATAGTAGCTTACTATTTTCCTGCTAATCTCAAGGAACCCATTACCTGGATGCCATATATTTGGACTATATTAACTTTCTTATCACATTTATCAATTATTGTTTGGATTTTTATTGAAGTCTATCAGATTCCAGTTGCAGCATATTTGAGAGCGATCGCTCGATGGAGAAATGGGGAGATGGAGAGATGAGGGAGTGGGGAGGCTGGCGTTGCAGAGGGGAAGTTGTAGTAAGTGTTTCTCCTTTGCTCCTTTATCTCTTGTGCCCCATGACGCCAGTCGCCTCTTTTAAGGGAGACGCTGCGCGTAGCAAGATCCCCGTAGGGGTACAAGTCGGGAAACCCTTGACGCTCGATTACTCGCTACCGCTACGCTAACGGCAGTGGCTCCCCAATGCCCCATAATCAATGACATAATGATTCAGCGGATAGATCGACTCCATAACTCATAATTAAGTTGATTGTCCACCAAAATATCGTATGAGCGATCTGGAGCAGTACTATAGAATTTTGGAATTAGAGCCTGGGGCAACACTTGACGAAGTGAACCAGGCTTACAAAGATTTAGTCTTTGTTTGGCATCCCGATCGCATTCCCAAAGACAATCTCCGTTTACAGCAGAAAGCACAAGACAAGCTGAAAGCTATAAATGAAGCTCGTGAAAAGTTGCGCTCTCTAAAAACCAAACCTCAAACCACGCTTAACTCACCGCCACCTGAAGCACAAAAACCATTTCAAACAACCCAGCAACCACCAAAGAAAAGCTCAGACTTGAGTGGCAAAGACTACAGTCGGGCAAATTTGAGCAATAAAGACTTATCTGGCAGAAATCTGAGTTATGCCAATTTGAGTGGTGCTAATCTCAGTGATACTTTTATGCACAAAGTTAACCTCAGAGGTGCGAATTTATCTGAAGCAAATTTATTTCGGGCAAACCTACTTTTAGCGGATCTGCGGGAGGCGAATTTACGTGCTGCTAATTTGATTGGAGCGGATCTCAGTGGGGCCGACTTGCGGGGAGCCGACTTGACAGGAGCGCGGATTCGCTCTGGTGAGCGCCTTCTGGTTAAATTAATTGGTACTAACTTAGCTGGGGCAATTATGCCTGATGGTGCAATTTACCAATAACTGAGGTTGCGGCAAAACACAGAATTGATGTGACACTTGAGGGTGCGGAATGTGGGATATATTCCTGGTGTATTCCATACTGAACTTTTAATACACCCGCGATTAATGCAATCGTACTTGTCAGCAGCTTCCGGTAGCTGGCAATTATAGGCAACACGCCTACCCCTACTCGCCTATGAACAATAACGGTGTTAGGATATCTTTCACCAGCGGAATCTGACTTATGAAATTAGTTTGCTCCCAAAGCGATCTTAGTACAAACCTCTCACTCGTCAGTCGTGCAGTACCTTCACGACCAACCCATCCTGTACTTGCCAATGTGCTGCTACAAGCGGATGCTCAAACTAACCAGGTAAGTTTAACAGCCTTTGATCTCAGCTTGGGAATCCGCACCAGCTTTAACGCTGAGGTATGGCAAGGAGGTGCGATCGCACTTCCTGCTAAATTACTTGTAGACATCACCTCTCGTCTTCCAGAAGGCGAAATCACTCTAGATGATGAATCAGCCCTCACAGGTGTAACACCGGGTGGAGAAGGTTTAATTGTCACACTTACACCCAAGAGTGGACATTACCAAGTCCGAGCAATGGGGCCTGAAGAATTTCCGGAACTACCTGTAATTGAAAATACAGAAGTAATCCATCTCACCACCACCGCATTAATTGAGGGATTACGGGGTTCATTATTTGCTACTAGTGCTGACGAAACCAAGCAAGTACTCACTGGAGTGCATTTAACAGTTAAACAAGATACCCTAGAATTTGCAGCTACCGATGGACATCGCCTAGCAGTGGTAGAAACTAGCAACGAGCGTCCTCTAGGCGGAACTAGTCAACTAGAAGTGACAGTACCAGCTAGAGCATTACGCGAACTCCAACGAATGCTAGCTCATAGCGCCTCATCAGATGAACCCGTAGCTTTATATTTCGATCAAGGTCAAGTTGTATTTTCATGGCAAAATCAACGCTTGACTAGTCGCACTTTAGAAGGGCAATATCCTGCCTATCGACAACTAATCCCGCGCCAATTTGAGCGACAAATTACAATTGAACGGCGGCAATTTGTAAGCACTTTGGAGCGGATTGCGGTGTTAGCTGATCAGAAAAATAATATTGTCAAAGTCAGTATTGATAGCGAAGCTCAAGAAATTACCTTATCTTGTGAAGCTCAAGATGTAGGAAGTGGTAGAGAATCAATGCCGGCCCAGGTTTCTGGGGAAAATATAGAGATTGCTTTTAATATTAAATATTTGATGGAAGGCTTGAAAGAGTTACCATCTACCGAAATTCAAATGCATTTGAATCAAAGTCTAACTCCAGTGATTTTTACGCCATTGGGTGGTTTGAAAATGACCTATTTAGCTATGCCTGTGCAACTGAGAAGTTAATCGGACTTCTATCAATGTCTATGTGAGGCTGTACATAAACGCCCTGAGACTAGAAGCTTTTGTCGTTACCCACATTTTTGTAAAAATCAAAGTATTACGCTCACCCGACATCCCGCTCTGCACTGAAGTGCAAGGCTGATAGCCTAACTCCACTCAAGTGGACTAAAATCATCTACTCAGTCCGCTTTGGTTTAAACATTGTTTCTAATTAAAACTCTATCTCTTTAGTGGCTCCCAAACCTACGGGAGTTGATTATGCGATTTGGTGATTTGTATAATCGGAATTTCAATCCAAAATTCTGTACCTAACCCTGGTTGAGAATCACATTTAAACACACCACCGTGTTTATCCACCACAATCTGATAACTAATTGACAACCCCAAGCCAGTGCCTTTCCCCACTGGCTTAGTAGTGAAAAATGGGTCGCAGATTCTTGCCTTTATCGCTTCGGGTATTCCTGAGCCATTGTCTGCAATGCGAATTACTACGCTATTGACATTGCCTTCAAGCTCACCAAGAGCAGTACGGATAGTAATTTGATGGCTATGAGGTTTCGATTCAGATTCCCTGTAATCTTCTAGGGCATCGATCGCATTGCTTAAAACATTCATAAATACCTGATTCAGTGGGCCAGCATAGCACTCTACTAAGGGCAAGTCACTGTACTCTTTGACTAATTTAATAGCCGGACTTTCCGGTTTTGCTTTCAAGCGATGCTGCAAAATTAGCAAGGTGCTATCAATGCCCTCATGAATATTAACTGGCTTTTTTTCTGCGTGGTCAAGGCGGGAGAAATTCCGTAAGCCCAAGACTATTTGACGGATGCGATCAATCCCAATTTTCATGGAAGATAGAGTTTTCGGCAAATCCTCGATGATAAATTCTAAGTCTATTTCTTCTGAGCGATCGCGAATCTCAAAGTTGGGGTCAGGGCAGTTTTGCAAATATAGGTCTAGTATACTGAGTAAATCTTGGGTGTAATCATTGACATGGTTGATGTTGCCATAAATGAAGTTCACCGGGTTATTAATTTCGTGAGCAATACCAGCTACCAATTGACCCAGTGAGGACATTTTCTCAGTTTGGATCAGTTGGGTTTGAGTTTGCTTTAAATCATGCAGAGCTAGAGCCAGCTTTTCTGTCTGCTCTTTGGTCTGATTATGCAATTGGGCTTGTTGGAGTGCAACCCCAAGCTGATTAGCAATTTGAGTAATGAACTTAATTTCCGAGGCTTCCCAGTGGCGGGGTGCAGAGTTCTGGTAAGCTGCTAGCAAGCCCCATAGCTGTTGCCCGATAAATATAGGTGCGATCGCATATGCCTTTACTTGTAATTGCTCCAAAACCGCAATGTGACACTCCGAGTGACCAGACTGATAGATATCATCAACTATATAGCTTTCATTATTGCGATATCGTCCACCTTGGGTTTCTTTTAAATAGCTATCTTCCCAAACTGTCTTGAGATCAGAACCTACAAGTTTTACCCAACCATCACCTACAAACTCAGCGATATATTCACCACTCCAATCTGGATGAAAGCGATAGACAGCCACACGATCCGCTTGCAGTGATTTGCAAATTTCTTGAGTGGTAGTTTGAAAAATCATATTTAAGTCAAGAGATTCCCGGATTTTCGCAACAACTTCAAACAATACCCGTTGTTGTTCTGCCGCTTGTAGCAAATCAACAGCCTGATGCTTGGTTTGTTCAAGTAAATCAGCTTGTTCCAGTGCTACAGAAAGCTGTGCAGCAACTTGGGTAGCGAACTGGATTTCTGAGGATTGCCATTCACGCGGTTGGTAACACTGGTGAATGCACAACAAACCCCACAGTTCATTACTTTTAGCCAGTGGCAAAACTAAATTGGCTTTAACTTCAAGTTGCTCCAGCATTTGGACATAACAAAAATTCAGCTCAGAGTTGTGGATATCAGCGATCGCGTGGATGCGTCCTTGACGATAGAGGGCATCATACTTCTTCTTAAAGCAGTTGTCTTGAATTTTTAATGTTAAAGCAGAAGTAAACTCTGGCAAAAGATCCTCTGAAACAATTTCACCTTCATCGAGTTCGGAATTCGGGTCAAAGCGATATACTACCACTCTGTCAGCATTCAAAGAGCGACGGACTTCACACACAGTTGCGGCAAAAACTGTATTTAGATCAAGAGATTCCCGAATTTTGGCAACAACTTCAAACAATATATGTTGTTGTTCTGCCGCTTGTCGCAAACTTAACGTCTGCTGTTTTGTTTGCGTGAGTAATTCTGCTTGCTGAAGTGCTACTCCCATTTGGGCAGCAATCTGACTGAGAAAGTTAACTTCAGAGGCTTTCCATTGCCGGGGGCCAGTGTGTTGATAAGTTGCCAGCAAACCCCAAAGTTTTTGCCCAACAAAAATCGGAGCAAGCACAAAAGCATGAATTTGAAACTGTTCTAGATTATCGATATGACACTGAGCAAACCCCATACTGTAGATGTCATCGACTGCAAATGTTTCATTGTTGCGGTAACGTCCTCCTTGTGTGTCTTGTAGGTAGGTATCATTCCAAACTGTATTAATACCTAGTTCAGACTCATTCGACCAGTATGGATTAGCAGCCTCGAAATCGCCGACAAATTGACCACCCCAATTAGAATCGAAACGATAAACAGAAACGCGATCGGCTTTGATTAATTGACAAACCTCTTTAGTGGTTGTTTGAAAAATGGTATTTGTGTCAAGAGATTCCCGAATTTCGGAAATGACTTTAAATACAGCCTGTTGTTGTTCAGTTGTCCGTTGTAATTCAATTGTGCGTTTTTTAACTTGTTTTTCTAAATTTTCATTGAAGGCTTGCACTTGTTGGTATAGTTCATACTGCTGAACTGCTGAAGCAAAGTGTTTACCGAGGTCTTTTGCTAGTTCAATCTCTTCAACTGTCCATTTTTGAGCTTGTGCTTTTTTAGATTCGCGCCAAACCTCAAAGGATTGTCGGGGGTACAGTTGCCTTTGATCGCTGTCATACTGTCCCGCCCACAGGGTTTCTGTATCGATTTCGTCGCGAAAAATACTTAAATAGCCCAGTAACTGCTGACGATACTGAAGTGGGATCATCAACATGCTACGAATTTTAGTTGGTTGAAAAGCAACTTGCAAAGTTCGTAAGCTAGGAGTTTGATATATATCTAAAATCGGCCAAACATCGTAGTTACTTGACTTGTAGTATTCCTGCCAGACGCTATACTGCTCTATAAGTGGATATATGGTTTGTTCTGGCATCACAGGTTGCTGTCCACAAACATAAAGCTTGATACAACTATTTCCTGGTATTAAGCATTCTGTTAAGCTGGTCAGGTTGCCATTGTGGGAATCAAAAGCTGCATTTCTAATACAAAGCCTACCACCAACACCATCAAAGGCAGCAACAGCCGCTTCTAGGGCTGGCTGTAATATAATAGTGGGTAGTGAATGCAGCAGGGTAGCAATGCGGTTAATGATAGTTTCTCGTTCGGCTGTTTTGCGGACTTGAGTGAGCAGGGTACTTTGAGCGATCGCTACTGAAAGTTGATCTACTACCATCTGTATAGCTTCCAGTTCATATTCTGAAATCTGGCGTGACTCAGAATGGTGAGATACCAGCAGCCCCCAAAGTTGATCTTGATAAATAATCGGCGCTACTACAGAAGATTTGACCCCCATCGCACTCAAGTACTCAACATGACATGGATCTACAGGGCGGTAACGGATATCTTCTGATATAGTTTCTCCATTTTCCAACTCATGCAAGTGACTTTGACCAATCTCTTGAGTAT
Organism: Nostoc sp.; assembly: GCF_036917395.1. Classification (GTDB taxonomy): domain Bacteria; phylum Cyanobacteriota; class Cyanobacteriia; order Cyanobacteriales; family Nostocaceae; genus Nostoc. The sequence continues at coordinate 90,335 of NZ_JBALDI010000004.1, forward strand.
CAAGATTAACAACAGAACGCACTCGTGATTTAATAAATAGTTCACGGGCGGTGGGCGGAATATCATCAGCAGGAAAGTTCAGCCCCAATAGCGACGGCAACCGATTTTCGTTAATTGACTCAGCAATCACTTGACCACTATCATCGGCATGAAATTTGTAAATCATCACTCGGTCAGTTTTTAGTAGCGATCGCACCTCTGCCGTTGTGACTGTGATAATTTCTTTCAACTCTAAGCTTCGTCGGATACGGTTTGTAATGCGGCGTAGTAAACTTTCTTCATGGCGACATAAGGGCAAATCTTGTTCAGGGTTGGAGATCATTGCTTATAGCAAAATAAATTAATAATTTGTAAACTGAAATAATTAAATCTAAAGCCATTTTGAAATTTATTTCATCAAATTGTCTTCAGTGAAACTACTGCCAAATCCCGAAGACAAATATTTATTTAACTTTTAAAAAAATTTACCAAAAACTCATAAAAACAGACGCTAAAAAAATTGCGTCTGTACTAGCTATAAGAAAAGATTCTTGCTTTTTAGGTTTGAGTTTTTGTCAAATATTACCAAAGCAACAAAACTAAACTCTTATGTTGTCAGTAAAACGAATTTTAAGATAGTCGTCTTCCATCCTTGCTCCTCCTGGTTGTAGTGCTGCTAAGGCTTGCGGCAAAACTAAGTTACGACGGTGGTTGCCAATAGTAATGTTTAATTCGTCCCCATTTTTGCTCAGTTGAACTTGGTTTTTAGGAATACCAGGTAAGTAAAGTTCTAAACTGTATTGGTTTTGCTCTTGCACGACTCTCATAGTCGTTTCTTTATAATAAACCTGAGTTGGATCTTCATCTTTATAAAGGGTTTCCTTCAGGCGTTCTAATGAAGCCAATCCGCACATTTCCTCAGAAAAAAGTGGAACTTCTTTCACAGGTAGAGGGTGGAAATTATCATGAATTTCCTGGCGATATTGTTCTTGACTTTCCTTCCAACGTTGGAAAAATGGGTCTTGGACTTCACTTGGAATAATCCGATTAGCTACTACTAAATCTGTTGCAACATTATACAAACTCAAATAAGCATGGGCCCGGAGAGACTCTTTAATCACCATCTTTTCAGGATTAGTGACCAGACGCACTGAGGTTTGAGTATTGTCTGTTAATACTTTTTCCAGAGCTTCAATTTGTTCATAAAACTCATAAGGTGCATCCATCACCTCTTTATCTGGTAGCGAAAAACCAGCAATTGGTCTAAAAAAAGGTTCAACCAGAGGTCGAAGTACCACGGAGATGTTTTGAAATGGTTTGTAAAAACGGCGCATATACCAGCCACCGACTTCAGGTAAACTCAACAACCGCAGTGCTGTGCCAGTGGGGGCTGAGTCGATAATTAAAACATCAAACTCACCTTCATCGTAATGGCGTTTCATCCTTACCAAGCCAAAAATTTCATCCATGCCTGGTAAAATTGCCAATTCTTCTGCCTGTACGCCGTCTAAACCCCTTGCCTGTAAAACTTGGGTAATGTAACGTTTCACAGCACCCCAATTTCCCTCTAGTTCTTGCAGCGCATCCAGTTCTGCACCCCACAGATTTGGGCGAATTTCCCGGGGTACATGTCCCATTTCTATGTCAAAACTGTCTGCCAGGGAGTGAGCGGGATCTGTACTTAAAACCAATGTTCGATAACCTAATTCTGCACAACGGAGTCCAGTTGCAGCAGCAACGGAAGTTTTGCCCACGCCGCCTTTGCCAGTCATTAAAATTACACGCATAGATGCTTCTGTCCTACTTGAGGATTTTTTACATTTATTTACATTATCGACTGTTTAAGGAAAATAAATTAGTAGGCAAGGTTTTGAGTTTATCAAACTGATTATCAATAGTGTCAGTTTATTGATAGAGTTCTAACAGAAAACGGTATTAAGCTAAAGCCGTAACGCACCCTACTGGCGTGGCAAGACTAAATTTGTACATTAGATGGTTTTTTGAGGCTAAAGCGCTACTACCAGCCTTTAGCTACTACACCATTTTAGTCTTGCCACGCTACTACTTAAGATTTACTGAATTTTGAATTCTAACTCTCGGAACTTCTGAATCTAAGGAATCTAAAGATTGAAAATCCAGAGCAAAGGAAACCTCTGCTCCGTTCGCTTAACTCAGAGTTATCTCTGAATTGTGCTGTATATCCCATTTGTTTACTTCTTATTCCAGAGACTTAAAAATGCTTGAGAGATAGCTGGGGTAATCTGACTTTGTAAGTGATTTAGTGCATCACGATGGTTTGCATTGTTGTCATCATAATAAATGAACACATTCGTCAACTTGACAATCTCAGGATTTTGATCATTTGTCCCCCTCCATTTATTAGTAACTTTGTATAAAACGTCCTTGGGTAGATTTTGTTGTAAGTTATTTAGGGCTGCGATGTAAGAAGGATTTTGAGGATTCTTTTTGAATTGGAAGCACAAATCTATCAGCTTAAGTTGTGATTGTGGCTGTGGCTGGGGCTTATTTGTTAGAGTAGGTTGCTGTAGAATTTGACGCTGTTCAATAGTGGCAATACCATTTTCAGTTAAACCCTGAGATTTCTGAAATTTCTTGACTGCTGTATAAGTGGCTGGCCCATAAAAGGGCTTGTCTAGAGGAATTTCGGCATTAGTTGCAAAACCGTGAAACTTCAATCTATTCTGAAGCCCTTTGACTGTATCTTCCATTACAGTTCGAGTCTCTGAATCAGCGTTACCATTTACCACAAGTTTTTGTGAGTACTGTTTCTGAAACTTTTTAATCGCTTCTTCGGTAAGATCATCAGTCAAGGAGTTATTGTTCCTCTTCCAGGGAGCAAATTTTGTGATATCAGGCTTAGGATCAATCTCAGGAGCTAAATATCCCAGCCCGATCAATATATGACGGATGACTTCAGGGCTACTAACGGACATACTTCTTGGTTCCTTTGCTATTAAACTACCATTTAATGTATCTTGTTTTACAAAAACTAAGTAAATAGAAAAAAATAAATCTAACATATCTTGTTTACAAGGCGTTCTAAAAGTTAAGCAATGTGTGATGACAAGGTGCAACTCTTTGAGACGTTTGGCGTAAGTGACTACACACTGGTAAAAAGAAAGGTGGTTTTAAGTCTTAGTGAGCGATCGCGATCGCTTATTCTCAACTATTGATGATACTACGCAATGTTTCCTTTACACCAGCTTGCAAGCGGCTCTCCGTACTTGGGCGATCGCTCTTTGCTATTTTGCCACGTTTGTAAAAGAAAGTTGCGATTGGCAACGAAGAAAAAGGGGTAAGCGATCGCTTCGGATTGCTTCCAAATAGCGATCGCATCTATTACAGCAGATTTCAAGTTAGTTAAGTACAATGCTTTGGTCTATAAGCCAGATAAAAAACCTTTTTAACTCCTAACCAAAGGTGGAGCGTCTTCGGCTTTGCTCTAAAAGGTTGTTTTAAAAGTGTTTCGCTGGTGACTTTAGGCACTTCCAGATCCCCTTTTTAAGGAGGATTTAGAGGGATATAAAACTTTTGATACCGAGAAGAGAACTTTTCAAACATCCTCTAAGGGACTGACAAAAAATAAATTATCCAAAATTATTTGTACATTTTTAGGGGCGTAAGGTAAGGCCTTGCGCCCCAAAGATGGGATGTTTTTTTAACTGGAAGTCCCTAATGATAAGTAGCTGCACAAAAATATTTACAGTCATTACCAACGAAGTAAAGCAATCCTAAACCGCAAGCGAATTGCAACTTTACAAGACGCTACGCGTAGCTTGCTTCTTCATAGGAGTACGTTTCACTTCGTTACACTTGTAATGATATTGTGTAATTAATTCTGTCCGACTACTTACTTAGCGGTTTGAGCGCTCTTTTTTGATTTTTGTTTTACGCCACCTTTCAAGCGGGTTATCCTGCTTTTGCGGATGCGCTCGCTTTTGCGAATACCACCCGCCATCTCATATTCGATGCTATCGTTACCGTACTTGAAAGCAACTCCCATCAACATTTTCGCAGTAAGATTACCTAAGCTTGTTTCCAACTCTTCAATCTCGGTTCGGTAAGAATCAATCATCGCTAGAGCGCTGTTATACTCATCAATTTTGGTGCGTAACCGCTCAATTAGTTGTGTGAAGTTTTTTAAGTTGTGAGTATCCCCAAAATCTATGGTTGGATCAATCGCCTTCAGTCCAGAGGCTCTTAACTCAGCCTTTTCTAGAATGCGGGATATTAGTTTTTTACGAGTCATAAATTTACTCTTATCAAAAGCTTATAAAGCTAGCTTGCCCTACAGTGACTATATATCGCAGCAGTATAATCCGCAAAAAATTGTATTTTTTTAACTAAACTAATTATTATTTTTCGTGGTTTATCTTCAGCTTAACGGCAGATCGAGTGTTAATAACGACAACTTAAGTTTTAATAACGACAACTTCAGCATTCATAATAACAGCTTAAGTTTTAGTAACGGCAAATTAACTTTTCCTTATAAATGCTTCAGTTTTAGTAACGATAACTTCAGTATTCATAAAATTATATTAAGATTTAGTAATAAAAACTTAATTTTTAATTATATACAATTAAGTGTCGGTAATGACAACTTGAGAATTTATAATAAAAACTTAAGTTTTAGTTATAATAACTTAAGTTTTTATTATAATAGTTTGTGGCATAGTAACAACTCGTAAACTGATACTAACCCTCTCCTAAGAAACCGCATTTGCTTGGGGTTGAGGAATAAGCTCAAAACCCAATTTCTGTGCCCTTTTGTGGAGATGATTGACTGTTCGCTCACGATAGCGCTGCGCTTAACTCAACCTACGATTCTTCTTAAGTGAACCGTATTACTACGTGAACAGCATCCCTCTTATTTCAAGAACTGCTGCGATCGTTGTTAGCTATTTCACCATCTTGGCAAAAGGGAACTGCGATCGCATTACCTAAGAGAAAATTAGTCACTAAAAGCAATGAAACCGCGCTATTCAAGGGACACTATAAAAAGTGTGCTAACAAACGCTATGGTAGTCAGTTAAATAACAAAAAATGCAAGCTTCAGACAAAAGTATTGTCAATTACAACTGATATTGGCACTCTAATTAGCCTTTAAAAAAGAAAACTTACCATTGACACCGTTTGGTTCCATCTTGAGTTGTGCAACGTAAAAATCTTTTTGAATTACATCACCTGCTGGTGTAAAAGCAATTTCACCGAGAGGAGTTTGATATTTTCCTCTTAGTAACTCCTTATTCAATTCTGTACGCAACTGTGGCAGTGTCAATTTGTTAATGTTGCTTTTTTTATCTAAAGATTGAAAAGCTTCTACATATATCTGTAACGCAGCAAAAGCTTGAGCACTTACTTGGGGTGGTTCTCTATGATATTGTTCAAGGTAGGCTTTGCGAAATGCGGTGTTAATTTCACTGGCATACACAGGGCTATAAGCTTGAGCCACAATCACGCCATCACAAAGCGCTCTGCACACAGAAAATATATGGGATGTGTTAAAACCATTGCCACCAACAATTATTCCTTTATAACCAAGTTCTCGTAATTGTTTAACTAAATTACCTCCATCTACAGCTAACCCGGATATAATCGCTAAATCTGGTTTTAAATTAATAGCATCGCTGGCTTGAGCTTGAAAATCGGTATCTGTAGTTTGAAACTTTTGGACTGTGACTAAATCCAATCCTAAATTTTTAACTGTTTTTTGAAATATTTCTGTTTCCGACTTATTAAAAGCGTCATTTTGAGCGTAGAATACAGCTACTCTTTTAAGATTAGGATTTTGCTTGAGTGCAGCTTTCACTGAATAAGGAGCGACGACAGCAACAGATGAAGAAACACGAGTTACATAATCACCAATTTCGGGAATGCCTTTAGCAGTGTTTGATGCTCCAATAACTGGGACTTGATTGCGTTCTGCTATGGGATCAGCGCTAAAAGCTTGTTGTGATAAGGTAGGGCCAACAATGCCAACAACTTTATCTTTGCTAATTAAAGTTTGAAAAGCGTTAATGGCTCCAACTTCATCGCCACCAGTATCTTGATATACTAATTTAATTGGTCTACCATTGATACCTCCTTTGTCATTAAAATACTTCTGGGCAATTTTTACTCCATCAGTTCCTTCTTGACCAAGTAATGCTACATTGCTCGTTTGTGCAAAGGCGATACCGATAGGAATAGCATTAGCTGCACTTGTCATCGCTGTTGGATTATTTGCGGATGCATCATTACTGCCACTTTTACCACAAGCTACCAGCAGCATAGAGCATGTAAATAGTAAGGCAGTTTGATGTGTAAGCGCTTTTTTCATAAATACATGACCATGATGTTTATTAGGATAATCCTGGGTAGAAAATATCTAAGTAATATATTACTCATTGTTCGGTAGGCAAAAAACCAAACTCCGATTTAATATTCCAGCGCTTACCGTCGTGAAGCAGTAGCGTTAGTTTGTGGACAGTAAACTCAAAATGCAACTGACGCTTTTCAAACTCTGGCCAAGCAGCTTTAAAGTTTTGCTTTGTTAAATCCCGAAACGCAACCGTCATGTGGGGCGCAAAAGGGCGGGTTTTAGAAACCTTGTCAACAATTCCCAAGTTGCTTTCTGTATAAGCCATTAAATCAGCTTGCAAAGTCAAAAGTTCTTGACTTCTGACTACATTAATGTATATGACACGAGGTACAAAAGCATTAAACCCCCTGAGTGTAATTGCTACTGGCTGTTGTTCACTAGCAAACTCCTTCAAGGATGCTTCTAGCAGTGACAAGTTAACATCTGCCCATTCAAAGGGCGGTTGCAGGGTAATATGAGGCGGAGACTTTAGCGCCCCGCTACTAGCATAGTGATCGGCAAAGTACTGCTTAATCTGGTTGGCGTAGTCTTGAATGTCTTGCGGTGGTAGAAGGGCGACAAAAAAACGGCTCATCTATTATGTATATTAATTATTTTTATTTTGACTCCTGACTCCTGATCTGCGATCATCTGAACACTGTTTTTATTCCTTAGTAATTGGTGCTTAGTGGGAAAACTTAGGAAAGGCGGATCGAGTTAGCGCTTGATCCGCCATGTTGTGTTAACGAAAGAGAAAACTAAATGAGCGATCAAATTATTCTGTCCGATGAGGATGTTATTTCTATGGCTCAGGATGCTAACTTAACTGAGGCTTCAACATCGACAGGTGAAGAATTGATGGAACGTCTGAAGTATTTGGTGCATAGGAGCAGCAACTTAGAAGAGGACAAGGCTTCAGACTGGTTTGGAGATGGTGTCAACTGTAAGCTTTTACTAGCTCAGGGTGGCGGCTGGGAGAAAGGGAAAATCCGAATTCTCTTTGAATTTGTTCCTGACAAGCCGACACCAACAAAACCACTGATTCCCACTGACTCGACATCTTCACTGGATGATCTGCGATCGCACTTAGAGGTCTAATAGTCACAGATGCGTCGCTAGCAGTAGGCGACATATCCATGAGAAAGCCGTTCTTGCCAGAGCAGGTAGGATGGCTTTATTCGTCTTGGTCTTTAAATCTTCAGTAAATTACGATAGTTCGTGTATATTGCTACTCAAATACTACTCAAAAATAGTAATAACTTAAGCAGGATGTCTGTTGCAACTGGAGTTAAGAAGCAAATGCCGTGGTTTGTAAAAATTGAAGAAGGCAAAGTCGATAAACCTACCTTTGACCAATATGTACCTGCCCACAAAGCCTACATTCAGGACTTGATTGCTAAAGGACACAAAGCGCGAACAGGCTACTGGGCAGAGCAAAGAGGCGGGATGTTGCTGTTTGAGGCAGCCTCAAAGGAGGAAGCAGAAGCAATTGTAGCTGATGATCCATTGGTGCAACATGGCTGCGTCAACTATCAGCTTTACGAATGGCGAATTGTTATGGAATAACACACACTTACTGACTTTTAATGTTATGCTTTTAGAAGACCTGGATCTATGCGATTGCAACACCCAAATCTTGTCAGAACCGGAAGGTAGCAGCAACACGGGAGGCTTGTGATAGGCGTAGTCTCCGGGTCGCCCTATTTTTAGGAGCGTTCAGCAACAATGGCTGGTTTTGGAGATATTGTTCAAAAAGCTTTTTACCTCGGTGTTGGATTAGCTTCTTACGCAGGTGAGAAAGCAGGGGGGAAATTAGCCCAAGTGCGATCGCAAGTCCAAAAACTGGCAGATGAAATGGTTGCAAAGGGCGAAATGAACACAGAAGAAGCCCGCCGCTTCGTTGAAGATATGATGAAGCAAGCCCAACAGGCCCAAGCATCTGGTGAAACCTCACCAGAAACACCCCCTTCTGAACCTCGCCGCATTGAAATTTTAGAGGAAGATGAAGAACCAACGGTGAAAGAGGGAGCAACTGATGAGAATGTGGATAAATTACGCCAAGAAGTGCTAGACCTGCAAAATGAGTTAAAACGATTGCAACGCGATTAATAAAAAATATTCTTTCCAAATATTAGTAATAAGTGGCACTTCAGATAGAAACTTGAGTAATATACATTGCTTAATGTGTACTCTAGTGCTTACAGCCAGATAACACAAACCGTCCTGTTTATAGCCTGTAAGGGTGTCAAGTTTATGGAACAGTGGCAAAAAGATTTAGCAGAAATCGTCGAAACAGTGGCTGATGAAGTAGAGCGTTTCTTCCTGGGAATGAGTGAAATGGTAGACGCTTTTTTTGAGCTAACGGAAGAAATCACCGAGCAAGTCCCTAACATTGTCACTGAAGTCGATCAGTATTTACAGGATTTGGCTGAACCAATGTTGGAAGCTTACTGGGAACTGGAAGACATTGTAACAGATGTAGATCCGGGCTTTCCTTATTCAGTTGAACCCACAGCCGAAAAAAATCCTGCCTGCATCGGTTGTACTCACTACCACGGTCAGGTTTATGGTGGTAATTTATTAGTTTGTGCTATGCATCCTCACGGTTGTGAAGATGAGAATTGTCCAGACTGGGAGAAGGAAGAGTATTGAGCTGAGTAAGGATTTACGATTATATTAGTCTCCCCATCTCCTCCTTTGCCCAACCTAGCAAATAATCATATTTAATAATTTATGAGTAATTCCTCAGCTGAAAGTGTATCCCAGGCAAGCCTAGAAATGAAGTATGGCGAACGCGACATTGCCGAAGGTAAACTAATTACCTTTCCGAATCCGCGTGTGGGTAGGCGATATGACATTAATATTACTTTGCCGGAATTTACTTGTAAATGTCCGTTTTCCGGCTATCCTGACTTTGCGACAATTTACGTTACCTATGTGCCTGATGAGCGGGTAGTGGAATTAAAGGCACTCAAACTTTACATTAACAGTTACCGCGATCGCTACATTTCTCACGAAGAATCTGCCAATCAAATTTTGGATGATTTTGTAGCTGCTTGTGATCCGTTGGAAGTCACGGTGAAAGCAGATTTTACGCCTCGCGGCAATGTACATACTGTGGTTGAAGTGCGTCACCAAAAGTAATATCATCACTGATTAGCTTTATTCAGCAATTTTCTTGACGGCAGATTGCACTTGAACCACAACTTTTTTAGACAAAGGAATATATCCGAGTTCCAAACTGGATTTTTGCCCCTCAATCACAGCCCAATCAACAAAGTTTTTCAGCACTTGAGCTTTGACTCGGTTTGGATATTGGTGATAAGTTAAAAGCCAGCTGTAAGTGACGATGGGATAAGACTGGGCATCTGTAGGATCGGTGATAAAAGCAATCAAATTATTGTTGGGTAATTTCACTGCCTTTAAGGTTTGAGCTACAGATTCTGGTGTCGGCGTAATATAATTACCAGATTTATTTTCTAAAGCAGCCATAGGAAGTTTATTTTGTTTGGCGTAAACGTACTCTACATAGCCAATAGCTCCTGGTATCTGTTGAATCAGGGCGGTAACACCTTCGTTACCCTTTCCAGCAATTCCCACTTGCCATGCTACAGCTTTACCAGCCCCAAGTTTCCTTTTCCATTCTGGACTTATAGCACTTAGGTGTTGCGTCAACACGCTCGTAGTTCCACTCCCATCAGTTCGGTGTACGACTTGAATCGGTAAATTGGGCAAACTTACTCCTGGATTAGCTGCGGCTATTCTAGGATGATTCCAATTCGTAATTTTTCCGAGGAAGATATCTACGTAAACTTGGCGTGGTAGCCTTAGAGTCGTTGGCACATTGACTTGAGGCGACTGCTGTGCAACTTGTGTGAGGTTATAAGCCAGCACAATAGAACCGGCAGTTATTGGCAAAGCAATCACTCCGCGTTTTATCTTGGCTGCTTGTTCATTTGTAATTCCCACATCACTAGCTGCAAAGTCCACAGTACCTTCAATAAGTTGTTGCACTCCAGCACTGCTCCCTATAGCTTGATAGTTAATTTCCACATTGGGATTTTTCTGGTTGTAATCTGAAAGCCAGCACTCGTACAAAGGCGCAGGAAAACTTGCCCCAGCACCAACGATAGAAATATGCTTGATGTTTCTATGATCCGCAGTGCAAGAAGCAATACTCAACGAAACAGCGATTAGGGGTAGAAGGTAAACGCGTCCCTTTGATTGAACTTGAGCAGACATAGAAATCTTTTGTTCCAATGTTTAATAAACACCTCTAATAATTTTTCAATTTGTAGCTATGTAGGCGTAATTAATTGTAAATAACTTTGAAACGCATAGGCACTTCGCCTTCCCGCAGGGTAGGGGCGCAGAGAGTTAATGCAAAGGTATACAAAGTTATCACTTATGCTCTGCGTTCCTCTGCGATTTACTTTGCACCGCTTTGCTTTTAAACTTCAATTGGCGTCTCTTTCTCCTCACCTTTTGGCTGTGAACTCAGCCGATCTAAAATCTCCAAAACCTCTTGTTCAAAAGCAACTTGGGCGCGATTAGTTTTACCACCCACATACAAGCGATCGCCTTTTTGCAATGCCCATATTTGCGAGTGGGAAAAGTAACTCATCACCACACCCAGCATTAGCAAGCCAAACCCTGAGTAAACAATTGGTATGCCTGGATCGGCTTTAATTTGTAAGCCAGTGCTACCAATCACATCCAGAATTTTCAGCTTCACGCCATTGACTTCGGTGGACATCCCAGTGCGGACAGTATCAACGAGTTTGCCAGTGGGATCATAAATTAATACCATCCCTTGCAAGTCTTTGGCTAACAGGGAGACACCCTCACTCAAATCAGGTTTAGTCGGAACCCACGTTCCCCAAATGCGCCCGTTACCGTTGGTGTTCAATTGCGCCATCGGTAGCTGAAAAATCGGGCTGTTGTTAAATTGGACGCGAACACCTGCAATTCCCCAATCAGTTTGATAGAAAGTTACGCCATGATAGCGCAGAGGCTCGTTGACAAAAATCTTCTTGTGGTCAACTTCCTTTCCCTGATTATTCAAGACAGACATATCCGAATAAAATTGATCAATGCCGCCAGATGGAGTGTAGTCAATCCAAAAACGATTGACTCGTACAGACCAATCTTTCGGGACTTGGGCTGCTGCTAAAGGGCCAGCATCTACAATATTTCTCACCTGAAATGTATCACCACTGGCAACCATTTCTTGAGCAAGAAACCCAGTCATCGCCCCCCAAATTCCGCCTAGCAGAATAGCTACGATGCCAATATGAACGATAATTGGGCCGATGCGTCCGACTATTCCCTTGCGGGCATAGAGAAGATTTTCTTTTTCTTGATCTGGAAAAATTTTATAGCGGCGTTTCTGTAATATTTCGCACAGAGAATTCAAAGAACCAGTATCTAGTTCTGCACTTAAAGCTAACTTTTGAAATTGCCGTGGTTCTTCGTAATATTTCCAGCGCTGGGCAGCTTTTAAGGCTGGTAACTGACGAGTAAAAGAACAAGCAGTTAAGCTAGTGCCAAATAAGATGAGTAATGCCAGAAACCACCAGGTACGATATACGTGGTCTAACCCAACTACCTGAATTACCTTCCAAGTTAAGAAACCAAATAAAGCTGGATGTTCTGGGTAGTTAGCCTGATAGAATGCAGGTGAGCGACCTTGCTCAATTACAGTTCCGGTGGAACTAAAGATTGCAATCAATAGAAATAGTGCGATCGCTAGTCGTAAGTTGGTCAGTACAGGCAAAAGCTCCTGCCGTAAGAATTGCCCAGGTACTGTCCACCATTTTAATTCTTTGTCCGCTGAATCTTCTATAGTCATTATGTGTAAAATTTTACAAATGTATTGATAATATAAATCTCAATCAAGCACTATCAAGGATTGAAATTAAAAACTGCCAAGGGGAATCCGAGAAATTAAGGAAAATACACCGAATCCTACCAACAGCGCCCCGCTGACTGGGTTAATCCAACCAGACCAGCGACGCAATTCCAGTAACTTTTTAATTGAAGCTGTAAAAGTACCCGCCAAAATCAATGGTGCTACATAACCGCCTGTGTAAGAAAGTAGCAAAACAGCGCCTAAAATTAAGTCTTGTGTATTGGCAATCCAACCTAGTAAGCTAGCTAAAACAGGCGTACTACAAGGGGATGCGACTAAGCCGAAAGTCAGCCCCAGCAAATAGGAACGCAATCCTGCTGGTAAATCTGGCGAAATCCAATTTGTTTCACCCAAGGATGGAAATTGCAGAGGTAGTGCTTCCAGTAAGTTCAGCCCCATGAGAATGGCGATAATGCTGACGATAATCGGCAAACCAATTCCCACTTGACCGTAGACTTTTCCCACCAAAGCTGCTAAAATACCTAATCCTGCCAATGTAGTTGCTAATCCGAAAGCAAACCAAGTTGATTGAGCAGCTGCTTGCAAACGGCTTTTGGCTTCATAACCACCGATGTAACCAATGGTAATTGGCAGCATAGAAAGCATACAGGGTGTGAGACTAGTGAGCAAGCCAGCTGCAAAGATGATACCAATACTCGCCACACTCAGGTGTGTCAGTTGGTTAGAAACGAGGCTGTTGGCAAATTGTTCTAGTTGGTAAATTTGGGTTTGCAGGTTATCAAGCATGGGGAGTTAATGAGCGGAGAATGCTTACTCTGCTTGAATTTTAGCTTATTTTGGGTTTATTGAGTCAGCAGAATTGATTATCGTAACCTAATATTATCTAAATTTAATCTGCCCAAGGAAATGTATCTAAAATACAATTAAGCTCGGATTATCCCTGAAGAAGTACGCCTGGAGTATTTGGCATAATGATTGCATTACCTGGATTTGAAATTGTCGCTTTGTTAAAAGCAGGGGTAAAAGCAGTCATATACCGTGGAATTAAGGTTAAAGATCAGTGTCCGGTAATTATCAAAGGGCTACGTCCAGAACAGTGTATACCCAATAATATTGAGCAACTTAGACATGAGTATGCGATCGCTCAAAGGTTAAACATCGCAGCAGCAGTCAAAGCTTACGCCTTAGAGATGCACCAGGGAATCCCTTATCTAATTATGGAGGATTTTGGGGGGCGATCGCTTGACTTGTTGCTAGACCAATTTCAACAGCCTGTTCCATTTTTGAAGATTGCTATTGAAATCACCAGCACACTTGCACAAATTCACAGCCATCACATTGTTCACAAAGATATTAAGCCACAAAATATCTTAGTTAACCTCGAAACTAATCAGATCAAAATTGCCGATTTTGGAATTGCTGCCTTCATTCCCTATGAGCAGCAAAGGGTTAGCAGTTCCAGTCGCATTGAAGGCAGTCTACCATATCTGTCACCTGAGCAAACCGGGCGGATGAATCGAGGGATTGACCATCGCAGCGATTTGTATTCACTGGGAGTCACCTTCTATGAAATGCTCACAGGGCAGCTACCGTTTCAAGGTAAAGACCCCTTAGAGTGGGTGCATTGTCATATCGCCAAATCTCCGCCATCCCCGAAAAAGCTAAACTCTGATATTCCCCAAATGCTTTGTGAGATCATCATAAAATTGCTGTCCAAGGTTGCAGAACAGAGATATCAGAGCGCTTTAGGTTTGCAATTTGATCTGGAACGGTGCTTAGAGCAATTGGAGACAACCACAGAAATCCAATCCTTTGTTTTGGGTGAGCAAGATATCTCAGAACGCTTTCAAATTCCCCAGAAATTGTATGGACGAGAACAAGAAATTGCAAAGCTTCTCCAAGCATTTGAGCGAGTTGTTAGCCAAGGAAAACCAGAGATTGTATTCGTCTCTGGCTATGCTGGGGTTGGGAAATCTTCTCTGGTGAAAGAGATTCACAAGCCGATTGTCAAAGAACACGGGGTTTTTATCTGTGGTAAGTTTGATGAGTACAAACGAGATATTCCTTATTCCACCATTGTTCAAGCTTTTCAAACACTTGTTCGGCAAATTTTAACTGAGCCTGAAGATAAACTTGCTACCTGGAAAAAGCGAATACAAGCAGCATTAGGGAACAATGGTAGACTAATTGCTGATCTAATTCCCGAACTTAAACTAATCATCGGAGAACAGTCTCATATACCATTGGGGTCTGCTGAATCTCAAAATCGATTCAACTTGGTGTTTCATAACTTTATCAGCGTCTTTGCTCAAAAAGAGCATCCACTCACTGTTTTCCTAGATGATATGCAGTGGGCAGACAGCGCTACTTTAAATTTGATTCAAACTATTATTACTGGCTCTAGTATCCAGTATCTCTGCTTCATTTTGGCCTATCGAGATAACGAAATAGATATTGTGCATCCCTTCAATTTGATGATGGAGAAGGTTTACCAGTATGGAGCAAGAATAACTGAAATTATACTGACTCCCTTGAATCTTATTTATGTAAATCAGTTGATTGCTGATACATTGCATAGTTCAGCAGAACGAGTAGAACCTCTTGCTCAATTAATTATCCAAAAAACTGACGGTAATCCTTTTTTTGTAAATGAATTTCTAAAAACACTGCATCAAGAAAATCTGCTGAATTTTGATCGCCAACATCGTGTTTGGCAATGGAATCTAGCTCAGATTGAAGCCCAAGGCATTACAGATAATATTGTCAGTTTGATGATTGGGCGGATGCAAAAACTGCCACCCCCAACTCAACAGGTGCTTAAGTTAGCCTCCTGTATTGGTAATCGCTTTGATTTAGAAGTTTTAGCGATCGTTGGTGAACAATCTATTGAGGAAACGGCAAATGGACTTGTTGAAGCAATTTTAAGAGGATTAATTATCCCCATTGAGTCAGATGAAAGTACCCAGAAAAACTATCGTTTCTACCATGATCGAGTTCAACAAGCTGCTTACGCCTTAATTGCCGATGAATCAAAGTCGGCAGTTCATCTGACGATTGGGCGACTTTTGCTCAAAAATGCTAGTCCGGAACAAGTGAACGAGCAAATTTTTGATTTAGTCAATCACCTCAATCTCGCTGTGAATCTGATTAGTGAACAGACAGAAAAAGATGAATTAGTACGATTGAATTTAATTGCTGGTAAGAAGGCAAAAGCCTCCACAGCCTACACTGCTGCTAAAATATTTTTTAGCGTTGCCATGAATCTTTTAGCTGAGAATGCCTGGATTCGACAATATGAGCAAACATTTACTCTATTTAAAGAACAGGCTGAGTGTGAATTCTTAACAGGAAATTTAGAGCAAGCGGAAGAATTATTTGAGCTACTATTGCTCAAAGCAGAATCTCATGTGGAAAAAGCCAACATATATATGCTGCAAATCCGACTCTACCAAGTTGCAGGTAGGTATGAACAGGCGCTGACACTGGGATTAGAAGCTTTAAAACTTTTTGGGGTGACATTCCCTGATCCAAATGAGCAAGTGGAAGCAGCTAAAAATTCCTATGGGCGCTGGGAGGCATCCGCTAAAAAGCAACTCGAAGAATCCTATCCTCAGCTATTGCCACGACAACAGCTTGTCTCTAACGGAACGTTTTTTACCACAGGTGAACACCTAGACTTTCTATCGGTTGTTAAAGCATCTCAAACAATATCTAGTGAAATTTTGCTTTCACGGTTGTTGAAGACATTAATGCAGATTGTCATCGAGCAAGCAGGAGCAGAAATCGGTTATTTGTTGCTTGAAACCGAGCAAAATATGGTAATAGAAGTAGAAGCTAAGGTTAATCCCCAGGCAGCAAAGCCCAATATTTCTCAAGCCGTATTAGAGGGCGACATTTCAGAGGTTATTCCTCAATCAATCCTGAATTATGTTCAGCGAACTCAAGAAACAGTGATTTTGCCGAATGCCACTGAACTGAATCTGTTTTCTAGAGATGAGTATGTAATTCAAAAGCAACCTAAATCTGTACTTTGTTTGCCGATCGCCCGTCAGTCGAAACTACTTGGGATTTTATATTTAGAAAACAATCTCATCCCCAGCGCTTTTACACAAAATAAACTTGCTGTACTGGAGATTTTGACAGTTCAAATTGCCATTTCTCTAGAAAATGCTCGTCTTTATCAAGGTTTAGAAAACAGCCAAGAACAACTCAACCTGGCGTTGAAGTCTGCCCAAATCGGTGTTTGGAGTTGGGATATTACCAATGATCAGTTTAACTGGGATGAGCAAACTTATCAACTTTTTAGGTTAACACCTGAAACCTTTGTTGCCACCTCCGAAGCAATTTTAGCTCGCCTGCATCCAGATGATCGGGCATTGCTGGCTCAATCTTTGAGTCGAGCGATTAACGAAGGCGTGGAGCATGATTTAGAATATCGAATTATTTGGAATGACGGCAGCATCCGCTACCTAGCCTGCCGGGGAAAAGCCTTTTTCAACGAAGCAGGTAAAGCCACACACATGAGTGGTGTTGTGCTTGATATCACCGATCGCAAACAATCTGAAGCCAAACGTATTCAACTGATTCAAGAGCAAACCGCCCGTCTGGAAGCAGAAGCCGATCAGCAACGAGCAGCGTTTTTGGCTCAAGTCAGTGCAACACTCGCCTCTTCCCTTGATTACGAAAGCACGCTAACAAGTGTGGCAAACCTGGTTGTGCCCTACTTCGCCGATTGGTGCAGTGTTAATCTCCTGCAAGACAATCAAGCAATTAATCAAGTAGCAGTTGCCCACCGAGATCCAGAGAAAGTGAAAGCCTGGGAACTCTATCAGCGTTATCCCAGAGATTTGGATGCAGCGGAAGGTGTGGCTAAAGTGCTGCGTACAGGACTTGCAGAAATGGTAACTGAAATTTCAGATGCAGCCCTAGCAGCAGCCATCGAAGATCCAGAACATCTGCGAATTCTGCGTGAACTTGGTTTAAAGTCATGTATAATATTGCCCTTGATGGCACGTGAAAGAATTTTTGGGGCAATTTCCTTTGTGACTGCTGAATCAAAACGTCGTTACAGCATAGCTGACTTATCACTGGCAGAAGATGTTGCCCATCGAGCTGCGATCGCCATCGATAATGCCCGCCTTTACCAAGAAGCGCAGCAAGCACAAACAACAGCAGAGCAAGCATTAGAGCGAATTGCCCGTCTCCAGTCGATCACATCTGCCCTTTCAGAATCGCTGACACCAGCCCAAGTATCTGAAGTCATTGTTGAGCAGAGCATGGCTGCCTTGGGAGCTAGTTCAGCCCTCGTCGCTTTGCTGAATGAAAACAAAACAGAACTGGAAATTGTGCGTGCGGTTGGCTATAACCAAGATTTGCTGGACACTTGGCGGCATTTTGCCATAGATTCACCCTTTCCCTTAGCAGAAGCCGTGCGGACTGGGCAACCTATTTGGGCACAATCGAGACAAAATCAGATAGCTCGTTACCCTCATCTAGCTGAAATTTACGCTCAATATGACATTGATCCCTGGATTTCTATTCCATTGATGGTAGAAGGTTGGGCAGTTGGAGGTATAACTTTGGGATTTGCCCAGCCTCAACTACTTAGTGGAGAAGATCAAGCGTTTATCTTGGCTGTTGCTCAACAATGCGCCCAAGCGATCGCTCGCGCCCACCTTTACGAAGCCGAACGAACGGCGCGAAACGCTGCTGAATCAGCAAACCGCATCAAAGATGAATTTCTCGCCGTGCTGTCCCATGAACTGAGGACACCGCTTAATCCAATTCTGGGTTGGACAAAACTGATGCGAACCCGCAAACTTGACCAATTAACAAGCGATCGCGCCCTCGAAACCATTGAGCGCAACGCCAAGTTACAAACCCAATTGATTGAAGATTTGCTCGATGTCTCCCGCATCCTTCAGGGTAAACTTAATCTCAACTTCTACCCGATTAATTTGGTATCAGTCATTGAAGCTGCGATCGAGACAGTGCGTTTATCAGCACAGGCTAAGTCCATTGAGATTCAGACAATTCTTGAATCTGGTGTCGGGCAAGTTTTAGGCGATGCCAATCGATTGCAACAAGTCATTTGGAATATCCTTTCCAATGCCATTAAGTTTACTCCCACTGGGGGACAGGTAAAAATTAAATTAGAGCAGGTTGGCTTACAGGTACAAATCTGCATAACTGATACAGGGAAGGGGATTGTACCTGAGTTCTTAGCTTATGTCTTTGATTATTTCCGTCAAGCAGATAGTGCTACAACTCGAAAATTTGGCGGTTTAGGTTTAGGATTAGCGATCGTCCGGCATCTTGTAGAACTTCACAGGGGAACTGTTCAAGCAGAAAGCTTGGGTGAAGGACAAGGAGCAACTTTTACCATCAGACTTCCATGCTTACAGGATGAAAGCAAAGGAATCAAGGATGCAAAAGATAACTTCTCACTTCTGGCAGATCAGTCCTCACCCTTGTCTGGCTTACAGATTCTCGTGGTGGATGATGATGCAGATATGCGAGAATTTTTATCCTTCATGCTAAAGCAGTATGGTGCAACTGTGACCACTGTAACTTCAGCCATTGCAGCTTTAACTGCACTGAGTCAATCCCAGCCAAATTTGATCATCAGCGATATTGGGATGCCAGAAATGGATGGTTACATGCTGATGCGACAGGTGAGGAGTCTAAAACCAGAGCAAGGCGGGACAATTCCAGCGATCGCCTTAACTGCCTATGCTGGTGAGATGGATCAGCAGCAAGCGATCGCTGTCGGATTTCAACAGCATATTTCCAAGCCTGTAGATCCACAGGAATTGGTAAAGGCGATCGTGTTATTAAGGACTGACAAAAAATAAATTATTCAAAATTGCTTGACTTCTACCTGACTCCACAGGATGACGCTAGCTAAACAAGCGATTAAACTATGGGTAATATCAAACAATTGTTGCTTTTAGCACCACTTACATAAATTTAATTTCATTGTTAAATCTAAAATCTTATCCTGCTATATAAAATACCGATTATGTCAGTGTATCAAGGAAGTTGTGGGGAGACCGCCGATATGATAATTGGTGTTCACAACCAAGAAAACCGCGAATTACAAGCAAATTCGGCTCCTGTAGGTGCTCTTGCCACAAGACAAGGAACTTTTTCTACGTTTCTTGCTCCCCTGACTCAGGATACTTTTAAACAGGTCGTTAAGGATGTCGAGCAAAAATTACAGATTGTCCATCAAACCCTGTCAATGCTGGATTCTCACGGGTTTGAAACTCTTCTGCAAGAAATGTTGCATTCGATTACCTTAAAAACCGGGGAATTACTGGGGGCAGACCGGACGACGATATTTTTATTGGATGAAGAAAAACAAGAACTCTGGTCAATTCTGGCTGAGGGAGAGGGCGATCGCTCTTTAGAAATTCGCATCCCCGCCGATAAAGGCATTGCTGGGGAAGTCGCCACCTCCAAGCAAGTTATCAATATTCCCTTTGATTTTTATAGTGACCCGCGATCGCATTTTGCCCAAGAACAAGAAAAAAGAACTGGCTACCGCACCTACACCATGCTGGCTTTGCCATTGTTGAATGAACATAGGCAATTAGTTGCGGTAGTGCAATTACTGAATAAATTAAAATCTGGGAATAATCATGATGCTCCACTTGCAGAGCGCATTGATACCAAAGGTTTTATCTGTGCTGACGAAGAATTATTTCGAGAATTTGCCGCTTCGATTCGCCTAATTTTAGAATCCTCACGCTCTTTTTATGTAGCCACCCAAAAACAAAGAGCAGTGGCGGCGCTGATGAAGGCGATCAAGTCCCTCTCTCAAAGCAGTCTCGACTTAGAAGACACCCTGAAGCGGGTGATGGATGAAGCCAAGGAACTGATGAATGCCGATCGCAGTACCCTATGGTTAATAGACCGCGATCGCCATGAATTGTGGACGAAAATCACCCAGGATGATGGTTCAACTAAGGAGTTGCGAGTCCCCGTAGGTAAAGGCTTTGCTGGTCTAGTAGCTGTTTCTGGCAAAAAACTAAATATTGCCTTTGACTTGTACGACGATCCTGACTCGGAGACAGCCAAACAAATTGACCAGCAAAATGGCTATCGTACCTGTAGCTTGCTTTGTATGCCAGTATTTAACGCCGATCAACAACTGATTGGCGTTACCCAACTCGTAAATAAAAAGAAATCAGGAGATTTTCCCCATTATAATCCAGCTGATTGGCCCAAAGCTCCCGACTGCTTCCAAGCTAGCTTTGACCGCAACGATGAAGAATTTATGGAAGCTTTTAATATTCAAGCGGGAGTAGCGCTGCAAAATGCCCAGTTGTTTGCCACAGTCAAGCAACAAGAACAAATGCAACGGGATATTCTGCGTAGTCTTTCCAATGGAGTGGTTTCCACTGATAAAACTGGATTAATTATCGCCGCTAATGAAAGTGCTAAACGTTTGCTAGGACTGGGGCCAGAAGACCGTTTAGAAGGTAAATTAGTTACTGATGCGATCGGCATCAAAGAAGGTGACTTTAGCAAGTGGTATCAGGATGCTTTACACGCGGCCGACTTAAAAGGTCGCCAGCAATATTACCCCGATCGCACACTTTTAAGCACTAGTATCAAACAGCATAGTATTAATTTATCGATTAATACAATTGCCGATGCTAGCGACCAAGAGCAAATCTGTGGGGCGCTAGTGGTGATGGAAGATATCAGTGATGAGAAGCGGCTCAAGAGTACGATGTACCGCTACATGACCCAAGAATTAGCCGAAGAATTGCTGAAACTAGATGACGCTAAACTAGGAGGCGATCGCAAAGAAGTTTCGATTTTATTTTCTGATATTCGCGGCTACACCACTTTGACAGAAAACTTGGAAGCAGAAGAAGTGGTGAGTATGCTTAATGAATATTTTGAATCAATGGTGGAGGCAGTCTTTAAACATAAAGGTACCCTTGACAAATACATCGGCGACGCCATCATGGCTGTGTTTGGTTCTCCCCTACCCTTAAAAGAACACGCTTGGATGGCAGTACAAACATCCTTAGAAATGCGCGATCGCCTGCACGAATTTAATCAACGCCGCTACGCAGCTGATAAGCCCGGAATCAAGATTGGCATTGGCATCAATTCTGATACCGTGATTAGTGGGAATATTGGCTCTAGTAAGCGGATGGAATTTACCGCTATTGGCGATGGTGTTAATCTTGGTTCTCGATTAGAAAGTGTTAGTAAACAGTATGGTTGCGATATTATTATTAGCCATAACACTTTTAAACCATGCCAAGATCATATTTGGGCTAGGGAACTAGATTACATTCGTGTCAAGGGCAGAAATGAGCCAGTAGCCATATATGAATTACTGGGTTTGCGTTCTGATTCCATTGAAAGCGAAAAACTGCAAGTGATTGAGCACTATCATAAAGGACGCGAGTATTACCTTAAGCGCCAGTTTACCTTTGCCAGAGCCGAGTTTGCCAAAGTTTTGGCAGCAGACAAGCATGATAAAGCTGCGATGTTGCATCTGTTGCGTTGTCAGCATTGGTTACAATCACCTCCAACAGATGGAGATTGGGATGAAGGAGTCTGGACATTTCAGGAAAAATAAGTAGCGTTGCTAAATTGACGGCTGAAGGATGGGTGACCTTTTTTGAATTAAAAATTAAGAATTTTGAATAATAATAATTTTTAATTAATTAATTTGGGTACAGAGCAAGCACCCTGCGGGAATTAAAAATGTAAAATTAAAAATGCAAAATTAGGATTTATTCAATTTTTAATTAATAATTTTTAATTTTTAATTGATTGTGGTGGGTTCAGAGCCAACACTGATAGCGCAGCTCTCTTCTCTACAAGAGGCTGCGCCAACGAGTCCGCGTCCCTTGCGCGTCTCGTAGAGAGCGGATTGCAATTTTTAACTAATAATTTTTAATTTCGAGAGGGGGCTTTGGGTTTTACGAACTTGAGAGTCATGCGATCGCTTTCCCCAATGGCGAGGAAGCGTTGCCTATCTTTTTGTCCTTCGCTCAAGGTCGGAGGTAGTGTCCAGACTCCACCTGGATAGTCTTTAGTATCCTTTGGGTTGGCGTTAATCTCTGATTTGCCCACCAACTTGAAGCCGGCTTTCTCCACAGCAGCAATTACCCCATCAACAGACATATAGCCAGTTTTGATACTCTCTTGTAAAGAAATACCTGGTTTGGCACGGTGTTCTTCTACTCCCAAGATGCCCCCCGGCTTGAGTGCTTTGTAAGCCGCTGAGTAAACCTGCTCGGCATATCCAGCCTTAACCCAGTTGTGGATATTACGGAAGGTAAGAATCATGTCCACGGAATTGTCTGGGGCTAGGGAAAGTTCATTTGGGGGATTAATTTCAACGACTTTGACCTTACCAAAAATCTTTGGCTCACCTGCTAGCTTCTGTTGGAAAGCCAAAGCCTGTTTACTCGTGCTGGGAGCAAAGTTGGTAACTATGAATTGTCCCTTTTGCTGTAGAAACGGGGCGAGAATCTCGGTATACCAACCACCCCCCGGCCACAATTCAACCACGGTCATATTCGAGCGCAGACCGAAGAATTCAAGAGTCTGGGCTGGGTGACGGTACTTGTCTCGGTCACGATTTGCAGCAGAGCGATGACTGCTGGTAAGTACAGTTTGGAGCGTGGTTGTATGGTCAAAAGCTTTGGCTTGTTCGCTCTCGTCGGCTAAAACACTGGTGGGCATTATGAATGCCAACAAAAAAAAACCTAGAGTTAGGGCTTTTAGCAAGCCTTGGTGGCGGGTGGGATTTTGTGCAAATTTCATAACTGTTTTTTCTACTTTCCGCTTCAGCATAAAGGCAAATAGAGTTCTCATAAATGGTGAGTATTGCACACTTTTGTACTATTGTTTCTGACAAAACTGGAGGGAATGCAATGTGATGCGATCGCTGATAAATTTTCCTCTTTGAATCGAGGGCGATCGCAATCAAGAAGTTTATGCATGGCTCTGGGTTTGAGTATGAGTAACTGCTAGACTGATTAATTCACCCAATAAGGTGAATGTTTAGCCTTTTTGCAATTGCAGATACTGCATTAGCAAAGATGACAACATCTTTACCAAAGCTCGAAAGAGCGAATAATGCAGATTTTCTCCAGCGATGTTGTAGAAATTATGCAAAAATTAGCTAAATAATAAGGTTTGACAATTCTTTTAGTGACAGATGATAACCGGATTCTTGATATTGCCGATCGCATCGTCTATATGGAATATGGTATTGATGTCAGGGCAAAAGCGAACGCCGCTTAATCTAACCAATTTATAACCGTTATTCTGATATTCTTCCCCACTCGAATATGACTCAGTTAATCTCGCCACCCCAAGAACCGATTGATGGTGCTGTACCGGATAAAAAAAAGGGTAAACTGTCTCCTGCTCTGCTTATCCCCGTAGCCCTATTACTCATAGGTGCAGGTGTAGCAACTTGGTTTTTTCTCTTACCGCACTCGGAAACTAACGCGCTGCGATTGAGCGGTCGCATTGAAGG
Organism: Nostoc sp.; assembly: GCF_036917395.1. GTDB lineage: Bacteria > Cyanobacteriota > Cyanobacteriia > Cyanobacteriales > Nostocaceae > Nostoc. The sequence continues at coordinate 114,071 of NZ_JBALDI010000004.1, forward strand.
CTATGAAACTGATATTGGTGCAAAAGTAGCGGGTCGAATCGAGTCAGTAGCAGTGCGAGAAGGGGATGCAGTCCATAAAGATCAAGTGATTGTGAAGTTGGATGATGCAGAGATTCAAGCACAACTTCAAGGCGCAGATGCCCGTTTAGATTCCATTCGCAAACAAGAAGAACAGGCGCGGTTGCAAATCAATATCCTAGAAAGTCAGATTATGGAAAATCAGCTTTCTTTACAACAGGCGCGAGGAGATGCCAAAGGTCAGATTTTTCAAGCTGAGTCATCGGTTGCTTCCAGTCAGGCGCAACTAAATCAAGCGATCGCTCAAGTAGAACAAGCCAAATCGGAATTGAAACTCACGCAAATAAATCGCGATCGCTACACTAAATTGGTTGCTGACGGAGCTGTTACCCAGCAACAATTTGACCAAGCCCAAACAAGCCTTGAAACTGCCCTTGCTACCCTGAAATCACGTCAAGCAGCAGTAGATTCTTATCGAAAATTAGTCAATTCTGCCCAAGGACAATTGACCCAAGCCCAAAGCACAGCGTTAAATCCTTCTATTCGTAACGCCCAACTAGGTGGGTTACGCGCCCAATTAGCACAGACACGCTTAAAATTAGCCGCAGCTCAAGCTGATGTCGCTAATGCCAAAGCTTCCCAGCAAGAAACTAAAGCCCAGATTGCTTACCTGAATGTGAAAAGCCCAATTGAAGGCGTAGTCGTCAGCCGGAGTGTAGAACCAGGAGCAGTTGTTACCACTGGCAAAACCTTGCTCACAGTGATTGATCCCAAAACAGTTTATTTACGTGGTTTTATCCCCCAAGGCGAAATTGGAAAACTGCGAGTTGGTCAGTTAGCGAAGGTATTTCTAGATTCAGCACCCAAAGAACCCTTGAGTGCTAAAATTGCTGCCGTTGACACCGAAGCATCTTTTACCCCTGAGAATATTTATTTCCAGCAAGACCGGGTTAAACAAGTTTTTGGCGTCAAAATCACCATCGACAATCCCAATGGATTCGCCAAGCCAGGAATGCCAGCAGATGCTGAGATTAGCATCGTACCAGAGGCAAAAAAATGACCTTTGCTATATTCCAATTCCCCAATCCAAAATTCTATGACTACCATCACACCATCTGCTGATCTGGGCGATTCACTAAGTCATCCCCAAATTGGTGCAGAAGTAATTCAGGTAGAAGGTTTATCCAAACGTTATGGAAAATTAGTCGCGGTTAAGGGAATAGATTTTGCCGTCCAACGGGGAGAAATCTTTGGCTTAATTGGCCCTGATGGTGCGGGAAAAACAACCACCTTCCATATTTTGGGTGGGGTCATGGAAGCATCTGCTGGCAATATCCAGATTTTAGGCAAACCACCCCGCGATGCTCGTTTATCTATTGGTTATTTGACACAGCAATTCTCACTGTATCTCGACTTGAGTATTGATGAAAATCTGCGTTACACTGCGGGATTGCGGGAAGTTCCCGAACAGCAATTCTTTGGGCGTCGTCAGAAATATCTGCGATTAATGAGTTTGGATAAATTTGGCGATCGCTTGGCTGGTCGCCTCTCTGGTGGGATGAAGCAGAAATTAGCTCTGTGCTGTGCATTGATTTCTCAACCCGAAATTCTCCTGTTGGATGAGCCAACTACAGGAGTTGACCCGGTATCTCGGCGAGAATTTTGGGATGTTCTCGCCGCCATTGCCGCAGAGGGAGTGACAGTAGTTGTGGCGACACCTTATTTAGATGAAGCCGAAAGGTGCGATCGCATTGCTTTAATGTATGAAGGCGAAATTCAGCAAATTGGCACCCTTTCTCAGTTGCGAGAGAGTCTGGGTTTGCAGCGTTTGGAAGTTCGGACTCAGCACATTGAAGCAGCTGAACGAGTATTACATGAGGCGACAAATAGCAAACAGACATCAATTGTCGATGTGCAAACCTTTGGCGATCGCCTGGATGTACTAGTTAAAGATGTCGCAGTCGGTACAGCCGCAGTTGAAACAATTTTCACTCAGCAGCGGCTACAACTTGACAGCATTCAAACTACTGACGCTACCTTAGAAAACGTTTTTGTTTCCCGTCTGCGTGCAGCTGGGAATGACCCAGAATTTATGGCTTTTCCCAGTACAAAAAGAAGGTCTGAGGAAAGAGGAATTACATCTATTGCTATTGGTGCAAATAGACTCAGAAAGGTATTTGGTGACTTCCAGGCAGTTAAGAGTGTAGATTTGGAAGTTAGCTATGGTGAAATTTACGGGTTGCTAGGAGCGAATGGTGCGGGAAAGACAACTACGATTAAGATTCTCTGCGGTCTTTTAGAACCAACATCTGGAAAAATTTCTTTAGCTGGACAAACTCAGAATCTGCGTAGTAGGGCTGTGCGCCAACGCATCGGTTATATGAGCCAAAAATTCACCCTCTACGATGATTTGACTATTATCCAGAATCTGGAATTTTACTGTGGAGTTTATGGTGTACCAAGTCGGTTACGCCGCACCAAAATTGATTGGGTACTTGCCACCTGTGGTTTAGTTGGCAGAGAAAATATGCTCACAGGACAACTACCAGGAGGATGGAAGCAACGGGTAGCTTTTGGCGCTTCAGTGATGCACGAGCCAGAAATTTTGTTTTTAGATGAACCGACATCAGGAGTAGACCCCTTAGCACGTCGTCAGTTCTGGCGATTGATTAATGAGTTTGCCAGAGCAGGTACAGCAGTACTGGTGACTACCCATTATTTAGAAGAAGCAGAACAATGTAACAGGATGGGGTTTATGGTGGCGGGTGAAGTGGTAATACAGGGTTCGCCGAGTCAGATTAAAGCTGCTCAACCTGGTCAACTGGTGGAGGTAGTGACCGATAAAATCCAAAATGCCTCTAATTTACTCAAAACTCAGTTGGCACCGTGGCGGGTATCGATTTTTGGCGATCGCTTACATCTTGTTCTCGATCATCCAGACTCAGATATTCCTTATATCCGCTCAATTTTACAAACACAGCAGATCAATATTCGCTCTCTACGACCTATTCCCTTTTCTCTTGAGGATGCATTTATTGGTATTGTGCAACGGACTCAAGAAGAGGAAAAGGGGCAGGGGGGAATTAATAACTAAGGAAAAATGACCAATAAAAATGAAACGAATTTTTTCTCAATGTCGCAAGGAATTAGCCCAATTTCAGCGCGATCGCTTTACTTTAGCACTAGCATTCCTCCTACCATTTATCAGCTTAATTATCTTCGGTTTTGCTATTCGATTAGAATCTAAAAACATTCCTTTATTCGTACAAGATTTTGACATCAGTCCCCTCAGCCGTGCTTATACTGAGCGTTTATTTGCGACCAATCAATTTGAACAAATTAATAATTATAGCTTTTCGCTTCTGAATTCAAATGCAAAGCCTAAAATCCAAAATCCTGAATGGGCAATTGATCAGGGACTTGCAAAAGCTGCTGTGGTCATTCCCCCAGATTTCAGTCGTCGCATTAAATCTGGTTTAATTAGCACAGTACAAATTTTAGTTGATGGAACTGATGTTAATAACGCACGAGTTATCAAAAACAGTATTCAAGCAACAACAAGGTTCTTTCTTCAACATTCTGGTTTCCAACCTTCATCTGATAAAGTTATTGCCCATATCCGCCTCTGGTTTAATCCAGGAAGAAAAGAGTCTCTTTCAATAGTACCAGGTGTTTTTGCAGTGATTTTGTGGATTTTTCCCTCATTATTAACAGCAATTACTATGGTGCGAGAAAAAGAAAAGGGGACAATATTACAAGTATATACTTCTAGCCTCAGCGCTGAAGAATTCCTTTTAGGAAAAGCTTTAGCTTACCTACTAATTGGAATTAGCGAAGCTTCACTTATTATGATCATGAGTGTAATAATTTGGCAATTGACATTAGCTGGAGATCCAACACCATTATTAATGGGTACACTAATGTTTTTGATAGATAGTACTATGTTTGGTTTATTAATTGGGATTCGCTCTCCCACTCAAAATGCTGCCGTCCAGACTATTGCGTTACTAGGTTTTTTGACATCTTTATTACTAAGTGGATTCATTTATCCGCTTAGTAATATACCCTTTCCACTCTCACTAATTACTTATATTGTTCCAGCACGTTATTATATTGAAATTACTCGTGATGCCTATGTACGCGGCACTGGGTGGGCAGGGGTCTGGTTATCATTTTTAATGCTAGTTATCTTAGGGTTATTGCTATTTAATGCAGCCCGTGGGATATTAAAACGAATGCAATTACCAGATTAATCATTACCTGAATATTATATTTATTCTTTTATACAGCAGTTTGCAACTAAATCAAGTACAGTACCTCACCCTGAAAGCCAGATATAAAGCTTCTTTAACTCCTGTAGAGACGCGATTAATCGCGTCTCTCCTCCTAACTCTTGTACAGACGCGATTAATCGCTATATATACCCTTTTTATAATTTAGAACTAAATTAACTATGAAATTAATCCAAAAATTGTTCAATAGCCGATTCTGGAGTTTAGCAATTAAAGAATTTCACCAAATATTGAGGAGTAAAGAAACACTAGTATTATTGATAATTCCTCCCACAATTCAAATGCTAATTTATGGGTTTTGTCTGAATCCAGATGTGCATTATCTAAAATTAGGAATCGTTGATTATGCTAATACTTATGAAAGCCGAGAGCTAGTTGCTGAATTAACTGAAAATAAAGTCTTTGTAGTTGAAAAATATATGTTCAACGATCAGGACTTAGGTGAGCAAGTGCGACAGGGAAAAATCACAGCAGGATTGGTAATTCCCTACGATTTTAACCGCCATTTATCCGAAGAGAAACCAGCCGACATACAGGTTTTAGTTGATGCAGTAGATGCTAATACTGCTGGGATTGCTCAAGGTTATTTAAATCAGATTATTTATCAATTTAATCAGCGTTTTTCATCTAATCAAGCACCAGCATTAATTAACCCGGAAACAACCTTTCTTTATAATCCTGGACTAGTGAGTAGTTGGTTTTTCATCCCAGGAGTTTTAGGAGTAGTTTTAACACTAATTAGTTCTCTAGTTTCTTCAGTCACAGTTGTCCGAGAAAAGGATACAGGAACTCTGGAACAACTGTTAATGACTCCAGCTGAAGCTTGGGAAATTTTGTTAGCTAAAATTGTGCCGCTGTTTATTCTGTTGATGGGCGATGTCATCTTAGCTTTAAATTTGGGAAGATTAGTTTTTGGAGTGCCTTTTCGAGGCAATGCTTTTCTATTTTTAGGACTATCAGGACTTTATTTATTTGTAGGAATTGGCATTGGGATTATGCTGGCAACAATATGTCGTACTCAGCAACAAGTTGTACTGACATCATTTTTTATTAATTTACCATTGATTCAACTTTCTGGTGCGATCTCTCCCGTTGAAAATATGCCTTTAATATTGAAGTATATATCGCTACTAAATCCTCTACGTCATTATGTAGCGATTGTCCGGGGGATACTGCTCAAAGGCTCAGGTTTGGACGTACTTTGGTTGAATGCGATCGCACTTTTGGTTTTTGCAATAGTACTTTTATCTATCAGTATTAACCAATTTCGTCGTCAACTAAGCTAACCTTCATTGGTAGCTTAATTTAGGACTAGCAACACTTATCATCAACTTTTAGCACTGCCACAATATTTAAGTCAAACTATACTGCATATAAACCACTACCGATCATTTTTTTCGTTTCCAGCCAAAGGCTAGAAATGCATTAAAAGCGGCTTTGCCGCAAATTCAGGAGGCGGCAGCCCGTACATTAGCCATTCTCAGTCAGAGACTGGGAACTAGGTAACTATGACTGCTGAGGAATTGTTGCAACGTTACGCTGCCGGGGAACGGGATTTCAAAGGTGTTGACTTGAGTGGAGCTAACTTGAGTGGAGCTAATTTGAGTGGGATTAATCTGACTAACGCTGACTTAAGCAGCATCGACCTGACTGGATCGGATTTGACTGGGGCTGATTTGAGTGGCAGTAACTTGATGTACAGCTGCGAGGTGTGAGGCTCATTGGTTGCAAATTCAATAGCACTAACCTCTTGGAAGTTGAATGGCGAACCACCGATTTTACGGATGTCAAATTGTCCGGAGCCATTAATTTCTACTCTGGATTGCTGGAGAACGTTTTGCTTTGCAACACCACGATGCCGGATGGCAATGTCATCACTGAAGAGACTTATTGGGAAGCCTGAATGATGGTAGGTTTCTGTGCTTGCTAGCAGAGAATAAACTAACGCATCTCCCTTGCTATTGCTATCGATATTGCTTGACCAGTTACTTTCGATATAAAAAAATTGAGTATTTCTAACAGGTAAAATCTATGTAAATTACTTTTTAAAATATCTTAATATTTCTCAACTAAGTTTAAAAAATCTTGGGATTGGATTAAGAATGAATTAAGAGCGATCGCTTTGTAAAGGTTAATTGATATTTCTTGTCAAACAGCGGAAGAAGTTAGAAACTAAGAATACAACACATGCAATTATTTTATGACTGCTATTTCTAGCCTTGAATTCAAACGACCAATTTGGCAAACTGCGATCATATTGACTTTGGGCTTTTGGCTCAGTGCTAGTCTAGTTTTAGACTGGGTAATTATGCCTAGTCTTTATCTTTCTGGGATGATGAGCCAAGCAGGTTTTACGACAGCAGGCTATACGATTTTTTGGAATTTCAATCGGATGGAATTATTATCTGCTGCTGTAGTATTGACTGGGGCACTAGCTTTGGGCAAAATCCGATATCACTGGCGTATTGGCAGTATTGTTTTATCTGGGCTGCTACTAACTATAGCTATGCTTGACACCTATTTCTTAACTCCGCAAATGTGCGCTATAGGAGTTCAACTCAACCTATTTGAAGCTGCTGCTGCTATTCCATCGACAATGAATTTACTACACGGCAGTTATTGGGTACTGGAAGTAGTTAAGCTGGTGGCTGGTGGTACACTTTTAAGCTGGTGCTGGCGGGAGCAATTTTAAGTAAATGACGAAGTATAACAGTGAGATTATTCACTTCTAAATCTCACGTCAAAGACGCAAAGAATTTCTTTGCGTCTTTTTGCTACATATATCTTATGAGTTAATGAATGCGATGTCTACCACGGGCTACGCCTACGCGTACAACTTCGTATTTATATTTGTGACTTTTAAAACTTGAGATTCTTATGGTAAATTGCTACCATAAAATGATTCACTCATTTATAAGTGTAATTCAATAAGCAGAGAAAATTATCTTTTACTGTACATTTTCAGTCTTTCAGGACATCTGAACAAATAAATACTAGAAGATTATATTAATTAGTTTTCATGTTTACTTTACTGATTTATCATGAAGTTTATATATTTCTGCTAACTTTTTTTGAAAATTATAGTAATCTGAATTTTAGTGAGTACGTTACTTGTTATCTACCATCTAGCTGAAAATAGCTATTTTGCAGGTATGTACTAGCAATCAAGAACATCGCTGTAAGTTCTTGAATTTGTCACTCCAGTGTAGGGTGACTATTTAGCCCCACACAACATTAGAACCCGTTTCCAGTGCTTATGAAGAGATTCCCTTCTGCTGATTTAGTCGCCTGTGCATCTCACCACACACCATCATGGCGGCAATTATCAGCTAACTCATTTTTGGTCGGAGGTTACCATTCTTGTTGTGCAAGTGATAATTTTGCCCAATCCCAACACTAAGAGTTGCTCTACAATCACAAACCTAAGTAAGACATTGAACTCTTTATTGGGGATTAGAGACTGAGAACTGGGAAGATCAGGGGCAAAACAACTTTTGTAAGATAACTAAGTATCTGCAATTTTAGGCTGCAAAATACGGATAACAATGATACTTTTGTGACTGATGGGCGAGAGCCAATGGTGTGTGCGTCACATTTAAGCTACTGTTAGATCGGCTAGATTAGCGAAAGATACAGAAAACCAATCTAATTTTTGAAATACTATATCCTGGCAACCAGTCAGGCGATTTTGCTATTGGGCTATAACATGAATTGGTTTAGTTGTAATTCGTGCCTTATAGCTTAACAGAGATTGGTGAATTAGGAGTTGGGGGGTGTGGAATCTCTGTACTAACTCAAATGTGACCGCTATATTTATCTGATAGTGCTTCCAACAAAGTCGCGGTGAATTCCGATAAGGTAATTCACTAATTTTGCCTGCAAATGTTAATTTTATTCCAGAGCCATCCCAATGAAGACACTTCCGATTAGTAGATACAGATTTTTCCAAAAGCTCCAGCCTTTACCTCTGTTGAAAAAAATCACTGGTAAGTCGGTTACTGGTTGTTTGCAGGTGTTTAGCACGTCAGGCTGTTGGTCTATATATGTGGACGAGGGTAAACTCATTTATGCCTCCTACTCAGAGAAAATGTTTGAGCCGCTTTACAGGAATTTGCAACGCTTGAGTCAGGAAATTTCTACTCTCCCTGGCGGAATCAAAGAACAGTTGCGGGCGATATTTGAAACTGGTATTGAAAATCAGGCAATACCAAACCCAGATTATCTGGCTATTTGCTGGTTAGTCAATCAGAAATATATCAGTCCCTTCCAAGCGGCGATACTGATAGAGGAACTGGCCTTAGAAGTTCTAGAGTCTTTTCTGAACTTAGAACAGGGGAGTTATGAATTTATTCCTGAAAGCTTTCTGGATGACATGCCAAAGTTTTGTCATCTAAATCTCCGCTTATTAGTTGAACGATGTCAAACACCCCGAAGCGTTAGCGTCTCTGAAAGAGAAGCCTCTCGTAGAGAAGCGGCTTATCATCAGACATCGCCAACTTCTCAATCGCACCCCTCACAATTGTTCCAAATAAATGAGCTGAAACCTAAAACTACACCAAAGTCGTCTAAAACAAACAGCTATAAACCACCAGCTTACTCTATTAATACTAATGAACATAGGGATCAACGAATCACCCAACCACCTGTTGATAAAAAAGTCTACACAATCCTTTGTATTGATAACAGTCCTACGGTATTGAATGCTATTAAGAGTTATTTAGATGAGCAAACCTTTTCTGTTGTTGGAGTCACGGATTCTTTAAAAGCTTTAATGCAGATTATTCGCACAAAACCCGACATAATTTTGTTAGATATTTCAATGCCTAATTTAGACGGATATGAACTCTGCTCTTTGCTGCGTAAACACTCACATTTTAAAAATACACCCGTGATTATGGTGTCAGGAAAAGTAGGATTTCTAGATAGAGCTAAAGCTAAGATGGTCAGAGCATCAGGCTATTTAACTAAGCCTTTTACACAAGGGGATTTACTAAAAGTAATCTTTAAACATATCATTTAATTTATTAATATAATAAGTAACTCCATGAAAGCCAACATATTTTTTTGGAGATTTAAGGTTGGTTCTTACCTAAATTGCTACTATTATAGTTATAAAATATTGTCTGATTAAATTGAAATTAATTAGTCATTATCTCAGCGCTCAGGATAAAATGTAATTAAAGTAATTAGTGCTAAATAAGCTCTAGAAATAATCTTAGAAGAAAAGCCTGATGCGATTGTTACGGATGTAGTAATACCAGGAATAAGTGAATTTGAATTGTATCGCTTCATCAAAACAAATCCGACCAATCAAAAAGCAATACGCTTGGGTTAGCGCCAAAAACCTTTCAGGACTTAGGGAAAAACTCTCTAAAACTCTTATTCCTACCCTGCGGGTTCGCTCTTAGCGTTCTCGCAGAGTAGCCGCTGCTGCGTCTATGTGTCCTTTGCGACGGCACTCGCTCATAGGGGAAACCCCCAGACGCTCTCTACGAGACACGCAAGGGACGCAGGCTCGCTACCGCTGCGCTATGCGCGGCATCATCTCCCCTTCTCACATTGGGAGAGGCTAACGCCTGCCGTAGGATGCCCAAAGGGCTGTAGGGAGAAGACCGCGCTGCCTCCCCTTTGCTCACTACGAACCTTTTTTTGGGTTGAAATTGACAACTTTAATAGCTCTGAGGAAGTGATGCCTCCCCCAGTATTTCCAAAAGCGATCGCTCCATAACTTCACTGACAAATTTATTACCTTGTAAGTTGAGGTGAATGTGATCGTGATACAAACCTTGCGGGTTGGTAGTTGAATTGAATAGTGGTAAAAAATCTATATACTTAATTTGCTGTACTTTGGTAAAATCGTTCAAGCGCTGCCGTGCTCTAATTTCGTAATCGCGGGGGCCTAATTCACCAATTTCTCGCAGCAAGGGAGTCATGACTAGTATAAATTGGCTGTTGGTTTGGCGAGTCAGGGCTTGAATTTTGCTGATCGCCTCTAGATTAATCCCAACGCGATCGCCTGCTTCATTATGCACTGCTTTCATTTCCGGAATTGGCTTTTGCTTGACGATATAACGTTGCCACACTTCCACTAATGCCAGGGGAGGTTTACTGTCGGGATAGTTGCGATCGCGTCCTACCGGCAAGGAAGTGGGAGGAGTAGCAAACAAATCATCGGTATTAATTAATAACACTACCACCTGCGCGTTGAAATTGCTAAATTTCTGTAAATAAGCTAACTCGTTCCTTGGGCCCCAAGAGTTAGCTGAAGCATTCAGCACTTCTACTTCCTGATAATTACTATTAGCGAATGATGCCAGAGAACGCATCATCATCGTGGATATTGTATTAGTCTGATCTGTCCACCAGCCACCATTAGCAATAGAATCCCCTAACAGTAAAACTCTCAGCCCAGAAGGTGCAGGTATCTTTTTGATCGGACTACCTCGCATAGAATACTCATTAATTTCAATGCGATTACCAAAACGACGGGTACGCTGGTTAGGAGCCAATAAATAACCAATCTGCTCATCACCAATGTAAATCAGGGGATTACCAAAGCCAAAGAGCGATCGCAGTCCGATCTCAACTACCACAAACAATCCCACAACCACCGCCAAAATTACGATCAGCGCCACTTTCACCTACTCACACCCTTTTATACCGAGTTGCTTTTCAACGATCGTAACTGACGCATTGGGCATTGGAAAGAGGCAGAGGGGCGTGGTGCAGAACGGAAAACTTTTTTCCCCTACTTCTTCCCGACTCCCCAGGCATCTGACTAAGCGGATTAATATCTATTGAAATGTGTTTAATAAGCTTTAAAAACAGCAATTACATGCTTATTAACTGTTTATCTAATAGTTTACCAACGTTTTGATATATTTGGGCTACTTTTGTGTAAGAGTATAGCAGTGTTTTCTAGTGATTTATTTTGTATTATAGGTATTACTATAGCTACAATTTTGAGCGTTTTATCAATTAATTTCGCAAAACTTCGCAATTTTTTTTTCGGGGGTAGGGTAGGATGATCAAAATAGCCACACGTAAATATTTAGGCAAACAAAATGTCTATGACATTGGGGTTGAGCAAAACCATAATTTTGCGATCAAAAATGGCTTAATAGCTTCCAATTGCTTCAATAAATCCCATTCGACTGCCTATGCTTATGTAACTTATCAAACAGCATATTTAAAAGCTAATTACCCATTGGAATATATGGCGGCACTGTTGACGGCAAACAGTGGCGATACAGATAAGGTACAGAGATATATTACTAACTGTACTAATATGGGTATTTCTATAGATCCGCCAGATATTAATCGTTCTGGGGTTGATTTTACACCGACAGCGGGAAAGATTCTGTTTGGATTTTCGGCGGTGCGTAATGTGGGACAGAATGCGATCGCCTGTATTTTGGAGTCGAGAAATGAGATAGGATTTAAATCCCTTGCTGATTTTTGCGATCGTGTCGATTTACGTGCTGTTAACCGCCGGACTCTGGAATCGCTGATTTATTGTGGAGCCTTTGACAAAATTGAACCAAACCGCCAACAGTTAATTAACGACTTAGAATTAGTGTATGATTGGGCACAATCTCGCGCTAAAGATAGAGCCAGTGGTCAAGGGAATCTTTTAGATTTATTAGGTGACGGATTTTCTTATACTCAGAATAAAAAAGCAAATAATGCCTTTGAAACTGCTCCCAAATCTAAACCTGTGATGGATTTTACCCCACAGGAAAAGTTGCAAAAGGAGAAAGAATTATTAGGCTTTTATGTATCAGATCATCCCCTGAAATCCTTACGGCAAATAGCACCACTTTTAACTCCAATTAACCTTTCGCAACTGGGAGAACAAAAGGAAGAAATAAGGCTTTGTGCAGTTGTCATGTTGAATAACGTGAAAAAAGTGGTTACTAAAAAAGGCGATCAGATGGCAATTTTGCAAATAGAAGACCTAACTACACAATCAGAAGCTGTAGTTTTTCCTAAAACCTATGAACGCATTAGTTCCCTACTGCAAGTTGATACTAGATTGATTATTTGGGGAAAAGTAGATCGACGCGACGAGCAAACTCAATTTATTCTAGAAGATGCAGAACCAGTGGAAACAGTGCAAATGGTGATGGTGGAATTAAATCCCCAGCAAGCAGGTAATATCGAAGAACTACATCGCTTGAAAACAATTTTGCAAGAACAGTCAGGAGACAAAGAAAAGGCAAAAATGCCAGTGATTGGAATTATCCAAACTGAAAATTCTCGTAAACTTGTTCGTTTGGGTTGGCAATTTTCCGTACAAGATTCTAGAATAACTGTTCAAGCTTTGCAAAACGCCAGTTTTCCTGCTCATCTAAAATCGTTAACTAGTAGCTGACGCCAAGACTGAAAAGTTCACTAATACTGAAAAGCAGCTAAAAAATCAGTTTTACTGAACTGTCAACAGTAAATAGACTTAAGTACATAGGATTCTGATCAGTTTTTTAGTTACTTCTGCGGATGATGATTTCCGTTAGAAAATAGTATCTTTTTATGCCAAGGGACTTGAGGCTGCGATCGGGGGAAGGAGTTAGAACTTGATGATTGTCAACGAGCTAGATAAATTTGTTTCATACTGTAAAAGAATTCAACCCCAAACTCAGGAGGACATTCAAAAGTTTTTTGAAGGAGTAATCTTGTTTCCTTATGATAAGGAACTTCTATTACAAGCTTATTTATTTCTGAATATCAAAGAGTTGTTTCCTTCATGCGCCCAACTGCTGTTATTTGAAAAATCTCCAATTTCAGATTATACAGATTTAGGGAAGTGTGATTTTGTCTACCTGACCTTTAAAGGTAGTCTGTTTTTAATTGAAACTAAGTTTATTGATACAGAAGCAACGGGAGCGACAGAAAGAAAAAGAAGAAATAAGCATAGAAACAAGGTATTTGAGCAAGTTATTACTTTAAAAGGTCGATTTAGTGAATATTGGAATATGAGGCTAGATCAATTAGAGTGCGGGGTTTTCACAACAGATGCAGAAGTTGCTTGGCGAGGAAATGGTGTAAATGTTGTATCTAAATCAATATCTATAGATAATCTCGAAAAATGGCGAAGAAGTTATCACACTAGTGAAAAAGGTTATCAAGTAAGCAAAATGGCAGTACAAAAACCGAATTAGTCTTCGTGATGCAAGTCAGTTAGTTGCAGTTTCGTTTTTAATTTTCGCTAAAACTGAATCCCTACCACTTTAGTCTAATTTTTAGCAATTTTTAATTTTACAAGCATAATTCTGCCTGACGATGCTTTCATCTTCGTAGATAGTATGATGTATGTAAATAATCGTTACGATATTACAATACGGTTCAGTTAGTCCTAAAAATCTTAAGCTGCGTAGGTTGGGTTGCAGCAAGATACCCGTAGGGTATGAAGTGAAACCCAACAATTAACGCTTAATGTTGGGTTTCGTTCTTCAACACAACCTACGATTATTCTTAACTGAGCCGTATTGTACGATATTATTGATATTAATGTCAAACTTTTAATAACAAGTTAATCTTAAAACTTTAGTTGTATATTCTTAACCTTAACTTAATTATATTACCGGAATCTTTTCATTATCAATCACAAAATTGGTAGCAATCAAGTTGAAATTAAAATAGCAAATTCTCAAGATAAATAATTCCTGAAACACCGATAAATATGATAAAGAAAATTTCAACTTTAACGAATTAGTAACCAAATACCTTTGTAACCAAGTATTTATCACAGCATTCTATATAGTTTGAGCTTCGCTGGTTCAGTTCTCCAACTATTAATTCTATTGAATCATAATAACAAATATCTTACCTATGACCTTACCAATGGGCCTTCAGGTAAGAGAGTTGATGACTTTTCTGCTCCAGAAATGAATCTTAAAGTTGCCTTGGAAAATGGCAAATTAGTTGATCAATCAACTGTTATAGAGGGGAGTATTCAGCGATACCTACGGTACACTGCGTGAACGCTCGTTTTTTGCCAATCTCACAAAATCACATTGCTCCTATCTACCAGTAACACTGGAATTTTTGCGCTATTCCTTGGTTGACTCTTCCTTTAAAGCAGACCCAAGAAGATGCTGATTTGCCTGCCGAACCTTAGCTCTTGCCTCATCATAGAGGAAGGGTAAATAGGCATACCGCCGTCCTTGAGTTATAGGTGTCGCTTCGTGCAACAGGGAACAGGAAAAGACGATAGCTCCACCCACAGGCGGTTGATAGGTTTGCTGACCAAATTCTGGAAATCGCAAACATCCACCTTCGTATTCACCCGTATTCAGATTCAATGACACCGCAAAGCAGGGATGAGCAGTCCCTTTCGTAGTATTGTCCCGGTGGGGTCTAAAGTGTCCACCGATTTGGCTGTCATAGCAAGCAACAATGTGACGCTCCATTCGGCTTGCTTGAAACTGAAAGGCTTTGAAAATTTCGGTTCTTTCAATTCCTACTCAGCCTGGTTTTCGGATGCAGCGTTTTTTAAAGAAAGTAGCATTACTAAAATCTTATCGGGGTATAACAACGATTCATAAAAATTTCGCCATTTGGTGTGAAATGCTTTACTTAGACAAAAACAAATGAGAGATGTTTTCTGTACTTAAACCCTTGGCTGTCTTATTGGTATCTAATAACGAATTTGAAAGCTTGAACCCCACCATAATCGTTAAGGAATAAACGCAAATAAGCTAAAACACATTTAATTTGCATATTAAATTTTCTTAATATCTTGTGGGGTGAGCATCTTGCCTGCCCTAATTATGCAACTTGGATGCCGATTAGCTTATACTCAGGACTTACGCACGGGTCATGAGAGAACGAACCACAGAGACACAGAGTACACGGAGGAATGAGAGTTTGAGAGGTTTTTTGCGTAAGTCCTAATACTGATTAAACAGTCAGGGACTCCAACTCCAAATGAACTGATAGCAAACAATTTCGCTGATAGACAAAATCTAAAGAGGTATATCAGGAGCCACAGAGCCAACCAAAAACGCACTTTTAACAATTGGTACTCGTGATCAAGCCTTATTTAGAGCCGCTGTCATGAGAAAGTGCTTTTTCTTCTCCAGTAAAAATCGCGTCCAACCATAAGCAACCTTTACCCGAAAAACATGTCAGATTAGTTGAACAAGTAACCAAAAATCTGACAGGAAAACCATACTAATGAGAATTTGGGCTACTATTGCTGTGCTAGCTTCTTCTTGGCTAATATTTGGGGTCATAGCTTCTGAGCCGATCGCTGCTAATTCTATTGTAGTACAAAATGTAATACCTTTTCCTTTGCCAACAAATGCCAAACAGATTACTGTCAGTAGCGCTCTGTTTGGGTTGAAGAGAGTTGACACCAAAGGTAACGTTACCATTTTCCAGACAACAAGAGTGCCACTTCAGGAAGGAAACGCCTACGGATGGCGAATTAAACTCAAAGATTATCAAGGTGAAGTGAAATGGCGCGAAGTCTTGCATTTACCAAAACCTCCAGAAAGTTGGGGTACAGATAATGGTGAAGACTTCTCAATATCAGCAGACGGCACTACATCTGTGACACGGCGCACACAGTCGGCTCCAGAGGGTGTGATTGAGAATTTTTGGACGATCGCTCCTGGCGATCCAGTTGGTAAGCATAGAATAGAGGTCTATATTGATGACCGTTTGATCAGTACTTTCGAGTTTGAAATTATTCCAGTCAAGTAGATATGAGAGGATGTTTAGAAAGTGGGGAGTATTGTAAGAAAGGTCACAAAGCTTAGAGGATGTTTGGAAAGTTAAAAAAGCTCTAGTCTTTGCCCCCCTGCAACGCCAGCTCCCTGCTCCCCTTAACCTTAAGTTGAGGAGTATCTTAGATATAGAAGTTTAATTCTTGTTGGGTGGCGATCGTGAATACAGAGGAATTCCTGCGATTAATCGAAAAGCAGCCCCTATGTCCTCAGACACTGCCAAAAGGGCTGCAAGCAATGTGGTATGACAAAAAAGGTGATTGGAACAAAGCTCATGAAATACTTGGAAATGCCAGCGATGCCGATAGTGCTTGGGTTCATGCTTACCTGCACCGCAAAGAAGGCGATTTGAACAATGCCCATTACTGGTATCAGCGCACTGGTCAGCCAGAGTTTCCAGGAGAACTAAGCCAGGAATGGGAACAAATAACTTCTGTATTGTTAACGAAGGTCAACGTGACGCATGAATGCTGAAGAATTAAAACGGCGTTTTGCCGCCGGGGAAAGATATTTTCCAGCCGTCAACTTGAGTAGGGACAAGCTGATTGGAGCTTATTTGCCTGGAATCAATTTATGGGGATCTGACTTGAGTGAAGCTAACCTAGCTAAAGCTAAACTCTGGGGAGCAGATTTGAGTAGAGCTAACTTAGCCAAAGCGAACTTGACCAGAGCTAATTTGAGCGGTGTCAAACTGAATGAAGCAAATCTCCGGGGAGCCAAACTCAACTATGCCAAGTTATATGGAGCGAATCTGACTGGCGCTTACTACGATGAAAGCACGCGGTTTTCTAGAGGTTTTGACCCCATCAGTAGAAATATGCAGAAGGTGTGAAGGAGATTGGGGAACTCGGAGTTCCCTCTGGGGATAAGGGCAATGGGGACTGGGGACTTCCTTGCAAGCGGATTTAAGATTACAGCATTTTTCAATTCATCCGCTAGTCATAGAGAATTCAGCATGAGTTCTCTATGACTAACTCCTTGATTATTTCTAATTAAATTGGCGAAAATGTTGCTTTAAATAACTGATTTTGATCCGTGTTGATGTGAGCCATCTAACATAGATGATATCAACATTTGTTCAAAGACTTTAGAAAGAGCAGTTTGAAAACGTTGACGATGTTTGAGTTTGAAAAAAGGTCGAATTATTTCTGCGTAGGCGTAGCCCGCCGTAGGCATCGCACCGTTGCCTTCTCTGTTATCAATAACTCGAATTGTCCGCAGAGTTCCCAACTGTATTTCTTTTTTTACCATCAACTCAGAAATTCCAATTGCACCGACACCATCTTCGATCGCAGCTTTTGTCATCTCTCCACTGTTGAATACTAAAATTACATCCAGTTCACTGAGATTGATTCCCCAATTTTGTAAGGCTTCCTCAAACCTTTGCTGGGTTCCAGAACCTGGTTCTCGCATCACCCAAACGGTTTTAGTCAATTGGGTTAAATCAATTTCTCCCCACTCAAACCAAGGGTGTTTTTGACCTACCACAATTTGCAAGCGATCGCTCCCCACTATTTCGTACTCTAGAGTATTCTGGAGCGCTGGCTTCACATCTCCTTCTACCAAACCCAAATCAAACTGTCCTGTCGCCGTTCCGACACAAATCTCTTCTGTATTGGCAAGGCTACAGTCAATCTGGATACCGGGATATCGGCTCTTAAACTCACTAATCTTGCTTGGTAGCCAGTAGTTACCAATTGTCAGACTCGACCCTAATTTCAATTCACCCCGTTGCAGATTGTTCAATTCTCGCAATCCCCTTTCAGTCAAGGAAACTTGATCGAGAATTTTCTGCGCTTCCACTTGCAGTAATTTACCAGCCTCAGCAATCTCAATATGGCGACCAATCCGATGGAACAGTTTCACTCCGTATTCTTGCTCTAAGTTGTGGATCGCTGCACTGACGGCAGGTTGTGTAATATAAAGCTCCTCAGCTGCGCGAGTAAAGTGTAACTGCTGCGCTACAGCCAGAAAGATTTTTAGCTGCTCAAGCGTCATTCCTGCCATTTATGGTATCCCTACAACTTGGTGTCAAAATTTTAATCACTTTCATTTATCATTTTGACAAACAAAAGCATTTGATTCTATCGGTTAGTTTGACTAAAGTATAAATCAAGGCTTCGGCACAGACCAAAACAGCCAAAGCAGAGTTTAAAAATTTCAGCAGAGCGAAGTACATGACGCATCAGTGACAACGACACAGGTCATAATTTAGTATTCCTATTCAATATAAGATTTTTGATACCAATATTTTGGATATCGTAAATCCAATCCAAAATCCAAAATTGAATGACCAAGTATGAAAATAAGGACTTCCACAAATGAGCGGTTTAGTAACTGCAATTACCACAGGGATCACAGCATTTAGTGCCACCAACATTGATGATATTGTCATTCTGACGTTGCTTTTTTCACAAATAAATAAAACGTTCCGCAGTCGTCACATCCTTGCTGGTCAGTATCTCGGTTTTGCTGCATTGATCATTGCTAGCCTTCCTGGTTTCTTCGGTGGACTAATCATACCGCAGGACTGGATTAGACTACTTGGTTTAATGCCCATAATCATTGGTATGAGTAGTTTACTAAAACGCGAAGAGGATTCATCAGAGGAAGCCGAAGAAGAAACCGAGCCGTATTGTCCTTCTATAATTGCCAGTTTTTTCTCTCCGCAAACATGCAATGTAGCTGCGATCGCCTTTGCAAATGGTAGTGATAATATTAGCGTCTATGTACCTCTGTTTGCCAATTCTGAATTAGATAGTCTACTGGTAATACTAAGTGTATTCTTTTCTTTAGTAGGTGTGTGGTGTTATACCGCTTATAAGTTAACCTACTTACCTGCGATCGCACAATTTTTAACTGAGAATGGCAATACTTTTGTGCCTTGTATATTGATTGGACTGGGTATATTTATTGTTACAGAAAATGTTACTTTGACTCTTATATCTGTAGTTTCTAGTTATATATTTTCATTGATTTTAAGTTTCAATACTCAGCCGTCGAGTGAAGAACATTGAAGAAAGAGACTTGGGGACAAGGGGAGTCTTGTAGATGCGGATTGGAACACCACCTGAAGATCAGCCACTAAAAAGTGGTGCTTTTGTATTAAATCCAAGGGTGTAGACCTACTTGAGGACTCTTAGAGGATGTTTGAAAAGTCCTCTTGTCGGTAGCAAAACGTTTTAGATCCCTCTAAATCCCCCTTTTTAAGAGGGACTTTGATTCCGGTTCCCCCCTTTTTAAGGGGGGTTAGGGGGGATCTAGAAGTGCCTAAAGTCACAGCGAAACACTTTTCAAACAACCTCTTAGACAATTTCTCCAAGTCTCCAAATCTGGCCAGCCCTTGAGTCCTCCTAATAAAAATTTAGTATCTAAAAATAGGTGCATCATGAATTTTCTGCTCAAAATGAATTCCAAACTGCAAAATATATTATCCATTAACAGGAGTCAAAACATGAAAATCTGGAAATCTCTGCTAATTGTCTTGATGATTTTCGCTAATCTCGCCTTTACTCAACCTTCTTTTGCTGATAGACCAAAATTTAGCAAAAACCCTGACTATATCGAAGTCACTAAAGCTCTTAACGAAATTTCTCAGACAAAAGATGCCCAAACTGAAGTTGAAGGTTTCACACCAAAAGAAATTCAGAAGAGAATCGAGGAATTAACACTGCAAAAATATGCTTTAGAGACGGGAATCAACTGGGGTCAATGCAATAACCAAACAGGTAATACCATAGCAGTATACGGCAAAAAACCAAATGATGAAGACAATGAAGATGCCGTATACGACAATAATTTGTATTTTCTAGCTAATGGTCAGTCTACTAAAAAGAATTGGGATTGTGATGGGATCTATCTAGGGAATGATGTCAAGATAGCAAATTTCACTTCTAGTCTTAATGGGCAAGGTCAAAAATTAACAGGCCCGGCTGCTCTCAAGATCCTTGATGGAACTCAGTTGGTGATTAAAACAAATCCAGATACTGCTGCGATTGAATTGAATGTTCCGACTGTGAAAGTTCTTAACAGCAATGAGGCTAACTGGTTTATCCCAGATATATCGCAGGCTCTCATAGATACACGAGTTCCTAATGCGCCTAGCAATCACTCTTGAAATAGAACTGCATAGTCTATTTTTGAACGATTGTTCTGAATTTAAATAGGGTAACAGCCAAAATCAGAGGATAAACCTGACTTGCACTGGTGAAAAATCTCTCTGATCTTGGCTGTTTTCTTGAATTTATCTATCCTCAATCTCAGGCTTGTTTTATTTATATATCTGCATTAAAATAAATTTTGAAAAAAATGTACAATCACAAGAGGTATATTTCATGAGCGCAACTATTGCGCTGGATGCAAGTCATCTGGAAGGAGATTTGCTATTGCCTCGGCATTTTTATAATAAGAGCCGCTTTAGGGATACGGGTGTTATTCATGCAGTTAAAATTGAAATCTACAGAAGAAGATAAAGATAAAAAAAAGCCAGGACGACTGAATCCGTCCCGAATCCGAGATCACTTGGCAAATGAGCGTACCTACCTCGCTTGGATGCGGACAGGGATCGCTCTTTTAGGTTTTGGTGTCGTCATCGTGCGTTTGCGTGCTTTCCAAGTACCTTTGATACCCCGTCCTGGCAATGGCTGGAAGTTGGGTTTAGTCTTCTCGCTGGTGGGTTTAATCACAGTGTGGCTCTCAACAGGACACTATTTTGCAGTCCGTCGTGATATCGAAGAAGATACTTATGAACCAACAGACCGTTGGGTGCTGCTGTTTAGTCTCGCCGTGATGATTCTTGGAGCTGGGGTAATCTATTTTGTTTTTACAACTTCTTTAGATCCATCGAGTTCACTTATCCCTGAGTAACAGTATTTTTAAAACCGCACCTTATACAACTCGAATAATTCCCCTGATTTGTGCGTTACTACTTTACCACCAGCCGCCTTAATCGTTTTTTCCCACTTAGCCAAAGGTTCTAAAAATACCTCAGCCCCCAAATAGGTTTCCAGAACTGCCCAATCTTCCGCCAAAGGCTGTTCTGGATTGAGAACGTCAAACACAAAATGTCCACCTGGTTTTAACACCCGCTTGACCTCTATCAGTACAGCATCCCAGTATTCGAGTGGAAAATAGCAGCTGAATCCTGTTGCGATCGCTAGGTCAAACTGCTCTGATGAGTAGCTTAACTGATGAGCTGCTCCCAACTCAACACCTTTGAACAGCTTAGAATTCAACTGCGGACCACGAGAATTAAGCGTATCCCGTGCCATATTACTGATTTCTTGCCCATGAAAAAATGCTTGCCAATCCCGCCAAGGATAGATTAAAAAGCTGATACCACAGCCGATATCTAAACAGTGCTGGTTTTTTTGAGGTTTGGCAATTTCCCAGAAAGGGGAAGCAATTCTCCCTGAAAAACTACCTCCAATCCACTCGCTAAATATCGGCATCGCCTGTACTTCTGTTGGAAGTTCAAAGGTTTCACCTTGATACTCTCGGTTAAAGCGATAGGCGATTTGGGGTAATCTTTCGTCCCAGTTTGTTGATTTGGGTGAACTAAAGAGATTTTGGAACTGAGAATCGGACTTTTTAGACATTTAGGTTTTTACTGCTCTTTCTAAGGATTGTAGTTAAATTTGCTTTGCGATGGCGTAACCGCCCGCCGGAGGCAATCGCACCCCTAGCCAATATCCTACTGGGGTTTGTTTGTCCGACTTCGTAGGTGTAGCCAACATCCCAAAAGCTGATACTGTAGTCAGTGCGGTTATGCAAGCACTGGTTCATAAACTGGTTGAGTTTATGGCTATTGTAGCGACCATCAACATATTCAACTGTTCGTTTCTCTAAAAAAACCATAGTTGCTGCTTGCAGTGCAAGTTAAATGGCAGTCGTTTTGGTTTTGGCTAATGCACCGACAATTTGATGTTGATAGGTATAGTTGTATCCGCCGTGGTAGTAGCCGTAGTTGGTAATCGAGGTGAGATTATTAAGCAGAATTTTAACTTCAGTTATCAGAGTTAGAGTTGCTTCCTTTGGTGATTCTTCGTAGACAATTTATGTTTATTCAATTTTTTGCTAATGCTTAAAAGCCAGCTAAAAGCTGTTCATTTTATGATTTTCACTGAATTTTTAATTACATATATTTATATCTTTCCATAAATTCCGAGAATAACTGTTTCATGAAGATGCTTCTAATAAAGCATAATTAAAAGGTTGCAACAGAATGCTGAGAATTTTTTCAACATCATTAATATAGTATTCAACTATATCAATGTATGCTGTTACTCCTTGCAACATTAAAAACCGCCAGTTCGTTCCACTGGTGACAACTCCATAGATTGTCTTAACTTCTTGTTGAGTATTTTTATTAAAAAATTGGGCAGATATCATAGTGGCAATACATTGTCCTAATCCACTTTTAATATTTTCATTCTTGGCTTCAACAATTGTAATGACAGGCGCTTTAATGTAAAACTGTTCTTCAGAACCACAGAGAATGAAATCACAAAATCCATTCAATCCCTTACTAGTATCTACATCAAAATCTGTACCAGAAAACAGAGAAATTTGATAATTTAACTGCCGTCTAACTTCCGTTAAAACTGGCATAATTAGTAATTCCGAACGGGCCTTTTCAGTGTTGATGGCAGTTGCTAGTTGGGTATATTCTTCTAAGAGCGTTGTTAAGGTGGCGGAAGGTTGAATAGGCGATACTTCTTTGAAAAGATTGCGCTTTTCATCAATTACAAGCTGAAAAGTATCTCGAACTTTGGCGAGTGTGAAATCACTGTATGCCATCTACAACATCCTTCATTATTCACAGTTTGATTTATTATTGCCCACTTATAGTAATTCTAAATCAAACGCCCATAAATAAGATCCCCGACTTCTCAAAGAAGTCGGGGATCTGGGGCTTACAATGCTCACTTTACAGACTTAAGATTAGCCCAAATCAAAAAGCAAGATTTCGCCGCCGATGTTGGTGCTAATTTCTAGCTGTTCTTCGCCGTTGATTTGCACTCCATCGCCTGCTCTGAGTTCCTCGCCATTCAAGTTAACTATGCCTTGCGCTATTTGTAACCAGGCATAGCGACCAGGTTTGACTTGATAATTAATAACATCACCATCCTCTAAAACAGATGTGTATAAATCAACATCTTGGTAAATTGTCACAGCACCATCGCGCCCATCCCTAGCAGCAATTAAGCGGAGTTTGCCGCGCTTTTCTTCTAGAGGAAAAGTTTTTTGTTCATATCTTGGTGTCAATCCTTGTTGCTCAGGAAGAATCCAGATTTGCAGCAAGTGTAGTGGTTCAGTTGGCGAAGGATTAAATTCGCTGTGGCTGATTCCAGTACCAGCACTCATAATCTGTACATCACCGGGATAAATTATCGAGCCTGTACCCAAGCTGTCTTTATGCTCTACTGCACCTTCTAAGACGTATGTGAGGATTTCCATGTCGCGATGACCGTGGGTAGGGAATCCAGCACCAGGGGCCCCGCGATCGTCGTTAATCACCCGCAGAGAGCGAAATCCCATCCGGTTAGGATCGTAAAAACTACCGAAGGAAAATGTGTGATAAGTATCGAGCCAGCCCATATTAACGTGACCACGGGAATTGCGATCGTGAATTAAGTGGGTAATTGTATTTTGAGACATAAATTTACCTCGTTGTTAATGAATATTTAGTTAGAAGTCGGTCAATTTTTGATTTTAGATTTTCCTTCAATTGCCGAAGATATTTTTTAATTTTTCAACCTTGTTTTGAACTATTTCAATAGTAAAGCATGTACATATAAAATGAAAAGTACGCACTTAAAAGTGGTGTACTTACCAAAAAGATACTGTGAGATTTTGATTTAAATCAGTCGTGCTAGTAGGGTGTGTTATGCCGTAGGCTAAGGCATCTTTAATGGTCGCTGGTGCTGTACTTTTAGCAATCACACATTATATATAGCAATCCTATCTGAGTTGCGGAAAATTATTTTGTTTAATGAACCAGGACGCATACTCCTACGGAGAAGCAAGCTACGCGCAGAGTCTTGTAGAGAAGGACGCAAAGTGGAGAAAGAGAAAATTTTACAAATGATTTAGAACTGCTATATCAATTCTGGATCAAGATGTCCTATGAAATGGTGCGTTAGGCTAAAGCCGTAACGCACCCTACTACTAATGAAAGCGGATCTTCTCAGAAGTGCTTATATTACACCAGCAGGTATCTTTTGAGTTGTAGTAGTATCCGCTTTGCCATTCTCTGCCTTAATTTCTGCTACTTGCAGATGAGCTTCTAAGAACCAGAGTCGTTTGTCAATGGTGCGGGAAATTTCAGTGTAAAGGTCGGCGGTATCAGCATCACCTAAGTCATTAGTTTTAGCGATCGCCTCTCTAATATGTTTAGCATAGGGTGCAAAGCGATCTGCTAAGGCTGTCACATGGTCTTTACCATCCAAAATATCTAAGGGATATTCTGGCAAAATTGAATCACTAGCAGCAGAACGGACTGTTCCTAAGGCATATCCGCCTAAAGCAGTGATGCGTTCAGCAACTAGATCGATGTACTCTTCCAATTCACCAGCAAGTTCATCAAACAATTGGTGTAGCTGATAGAAGTCAGTGCCTTTAACATTCCAGTGCGCTTGCTTTGTCTGGGTTTTCAGATCCAAAGTAGCTGCCAAAGTTTGATTGAGAAGTACCACGATTTGCACTCGTGCTTGCGGGGGAATGTCAATCCGGGTGGGGTACAGGCGTGATGAAAGGGTGTTGTCACTCATGATTCTACTTAATGCCTCTTATATCTAACTCTACAGATAGTGGTTGGCTGTGCGAAACTCTCTGACAAGAGATTGAATTAATGCCTGAATCTGTCAATATTTATGACTATTGCGTTAACTGCGATGGTTTTCTATGGTATCGAATGTACCACCGAAAAGGCGTTCGTGAATTATATCACTCTGCAAAAAGTCATGGGGAAAACCCAGTTCAATTTGACTCACTTCATCTAACCGTTGCAAATGTTCTGGTGAGAGGCTGACATCTAAAGAAGCTAAGTTATCTTGAAACTGAGTTAATTTACGTGCGCCAATGATCGGAATAATCACACCACTTTGAGCGCGTAACCAAGCTAATGCTACCTGTGAGGGTGTGTGTCCAATTTTTTCTGCAACTTCACTGACAACTTTCGCGATCGCTAAATTCTTTTCAGAAACCTCTCCCCCCGTAGTTTTGAATCGCCCTTGTTCACCCCCTTCTTGAGGAGGTTTATTGTACTTCCCTGTTAGCACACCACCACCCAAGGGCGACCACGGCGTTACTGCTAAATCAAAGGCTTTAGCCATCGGTAGTAAGTCACGTTCTGGTGTTCGCTGAATTAAACTATACTCAATTTGCAGGGCGACAAACTGCGTCCATCCTTGGTATTGGGCGATGGTATTTGCTTGGGAAATGATCCAAGCGGGTGTGTCAGAAATGCCGATGTAAAGTACTTTACCTTGACGGACTACATCATCAAGCGATCGCAATACTTCTTCAATAGGTGTTGTAAAATCCCAAGCGTGCAACCAGAATAAATCAATGTAATCGGTATTCAGCCGTTTTAGGCTAGCTTCTAAAGACTGAATTAAGTTCTTGCGATGGTTTCCACTGGCGTTAGGGTCGCCCGTCTTATTATTCATCTGCAAGGGAAAGGAATATTTTGTAGCAACTACAAAGCGTTCCCGTTCTTTAGCGATCAACTCACCAACAATTTTTTCACTGCTACCATCGGTATAACCGTTGGCGGTGTCAATGAAATTGCCCCCTGCTTCTACATAGGCATCAAAGATTTTACGACTTTCGTCAACAGATGCACCCCAACCCCAATCTTCACCAAAGGTCATGGTTCCCAAGGAGAGTTCAGAGACTCTTAACCCGCTTTTGCCCAAGAGTTTGTATTTCATGAATATTTTCTCATTAATGAAAAAAACTATCGAATACCATCCCAAAAGCATGATAACTGCAAACCGGGGGTGATGTTTGAGGACAAGCCCTTTAGTCTATCTAAATGTAACCTCTTGCATTGTGAATGCGATGGCTTACATTGTGAATGCGACGACTTGCATTGTGAATGCGATGGCTTGCATTGTGAATGTGATGGCTTACATTGTGAATGCGACGACTTGCATTGTGAATGCGATGGTTTACATTGTGAATGCGACGACTTGCATTGTGAATGCGATCGCTTACATTGTGAATGCGATGGTTTACATTGTTAATGCGACGGTTGCCTTGTTAAAAGTAGGTAAACTTCTGCCGTGCTGTACTAGTGTATGGGACTGACGCAATAATTATTGAAACCTTATTCCTGACTGTACTTTGCAACGGCAGTCGCTAGAATAAGCCAAAGTCCAAGTAAAAGTAAGACCTATGACCTATACCTCACCCAAACTATTTACCTTTGAGGAATTTATAGTCCAATATGGTGATAATACACGCTACGAACTAATCGATGGACAAATAAGAGACATGGAACCTACAGGGCCACACGAAGCTGTTGCTGGTAGTATTGCTGGTAGAATCTATGTTGAAATTTTTAGTTCTAATTTCAACTGGCTAATTCCAAAAACTTGTCTGATAAAACCACCTGCCGCTGAAGCAACAGCGCTGCGTCCTGATGTAATTGTTTTAGATAAAGCCGAACTTAGTAAAGAACCGCTCTGGCAAAAAGAACCTATTATTTGTAACGGCAGTACAGTCAAGCTTGTTGCTGAAGTTGTAAGCACTAACTGGCAAGATGATTATGCAAGAAAAGTGGAAGAATATGCTTTTCTTAATATTCCAGAATATTGGATTGTGGACTTTCGTGGCTTAGGTGGTTTGCAATTTATCGGTAATCCCAAACAACCCACATTCACCGTTTGTCAGTTAGTTAACGGTGTGTA
This sequence comes from Nostoc sp., assembly GCF_036917395.1. GTDB lineage: Bacteria > Cyanobacteriota > Cyanobacteriia > Cyanobacteriales > Nostocaceae > Nostoc. The sequence continues at coordinate 141,026 of NZ_JBALDI010000004.1, forward strand.
CCAGCAGGAACAATATCGCTTAGGGGATACTATTTCGTCTGATATCTTGCCAAATTTACAACTTAAACTCGACGATATTATGCATATTTAACAAATCAAATTTTGTTTTGGCTGAGGTGAATCGGATTACTCAGCACTGCTTTAGTGATGCCAAAGCGATCGCCACGGTTTTCTAAGCTAGAATACCAAAGTTGTATTTAAACACATCTGACAAGTCAATTGTCAAAGAACCGTTATTTTTATGAATTACTACGTAATCTACGACGAAAATTGTAATCTCTGCGTTAGTCTAGTGCGATCGTTAGAATCCTTAGACCAAGGAAAGCTGTTTCGCTACGCTCCTATGCAAGATGAGCAGACACTTTTACGATGGGGAATTACAGCCCAAGACTGTGAACAGGGGATGATTTTAATTGATGCCAACGAACCTCAAAGACGTTGGCAAGGTAGTAACGCTGCGGAAGAAATTGGGCGGTTATTGCCAGCAGGAAGTATATTTGTAGACGCTTATCGAGCATTACCGGGGATGAAGTGGGCAGGCGATCGCTTTTACGAACAAATCCGCGATAACCGCTATGCACTCTTCGGTAAACGTTCTAATACCTATGAATCGTCATACTGTGTTGATGGTAGCTGCAAGCCGTAGGTAGTAGAGGTGAGGGTATTGCCAGTCTGAGGCAGGAAGCAGTTCTTGCTGACTTCGCCGTGAGCGTCAGCCGAAGGGGAGCAGGGAGATGAGGGGAAACCCCATAAATAAATGTATTGGCTCTGAGACAAATACGCATTATTTCTCGTCGCACTTTCCGCTCAAAATAAATATTTTTCCCTTGAGCATAAATATATTTATTAGCTTGTAACCCTTGACTGCTAGGGAATTCCAGCATCTTTCTCCCCCTGCGCCCTGCCCCCTGCTCCCCTGCCTCTTTGGTCATTAGACAGAATTTATTTTGGTAAAAATCCGCCTCCAGGTGCTAGTAAAAAGTCTGCAAGACCAACCATTATGCTATCTGGCGTGTTTGTAAACATTGTACAATCAATGACATTTGTGATCGCCTACGGCGGGCGGGTACGCCATCGCGCCACAATTCGGCACAACAAACTGAACTGATGGGAGGATACTGCGTGAGAATTGGTGCTAACTACTTGGGTAACGGAGAGTGTGAGTTTACAGTTTGGTCTCCGCTATTAGATAGCGTCACTGTAAAAATTTTGACGCCAGAACCGCAGTTAATTCCTCTCAAGCCTCAGTCTGAGGGATACTGGCAGATAAAAGTGAACGATGTGTATCCAGGCACGCTTTATCAGTATGTCTTGAATGGCCAAGATACCTTTGCTGATCCGGCGTCGCAGTATCAACCTGAAGGGGTACATGGGCCGTCTCAAATTGTCGATCAACACTTTGAGTGGACTGATGAAGGGTGGACTGGCATTCCTGTGGAGTCGCTGATTTTTTATGAACTTCACGTTGGGACATTCACGCCTGAAGGAACTTTCACCGCCATCATTTCCCGCTTACCGGAACTGAGGGAACTGGGAATTAATGCCATTGAAATCATGCCCATCTCCCAGTTTCCGGGAGATACCCATGTTGAAGCTTCTTTGACATATCGCAACTGGGGCTATGATGGCGTTTACCCTTATGCTGTCCAAAATTCCTACGGTAGCCCAGCTGACCTGAAGCAACTGGTAAATGCTTGCCACCAACACGATATCGCCGTAGTGCTGGATGTGGTGTATAACCACTTTGGTCCAGAAGGTAATTATATGGCGCAGTTCGCGCCCTACTTTACTAAAACCTATAAAACACCGTGGGGCGATGCGCTAAATTTTGACGATGCCCATAGTCAAGGTGTGCGAAACTATTTTATCGAGAATGCGCTTTACTGGTTAGGTGAGTTTCACATTGATGCATTGCGGCTGGATGCCGTTCAAGCAATTTACGACTTGGGAGCCAAGCATTTTTTGTGGGAACTGGGGGAAGCAGTTCATCATTTTTCACAACAAGGGCAAAAATGGAAACGCCATTTAATTGCCGAAAGTGATATGAATAATCCGCAATTAATTCGTCCGGCAGAATTGGGCGGATATGGACTTGATGCCCAGTGGAGTGATGATTTCCACCATGCATTACACGCACTTTTAACAGGCGATCGCCAAGGATATTATCAAGATTTTGGGCAAACTGCTCAGTTGGCGAAAGCTTATGAAGATACTTTTATCTACGATTGGAAGTACGCACCACATCGCAAGCGATTTCATGGCGTATCTTGTCGTGATCGCCCTTTATCACAGTTTTCTGTCTGCATTCAAAATCACGATCAAATCGGCAATCAAATGAAAGGAGAACGCCTTACCCAGCGGATCTCTTTTGAAGGATTAAAGTTAGCCGCCGGCGCTGTGCTGCTGTCGCCCAATTTACCCCTGTTGTTCATGGGAGAGGAATACGGAGAAACAGCACCCTTCATTTACTTTGTCAGTCACTCCGATACTGATTTAATTCAATTAGTTCGAGCCGGACGCAAACAAGAATTTGAAGCATTTCACTACGCAGATGATCCCCCAGATCCAGAATCGGCAGAAACTTTCTTAAAGTCCAAACTCAATTGGGAATTACGTAATAACGGTAAGCACAAAGTTTTGTGGGATTGGTATCGCCAGTTAATTAATTTACGCAAGACGCATCCAGCCCTTTTGAATCAAGACCGCAATTTCATCCAAGCGACTAATGATAAAGAGAAGGAGTTGGTCATTGTGCGTCGTTGGTGCGAATCAACTGAACTAATATTTGTGATGAATTTCAATTCGTCTGCAATGACGGTGGCTTTGCCAATTGGGCAAAATGCTCATAAGCTATTAGACTCAGCAGATACCTCATGGTCTGGGCATGGTTCTGAAGCCGCTGAACATCTCTCTGTGGGCCAAGAAGTGAAAATAAAACCTACTAGTATAGTCCTGTATGAAAGGGAATGAGGGGGAGAGTTAGAACTTAAAGTTTCAGCCTCATAACCTCAAGTTTCAAGCTAAAAGGCTTAATGTTCAAGCTAAAAGGCTTAACGTTCAAGCTAAAAGGCTTAACGTTCAAGCTAAAAGGCTTAACGTTCAAGCTAAAAGGCTTAACGTTTGAGCTAAAAGGCTTAACGTTCGAGCAAAAAGGCTTAACGTTCAAGCAAAAAGTTTCAAATTCCTGCAAGTAATATCATGTCCGCTAAATTACCCATAAAAAAAGAACCCCACCCCCAACCCCTCCCCGCAAGCGGGGAGGGGAGACAAAGCACAGCTTTGGCGGGGTGGGGTTCTTCGGGTTTAATTAAGCAATCAAGCGAACATGATATAAGTCCTCATCCCCCTCACTCCCCACTCCCTACTCCCTACTCCCACTAGAAAAAAAAATATGCGAATTCCTACCGCAACTTATCGAATTCAGTTTACACCTGAGTTTGGCTTTGACAACGCTAAAGCGATCGCAGCTTATCTGGCAGATTTAGGTATTTCCGATTTATATGCCTCCCCCATTTTCAAGGCACGATCCGGGAGTACGCACGGCTACGATATAGTAGATGCCAATCAACTTAATCCAGAACTGGGAACTAATGAGTCCTTTGATGCATTAGTTGGCGAAGTCCAATCCCTTGGTATGGGCTGGTTACAAGATATTGTGCCAAACCACATGGCCTATACCAGCGAAAACCCTTACTTGATGGATATTTTAGAATATGGCCCAGATTCCAGCTATACCGACTACTTCGACCTTTCTTGGAATGCTCCCTTTGGCGATCGCCAAGAGCGAATCCTAGCGCCGCTACTGGGAGACTTCTACGGTGTATCCTTGGAAAACGGAGACATTAAACTAGAATATGAAGAAAACGGTTTAACTGTAAACTATTACAGCTTGAAACTGCCGTTGCGGTTAGAGTCTTACACAAAAGTTATCACTCAGAATCTGGGTAAACTCACGCGCACACTAGGACGCAATCACCCCGATTTTATTAAGCTATTGGGGATTCTATATATTCTCAAAAGTGTGCCCTCAGAGGTTGGGGGAAAACAGCGACAAGACCAAATTGCATTTATTAAAGGATTAGTTTGGGAACTTTACACCACAAACGATATTATCCGCGAGTTCATTGACGAAAATATCCAAACTTTCAACGGAGAACCAGGCAATTCAGAAAGCTTTAACCTCCTAGATGATTTACTGAATGACCAGTTTTACCGTCTCGCCTATTGGAAAGTTGGGGCGGAGGAAATGAATTACCGCCGTTTCTTTACTGTCAATGAACTGATTTCCGTTAAAGTTGAAGAAGTGCGAGTTTTTAATAACACCCATAGCCTAATTCAAAAGCTGGTTGAGGAAGGCGTATTTACAGGTTTAAGAATTGACCATATTGATGGACTTTATAACCCAATCCAGTACCTCGAAAGGCTGCGGGAAAAGACAGGTGATGTTTACATCACGGTGGAGAAGATTTTAGAAGTCAACGAAGATTTGCCGGAAAATTGGGCAATTGAAGGGACATCTGGATATGACTTTTTGAACTATGTAAATGGCATCTTTTGTCATACGGAAAATAAATCGAAGTTCGATAAAATATACCAGAACTTTATCGGCTCCAGAGTAGATTATGCATCGGTGGTGAGGGATAAAAAGCACCTGATCCTGGAAAAAAATTTAGCAGGAGATATTGACAATTTGGCTCTTTTGTTAAAGAATATTTCCAGCAAATATCGCTTTGGCAATGATTTTACACTGAATGGACTAAAAAGAGCGATCGCCGAAGTTTTAACACTGTTCCCGATTTACCGGACATACATTACGCCCGATGGAATTGGAGATAGCGATCGCGCTACCATTCAAGAAGTAATTGACCAAGCCAAAGAACAAGCGCCCCTGTTATATCATGAATTGAACTTTATTGAAAAGTTAATGCTGCTAGAGTTTGATAATTCTCTTACTCAAACAGAACGCGAACAGTGGATATATTTTGTCTTGCGGATGCAGCAATACAGCGGGCCTTTGATGGCGAAAGGCGTAGAAGACACCACATTATATGTTTACAATCGCTTGCTTTCGCTCAATGAAGTTGGAGGTAATCCTGGTCATTTTGGGATTTCAGTAGCCAAATTTCATACCTTTAACGAACAGCACCAAGCAACCTGGCCTCACACAATGAACACCACAGCCACCCACGACACCAAACGCGGCGAAGATGTGCGCGCCAGGTTGAATGTCCTCTCAGAAATCCCCGATGAGTGGGAACAACAGGTAAATACTTGGAGCGCCATGAATCAAGGATATCGTAGCGATGGCTTCACCAACCCCTACGGTGTACGCCACGGGTTTGCTATGCCCGATCGCAACGATGAGTATTTTATCTATCAAACCCTAGTAGGGGCGTTTCCCTTTGGAGAAGATGAATATGCATCCTTCATGGAACGGGTGAAAGACTATATAATTAAGGCAATCAGAGAAGCGAAAGTCCACACAGCATGGTTGCGACCTGATAGTAGGTATGAAGAAGCTTGTACCTCCTTTATTGACAAGGTACTCGACCCTTCGATCTCCGGGGAATTTCTAGAAGCCTTTCGTCCCTTTCAACAGCGAATTGCAGACTATGGTATATTCAATTCCCTTTCCCAAACTCTGCTGAAGACTACCGTACCCGGCGTACCCGACTTTTACCAGGGAACGGAACTTTGGGAACTAAGCCTAGTCGATCCAGACAATCGCCGTCCCGTGGATTTTGAACAGCGACGTACTTACTTAAGCGCCATCCGCGAACAAGTAAAAACAGACATTCTCGGACTAATTCAGGAGTTATTGAACGACAAAACAGACGGCAGAATCAAACTATTTTTAACGGCTCAATTACTCCAAGCCAGAACAAACTATGTCTCATTATTCCAGGACGGTGACTATCTGCCACTAGAAGTTCAGGGAAGCTACGCCAATCACATTATCGCCTTTGCGCGGCGGGAAGGGAATCAAACTGCGATCGCGATCGCGCCTCGCTTTTTAACTAGCCTCATCCAGCCTGGAGACAACCCCTTGGGCGAGTCAGTTTGGCAAGATACGCACCTGCAATTACCCCCTGGAACTCCCCTCACCTGGAAAAACGTCCTAACTCAGCAACCTTTGGAGGTTACAGAAACATTATCTATCGCAGCAGCCCTTACCCATTTTCCAGTTGCTCTGTTAGTTAGTAGTGCCGAGTAAAACAGGACTTACGCACTGAAACAACCTGAAGCCTCGATTCCCCACTCCCCACGCCAGTCGCTCATGGGGAGTCACTGTATTGGGGAGTGGCGTGGAAACCTTCAGACGTTCGCGGACTCGTAAAGCCTACGGCATAGCTACGCTTAGGGCAAAGCCTCTGGTAGAGTTGAGGCTACGCTATGGCGATATCGTCTCACGCCACTTGACGCTAGTTCGCTCAAGTCGCCACCACCTACACGCCTGGCTCCTCTACTTGGGGAAACTTCAGTTAAGGCAGTGGCTCCCCTTCTTCACATTAGCCACAGCCTAACGCCTCCCGTAGGATGCCCGAACGCGAACAGCGTCTCCTGTCTTGAGAAGGGCTGTAGGGAGAAGACCGCGCCCACTCCCCTTAAAAGGGGGGATCTCTTCTGCCTAAGTCCGATAAAAAAATAAATCTGTCTCGCCCAGAGAAAACGCCGTAAAACCTCTGCGTTACAACCATTCGCGCAGTGTGTCGCTTAGGATAAGTTCAGATGTCTGACGAGAAACCGCTTCGCATCAATGGCAAAAGCCGCCGCTTATACTTCTCTCTGCGTTAAAAAATCCGAACTCTTCAACACCCCGTAAAATTGAAAATGATACTATGACCACTCCATCTTCTATCCAAACTCCAGCGTTTACTACCACGCAGATTGATACCGTGCGGGCCCACATCAAAAAGACATGGAAAACCTTAACGCGATCGCACGAACATTTATTGCAATCTGCAAAGGATACTAAGCTAGAACACAATACAGGCGCTCCTTGGATTGTCTACATTTCACCTTTAGAAGATTGTCCCAATATTCAGAGTGTGTTGGAGCGATCGCTATCTCCCAAGGATATCCAACAGCTGGAAATTCGCACTTTGCCACCTGAAGTCGAGGCGATTAAAAAGCATGGGTTACTATACTTACCAGGGCCTTATGTCGTACCAGGTGGTCGCTTTAATGAAATGTATGGCTGGGACAGCTACTTTATATTACTGGGACTTTTGCACGATGGGGAATTAGAGTTAGCGCAAAGCCAAGTAGACCAACTGCTGTACCAGGTGCAGAATTACGGGATCATCCTCAATTCCAACAGGACTTATATGCTGTCGCGATCGCAGCCTCCTGTCCTCAGCATGATGGTTTTGGCATTATTCCAGCACACCCAGAATGAAGAGTGGTTAAGGTCAATTGTACCGCTGCTAGAGCAATTTTACTATTACTGGGTAGTACCGCCCCACCTAAATTCCGCAACAGGCTTATCTAGATTCTATGCTCTTGGGGAAGGTCCCGCGCCAGAAGTTGTGTTCTCCGAGCGGGATAAGCAGGGGAAAAGCCACTACGATCGCGTCAAGGAGTACTATAAAACTTTTGAAGTTGAGGATTATGACGTTAGTCTTTATTACAACCAGGAAACTGACGAACTGACCAGACTATTTTACAAAAGCGATCGCACGATGCGCGAGTCTGGTTTTGATATCACCAACCGATTTGGCCCTTTCAGTGCTGATATCCTCCATTACGCTCCTGTGTGCCTCAACAGTTTGCTGTATCAGGTAGAACAAGACATGGCACAAATTAAGCATATTCTGGGGAACAAACAATTGGAACAAAAATGGAGCGATCGCGCAGATATCCGCCGCGATCGGATCGATCTGCGTCTCTGGGATGAAGAACAGGGACTTTATCTGGACTATCACTTCCAGAGTGGAAAACGCCGCCGTTACCAATTTGCTACCACGTTCTATCCCCTGTGGCTGGGAATTGCTTCTCCAACCCAAGCCAAACGTGTTGTGGAAAATCTTTCTTTGTTTGAAGCCCCAGGCGGAATTCTTACTAGTACTCATGTCACGGGTAACCAGTGGGATGCACCCTTCGGTTGGGCACCACTGACATTAATTGCCGTCCAGGGACTTCACCGCTATGGGTATCATACAGAAGGCGATCGCATTGCCAATAAGTTCCTGGCGATGGTAATGAAAGAATTTGGGCGTCACAACACCTTAGTTGAGAAATATGATGTTGAACGCTGTTCTGCCAACGTTTCCGACGAAATCTGCTTTGGATATAGTTCTAACGAAGTTGGCTTCGGCTGGACAAATGGAGTCATTCTAGAACTTTTAGCAGCCTCTGGGAAAAAAGTTTAAATCAAAAGGCGTGAAAAAAAAACTCACGCCCTTATCTTATTTATTACACTTGACTCTATATGGATTATGTATAGTTGAATGAAATTTGAATAGGACAAAAATAAAAACCAAAAAACTATCCAGAAACATGGCATTAGTTTTGAAGAAGCTACAGAAATATTTGACGGTGTTGTTTTCACCTCAATTGATGAACGCTACAACTATGAAGAAATTCGAGAAATTAGTATTGGCTCAATCTAATGCGTTGTAATTATTACCGTCGCCCATACAGACAGAAACGGCAAAATTCGATTAATCTCTGCCCGAAAAGCCACCCCCAAAGAAAGGATAACCTACTATGAGTATCTCGCCCAATCGACTTAAATAACTCCAAAATATCCTTGATACAGCGATTGATACTTCAGATATTCCTGAATTAGATCAGCAATTCTGGGAAACAGCCAAAATGTTTCATATTCATATCAATTTTAAAATATAAAAATACAGATGACACCACAAGACGCACGACAATACGCACCAGCAACCCAGCGCAATAGCCAACCAATTCTAGAAGTACTTTTGCAAGTGTTGCCGGAGAGTGGCACGATATTGGAAATAGCAAGTGGTACTGGCGAACATGCAGTATTTTTTGCCCCCAAGCTTAGTCCTCGTCTGTGGCTGCCAACAGATCCAAATCCACAATTACGAGCCAGCATTACTGCATGGGCTGAACACTTTAGCTGTTCTAATCTTTATCCACCGCTTGAGCTTGATGTCAGAGAACCAGTTTGGCCAGTCGAGAATCGTGCATTTGATTGGCTTAATAGAGAGCCAATTGTCGCTATTGTCAACATCAATATGATTCACATTTCACCGTGGTCAGCCTGTCTAGGACTAATGGCAGGGGCAGGTCGGATCTTACCACTAGGAGGTATCCTCTATTTATATGGGCCTTTTAAACAAGGTGGAGAACACACAGCAGCGAGTAATGCAGCTTTTGACAAATCTTTACGCGCCCAAAACCCAGAGTGGGGTGTACGTAACTTGAATGATGTTGTCACAGTAGCTAACGCACAAAATCTTACCTTGAAACAGGCTTACCAAATGCCAGCAAATAATCTTTCAGTAGTGTTTGAACGTTCTGCTAATGAATAATCCTAAAGAGCCAGTCCACTAATATATGTTGACAAAAATGAAGCAAGTGGCGTCAGAGGCTTTGATTTTTGCTCCCCTTCCCTGGTAGGGAAGGGGTTGGGGGTTAGGTCTCTATTGGACTCAACCCAGAAGCTCTATATATTCAACATCTACTAAGTATCATCTGTACGCTTATCGTAAGGCTCACCTGTAAAAGGTTGTACGCCAATAGAAGGATAAGCATCATCCGTAGGGCCAAAAATCCGCATTGCAGCTTCAGAAATATACTGGGTTATGTTCGCAATGATTTTGGAAATAGCCATAATATTGGACTCCTTTTTTCGAGTCGCTTTAATTGTGATACCTAATACTCTAATGCTGATATTCTTGACTGGCTCCAATTTTCAATATATTGAGAATATATGTAATGTTTATTCAGATAACTTCGCAATACTTTAGTTAGTCAAAAAGTTAAACTTTTCTTTTTCATTCTAATTGAAACTTATCTATTTCTCCAAATCCTGTCTGGGAAGGAGGCTGGCAAACAAACTTGCCTTGGTAGGATATTATTTTCTTTCATTAGCCGGCCGTTAAGATAACATTATTGCTAGCTTTTACTATTAACAAACATTAAATATTCTATGAAACTAGGATTAATTTACCTATAAATCTACTGCTACATAGCAATCTATAAAATATACCTGCTAGGAGTTGACATTATTTATAGTAAATATTACCATAAATAGAAGAAGCATCTTGTAAGGAAGCTCTTGCATGACAACTTTCTTAGATTTGGACTATGTACATAAACAGCAAAGCCAGCAGAACCAGGAATTAAACTTCTGTGCGGATGACTACAGCTTGCTGACGGATCTTTATCAGTTGACGATGGCAGCTTGTTACACAGGCGAAGGTATAGAACAACGACGGGCAAGCTTTGAATTGTCTGTAAGACGTTTGCCAGAGGGTTTTGGTTATTTAATTGCAATGGGGCTGAGGCAGGCATTGGAATATTTAGCCAAATTCCGCTTTAATCCGTCGCAAATTGCGGCATTACAGGCGACGGAAATTTTTGCTCATGCTAGCGATCGCTTTTGGTCACTTTTAGCTGAGGGAAAGTTTACGGGTGATGTTTGGGCAGTACCAGAAGGGACGGTTGTGTTTGCCAATCAGCCACTGTTGCGGGTGGAAGCACCCCTTTGGCAAGCGCAACTAGTGGAAACTTACCTCCTGAATACGATTAATTACCAGACTTTGATTGCCACAAAAGCAGCACGGGTGCGGGATGTAGCGGGGGAAGAAGCAACACTTTTAGAATTTGGGACAAGACGAGCATTTAGTCCGCAAGGGTCTTTGTGGGCGGCGCGGGCGGCGTTGGCAGGTGGGTTAGATTCCACTTCTAATGTGTTAGCAGCGCTACAACTGGGACAACAGCCAAGTGGTACGATGGCACACGCCCTGGTGATGGCGTTGTCAGCAATAGAAGGCACTGAAGAACAAGCTTTTAGTGCATTTCATCGATATTTTCCGGGTGCGCCATTGCTGATTGATACCTACGATACCGTTGCTGCTGCCCAGCGCTTGGCCCAAAAAGTAAATTCTGGGGAAATGCAATTAACAGGAGTGAGATTGGACTCAGGAGATTTAGTTACCTTATCAAAAGAGGTGCGATCGCTCCTTCCTGGTGTGCCAATTTTTGCTAGTGGTGACTTGGACGAGTGGGAAATTGCCAGGTTAAAAGCCGCTGGGGCCGAAATTGATGGTTACGGACTGGGAACGCGACTAGTTACAGGTTCGCCTGTAAATGGAGTCTATAAACTTGTAGACATTGATGGTATCCCAGTGATGAAGCAGTCGAGTGGTAAGGTTACTTATCCAGGGCGCAAGCAGATTTTTCGCTCGTTTACAGGAGGTAAGGTAAAAGCAGATAGGTTGGGACTCTTAGGTGAAAGTCCTGTGGAGGAAGAATCTTTGTTGCAGTTGGTAGTGCAAGAAGGTGAACGGGTGCAACCACTGGAGTCTTTGGCAACAATTCGTCAGCGTACCGCCGCCTCAGTTGCTAGTTTGCCACAACAGACACGGCGTTTGGCTCATCCTGTGGCGGTGCAGGTGGAGATTTCTGCTGCACTGCAAGAGTTGACTGAGGAAACTAAGAAACGTAGACGCACCAGCGGCTTGCCGTAGGCTACCGCAGAGGCGCACAGATCACAGAGGTAAGAAGTACTCCAATCATCTTCTATCCAGGCTTTTTCACTGTGTCTTAATTACGAATTACGAATTACAAATTAGTATGAGAATTGCTTTGTTTGGAACGAGTGCCGACCCACCAACTGCTGGACATCAAGAAATTCTAAGTTGGTTGTCTGAGCGTTATGATTGGGTAGCGGTTTGGGCAGCGGATAATCCCTTTAAGTCCCATCAAACACCCTTAGAACATCGGGCGGCAATGCTGCAATTGTTGATTGCGAATATAGACGCGCCACGGCACAATATTGCTTTGGAACAAGAATTGAGTAGCTTCAGATCACTGGAAACAGTGGAAAAAGCAAAGGTTACTTGGGGTGAAGACGCTGAATTAACGTTGATCATTGGTTCAGATTTACTCAGTCAGCTACCACGTTGGTATCGGGTTGAAGATTTGTTACAGGAAGTGCAACTACTGATCGTGCCGCGACCGGGATATGCAATAGATGAGTCTAGTTCAGAGGTAGTGCAAAAGCTGGGAGGGAAGATTGCGATCGCTAGTCTGACCGGTCTAGATGTTTCCTCAACAGCGTACCGCGAACATGGAGATTCTAAAGCCCTCACAGCCCCTGTAGTTGCCTATATTAATCGAGAGCATTTGTACGAATGCCAGGACGTTCCCAAAAAAAGATACCAACTCCGTTAAACCAACAACCTTTGGCCGATTTCAAGGTTGGTGTTGATAACGTAATTTTTTCTGTAGATACTGCACAAAATCGGCTGTTAGTTTTACTAGTAATGCGACAGCAGGAACCATTTTTAAATCATTGGAGTCTTCCCGGTACTTTAGTGCGTCGAGGAGAGTCTTTAGAAGATGCCGCCTATCGCATTATGGCGGAGAAAATTAAGGTAAATAATCTCTACTTAGAACAACTGTATACATTTGGAGGACCAAATCGCGATCCACGGGAAGCAACCGATAGTTATGGTGTGCGTTATCTATCAGTTAGTTACTTTGCCCTAGTGCGATTTGAGGAAGCCGAATTGATTGCCGATCGCGTGACTGGCATAGCTTGGTATCCAGTAAAACAAGTGCCGCAATTAGCTTTTGACCATAATGAAATTCTGGCTTATGGGCATGGGCGGTTGCGTAATAAATTAGAGTATAGCCCAGTGGCTTTTGAAGTCTTGCCAGAAATGTTCACGTTGAATGATTTATATCAGTTATACGCCACAGTTTTAGGTGACAACTTTTCCGATTATTCTAATTTTCGGGCGCGTCTACTCAAATTAGGTTTTTTATGCGATACCGGAATTAAGGTATCACGAGGTGCTGGTCGTCCAGCTAGTTTGTATAAGTTTGACGCTGAAGCTTTTGCTCCCTTAAAGGATAAACCTCTGGTATTTATTTAATGAACCGCTACGTAGAATTGAAAGTTCAAAGTCAAGGCAATTAATTTTAACCCTTGACTCCTGTACAGACGCGATTAATCGCATCTCTACTAACTCCTAACTCCTGTACAGACGCGATTAATCGCGTCTCTAACCAAAAATGAAGATTGCGATCGCTCAAATTAATCCGACAATTGGTGATTTGCTTTTGAATGCCCAAAAAATTTTGGAGGCGGCACAACGAGCAGCATCTAGCGGTGTGCGTTTGTTGTTAACACCAGAACTTTCTTTGTGTGGCTATCCACCAAGGGATTTATTGCTAAATCCTAGTTTTGTGGAAGCGATGGGCATCACTTTGCAAAACTTGGCTCAAGATTTACCACCAAATTTAGCTGTATTGGTAGGAACTGTTGAACAAAATCTCGAAGCCTCTATTACTGGTGGTAAAACATTATTTAACAGCATGGCTTTGTTAGAGAATGGCAAGGTTAAGCAAGTTTTTCACAAGCGACTTTTGCCTACTTACGATGTATTTGACGAACGTCGCTATTTTGAAGCAGGGTTGCAAGCTAATTATTTCACTCTTGATAATATCCATATTGGCGTAACTATTTGCGAAGATTTATGGAACGATGAGGAATTTTGGGGTAAACGGAGTTATGCAGTAAATCCAATTGCTGACTTAGCAATTCTGGGTGTAGATTTGATTGTCAATTTGTCTGCTTCGCCCTACACTGTGGGCAAGCCGCAGTTTCGAGAAACAATGCTTAAGTATAGTGCAGTACGTTTTCAACAACCGATTATTTATGCTAATCAGGTTGGCGGAAATGACGATCTAATTTTTGATGGTCATAGTTTTGCTTTGAATCGTCAAGGTGAAGTTATATCTCGTGCCCGTGGCTTTGATACCGATTTAATGGTACTTGATTTTGACGAGGCACAACGGGATTTTAAATTAGGTTCTGTAGCACCTGCATATGAATCAGAAGATGAACAAATTTGGCAAGCTTTGGTTTTAGGAGTGCGAGATTACGCCCGCAAGTGTCGCTTTTCTAAAGTAGTTTTGGGTTTAAGTGGCGGGATTGACTCGGCAATAGTAGCTGCGATCGCAACTGCTGCACTTGGTAAAGAAAATGTCCTTGGTGTTCTCATGCCTTCCCCTTATAGTTCCGAGCATTCCATTAGTGATGCTGTGGCATTAGCCGAAAATTTGGGGATTAAGACTAATCTTTTACCAATTGGGGAGTTAATGCAAGGCTTTGATCAAACATTAGGCGATTTGTTTGCAGGTACTGAGTTTGGACTGGCAGAAGAGAATATCCAGTCCCGAATTCGGGGTAATTTATTAATGGCGATCGCTAATAAATTTGGCTATCTCCTTTTATCTACCGGTAACAAGTCAGAAATGGCAGTCGGTTACTGTACCCTCTACGGCGATATGAATGGCGGGTTAGCAGTAATTGCAGATGTTCCTAAAACCCGTGTATATTCACTTTGCCAATGGTTAAATCGCAATAATGAAATCATCCCGCAAAACGTCTTGACTAAACCACCCAGCGCTGAACTCAAACCAGGTCAAGTGGATCAAGACTCTCTACCGCCCTACGAAATTTTGGACGATATTTTGCAACGCCTGATTCATAATCACCAATCAGCAGCGCAAATTGTTGCAGCTGGTCACGATTCGGTAATTGTAGACAGAGTAATCCAAATGGTGGCGCGGGCTGAATTTAAACGGCGACAAGCACCCCCCGGATTGAAAATCACCGATCGCGCTTTTGGAACTGGTTGGCGAATGCCAATTGCTAGTAACTGGGTTAGTGTCAAAAACGCTTACCAGACTAAAAGCATAGCTACACCTAACCTTAGTTTGTTGTGATGGACAAGATGCTCATCCGCGAATCAAGTAATTAGTTATCAAACCTCTCCCTGCCTTGAACTTTTATTAAAGTCTGTCCTTCTTCGATGCGGAGAGGGACAGATTTTGCATAGTAAAATCTTTTTTATTAGGCTGATTCAACTTGATATGAGCGCAGCAGATTTATTCCCAACCTTGCACAAGCTATCTCGCGCAGAGAAACTCAAGGTCATACAGTTTTTAGTTCAAGAACTAGCGACTGAAGAAGAAACATTGTCATTACAGGCAGGAGTCACTTATCATGTGTAGTCTCCCTATAATTCCCATCAAGCTGCGAATAAATTAGCCGCACTGCTAGAAGAAGACAGACAGGTAAACGATGATGCGGATCCGATCGCTCCACCTCAAAGCTTCATCATTCCACCTCTGAACTCGAAGATTGCACCTTTTAACACCAATTGTCGAGTTAAAAGAGCGATCGCTTGACCTTTTATCCTGGAAGTTGCGCCTTTTATCCTGGAAGTTGCGCCTTTTATCCTCGGACTTGCGCCTTTTATCCTGGAAGTTGCGCCTTTTATCCTCATCATTCTACTTCTGAGCTTAAAGCTTGCACCTCAGAACACAAATTATCGAGTTAAAAGGGCGTAGGTGTAGCCCATCGGAGGCATTGCTCAACCTCTGAGCTTAATCAATAGGTTATTTTTACTCATCTAAACGGTGTGCGATCGCATTCAGCAATGACTCAAAGTCTGATTCGCTGTGAATATCAGGGGTGAGCGTGTTCATGTCTTTTAGTAAGTTGGTGAGTTGTGCGATCGTGTTGCGAATCTCGGTGTATTGGTCAATATCGTCACGAAATCCCTGCAAATTAGCTGCGGAAACTCCTTTCATTTCTTTGTCTAATTCTTTAATTTCGTCTTCCCAATACTTAATATATTTAAGTCTTTCAGTAGCTTTAAAAATATTGGCATCTGCTAAAATAATTGGAAATATTCGTTTATAAAATTCTCCATTTTTGGCGATTTCAACCAGTTCATACATACAATTTTCGGACTTTAAATACTGGTCGCTGATTACTAAAATTATGCATATACCACGGCTTAAACGCTGCATATATTCTTTAAATCTTTCTTTATAACCAATTTCATTGCTGTCACGAAGAATTTTGATGCCTTTGGCTTCAAATGCTTGCTCTATTTTTTCTACAAGTGTTTTGTTTTCTTTATCCCGCCAAGTGTACGAGATAAATACTTGCTTTTGATTGCTATCTTGTAATCGATGCGTCAATGATTCATCTCGCTTTCGTTCCAGTTCGTTTTGCAACTGTGCAACCTGTGGATTGAGTTCCTTATCTGGTCTATCGGGTTGGAGCATGACATCATCAATTAACCTACGGATATCTACCATTTCAAAGCTGTTTTCGCACTCAATCTGGTAGCGGCTAGCATTCAAGCGTTTTTTGAGTGAGTCCAGAGAATAGGAATAAGGTAGTGGCAGTTTTTTGCAAGTCTCACAGTTACACGGAACTAGAGTTTGAGGTTGCAAACGTTCGTAAGAGTTGTGGATTTTTTCTAATTCATGGGTGACAACAGCCATTAGTTCTTTTTTGCGGTTTCCGGCTACACGGATTTTAATTTCCCGTTGATCGTAGTTTTCAATGACTTCTGCACGAGTTTGGTCTTTGTTGAGAACAACACCACTTTTCCAAACGAGTTTTTGCTGTTCAATCCAAGGGTGCGTCTCGACGATAAAACGGGTGAGGATTCCTTTTGGCATGAAGTCATAGGTGTAGCGCAGGATGAGGTTGTAGCGATCATCCCAGGTATAATCAGCTTTTTCAATGGAAAGCAATTGAGGCGCAATATAAATGTCACGACGACCCGGAATTTCGTAGCAAAGCTTAAACCGCATCATTAATTGCAGGAGTTCATCTCGCATATCTGCATATTCGCCGTCTTGCCAAATATATTTAAGGTCGTCCTTAGTAAAACAACCCAACTTTTTTTTAACATTGTGATTGTCCAAAACTTTATAAACAGCAGTTGTACCCCATTCTGGTTTGAGTATGACAAGGTGTTTCAGTGTAGAATCGTCTTGAAAGTGGAGGCAAACGCCGAGATCATGGAGATAGTTGCTCAAGCGCAGCATATCTTTACGGTCTGTTAATTTATTAAGTCGGCAAAGGGTACAGTATTCTTCAAAGCTGATGTAATTTCGGGAATCGTTCTCTAACGCTGTTCTGACCCTTACCCAGAGTTTTGGTAGAGGTGTGCCAACATGGTCAAGTCTGCTGATGTAAAGCTGAATCGCGTCTTTAATCTCTGCTAAACCGCGATTAGTATCTAAATTGGTTGCCAGTATTTTCTCCAAGTTGTCAAATTCTCCTCGTAACTGGCGCTCATTGACTTGGCAATCACGGTCTTGTTTTTCGTTTTTGATGATGAGAACTGGACTCTTGTCACTCAAGAGTTCGACAACCTTCAGCCACCAATAAAAATCGGTATTTTCTTTGCGAGTGTCGGCAACTAAAGCATAAAGCGATCGTTTGCTGAGGAAAAACTGATGGGTTTGGTGGTAGATTTCCTGACCGCCAAAATCCCAGATGTTGACGCAAAAATCTTGGCCATTGGGCTGTGTAAAGTGCCACTGGATCACGTCAATGCCTTCGGTTGATTCCTCATCTGGCTGGAGTTCGTAGTTTTCATCTGCAATTTTCTTGGCTAAAGAGGTTTTACCGGCTCCTCCTTCGCCAATAATTAAGAATTTTGCTTCGTAGAAAAGTTCGGTTTCGGCTGGGTCTTGCACCCGGAAATAGAAATCAAGAATTTCATTCACATCACCTGGCTCTTCGGATAAATCCTTCAACCCTAAAATCTCTGGTGGAATCGGAACTGGGTTGCTACGAATATCAAGCTTGTTCAGGTTTTGCAATTGTCTGATTTCCGGTGGCAGACTGCTCAGTTGATTGTTGTAAAGGTTGAGCGATCGCAGGTCGGTGAGTTGCCTAATTTCTGGTGGCAGACTGCTCAGTTGATTGTTGTAGAGGTAAAGGGTTTGCAGGTTGGTGAGTTGTCTAAATTCCGGTGGCAGACTGCTCAGTTGATTACCGCTGAGGTTGAGGGTTTGCAGATTAGTGAGTTGGACTATTTCCGGTGGCAGACTGCTCAGTTGATTGTAGCTGAGGTTGAGGGTTTGCAAGTTGGTGAGTTGGACTATTTCTGGTGGCAGACTGCTCAGTTGATTGTAGCTGAGGTTGAGGATTTGCAGGTTGGTAAATTGGATTATTTCCGGTGGCAGACTGCTCAGTTGATTACCGCTGAGGTTGAGGGTTTGCAGGTTGGTGAGTTGTCTAAATTCCGGTGGCAGACTGCTCAGTTGATTACCGCTGAGTTTGAGCGTTTGTAGGTTGGTGAGTTGGACTATTTCCGGTGGTAGACTGCTCAGTTGATTGCTGCTGAGGTCGAGCGATCGCAGGTTGGTGAGTTGGCCAATTTCCGGTGGCAGACTGCTCAGTTGATTACCGTAGAGGTTGAGCGATCGCAGGTTGGTGAGTTGGACAATTTCCCGTGGCAGCGTTGTTAAGCCTTTCCCAGAAAGGTCTAATTCTGTCACCTTGTCTCTGACAGCTTGTTCAATAATTTCCAGCAGTTCTTCTTCGTTAGTCATTTCGGGTTTTACAGAGGCGATGCCTGACGACGAGTTGCTGCTTGGACGCGTAGCAGAGAAATTGAGCTAATTAATAATCTAGTACGCTACGGCGTAAATAAAGCAACCATTTAAAATCCCTAAAGAGCTTATTCCATAATACTTTTGACTTTTGACTTTTGATTTTTGACTTCCGCCTTGCGGTACTAGCCTGTATCAAGGATTGCATTGAGGCAATGTGCAATAATTGCAGACTCCTATGCCCCTACGAAATCGTTCACCATTCAACCTCTGAACTCGAACCATATTACGGAAAAAAATTTAATATATATTGCCAATAAATAGTTTTTTCTTCAGTGTAATATTTGTGAAATTTTATGTGCTAAATCATAAATTAATAGTAAAAATTGTAACATTATATTGCAGTTTAGCGTATAGTTTCAAACAACATCAGTTATTAAAATGATGTTTATACTTAGAAATAAGTAAATGAAGGTAGGTGCATAATGAAACTACAAGATTTCTTGGGAAAAGAAGAAAAATGGTCATTTGATGCGATCGCTGAAGATGCAGAGTTGGCTCGTCAGATTCAGATATTGCTAATTGGCTTAGGTTTGCTAGAACCTCCAGCTGATGGGAAATTTGGCCCTGTTTCTGTGATATTTCTCAAAAAATTTCAAGAATTAACAAAGACTGAAGAAAGTGGCTTTTTAGGAGCAGTCACAGCCAAAAAACTAATTGAAACCAAAATAGATGATCTTCCTAAACCCCCCTTAAAACTAGGCAATGATATTGCCAGCAGGATTGTGAAATACTTGCAATCTAAAGGTTATCAGGTATTTACCAATCCAAAAGAATACAACATTGTTTATGTAGAGGGTATAGATGCAAACTGGACTCTTAACAGTGATACACCCAATCAATTTAATGATCGGCGGATTGTCATTGAAGTAGTAAATGGCGTTCCCAAAATCGTAGATCACTGGGAAGCTACTACAGAACCAGGGAAATATTACACTTATAATCCGATGAATTCCAAAGGAGCAGCTAGGATTCAGTTTGGACAATACAAGGCTTGGGCTGTTGGTACCCACGGCACAGCAGAGCCTCACGAAGCATTAGTGCAAGTTGGAGATATAACTGTTTGTAGAGATTTTAATAAAGATTTTAAACGGACTGGCGACAAACTTGATACAGGTAATGATTTTTATGTGAATCAACACTACGGCTTTGATTTTCCCCGGAATGATATTCGCCTTGCTAGTGCGGGTTGTTTAGTGGGACGTACCCGTGAGGGACATAGAGAGTTTATGGCAATTGTTAAACAAGACCGTCGTTATGTCGCTAATCGTAAATATACTTTTTACACTACCGTGATTCCTGGGGATGATTTACTCAAAAAGTTTCCAGGATGAGGTAAGTTGTTCCACATTTAATTTGCACAATTTAGAGGCTAAAACTTATACCCAGAGAACGTCCAGTTGGAAAACTATATGTGGATTAGCTTAACAGGTAATTGGTAGTAGTTGTTGTTGTGATGCAACGTTTGATAGGGATGCACATCTGTGCATCCCTACTTTGTGTGAGACAGCAACTTTGTCTAACTTTGTTCTTGTGGTTGCCCTATTTCTGCCGTCAGCTTCTCTTTATCCTGCCTGCGTTTTTTGGCGTAAAGTTGAATAGTGACTGCCATCAAAATAATCATGGCAAAAATAGCCCAGGCAGCGATATCTGTAGGTAGATTGTTCTTAAATACAGCCAGTAGGACGATCGCTACTAACATAACTGTAGGTGCTTCATTTAAAGCACGTAATTGCTGACTATTCCAGCCACATTCATCTACTGCTAACTTCTTCATCAGCCGAGCGCAGTAATGATGATAACCAATTAAAATGGCAACAAACAGCAGTTTGATATGCAACCAACCCTCTTTTAAAACGTCCGGTTCAGTGCTTAATAGACCGATAGCCATTGCGATCGTCACGAACATTCCTGGGTTAGTGATAATAGAGTAGAGGCGCTTTTCCATAATTTGATACTGATTTTTCAGTATCGTTCGTGCTGGTTCAGGTTCTTGATTAGCTTCAACGTGATAGATAAAAAGACGTACTAGGTAGAACAAACCAGCGAACCAGACTACAAATCCGACAATATGAAAGGCTTTAAACCATGAATAAGCCATGAGTCTTAATCTCCTTTATTTGTGGTTGTGATGTATATTTAATGGTAAGAAAAAGTTCATAAATGCAGGCGGGATAACATTTATAAATTTAGCAAAAATCCAGAATTTATTTCTTGACCACAGATAAATACTGATGATTTCTCTGTGGTTTCATTTTTATAATATCGATTTTTGCCAAAGAGATATTGTCAATGTGTATCTTTACGACGCACAAAGGGTAAAAGGTCTTCTAAAATCGCCTCGTGGTAGTGTTCTTGAGGATAATGTCCGACGTTATTAAGTTTTATTAATTCGGCATTTGGTGCAGAATCTGTAAAATTTTGGGCAATGTCTACAGATAACCAAGGGTCAATCATCCCCCATTGAATCAGAATTGGCTGTTGCCATTCTTTAAAGCCAGATTCGATTTCTGTCATTGCTGAATCAAGTTGTAAATTGCGAATACTTGATAAGAGACTTCGACCAGATGCAGAAGCTTTCAAAAATGGTTTGCGATAAATATCTAAATCCTTATCTCCGATGCGATAACGGCTACCACCTTCTAGCGTCCGGTCAACTAATAGGGGGTCTTGGGTCATGACTTCACCTACCAAAGGTAAACCCATTTGTTTAATTTTCCAGGGTAATTTAGCAGCAGTTGAAATAGGTGTATTTAAGATAGCTAAATTAGCAATTTGTTCTGGATGACGCAAAGCATATTGTAGTCCTACAGAACCTAAAAAGCCTTGTACAACTAAAGAAAAATGTTCAATTTCTAAAGCTTTGACGAATCCCTCTAAAGCTGTGATAAAAGCATCGGGAGTGTAAGCAAAATCTCGTTTTTCTGGTTTTAAAGAATTGCCATAACCAATCCAATCTGGAGCGATCGCTCTTGTACCCTGATTCGCTAAAGCAGGTATAATATTACGCCAACTATAACTTTGTGAAACTAAGCCGTGTAGCAACAACACAGGCGCTAAGTCAGTTCTACCGATTGGTAAAGATTCGCGATAAAACCATTCCAGTGAATCTACATTGATTTTATGTTCTGTTATTGACACGCTATTTTCCTATGGATTGGGCATTGGGCATTAGGCACTTGTACTGAGCATCTCGACTTGCTTCTCTTCGAGAGGCTGCGCCAACGACTGCGCTCAACACAAGTCGCTCGATGGAGCCGGCGTCGTAAAGCCTGCGGCATAGCTACGCTTAGGGCGCAGCCTCTCCAAGAGTTGTATTGGGCATGGGGCATCGGGCATTGGCCAAACAGGGCACTTGTACTGAGCTTGTCCTGAGCGGATCTGTACTGAGCGCAGCCGAAGTATTGCCTTGAGCGAACGCAAGAGCGTCTCTAAGAGTTGCCGAAAGGAGCCGACTTGTGCCGAGTGACTTGTACTGACTAGTACTGAGCATCTCGACTTGCCTCTCGTAGAGAAGTAGCGAAGCCGAGGTAAGCCGAGGTAAGGGCGGCGTCGTAAAGCCTGCGGCATAGCTACGCTTAGGGCGCAGCCTTTCCAAGAGTTGTATTGGGTATTAGTTATTTTCTTTCTCCCCCTGCTCCCCCTGCTCCCCCTGCTCCCCCTGCTCCCTCATCCCCCTGCCCCTTGCTCCCTCATCCCCCTGCTCCCTCATCCCCATTGCCCACTCCCTGAGGAATAATCATCTCACGAATTGCATAAGCTGTGGCGGGTGCAAGTAAAACACCGTTGCGGTAGTGTCCGGTAGCTAGGAGGACATTACTAAACCCTGATAACTTACCAATAACTGGGGCTGGGCGTCCTTCAGGACGGGGACGTAACCCCGACCAAGTGCGGATAATAGTTGCTGTGGCTAACTCTGGGCAAAATGCGATCGCTTGTTCTCTAGCAGATTCCAGCAGTTCTTGATTTGGCGGTATCTCATTTTCATTGCTGGGAAATTCCACTGTTGCACCCACCCAATAATCTCCACCGCCCACAGGAACAATATGGACATCGTTACCTGTAATCGCTGGCTGGAAGTCAGGATTGCCTAATGGATGCCCCACACGTACTTGCAATGCTTGCCCAAGCACAGGACGGATATCAATTATCTGATTTAATTTTGCTGTCAATGGTGTTGAACCTAGCCCTGCTGCGACTACAAACCAATCAGCGGCTATTTTTCCTTCTGTAGTCTCAAGTTGAACGCAAAATTGGGGGGAAGACTCAGGTGGTGAGGTTTGGGCATCCAAAACAGTCACGCCAAATTTGAAAGTTACACCATTTTGCTGGGCAGCCTCAACTAAAGCTAATGTGAGGGCAGTTGGATCAAGTTGACGGTCTTGAGGAGAATAGACAGCGCTAGTAATTTTTTCGTGTAGGCGCAGCCCGTCGTAGACATCAACTTGAGGACACATATCCTGGAGTTTAGCAGTGTCCCAAATTTCTAAATGCCAGCCTTGAGAGTGGCGAATTTCTACTAGTTTTTCCCATGCTGAGATTCCCCCAACCCCCGCGTTCAAGGAGGGATCAGATAAAAGCATGAGAATTCCCTGGCGATTAAAAGGGATTTTGCGACCTGTTAAAGCTTCTAGTTCAGGAATCAAAGTTTCATAGCGTTGGATGCTAGTTTGTCGCATCTGCCAAGCTTTGCCCTTAATTTTTTGACTGATTGCGCCCATCAAAACGCCAAGTGCAGCGCCCGTGGAAGCTTGTGCTGGTGGTTGTCGATCGCAAACCGTGATTTTTAGCCCTTTTACTTGACTCAGTTCATAGGCGATCGCAGCCCCAACTATACCACAACCGATAATAACTACATTCATGACTTGTGCTTAGAGTTATAAGTTATAAGTGAGAAGTTAGAAGTGAGGAGTTAAAAATTTAAAACTCTTAACTCCTAACTCCTGTACAGACGCGAATAATCGCGTCTCTACTCCTAACTCCTGTACAGACGCGATTAATCGCGTCTCTACTTGTAACTCCTGTACAGACGCGATTAATCGCGTCTCTACTCCTAACTCTCTTCTGCTTTAGGAAGCAGATCGAGGAATTTGTCAATATCTGCGAAAGCAGCTTGGGAGTTACTCAAGGCAGTTTGAGGATTGCCAGCACTAGTAGCTCTATCAAGTTTAACCAGGTCGTTAAACAAATCTCGCGTTATTTGACGTGCTGTGGGTTGGTCTTTGGGTAGAAGGTTGGGAGTGACATAAGTCAGGTTCAGCCTTGCTTCTGTTACCGGGCCATGTATAAAGTTACGCACGTTGATCCAATCACCTCTTTGGATCAGGGTTTTCAACTCTTGTGAGCGATCGCGCACACCCTGAATTTCAGGAACATATGCCTGAATTCTTTCAAGTTGTGTTGCCGTGTAAGTTGGAGGTGCCACCGCGACACCAGGACCGCCACAACTAATGAGGAATGTGGCCAATAATACTAGAACAAATGAAAAAATCGAGCGTTGACGCGCCATACACTGAACTTAATTGCTTTTTGTTTACCGATTACCAGTGTCATTTTAGATCGCTAGCGCAATTTATCGTTCACTCTAGTCAACTTTTAATCAAACCGCGCTGCCTGGCTGCAACTTTCATCCTCACCAACTTAACCGGGCGGCCGGAGGCTTTCTCAGTATCTAGCAGTTCGCCCAACTCGTGTATTATGTGATCACTAAGGCGTAATTGTTTGGGTTCAATTATAGTAAAAACCCATTGCCACAAGGCTTTACGACATAAGTCGCTACCTCCTATTGCACACAGCTTTGATGCCCAGTTTCTCCCAATCACCACAAAAGTTCGCCGAAAAATTCATTGCCTTCAGTTTTCTGAAGTAGAACTGACTGGGGATTCATGTCAGCCAAAGATTTTGCAGAAAATTTTGATATTTTTTACAAAGAGCAGAGTTTCATCTGCTTTTAAGGAATTTTTAAGTATAATTACTTAAAAGGTGTTAGCCAGTCCCAACAAGAAGCGATTTTTGGCATCTGTTAGTAACAATGATTGTTAGAGAAGTATGATTTAGAGTTGCTAAATTTCAAAGGTCTTGATAAGCTGAAACACCAATAATATAAGCCTTCTGGCGGTTTTTATGTCTTCAGATCCTTGAAGATGCCGATGTCAATATAGGAGTGTTTTTTAGTGAATGCAGCTGAACAGGCAACGAACCTTGAATTCGCCAGCAACATTGCTACGGTGGTTAATTTGTTCAAATTCGAGTTTCCTGATGCCAAATCTGATCTCAAACCCTGGAAAAATGACCCGGAAACCAGGCAGTTAGTTGATCCAGACTCTATAGACATTGGCTTTCACTTTCCTGGTATCAGCAAATCTTGGCGAAGTCGCAGTATTTTAATTCAAATTCGATTTTATCAAGATCCCATCAATAACTCATGCCGGGCGATCGGCGTGCAGGTAGCTGGATTTGATCATCGCGGCGAGGCGTGGCGACTTTCTACGGTAGAAAATTGGAGTATTGTCGGCGCGTCTTTGCCTTCTGGTGAAATTGGGGATAAGCTCAAACAGATTTGCCGACAGATTTTAGAAGTTTTTAATAAACCAACTGATTTAACTAACACACCGTAGGGGCACAGCATTGCTGATCGGTGTCAAGTCGCTTCGCGAAATTCAAAAGCTGTACCCCTACTCTCAAAGCGTCTTGTAGAAAAGATGTTGGCGCTGCGATCGCCTTAAGTGTGTGATTCGCAAACTCGCTCGTCCCGCCACAATTGATATAGCTGCGTTGCTGGCATCGTCATATATAAAACATCCCCAACACCGAGATAATTTTCTAATAAATCCCAGCCATGATGGATTTGGTGATTTTTTTCTAAGTATAAAGGTACACAATCAGTAGACATGGCTACATCTTTCACCCACTGACCACAAAAGACGTGTGAAGGTGTAATCACAGTTGCAAAAGCCACCCAAAGACTATCGGCTGTGATGCCATTACCGAGGATGCGTCCCCCTAATGCAGCAGCAGCAAAAGCTGGGGCCGCTAGTTCAGCTGGACTCAGTACAGCGTCGAAGCCAAATAGCTGTTGCGCTATGCCAGCAAAATCGGGATCGGCATAATGAACAATCACCGGAATGTTGGGTGTCAAGTTTTTGGCTTTGAGGGCAATTTCCAGATTGGTAGCATCATTGTTAGTAACAGCAAGCACTGCGGCGGCAGACTCTATATTGCTGGCTTTGAGTATTGTGCGAAAGCTGGCATCACCTTGAATGACGGGGATACCGAGTTCGCGGGCGGTGTTGATATATTTATTGTTGGAGTCGGGTTCAACTACTACAACTTCATATCCGCTGGCGTGGAGTTGCTGGACAATTCTCACCCCAATACCACTCAAGCCACAGACAATGTAGTGATATCGCTGGGGAATTCGGGCTGCATCCCAAAATTGCTTAAAGCGGCTTCCCAAGACAAAATCGGTGAGCATTGCATACCAAATACCAATCACCACTGCTCCAACCATCATCATCACAACGGTAAATAGCTTAATACTGTTAGGAGCATTTTCTACTACTTTGTCATTACCACCCGCTCCCGTAATCATGCCTACAGAAAAATATAGAGCATCGACAGGAGACAAACTCAACTCAGTCGACATATAAGTGAATGTAGCAATCGCAATAACCGCCAATAGTGCAATAGCACCCAGTAGTACCGATCGCCCATGTTGCTGAAACAGCCTAATATTAGTCAAGACTTTCAGCAGTTTTTTAATCAATGATCTCCGAGGAGAACGGATACGGGGTTGAGTGCCAATAATTAAGCGATCGCCTACTTGTATCTTTTGTCCAGATATTACAGCTGACACCAAATCCATCTCACCTTTTACTGGCAAGTAATAAATCAGCATCCGCGATCGGTCTTCCCACAATTCACTTAGCTTTCGACCCTTCCACAAATGGTTTTCATCAATGTATTCTTCGTGAATTGGCCAAGTTTGCTCAAATAATTTGATTTGTCCGATCGCTTGGCTTCCCAGTGCTGCAAACGTGAATACGGGTGCTACTAATCCCACAACACTCATACTCAAGTGGTCTGGCAAACTTTGATCAAGGCGCTCTCCCAAATTTGTATTATAAAAACGGTTGATAATCCGAATTTGGGGATTCAGCACCCGCGCTTGCATCATAATAGACAAATTCAGAGCATCTTTAGATCCAGTGATTACTAAAGTGTCTGCCTGTTGAATTCCGGCTGCTGTTAGGGTAGAAGCTGCTTGTAAATCGCCAACAATCACATCTGGTGCTGTTTCGCCAGGGATAGATTGGTGATGAATACCAACAACGAAGGCTCCCTGCTGTCTCAGCAACCGAAAGGTTTTATATCCGGTAAGTCCTAAGCCACAAACAATAATTCGAGGTTTCATGAAACGGCAGCATCTTTTATAGGTAGGGCTGCATTTCTAGTTATTTATCAATATTGTTGCCCACTTTCCTGGAATATAACTGTAGCTGATAACACGATTGTTTTAATTGCAGGCAAGAGGCAGGAGGCAGGAAGTAGAGACACCAAGTAGAAAGAGGATTATAAATTTGATGATTGAGGGTAAAAAGTTTTATAGCACTTCTGGTGTTGAGTTTAATAGAGAGCTAACAAGAACAGCCCCTTCCCTGCAACGAAAGGGGAGTAAGATTTCATTCCTCTCTCCTTTTTACCTAAGGTGTACACACAAGTATTTTGACCTGCAATGCGATTGTTTCGACTGACAATGCGATTGTTTCGACTGACAATGCGATTATATCGACTGACAATGCGATTATATCGACTGACAATGCGATTGTATCGACTGACAATGCGATTGTTTCGGCTGACAATGCGATTGTATCGACTGACAATGCGATTGTTTCGGCTGACAATGCGATTGTATCGGCTGACAATGCCAATGCACACCCTACGTTACCTAGCAGCTTTAAAAGCTCACTATAATTTGACACCTCAAATAGGAGAGTTTTTTGTATCCAGGGTTTGAACAGGCAATAAAATAATATAGAAAAATATGGCAACTTTTGTAGGTTGTGATACGCTATCTGCTTGAGGAGTGTCGAGGAACCGAAAATGACTAAGCTGCGCGTGGGGTTACTATTTGGCGGTCGTTCGGGAGAACATGAAGTTTCGATCAAATCAGCACGGGCGATCGCTGATGCCTTGAGTGCAGAGCAAAATGCTAGTAAGTACGAAATACTGCCTTTTTACATCCAAAAAGATGGACGTTGGCTAGCAGGAGAAACACCCCAAAAAGTTTTAGCAACCGGTAGTCCGCTACTGGAATCGGAAGAATCAACATCTGTTGGACATCTGACATCCAACCCTCAAGCTCAAACCCTCAACAAGTGGCAATCTCCCTCTCAAGTTGCCCAAGTAGATGTTTGGTTTCCTATTCTCCACGGCCCCAACGGTGAAGACGGGACAATTCAAGGGTTACTCACCTTGATGCAAGTCCCTTTTGTTGGTTCTGGGGTGTTAGGTTCGGCAATGGGGATGGATAAAATTGCCATGAAAATGGCCTTTGAGCAAGCGGGACTAGCACAGGTAAAATACAAGGCGATAACTAGAGCGCAGGTTTGGTCTAATCCTTGCGTATTTCCGAAATTGTGTGATGAAATTGAGGCAGCATTAGGTTACCCCGCTTTTGTCAAGCCTGCTAATTTAGGTTCATCAGTGGGTATTGCCAAAGTGCGATCGCGCCAAGAATTAGAAGCCGCCTTAGATAATGCTGCTAGTTATGACCGAAGGCTGGTTGTGGAAGCTGGTGTCGTCGCTAGGGAAGTAGAGTGTGCCGTTTTAGGTAACGATCAACCCCAGGCCTCTGTCATTGGAGAGATTACATATAACAGCGATTTTTATGATTATGAAACTAAATATACTGAAGGACTAGCAGATTTACTGATACCTGCACCGATTCCAGATGCGATCGCCCGTCAAATTCAGGACATGGCTTTGCAAGCCTTTGCAGCTGTTGACGCTGCGGGGTTGGCAAGGGTAGATTTTTTCTACGTGGAAGCGACAAAAGAAGTTTTGATTAACGAAATCAACACCATGCCAGGCTTTACTGCAACGAGTATGTATCCCCAACTATGGGCCCATAGTGGAGTCTCCTTTCCAGAATTAGTTGATCGGTTAATTCAACTTGCGATCGCTAGGCATTCTCCTAGCTGAGGGAGAAAATAAGCAAACTGATTTCAGATTATTACGGCAAAAGTCACAATAAATACAGAATTTTGGCAAAAGTTAGCCGGATTTGGTAGCGTATATTTTACAAAAAAGCTACTTGAATCTAAAATTTTGTTACGGATACCTGATGCTTGACTCCTCCAGTACAATTTATTGACTAGAGGGGTACAAATCTGAAAGTAATCATGGAAAAAAGTCAGAGTGTACAGCGCGAGCGAACCCAACCAAGAGGGGCTACTCCAGAGCTGACAAAAAGGAAATCGAGACTAGAACAAAGCTCGAATGTTCTGATATATCTGGTTG
This sequence comes from Nostoc sp., assembly GCF_036917395.1. GTDB lineage: Bacteria > Cyanobacteriota > Cyanobacteriia > Cyanobacteriales > Nostocaceae > Nostoc. The sequence goes on from NZ_JBALDI010000004.1 coordinate 170,192, forward strand.
CACATCATCCTTGGCTATTGTTTACTGGGTTTTTAGCCATGTTTATCGGAGGTGGTGGCTTTGCCCTGTATAGCTTAGGTAATGCTGGACAGGTAGCACAAGAAGAACCAGAAAAAATCCCAGTTATAGTTGAACAACCAATCAATGCGCCCTCTGAGAATAGTAATCCGATACCTTTATGGATGGTGGCTGCGATCGCTCTCAGTTGTGGTAGTGGTTGCTTACTCATTTTCCGAATGCTCAACCGGAAAGCACAACCGCAAAAAGTTAAAAAACAGATTAACCGTCATCAGGCACGCTTGGCACAAAGCCATTACCAAAGATTGGAACCACGCCTTCCCAAGAACCAGCCAATTTTTGTGCCACAGCCAAGACTGATGCCCGTTATACAGCAGATGCAACCTAAACCAAAAAATCTGGTGACGGTTCTACCAGCAGAACACAAGCACCACTTGGATACACGTACAGAATCTTTGGCAGACTTGATGGATCTTCGTAAAGATAGTTCATTATCTGCAATTTTACGCCAGTATTAATAGTACTGTAAAGCAAAAACTTGTCAAAATAATCCTTTTTAGGAATTAGGGCACGGTTCTACCGTGTCTTTACTAGTTTATACAGCAGATTTCAAGTTTGTGATCTACAAAAATACCCTACCCGCCCTGTCGCGCAACCTCACATAGAATTGGTATCATATCATGTCCGCTTGATTACTTATTAAACCCGAAGAACCCCACCCCACCAAAGAAAGCTACGCTTTGTCTCCCTGCCCCTAATCCCCAGAGGGGGTACCGAGTTCCCCGCAAGCAGCTACAGTGTACACACAAGTAATGACCAGCATAAGTTTCAATTCTAGTAGTTTCGTAAGGTGCGTTATGGACACGCCGAAATAACAAATGAGTTCGCTGAAATAACAAATGCGTTCGCCGAAATAACAAATGCGTTCGCCGAAGCAACAAATGCGTTCGCCGAAATAACAAATGCGTTCGCCGAAATAACAAATGAGTTCGCCGAAGCAACAAATGAGTTCGCCGAAATAACAAATGAGTTCGCCGAAGCAACAAATGCGTTCGCCGAAATAACAAATGCGTTCGCCGAAGCAACAAATGCGTTCGCCGAAGCAACAATTTAGCTTTGTCACGCCAGCGTAACGCACCCTTCTCCTATGGTCGCTTGCTTCCCCGTAGGGGTTACGGGTGACGCTCCTGCGTCGTTCGGGGAGCGTCTCGTAGAGAAGAGGCTGCGCTAACAGCAGTCGCCTGCACAGGGTTTCTCTACCAAGAGCGCTGCTGAACCGCAAATGCTTTGGTAGATGAAGTTTTTCCGACTTGTGTGTACATCATTGCCGCAAGCAGGGAGGGGATTAAGGGGAGCCAGTGCGATCATTCTCCCATTCGTGAGAGGCTAGCGCCTGCCGTAGATGCCCGTTCGCCCCAAGGCGTCCCGTTAGGGAAGGGCTGTAGGGGTCTCCCCGGAGCATCTGGCGTGTGGGGTGCAACGACTGTGGGAATCATAACTAATTACCTGGACTTGATATCAATGCAGAAAAAGCAGTGGCCCGTCCGGTTAAACTGATAAGGAAGAAAATAGCAGATTCAAGCAGTGAATAACATAGTGCGCTTAGTTTTGACAGCAATATTGCTAGTGCTAGTGACAGCTTGTGGCAGTATTGGACTGCTACCGACTAGCGAATTAGTGCAAAAAGCGATCGCACTTGGACTAGAACAAACTCAACAAAAACTTAGCCAACAGTTGGATCTAGATTTTCAAGGATTTGAAATCAAACGGCTATCAATTACCCAGGAACAACCCCTGACGATTGAAAATTTACCAGCTTTCCGCGTTCGCGGAACCTATGACTTGATTGTTAAGTTACCAAAGCGACGCTTGACACAACCACAACAACCCTTTGACGTTTACCTGCAAATTCAGCAAGAAGGTAAAACTTGGCGATCGCTAATTCCAGAAAAAGGTAGTAAAAGTACTCAATCAACTTGGCGCAGTTATCTAATTGAGTAAACCTGGTACTTTTTTACAGTTGCCTAAAAATTGTAAACCAGTAGCACAAACACCAAATGCCAGTAAACCTGACATAAAACTGGGTTCGGGAACGCTAGTAGTAGATACAGAATTTATACCTACAGCAAAATCTTTATTTAAGTCTACATTATCAACAAATGAGTTGTCGGCAGCACCAATAAATATAAATTTTGCATCAATGGGAACTTGTACAATAGCCCCATTAAAATCTACACGTGAGATGTAAAAAATACTATTCTCCACAGTAGTAGGACTTACGCAATAAAACCTCTCAAACTCTCATTCCTCTGTGTACTCTGTGTCTCTGTGGTTCGTTCTTTCATGACCCGTGCGTAAGTCCTGAGTAGGATATGTGCAACTAGAAAAACTATCACAAGCATACCGAACACAGAAATTTTGAAGTTTGAATTCCGCACAGTGGGATATGTGCTACTATAAAAACCATCACAAGCATTTCCGTATAACTGCCGGGGCAAGTCAGGATCGAGGTGATAGTTTCACCAAAGACAGGGCAAGATGTATATTAACTTTTTCATCAGTTCCATTGCTGGAATTGTAGTTGTGGTGCTGGCGGCTTTTGGCTTACTGCAATGGTTGCACATCCCTGCTGGTAACTTTCTTGATTGGGTGATTGGTGGTGCAAGCTTTTGGTGGCTGTTGGTAATTGTTACCGTTCCGTGGAATGTACATTTTCAAGCCAAAGAAGTCTTAGCAGAAGCAGCACAATCCAAGGAGAAAGGAATTCCAGTCGATGAAAAACAAGTGAAATATGTCACAGTGTTGGCAAAGCGATCGCTCTGGGTTGCCATTGCTTTACACTTATTCTCAACCGTTGGTCTTTATACTCTTGCTGCCACTGGTATTAGTACGGTGGGATATATCAGTTCTGGTGCAGCTTTGTTATTAACAATCCTGCGTCCAGCTATTCGCGCTTACGAGTATTTATATGCGCGGTTAGCGATGATTCGCCAAGAATGGAAGTATCCGCGCGAAGATATTGTTGAACTGCGCGATCGCTTCTCTATATTGGAACAAAAAATCCAGTCATTCGAGGAGCAACTTAACCCAGAACAATCTTATTCATTACCAGCAACTCAACAACGCTTCGCCGAAGAAACTCGCAGAGATTTAGCCCGGATTGCTGCTAATTTGGAGGAATTACGAGCGACCAATCAAACAGAACATGAGCGTTTGGGGAGAGAAGCAAGAAATGCGATCGCGCAACTTTCCACTGACGGACAATTTCTCGATCATGTCCGTGAAATTATTCGATTTTTTAAGACTGCTTAATTATTACTCTCATAGCTAACCAAATTTTAAATTTTGGATAATGTAATTGAATATTCATCATCCAAAATTTAAAAAGTTTCTCCAAAGAGGGTTAACTAGATACAAACAGTAAGATAAGCGACTTTAAAGTAAAAAAATATCCCAAAACTAACACACAAATCTTCTCTATTTCTCTTCTCTCTGTGTTCTCTGCGCCTCCGTGGTAGCCTGCGGCAAGCCGCTGCGCGTCTACGTTTATTTGGATAATTTATTTCTTGGAAATCCCTAAGTTTGACATAAATGGCACAAAGTTAGTACATAAAGACATTAGAATTTACCAGGGCAAGGGAGAAAACAAAATATGTTATAACTTTGTACGCATGATGTTTGGTGAAGCTCACATAACTTCAGGAGTACTCACGGTGAATCAGATACAACTGACTTTAACTATTGGTTACCTGTTGATGACATGCTATTTTTTAAGCAATTGGTTAATATTTTCCCTACGTCATCCTGCTTCTACTCCAGAAGATAAATTTTTATCAGTTGTGATGTTTTTGGTCACAACTATCTTCTGGCCTCTGATGATTCCGATATCTTGTATAGAAATAGTTCAACAAAAGCGAATAGACTTTAGTAAAATGATTCCTGTTCTTTTAGCAATATTTGTATTTGGTATTTCATATTATTTGACCGAATAATTCATAATTAATCGTTATGCTGGAATCATACCAGGCAAAATATCGAATCCGTCACGAGCAAATAAAAAACCCTACATCCGCGTGTGACAGCGATTGTAGGGCTGGTGTGTAATGAGGTGTCGCATTCTGAAATCTTTTAAATTGTATAAAAGGATTTGAAAAGGATTAAACAACTGCGGGGGGATATCTGGGTAATGCTAAGGTTATAGTTTGTTAAATTTGCTGAGGGTTGGCTATTTTACTGAAAAAATTGCTAATCGAATGGTGGTAGCTTTTTCCTAGTTCTTTTTGGAGAGATATCGTCAAATATTTCTCTGACGACATCTCCCAACAACCTACTAACAAAAAGCATTCAGACCGTTAATTAGCTTTAGTTTCTCCCCACTTTGAAACCTTCCCCGCGAAAGAATTCTTCATTGACCAGCAACAAAATTTTCTTAACGGCGTCTGCTGCCAAAACCACTTGAACGGCGGGGTGCTGTGCTACGCCCACTACCAAAACCACTACCAGAATTCCGTCTGATAGTGCTGGAGTTACCAGAGGGTCGCAACGTACTACCACCAAAACCAGAACCCGAAGGACGGTTATTACCTGTAGTACTACGCGGTGTATTGCGTATAGTTGAATTTCCAGGATATGACCTTCTAATTGTCCCTGTATTGCGGAACGCAGTGCGATTTGTCACGGCTGCGGGTGGCGCATTGTAGCGAGTTTGGTAGTGTTGAACTGCTTGTCCATAGCTTCCACCATATCCACCGAAGCCACTTAATCCTTGTCCTGATTGATAGATAGGGGGTACATAATACTGGGGTCTAAACAACATACTACCAATTGCCTGACCAGCCAAACTACCAGCCACAGACCCGGCAAACGGTGCCCAGAAGCTATTTTCTCGACGGACTACAACTGTCTCTTGTTGTCCTGTTTGGGGATTGGTTTTATTCTCGGTAACGTTATGGACGTACTCAATTTTAAAGTCTTCCGTCAGATATAAAATTGGTTGTCCTTTTTCTACCTTCAGAGAGGTCTTCTTACCCTGCTTGATTTCATCATCAGTTAACCGTGCCATTTGCAAATTTTCGGTTGCAAAGGTTGGGGGCTTATTATTAAGTAAAAACAGGTTGTACTCACCACTTGCATCGTCATAAGTAGCTTGTTGTATTTGATACTCACCATCACTCAGCTTTGTGTTAGTAGAAGTTTGGCTAACGTTCTTAGTCGGAGAAGTAGTTTGGTTTCCCCCACCACAAGCGACAGTTGTCATACACAAACTCAGAGCTAAAAAAACGGCAGTAAATTTACGTACTATGGTCATGATCATTGGATTATTGTCCTATCTCTGAGCTTAACAATTTATTGATGTGAGCAGTAAGTACGGACTACCCAACAGATTACAAAGGAATCAATTCTGGGTAATATTGCAACAGTTGATCGCTAGTGAGTTCATCACCTAACTGTGCTGGCGAGAAATGCACTTGGATTGCCTTCAATCTATGTTTATAATGCAAATTTATCAATGCTTTCAATCCTTCTTTGAGTGCCTGAACGTTAGAAAGATCGGTTTCTAATTCTGGTACTTCTCCTTCATAAGCTACTGTAATCATCACAATGACGTTGCGCGTTACAGGTATAGATAAAGGTTCATTCAATCCATTAGGACTGTAATCTGGTTCACTGAGATATCTTTCGGCAGAGTCAGTAAATAATTCATTCACGTAATCTCCTGCCTCGCCTTCATTCCAAAATACGTCACCTTCGTTGGCAGCAGAAAGCCAATATTCATCGTATTGCAGCAGGGTTTGGCTAATTTCTACCAATCCTTCTCCCAAAACTTCTAAGTCGCCATCAACATCGATCGCATCTCGTCCAGCACTATTCAATACTCCCAAAATTGGTGCTACCTCACCTCCCCCTAAGTGTAGAAATAGGCGGAAGACTACATAGCGAGTTCGACCGATCATTTTATTAAAGGTATCGCGCATTTTTTCCTCCAAAATTTTGTTTTTTCTTATTTCTCATTTGCCCAATGACGTTAGTTGCTTGTCCTAAGGGAGACGCTACGCGTAGCTTGCTTCCCCATAGGGGTACAACGGATAGCGTCCCTTGCGCGTCTCTAAGAGTTGCGGTAGCAAGTTAGACGCTTCTACGTCACTAACGCAACGCTTACGAGCGTCGGGAACCTCCGCAACGCACTGGCTCCCCAATGCCCCATGATTAATGACTAATATAGTGAAATCCTTGGACAAAATCTATAACCATATTTAACGGAGGCAATATATCATATTTTATTAATTCATTAGATATATCATCATAAACTGAAGCATTGAGAGCAGAGCGATTAATAAATCTTTTCCCAAAGTTGGGATGGTCATGGACAATCAAAGTGTGGGCGCTAGAATTCGTTAAAATTATTTGGGTTGAGGCTTTACAAAAATTTAACTTTGCAGCTACTTCGATATTTTTTTTCATCTGTTTAATTGTTGTAGCCTGACTCATGGCTTGCTCTACAAAAAGATTTAATTGTTTCACCAGATGGGCAGATTTTAGCGATTTTAAATCTTGGTTTGCAACAACTTCACTGTTAATCATTTCCACCATACTTAAAATATTCTTTTGGGTAGATGCCGCATCTAGAAAGGGAAGAATCACAATGTAAGCAGTGGCAAATAATGCTTCGTCGCTATCTACATGAAAGGTGAAAACAGTTCGGCGACGCCCACTTTCCACGCTTGGGGGTTGTTTCAGCCCCCGGTATTCCTGAGCAATTTGGTAGTAAGCGCCAGCAAGAGCAAAATTGGCTTCGTATTCTAAGGCTGCATCAACAATAATCCGGATTGTTGGCGGTGTTTCGTTAAAAAAATCTCGTGAGTCTTCGGAATGGAAGTTTTGGATAATGGAGCGATCGCCTCTGGGGCTAAGATCAACCCATTCACAAATCATGCCTTCAGTTTTTAAACCAAACCTGGAGGTGGCATAAAGCTTTGCCCCAGTTAAAGTTGCTCCTGTTAAGTCAGCACCGATCCATTCCGCCTTAATTAATTTTGCCTGAGTTAAATTGGCGTGTACTAAACTCGTATTCGTTAAATTGGCATTGCTTAAATCTGCGCCAATTAAAGTAGCCCCGCTCAATTTTGCGCCACTCAAATCTGCCCACCGGAGATTTGCATTGCTCAAATCTGCCCACCGGAGATTTGCCCCGCTCAAATCTGCCCCGCTCAGGTTAGCATGGCTGAGATTCGCTTGTCTGAGTTCGGCATCTCGCAAATTTGCACCGCTAATGTCAGAACGACTCAGGTCAGTGGCGTTTAAGTTAGCCATTTCCAAATTGGCTCTGGTCAAGGAAGCGCCTTTCAAGACGGCCTGACTCAAATTAGCGTGACGGAGATTCGCTTGGCGGAGTGTGGCCTCTCGCAGATCGGCACTGGTGAGATCAGCCTCCAACAGGTCAGCGCGACTCAGATCAGCACGAATTAACTCAGCGCGGATCAACGAGGCTCCTCTAAGTTGAGCGCGACCCAGATCCGCTCGAATCAAATTAGCGACGTTGAAACTAGCGTTGTTCAAGATGGCGCTAGATAGATTCGCCCCACTCAGTCTGGCTACATTCAGCTTGGCATTGCTCAAGTTAGCTTCACTCAGATTCGCGCCACTCAGGTTGACTATACTCAAATTAGCATCGCTAAGATTCACACCACTGAGTTTGGCCCCACTCAGGTTAGCTTCTGCGAGGTCAACACCACAAAAGTTTAAGACTCCTGCTGCGTATTGTTCCAATAATTCCTCTATAGTCATCGATGCTACCCCTTGGATGCCAACTTTAATAGTTGGTATCATAAAAAACGGAATGTCAAAATCAAAAATGAATATTGGGATTTTAGGACTGGGACTGATAGGCGGATCTTTGGGTTTTGATTTGCGATCGCAAGGACATCATATCTTAGGAGTTAGTCGCCGTGAAGCCACGTGTCAAAAGGCAGTTGCCCTCGGCACTGTTGATCAAGCATCAGTTGATCTGAGCCTGTTAGCAGCCGCAGAGGTTGTATTTATTTGTACACCCTTAGCGCTTATTGTGCCCCAATTGAAACAGTTGAGCGCTCATTTGTCTACCGCTACCGTCGTGACTGATGTGGGTTCGGCGAAAGCACAGATAGTCAAGGCGATTTCTCCCCTTTGGAACAATTTTATCGGCGGTCATCCAATGGCGGGAAAAACAGACAGTGGAATAGAAGCTGCACAGCGGCATTTATTTGTTGATAAACCTTATGTATTAACACCGATAACTACAACACCAACCACTGCAATTACGGTGGTGGAAGATATTGTGCGATCGCTTGGAGCGAATATCCACTATTGTCAACCAGAGCAACATGACCGAGCTGTTAGTTGGATTTCCCATTTACCTGTAATGGTCAGTTCCTCGTTGATTGCTGCTTGTTTGAGTGAAACTGACCCTGATGTTTTGCAATTAGCCCAAAAATTTGCTAGTTCAGGTTTTCGGGATACCAGTCGTGTGGGTGGTGGGAATCCAGAGTTGGGTGTAATGATGGCGCGGTATAATCGTCAAGCATTGCTGCGATCGCTGCAACAATATCGTCACAATCTCGATGAGTTGACTAACTTAATTGAGCAAGAAAATTGGGCCGTTTTAGAGCAAAAGTTGAAATCAACGGGGAAGGCACGACCTAATTTTGTTGAATAGTTGTCGGGTGCGTTAGGTTATTGATAACGCACCTATTTCAACATTTAGTGAGTTAATTGCTTAATTGATTTTGAATGCTTTTTAAGGTAGTTGATCAAGTCGGGTGGCTGCTTGCTTGTCAAATCAATAAACATACCTATTTAGTAATTATAACAATAAAATCTTTAAAAAATGCTACTTGACAGTTTGATAGTAACCAAACTGATATACTATACAGGTAAATTTACAAAAATCAACAATGGTAGAACGCCCAATCAAGAAATCGGAACGTCAGGCTCAAGCAAGCACTGACAACAATACCGAAAATTCGGATTCTATACCGCCTATTGAATCCAACCCCAAAAGCTCGAAACCGAGCCGTAATCGCTCGTCTGATACAGGAAAAAAAGCATCCTCTGGGAATGAAAATAGGCAGCAGGGTAATCCTGCCCTAGCGCGTGGCCCAAAACCCGTTAAACCTCCAGCCCCGAAAGTCAAAACAGAAGAACTTGAAACCGAGTCAGAATCTATCTCTGAGGAGTCTCAAGACTAACATTACAAGTGCTGCGTGTGATGTGGGAGGCTATAAGCATATGAAGACTAGGATTTCTGGCTCCAAAGGCAGCGATCGTGACCCACATCACCATTAGGTTATTCTTATGTTGAATGCTTTTATATTAAACTTTACTATTGGTGCATAAAATCAATCAATGTCTGTAACTAGCCATTGCCACTCAGTGACTACAGTGTTGGATATGTTGAGAACCAATTGCTCTCCACTAGAGACTGGCACATAGAGTTTGAGCGCATCAGTTGTTGGTAATTTCCGTAAGATATCAGTTAAGTTATATTCACCCACATTAGGGACAGGTGCAGTTAGAGCGTATGCATCAGATGCACTCAGCAATTTTCCGGCTGCTGTCTTAATCAACAATGGTTGGGGGTGAGCAATTTCAACGACACCCGGAAAAGCAACCAAACGTAACCGTAAGTCTTTGAGTGGACTGTTGTAATTCTGTTTGAACAGCAGCACTTGCCAAGCGTATCCTTTTTCATCTTTGATAGATATTTGTGAGTGGTAGCGTAAGACACCAGGAGAATCATGGTGTTGACGCAGTAGTGCTTGTGCTGACTGCACACTCCATCCACATACAGTTAATGTTAGAAACACTACTAGGGCACAACGCCAGAAATATTGTTTAAATTTTCGCTTCATGCAACACATATTATATCAATTGGTAATTTTGAATTCTCGATTGGAGCATTCTTAATTCAATTGTTGTTTCTAGTAATGTGTAGGGTACGAACGTAGGAGATTTTGCCGGCTCATTTTCTTGAAAACCTTTTTCCATAAAGTGTTTTCAGTAATTCGGTTATCTCTCCCTTGCATATACGCCGCTATGGACAAAAAATCTGACTGTTGGACGAGGAGGGATTGCGATCGCATTAGTTGTTTTTGCTACATGGAAACTAGGAATAATCCTCCTTGGTGTATATAGCCGTTCTCGCTTGCGTCAAATACAAGCGTTCGTAGGGGCACAGCAATGCTGTGCCCCTACCGTTTATCGTGGTGTACTGCATTAAAACGAGAAGCGCTATAGTTATTTTGTGCTAAAGGTGTTAGGTAAATCACCACCAATTGTAGAGCGCCTGCTACTGCAAATCAAATTTGCACTGCGATCGCGATCGCTTTGCATAACGCTAATGCCACAGCCTGTAGACTATACCAACATCCCTATGATCTTTTTTGAATTAAAAGTTAATTAAAGTTCGCCGTGGTGGCACTGGGACTTCTTTATCTAGAAAAATCTAAAAATATTTCAACCAAAAAGTTTTCTTTTGATGATACCGACTATCGGCTTTTCTCTTCCAAGGGAGGTTTAAACTAATAAATTTTCAATTGTTGACGGTACATAATATCTGAGCGTAAAACGTACTTTCGTCCTTGGATAATAGGAGCGCCTTCATGTACTAGTTCATGGACAAAACACAAAACCATACCTGTTACTGGAATCACAGCGATATTAGGTAAATCTTGATAGTATCGGTGAGGAAGATGAAAACGGGTATCACCGCCTTCAAAACCTTCATTAAGGTAAATCATGAAAGTCAATAGACTTTCCTCACCATTAGGTCGCCGATAAGAACCATCATGATGAATCGCAAACCTCTGACCTGGGTCATAGCGATAGAAACGAAAACGCTCATTCAGTCCAATCGCTTGCCATCTGCCAATGGTACTGGGGATATAATTTGACACACGCTGCCATAAATCAAAAGCCCGTTCCTGGTCATCTAAAATAACACGCTGATTATTGCGGATGTCGGGACGTATTTCAAAACCTCGAATGGTAGTAATAGGAGCATCTGTATAACCAATGTTTTCGGTTAAATTAATATATTCAGCACATTCTCCTGTTGAAAGAATATTGTCTAACGTGAAAATTTGGTTGCCAAGCAAATTTTTCTTGGTCATGGTTGAGTCGATTAAGATTTAAGCTTTCTAATAGTGTAAACTAATACCATTTATTTGTTAAGCTGTGCTTAACTAAACTGTATTGCCATTGCATCGGCTTGTAAAAATTAGCCCACCCTGCGTTACCTATTTTCGTAATCTAAAATCGGCTTTCATACTCAACTTGGAATTGATTTTCATCCCCCAAATTAGTTGAGCCTCGCATCAAAATTTCGTCATTGAGTCGATAGAGCACATTGTAACGGAAAGACTCATCATTGTTAGAAAGAGCGTGTGATAAAGAAACAGATGCGTTTTTATTGATGTCAAACACACCTTCTGCTGATAAATTAAGAACTGAACCATTCGCTGCTTTATTAGTATTAGTAGATGGAGTAGGAAATATCCGAAACTCACTGAAACCAACAGCCTGTCCGATCGCAGTGATAGTTCCTTGTAAACCACCTAAAATGGTCGAACTAGCGAAACCAGTCAGCCCTTGTCCTGCATTTGTTTGACCGAAAGAACCCAGAATCGAGCCACCCAGCAGAGCAACTATTTCTCCCTTACTACGGCTAGGTTCACTCGTCAGTTCTAGATTCTCGCTCAATTTACTAGCTGGCCCGTTCACCCTGGCTTGAACGTTAACGCTACGTAAAGTCCCAAAGTTGTTTACAGAAACATCGCTGACTTCAGAAGATAATGGTGATTCCAAAGTTTGACTGTTCCTTGTTGATGCTTCCGGTACAATTGCGGTAAGTCGGACATCGAGAGTAGGGTCAAGTCCTTGACTTGGAGTAAAGCTCGCAGTTTGTTCATAGCCCCGCGCCAAGGTGAACTGAGTGGAAAATACGCTCAGTCCTCCTCCTGTCAAACGAATGACTCCTTGAGGAAGTGGCTTGGCTAATGTACCATTGATGGTCAAGTCGCCTTTGGCGTCAAATTTCAATAGGGGCTGACTCAATGCCGCTCCTCCTGGTACAAAGCTCAGTAAAGACTGAGTGGTAACACGAACACCTTTGTCTAAAGTCAACTTTAAATCTGCAAACTTTATAGGTAAATTGGGTGGAGTGACTGCGCTAGTGCTACTCTTTGCTGTAATCACTGGGTTAGAGCTATTCTCTGGTGTAGGTGTGACGTTAGCATTAACCTCTTCTCTATTTATGACGTTAGCGTTAGCCTCTGCTGTCGCTGCTAATTTTTTCTTCGCAGCAGCCGAGTTTCCAATAATCACCTGACCATCACTCAGTTTAATCTCTCCACCAATTACAGGTTTTAGGGCTGTTCCGCGAATTACGACATCGCCGCCAACACCGCCTTCATACAGTCCTGCAATCTTAAAATTGAGTTTGTCTGCTATTGATACTGTTAGGGGATTCGCTGCGGCTTGCTGCGGATCAAAAATTGGCAGGATGCCTGATGCTGTAACTTGCCCTTTATTGTACGTGCCTTGGATACCTTCAACACTCACCGTATTACCATTAAATCGCGCTATCCCTGTGACATTTGTTAGGGGATCAGATAAGGCTTGAGTGCGAAAAGTTGCATTATTAAGTGTGGCATTGCCATTAATAATTGGTTCCTTTAAAGTCCCTTGAACGTTTAAATCTACTTTTCCTTGACCGTCTACCCAAGCGACTTGATTGTTGGTAAACACGTTTAACAGTGCCAATCCTTCATTTTGCAGATTAGCGTTGATGCTAATTTGATTGCTATCTGGCTGCACTGCGGCAGAAGGTAATGCAGCAGGTACACTACCTGTAATTGCAAGTGGCTGCGTTCCTGTGACTAACAAAGTACTGTCAAAATTCAAGCGAGCTTTGTTGTAGTCAAAGTTCACCTGTCCTGTTTGCACAGGTTGCTTGTTGAGAGTTGCATTCGCCAGCGCCACTTGTCCTTGGACTCTGGGGTCTTTTAAACTACCTCCCAAGGTGGCATCAGCATTTACATTACCAGTAATATCTATGGGGTATTTTTCGATAAAAGGCTCTAAAAGTGATAGAGGTAGACTTGCTACATTCAACTTTCCAGATAGTTGCTCAGTTCCTAACTGTCCCGAAAAAGCCACCAGTCCTTGATTGATTCCAACACTCAATGGCGAAAGTGTGACGATCCCATCAGCAAAAGTACCTTGAGCAACGACTTGATTAATCGAGTATTCACCCCATTGCCAATTAGCACCTTGAAAATTAAAGCCGACATTTAACCCAGACTTCAACGAGCCATTAGCTGTAATTCCTCCACTCAAAGCACCCGTTAATTCTGCAAGGGTGGGCAAAGACGTGGCTTTTTTTCTTTCTACCTGCTGTTGTTTTGCTACCGATGTTGCAATATTAGAGAAATATGCTAATTGTGTTTTCAAATCTGCGTTGGGCAAACTGACAGGCTCGGTATTAAGTACCTCTGCTCCAGCTAATTTCGGAGGCTGTAACCCGCTACCAAAGTCTTTAAAGTCAAAGATATTAAACGCTTGTAAGAGTTTCTCAATTCTGGTTTGGTTTAAATTAGCTTGAACTTGAAATTGCGGGTCATTCCCTGTTTGCACATTTCCACTCAGGGCGATATTGCTATCTGCAATCCGCAATTGACCATTAGCCAGGCTAGCAGTACCATCGGCATAATTTATGGTTCCGCGAAATTCATCTGCTGCAACTCTAGCAACACGAGGCGCAGCGATCGCAACGTCTCCCGCAACTGCATAATTATTTAAATTAACAACTAAATTTCCTGATAATTGCCCCGCAAGTGGTTTCAGTTGATTGTTAGGTAAAAAGCCGCTAACAAGAGCTATGGGAAACTGTTGGGCGTTGATGAGCAAGTTATCTCCTTCAGTTCTACCTGTGGTAACTGCCTCATCGCGCTGGACTAAAAATGAAGTTGGGCGATAATCTGCACCCAGGTTAAGCGCAATCCTATCTTGCTTCCCGGCTAATCGCAGACTTGCCCCCTGTCCCCCTTGAAAATTCACATTTCCAGTTAAAACTGGGTCAAACGCCAAATTACTAACCTGGAAATTCCGCAGCCGGATATTGCCATTAGCTTGCGGAACATCTGGAGTACCTATGACTTTTCCCTTAAAATCAAGTAGCCCCGCTACCGCTACGTCACCAGGAACTTTAAAGCCAGTATTTTTGAGGTTGAAATTCTGCGCCAGTACATTCAGATTAAATCCCCTAATTTCGGGTGCGCCAGTTGGTGGAGTTTGAACAGCGATCGCCCCATTAGCACTCAATCCTGAGGTAGTTGCGTTTTCAACGATAATCTGCTCTCCATTCCACTGCACTTGGGCTGTCAGCGGTTGTGCTAGCAGCGCTAACCCTTGGGAAACGCGGATTTGTCCGGCGGCTCGAATATCTGCAAGCTGGAAAGATTTTGCTGTGCCTGCGAATTGGATATTACTATTGAGCCGTCCTCCCAATTGGGGTGAGAAACGGTTGAGTTGAATTTGGGAAGTGTTGGCAAGCACTTGCCAGCGACCACGATTAAAGCTAACATTCCTGAGATTAACCGTACCTCCTGCTACATTCAGCCTTGCTTGTCCTGTGGCTTGAATGGTTGAGGGTTGGAAAGAAGCAGTGCTTCCTGACAAATTCAAGGCGACATTGCTTAAAACTCCCTGGAATTGGGGTGGTATCTGTCCAAAACGGCTCAATTGCAGTTGTTGGGTATTCACAAAAGCCTGCCAGCGCTGTTGTACAACTTGACCCCTAGCCCTGATTATACTGCCTGCCACGTTCAACACAGCATTTGGCAAGAGGATATTCTGCCCTTGTTGATTAACAACAGCTTCACCTGTAATCGGATAGGTGGCTGTGGGCGCTTGCACTTGCGTTACTGCTTGCAGGTTGCCAAGTGAGCCAGAAATCCTGCTATTTGCTGATACATTCCCAATGGTGATCGAGGGTGAGGAGTTGTACGCTTTAGCGATCGCATCCCCTGGTAAATTTTTTGCTTGTACATTCAAGGCCACCCTACCTTTGGGTGCAAGCTGAAGTTGACCGTTGGCTGTAACTTGCCCTCCCACCTCTGGATTTGCTTGGACGCGAACAACATTGACGTTTAATGGTGTGCCCAGAGAACCAGAAATTTTGGCGTTCGCAGATATACCACCAACATTAATCGGAGTTGAAATACCGTAACCTTGAGCGATCGCATTTCCTGGTAAACCTTGAGCTTGAATACCTATGTTTACTTGACCTTGGGGAGCCAGTTGAATTTGACCACTGGCTGTAATTTGCCCCCCGCTTGGCGGCGTCACTTTAACACTAGTAATATCAAGTTTCAACGGCTGTTTGCCAAGTGAACTAGAAATTTGTGCTTTTGCTGAAACATTTCCAACTGCGATCGGTAGAGTAACGCCATAACCGCGTGCTAGTATATCCCCTGATACACCATCAACTTGAGCATTAAATCTTGCCTCATTTTTAGCTCCCAGTTGAGCTTGACCATCGCCTGTGATTTCACCACCTGCTGCGGGGACTATTTTCAGATTGGAAACGGCAAGTTGAGATGCAGTTTTAGATACATTCAACCGGAAGTCAGTATTGACGGCTTTTAATTGAACACGGTCAACTTGAATAGGTTTTGTGTTACTTACTGTACCGCTGAGGACTGGTTGCTCAAGTGCGCCTAGTACCTGAATATTTGCTTGAATTTCGCCAGTAGCTGGGACTGACGATTTCACTTTGAATGTGTCTAAGATATTTTTTGCACTAACTGGTTTTATCTGAGCAGAGACATTAAAACCTGTTTGGCTATTAATTGTTCCATTTGCCTGAATGGGAACTTTGCCAAAGTTCGTACTCAGATTCTCTAAAGCAACTGTCTGACCTTGAAATAGAAATCTCCCATTAAAATTAGAAACCTGCTGAGGAATATTTTGAATTTTAGCAGTGATTTGATTAGCTGTAGCTGTTCCTGTAATCGCTATTTCTGACAGTTTGGGTGGAATCTGAACCCCTAAGTCAGCATCTAAACGTCCTGCTTGCAAGGCAATTGGCAATTGAATTAATCGACTGACCTCTGATACTTGTAAATTTTGTGCTTGCAGCTTGAGGTTGGTTTGTTGAGCTTTTACTTGTGTTTCGCCAACAATTTTAACAGCGCCTCCCCTAGTGAGTTGAGCATTGATGTCATAACCGATCCTTTGATTTCGATCTGAAAATCGGGCAACACCACCAACTTGATCTAATATTACTGAGCCTTTCGGTTTAGTTGGTGCGGCGAATGGCATCAACTCTACATCACCATCTTGAATTTGAAGTGTCTGCAACTCAGTTTGGATGAAGCCTTGTCCCTCCCCAGCCTTAACTTGGGCTGTAACCCAACGACCATCCTGAGCCTGTTGAATGTAGACATTGGGCTGAACTAATATGACATTTAATACCAGTTTTCGGGTGAGGAGAAGTTGCAACGGCGAGAACTGCACCTCCAAAGCTTTTACTACCACCTGATCTTGATCATTGGGAGTTGCTGGTATCGAAAGAGAGCTAAATCTTAGACTAGAAAGCGAAAAACGTTCAACATTCCCTACTTTTACTGGACGCCCAAGCAATTGCTGGAGATTTTGCTGCACTAATGGTGCTAAATCTTTATATACATAGCTTCTAGCCCACCAAGCACCGACTCCAATTCCAACCAGTAAAACTCCACCCACAGCCAAACTGGTACGTCCTAAGATGAGGAGCCATAAACGACGGTTAGATGGTTTGTGGTTCTTTTCTGAATTTGGAGAGTGCTTCATCATCGTTATCGTTACCAGTACTTTTTTCTGGAGTCAGCCTAGAGAGAGACTAGTTGCAGCTGTATCAGCAAGTTACAAGCTATCGTTTCACAATATTAGACCTTAGGCAAGAACTTTGCGGCAAGGCACTTCTCAACTCTTGGAGAGGCTGCGTCCTAAGCGAACGCAAGAGCGTCTCTAAGAGTTGCTATGCCGCAGGCTTTACAAGACGCTTCGTAAATGTGTCTATGTTATTTTATAATTTTGCGTAATTCCTGAATTTATTTTGAGTTATAGTTTGTCACCAGACATGAATCTTTTGATTATTAAACTTGGGAAATTTTGCGGGGATTAAGAGAATTACTTAGGATTTCCCGAAGTTGAGCATTCATGGTATTTACTTATTTTTTATGTTAACTTTAGAATAATTATAAATTTTAAAATTTATGTCTTTAGATAGATTCAGTGTATTTAAGTATTAATCGTGAGATAATCAGGAATAGGTAATAGTTTGAATATTAAGTTATTTTGTGACAACTCCTGTATACACAACCTTAGCTATAAAATTTAACTGGCGTAGATTACTGCTAGCACATCAAGACATTTAGCAATGATTACTGCATCCATATATGAAGGAAAAATAGGACATCCATTGTTATTTAGGAATAGGATGCGATCACACTTACACAATATCCGTGAAGAAACTTTAGTTTGACGCCAAATTATCAGAGAATTTTATCCAGTAATTCATCAAGTTAAATTTGAGACTCAGGCTGTGCTATCAGACATCAACACGCCCGAAGTATATCAGGAAAAACTGCATAATGTTGGGTAGCAACAGATTACAAATGAGCTAACGTCAATAACAATATTTCCGACTTTACTAACCGACCTCATTTATTAGCAAGCTGGTTATTTTAGTCAATTACCTAAAATCATGAGGTGCTAAATGATTACTCCAATTAACTATGGTAGCTCGATTGTCTGTATACTTAATCTAGTTAATCAGCAAGAGTGCTATACCAACAGTGTAGTATCAATATAAGTGTAGTAGTAGTTGATCACTTTATCGTTTTTATGGGTTCTACGAGTGAAGTTTAATCCCGAATTATGTCGTAGTGTTTTACAAAAATACAACTGGATTACGATATTTAATAATGAATTAATTTACTCAGTTTAATTTTCCCAGGATGGCAAATAAAATTCATCTAAATAAACTTGCAGAGGGAGTTACAGCTTGGAATGACTGGCGAGCAGCAAATCCAAATATAGATGTGAATCTTAGTGGAGTTTATCTGGTTCATGAAATATCTATAAGAAACCAAAAAAAGGCTTGGAGGCTTCTTGCATCTCTCATATCCTTGTTGGTTAATCTTTTTTTACTACAGACTAATGTTACAGATAATTTAATATATTTTTTTGAACACAATCGATTATTTAAAATTAATTTATCTAGTGCAGAGCTAGTATTATATATAATCATCCGTTTTTCTTTATTTTTGATTATTATGTTAATTGTATTTCCGGGATTGGAATTAATGCTGAATTCTTCCAAAGGAAAACTAAATTTAATAAATATCAATATGAAGAAAGTAAACTTATATAGAGCAGACTTAGAAGGAGTTGATTTTAGGTACGCTGATTTCAGCTATGCAGATTTAAGAAATTCCAATTTAAGTTATTTGGAAGCAATTGGTGCAGATTTTAATTATGCTAATTTAACGGGAACTTGTATAGCAAATTTGAATATTGATTCTTCTACTAATTTAAATAATGTAAAATGTGATTATATTTATTACCAGTTTAATGATGAACTAAATAAGTTTGACCAGCGTCGTCCTATAGACATAAATAGTATTTTTGCACCTAATGAGTTTACAGAACGCATCAAAATTGTTGAAAAAGCATTAGAAACCATCGACTTAACTTTTACAGAAGGTATCGATTGGAAAGCATTTTTCAAGTCATTTAACGAATTACGTCAACAATATCCTGAACATAACATTGATCTTCAAGGAATTGAACGTAAAAGTAACACATTAATTGTCCGATTAGATGTGAATATTGAATCAGATATCAACACTGATGTAATTAAAGGTGCTATTGAAACTGGTTTTAAAGAATTTTATGAAACTAATGTTAAGTTATTAGAAGCTCAATATCGGAGAGAGCTTCAAGCAAAAGACGATGAGATTACTTTCTACCGTCAGCAAAGTACAAATATGTTAGAAATGGTTAAGCTGCAAGCAACAAGACCTATTAATGTAGAGAATATTATGTCAGACATATATAACAATAATTTCCATCAACCAAATATTAGCAATTTTACTAACAAAATTGCAGATAATGCACGGCAACAAGCAAACCAAAACATCTACAAATCTGAACAAAAACAAACTCTTGCTGATGCATTAGCTGAAATCCAACGGCTTATAAAACAGTTAGAGCAAAATAATCCTACGGCTAATGAAACTGAGAAGATTGCTTATGTAAATGATGAAACTACTCCTAGCTTGAAGCGTCGCGTTATTGGCGCATTACAGGGACTTAGTGAAGCTGCAATTGAAGAGTTTTTAGATAATTCCTATATCAACATCGGTAAAGCAATCATCAAAGGCTGGATCAAACCAGACTAAATAGTGATTCGTAGGTTGGATGAAAAGTAGCGAAACCAATATAATCAATTGTTTAGTTCCGCAATCGCTTCAGCCAACTTACATGAGAGGCGCTCGCACTACAATTGAGTTAAGTAATGTACTAT
The DNA here is from genome assembly GCF_036917395.1 of Nostoc sp. Lineage (GTDB taxonomy): Bacteria > Cyanobacteriota > Cyanobacteriia > Cyanobacteriales > Nostocaceae > Nostoc. The sequence goes on from NZ_JBALDI010000004.1 coordinate 189,819, forward strand.
CCCTATAGCAGTACCAGAAATACTCAGATGCAGAGAGTCATAGTTGATGATATCCAACGAGATCCTTTGAAATACCTTAATCAAGTTGAGGCAGGTGAAAGCTTTCTCATTGTCTAGGCAGATAAACTAATTGCTGAATTAAAACCAATTACAATCACCAACAAACAGCAACACCCATTTTAATTATCTGCTCGATAATTCATAGTGCCTGATGACTTTAATGCACCTTTGCCTAAGGAGATTCTAAATACATTTCAGGGCAGATGAAAATTATCCTATATCCTGATATTTTACAATTAGCAAGCTATATAAATCGCTCTACTTAATGATTCATGAATAACAAAATTCCCGACTTTTTATAAAAGTCGGGAATCTGAGCCTTTCGATTACTCTTGGGTAAATCCGTTCAATTCATCATTTGGTTCATCAATCATTTCGGGTACTAAAGCTGGGTTACTCCTACGTTCTTGTGGTGATTGCTCCCGGATAACATCGTCTATTCTCGCAGGGTGTTTGATTTTGTCTAGTACTTCTGGACTTAATTGCGATGGATCGCCTTCTGGATTTGACTTTTCTGCTTGACTAGGAACTGTTTCCTTATTCATCACTATTTCCCCAAACTTATACACCAAGCTTAAGTTCTTCTGTGGTGAGGTACACACTATCTTGAGACCTATTTCACACAGTGGTAGGTAAAAAGGCGACGTTGATAGCGTTCGCGCAGCGTCTCCGTTGCGTAAAGCCTGCGGCATGGCAACTCGAAGAAGAGGCTGCGCCAACGCTTAGAGCGAGTATTCGTACCCCTACGGGAATCTTGCTAGTAAGAGCGTCAGAGAGCGTCATAGCCCGCCCTAGTTTGCGGTAAAACGGTAAATTGCACTCTGGGAAATTATTTGTTACATGACTAACTTCGCTGGCTGAGGCTACTTTAGGCGGTGCAAGATCGGTTAGTTTCATCAGTCTAATGGGGTGTAGATGTCAAGAGAGTTGGCATTCAGGTAAGAATGCTGCCAATCCATTCCTAGAAGGGAGAAGTGCTGATGGATAGATGCCATTCGGCTCTGGGGCGATTCATCTCCTGTAGCCCGTGCTTCTAGCAAGCCATTGGCAACAATTTGGCAACGGTTCATCCCAAAACTCTCTACAGCAGCAAATTTACAATCTGGTTCTTCTGCTAGAGCAAGTCCAGGCGCAAGTAACTTTGTGAACAAGGGTACTTCCGTCCGAAAATGCGATCGCTTTTCTGCATAAACACTTCTTAGCACTTGCCGGATTGCTTCATAGTTACTTTTCTCAAAGTAGAGAACCCCACTGTCATAGCGTCCGTAATCAGAAGGGTTGTATAGCACTTTAAAGGTAAAAGGAATTCTGATTTGATTCAGTTCCCGTGTCAGGCTTTCCATGAGTGCGATCGCACCTTCGGGTGTCAAGTTAAAGTAAACTCTGACTGTCTGAGGATAAGTGTCTGGGCCGGCATCGCTAACAGCCATGTAAAATCCGTTTTGAACTAAATTACGAGGCATACGGATAGCGACTAAGTTGCCTACAGATGCCGATTGCTCACTAGGTTGTAAATGGCGATCGCGCTCAATATGCAAAGTTAAACCGCCTTTGGTGACAGCGATACTCCCATCACTTTCTTGGCGCAGCACAGACCAACCTGGGTCAAAGTAGCCTTCTCCAAGATTACTTTTATGTAGGCGATCGTAAAACTCCAGGTCTACTCCCAGAAAAGTATTATTCTCTAAATTCTGATGCAGTGCTAAGTTATCTGAACTTGCATCTGCTTTTAGGGCAGCTTGCATAGAGCCGTTGTAATAGATACCGTAGAGAAAACTTTGCAGTTGTAGACTCAGATATTTATTTTGAAGCTCCAAAGGTATTCGTTGAAAACGAGTTACTACCTCACCAGGAATTTCAAAAGGTTTGTAAGCTGGATGGCTAATACAAAAATTGGACTGGATTTGAACATGATTGGCAATATCTTGAAGAGAATTCAGGACGCGCTCTGGCGCAGAAGCTGACAATTGACTTTGAGGAAAATCTAATAATTGCATAATGGTATGGGTGCAACTAAAAATAATTAAGCAAGGGAACTAGTAAGGTCAGTAAGTTCGGTTTCTGCTATTCCAAAAACAGTCGGGATTGATTGTTCTGGGCGACACAACAAAGTCTTGGCAACCTGAAGCATATAAATACCCGTATTATCAAAGGATTTCTGGTACTGGAGCATTGCCTGGATTTGTTGAATGATGGCAAGACCAGAAAACTGGACAACTCGTCTCAAAAAATCAGGGCGATGCTTTAAAATTTCTGGAAAGTTAGCAAAATAAGTTTTAGTCAAGGCTGCAATTGAAGGCTGAAGCTGTTCGAGTGGTGTCATCGCTAATCGCAAAGATTCTTCGACATCAATAGACTTACTCACAACCAAGCTATTTAGCCATAGTTGTAGATAACTGCCAATGAGCATTCCTAAATCAAATGCAGGATCTCCCCAAGCGCCTCGCTCCCAATCAATTAATCGAATCACACTGTTAGTGGATTGTTCTAGGACTTCTTCCCAATTGTTATTTAAGAGGATATTGTTTAGCTTGAGGTCATTATGCGTTAAGCAGCAAGGCACTAATTTAGTAGTGAGTTGTGCGATCGCTTTTCCGAGGCTGTCATATCGCTGATAGAGTGCAAAGAATTTTAGACCATCTGCGGGAACCTGACCGAAAACTTCCGGACTAATCCGTTCTAGCCCAAAATTAAAGTTAAGAGCTTGTTCAATAGATGTATCGTCAGATGTTTGTGAGAAAAATTCTTGATACTTTTGACAGTTGAATGTAGCGCGATGAATTGTAGCTAAAATTGTGCCGATTGAAGTTGCGATCTCAGTTGGGAAAACATTCTCCTTTGTATAAAAATCGGCTAGATCAAGATAGTCATTGAGGTAGTTAAAAATAATAACAGAATGCTCTGCATCAAAATGTAAAGCCTCTGAAAGCATTAACTGGATGTGACTGAGTTCAGGAGTTTCTTGAAAGAACTGATGAATTCGCCATTCACTCAAAAATTCCCTCGCAGTTTTCCCTTCTTGATCGTGACGCTCCTGTTTTACTAGAAGTTGGCGATTATCTTGCAAGCTCACTAATAGATTAAAGTTTTTGGCATCTTTTAGCTCGACTTTGCTTAAAGCTTGCTGTTGTTGAAAAAATAACTTTTTGTTAAGTAAGTAATCTAAAACGTTTTCAGAACTTAATAAAAATGTCACAACTAAAACTCCCTTTAAATGTATTACACAAGACTTATTGCATAGATAATTGTTTTTTGAAACTTCATTAACTTTAATCTGCTAGGGCGTTCAATGGATATTAGTTCTAACACACCAAAAATTTAAGATAGTGGGTATGTCAGCCTGTGGCATAACACACCCTACTCGCGTAGCATTCAGTTGTTAATTGAATTAAGTTAATTTTTATTTACGATGATCCCACCAGCGTTTAGCAGCATTCGCTGCTCCAGCTATACCAGCAGCACATTTTTGAGAGGAACGAACAGCAGCATATCCAATTCGGAAGCAAATAACAGTAGACCCCCCATTGACCTTGACAAGTTCGTTGTCACCTAACTCACTCATGTAACTTTCAGAATCAGAAAATAGATCAGAACCAGCAGGACGTAAATCGGAAATATTGATAGTTGCCATTGAATTTTTACTCTTAGATGAAGTTGTTTAGAATTGGATTAGCTGTGTATTGCCTAATCACATTTCAATCTTCGGAGATTCAATCTATAATTTCAAGACTGAAAAACTTATCGTTTATGCATAATTCAAGGAGTTATGTTTTAATTATTCAAATATTTAATATTCAAAAATAAAAGTACTTTTATCTGAAAAAATTACAGTGCAGTAGCGCGTCACTACTCCGAATCATCTAATTTGAAACTGAAGCGATGTTTTTTGTTGTAGATGGTGCTGTTTTTAGTTTGTCATACCACCAAAGCCTGAAAAGCCACAGTTGTGAATGTTTACCGGATTCTTGTAAAGCTTTGTAACGAGATGTGGAATTCCCGGAGTTTTGATTCAGAGAAGTAACAGAGGTTCTCAGGGATGATCCAGATTAATTTCTATCTGGGCATTGCAAGTTATACCAGGAGAAATTGCTATGGACAAGCAAGGTCTATACTTAACAGCGTTTCAGCGTAAGCTTTTGGTCAAAAGTCTAGAAGCAGATTTACGTCCAGAATACCGCCGTCGTATTGAAATCATATTGTTGGCAGATGTAGGTCAATCTCAGACTCAAATCTGTGAAGTTTTAGGATGCTCTCACGAGACGGCACGGCACTGGATTATGATCGCCCAAACAGGTCAAGCTCACCATTGGAGCGATCGCCCAATGGGTCGTCCCAAAGCCGTGAATGAGCAATATCTGGCTCGTTTGCAAGAACTAGCAAGCCATAGTCCGCGTGAGTATGGCTATCCATTTGAACGCTGGACAGGGCAATGGTTAAGCAAGCATCTGGCAAAAGAGATGGGAATTAAAGTTAGTGCTTGCCACATTAACCGCTTGCTCAAAGAAATGGGACTTTCAACTCGACAGACACGCAAAACTGCTGAGAAAGAAACTGATAACACAAAGAATTCTCGGATTACTATAGGCAACCTGTTACCAAATCCAGAGCCTGATTTTCGGTGGTCATTGAATTTCGCTAAGACAAGTAACTAATTCTGCCGTTAAACTCCCAACAAGTCATGGTTCAGAACAAAGCAGAATTTTCCACTCAACAGCTTGCCCAAACTCTGGGTCAGGCTCTTTCAGAACAGGAATTTTCAGACTGCATCAAACAAATTGAAATTCTCCAACCTAATGCAGGCAAACTGTTCTGGCAGACAGCAGACGCAAGCATTGGCATTTATCTAATTTTGGCAGGTAAAGTCAGATTGCTTGATCGCACCGATAATTTAATCGCCTCTGTAGGTGCGGGAACATCATTTGCAGAACTAACGCTATTTCCAGAGGAGCAATTTCAACCTTACACTGCTAGGGCTTCGGTAAATCTCAAACTTGGTTATATTCCAGGAAATTGTTTGCGATCGCTCATCCGTAAATATCCCTCCATTGGGCAGCATCTTCACCGTCAAGCTGCACTTTGGGATTTACTGCTGTTATGTCGCCAAAATCCGGCGCTGAATAATGCTGCTTACGAAGGTGTAATGCAAATACAACCACTCCTAGAGCAGCACAATCTCCAAATTAACAAACTTCCATCTTCTTTACTTAAAGACCAGCAGCTGTGGATACTGCGTTGCGGCGAACTATTGCACACATCAGGACTCAAACTCATTGCTGGCAATATTTATGCCTTATCTCAGTTACCCAAAGAACGTGGTTGGCAGGTAACCCAACCAACGCAACTATACAGCCTCAGCTGTTCGCATTGGGAAACTGCATTGCAATACGTGCCACAACTGGCTGAACTCGATGCTACCCCATCGGTCAACAACCATCCAGTTGCAGCGTCTGAGCCTGTTATATTTTCCCAATTTACTATTGAGCCAAAAAACCAGTTCCAGAAAAAAATTAATAAAGCCTACTTCCCAAGCCCAACCGTAAAAATCGGTCATCTATGGCAACGTATCACTCGACGCTATCCTTTCTTTGAACAACAAAGTGCATCTGACTGCGGTGCGGCTTGTTTAGTGATGCTTGGTCTCTACTGGGGTAAGCGTTTTAGCATCAATCGGCTGCGAGACATTGCCAACGTTGATCGGGATGGGTCATCGCTGCGAGGTTTAGCAGCAGCAGCAGAAAGCATCGGGTTTTCGACTCGACCTGTAAAAGCCAGCCTTGATAAACTTGCCCAGCAAAGCCTACCTGCTATTGTGCATTGGGAAGGCAAACATTATATTGTCGTCTATGAAGTTAGAGGCGATCGCGTTATCGTGGGAGATCCTGGTATTGGTCAGCGTACCCTCACTCATGCAGAATTTAAAGCAGGTTGGACTGGCTATACTTTATTACTCCAACCCACGGCCTTACTCAGAGAGACAAAAGAAACTAGCACTCCTTTCTGGCAGTTTTTTGAATTAACTAAATCTCACTGGCTGGTGTTGTTGGAAGTATTCATTGCTTCCATCCTCATTCAAATTTTTGGCCTGATCACACCACTATTTACGCAATTATTGTTAGACCGAGTAGTTGTGCAGCGCAGTGATCTAACATTAACGGCTGTAGGCATAGGCTTGGTCATCTTTAGCCTTTTTAGAGTTGCTATAACTGGGTTGCGGCAATATCTTCTAGACCACACAGCTAATCGAGTGGATCTAGCCTTGATTGTGGGTTTTATTAGCCATACTTTCCGTTTACCTCTGAACTATTTCGAGTCCCGTTACGTTGGCGATATTATTTCCCGCGTACAGGAAAATTACAAAATTCAACGTTTCTTAACTGGTGAAGCCCTATCTATCTTTCTCGATTTACTAACAGTATTTGTCTATGTAGGGTTAATGTTTTGGTATAGTTGGAAAATGGCATTAATGACTTTAGTAATTGTGCTACCATTCGGATTATTGGCGCTGATTGCTACACCTTTCTTACAGCGTGTTTCCCGCGAGATTTTTGGGGCACATAACGAAGAAACTGGGTATTTGATTCAGTCTCTCACTGGTATCCGCACGATTAAGTCTATGGCTGTTGAGCAGACAGTCCGCTGGCATTGGGAAGAACTTTTTGGTAAATCAGTTAAAAAGACTTTTTCCGGGCAGGTCATTGGCAACACGCTGCAAATATTTAGCTCTGGCATTGAAGCTGTAGTCACCGCAGTTTTACTATGGTTTGGGGCATGGCAAGTGATTCAAAATGAACTCACAATTGGGCAACTGATTGCTTTTAATATGTTGCTGGGTAATGTTATTAATCCCTTTCAAAGACTAATTTTGCTGTGGAATGAGTTGCAAGAAGTACTAATTGCTGTTGAGCGGATTAATGATGTGATTGATGCTGAACCAGAAGAAGATTTACAACACCAGTCTCATCAACATTTACCACTAATTCGCGGCTACATTCACTTTGATAAAGTTACTTTCCGCTATCATCCAGAAAGTGATATAAACACCTTAGAAAACATCAGTTTTGAAGTCCAACCAGGACAGACGATCGCGCTTGTAGGACGCAGTGGTTCGGGAAAGACGACTATTTCTAAGTTGATATTGGGACTGTACCCTACCACAGAAGGAAAAATTTTGATTGATGGGTATGATATCACCAGCTTGTCGCTGCGATCGCTTCGTCAGCAAATTGGTGTAGTTGACCAAGATACCTTTTTGTTTGGTAGTACGATTCGGGAAAACATTAGTTTAGGTCATCCTGAAGCTTCTTTAGAAAAAGTTATAGAAGCAGCTAAACAAGCAGGAGCGCATCAATTTATTAAGGAACTACCGATGGGCTACGAAACTCTTATCGGTGAGGGGGGAGGAATGCTTTCTGGGGGACAAAGACAACGGTTAGCGATCGCTCGCGCTCTTGTAGGAAATCCCCGATTACTGATTTTAGATGAAGCTACCAGTAGTCTTGATGCTGAATCTGAACGCATCATCCAGACTAATCTAAACACAATTCTCCAAAATAGAACAACAGTGGTGATTGCACATCGCCTCTCAACTGTACGCAATGCTGACAGAATTTTAGTGCTAGATAAAGGCTTATTAGTTGAAAGTGGCACTCACGATGAATTAATGGCTAAACGCGGTCAATACTTCTATCTCAATCAACAACAACTGACTGTAGCAATTTAAGTCAAAGTTACTTTTTGTTTAGCGTTATTCAGCTTTGTTAACAACATTTATATCAGATAAACAACAATGACAAACGAATTTCCGACACAAGAACAGTTCAGTCAGAACGGCCACTACCCTAGTAATCAAGCGGACTTAAAACCTCAGTCAAAATCTTCTACATCCCTCAGTGAAGACTGGTCTTCTTTAACCAAAGAATTAATTGATACATTGCCACGAGTTTGGACACGCGGATTGCTGTATTGGCTAGTAATATTTGCAGCGATCGTTTTACCTTGGGCGATGCTATCTAAAGTAGATGAAACAGGGAGTGCTAGAGGACGGATTGAACCTCAAGGTAGAACTTTGAGATTGGATGCACCTGTTACTGGAAAAGTTACATCTATCAAGGTTAAAGAAGGTCAAACTGTTAAAGCTGGACAAATTTTATTGGAGTTGGAATCAGATTTAAATCGCACTGAACTACAACAAAACCAGGCCAAGCTTGAGGGTCAAAAAAATCGAGTCAATCAGCTTCAGTTATTAAAAAATCAATTAGCAATGTCTTTACGCACTCAGCAATTACAAAATCAAGCCCAAGAATCTGAACAACTTGCTCAACTTGACCAAATTCAGCAACGGTTTAAGTCTAGTAAACAAGTATATATCTTAGAAAAAGGCCGTCTTAAATTAGCTAATAATGAAAGACAACGTTATCGATATCTTTGGCAAAAAGGTGCTATTTCTAAAAGTAAATTAGAAGAAATAGAAGGCGCTATGTTTGAACGCCAGAGACTTTTAGAACAAGCTCAATCAGATATCCAACAAGCTACTACCGAAATTACTAAACAACAAAGCACCAATCAACGCATCAGTCGTACAGGTGAACTCGCACTTTTAGATAGTCAAAAACAAATTAAAGAGCTTCAATCTCAAATTGTCGATGTGCTATCAGAAATTGACCAAACCAAAAAACAAATCCAGTCTTTGCAATTTCAAATACAACAGCAAACTTTTCGCACTCCTATTGATGGCACAATTTTTCAGTTATCTATAAATAATGCCGGAGCAGTTGTGCAACCAGGGCAAATGGTTACTCAAATTGCACCTCAGGGAGTGCCTTTGATATTTAGAGCCGAAATGCCCAGTCAAGAAAGTGGTTTTCTCCGTATAGGAATGCCTGTCAAACTGAAATTTGATGCTTATCCTTTCCAAGATTATGGAGTAACCGAAGGCAAACTTCGCTGGATTTCGCCAGACTCTAAAGTTGTAGAGACTGCCCAAGGCAAGGTAGAAAATTTTGAACTAGAAATTGAATTGCCAAAAACTTATATCCAAACTAAAAACAAACGTATTTTATTAACACCAGGTCAAACAGCAACTGCTGAGGTAATTGTTCGGCAGCGCCGGATTATTGATTTTGTGCTAGATCCGTTTAAAAAGTTGCAAAAAGGTGGTTTGAAACTATAAAGAGAAATAAATGCCAAAAAGTTACTCCTTCTTGTTTCATTTTTAACATTGTCAAATTCAGCTTCAAGTTTATTACTAAAGAGTTATCCTATGTCAGAAGTGCTAACTGTTTCTCAAGACGAAATTCTCAACCAAATCAAGCTTTCATGCCAAATTCCTTCTGTGATAGAAGATATTCTTACTCGCAAGATTATTTCACATACGGCGAAAGAGGTTGGTATTAAAGTGGAGCCAGAAGAACTACAGCAAGCGGCAGATAGCTTGCGTTTGATGAACAAATTGACTAGCGCTGATGCTACTTGGTCATGGCTACAAAAACACAGTTTATCTCTAGACGAGTTTGAAGAATTAGTTGATTACACAGTAATTTCCTCAAAATTAGCTCAACATCTATTTGTATATAAAGTCGAAGCTTTTTTTGTGGAACACCAGATTGATTATGCCCAGGCAGTTATGTATGAAGTGGTTTTAGATGATTTTGATTTGGCGATGGAACTGTTTTACGCATTAGTTGAAGGTGAGATGAGTTTTCATGAAATTGCTCATCAATATATTCAAGATACAGAACTACGCAGAAAAGGAGGATATCGAGGGATATTAAAACGTGCAGATTTGAAACCAGAAATTTCTGCTGCTGTTTTTGCGGCAACTCCACCGCAAGTTGTCAAACCAATATTGACATCCATTGGGGCACATCTGATTTTGGTTGAGGAACTCATTGAGCCACAATTGGACGAGATGTTGCGCTTAAAAATTCTCTCAAACTTATTTTCTGAATGGCTAAAGCAACAAATTGAGCTAATTTCTGTGAGTTTGACATAAGCCTGAGTTGGATTAAAATTACTTATGCGTATTGCCACTGCAAGCTTGCAAACCATCAAAGGAAAAATTAAGAGCATGAACGGCATTTCGCCAGTCACGCTCAATAGAACTGAAAAGATAAAATATCAATAGTAAGTATTAATTTATACACATAAATTAATAGCTTTGAGCTATGTTGATAAGCGATCGCCATTTTTAGCTATGGTTATGTAGGTTTGAGTTAATCTTCTGACTGGGATGCTTAATTTTAGCGACTTGCCTAATTAAGCTGCCCTGTTCTGTTCATACAAATACTGCTGAAACCCGATAAATACTTCACTAATATTGGCAACGCTCCCTAATCAATTAGTTATCAAGCTATGAAGTTTGTTTATAGGTGAAACTCCAAACTCCAATCAGGTTGATGAATCTTTGCTTTTGCATGATCGCTCCGATCAGGTTGATAAAACCTCGGAGAGTGCAGATGCAAAAGAAAATAATGTAATTGTTACTGAACTCTCGACAGAGGCTAAGTTGAGAGTGGAGGTATTACAAAGTCTGATTGAGCCATGCGATACCTTCTCTACGAGACGCTACGCGAACGGTAAGCTTCGCTAACACAAAACCTACGGAATTAAATTAAAGCAAGCCGCAGAAAAACTTGGCAAAACGGTTCGGACAGTACAGCGACTATTATTCAACCCTGGATTGGGGCTAGCTGATTAGCCCCCGCCTTTCTTTTTTTACTTACAAATGGTTTGCCATAAAACAGATGTAAGACTATCTACCATAATAGGTTTAAAAGTACTATCAGCAGCTTGGCGGGACTCAATTATCTGTCCACTATTATCATACGAGTCATAGCTAATTAATCTTTCACTTCTTGTTTTACAAGACATCTCACTATACCCAATCATCCCTCTGTTTTCACTTTGATCTAAAATCATTGTTTTGTAACGATACAATCCATCAACTTTAGTTAAAGACTCAGCATCAAGAGATAAGACTGTTTTGCCATCTTCACTAGTAGCAATATGTTGCCAAGATTCAGACATAGCAGGAAAAACCACAGACAAAGTAATAGCCAAGCTCAAAAAAATTGTTTTCATAATAATCCTAAAAAATCATTACCATCCAGGCGTTAGCCCAAAACGACATTAACTAATTGGTGTTTTTAGTATCTTTCCTTATTTAATCCTTATCGTAGAGTACCCAGAAAACTAGATAAATCTTTAGGTGTTAGATTAGGTTTTGCAGTATAAATAAAGTAAAAAGTTTCAACCATCATTCCGGCTAGGGGTGGGTTGAAAGATTTATGAAGGAACTCTTAGTAGTGGTGAAAAAGGTTTCAACCATCATTCCGGCTAGGGGTGGATTGAAAGTTTTTATCTACTATTCTTGCAGGAGATAAGCTATAACGTTTCAACCATCATTCCGGCTAGGGGTGGGTTGAAAGGCTTCCTTCAGATTGATTTTCCCAATTCCCAAAGTTTCAACCATCATTCCGGCTAGGGGTGGGTTGAAAGATAATGCCTTGTATTATAGAAGAAAATCCAGAGTTTCAACCACCATTCCGGCTAGGGGTGGGTTGAAAGATAAAGCAATATTTGCAAGCCATAGGATAAGTGGGTTGTTTCAAGAACCATCAAGGCTACGAATAAGTTACTAATATTGTTGAATTTTTATTTAGATTGCAAGCTTTTTGGGAGGGTTGAAAGGCGCACTTCGTTCGGGATGATCCTGAATGTTTGCAGATATATTGGAATTATGGTGAGCTTATAACTGAGCCTCCTACTCCATTCCAAGAAAGTCAGCTATATTTAAGTCCATAGGAGAGCCGTTGACAAATAATTTGTCGCTATGGAAATTTTGACAAATATTTTGTCGCCAGGGTCAAATAATTTGTCGCTCTACAAATAAAGTGTCCGTTAACTAATTAAATGTCGTCTTAACAAATTAATGTCGTTTCTTTAAAATAGCTATAAGTATTACAACATAAAGGATATAGCTTTTGTCAGCTAAATTTAATGCCATGTATAATTTAACTCATTAGTTGTCGTAAATTAAATATATAACATTTTAAGCGTCGTCTTTTCAAAAAAAGCTTTAAAAATTTTTTTGCCTATCCATAACGAAATAAGTGTCGTTTTTGTGAAATAACTAAAAAATAAAAAGTTAAATGTCGCTTTTTGGACAAAATTAGTATTATATTAACTAGCACACAAAAAACAATAAGCAATAAATAAGACATATATGTATTAGTGTCTTATTGTTTCTCTCTACTTGCGAGGTCATATTCCTATTCCGGCTTAATTTTGATGCAAGCTAAATCTGTAAATTTGGCTTTTCTTAGAGAGACTTGCTGTACTGCCTAATCAATTAGTTTCAAGCTATGAAGTTTGTTTATGGGTGAAACTCCAAACACCAATCAGGTTGATGAATCTTTGCTTTTGCACGATCGCTCGGATCAGGTTGATAAAATCTCCGAGAGTGCAGATGCAAAAGAAAACAATGTAATTGTTACTGAACTCTCGGCAGAGGCTAAGTTGAGAGTGGAGGTATTACAAAGTCTGATTGAGCCATGCGATCGTAAAACCTACGGAATTAAATTAAAGCAAGCCGCAGAAAAACTTGGCAAGACGGTTCGGACAGTACAGCGACTCGTCAAAAAATATCAAGAACAGGGGTTATCAGGCGTTACTGAAGCCGAACGTTCTGATAAAGGTGGCTATCGGATTGATGATGGTTGGCAAGATTTTATCGTCAAAACTTATAAAGAAGGTAACAAGGACGGTAGAAAAATGACACCGGCTCAAGTCGCAATTCGAGTTCAGGTTAGAGCCGGACAGCTAGGTTTACAGAAATATCCCTGCCACATGACGGTTTATCGCGTTCTTAACCCAATTATTGAACGTAAAGAGCAGAAGCAAAAGGTAAGAAATATTGGTTGGCGTGGATCGAGAGTTTCCCATCAAACTCGTGATGGACAGACGCTCGATGTACATCATAGTAACCATGTTTGGCAGTGCGACCATACAAAATTGGATGTCATGCTGGTTGATCAATATGGTGAAACTTTGGCACGTCCTTGGTTGACAAAAATTACAGATAGCTATTCGCGCTGTATTATGGGCATCCATTTAGGTTTTGATGCACCTAGTTCTCTGGTAGTCGCCTTAGCTATGCGTCATGCGATGTTACGCAAGCAGTATAGTTCGGAATATAAACTTCATTGCGAGTGGGGAACTTACGGGATTCCAGAAAACCTATTTACTGATGGCGGGAAGGATTTTCGCTCGGAGCATTTGAAGCAAATTGGTTTTCAACTTGGTTTTGAGTGCCATTTACGCGATCGCCCACCGGAAGGTGGTATTGAAGAACGCGGATTTGGGACTATCAACACAGATTTTTTGTCAGGATTTTATGGTTATCTAGGTTCAAATATTCAAGAACGCCCAGAACAAGCGGAGGAGGAAGCGTGTATTACTCTGCGGGAATTAAATCTGCTGATAGTGCGTTACATCATTGATAACTACAATCAGCGAATAGATGCTCGCAGTGGAGATCAAACACGGTTTCAACGCTGGGAAGCGGGATTACCTGCGCTGCCAAGTTTGATTAATGACCGAGAATTAGATATCTGCCTGATGAAAAAGACACGTCGCAGCATCTATAAAGGCGGATATGTAAGCTTTGAAAATATTATGTATCGGGGAGATTACCTGCCAGCTTATGCAGGAGAAAGTGTGTTGCTGCGATACGACCCCAGAGATATATCAACTGTTTTTGTATACCGTCAAGATTCAGGAAAAGAAGTGCTACTGTCTCAAGCTCATGCGATTGACTTAGAAACTGAGCAAATCTCCTTGGAGGAAGCAAAAGCTGCAAGCCGAAAAATTCGTAGTGCAGGCAAGCAATTAAGTAATAAATCTATCCTTGCAGAAGTGCAAGACAGAGATACTTTTATTAAGCAAAAGAAAAAGACCCATAAGGAACGCAAGAAAGAAGAACAAGCTCAGGTGCATTCTGTAAAACCGTTTCAAACTAAAGAGCCAGTAGAAACTGTCGAAGAAACCCCTCAACCTCAAAAGCGTCGCCCCAGAGTATTTAACTACGAGCAACTTCGCAAAGACTACGATGATTAATCTGATTGAGGCTTCTGGTTGATCGATTTTAAACGCACTTTATATTTGAGAAACCACGGATTATGGCAGAAGATTATTTGCGGAAGTGGGTGCAGAATTTATGGGGAGATGACCCGATACCGGAAGAATTACTACCGATAATTGAACGGCTAATTACTCCTAGCGTTATCGAACTTGACCATATCCAAAAAATCCATGACTGGTTAGACAGTTTGCGCCTTTCTAAACAATGTGGTCGAATTGTTGCACCACCACGAGCTGGTAAGTCGGTGACTTGTGATGTTTATAAGCTGCTGAATAAGCCACAAAAAAGAACAGGTAAGCGCGATATTGTACCCGTATTGTATATGCAAGTGCCTGGAGATTGTTCTGCTGGAGAGTTACTAACTTTAATACTTGAAAGTTTGAAATATGATGCAATTTCTGGAAAGCTTACAGACCTGAGACGCCGAGTATTAAGACTTTTAAAGGAATCAAAAGTTGAGATGCTGATTATCGATGAAGCAAATTTTCTGAAGTTAAATACTTTTAGTGAAATTGCCCGTATTTATGATTTATTGAATATTTCAATTGTTCTTGTGGGAACAGATGGTCTGGATAATCTCATTAAAAAAGAGCCATATATTCACGACAGATTTATAGAATGTTATAGATTACCATTAGTATCAGAAAAGAAATTTCCCGAATTTATCCAAATTTGGGAAGATGAGGTTTTGTGTTTACCTGTCCCATCAAATTTAACTAAACAGGAAACTTTAATGCCACTATATCAAAAAACAGGGGGCAAGATTGGTTTAGTAGATAGGGTATTAAGACGGGCTGCAATTTTATCCCTAAGA
Source organism: Nostoc sp. (assembly GCF_036917395.1). GTDB lineage: Bacteria > Cyanobacteriota > Cyanobacteriia > Cyanobacteriales > Nostocaceae > Nostoc. The sequence goes on from NZ_JBALDI010000004.1 coordinate 204,833, forward strand.
AAAGGGTTGAAAAATATTGATAAGGCTACTTTGGATGAGGTTTTGGAGTGGTTTGAATAATGAAAGCATCTTCAGAAACACCCCGCTTTTTTCAAGTAGAGCCGCTCGAAGGAGAAAGCTTGAGCCATTTTTTAGGTCGTTTTCGCAGGGCAAATTATTTAACTGCAACTCAATTAGGTAAATTAACAGGACTTGGTGCAGTTATTTTGAGATGGGAGAAGTTTTATTTCAATCCATTCCCGACGCAGCAGGAGTTGGAAGCGTTAGCCTCTGTAATTGGGATTGATGCTGATATACTAACTCATATGCTGCCGCAAAAGGGTGTGACGATGAAGCCTAAACCAATTCGGTTATGCGCGGCTTGCTACGCAGAGAACCCTTGTCATCGTATTGAGTGGCAGTATAAGGAGAAAATAAAGTGCGATCGCCACCAGTTGCGTCTGCTAACCAAATGTACTAACTGTGAAACACCTTTCCCAATTCCCGCAGATTGGGCGCAAGGTGAGTGTTATCACTGTTTTTTGCCTTTTACTACGATGGCGAAGCGTCAAAAGCGTTATTGACATAAAGCTCTTGTGTAATTATATGAGTGACCTCATTAATAGGGTCTCACAAAAGGCGATGTCTACGACGGGCTACGCCTACGCAGTCTCTTCCCGGAGGGCGATCGCCTTTGTTTTTTCTATCAATCATCTACCTGTCATGGATGAGGCACGAGTGCGATCGCACGTATTCAAATTCAATTGGTGGCTGTAAATTAAAATCTATAGTGCTCAAAGTTATTAACAAAAGTAGTAAATATACTACTTAGTATTAAAAATTTTAGAGCTTATACTTATGAAGCTAGAATTCTAAGGAATTTTTTTTAGCTTCAAATCCTGCTGTAAAGGATTTCTGCCATTAAAGGCAGTTTATGTGGCATAAGTTTTACAAAAGCCTTCAGAGTAAATTTTGACTTGGGGTGGCTAGGGTATGGATGAAGTCGTCAAAAAAGTAGCTGCTTTGGGTTTACCTGGTGTGATTTTGGTAATCACGATGGCAGCTACAGGGTTTACAGGTGCTGCTACCATTACCGCAGCTTTAGCTTTTCTAGGTGGGCCTGCGGGGATGTTGGGTGGAATTGCAGTTTTGGGGCTAACAGGATTAATTACAGATGCTTTGGCAAAAGTCAGCCTAGAAGATTTTCTCACAGCAGTTTATTGCCAACGCCGACAGGATGAGCCACATGGCAAGCTGCTAGAAGAGATTAACTCGTTATCACTGTTTGACGGCGACATCAGAGATAGGCTCAAGACGACTGTAACTGATGGATGCGGTTGTGCAACGGTGGTTAACTCTAGTACAACAGATGATGCAAGAGAAGCGATCGCTATTTTAGAGAATGTCCCTGGCATGACTCCTGCACACCACAGAGATTTTAAAAGTTCTAATCCGATTATCAGGCTCAGGGACGGGACAGTAGTGAGAACTTGGAAAAACCCCGTTGGTGTTGACCATGTTTTTTTAGGCGATCGCAGTGACAAAATGATTTACGGCGGGTTTGTCGGTTGGATTCACAGTGAAGGTTTAAACCAGGCAATCGTTCGCATCAGAAGAGACTTTACTTAAGGGAGTAGTACTTAGTGGCTCGTGGTCAGAAAAAAACCGAACAGAATAACGGTAATGGGGCGACTTTAGGCTTTGAACAAGCTCTGTGGTTAGCTGCGGATAAGCAGCGAGGTCACATGGACGCAGCGGAGTATAAGCACGTTGTCTTGGGGTTGATTTTTCTTAAATATATTTCCGATGCTTTCAGTGAGCTTTACGACATCCTGGCAAATCAACCATACGCTGATCCGGAAGACCGCGATGAGTACACAGCAGAAAATGTTTTCTGGGTTCCTAAAGAAGCCCGATGGTCATTTTTACAAGCTAACGCTAAACAACCAAGCATTGGCAAACTACTAGATGAGGCGATGGATGCTATTGAGAAGGAAAACCCATCGCTCAAAGGCGTGTTACCCAAGGATTACAATAAGCCAGCCCTAGATAAACAACTGCTGGGAGAAATCATTGACCTGATTAGCAAAATTGGCTTAGGAGATGAAGCAAGCCGTTCCAAGGATATTTTGGGGCGAGTTTACGAGTATTTTTTGGGACAGTTCGCCACTGCGGAAGGTAAGAGAGGCGGACAGTTTTATACACCGCGTTGTGTGGTGCAGTTGTTAGTAGAAATGATTGAACCCTACAAGGGGCGAATTTATGACCCCTGTTGCGGTTCTGGGGGAATGTTCGTGCAGTCGGAGAAGTTTGTCGAAGCACATGGGGGAAAGATTGGCGATATTTCCATTTATGGGCAAGAGTCAAACCCGACAACTTGGAAACTGTGCAAGATGAATTTGGCAATTCGCGGGATTGATGGGAATATTGGCGATCGCAATGCTGATACTTTCCACAATGACTTGCACAAAGACCTCTTGGCTGATTTTATTCTAGCTAATCCCCCATTTAACATGAGCGATTGGGGTGGGGAAAGATTGCGAGAAGATAGGCGATGGCAGTATGGTACTCCACCCGTAGGTAATGCTAACTATGGTTGGGTACAGCAGATAATTCACCATTTAGCAGAAAATGGTATTGCTGGTTTTGTGTTGGCGAATGGTTCGATGAGTTCTAACTCTTCGGGAGAGAGTGAGATTCGCCAAGCCCTTATTGATGACGATTTGGTCGATTGTATGGTGGCATTGCCTGGGCAGTTATTTTACAACACCCAGATTCCCGCGTGCCTGTGGTTTTTGGCACGGAATAAGGAAGATGGCAAGTTTCGTAAACGAACTAGGGAAATATTATTTATAGATGGGCGAAAGATGGGGGTGTTAATTGATCGAGTACACCGGGAACTGACGGATGAAGAAATCAAGCGGATTGCTCAAACTTACCATGCTTGGCGGAGTGAGAAGGAAGCGGGTGAGTATGAGGATATCCCTGGTTTTTGTAAGAGTGCCACCAAAGATGATATTGAGGCTCACGGTTATGTTCTCACGCCAGGACGATACGTGGGGGCAGAGGAAATTGAAGATGATGATGAAGCGTTTGAGGAAAAAATGCTGCATTTGACAAAGAAATTAGAACAGCAATTTGAGCAATCAGCAATCCTAGAAAAGGAGATTAGAACGAATTTGACGAGGTTGGGATATGGCTCTTGAATTATCAGAAACAAAAAGCACATCGCCTCTCGGTTCTCTTCCCCCTGGTTGGAAGCTTGTAAAATTGCAAGAAATAACAACAAAGATAGGAACAGGTGCTACACCAAGGGGTGGAGAAAAAGTTTACCTATCAACGAGAAAGAATTTTGCATTGATTCGTAGCCAGCACGTATTTGATAGATATTTAAAAAGTGAAGGAATTGCTTTTATTTCTGATGAACACGCTGCTGAACTCCAAAATGTTTGGGTTCAAGCATGTGATTTATTACTAAATATCACTGGCGATGGCATAACCTTTGCAAGAGCCTGTTTAGTTCCTGAAAATATACTTCCTGCCTGTGTTAACCAACACGTTGCAATTATTCGACTAGATAAATCGCAGTGTGTGCCTGGATATCTGCTCTCATATCTAACTCATCCCTTAATTAAAGAATATATTGAATCTTTTAATTCAGGTGGTAGCCGTCGGGCTATTACTAAAGGACATATAGAGTCTTTTGTAATCCCTCTACCTCCCCTGCCCGAACAAAAAGCGATCGCCCACATCCTCGGTACACTTGACGACAAAATCGAACTGAACCGGGAGATGAACCGGACGCTGGAAGCAATGGCACAGGCAATTTTCAAATCCTGGTTTGTGGACTTTGACCCTGTTCGCGCAAAGATGGAAGGACGACTGCCAGCTGGGATGGATGCTGCAACTGCTGAACTTTTCCCTGATGAGTTGAAGGAGTCGCCGTTGGGGATGATTCCGAAGAGTTGGGATATAAAACTACTTCCCGACGCAATAGATGTTAACCCTAGCCGAAGACTTGCAAAAAGCGAAATAGCACCATATCTTGATATGGCGAATATGCCAACACAAGGACATCGCCCCGATAATTGGATAAACAGAACTTTTAGTTCAGGAACAAAATTTATAAATGGTGACACGCTTTTAGCACGAATTACACCTTGTTTGGAAAATGGTAAAACTGCTTTTGTAGACTTTTTGGAAGATGAACAACTTGGTTGGGGTTCAACAGAATATATTATTTTACGGCCCAAACCGCCTTTACCAGTTGAGTATGGTTATTATCTAGCACGAAGTGATGAATTCCGTACATTCGCTATTCAGAATATGACTGGTTCTAGCGGTCGTCAACGAGTACCTAATGAGTGCTTTTCACAATATTTTTTAGCTCTTCCATCTCAAAAAATAGCTAAATTATTTGCAGATATTGTGAAATCATTGATGGCAAGAATTAGCTCGAATAGTGAGGAATCCCGCACCCTTATTTCCATCCGCAATACCCTAATACTAAAACTCCTATCAGGCTAAATTCGTTTACATGAAATTGATAATATATCGGGAGTTGATGAATGAGTTTAATAAATATTGAGTATGATGAAACTCTTGCGGAGAAGGACATTATTAAATTAAGTTTATGCAATGAAGAAGATTACCCTGATTTAGTTTATGAAGCTAATGAAGATTTTAATCAATATATCGACGAACAATATATTAATGGAATAAATATTTACGGTTCAATTTTTCAGCCCAGTAAGATATTGTACGAATTAGACAATGAAAATTACCGTATAGCTCTACAGGAGTTTAGAGCAGAAGAAATATAAAAATTTAAAGAACTTGTATTTGATGAATTTCCAACACCTATTGCATACAACTTTTACCGATTTGAACATGGTTTTGACAATGACAATCAACGCCGTGACTTTTTACGTGATACATGGGAGTCAATTATATTTTTAATTTATGCAATAGTTGTTGGAGAATTTCGTTGCTCGAAGCTATCGATGGAAGATACAGATATAAAGATGCAACAAGTTCTATCAGACAGCTTGGATGCAAAGTTGTCAATTGTCACAAAACTTATTAAAATAGCAATAGATAAAGGGTTTAAATTATCTTCGCTGAATGTTATCTCACTTGATTTAATTGACAAGCTTAGAGAATTAAATCGCCTTAGAAATGGCTTTTCACATACAGGAGCTATGTCTGAAGAGCAAGCAAAAAAGTTCATTCTCAAGTATCAGGCGGATGTTTTATCAGTATTACAATCTTGTAGAGATTTAAGGTTGGTAAAATTAATTAAGTATAAGAAAAGTGAAGGTAAAATAACCGAAATAAGATGTGAAGTATTTAATGGACATTCTATGAATAGAAAATATGAAAAATTTTCTTTGGCAAAAGAAGACTTAGACAAATGTACTGATTATTTAGAGCCTAACACCATACTAGTAAATATTAATAATCATATTTTTAGTATTTCCCCATTTTTTCATTTTAAGCCCACTGTTTCAGGGCATCAAACTAAACTATGTTGCTATAAAAAGAAAAAAGGCGAAACTCCTAACCAAAAATTTATTTATGAAGTTATAGGAGATGCTTTAGAAATGGATTTAGATAGTACTGATTTTAAGATTGTAATTGAAGATATACGTAATTTATTACCAGATTTATCAGGTAGAAGCGGGGATTAATCGGAATGAATAATTTGACTGAAGTAATAGTTGAAACTGCAACCATAGAATGGTTTACTGAACTTAACTACAGATCGCTAAACGCCTCAGAAATAGCCCCTAAAGAACCCAACGCCGAACGCCAAGACTATGCAGATGTTGTCCTAATTAATCGCCTTTATTCTTCCCTAATAACAATTAACCCCCAGATTCCTGCCGGCGCTATCGAAGAAGCCATTCGCAAACTTACACGCAGCGAAACTCCCAGCCTATTTGAAAATAACCGCCGCTTCCATAAATTCCTCACCGATGGCGTAGATGTCGAATACCAAACATCAGAAAGAATTGTCTACGACCAAGTTAAAATAATCGACTTTATTAACCCAAACAAAAACGACTGGTTAGTAGTTAATCAATTTAATGTTATTGAAAATAAACAAGAACGCCGCCCTGATGTAGTAGTATTCATTAATGGCTTACCTTTAGCTGTAATTGAACTCAAAAATCCAGCTACCGAAAATGCCACAATTCAAAGCGCATTTAACCAACTCCAAACCTATAAACAAGATATCCCTAGTTTATTTACATATAACGAAATCTTAGTAGTTTCCGACGGTACAGAAGCCAGAGCCGGAACCCTCACCTCTGACTGGGAAAGGTTCATGCCTTGGCGCACAATTGATGGAAAGAACATTGCTCCTAAAAAGACCGCAGAACTAGAAGTTTTAATTAAAGGCATCTTTGAAAAACACTGCTTTCTCGACTTACTAAAACACTTCATTGTTTTTGAAGTAGACGGTAGCAATATTACAAAAAAAATGGCGGGCTACCACCAATTCCATGCAGTCAATAAAGCCATTGAACGTACTGTGACAGCTACATCACCAGCAGGTGATAAACGTGTCGGTGTGGTGTGGCACACTCAAGGTAGCGGAAAGAGTTTAACAATGGCATTCTACGCCGGAAAAATCATCCAGAATCCAGAAATGGCAAACCCAACTCTGGTTATTCTGACAGACCGCAACGATTTAAACGATCAATTATTTAACACCTTTGCTTATTGTTCTGACTTGCTGCGCCAGAACCCAGTCCAAGCCAAAGATAGGGAAAACTTAACAGAACTTCTACAAGTTTCGTCTGGTGGCATTGTCTTTACCACCGTTCAGAAATTCGCACCAGAACCAAGGCAACAATACCCAGAACTTTCTCTCCGTCGCAACATCGTTCTGATTGCAGATGAAGCACACCGTAGCCAATACGGTTTAAAAGCGCGCGTAGTCATAAGTCAAGATGAAAGCAACACCTGTATTGCTTATGGTTTTGCCAAACATTTAAGAGATGCTTTACCTAACGCCTCATTTATTGGCTTTACAGGAACTCCTATAGAATCAACTGATATTAATACACCAGCAATATTTGGTGACTATATTGATATTTACGATATCCAAAGAGCAGTTGAAGATGAAGCCACAGTCCGAATTTATTATGAAGGACGTATGGCGAAACTGGAACTCTCAGAATCAGAACGCCCTCACATTGATCTAGAATTTGAAGAAGTCACCCAAGGTGAGGAACAGTTAACCAGAGAACAGTTAAAAACCAAATGGGCAAGATTAGCAGCTTTAGTAGGTGCAGAAAAACGCATTGCCCTAGTTGCCAAAGACATTGTAGAACATTTTGAGCATCGCCAAGAAATTATCAACGGTAAGGCAATGATAGTCTGCATGAGCCGTAAGATTTGCGTAGAATTGTACGATGCAATTATCAAAATTCGTCCAAATTGGCATCATCTCGACGACGATAAAGGAACGCTGAAAGTTGTGATGACAGGTTCAGCAGCAGATCCTTTAGAATTTCAACCACATATCCTTAATCAATCAAGACATGAAGTACTAGCAAAGCGATTGAAAAATGAACATGACCCGATGAAGTTGGTAATTGTGCGGGATATGTGGTTAACAGGATTTGATGCGCCATGTTTGCACACCATCTACATTGATAAACCAATGCGTGGTCATGGGTTAATGCAAGCCATAGCCAGAGTTAACCGCGTCTTCAAAGACAAACCAGGCGGTTTAGTTGTGGACTACTTGGGCATTGTTGACCAACTCAGATCAGCGCTGAGAGATTATAGTGCTGACAGTCAAGGTCAAACAGGCATTCCTCAAGAACAAGCGATCGCTCTCATGCTAGTAAAGTACGAAAACGTCACAGCACTGTTAGACGGTTTTGACTATTCGCCGTTCTTTACAGGTACTCCATCTGTGTGTGTCTCCACCATCCCCGCCGCAATGGATCATATTCTGGGATTGGAAGATGGACAACAGCAATTTATCAAAGCTGTGAACGAATTAGCCAAAGCCTTTGCTTTGTGCAGTTCTAGTGATGATGCGATCGCAATTCGGGATGAAGTCGGTTTATTCCAAGCTATTCGCGCTGCTTTTGTCAAACACACTACAACTGGAGGTAAAAGCCCCGAAGATGTAGATACTGCAATTCGCCAGATTGTTTCTAACGCCGTTGCGAGTGATGAGGTAGTAGATATTTTCGCTGCTGCTGGGGTGAAAAATCCTGATATTTCCATCCTCTCCGATAAATTTTTAGCAGATGTCCGCCAACTACCCCAGCGCCACCTAGCTTTAGAACTGCTGCGGAAATTAATTAACGACGAAATCAAAACGCGATCGCATCGTAACTTAGTACAGTCCCGTTCCTTTGCCGAAATGCTGGAACAGACAATCAAAAGATACCAGAACCGCGCCATCGAAACTGGCCAGGTGATGAGCGAATTAATCGAACTAGCAAAAGAAATCCGGGAAGCGACAAAGCGAGGCGAAAGCCTGGGGTTATCGGAAGATGAACTAGCTTTTTATGATGCCTTGGATTTAAATGATACTTCAGTTCAAGCATTAGGTGATGAAACCCTCAAAGCGATCGCTCGTGACCTTGTAGATACAGTTCGCCGCAACGTTACCATCGACTGGACACAAAAAGAAAGCGTCAAAGCCAACCTGCGCCGCTTAGTCAAGCGCCTACTGCGGAAATACGGCTATCCACCCGAAAAGCAAGAGAAAGCGATGGTGACAGTCCTGCAACAGGCAGAGTTACTGTGTAAAGATTGGGCTGCGTGAGGAGGAGAAAGTGCGATCGCACTCACTATAGAGAGTGGTTTACCTACAAGCAGTTTGTACAAGACAATGCTTTCTAATCTTTGATAGTTTAGAGATTAGAAATTTAACACTTCCTTTAACCGTCCAAAATTACGGTAAATAAAAATGAATACATTACTTTTTCAAGTTCAACTTGAAATGCTCCATTTATGTCTGTTATGCAGCGAAAGTGAAGTCAAAGAAATTGAACTCATCCTGCCATCAGCAGCAAGTATGGCAGCACTACGCGGAGTTGCATTACATAAAAAGTTCAGTGGGGGGAAAAATTTGACCTTAGCTGAAGCGATCGCACAACAAAAACCTCTCACCCTTGAAGATATTGATAAAATGGTGGATTTTTTTGAGAAATTCAAACCAGACATGGATGATCCAGGGTGGTACAACCCTGAAAACCCTTCTGTAGGTTGGATTCGTTGGTCTCTCATGGGAGGCCAGTCTGGTAAAAACTGGTCAATAAACACCAAAAAGATGCTTGAAGAAGGTTTGAAAGATAAATCTATAAAAATAAAGACGCTCGAATAAATATACAGCAGGAAAAATACTAAAGCTTCCAGTTTTTCTAGGTAGGTCTATTTATTTGGCGATCGCAACCAGGAATACTAATATAAGTATAGTCGTGAACTCCGACTCTTACCACAACCACAGCGAGAAAAGGTGATAGACAGCGATACGCTTTCAACCCAATATATAATCGACGTACTCAGTAGACTACCTTTGGAGCCTCTAGAATACTGTCAGCGATGGGTTGAAATACCTTCAGATGAACGTGGTTATCGCAAAGCTTGTGTTACGGCTCTAGCCGAGGCTACAGGCTTAAGTCCACGTACAATTAATGACTGGGGCCCGAACTTTGAAAGGCGACCAGATCACGTTTTACACGTTCTCAGAATGGCGGATATGCTTAACCAGATCAGGAAAATAGTCTTACCGCCTGATTATCCGCAAAAATAATTTAATCGGGTTTTCCGACTAAAGTACTGGTATTGTGGGCAGAGATTTCTTAATCTGTAGACTGCTGTATTAGACTGCCGCTTGAGTACAACAGCAGTTGCCTACACTTTTGAATCAACAAATTAAAAGTAGGCAATTGCCAACATCAAATCACTCAAGCCTTCATCTGGTACTTGCCCATCCATTACCAGCCAAGATTGCTTGTGAGACTTTCCCCTAGTCCAGAAGAGCAGAGGATTGATGCTATCCGTCAGCTGCCTTTGGAGCCGATGGAATATTGTCGTAGGTGGGTAAATATTGACCCAGCCAGAGGTTATCGTAAAGCTTGTATCAATGCTCTGGCACAAGCCACAGGGTTAAGTCCTCACACCATCAAAGACTGGGGAACCAACTTCGACAGACGACCACATTACATTCCTTTCCTGCTGCGACAGGCTGATTTACTCAATCAATTTAAACAACTAGTTATCAGCCAACAAATAATTTTGCCTACCAACTTTCTGACTAACTGTTCGTGATTTGCGAGTAACTTATGATAAAAGCTCTTGCTGATACAGCTAGAGACGTTTTATTCTGTCCTACATCTGTATTCATTCGTGTGAAAATAAGTGACATTTTATCATCCTAAAATTGCTCGCATTTCACAAAATAAAACTAATTTACCTGCGCTGGCAGCAGTATCTGAACAAAGGGCAGTAACTTCAGAACAGCAAATGCATTCTATCAGTACATTTGATATCACAAAATATCCTTTACTAGATATTTTAAAAGATATAAAAACTGGACGTATTCAACTGCCAGATTTTCAACGAGATTGGGTTTGGGATGATGCTCGTGTACGTCGCCTACTTGCCAGTATCTCACTTGCATACCCCATTGGTGCAGTCATGATGCTCCAGCAAAGTAACCAGCAAGTCCAATTCAAACCCCGCCTCATCGATAACGTTAAAGAGCCAAAGTATGATAAGCCCAACCTGTTAATTCTTGACGGTCAGCAACGCTTAACCACTTCATTTATGGTTTTGCTGTCAGAACAACCCGTTGTCATTAAAGACCAAAAAAGCCAAAAGCTGATAAAAAAATGGTATTACCTCGATATTGCCAAATCCCTTGACCATAACATCGATCGCCGTAGTGCTATTATTGCTTTCCCGGAATCAAAACAACTCCGAACATTTGGTGGTGAAATTATAGACTGTTCCACTCCAGAAAATGAGTATGAAGCAGGACTATTCCCATTATCAAAAATCTTTTTATTTTCGGAATGGAGAAGTAAATATTCCAAATATTGGCAATATGATGCCCAAAAACTTGAACTCATCGACACTTTAGAACTAGAGGTACTCAAAAAATTTGAGCATTATCAAATACCAGTAATTCAACTGCGGGACTCCTTACCCAAAGAAGCAGTTTGCCAAGTCTTTGAAGATACCAACACCTCTGGTTGTGATCTTAACTACTTCGACTTGATGAGTTCCAGCTATTGCGCCAATGACTTCAGCCTTAGAGACGACTGGAAACTGCGGGAAGCTCGTTTTCAGCAATTTAAAGTATTACGTTTAGTCCGTAACACTGACTTTGTGCAAGCCGTAACTTTGGTAGCTGGCTACGTGCGGAGAATGGAAGTGATGAATAAAGGCGGCAATTTAGACAAATTGCCTGGTGTATCCTGCGGTCGTGGAGATGTTTTAAAACTTTCCATTCCAGAATACTCTACCTGGGCTGATAAAGTTACTACAGGATTTGAGGAAGCAGCCAGATTCCTGCATGGGCAGAAAATTTTTGACGCAATGGATTTGGCTTATCCCATTCAACTAGTTGCCTTGGCGGCAATTTTGGCTGTTTCAGGAGAACGTTCGCGCTCTGTTAAATCTCGTTCTATGCTGGAACGTTGGTTTTGGTGTGGGCTGTTCAGTGAGATGTACACAGGTTGGCACGAAACTCGCACAGGACGAGATGTAGTAGAAATGCCACTGTGGCTGCAAAAAGGGGGTTCACTGCCGTCGACAATCCGGGAAGCCAATTTCTTCCCAGAGCGGTTACTGACCGTAAGAAAGCGTTATGGTGCAGTTTACCAAGGTTTATCAGCCCTGCTGCGGCTTTCTGGGGCAATTGATTTCATTACAGGCGAAGAAATCAATGATGTGCTTTATTTTGAAGAACAGATTGATTCTCACCACATCTTTCCCGTCGCTTGGTGCAGAAAGCAAGGCATCGACTCCAAAAAATATAACTGCTTAGTCAACCGCACTCCTTTAAGTGCCAAAACCAACAAAAAGATTGGTAGTAAACCACCTTCGGCTTACCTCCAAGAGCTTGAGATGTCTGGCGTATTATCTCAGAGACTCGATGAAATATTGCGATCTCATGCCATAGATCCCGAAACTCTGCGGCGAGATGACTTTGAGGGATTTTTCCAAGCACGGACAAAGGCATTGTTGGAGTTAATCGGCAAAGGGATGGGTAAGTGCTTATACATTGAGGCTTTAGAGGATTTAGGCGGAAAGCATCAAAACAGATTTATTAACTAGACTGAATTCGGAAAGTTTATTCAAGAACTATTTGTAGTAATTACAACTTTGCTATAAGTCAAACTTAAGTGCAAACTAAAACAAAAGCAATGAGTAAGCCCTTTGATACTAATCGAGTGGAACAAGACTTGAAAGCAACACTGATTAGTAACGAGTCTCTGCCACCAATAGAAGAGGTAGCTAGGAACTGCAATCGCCAACTCTCCTGCTACTCTTCATCGGTAGCGGACTCTTTCTTTTTCAACCAGTGTCTAATCGCCTCCTCTAAAGCTGCTGTCTGCGTAACTTCCAGACGAGCGCAGGCAATTTCAAAAGCAATTTTTAAATCTTTAGGAATTCTTCCTCGAACTTCTCTAGTTTCTTCTGCCATCTGCACATACTGTCTTAGTTCGGGCTTAATTGTGGCACAGCCTTTTGACAAAAACACATTTGAGCTAAAAAGCTTTTGCGCCATTGCGTTATTACGCTTATAATATAGGTGGCAAAATTCAGTCAAAGACTAATAGAGCAACTCTCATTAAAGCTATATAGCGAAACACACTATGAGTTTTATCAATATTCAATGTCGTCTGGTCGCTCATGAAGCAATTCTTTGCCTCCTGTGGAAACTGATGGCTGAGAAAAACACGCCGCTTATTGATGAATTATTAGAACAGCTAGCAGAACATCCTGACTTCGAGACTTGGTTAGAAAAAGGTGAAGTGCCTAAAGGCACTATCAAGACAATATGCGACTCTCTCGAAACACAAGAGCGCTTTGCTGACCAGCCAGGTCGTTTTTACACATCAGCAGTTACTCTAGTCAATGAAGTTTATAAATCTTGGTTCGCTTTACAACAGCGACGACAGCGCCAAATAAAAGGGAAAGAGCGTTGGTTAAAGATGTTAAAGAGCGATATAAAACTACAGCAAGAAAGTCAATGCAATTTAGATGTAATTCGCGCTAAAGCTACTGAAATTTTAGATTCGTTTTTAACCAAGTTCGCTCAGGATAAAAATAAGCAATCCAAAACAAAAAAAGCCAAGAAGACTAAGAAAAATAAAAAAATATCTTCAAACACCACACTTTTTGGTGGATTATTTGATACTTACGATGAAATGGAAGACTGCCTATCCAAGTGTGCGCTTGCCTATCTGCTCAAAAATAACTGTCAGGTCAGTAAAGTTGATGAAGACCCTGATCAATATGCTAAAGGTAAACGTAAAAAAGAAATTGAAATTGAACGTTTAAGAAACCAAATCAAAAGTCGGAAGCCCAAGGGTCGAGATATTACAGCAGAAAATTGGTTAGAAACTTTAGAAGAGGCGACCAAGAAAGTTCCTCTAAATGAAGATGAGGCAAAGTCTTGGCAAGCTAGCCTCTTAAAAGTAAATAACTATATGCCATACCCTGTTGATTACGAAAGTAATTTAGACTTAGATTGGTTTATACACTCTGATGTTGCAACCAAAATAAAGTTAATCACAGCTTGCTTAAAGTTTTTAAAATGGTCACTAGATTGCGGCTCATATAGCTTCATGAGATATATTTATTCAGAAGTAGGATATATTTTCAAGAAAGATGTTAATTTATTGCTAGATTCTGATGAATTCATTCCACTTTTGCAAATATATTTTTTTAAATGGGCGCTAAATTCAGAAATGTACAGTTTTATGATGTATGTTTATGACAAATTATTGAAACTAAACAATAAAAAAGGTCGTATTTTTGTCAAGTTTAATGGATTGAAAGAAAACATAAAAAATCCTGAGTTTTATGTCTGTTGTGACTATCGCCAGCTTCATTATTTTCAACGCTTATGCCAAGACTGGCAAATTTGGCATGATGATCAAAATAAATACTCTGCTGGACTATTCTTACTCCGTTCTGCGCGTCTGCTCTGGCAGGAAAGAAAAGGTAAAGGTGAACCCTGGAAAATTCACCACTTGATTCTCCAATGTTCTATTGATACACGCTTATGGACAAAAGAAGAATCAGAAATAGTCCGCCTTGAAAAAATAGATAACACTAAGGAAAGTATTTCGGAAAAGAAAGGTAATCTCCGCAAGAGACAAAAATCGCATCACAAAAGCAATCTAACCAACAAACGAAAACTTAATAATCCATTCCCTGAGCGACCCAGTAAGCCTCTATATCAAGGTAAACCTGATGTTCTTGTTAGCGTTAGCTTTGGTCTAAATAAACCAGCAACTGTTGCTGTGGTAGATGCTGCCAGCAATCAAGTTCTGACTTATCGTAGTGTGAAACAACTACTCGGTAACAACTACAACCTACTAAACCGCCAGCGACAGCAACAGCAACGTCTGTCGCACGAACGCCACAAAGCTCAAAAACAAAACGCACCAAACTATTTTGGTGAATCAGAATTAGGACAATACATTGACAGATTATTAGCAGGTGCAATTGTAGCGATCGCAAAAACTTACTCTGCTGGCAGCATTGTTCTACCCAAACTCCACGATATGCGAGAAATAGTTCAAAGCAAGGTTCAAGCAAAAGCAGAGAAAAAAATTCCAGGTTACAAGGAAGGTCAACAAAACTATGCAAAAGATTATCGTATCAGCGTCCACCGTTGGAGCTACGGTCGATTAATCGAGAGTATTAAAACCCAAGCTGCAAAAAGTGGAATATATATCGAAAGCGGGTCACAGCCGATTAGAGGCAGCCAACAGGAACAAGCTAGAGATTTAGCTTTGTTTGCTTATCAACAGCGCTAAGTTGAGGTGCTTTAGTTAAAAAACTGAACCTTGAAAATATAATATGAGAATAATAGCGCCGCAGTTCATGCTTTTCGGAGCCAATGTACTGTGAAAAATCTGGGTTAGTTTGACGGTTGTCAGACCGTTTTGCTTTCTGACCCTGGTAGCTGCCCGCTTCTGATGCTGCTGTCGCAAGACAGGATAGGTGCGCTCCCTGCAATAAGAAGTAAGGCTTGAAAAAGTAATAGCCGTTGCTAGCAACGGTGCGGGTTACCGCAGTGGTGGCTACTAAATCACCCCCTTCGTCGGGGGAACCCTCCCAATATTTTTTTTGGCGTGTCGAAGTGGGGGCAAAATCCCTGGAGTCCCGCCAAAACTTTAAAATCCTTATCCAGTCTTGACTTAATAAACTAGCATGTCAATGCATTTAGTTTTTTAATTTTCAGTTCGAGACTTTTTTAAGCAGACCTGCCAAATTATGTGTATGGAAAGCTTTTATAGCAAGGGTTCTAGACGGGTAGAGTTTCAACAACCATCCCGGCTAGGGGTGGGTTGAAAGGGCGAAGTTGTCGGATACCGCGATCGCAATAAAGAGTTTCAACAACCATCCCGGCTAGGGGTGGGTTGAAAGTATTTAATAAATACATCATCCAAAAATCAGATGGGGTTTCAACAACCATCCCGGCTAGGGGTGGGTTGAAAGTCCAACAACTTCACCTACCTGCACCAGAGCCTCATGAGTTTCAACAACCATCCCGGCTAGGGGTGGGTTGAAAGTTTCAAGCTAATGTCAGACCAATTAAGCTTAAGGTTTCAACAACCATCCCGGCTAGGGGTGGGTTGAAAGAATTAACTGGCCGCAGCCACGCTATCAGAATTACGGTTTCAACAACCATCCCGGCTAGGGGTGGGTTGAAAGGGATCGGTGCTGCTTTGAATCACAGCAAGTTTTAAAAGTTTCAACAACCATCCCGGCTAGGGGTGGGTTGAAAGATCCAGAAGAAGTAGCCGCTGCTGCTGTTCAAAGTTTCAACAACCATCCCGGCTAGGGGTGGGTTGAAAGTTGAGCGATAACACGTGAACAGGCTACTATGCACTATCGTTTCAACAACCATCCCGGCTAGGGGTGGGTTGAAAGGGGAATATTGATGAATATGTTGCGATCGCACTTTCGTTTCAACAACCATCCCGGCTAGGGGTGGGTTGAAAGAAGCTGTAAGATGCGGTCGTCGTATAGGCTTTAGGTTTCAACAACCATCCCGGCTAGGGGTGGGTTGAAAGTAGATACGACTTAGACATATTTTTCAATGAGAGGGTTGAAAGGCGCACTTCGTTCGGGATTCTTCTGAGATTTGTGAGTATATTAGAAATGTAGTGGATAAAGTCCACATCAATAAAGAAAGTCGCCGACAGTAATTTGTTAACGGATGTCAGAAGTCAATCAACGACACTAATTTGTTAATACGACAAACAATTCGTTAATAACGACATTAATCTGTTAACGACGACAAATAATTAGTTATTCGACATAAAGAATCGGGATGACTGGATTCGAACCAGCGGCCCCTTCGTCCCGAACGAAGTGCGCTACCAAGCTGCGCCACATCCCGCCATAGAAATGGCATTATCAATTAAGAATATCACAACCTGTGCCAAATGACAGAATTACATCTATATATGATCACTTTATCTAAGGCTTTGCTTGCTACGATTAAATTTGTATAACTCTAGTGGTAAAAGCGGATTGTGACTGTAAAACCAGACTGGTTGCGGGTGAAAGCACCTGGACGTGAGCGCATCGGTAACGTTAAAGACATTTTGCGGGATTTAGCCCTCAATACAGTTTGTGAGGAAGCGTCCTGTCCGAATATTGGTGAATGCTTCAACGCCGGGACTGCCACGTTTTTGATTATGGGTCCGGCTTGTACACGCGCTTGTCCCTACTGCGATATTGATTTTGAGAAAAAACCCAAACCATTAGACCCCACGGAACCTGCACGACTAGCGTCAGCTGTTCACCGCATGAAACTTAATCATGTGGTAATCACTTCTGTAAACCGAGATGACTTGCTTGATGGTGGTGCATCTCAGTTTGTGGGGTGTATTAATGCGGTTCGCTCTGTTTCACCCAACACCACAATTGAGGTGCTAATTCCTGACTTGTGCGGTAATTGGAATGCCTTAGAGTTGATTCTACAAGCTGCGCCAGAGGTATTAAACCACAATACGGAAACTGTTCCACGCCTGTATCGCCGGGTGCGTCCCCAAGGAAACTACGATCGCACATTAGAATTATTGCAACGCACTCGTCAACTTTCTCCTAGCACATACACTAAATCCGGGATCATGGTTGGACTCGGTGAAACTGATGCCGAAATTCGCCAAGTCATGCAAGACTTGCGAACTGTAGATTGCGACATTTTGACAATCGGGCAATACCTCCAACCCAGTCAAAAACACTTGCAGATAAATGAATTTATCCACCCAGAACAATTTGCTGCTTGGAAGGCATTCGGCGAAGAAATCGGATTTTTACAAGTTGTTTCTTCACCCTTGACAAGAAGCTCATATCATGCAGGGAAAGTCCGGGAATTAATGGAACGTTATCCCCGCAGCCAATTTTAGATTTTAGATTTTAGATTGGTGAGCTAAGAGGATGCGGTGATGGGGAGACTCTTGATTAATGACTAATCCAAAATCTGTAGCAATTCTTGGTGCGGGTGCTTGGGGTGCATCTCTGGCAAATCTCGCCGCAGCGAATGGTCATAGGGTGCGCGTCTGGTCGCGTCAAGGTTCCCAAATCCAAGCAGTTTTAAAAGATGTCCAAATAGTCCTGTCCGCTATCTCGATGATTGGTGTGAGGGATGTTGCTTCCCAAGTTCAGTCTTTCCCCCTTTCTCCAGAGACAATTTTTGTCACAGCGACGAAAGGTTTAGACCCTCAAACCACCTGTACGCCGTCGCAAATTTGGCAAACAGTATTCCCTAACCATGCAGTGGTTGTCCTGTCTGGGCCTAATTTATCTAAAGAAATTCAACTAGAATTACCAGCAGCAACGGTGGTAGCCAGTAATATTCCCACGGCTGCTCAAGTAGTGCAGTTAGTATTTTCTTCTCAACGTTTCCGGGTATATACCAATCCCGATCCCTTGGGCGTGGAACTGGGGGGAACACTGAAAAATGTGATTGCGATCGCAGCTGGTGTATGCGACGGTTTACAACTGGGAACCAATGCCAAAGCTGCTTTAGTCACCCGTGGACTTACAGAAATGGTTCGCATTGGTAACGACTGGGGTGCAAAGACGGAAACATTTTATGGTTTATCGGGTCTAGGAGATTTGTTAGCAACCTGCAATAGTCCCTTAAGTCGTAATTACCAAGTTGGCTATCAGCTAGCTGGTGGTAAGTCACTCACTGAAATTCTGGCAAATTTACAAGGAACTGCTGAAGGAGTAAACACTTGTCAGGTTTTAATGCAACGAGCCAAGCAACAAAACATTCCTGTCCCGATTACCGAGCAAGTTTATCGGTTACTTCAGGGTGAAGTCACACCCCGACAAGCGCTTGATGAACTGATGCTGCGAGATATAAAGCCAGAGTACAACTACTAGTGCAGCGGGTGCGGAAGTCTGTCTACCTTTAACAAGGGATTTTGCCCTTTGTTGTCTAGTTAATTGAGATGGTAGCTGGATTATATGCGCCCACTGTACTAGTAGTCTGTCAAGTTGAAATTCATCGGTTAAAACTGACATGGTGAAATTTTCATTCTCCGCGTCTTTCAAAGTTCCGAGCGCCGGAATTTTCTCTGTGTCTCACTCTCTCTGTGTCAATATAATTTTTGCCGTTAATACTAATCACTTCGCTGATATCTATTAGTTATACTTATACCTTAATTATCCTGAGAAAAAATTGGTAAATCGTCAGGATATTACTTTTATAGCCATGTAAATGTGACTATGCCAATTATAAACATGATATTTACTGAAGTATTTTATACCCTATTATAAAATTTACTACCAGTAACCTTCAAGGTTGAAATGTTAACTAAGTAGTTTAAATATTGAAAACCTAGCTGCGGATTTGAATAGCTATTGGTTCAATCAAAAGTTTAGCAGCCGATTAAGTTCAGTAATACTGTATCCAATAAAACCATTCCAGTTAATTTCTAAAAAAATTGTAATGGAACCTTCAACCGTGTTAGTTCATCGTAAATCACGGGAACAATAGCAACAGTTGAATAGCTGACCGTAATCTAAGCTGACCGTACTCTATTGTTACCTGGAGCCATTGAGACAATCTTTATGCCAGCAACATCTTTTTATGCAGATGCCCCCTACAATACCAAAAAGTCCCCCCAGACTTTGGACTCGGATCTCACGGTTGATGAGAGTGAGTTATCGGTAGATGATTTACAGGAACTGGAGATAGCTTCTGTTGACCATGCTAACTTTGCTGCTAATACTAACCGTCGGAGTACAGACTTAGTACGTCTATATCTTCAGGAAATTGGTCGGGTTCGGTTGTTAGGGCGCGATGAAGAGGTTTCAGAAGCTCAAAAAGTCCAGCGCTACTTGCGGATGCGGATAGTGCTTGCTAACGCTGCCAAGCAAGGGGATGAAGTTATTACGCCCTATCAGAAGTTGGTTGAAGTTCAGGAGCGTCTGACCTCGGAACTAGGACATCGCCCGTCTTTAGAAAGATGGGCTGCCACTGCTGGCATAATTCTATCAGATCTCAGACCGACTTTGGCAGATGGCAAACGTCGCTGGGCGGAAATCGCCAAGTTGACAGTAGAAGAATTGGAGCAAATTCAGTCCCAAGGACTCCAAGCAAAAGAGCACATGATTAAGGCTAATCTTCGCCTAGTTGTGTCTGTTGCTAAGAAGTATCAAAATCGCGGTTTGGAATTATTGGATTTAGTCCAAGAAGGCACACTGGGTTTGGAGCGGGCTGTAGAAAAATTTGACCCAACTAAGGGTTACCGCTTCAGTACCTATGCCTACTGGTGGATTCGTCAGGGAATTACCCGAGCGATCGCAACTTCTAGTCGCACCATCCGCCTCCCTGTCCATATTACCGAAAAGTTAAACAAAATCAAAAAGGCCCAACGCAAAATTGCTCAAGAAAAAGGTCGCACCCCAACTCTAGAAGATTTAGCTACTGAGTTAGAGATGACACCGACCCAAGTCCGAGAAGTTTTGTTGCGGGTGCCTCGCTCCGTTTCTTTAGAAACCAAAGTAGGCAAGGATAAAGACACTGAGTTAGGCGAATTACTCGAAACTGACAGTGTAACCCCAGAAGAGATGTTAATGCGAGAATCTTTACAAAGAGACTTGCATCATCTTCTGTCAGATTTGACTAGCCGTGAGCGCGATGTAATTTTGATGCGGTTTGGTTTGGCAGATGGTCATCCTTATTCTTTAGCAGAAATTGGCCGCGCTCTTGACTTATCGCGGGAACGAGTCCGACAAATAGAATCCAAGGCTTTGCAAAAGCTACGTCAACCCAAGCGACGCAACCTCATCCGCGACTATTTGGAGTCTCTAACTTAGTCATTTGTGATTAGTCATTTGTCATTAAAAAACTGCACTTGACAAATGACTAGTACACTGTGGCGTCAGGTTGGCTACCTTTAACAAGGAATTTTGCCCCTTGTTAAGCCCCAAGTCTTGTTAATTGAGATGGTAGGTGGATTTATGCGCCCGCTGTACTAGGGATAAAGGACTGATTTGATCCCAGATTAAAAGCCTCTTAAATTAAAAACTTGGTTCTCTTGAACCGGCAACAATTTTTTCCATGTCACTGATTATCGGTGAAATCGAAAAAGTAAAACTAGCGTCCCACAAAGGTTTCAGCCTCAGCTTGAGCGTTGTCAAAAAATGAATAAAGTCGAGCTTAGAGACTTGTAGCAAATAATTTGCATTTAATTGTACAAGAGTTTCCCCAGACCTTTGCTCAGATATCTTGAAGGTGGGGATCAACTAAGCAATTCAAAACTCACTCATTCAAAATTCAAAGTCAAGTGATGCAATCGTTACAAGTATGCTAACTATTAACTGTATGCAAATTAAATGCACTACAGTTTATTACTTGAATTTTGATCAAGATTTAATGAATATTTCTTAAATATTTAGTAATAATTATCAATAGAGAATGATTGTTGCAAATCACTCCAAATATTTGTTATATTCTCAACTAACAGGCTTTGTTGAGAAATATTAGTATGACTGTCTACACGACTACTTCACTCAAGGCAGAATTGAACGACCGAGGTTGGCGTTTAACTCCCCAGCGCGAAACAATTTTACACATTTTTCAAGAACTTCCGCAAGGTGAACATCTGAGTGCCGAGGATCTTTATCATCGGCTAGAAACTGATGGTGAAGGGATCAGTCTGTCAACTATTTATCGGACTTTGAAGTTGATGGCAAGGATGGGAATTTTACGGGAACTAGAACTGGGCGAGGGACATAAGCATTATGAGATCAACCAGCCCTATCCCCATCACCACCATCACCTAATCTGTGTCCGGTGCAACTCAACTATTGAGTTTAAAAACGACTCAATTTTAAAAATTGGGGCGAAAACCGCTCAAAAAGAAGGTTTTCACCTGCTTGACTGTCAAATGACCATCCATGCAGTGTGTCCTAAGTGCCAACGGGCACTGATGCCGCTTTAGCTACTTGGGTGGATAACAAGACGAAACTACTCAAATTAACCAAATAAGTGGAATTTTGAGCAGTTCGTAATTTGCTATTACTGGAGGCAAGCAACCAGTTGAGGACTGATACTAACAACGCCAAAGCGGATGCTAAAAGCGTCCGCTCTTAACATCCTTGAGACTGATGCCATAGAACTCTTGGGCTTGTTTAATCGCTTTTTTGGTGTCATCTGCCATCACACCGTTCAGCTTGCCTTTATAAAAACCCCGCTCCCGTAGTCGCGTTTGGATTTCCAGGGTATCAAACTCGCTTTTGCTAGCAGTATTAACTGAGCTATATAACTTAGATCGGGTAGTTGGGCCAGCAACGCCACTTGCTGCCAAGTGATTAGCTGTCTGAAATCTCTTTACAGCATTTGCAGTGTAGGGGCCATAGTAGCCATTTGGCTCTCCCTCTAAATATCCTGCCTGGATCAATTGTTCTTGAACAATTCTAACTGGCTCACCGCGATCGCCTACACGGAGTTTATCTCGGTTGACTACCTTTTTGGGAGCCTCTTCTCCATCACCAATGCCAATTCCCGGCAATTTACGTAATGTTGCTGGGCCAACAATCCCATCAACGCTTAATTTGTAAGAATCTTGGAAGCGCTGGACAGCTTCTTCGGTAATTGGACCAAATATCCCTGTGGCGTTTCCGTAATAAAAGCCTGCGATTCTTAAGCGTTCTTGCAAAACCCTGACATCTTCACCTTCATCCCCCTTGGCAAGGTAGTTGGGATTGCGACGCTGGCTAGTTGCTGAACTAGCTGAACTAGTAGTGCTGGGCTTTTTGGCTAGTAAAGTCGTAGAACTAGATTTTTTGGCTTGCCAGTTTTCTAATTTTTGCAGGGTGCTTCCTCCAACAATGCCGTCCACTGGTAAACCAGCGGCCTTCTGGAAGCGCCGCACAGCTTCTTGTGTAGATACGTCATATACTTTGGTAACTGGAGCTTGATAAAAGCCTGCTCGTTTCAACTGTTGTTGTATATTTCTGACAGAAGGGCCTTGATCGCCTCTTTCCAGTGCCATGACGCTGCTGAGAGCGCCAAGAATGGACAAAGACAGAGCAAGGGGCAACATATACTTCCAAGCCCTACCAGAAAGCCGTTTCCAGTCTGGTGCAGCTGCTTTGTTAAACAAAGAGCTGAGGAAGACTAATTCACTGGGTGTGCTGTCTTCGTAGGCGAAAGCTAAGTGCAAATACGCAAGATTCTCCATATTGATTTCCTACACCATTGATTTTTCTTCGATAACTGCTTCAGCTTGATGTACTAGGTTCCTCAAAGCTTCTAATGTTCCTATATTTACATTTTCCCACAAATTGCGCTTGTGTGCTTCTAATAATCTTTCAGCAATATCACGTAGTGCATAAGGGTTCTTTTGCTGAATAAATTCTGAGACAACTGGATCGAGCAAGTAAGCTTCTACTATGCCTTGATACATATAATCTTCAACACATTTAGCTGTTGCATCGTAGGCAAACAGATAATCCACCGTCGCTGCCATTTCAAACGCACCTTTGTAACCGTGGCGCATGACTCCCGCAATCCACTTAGGATTAACAACGCGAGAACGATACACTCGTGCGATTTCTTCTTTCAGTTGGCGGACTCGTGGTTGGGCAGGTATGGAATTATCACCAAAATAGGTTTGAGGATTTTTTCCCTGTAGAGAACGCACCGCCGCTGTTAAGCCACCCTGAAATTGGTAATAATCATCAGAATCGAGTAGGTCGTGTTCACGGTTGTCTTGATTGTGCAGCACAACTTGCATTTGCGCCAAACGTTGCTTGAAGGCTTCGGGATTGGGTATTGGGGATTCGGGATTGGAGATTTTATCCTCTCCTGCTCCCCCTGCTCCCCTGCTCCCCTGCTCCTCTGCTCCGTTTCCCGAAGAGTAGGCGTAAGAACTCCAGTTGATGTAGGCGCGGGCTAAATCTTGGTCATCTGTCCAGTTTTGCGATTCGATTAAACCTTGAAGTCCGGCGCCGTAAGCACCTGGACGAGAACCAAAGATGCGATAGCGCGATCGCACCACTGCTGCTTCTAAAGTTAATCCTTGTTTTGTCCACAAATCAGTTTCTTGGCGAACTGCATCCGCTAGGGGATTTTGTTCTGGCGGTTCATCCAAGTCTGCTACTGCTGACACTGCTTGATCGAATAAGTCAATTAAGTTGGGAAAAGCATCCCGGAAGAATCCCGAAATTCGCAAGGTGACATCTACCCGGGGACGCCCCAAAATTGCCAGGGGCAAAATTTCAAAATCTACTACTCGCCGTGCTGCACCATCCCACACAGGTTGGACTCCAAGTAAAGCCAAGGCTTCGGCAATGTCATCACCGCCAGTTCTCATGGTGGCTGTGCCCCACATTGATAAACCTAGTGTTTTGGGATATTCTCCATGCTCTTGAGTGTAATATTCTACGAGGGTTTCAGCGGCTTTTCTACCGATATCCCAAGCTGTCTCTGTGGGAATGGCGCGAATATCGACAGAATAAAAGTTTCTCCCTGTTGGTAGAACTTCTGGGCGGCCGCGCGTGGGTGCGCCAGATGGGGCACTGGGGACATATCCGCCATCGAGTCCGTGTAATAAATGGGTAATTTCTTGGTGGGTTTGTTGTAAAGCTGGAAGTAGGCGATCGCGTATCCAGGTAGAGACGCGATTCATCGCGTCTGTGCTGGGGGGAGAGACGCGATGAATCGCGTCTGTGCTGGGGGGAGAGACGCGATGAATCGCGTCTGTACAAGAGTCCTGATTTATTAGTTTTTCTACTAAATGGGCGGCGTGTTCTTCTAGGACTTCGACGATATCACCGAGGGTACGGCATTCTGTGCCATTGACTATTGAGTATTCACCACTAGTCATTGACAAATCTGCTGTGAGGGGATCGAAATCTAGACCCCAATTTTGGGCTATGGCACGGGTAATACCTGAAGAATAGCGATTGGGTATGCGAGCGATCGCTACTATTAAATCTCGTAGCTGGCGTCCTTCGGGACATTGCCCAAAAATGTGCAACCCATCGCGGATTTGAGCTTCTTTCAATTCACAAAGATAGCCACCAATAGAATTAAAAACTAGAGATTCAGAATTAAAAATTTCTGTTTCATTTTGGATTCCTAAATCTAGATGGAGATTTTCTTTGATCACCAGTTCGCGGATGCGATCGCGAATCACTGGCAAACGCGAAGGATCTAAACTGTCCGCTTCATAATATTCATCAATTAAATTTTCTAATTGTTGCAAAGAACCGTAGAGTTCTGCACGAGTCATCGGCGGCGTTAAGTGATCTATAATCACCGCTTGAGCGCGACGTTTGGCTTGGGAACCTTCACCAGGGTCATTCACAATAAACGGGTACAGGTGGGGAAGTGCGCCGAAAGCTACTTCTGGATAACAATTACTCGATAAAGCCACACTTTTACCGGGTAGCCATTCTAGATTTCCGTGTTTGCCCACATGAACCACAGCATCAGCACCAAAACATTCTCTAACCCAATAATAGAAAGCTAAATAAGCATGGGTTGGTTCTAAATCCGGCGCATGATAATTCAAGCTGGGGTCATTATCATAACCCCTTGGTGGCTGAATTCCCACGAAAACGTTGCCGAGTTGAATTCCAGGAACGGGGAAAGAGGCAGAGGGGCAGGGGGGCACAGGGGCAGAGGGGAAGAATTCTTGATTGCTCCCCTGCTCTCCCACACCCCAACGATCACTAATACCCTGCTGGACTGCTGGCGGCAAAGAAGCGAAATATTCTTGATATTCTTCCCAAGAGACACTTTGGTGTACCGGACGCCATTCTCGACCTTCCGGATCATTTGTTATGCCATCTGTCAACCGTTGAATCAACTCATCTCCTTGAGCAGGTGGATTTTCTACTTCATACCCAGCCAGATGTAAAGCTTGCAGGATTTCTACACAACTAGCTGGGGTGTCCAGTCCCACACCATTAGCGAGACGTCCATTCCGGTTGGGGTAGTTTGCCAGAATTAGGGCAATTCGCCGTTCTTGAGGGGGTTTGTCACGCAGACGCGCCCAATTTGCTGCTAGTTTAGCAACGAACTCGACGCGATCGCTCACTGGTTCATAAATTACCACATCTGTCTCTAGATGGGGATTACGAGTTTGCACTTCTTTAAAAGACACAGCACGAGTAATAATCCGCCCATCTACTTCTGGTAGCGCTACATTCATCCCAATATCGCGGGGAGAAAGCCCTTGAAACTGTGACTCCCACTGCTCAATTGAGCCGCCACTAAGGATTACCTGCAACACAGGTACATTTAATTTTTCCCATAGTTCAATTTGGGGTGTTTCGGTTTCCAACCTTGCTAGAGAAAAACTGGTGGTATTTAGCAGTACAGCTATTGATTCGGCTTCTTTGGGTTGGAAAAATTCACTCAACTCAGCCTGAACATCTGGTTCACGCAACGAGGAAACAAACACTGGCACTGGTTGTAAATTTTTCTGTACCAAGGCTTCGCATAAAGCATCGATTACCTTAGTATTTCCCGCTAAATAATGGGCACGGTAGAAAAGAATGCCAATTTTGGGCATGGAGCATGGGGCATGGGGCATTGAGTATTGGAACCCTTGAGCTTCTAAGGTGGATTCATCCAGTTCAAAGGTGGATGAACGGAGTTCTGAGGTGGATTCATCCGGTTCAAAGGTGGATGAACGGAGTTCTGAGGTGGATTCATCCGGTTCAAAGGTGGATGAACGGAGTTCCAAGGTGGATTCATCCAGTTCAAAGGTGGATGAACGGAGTTCCGAGGTGGATGAACGGAGTTCTAACTCTCCCCTGCTCCCCTGCCCCTCTGCTCCCCTGCCGCTCTGCTCCCCCACTCCCCACTCCCCACTCCCCACTCCCCATTCATACAATCCCACACGCGGAATTGGCCGGGGTAGCGGGGGATTGTATGCAGTTAATAGGCAAGTGTCAGAGATAAATTGGAGAGCATTAACGAAATTTTCTACGCCGCCTTCGCTAAAATACTGCCATACCTGGTTAACAACACCCAAAGGCACGGTAGACAGGGAGATTAAATCGGGATCAAAAGCGTCATCCCCTGGCATTACAATCAGGGATCTACCATTACGTTGTACAATTTCCTGCACTACTTCTAAGCCATAACCCCAGTAGGAACGTCCTCCTAACAGGCGCAAAATAATTACTTGGGCAAGTTCTAAAACTTGCTCTCCATAAGTATCTACACTTAATTGTTGCTGCAATTGCAACAGGTTGGCGACTCTTAATGCCGGAAAGCTTGCAGGTAATTTTGTCACCGCAGCTGCCAAAGTTTGAATGTCGGTATCAGCAGCTGTAATCAACACCAAAGGCGCTGGAGTTTGTTCTAGAAAAATTAAACCCTCTGACTGATTCCATCCACCCGATGTGCTACTTGTCCGATGCATAATGCTGTATTACCGTTTTAAACTGTTGGTTATTACATAATCAAAACAAACTTTTTCCCTTGCACTCAGCCCCCTCTTACCATTAATGATTGAAAATGCTTATAGCGGTTCCCATTCAGATGAGGTAAAACATTATATTGCCAGGTGTAGGGGCACAATAGGACTGCGCGATGCTCTCCTCGCCGCCGAAGCCGCTAGCATAAGCTGCTGTAAATAATGGTGTTGTTGGTGTGCGTATTCATCCGCCAAATCACATCAGCACCCTGCAAGAAAGGGTGCAAGTACCAATTATTAGGTTATAGAAGCAATTAATAGCTGGATGCGATGTGTATATTACACCACAGTTTAACCATGCTGGTGCGATCGCAAAAGTAGGAGCAAATATTATTGTCATAGATGCAACTAATTTATGCAGAGTCATGAATTGGATAACCGAAGTACCGATTTTTTTATTTTGAGGCTAGGCTAATTAGCATTTTCTCAAAAATTTTCAATACAGGCTCCTCGCCATTGTCTCTAGTGAAAATACTATAATTTGGGTGAGAATTGATTTCAATCAACCAATATTGGTTATTTCGATCTAATACAATATCTAAACCAGCATAATCAAGGTCTAATTCTTCAAAAATTGGTCTGGCGAAATTAGCAATCTCTGACAATATTTGTGGATCATTGATATACTTGGCTTTCGCACCATCCCAATGCAGAGGACTGAGATTACCCACAAATTTTGCATTACTTATATCTTTTTCATAAAGCAAAACTAACTCTTTTTTTAAGAAAACTGCTCTATATTCAGATTGAATGTCAATAAACTCTTGAGCAAGAGCGACGTAATCATACTTATTAGAATTGATATTAAAAATCTCTTTTAAAGCAGTTGTAATTTCATGTTGATTCTGACATAAAAAAACATTATGTCCCCTAGCACCAGAATTCCTTTTAACAATCACAGGTGTTTTAAAATTTTCCTTAATCTCTAATACAATATCTTGAATAGTTGAGAATTTTAAGTAAATCTTATACTTGGTGTCACAAAAAGGAGAAAGAAAACCTACTGTCCGAGGAAGTTTAACTTTTTTATTTAAAATATGGTAAGTGTATTCTTTGTCTTTTATCAGATATGCTAATGCTTGATTAATTAACGGAGTGCTATAGTTACAAAAATAATGCTGTTTACTATTCAATTTTATTTTGACTAAGTTTTCAGCAGGATAAATAATTTCATAAGTGATGTTTAAATTTTTACAAGCTTGGATTAATAGAGAAACATTGTCTAACATAAATACTTGAGTTAAACATCCTAATAAAGTGTTTAGATTACGAATTATTTTAACTTGTTGTTTGCCGTTTAAAAATCACTATCTCAGTACCAACAACTGGGTTACGCGCTATCAGCCTATCTTGGGAGTCGATAATTTCTAAATGGGTAAAATCAAGTTCTTGAGAGCGTTGTAATATCTTTGCAGCTAGTTTATCCTGCTGAGATTCTTTGAGAGTGTACCAATCGTTACTAATTTTGACAGTCAGATTGCTGGTGCGAAAGTTGGCTTGAATTGACTTTATCAGACCAGAGGCAATGCGATCGCTAGTTTCAGCTACCTGATTTTCAATAGCCGCAATCAAGGCTTGTTCTGGTGTCAATTCTATGGTTTGTGTGCGAGTTGGTGTGGGAATTGGTTCTGGTTCCGCTTCTGGCGTTGGTAGTGGCGGAGTTTGTACTTCTGGCGGCGGCGTAATTTCCTCTGGTGGCTGTGGCGGCTGTGGTTCTGGTGCGACTGACTCCGGGGGAGTAGTTATCGTTGGTGTTGGTGCAGGAACCTCCTCAACCGGTGGAACTGTTGCTATTTCAGTAGGTTTACCAGTAAAGACAGTCGCCGTTGTCCAAACGAGAATTACAGCAATTGCAGTAACAATTCCCGTCAAAGCTGTATCTGATAACTTTGTTGACAAATTTGATGGTAAAAACAAGCGGATTGTCCTTAACAGTCCACCCCATCGCAACTGAAGCTGCTGGAAAAAACTGGGTGTTTCCTCAGTACCAGGTGGGGGTGCAGTCTCCAGTTTTTCAACCGTTACTTCTAAAACCCCAATCGTCCCTTGGAGAAGTTGGATAATTTTAGCCTTCCAAAATGGCTGAACTATCTGATAAGGTTTTTGGGGAGGTTGAGTTACCTGCTCATCCGTCGGTTTTGACTGATTGTCTTGTGACATGGAACTTTCACCAAAAGCAGCGAATCAAAGACAAACAACGTACATTATTACTGGTGCTGCCTTCTTTTGCCTTAATGTATCACTTCATTGCTCATTGTTTCTGCTGAACTGACTATTTATTAAATTTGGTGAATATATGAACCTGAAACGCCGTCAATTTTTATTTTTAAGTAGCCTCAGCGCCATTGGTGCAGGATTTTTAGGCTGGATGTTAGCTAATCAAAATAATCAAAGTGCTGGTATTACCGATTCAACAACAGCCATAGCCGCTAACCCACCCAAAAAAGACTTGTTATTACGTTTTGTGTCTGTTGCGGATACGGGGACTGGGGCTAAAGGACAGTATGCTGTGGCTGGGGCAATGAATGCGTATCACAAGAAAAATCCTTATGATTTAGTAGTTTTAGCTGGAGACAACATTTACAATAACGGCGAAATTGAGAAAATTGGCGAAGTTTTTGAGCGTCCCTACAAAGTTTTACTCAAGCAAGATGTGAAATTTCAGGCTTGTTTAGGTAATCACGATATTCGTACTGCTAATGGAGATCCACAAGTCAAGTATGCCGACTTTAATATGAAGGGACGTTACTATACATTTAAACGGAATCAAGTACAATTTTTCGCTTTAGATACTAATATTAATGCTGATTGGAAAAACCAGTTAAATTGGTTAGAAAAAGAATTAAGTCTTAGTAATGCTCCTTGGAAAGTGGTGTTTGGACATCATCCGATTTATTCATCGGGTCAGTATGGGAATAATCCAGGTTTTATTAAAACTTTCACTCCTCTATTTCAAAAATACGGTGTTCAACTTTACATCAATGGCCACGAACATAGTTATGAACGCACTCGTGCTATTGATGGTACAACTTATTTAATTTGTGGTGCAGGTGCAGGTAATCGTCCTGTAGGACGTTCCGAGTGGACAGAGTATTCCACCAGTGATTTAAGTTTTGCCTCTTATGAGGTGTATAAAGATAGAATAGAAGTAAGTGCGATCGCTACTGATAATCGCGTTTTTGATAAAGGCATTATTCAGTTGAAATCAACGTAATTATTATGAAAGTCAAGCGCTTGACAATGCAATCCTTCCGTGGAATCGGTGATTTGACGCTTGATTTCGATGTAACTGAACCTATTGTGCTTATTGGTATCAACGGTGTAGGTAAGTCTAGCATCCTTGATGCTCTTTCCCTCTTACTTTCCCGTTTTATGGAGTGGATTGGAGGTGTTTCTCCAAAAGATGAAGTACGAGCATTTAGTGAACTAGATATTTCTAATAAAGACATATTAACAATACTAAATATTACGATTTTATTAGGTGGAGGAGAAGACTATTGGGAAATATCTCGAAGTCGTAATGGAGTATCTCAAGATTCAATGCATGAAATGATCAGGTCTGCTGCTAATGCAATTTGGCGTCATTGGCAAAATGAGCCTCAATACAACCTACCTCTAGCAGTGTACTATCCCGTCAATCGTGCAGTTCTTGATATTAGACTAGAGATTCCAAATAAAACTCAGTTTAAGCAAATAGATGCTTATGAAAAAGCGCTTACAGGCAGCCGAAATGACTTTGCGATTTTTTTCCAATGGTTTAGAAACCGAGAAGATTTAGAGAGTGAGTTACTACGAGACAATCGTGCTTACCAAGATTCACAGTTAGAAGCAGTTAGACAAGCTATATCTTCATTGATACCTAGTTTTTCAAAGTTACGAGTTCGTCGTTCTCCTTTAAGAATGACTGTAATAAAACAAGGTGAGGAACTTATAGTCAATCAGCTATCTGATGGGGAGAAATGCTTGCTGGCAATGGTGGGGGATTTAGCAAGACGATTAGCGATCGCCAACCCAGGTTTAACAGAACCGCTCGAAGGTGAAGGTGTTGTTTTAATTGATGAAATTGAACTACATTTACACCCCAAATGGCAACGGGAAATTATTCCAGCTTTGACAAGAACATTCCCCAATTGCCAATTTATTGTCACCACCCATTCGCCTCAAGTAATTAGCCAAGTCAAGCCGGAAGGAATTTACATTCTAGAAAAAATAGACGAAGGTGTTGTTGCTAAAAGACCAGAAAGTTCCTTTGGGAGAGATAGCAATCGAATACTAGAAGACTTAATGGGTGTTCCAGCACGTCCACAAGAAATTAAAGATCGTTTACATGAGTTATTTAGACTTATTGATGAAGGTAATCTTGATAGTGCTAGGCAATTATCTCAAGAAATTGCTAACATTATTGGACAAGATGAACCGGAATTAGTAAAAGCAAGTGTATCTATTCGACGCAAAGAGATTTTGAAGCGGTGAAATATATCAAAAAAAGTGAGGAGCCAGAAAGTTTTACCGTTTGGAAAAACTTAGTAAATGAGGATTGGCAACCAAGTTGGGAAAACTTCAGCAAACCACAAAAAACCGATGTACATGATTCTTTGTTGCAAGAGCAAGGTTTTATATGTTGCTATTGCGGAAGGCGTATTACCAAGGATATTAGCCATATCGAACATCTAAAGCCTAGAAAAACTCATCACAACTTAGCACTAGAATATACAAATCTGTTAGCTTCATGCCAAAGAGAAAGAGAACGTAAAGAACCTCTGCACTGTGGAAGCAAGAAAGATGAATGGCATGACGAAAACCTCATGGTTTCGCCTCTATATATAAACTGTGCTGAGTTCTTTAGATATACAGAAGATGGACAAATTCTCTCAACAGAAGTTCTAGATAAAAAATCTGCGGCTGACACAACAATTGATAAGCTCGACCTGAATATTGATAAGCTAAAAAAAATGCGTAGTGATGCCATAGAAGGTATCTTGGAAGGTTTTGAGGAACTTACAAAGGATGACCAACAAAGATTAATCCAGGCTTTCTGTCAACCAGATCACAATGGGAAAAATGAAGAGTTTTGTGCTGCTATTGCGTATATCCTTAAGAATTATTTTTGAGTTAGTGAAGTAAGCGCCGCCGTCTTACCATAGTTTCAGTCTAATTTTTAGGATAAATTGTATGATTCTTGAGGCAGTTACGCTTCATGTTAAACCTGGTCTAGAATCTGATTTTGAAGCTACTTTCAAAAAAGCTTCTAAAATTATTTCCTCTATGGACGGATATTTATCCCATGAATTGCATAGATGCATAGAAGTTAAAGGTAAATACTTATTACTTGTCAGATGGGAAACTTTAGAATCTCATACTGTTGGATTTAGAAATTCTGCTGATTTTCAAGAGTGGAAAAAACTTCTGCACCATTTTTATGAGCCATTTCCTACTGTTGAACACTTTGAAGAAATTCAAATATAAAAAACAAGAACCCCGCTTTATTTGATAAGTCGGAGTTCTGCGATTGTATCATTCTACTCGTTGCAACTGTGCTACTCTTGGGTCAACAATTTTTTGTCCCAAGCTGGAAAATTTAATTGCTACAGACATCTTATTACCCGTTCCGAAAACATGAGTGATTTCACCAAGCCCAAAAGTTTTATGTGATACTCTATCGCCCACTTGCCAATTCTGGGTTGCGTCTTGTTTCCCATTAGGAGTAGAAGCACTTTTGGTATAACTTTGACGACTCAGGTGTTTGGTAGATAATAATTCTTCTGGTAATTCGTCGAGAAATTGCGATCGCATCGCGGGTTCACGAGAACCATATAAACGACGTTCACGCGCGTGTGATAAAAATAACCGCTCTTGGGCGCGAGTAATCCCCACATAACACAAGCGGCGTTCCTCTTCCAAAGATGCGGGATCGCCCAGCGATCGGTAGCCAGGAAATAGCCCTTGTTCTAATCCCACCAAAAATACTACGGGAAATTCTAGCCCTTTGGAAGCGTGCAAAGTCATCAAAGAAACGGCTGTCTGTGCTTCTTTTAAGTTATCCAAATCGGAACTGAGGGCGGCACTACTCAGAAAGTCTTGAAGGGAAACCTCTTCGTTTTCTTCTTGAAATTGCAGTGCAGCGTTGTAAAGTTCTTGGACGTTTTGTACCCGGTCTGTGGCTTCATCTGTGCCTTGACTCATCAAGTCTTGGACGTAACCAGAGTCTTCTAGTATTCCTTGCAAAACCTCAGTTACCGGAAGCGTGCCGATTTGTCCTTGCCAACGGCTAATCATTGCGGCAAAGTTATTTACAGCTTTTGTCGCCCGTCCAGCTAATGTATTAACTGATGTTTCATCACTGAGTATTTCCCATAAAGTTGTCCCTAATTGTTGGGAGGCATTCACCAAAGCATCAATAGTGGTTTTGCCAACTCCCCGCCGGGGAGTATTAATGACTCGTAATAAACTGACTGTATCAGATGGGTTAGCGATCGCTCTTAAATAAGCAATGACATCTTTAATTTCTTTGCGATCGTAAAATCTCATTCCCCCCACAACTGTATAAGGAATTTGATATTTCACCAACAATTCTTCAAAGGGGCGAGATTGGGCGTTTGTCCGATAAAGTATGGCAAAACTACCCCAGCTTAATTCTGGATTTTGCTGTTCTAAAGTCCGAATTTGATTGATTACAAATGCGGCTTCTGCAAGTTCTTCATCGGCTTTGTAACAAGTAATCTGCTCACCCGGCCCCCGTGTCGGTTTGAGGATTTTATCAATCCGTTGGGTGTTATTTTCAATCAGTTCGTTAGCCGCTTGCAGAATGTTTTCACAAGAACGATAGTTTTCCTCCAGCTTAACCATCGTCCGGGTGTCATCATCTACCAAACCATCCCCAAAGTCTTCCTGAAATCCCAGCAAGATAGTGAAATCTGCCATCCGAAAGCTGTAAATTGATTGATCTGCATCGCCGACAACGAAAACTGAGCGATTTTGCCATTCCCATTCGCTCTTTCTGGTTTCGCCATTAGTAACTAATAAGTGGATGAGTTGATACTGAGTGCGGTTGGTATCTTGATATTCATCTACGAGTATATGGCGAAACTTCCGATGCCAGTAACCCAATACTTGCTCATTTTGCTGAAATAATCTGGTAGGTACGAGAATTAGATCATCAAAGTCGAGAGCGTTGTTTTCTGCTAACTTATCTTGATATAAATTGTAAACTTGGGCAATCACTCGTCCGCGATAATTGGGTTGTTCTTGCTCAAATTCTTGGGGTGATAAACCTTGGTTTTTAGCATTACTAATAGCGTAGCGGACAGAGCGGGCGTCAAACTTCTTATCGTCTAAATTTAACTGTTTGTTGACGATTTCTTTAATCAGAGTCATCACATCTGATTCATCAAAGATAGAGAAATTGCGATTCCAACGGCGTCCTTTCTCGTCTACATATTTTTCAATATCAAAGCGGAGAATGCGAGAAAATAGACTGTGGAAAGTGCCACACCATAAGTCTTTGATCGTGTTTTTGTAAACTTGCGATCGCAATTGTGTTTGTTGATATTCCGTCAATAAATCAAAACGCTGACCGTGTTCCTTCATTGCCAGTTGTTCCGCAAACAGCCGTTGAATCCGGTCTTTCATCTCCCGTGCGGCTTTGTTGGTAAAAGTAACCGCCAGGATATTTTCTGGATCAACGCGGTGTTTCAGAATCAGATTCGCAATGCGATAAGTCAGCGCTCGTGTTTTACCGGAACCTGCGCCAGCAACAACTAGCAACGGCCCGCAGTAATGTTCGACAGCTTGACGTTGGCTAGGGTTAAGGTGACTGAGAACGTCGATGGTTGTTGTCATGGATGTGAAAAAGCGATACCTGGCGTCACATCAATAGAGAGTCGCTATTGCCCAGGTTACAATATCCTAACTAAACTTGCTCAACAAAGATTGTGTGGCAATATTCTTAACCAGAATGGTACTCTATCATGATTTATGTAAAAGCAAGAAAAAGCTATGCTGTCAGTCAAAGGCACATTCCAAAACGGTGTGGTTCATCCTAACGAACCAATTGAAGGGCATGAGGGGCAGTCAGTTATAATCTGTGTTTGTCGAAGAAAACCACACACCTCAGCCAGTAGCCCTTTCAAGGTGGGTAAAAATGTTAGTCAAAAAACCTCTTTTTAACTTCTTACCTCTGTGTTCTCTGCGTCTCTGTGGTTAGATAAATTACTTTTAAACCACAGAGGCATAGAGGAGGGCAGTTGCGTGGGCGGGTTTCCCGACTTGAGCAAACTGCCCGTAGCGCAGAGAGAAAAAACGAGATTTTTCGAGTCACCTTGAAAGGGCTAGTCCTAGCTCTGCAATATTTCTTTACAACGTGTCCTGTTTTGGGCGTATCCCGGCTGAACCCCTAATTACTAATTCGTAATTTGTAATTGCAATCAGTGGCGGTAAAGATTAGACACTTCTTGCTTTTAGTCTTGCTTGAAGGGGGATAGAGATAATAAATTCAGCCCCTTGTCCTAAAACCGATACACATTCTAACTGTCCTTGATGCTTATTAGTTACAATCTGGTAACTAATAGATAGCCCTAAACCAGTTCCTTTACCGACAGGTTTTGTAGTAAAAAAGGGGGTGAAGAGTTGCTGACGGATATTTTCAGAGATCCCAGAACCGTTGTCAGCAATACGAATGACACCAAGATCACCCTCAACAGTAGTACGAATTGTAATAATACCTGGGCGACGTATTCTCTCTGCATCAGTCCGATGTTTGTTAAATTCTTCCAAAGAGTCAATGGAATTAGCGATCAGGTTCATAAATACCTGATTCAGTTGCCCAGGGTAGCACTCTACGGGTGGCAGGTTGCCGTACTCCTGTATTACCTGAATTCCCGGAGAGTCTGGTTGGGGTTTAAGCCGACTTTGCAAAATCATTAAGGTGCTATCAATGCCCTCATGGATATCAACGGCTTTGACTTCAGATTCGTCTAGGCGGGAAAAGTTTCGTAAAGATAATACAATTTGACGAATACGATCAGTTCCCACTTTCATTGAAGCCAACAGCTTAGGTAAGTCTTCCATCAAAAAATCTAAGTCAACAGCATCTATTTCATTCTGAACTTTAGGTGGTAAATTCTGGTTTTGCTGCTGATAAAGTTGTACTACACTCATCAAGTCTTTGATATAATTATTGACGTAAGTAAGGTTGCCGTAGATAAAGCTGACTGGGTTATTGATTTCGTGAGCAACGCCTGCTACCAACTGCCCCAGGCTAGACATTTTTTCGCTTTGCACCATCTGGGACTGGGTGAACTTCAATTCATCAAGCGTCTGCTCTAGCTCCTTTGCTTTCTGACGCGCTTGTGTTTCCGAAATCTCTAACTCTTGGGAGTATATGTGCAAATTTGTGTAGAGCCGAGCATTTTCTAT
Source organism: Nostoc sp. (assembly GCF_036917395.1). GTDB lineage: Bacteria > Cyanobacteriota > Cyanobacteriia > Cyanobacteriales > Nostocaceae > Nostoc. The sequence goes on from NZ_JBALDI010000004.1 coordinate 241,420, forward strand.
TGAGATAGAAACTTGCGAAGTCAATAAGTTGAGTACCTCTAGTCGCTCTGCGGTAAAGGCTCCGGTTGTAAGGTTATTTTCCAAGTAAAGAACTCCGGTTAGCTTACCCTGATGAGCGAAAGGCGAACACAAAACTGATTTGGGTTGATTGACAACAATATAGTTGTCACTGGCAAAACGCTCTGTGTGGCTAGCATCGTCTAAAACCAAATTTTCTTTTGTTCTTTCAACATAGTTAATCAGCAAAACTGGTAGTTTATGCTTTACTTGAACCAGGCTGGATGATTGCACTGTAACTTGGTCTCGATCAACGCTTCCCTCAGCTTCAATCAGCCATTGGTTCTCCCGTTTAATAAGTAGATAACCCATTTGAGCACCAGCATTCTCGATCGCGATCGTCATCATCTTCTCCAGCAGCCGATTTAGCTCCATCTCACTCGACAGTGCTTGTGATGCTTTAATTGCTGTGCTTAAATCTAGAATTTGGGTTTTAGCTTCAGAAGTATCTCTGATTGAGTTTGTAGCAGTGCCCCGAAGAGTTGCTTCTGCTGCTGTATCTGTAAAAAATTGAGAATATTGTTCGTCTAGTTGTTGGACTTTACCCATCGCTTCCCACTTCAAATAGCGATAGCGGGCTTCTGTAAGATAAACTTTGGCAAGGTTTTTTCTGTCCTTGGCCAAGTAAAATCGAAATGCGAGTTCGTTTGCTAAGGCTTCATTTTGTAAATAACCGTTTTCGGCAGCAGAGACGATCGCCTTGTCATACAACTCCATTGCCTGATAATCTTGTTGACAAATTCTGGCAATTTCAGCTTGAATCAGCAGGAACTTGTGTTGATAATTGGTTGGGCAGTGCATTGCCCATTGCTGGAATTTTTCCAGGTTGACATTTAGTTTATGCAGATAAATGGCTTGAGTTGTTGTATCTACCTCAGCATAAGCTTTAGCCAAAGCAATACTGTGGTGAAAGTAGAAAACAGGATTAATAAAAATTCCTCGTGCTCCCCCAACAAATTTTTCTGCATTTTCTGCATACTCAACAGCTTTGGTATACTCTCCATACCAGTTACAGAGAGCAAGTTTATAGATGTAAACTACAAATGCACTCAACATATCCGAAGATGCCAACGCAAACTCTAGCACTTGTTGTTCATCTGCCCAAGTTCCAACAAGCTCGTCAATCTTGCCTGCTGGCTTAGTTAGGTTAGCGATCGCTTCCATAGCCAGCAGATGATAGTTCAACATATTTTTGTCAATCTTGCGGAGGGTAGGAATAAAATCTTCGGCTACTTCTGCGGTTTTTTCTAAAGATTCATTCCCAAATAAAGATTGCCATAACAAATTAACTGAACAATAACCAGACCATTGGTAAGAACCTGTTTCTAAACCGCTATTAAATCCTTTTAACAAATAAGGTTTTCCCTGGCTAATATGGTCTTTATAATGACAGATTAAACCTCCCCACATATTCAAAATGTTTGCTTCTAATTCCTTCGTTCTCATAATTTCATGGAGTTGGAGAGAAAGCTGCCCAAACTCATAACCTGAATCTACCTCACCATATTGAAATACTAAATTGAAGGAATATAGCATATAGCCAAATACCGAAATCGGTGAGTTGCCATACTGAACCGAAAGTTGAGTCAGATTCATTGATGTAACGTGCAACGCTTTAGATCCTAAAAAGTAAGCAATAGGCCAAACTTCTTTTAAAATGCGTTGAGCCATTAACTTCTCTTCGTCTTGCATTTGTGGTAGTTCTGCTAGACTAAAAGTTGAGCGATCGCCGATAACTTCCTTTGTTTGATTAAGTTTTTCCAACAGATATGCATCATCAGGATAAGCTGTAAACTCAAAACCTAAAAGCTTCAAGGTGTTTAACCCAATTTCATAAGCGGAGTTTAAGTCATTCTCCATGCGATAACACATAATCCGATATTCATTTACACGGCACATATCAAGAGTATTTATAACCTGGCTGAAAGTCTGCTCAAAAATCAGTAAAGCTTGCTCGTATCTTCCATTTAAAAATTCTGCTTCTCCAGATTGTAAATATAATTTTAATGTCAGTAAATATTTATCTTGCCAACTATTTTTATGTAAATACTTTATCCCTATCTTCAATAATTTTAGGGCAGTTACAAACGCCGAAGATGATTTCGCTCGTTGACCTAATTTCAGATTTAATTCCGCCATTTCGTATCTTTCTGCTGGTTCAATAATCAATGATTCTCCAGCATTTAGATGGTTGACAATCTCGAATAGATGCTCCTCTAACTGACTTTTTTCAGTATTATGTAATAGTAATTTTCCAACCTTCAGGTGTACTTGTTGTTGCTGACCGATTGGAATTAAAGAATAGGCAGCTTGCTGAACGCGATCGTGCAAGAACTTATAGTCAATTTGTACCGCATTATCACAGTATCTTGCCAATTCCGACTGATTCAACAACTGAGGAATTTTATAAGTATCGCTCAAGGGAAGAATTAATCCCTCCTGTAAAGCTGACCATAAATCAGCTGCTGTTGCTGATGCAGATTTTTCGTTTACTACTGCTATAACTTCTAAATTAAAACGATTACCAACACAAGCAGCTAATTGTAAAACTTGCTGGGTTGGTTCTGACAGTCTCTGAATTTTATTCACCATTAAATCGACCACATTATCGGTAATGGCTTGTGATTCAATTTTGTTAAGATCCCACTGCCATAAACCTAAATGGTAATTAAATGTTAAAAGATTGTCTTGATGCAATACTTTTAATAACTGAGTCAAGAAAAAGGGATTACCTTGGCTTTTTTGAAGTAGCAAATCAGCTAAAGGTTCTGCCTGAGATGATTCGCAATTGAATGTGTCAGTAAGCAGTTGAGTAATATGAGGTGCTGCTAATGGCTTCAAGAGCAGTTCTTCAACCGTTGCCCCAGATACTCGAATGGCCTCTAGCATTAGTATCAACGGATGGGTAGGACTAACTTCGTTATCTCGGTAAGCCCCAATCATCAATAAATACTGGGTTTCTAAGTCAGTCATCAAATTCTCGACCAGCTTCAAAGAGGCAGCATCTGCCCATTGCAGGTCATCTAAAAACAGTACTAAGGGATGATCCGCAGCAGTAAAGGCATGGATAAATTGCTTAAATACCCGATTAAAACGGTTTTGAGACTCAGTAACACCCAACTGCGGTACAGGCGCTTGCTGCCCGATAATCAGTTCTACTTCTGGGATAACATCAATAATGACCTGGCCGTTAACTCCCAATGCTTGTAGCAATTTATTTTTCCAAACCTCAACTCTGACTTGGCTTTCAGTTAACAGTTGTCGCATCAATTCTCGAAATGCCTGAATCAAAGAAGCATAAGGAATATCTCGCTTGAGTTGGTCAAATTTGCCACCGATGAAGTAACCTCGTTGCCGCACAATAGGTTTATGAACTTCGTTAACTAGTGAGGATTTGCCGATACCTGAGTATCCTCCTACTAACACAACTTCACTCGAACCAAGGCTAACTTTATCGAAGGCAGCCATAAGAGCCGCCACTTCTACTTCCCGACCATAAAGTTTTTGAGCTATTTGAAGTTGATGCGAAAAATCCTGCTCACCTAAGCTAAAAAGGTCAATCCTTCCTTTTGTTTCCAGTTGAAGCATTGCTTTCTCTAGGTCAGCCTTTAACCCGTAAGCGCTTTGGTAGCGATCTTCAGCATTTTTGCTCAGGAGTTTCATGGCGATCGCACAGATTCCCAGTGGTATATTAGGATTGATCTCCTTAGGAGCCATTGGAATTTTCGCAATGTGACAATGCACCAACTCCATTGGATCTTGAACATTCTGGAACGGGAGCCGACCCGTTAGCATTTCGTAAAAACTCACGCCTAATGAGTAAAAATCTGTACGATAATCTAAGGTTCGGTTGATGCGTCCAGTTTGCTCTGGCGACATATAAGCCAGCGTTCCTTCTAGGAGGTTGAGGCTAGTGATTTCTGGGCTTTCTTTTGACAGCAGCGAAGCAATGCTAAAGTCAATCAGTTTTATTTTTTCGCTATTGGGGTTATAAAGAATGTTTTCAGGCTTAACATCCTTATGAATAATGTGGTGACTATGTAACTCTCCTAATGTTTCAGTAATTTGAACGGCAATGTTGAGAAATTTTCTGAGTTCAAACCCTGTAGTAGATATCTGATCTTTTAAGGATTTTCCGCCAAAATCTTCTAAAACCATTGCTAGACCATTACTATACCCATTGTCGTAATTGATTAATTTATGGGTTTTGATTACACCTACAATATTCAGGTTTTGGATAATTTCGTATTCGTGCTTGATCTGAGCAATCTCTTTGACAGTAGGATACTCTGCTTTGAGCAGTTTGATCACAACTGAGTCTCCGTTAACTTTGCAGTATGCTCGATAAATTACTGTGGCAGTAGCTTCATAAATTAAACTGGTAATACTGTACTCTGGGATACGAACAATTAATTTAGACACTATTACTTGCCTGAATGTTGTTTTACAATGGATTTTTGCGGTTCCTATAATAATTCCCAAAATTCAAGTCAAGTTAACTCTTCAAATCCTAGTTAAGCCCAGATCAGCGGCTTCCAAAATTGTTGCGTGAAAATTAGAGAGCAGACATCAGGCTCCTATAAAAATACTCTACTGATTTATTTCTCTCAGTAGAGTATTTAGAGGTTGTTTGAAAAGTGTTTTGCTATAACTTTAGGCACTTTTATATTTCCTATACCTCCCTTTTTAAGGGAGGAACCGGAATCAAAGTTTCGCTTTTTAAGGGGGATTTAGAGATAATTAGAACTTTTGATATCGACAAGAGGACTTTTCAAACATCCTCTTAAAGGGGTTCAGCCGGGATACGCGCAAAACAGGACACGTTGTAAAGAAATATTGCAGAGCGTGTTTTATTGATTTACCAACTTGCCCATAAATGATGTTGGGGCAATCAAAATTTGGCACGAAAAAATCCATCGGTGAGAGGTTAAGATAAAGTGCCTTTTGTCAATCATAGGACTTACGCACTGTACAAATTAACCATAATGTGCATCATGAAATTTTATAGTTTCAGGCGCTTCGCATAACTTTAATTTATTGGCCTAGAAAGCGATCGCTGGCTACTAATTATGGCTTTATACCCAAATTGCGTGTAGTACTTATGTACAATGCGTAAGTCTTGAAAGTCTGCAAATCATCCCTTTCGACCAAAAATTGCTAGATGAAGGTTAGATGTTATACAGCCAGCGTCCTGATAAAGATTGGGGGCTAACTGACTGTATTAGCTTTGCAGTGATGACATAGGAAGGGATTACTCAAGCCTTTACAACTGACCGTTATTTTAAGCAAGCGGGGTTTACCAAACTGTTGTAAATCAAAAAATACTGGGATTTAGCAAGGTTTGTGTAGGAGCAATTCATGAATTGTCCCGACAATATGTTAACTTTTTTCCGGAGAAAAGTTAGCCACTAGTTATTCCGGCGCGTTCTGTCGTAAAATCAGCGACGGGGAATCAAACCTCAAAACATGGTGAGCTTGCTCTCACTGTTCTGTTGTCAACAGAGCTTACAGCTATTTTCAGTTAATTGAACTACAGATTTTCGTAGGGATACGGCAATGTTCCCTAGCCCGTGGTTTATTTGCTTGAAAAACGCTGCAATACCTAACGGAGAGTATTGTCACCAATAGGACTATTCACTCCTTGAGTACCCAATTGACATTGGGTAGCAATACACGATACATCATGATTGAACCGTTAAATTTTTAAAGATGAAAAATTTCTTTAATTGCAGGTTTAACCAATACAACGAGGGGTGGATATGGATCTGAGCTTAATTGTATCCAACATTTTAAATCCGCCAATCCTGTTTTTCTTTTTAGGCATGACTGCTGTTTTTGTCAAATCTGATCTAGAAATTCCCGCACCAGCGCCCAAACTCTTTTCGTTGTATCTGCTGTTTGCCATTGGTTTTAAAGGAGGGGTAGAACTAATCAAAAGCGGTGTCACTCAGGAAGTAATTCTAACACTCGCCGCAGCAATGATGATGGCTTGCATTGTTCCAATTTACACCTTTTTTATCCTGAAGTGGAAATTGGATACTTACGATGCTGCTGCGATCGCTGCAACCTACGGCTCTATCAGTGCTGTTACCTTCATTACAGCTAGCGCTTTTTTGACTGAGCTTGGCATTACTTTTGATGGTTACATGGTGGCAGCTCTTGCCCTGATGGAATCCCCAGCTATTATAGTTGGTCTAATTTTGGTAAATATATTCACCGCCGATGGCAAGCGAGAGTTTTCGTGGCCGGAAGTTTTGCAAGAAGCATTTCTTAATAGTTCAGTTTTTCTATTAGTCGGTAGTCTATTAATAGGTGTCTTGACAGGAGAACGCGGTTGGCACGTATTAGAACCTTTTACTCAAGGGTTGTTTTATGGCGTTCTCACCTTCTTTTTACTGGACATGGGATTGGTCGCTGCTAGAAGAATTAAAGACTTACAAAAAACCGGAGTTTTCCTGATTTTATTTGCCATACTAATTCCAATACTCAATGCAGGCATTGGGTTGGTGATTGCCAAATTCATCGGTATGCCTCGCGGAGATTCGCTGTTATTTGCTGTATTGTGTGCCAGTGCTTCTTATATCGCTGTCCCTGCGGCGATGCGGATGACTGTTCCCGAAGCAAATCCCAGCCTGTATGTTTCTACTGCTCTAGCTGTAACATTCCCGTTCAATATTATTGTGGGAATTCCGTTATATCTCTACGGAATTAACCTATTTTGGAGGTAATAATATGCACGTAGTTAAAAAGATAGAAATTATCGCCAACTCCTTTGAGCTTGCCAAAATTTTAGATAGTTTAGACAAGTCTGGTGTACATAACCATGCCGTAATCCGAAATGTTGCTGGTAAAGGATTACGAGGAACGACAGAAGATTTAGACATGACTATGCTTGATAATGTTTACATCCTCGCGTTTTGTATGCCAGAAGAACTCAAGCGTGTTGTCGAAAACATCAAACCACTCCTGAATAAGTTCGGAGGTACTTGCTACATTTCCGATGTAATGGAAATTCGCTCTGTAAGATGTGTTGCCTCGATGTAGGAGAGTTAGAAATTCAATGAAGCATTTCATGGAACGTCGTGACTTTTTAAAGTTAGGAATGACCGGAGCGTTTGGGATGATGCTAACTGCCAGCGATTTCCTCTGGCGGGTTGAACAGGCCAAAGCTGCCGAAATACCCTCAACCTCCCCTGAATCCATCAATCCCGATGCAGCATTGCAAAAGCTGATGGAGGGAAATCAGCGGTTTGTTCAGCATCAACCCCAATACCCCGATCAATCTGCGCTGCGGTTGCAGGAAGTTGCTCAAGCTCAACATCCGTTTGCAACTATTCTTAGTTGTGCGGATTCACGAGTGCCCGCAGAAATTGTTTTTGATCAAGGCATTGGGGACATCTTTGATGTTCGGATTGCCGGAAATATTGCCACCCCTGAAGCGATCGGCAGTATTGAATATGCGGTTGTTCTGTTAGGTTCTCCACTGCTGATGGTGATGGGTCATGAGCGTTGTGGGGCAGTAACAGCCGCTGTACAAAACCAATCGTTACTCGGTGATATTGGTACTTTTGTGAAGGCAATTAAGCCAGCAGTGGAAAAGGTCAAGAGTCAGTCGGGTGACGCGGTTGAGAATGCTGTGGTTGCAAATGTACAATATCAACTTGAACGGTTGAAGCGATCGCAGCTTTTAACTGAGCAGGTGCAGTCGGGCAAATTGAAAATCGTCGGAGGTCGTTACGATTTGGATACAGGAAGGGTAAGTATCATTACTTAATTTGGCAGAGGACTTCCAACAATTAAACAATTTAGGACTTACACATAAGATATCCCCCAACCCCCTTATAAAAGTTGGCTGTTTAGGGTTCCCCCCTTTTTAAGGGGGGATCTAGGTTTCAGGTTTTCAGTAACTCCTTCAATCCTGCACAGTCATTGGTAGACGAATAGTGAAAGTAGAGCCAACTCCCGGCTCACTTTTGACAATAATCTCACCACCCATCATCTGGCAAAAGTGGCGGCTAATTGCCAACCCCAGTCCCGTACCTCCATACTTTTTCGTAGTCGAGGTATCTCCTTGGGTAAAAGGTTGAAATAACTGCTGCTGTTGACGGTGAGACATACCTATGCCTGTGTCGGTAACGGTGAAAGTAATGATGCCCAAAGAAGCCTCCAGTCGGAATTCATCCTTTTCTCTGTTGACTGTCAGTATCACCTTGCCGTTTGTAGTGAACTTGGCGGCGTTACTTAGTAAGTTTAACAACACCTGCCGCATCCTGGTTTGATCGGCGTACATGATGCCAAGTTGCTGATCAATATGTACTTCTAAGACATTGGCATTTTTTTCTATAGTCGGTTTGACTGTGAGGACAACGTTATGAATTAGGGTTGCAATCTCGAATGTCTCTGGATAGAGGGTCATTTTCCCCGCTTCAATTTTTGACAAGTCGAGGATTTCGTTAATTAAGTGCAGTAGATGCTTACCAGCAGAGTTAATTGTTTCTAAGTCTGTGATAAAGTCTCCCGATAAACCAAGATCGGTGGCGTCGTCTTCTAGAAGTTGGCTTAAGCCAATGACAGCATTTAATGGCGTGCGTAATTCGTGGCTGACATTGGCCAAAAATACGCTTTTTGCTTTGCTAGCAGCTTCGGCTAATTCTTTAGCTTGTTGTAGTTCTTTTGTTCGCTCAGATACTCGTTCAATCAGACGATTTAGAGATTTGGCGAGTAGGCCAATTTCATCTTCAGTGGTGACTGGAGCTCGCAAATCGAAATTAGATTTTCTTGCAACTTGCTCCGCTACTTGGGTGACAGTGATAACTGGTTCAGCGATCGCCCGACTGGTACGCCATGCTACAATAGCTGCGATCGCCACCGAAACCAGCATACTCATAATCACGATGAATCGCTCGACTACTTTTGCCTCTTCAACAGCTTTTTGCCTTTCTTCCTCTTGAACTTCAGCAGTTTGCAGGATGTTAGTCAAGCTTTCAGAAAGCTGGTCTAGCCGGATGGCTGTTTCACCACGCATAATTGTCAATAACTGCGATCGGGCAGAGGAAATCTGCTTCTGCTGCACTTGCTGGGAGTCAACTTCCTTTAAGACGACCTCTATTTGGTCAACGTAAGCTTTTAAATTAGTCTTATAATCCAGCAATAACGTCTGTAAAATCGAACTTGTTGCTGCTAGTCTTTTAGGTTTACTATCGATGAATCCGGCAATTTTTGACTCTAGTTGCTTGGCTTTTTCAACATTTTTCAGAAAATCGGCTTTTTTACTTTGCAGTTGTTGTGAATTTTCCAATACAGCAACTAGGTTAGAGCTATGCAATTGCGCCCCTACTACTGCATCTTTATAATTACTCAGTAGTTGTCCTTGTTCATAGGCTTGATTGAATTGCCTGACTTCTCTTCCCCGGTAGTAGTTGGCAATCACTAACCCAGTCAGTGAGCCAAAAAAGCCAATTCCGATAGCTACAAAGTACCCATAGCCAATTTTTTGATGGATGCGCCAAGAACTGGCTTTGAGTTTCCCTCGTGAGGGAAATTCTATAGTCGGGAGTTCGTCTGTCGATCGCTCTTCGGCTGACACTTTTTTGCTTTCTGAACTGCTGTCGATAGGGGTTGGCTTTTGAGGAAAGCATTTCTCAATCTCCTTGCCTTCCCGCAAAAATCACTAAATCAGTCTAGCTTGTGCAAACACTTTCATTAATGATTAATATCTAGATTATCTTCTTTTATAGCAATAGCAAATCATTGCTTATTAGATAATTAGCATAACCTTATATAATATGAGTGGTTTTGATATAGCAATTTTAAATCATTCGTGAGAGATAAAATTGCTGAAATGCTTATAAATAGGTACTTTTAATCTCCGTATTTTCTCACATTTCAATTTTGATTGCTATAGCAATGAGTTCTTGGCATCAGGTACGCCACTACTCTACCTTACTGCTTCTTTAGAAAATTATTACAATCAGGAAAAAAACAAAAGCTTTGACATTCGTTGGGCACTTGTACTGAGCTTGTCCTGAGCGTAGTCGAAGGGCGACTTGTACCGAGTGTTCGCAAGAGCGTCTCGTAGAGAAGTCGAGGTAAGCCGTAAAGCCTGCGGCATAGCTACGCTTAGGGCGCAGCCTCTGCAAGAGTTGTATTGGGCATTGGGAGGAGACAAGTTAGAGACTTCTTCCTCCATGTCTAGCCAGTCCCCATTGCCCTTTATCCCCAGAGAGCGCCCCGAGTTCCCCAGTCCCCAGACACGCATATCATAAAATAATTCTAAAATCTAGTCTATATGAACACACAAAAACTGTTATTACGTATTAATATCAATACGAATGCGTTAATTGACGAAGGCGGCTTAAGATAGCTTTAATATCAGATAAAATCGGCTTTTAGGCTTATATAAATGAGAGGTAGACTGATTTTTGCATAATTTGTACTTAGATTTAGTACGATTATGAGCAAATGACACGGAATGGGATAATCACAACCGGAGGATTCCAGTTGATTCAAAAAAAAGAACTCAGAAAGCCGATTATAATACAACATCCTTCTGAGTTCTATCCTCCTGCTGACTTTCTACCTTGTAGTTGATGCAGTAGATATTACGGGGCAATTATGGTTATAGGATACTAAAACCCATTTCTGCCCTTGACCTAATTCTATTGATGCACTTGTGCATTACCTAATCAACAGCCTTTTGGTTGTAATTATCCAGATCAGAAAAACTCAACTGTCAAATTTATAGGAGCGAAAATGCCAGAACAAGAATTCACAGAAAGCACATCCAAAGAGGGTACAGTGACAGATATCAACAGCCAAACGGGAACCATCACCAAACTCCAGCCCCCCGCACAATCTCAAGACGAATGGCTAAAATACGGAGAGCAAATTTCTAGCTTTTTAGCAACATTACCAGAATATCTGGGAAGCTTCTTTAATCAATATAGGCAACCCCTGGTGACTGTTGGTTTAATTGTGGGATCAATTGTTGGAGTTAAAGTACTCTTGGCAATATTAGATGCTTTGAATGATATCCCCTTGGTAGCACCTACTTTTGAGTTGATCGGTATTGGTTATTCTGCCTGGTTTGTTTACCGCTATTTACTCAAAGCCTCAACCAGGAAAGAGTTAACTAGTGAAATCACCACTCTGAAATCACAAGTAGTTGGTAAAGAAATTCCAGAAGCTTAATATCTAACTATGGCTTCTCCTGCAAAGACGCTACGCTAATGCTTTAATTCAAAATCACGCTCTGTTCTGATCTGAGGAAGCCTTAGATCAGACTTTTCTCAAAATTAAGAATTTTTTTGAATTTCTAATTTTGAATTTTGAATTCTCTGCAATGGGTTAGCCAACAAGCAAGGGAGCAGGGGAGCAATAAAGAATCTTTCTCCTCAGTTCCTCTGCTGTGTTTGTTGAACACTTTCCCTACCGAGCTTCACTGAGACGAGCCTCCTGCGGACAAGTTACCTTTTAGGTTGTGCTTTGGAGTGCGCGAAAGTCCTGGAGACACGCTGCGCGATGCCTGCGGCAGGCGTAGCTGCGGCACAATGTTTTGAGATGGAATTGCCTCCAACTTGCCACGTTTTACTAAAGCTTGATGAATCATCGCTGCCACTTCAGCCCGACTAGCTACTTTGTTAGGAGCGATAATTTGTTGATTTGGATAGTTAACTACCAGACCATTAGTTGTAGCAGCGGCTATTTTGCTAATAGCATAGGTTGGAATATCTTTAGCATCTTTATAGACACTTAAAATCTGATTTGGGGAAGTGGGTGCTTTTAAATTCAACCCACTGACAAGGGCAACTAAAACTTGCACTCGCGAAATATTTTGTTGTGGTTTGAAGGTTTTTTTAGGGTAGCCTGTGAGAAATCCGGCACTGATGGCTTGGTCAATTGCTGGAGTAGCCCAGAATTTTGCTGGTACATCTTGAAATGCGATCGCGGTCTTAGACGGTTCTTGGTCAAAGGCTTTTTGGAGTATAGCAGCAAATTCGGCGCGATTTACAGGCTGATTTGGTCTAAAAGAATAATCAGGAAACCCCTTGAGAATACCACGGGAAGAAAGAACATCTATAAAACGCCGACCCCAGAAGTTATTGGGCACATCGTTAAATGCAATTGGCGGCGGAATAATGGATTTTTGTTTTGCCGGAGTTACTAAAGGCAATGCTAATGATGTAATTGATGACTCAAGTCCTGTTGAAGAGGATACAGGCGTCTGTAGTTGTGGGGATTGAGTTGGGATTACCTCAGCAGATGGTAACACTGCGCGGGAAGGAGTTGCGCTGTTAGTCGGAAATGAAGGTATCTTGGGTTCAATAACAGCTTCAGGTGGAGATGACGGCAAAACGTTGAATCTAGGGGCTGCATTTGGTTCTACCTTGGGAGTAGGGGAGGGCAATACTTGATTTGGTTGAACGCTAGGAGATGGAGTGGAAGAAGGCGACAGCAGCCCGTTTAAGTTCCAGCTAGAATCCCTGCCAGACAATGACCAAAAAAGAATCGCTCCGATAGTGGTAAAGGCAACCATAATGGCTATAAATTCATCAAAGCCAAGGGCAGTTCTTTGGGATGACTCTGGTTCGGAAGGAGGTCTATTTGTCATCTTGATTACCCTGGTAGCAGTAAAATTTGTGTCTAAACAAATTAAGCCATAGATGACTCTTTTACACCAGCCCTTTTTAATTCATAATTCCAATTCGTAATCACGCTCGTTGCGCGGCATCGTCTCACGCCACTTGCTCTACTTGGGGTTTCCCCAAGTAGAGCAAGTGGCTCCCCTTGTCCCATTCGTGAGAGGCTAACGCCTGCCGTAGGATGCCCAAAGGGCTGGAGCCGCTTAATACAAGCGAATCATTCTGGAAAAATGAATGAGGATTAACTTAGTTCGACTAGATACCTAAACCTAAACCGGATTTAGAGGGTGGCAGAATGTAAAATATTAACTTATTGTTTACCTGTCTTTGTAAAAATCAGGGTGTCTAGTGCCAGAAGAATTCAGTTGCTCAATCTTACCGCCATTTTTGTCTATTGGTAGCGATCGCGATCTCGATTTAGAGTCAACCCTCCAAGAACTACCAATGTACAACTTCCCAGTGGAAATCAACCGCACTGGTATGGAAGTGGCTAATTTTTTGGAAAAATATCCCCTGTTACCAGGAGTAATTTTGGTAGAACAGGGAAACTTTATTGGGATGATTTCGCGGCGACGACTGCTGGAATTTTTGATTCGTCCCTATGGACAAGAGTTATTTGTTCAGCAACCATTAGCCGTTCTCTACAGCTATGCACGGATACCGATGTTGCTCCTTGCTGATACAACATCGATTTTAACTGCGATGCAACTTAGCTTAAAGCGATCGCCAGAATTCTTAGCAGAACCAATTGTAGTACACACAGAATCTGATGCTTATAGATTGTTAGATGTACAAGAATTGAATATTATTTCTTGGCAAATTCGGGGAATTGACAATTTGGTGCGGTATGAACGCAGCCAAGCCCAAATGATTCAAAATGATAAAATGGCAAATCTGGGACGTTTGGTAGACGGCATAGCGCACGAAATTTTAGACCCAGTAGGTTTTATTTGGGGTAATATAACTTATGTTTCAAACTACAGCCAAGATTTACTCAAGCTGATAGCAGCTTATGAAAAAGAATTACCATCAGCTTCCCAGACAATTAATCTTCTTAAAGAAGAGATTGAATTTGATTTTTTAGAACAAGATTTGTCGCGATCGCTTGCTAGTATCCGCACCGGAGCGGAAAGATTAAAAAAACTCGTCACCAGCTTACAAAATTTCTGTCATATCGATGAACTTTATCCAAAACCAGCAGATTTACATGCCTGTATAGATAGTATCATTTTATTAATTAATAGCCGTCTTCAAGGAGAAATTGAAATCGTCAAATACTACGGTCAATTACCTCCAATCTATTGCTTTATGGGGCAATTAAATCAGGTTTTGATGAATATTTTCAGCGAAGTTGTAGATACTTTACTCAATGAAGCAGTGCGACAGCAATTGCATCTAGATGATACAAAGACTGTTCAAAAACCCCGAATTGAGATTACCACAGAAGTGATTTCCCAGGAAGCAAGCAACCCAGATGTAGCAGATTCTCGCTGGATTTTAATTCGCATTGCTGACAATAGTTCTGGAATATCTCAAGAATTGCAACAGCAAATTATGGAGTCTTTTTCTCTTGAAACAAAGAATAGTAAGAATACTAGTTTAGCACTAAGTTATCGAATTATCACTGTAAGACATGGTGGAAAATTAAATTTCCATTCACAAATTGGTATAGGTACAAAATTTGAAATTTTATTGCCTTTAGTTTAATAAAACTCCATCCCCAAAGGCTTATTGGAAATACATAAAATTTTGCTCCTAGTCTTTGACTTGAAACGAAGAATTTATTTTCGGTTAGGTGGAGTTTGAATATCCATCATCACATTGCGTTAGATTACTTCCTAAACTTGCTGCTTGATAGGAATTTGAACCACAAACTCCGTTCCTTTTCCAGGTGTCGAAAAAAATTCTAACTTGCCGCTATGTTTTTCGGTGATGATTTGATAACTGATAGCCATTCCCATTCCTGTTCCCTTCCCGACAGGTTTTGTTGTAAAGAAGGGATTGAAAATCTCTTTTTGAATCGATTCGGGAATCCCAGGGCCATTGTCAGCGATCGCAATTTTTACCCATTGCAAATCAATGACAGAGGTATGAATCGTGATGTGACTGGGATTATCCAGGATTTCTTGATAAGTCCATTTGGTATTGAATTCTTCAAGCGCATCGAGCGCATTTACTAAAATATTCATAAATACCTGGTTGATCTGTCCGGCGCAGCATTCTACATTGGAGAAATTGCCGTAGTTTTTGATGATCTCAATTGCTGGGCTTTTGTCAGTGGCTTTGAGGCGGTGCTGCAAAATCATCAAAGTATTGTCGATGCCTTCATGAATATCCACCGCTTTAAACTCACTTTCATCTAGGCGCGAGAAGTTACGTAGTGACAGCACAATATCCCGGATACGCTCCGTCCCAATATTCATTGAGTTCAATACCATAATCGCGTCTTTTTGTAGAAACTCTAAATCGACGGTTTTGCGTTCAGTTTGAATTTCAGTAGGTGGGTTGGGGAAATGATGGTGATAAAGCTCGACTAGTTGTAGTAAGTCATGGATGTATTGCCTGATATGGCTGAGATTTCCGTAAATAAAGCTAACGGGATTGTTGATTTCGTGAGCAATGCCTGCCACCATTTGACCTAGAGCAGACATCTTTTCGCTTTGAATCATTTGAGCTTGCATTTTATGCAAACTAGCTAACGTAGCTTCTAACTCTTGGCCTCTATACTGCAAGTCTGTCCGAGAGTCTTCTAACTCACAAATGACTTTCTTTAGTAAAAATTCCTTTGTGCCAATGTCAGTTTCTAGCTGGCGGCGTTCAGCTTCGCAGCGTTCCAGCTTTTTTCGCAAGATACGGTTTGTCTTTTCCAACTCTTGGATTTGCATGGAATCGTCTTGGTTATCCATACACTACTTATTTTGTTCCCATTAGCAGTGTGACAAATGTTTTGTTATGATATTGCGTTTGACCTTTGCTTACCAAAGGAGCAATTTCACCATAAGCGTAGAAACCACAGCAAGGCAACGCCTTTGGTAAATGAGTTTTGACTAGCTGATACTCAAGTCTAGTCAGAGTTCCCAGAATTCGCCGACGGGCTGCACAGGAAATAAGTAACGCTGCTGTTGGCTCGACACCGGGATAATCGGCAAGAGCATTTTTCAGGGATGCCTCAGAAGCTGACAGAATATTGTCACGAGTTGCATCGGTGATTTGCACAACTGCTTGTTCAGGAATATCAGAGAAGAAGGTAACGCTACCAGATTGTTGATCGTAACCATTAGGTGCCCGCATATAAAAATGGTCTTGATCCTCAAAAACCGCCAAGGCATGAATCGCAAAGTTGGCCGCAAATCGTTCTTGACCGAGATAGTGCTGGTAGAAATCTAAGGCACGCTGTCCATCAATTTCATAGACTACGTTGCCATTAACTTTAGTTACACGGCTACGTTGACTGATAGGAGTCCAACCACTGGCAACTCCGTGGGAAAATAATAGTTGTCCAGAGAACAGCAGCACTGGCACTGAATCACTCAACACTTCACGCTGAAAGAATTGGTAGGTCTTATTAAAGGTATAGTCATCGGCAGCCATTCCCCCAATGATGGGAACATGCTCTGCCAGACTTTGTTTTAAACCCTCTAAAATCAAGACCCCATTGCTGGTTAGACTATCGGGAAAGGTGAGGCATAATTGCGGTAAGGATGCACTTTTTGCCTTTGCTTGTGCGATCGCTTGTTGGGCTGCAAGGGCTGGATTTTTAGATGCTCCTCGTCCAATACCTGCCCGAATTTCCACTTCATCGGTAGCAAACAGCATTAAGGTTAGAGAATCTTGCTGAAACTCCAGAATTGAGGAGATTTCTCCATTTGTAGTTCCACCAATCAACTCAATTCCGGGGAAAGCATCTTGAATACGTTGCAAAATTAACGCATGATCAAAGTCTATAGCAGTGAATAAAAGTCCAGCCTGAGGAATTGACCCTGCTAAGGAACGGCTACATTCTTGAAGAACTTCAGCGATCGCGTTTTGAGAATCAGGATCGTCACTATGACCAACAACAACTCGAAACACAACTACCTCATTGTAAGTTTGAATACCAGCGTGCTTACCCAATTCAGATGGCAGCACCTAGTAACCTACAATTAGACTTCCCACTTACTTAAACTAAATCTCAATTCACCTGAGTTTTTATTTTCTGCCTCATTACGCTTGGGTTAAGGCTTGCTCCTCCCTAACCCTCCTTAAAAAGGAGGGAATTAGAGCAAGCCTTTTTAAGGGGAGCCAGCTACCATCTCAATTAACCAGACAACAAGGGGCAAAATCCCCTTGTTAAAGGTAGGCAAACTGACGCCGTATTGTACTAGCTTCCAGTCCTCCGTTCAATTCATCTGCAATAAATTTTCACCCCGTTGATAAATTTCCCGTGCATAGTCAGTCCAAGCACCTTGTCCCCAATAACGAAAACAGCTGGTTTGCAGCAAAAGGTTATGTAAAAGAACGTTACGGTAGTTAAATTGTCTGGTAACAGGTTCTGCTGAATCAATTTGCTGTAATGAATCAACTTTTTGATGGAATAAACTGCTTAATTGATACATGGGGGATAACACATTTTCATATCCTTTCACCCAACTGATATGATTTGTCCACGAGGCTCCATCCATGTGAAAATTAGAGTTAATTTGCTTTAATTCTTGAATCGCATTCTCTACAGCTTCAGGTTGGCAATTATCTGGTGAAACTCGCTCCCAAATCTGATGTTGTCCAACTGGCTGACAACTTGGATAGTCTTCAGGTTTGCATCCAGCAGCTTCTATTAATTCTAAATATTCTGTACCACACATCGCAACAACACCTGATTTTCCTCCGCCGTTATTGACCATATCCCACCAAGCTTGTTTAAAAGCGCTAGGAAATTCATTCATCATTACACCGCCATTTTCACCATCTCCAATTTGGCTAACTATTGGTGGCACAAAAACACTGCCAATTTGTTGTTTGGATAAGGTTTTGGCTTCATAATAAGGCTGCATTTGTGCAACTAATTTAGTATCCGAACCTTGGGTTTTAATTAAGGCTGTGATACTAATTGTTTCGCCTTGAGAATTGCGGGCAATCAGACGATGTGGTAAATGTTTGTGGGTAAGAGATTGACCACTAATTGTTTCTACAGAATGTTCTTGAACAAGTAGCCAGCGATATCCACATTCTTTCAGCGCTTTCACAAATTCAAACAGAGCATCAGGGTGATTTGGTAGGTGCATTTCTGGGGGCGAAAATCCTTTGACTCGCGCTAGTGCTTCCCAGCCAAAAATTGCCGCAAAGTGATGTTGCCATGCGATGATATGCAATTTAATATCTGGTATAGGTGTGGAAGGAATAACTGCATGGCTCCACATTGTACCCAGCCATTCTACATAAGGTTGATAGGTGCGATCGCAAGTGATGCGTTTGAGATTATCAAGAACATCACTGCGTCCCATTTGCCGCAGTCCCCACAAAAGATTACCAGAGTAATCCAACATCACACGCGGATTGCAACCTTGATTTACAAGTTCGGGGATCAAGTCTCCCATGCGGCTGTAACAATAAGCAAAAGGATCTGCATTGTGGTTATCCCCCTCATGAGGATGTTCAAACATATATTGCAGATTGCTGATGAGTGTACCATCATTTCCTGCGGGTATAGTTGGCTGGTGCATGTGCAAGGCGATCGCAAACACAGCATTCACATCCTCTAAGCGGATATTTGTTGTTGGCAAAAATACTGGTTTATTATGGTTAACTACAGAGATAACCTCTGTTTCCCAACCAGAAATATTCGGCAAGCCATCAATAATTTCGGGCAAAGGAGTAAGAGTCGTGGGGAAGGAAAGCATTTTTGATTGCTCCGAAATAAGTTAGGACTTACGCAAACAATAGCCGAAAAGAAAGATTTTCTTCTTAGGGCAATTCATGAATTGCCCTAGAGCGCGTGTAGTTTTGCGTAAGTCCTAACAGTGTCACCAAAATTATCGCACTTTATTAAAAGTTATTGTTCCAGATCGTGTTCTAGAACGCCCAGGCAGAAGTGAAGTATGAGTCTGCAAACGCTCGCTGCCTGAAAGCTTACCCCTTGATGGCAAAATCCTGCATCAATTACATAAGCTGTAAACTGCTTAAACCACAAGTGTTTCTGCTTTTATTAATGCTATTCGGACTAGATCCCCTGGGGTACATCCCAGTTTTTATTTTGTAATCAGAGAATAACTTGTCATTGCCAACGCAAGAGCGTCTCGTAGAGAGGAGGGACGACGTTGTTCGCGCAGCGTGTCGCAGACAAGCAATCCCACAATCACTCACTAAGCACCAGTTGATGGGATTGCCACGCTCTACTTCGTTGCGCTCACAATGACAGGCAAAAAAGTGGGATGCTCCCGATCCCCTGTTAGCCAAAGTAGTCCAAAATTGTAGTTTTTAATTTTATTGCAATCCTTTTTATCAGGTTCGACTATATTTAGTTAATCTCTGCCTAATCGATTCAGGTAATCGTTCTGGATACTTATAAAAATAAAATATTTTTAATAAAATAAAATTCAGGTTCCGAGCTAACCAAATTTGCCATTGCTCCATCAATGATAGTGTTTTAATATAATCATTAAATAAGTGTTTAATTCGCACTATGCTGGTTCCTCTTGTAGAATCATCAAATGTTTTCGTTCCTGGATAATATCTATAGTTACCCCAAGTTTCATTGAAATACTTGACATGACATGAAGAAACCGCTCTCAAGAGGAAATCTACATCCATTGCATAATGCTCTTCTACTTTATAAAGTCCGATTTGCTGATGCAATGATTTGTGGTAGAAGTAAGCAGACGGATTTAATGGAAAAGAAGCATCGATAATTCCATCGTCATTAATTCGCCTTTCTAATAATAAATCAATCGCCCGTAAGGGTTTAGCTTTATTAATAGAAATTAATTCACCCTCAAAATTACAAATATTACAGTTGCCAATAATCAAGCTAGGCTCTGCTAAAGTTGGAAAAATTTCACAGATGCGGTTAAGAACATTTCTTTCATAAAAATCATCAACATTTAAAACACCAATAATCTCTCCTTGTGCCATAGAAATTCCTTTATTGAGAGCATCAGATTGTCCTCGATCCTTTTCACTAATCCAGCGGATGTGGGGATATTGATTGGCTTTATCCTTAATAATGTCTACTGTTTTGTCACTTGAACCTCCATCTACAATGATATGCTCAACTTCTAAACATTTTTGGTCAATAACAACTTGAAGACAAGATTCTATAAATCTCTCCCCATTATAAACTGGTGTAATTATACTAATCATTAACAACTACCTCTTGTGAGTATTCCAAACAAAAAAATAAATCAAACAATTGATCTCTAATAATAGAGTTACCCTGGCACAAGTTTCTAACATAATACGGTTCAGTGTAAGTAAGTCGGTGCTAATATTTTAAGCTATGTTAATAAATTTAAATCGTTGGTGCGTTGTCGCGCAGTGCAACCCACCATCAACGATTCAAGGTGCGTTAAGATAAAGGCAATTGACCGCAAAAGCCTCAAAAAATTTAGAAATTACGCGCAGACACGCAAAAAATCATATTCTTGACAAGAACAAATCACTGAAACGATGGATTCTTATCAAAAAACTAGTTTTTGACTCGGCTGTTGTTTTCTTGGTGCTGGCGGAGTTGCTATTCGTAAAATTAGCTCTAGCAACCAAAGAGCAAGGCGTTGACACCATACGGTTAAATGATACCATCTGAATAAAATTTATACTGAATTATTTTGTATTGCAGTGACGAGTGTTTTAGCCACTTGCTGGGGAGTCATGGGGATCACCCAGCGAAATAATTTTAAGTCGCGCACCATGTCTGTGTCTGTCAGGGAAAACAGTAATGCAATCCTCAGATATTGTGTTCAGCTATAGCAATCCTAAATCATTCGTGAAAAGTTAGATCCCCGACAACTTTTACAAAGTCGGGGATCTGGACACCGCGAATTTAAACGAAATCAGATAGGACTGCTATGGCTCTTGGCGCAAAGCTTAGGTAAATCCTAAGATGGCCAACTTGGTAGCTGAGTAAGTCAATCGCCTCAACTTGCTGAAATTGAGTTTTCCCTGGAGGGTGGGATCAGATTTTTCCAGACGCTGGAGTTCATCAAGTAGATACTTATCTATACGTCCCTACAGCCGATTCATGTGTTGCAAAGATTTTTGGAAATGGTATGATACAACTCAAAATTAAGAAATTCAGATTTAATCTGGGTTTCTGGGTTTGAATCTGTTGCCCTCTTTTAAAGAATTGGTATAAGTTTTAACTAATTAAAAAATTCTCAAACTTCTCTAATTAGCCAATTTTACAACAAATAGACTTGTCCAGAATTTTATAACTCAGTCTGTACAAGGGTTTTAAAGGTTGACTATATGTCTTCATTCAACGTTGCAATAAGGGTTTGGCATAGTTGATGATAGTTTAGAGAGAAAAAATAGGATTTTTAAATTTTGAGCGGGAATATGATTTATTATGCTGTACAATCCGCAGAAACTATATAAGGTAAACATTAGTATTTATAAAGATAAAATTTTATATTCTATCTTTACGCAAATTTAATTTGAGGACAGGTCTAATGAAACTAAAGCGATTTGGGATTACATTTTTGAGTGTTTGTATTGCTGCTTTTTCGGGAATGAAAGCAGCAGAGGCAGCATCGTTTTCGGTAATTGCCGATGGTCTTAATAATCCACGGGGTCTAACTTTTGGCCCTGACGGGAGTCTCTACGTCACAGAGGCAGGAACGGGCGGAAGTGGAGCTTGTGTTCCTTCACCGAGTGCCGCAGGTCAATCTTTATGTTATGGCACAACTGGTGCAGTGACAAAAATTGGAAATGGTACGCAAGAACGTGTACTTACAGGACTTCCTTCTTTAGCATTACCAGATGGTACTGATACTGCTGGGCCTCATGATATAAAATTTGATGCCAGTGGCAAGCCTTATATTGCAGTTGGGTATGCTTCTGATCCCACATTTCGCGCCACATTAGGTAAGACTGACTTAGGAAAAATCATCACTGCTAATTTCAATACAAATTCATGGACTAGTGTTGCTGATTTAGCTAATTATGAACTTGCAAATAATCCTGACCAAGGCGATCTAATTAGCAATCCCTTCTCTCTTCTTTTGGATGGAAATAATATTATTGCAGTTGATACTGGTGCTAATGAGTTACTCAGTGTAGGGACTGATGGGAGTAATTTAAAGGCGATCGCCACAATTCCTCGGCAGACATTAACTAATCCAGTTTTTCCCACTGGTGCATCGTCATCACCATTTGAAATCCAAGCAGTACCGACAAATGTCGCCAAAGGCCCAGATGGCGCTTATTATATTAGCCAATTAACTGGTTTTCCTTTTCCCGAAGGTAAAGCAAAAATCTACCGAGTTGGTTCTGATGGTCAACCAACAGTCTATACCGATGGCTTTACCCAACTTACTGACTTAGCTTTTGATCCTGAGGGTAATTTGTATGCTTTGCAGTACGCTAATCAGTCACTCTGGAAAGGTAATCTAGATGGTTCTGTGATTAAAATAGCGACCGATGGAACTCGCACAACTATTCTTAATGGCAATGGACTAGATTCTCCTACTGGTTTGACTATTGGTGCTGATGGTGCTATTTATGTGGCAAATCGAGGCGATAGCCCTGGACTTGGACAAGTTCTCAAAATTGAGAATCCCAAGTCTGTTCCTGAATCTAATTCTACTTTCAGCTTATTAGCGCTTCTTGGCACTGTGAGTGTTACTTTGTTGCAAAAGGGTAAAACTAAACGACTTTAGGGGCTTCCAGAAAATAAATTATTCCCTAAATAAAAATGATCTGAATTTGATGTCTAAACCTCATCTATGTTGAAAACCGTAATTTTTGCCCTCATCCTAAATCTCTCTCCCAGTAGGGAGAGGGACTTTTTTCCGGCTCCGCTTCTGGCAATATTGGGAGAAGGGGCTGGGGGATAAAGGTTTTTTCTTTTCATACGGAAAGAACTACAGTTTTCAAGGTGGACGCGGTTTATTTAGGAAAAATACGAGTTGGTGGAGAAGATTTTGAGAGTTCCTGTCCATCTGGGACAGGAACTCTCAAAAGTGTTACTTAATCGTCAGTGGCTCAAAAATCAGCGGTTGGTGGTAGATATACCATCCAAGGTGTTAACGCTGGGATAAATAGTTATAGTGACTTGACCTGACATTGAGTTTTTCTGGACAGTAACAAATCGCCAAAACGCTGCATTTTAACCAAAAAACTCAGTTTTTCACGAGGCTGTTGTCTTCTTGGGGCTGGCGGAGTTGCTATTCGTAAAATTAGCTCTAGCAACCAAGGAGTAAGGCGTTGACACAATACAGCTAAATGACTTTGCCATCCGACTAAAATTTCTGGTGCATCCCTTTGCATTCCGGTGATCAGTGCTTTAGCCACTTGCTGGGTAGTCATGGGGATCACCCAGCGAAATAATTTTAAGTCGCGCACCATGTCTGTGTCTGTCAGGGAAGGCAGTAATGCAATGACTCGGATATTGTATTCAGCTAATTCCTGGCGCAAAGCTTGGGTAAATCCCAAGATTGCAAACTTGGTAGCTGAGTAAGTCGCCATAGTTGGTGCTGCTACTTTCCCCATCAGACTCGATACATTGACGATTGTTCCTTGCCTTTGGCTGGCCATGCGTCGAGCGATCAGACTAGTGAGGTTGTACATTCCTAACAAGTTCACAGAGAGTTCTTCTTGAACTTGGGGCATTTTAGATTGCAAAAACGAACTTTGGTATGCGACTCCTGCACAATTAACCAGCAGGTGAATCTGTCCGTAATTGCGCCACAGTTGAGCAACAGCGATATTTACTTCAATTGTCTGCGTCAAATCTAATGCCACGATCGCAGTTTCTGTTCCCATCGCCTCGATTTCGTTAGCTATCTCGACTAACTTTTGGCGATCGCGTGCTACCAATATCAGCCGCTTAATGCCTTGTTGCGCTAGTTCCAGAGCGATCGCTCGTCCAATACCACGGGAAGCCCCTGTAATTAGGGCTACTTTGCCTTGAATATCCATTGGTTTTATCCTCCAAAATTTAAGTCTTACCAAACTCTTCGTTATTGCCGATACACACAATCAACAGCTACTCGCTTGTCGGCACAAGGTAAGACAAATAATCAATTGCAATTGAAATCAAACCCAAACTAAGCCTTTAGCAACGAGATATTTCTTGGTTAATCTGCAATCCCTCATAATTGTCTATACGAGGCAGAAATTTCTCGTTTTTAAACCGTCAAAGCCTAAAATACTTGGCTGAATGCATGTAGCTCATAGATTTTACTTCTCCTAGATCCGAGCGCTCATCAGCATCGTTGTCATACACACGTTAGCAATTAAATCAAGGTATTGCAATATTCTTTAATCAGGATTTCTTAATACTTCTTAACGACAAGCATATATATGCAAAAGATTTTATTAAATAAGTTTTTATGAATACCTCAGTACAAATATCTCACTTTCCTGACAATTAGCTCCAATTTGGTAAAATTGTTATACCTAACTCATAACTTAGAAATAAAAAAGACATATAGCCTTTTTGTTTATGGTTGCAACACTTATTTTTTGGGCTATTTTGCAGACTTGTCTCAGTATATTTACTGATTTATGTAAAATAAAGGTTTCTGATTTTTATTTTTTAAAAGAATAGAAGAGAGTTAAATTATTGTCTTTAATGCAAATTACAACGGTATGTTTATCTGCCAAAACTTTAGGACAAATAGTAATTTGTTTGGCTTTAGCTTTGAGTTCATCAAAGAAATGCTTGAGACGTGCTTAGTATATAGCAAACTTAAATCATTCATGAACAACAAGATCCCCGACTTCTCTAAGAAGTCGGGGATCTAAGGCCTTCAATCTTCACAAATTAAATTAATATAGTTCAACGGCTGGCGCACCATCTCCACCAGCTACTCCAACTCCACCATAATAGAGCCTCCAGTAACACTACCCGTAGTAATACTACCCCCAGTAATACTAGCAGAGCCTACGGCGGTATTTTGTATACCAACTCCCTTATTGCTGCCAGTAAGTGTAACTATAGAGATTTTAACAGGCTTCTTCTTCTCGTGAGTCTTGTGCGTATCTTTGTACTTCTTTAATTTAATACCACCAGATAGATTGGCTTCTTCGTTGGGGGTTAATGTAGTAAATAATGTGCTTTCCATTACATTTAGGCTAAGTATTGGTTATCAAGCTAAAGCTAGAAGATTTTTTGGCGAGATTATTTGCACAACCAAAATGTTTTTTAGCGTTCATGCTCATTGACTTCCAACCAAAATTTATCCGCCTAGTTCAAAACAACGAATATCTTCCGCCAATCAGCATATGGACAAGGCTGGAAGGACTATTTTTCATTGGAACTATTGGTGCAGCCTTCAGCCTTGCAAGTGTTATTCAATACAACATAATAGTGAAAGCTGATGCTACCGTTCGTCCAACCGGGGAAATATGGTTAGTGCAAGCAGCAAATGAGGCAACAGTCACAAGCATCAAGGTGAAATAAAATCAGGTTGTGAGAAAGGGAGATGCGATCGCACTCATCGACAACGCCCAATTGCAAAGTAAAAAAAACCAAATACTCGGAAATATCCGGCAGAATTCAGTTACAACGAGCGCAAATTGATGCACAACTTAACGCGATAAAAATTTAACTGAGTCCAATCTAATGCGATCGCCTGTTTTATCCGCAAAAACATTACTAAAAAGCGCTACAAAAACCGATTGACTGTGGCTGTGAAACTACAATCAATCGGTTTTTGTTAAGTTTGTTAACAAAACTAGGTGGGTAATAATAAATGTCTGTTAAGATTTTACGCGTATGGAGACAGCTAATTGCTCCTGAGACTAAGTCAATTAGCAATTAAGCCAAACATAAAAGCAATTTGCCCTGTTGACGCAGGTTAAATTGTTTTTAACGTAAACTTTTATCTCTGTAAAGACGCGATTAATCGTGTCTTTACCTTTATTATTTCCCTTTTACGAAACCTAATAGTTTTGCTTACTCTCCTAAATAGGGAAGAAGGGGGGGATGATGGTTTTGCTGTTGTCACTCTCGTCATATACACCATCGCCACCAGTTGCAGATCCACTACTGCCGTTGCTACCAGCTACGCCGCCACTGACAGCACCACCACCTACGCCGACCTTGGCTTTTTTACCAATTTTGACCTTATTACTAGGATCTTTAGGTTTAGGATCAGTACCACCAGATAGGCTGGCTTCTTCACTAACGCTTAGTTCGGTAAATAGTGTATTTTGCATGTTTTTAGTCCTCACTTGATTATTGGGATTAAAGTCACGTCACTCCAAAGTTCTAAATCTAAACCTAAAGTGTATATTTAGTAACCTTTTCCTGCCGTTAAAAGTATTATTACTCCTATTGCGAAATAGATCAAGCAGTTAAATATTTAAGAAATGTGTATTACACTGTTTTATAAATATATTACATAGTTACTATTTATACATGGTCGATTAAAAATAAGTTTTTATTTCTCACAAAATTCTAGGCATCAATATATATTGATATAAATATGGCAATCTAAAAACTGAATTTTGTCTAAAGATATATAACTTAAGCTGATAACGTATTAATACTGATAAAAAACGAGGATTTCCAGAATTAAAGATATATTAAGCAAACAAATAAAACTTTTTATACTAAATATACTTAAATGACTTTCTGAAACCCAAAACTGGGATTCGGCCTTTTTAAACAAGTATTTTTTCGTAAAAATATTTTATTTATAATTATTTTATACAACATTTATTTTAATGTATATAATTTCTTTTAATACAAAAACGTTTAATTTTGCTTAAACATTTATTAATTTGAAAAAAGCTTTATTGACTACACAAATTTTTTATAAATAAATAAAGAAAGGATAAATTTTAGATAAAAATTATAAAGATTTTGTGTTCGTACTAAAATGCGCTAATTGTTATTTAGACTTAGCCGTATATAACCTTGATATTTACATAGTAAATACATAAATAGGTAGGTACGAATTAACCTAACTATATAACAGAATGTAAATCTATCCAAGTCCTTGTGATTGCTTTGTTGCAGTCTGTTTCACTCGCAATAACATACTTATAAATTTTCCCACCCACCTACTTACAGGCAAGGCACTTATCAGTTATAAAAGCAAAAGCTGTCGTTTTTGCTCTAGAGGGTGAAAACACCAAAATTATGGGAGTTTATGCCAAAAATATCACTAGACCTCTTGCATAAGTAGAATAGACCCCCCTTTATCCCCCCTTATAAAGGGGGGAAACTTGAAATCTTGCCCCCTTTATAAGGGGAGGGTTGGGGAGGGGTGATTCAAGGATTTTTGCAAGAGGTCTATTGAAATAGAAGAGAACTTTTTTTTGGATATCCCTAAATCTTGGTCGTCACACTAAGGCTAGATAGATTTTTTTGGCGAGATTATTTGCACGACAAAAATGTTTTTTAGCGCTCATGGTCATTCACCCCTAACCAGACTTTCTTTGCCTAGTCGAAAGTAACGAATATCTTCCGCCAATCAGCAGTTGGACACGGTTGGGAGGGATATTCTAAATTGGAAGTGTTGGCGCTGCCTTCAGCCTTGCGAGTGTCATTCAATACAACATAATAGTGAAAGCTGATGCTCCTGTCCGTCCAACCGCAGAAATACGGTTAGTGCAAGCAGTAACTCAGGGAACGATCACAAGCATCAAGGTGAAAGAAAATTAGGTTGTGAAAAGGGGAGATGCGATCGCACTGATCGACAATTCCCAATTGCAAAGTAAAAAAATATCCGGCAGAATCAGTTACAACGAGTGCAAATCGATACACAACTCAAAGCGCTAAAAATTTAAATGACTACTGAGTTCAATGCAATGCGACAGGCGATCGCATTCAATCTCAAATTTTTTCGCAGTTAGAATTAACAGTTAAACAAGTGTTAATAGCCGAAAATTAAAAATAATTTAAAGATTTCAAAAATTTAATCCAATACATTGTGAGAAAAACCAAAAAAATAGCAAACTTTTATGCCTGTATACAAGAGCGCTTATTCCCTACTCTACTACTCAAAGATAAGCAGTATTTTCAGAAAAAAGCGCTACAAAAGTTTATTAACTGTGGTTATGAAACAACAGTCAATCGGAATTTGTTAAGTTTGAAAACCTTGATTAAACAAGAAACATTGCTAATCCATATCAGGCATGATTTGGAAATTTTAATTATCAACCGAATATAAATTGGTTACCTGAACCGCCAGTCGCGCCTCCAGAGTTACCGCCAATGGAACCACCGGAAGCAGCACCACCGCCTGCGCCAGCAATATCTCCAAAGAAAAAGATATAATACACATTTTTCGGCTGCTTATTAAGTTTTTCACCCTTGTCAGCTTTTTTACCTCCAGACATACTTGCTTCTTCGTTAGAAGTCAGTTCTGTAAAAAGCATTTTGCTGTTGTTCATTAAGTTCATTAAGCTTTAGATTGTGATGAATATGGATGATTTTTGAAGATAGCAGTTTTGTACCGCCAGAAGTATTATACGGCTCTTGCTAGATAGGTCAACCAATTATTCTATGGTGAAATAAAAATATATAAACTCAGACAGAAGTGCAAAAAGCAGAAGCCGCTGCTGAATTTGCTAGGGAGGAAATGAACTGATATCAGCAGCTAGGAAATATGGGGGCGATCGCCATTCTCCAAATTAAGGAAAAAGAACAAGCTTTCAAAGCTGCTGTTGCTAGACTTATCATTTTCAAAAAAGAAACCGTACTGACATTTATTCTGAGAAAAGCAAGGCTGCTAACAGATTTGTAGCTTCCTGTATTCCATGCCATCGAGAACCACTATAAGTAGATGGACAAAAATATAGCGTTTCTCGTTTGGATGCAATACACTTTGACCTCTCTCCTAAAAGGAGAGAGGCTTTGAGGCTTACTCCCTTTCCCTTGCAGGGAAGGGGTTGGGGGTTAGGTCTGTATTCTATTCAATTGAGAACCGCTATATTTACCGTCATTGCCAACGTTGGCGTACCCCTACGGGGAAGCAAGCTACGCGCAGCGTCTCTAAGAATTGCCTCTCGTTCGCGGTAGTGTTGCGTAGCAAAGAGACGCTACATTCGCAATAGGTTTATTGATGTAATTGATTCCGTCCGACTACTTAACTAAGGGTGGGTAGGAGTAGGTTGAAGATTTGATGGTTTGGCTGACTGGGCAGTTGGCCCCTTCCAAATTTGATTTAACTGATCTGCCGACAAGGACTGTAAAATACTGAGATTCAGAGGCTCTTTACTGATAAATGTGGCGTAAGATGGTTGCAAATAGGATCGGTATTCAGGGCGATTGAGGAGATGGGTTTCCATAAAAGCTACACTCAGGGCATCGAGATAGGAATAAACAGCAACGCGATCGGGACCCAGTAAGGTAGACGGTACAGGTAACACATCATCTTTAGATTCTCCGATCGCCGAAAAGTGGGTGGCGTTTTCAATCAAAGCCAGGTACTTATTGGAGTCAGAAAGCCAGGTGAAGGGGCGAATTTGCTCAAATACAGGTGGGGCGAAAATATCTTGACTACCTGCTACTAGCATTACCGGAATTTTAATTTGACTCACTCCACCCTCACCCAAAATTGAGCTGTCAAACGGATTAATCGCCATGACAACCTTGATGCGATCGTCTTTGAGTTCGTAATTTATTGGTGGTAACTTAGTTGCTTGACACTGCAAAAAGAGCGACAAATTTAAGGATGAATTATTGGGATTACAGTCTAGCTTTAGTTGCCTAAAGTTAATATTTGCTCCTGCTAGAGTCAAAACAGTATAACCACCAAAGGACTGACCGATCGCCCCAATTTGCTGAAAATTGAGTTTTCCCTGGAGAGTAGGATCAGATTTGTCTAGACGCTGAAGTTCATTAAGTAGATATTTGATATCCAAAGGTCGGTTGATAAATTCTGCTGCGTCTGGCGGCCCTGCCAAACCCGCAAAGTATAGCTGAAAGCGTTTGGCATTACTACCAGGGTGTTCCAGTACAGCAACGGCAAAACCATAGGATGTTAGATGTTCAGCCAGATAAACAAAAGTAGAGCGGTCTGAGGCCAGTCCATGAGAAATTACAATTAGGGGAAAGGGAGGCGAGGGCAGTTCTTTAGTGCTTGGTGAACCTGCTTTTGGCAGATAGATATCCACGGGTAGACGGCGATTGCGAGAAATGTCATTTAGCTCTAGGCTTTTTTTCTGCCAACTGTATTTTCCAGGCGATCGCAAATCTGGCTGTTTTGAGAAGTCAATTGTTGAATTGGCTGCCTCAGCGATCGCTTCTTTTTGAAGAGAGGCAAAAACTTCATCCTTTTTTTTGATCAATTGCGACAAGTCATCGACTATCCTTAACCCCTCTGAAAAATTCACCCGGATAGTATTGCTAGGAAATTTCCGCAGTAAATTCACAACTGTTAAGCCCTCTTTATCGGCAGCAGACAAAATCAAAGAGGCACGTATGGCATAAAAGCCGTTCTGTCGAGACTCAGTGAGGAGTAATTTTCCCAGTTGTTGCACCAACTCCTCGCCTATCGGTGAGTAAGTAACTTGAGATACTAGTGTAGGAGTGACATTGAACCGTTGCTGGAGCAGATCCCGCAGTTGAGCGAGTTGTTGGGGAGTAGCACGGTTAGCATAAAATGAAAAATCTTGATCGATTTTGCCAACTTTCGCAAAAGTTTCCAGCGAGTCCACGGACAAGTAAAATTCCCCGAAGGGAGGATAAAAAAAGCTAATGCGTTCAGCTCCCAATCCGGGAGTAGCAGTCAAAAACGTAGATAGCAAACCGAAACCCAGGTATCTGAAAAATTTTTTCATTAGAAAAACCCACCGTCTAACTCTGCCAAACTTGTTTGGGCAGGGAGGAAAGCGGGGCGGGATCTATAACCGCTTTCCTGTTTACTTGGTTTAGATATATCAAACAGGCTACAAGCACAAGAAAGCAAGTACTTACTAACTATAGTTTCACACATACGCTTTAAACCGGCATTGAATTAAATTTCGGGGTGCTAGGGGCACACAGCTAGTTTGTTTATTATCCTGAGTTATCAAAACACATGGGTGGCAAATTTTTCAGCTAAACAGCACCAGTAGGGCGATAATAGATATAGAGATCAAAATATTTTATATGTCCTCCTCCTCCTGCGCCTGTTGTGTTGTCGTCCTCAATCAACAACAGAAGCAAAATATCTCCCACCAAAGCCAGTACCAGGATGTACCAGTTAACCACAGCAAGAGCGTGGTTAAAAGTTGCACTGTAATTGAAAATGGTCGGGTTGTCGTTAAACCCTTACAACCAGCACTCAATCAGACTTTGGAGTAAATTTCAGGAATTTAACCCCCTTCACTCTAAAGGTAAAACATCGTGGAAGCGGTTGTAATCAATGTAGCGATGTCCATCGGGTGAGTGGTGGAAGATATCGACAAATTGATTGTTCCACAAAATCTCATTAGCACCATAGCTATGACGGGCATTAACCACTTGTGCAACGGTTTCATCAATGCCACTCAAAGAGATGATCAGCATAGTATTTGTCTGGGTTAACGATTCTGATGTCATCCCATATAGAGGACTAAACTCATCAATGACATGCATCACCGACCAGCTTAACGTGAAGCTAGGTGTTTGGTTCCTCAGCAGTTTGAGATCGTAGAACCGACGCATGAACTGCCCTTCTATGGTTACTTCGTCGCGCATTAAGTAGACTCGCATCTGCGCCTCCAAAATTGTATTGCGACGCTTATTAGCGGTGCGAAATATCAGAGTTGGCATCGCCTCATGAGGTGTAATTACAGCAACACGGCTAAAAAGCACACGGGCTGTGGGTCGGGAGAACCGAGCAAACGCTAATCCCGTCATCACAGCAATTCCCACCAAACCGATCATTGCTTCAATCGTGACAATAATGTTGGCGTAAGTTGTTTTAGGATACATTGCCCCATAGCCGATGGATGCTAGGGTTTGCACACTAAAGAAAAACACATCTAAAAAAGAGCCAGGTCGGGCGTTGGCAATACAATCTCCTCCTATCAAGTAAGCTAGAGCAAATAGAGTATTAATAGTTAGATAAAAAGCACTAATCAGGATCAGAAAGCCAATCCAGGGAATCGTTAGCAGCAGATGGTAGGGATCGCGCCAGTAGGAATACCATATACCCATACCCATAATCTCAAATTTTCCATCTCGAACTTGAATCTGAATCGGTGGGATCAGACGCTCTCGTTTCTTCCGTGAAAGTCTTTTGAGTCGAAATTTCATTGCAAGTAGCCAAAAGAACGGCAACTGCTTAGTATTGTAAATTAAGTTGCTTTGGAGACATTCCACTTACCCGAAAGAGAACAGAAATTTCAACTTTCTTTTCTTAAATCAGCAAAAAAATAGGGTGTGCAATGCCCACCCTACTAATTGGTCTTCTAAAAACTTATTTTTCTGGCTTTATTGATTGACTTTTAGAACAACGGTCAAACCACTCCTGATATTTTTTCTGCTGTGACTCATCTTCAACAGCAATGGTCACTCGTACCAGCTTGCATCCATGATTTTTCTCTAGTGCGATCGCATTCAACAATAAACTAGCAGTTTTAGGCGAAGTAAATTCGCCGCTTACCGTTAAAGCGCTGTCAAAATTTGTAACTTCAAGTCTTTCTACTTGGGTCAAGTCAATACCATCAATTTCCTCTTGTCCTAAATCAATTTCTGCGAGTTGTTTGTGTTCTGGGCTAATTTGTTCCACAATCAGCTTTTCACGCCGGACAGGAACTTGTACCATCCGGGTTTCGATTACTTTGCGAACAATTACCTCACCAACTTTCCGCTTGCTGCTTTCAACAACTAGTCGTTCTTCTAATAGACGAATAATCTGTTCTTCGCTAGCCTCTTCTGAATTTGTTGCCTCAACTGGGCTATTTGTAATTCGATTATTGGCTAGTTGCTCAGTTGAGTTGCTATCGCCTGGTGTTTCTGTTTCTAAATATTCAGGCATATACTCGATTTCTGATTTGTTTAAGTCTATGAAAACAGATTTACTCGGCTTGTCGATTTTTTTGATTCTCTGGCTCTGCAATCGAAAGAAAGAAGGACGTTTATCGGCTAATTGCTGATTATATTCTCCAGTTTGTTGATTCGCCTGGTTAGATATAACTAAGTTTAGCCGACGATTAGCATCCACAATTAAATCATGAACTACTCCTACTAGCTGACCTTGCTTATCGATGACAGCAAAATTATTTACCTTATTTTTCAAATCTGCTAGTGAGCTGCTAGTGCGAGAGTTCGAGTTTGCCTGTCCAATGTTTTTGGTCATCGGTTGGCTATTCATATGCAAAGTTTATGAACTGCTTTTAGTTAGCTAAATTAAATGTAGTACTCATTCGCAGCTATTATAAGCACAGGTAAAGCTATTTCAACAGCCCCACCTGCACTGTGGCGAATTAATTATTAGTCATTAGCTAGTAACTAATGACTATATTTTAGTTAGCGTTCTTCAATCGGAAGATTACCAGAATTCACATCTAACTCTTCACGACGCACAGTTTCTTGAGTTTCAACTGTATCTTGATCTACCACTTTTTTAACTCTGACTTCTTCACGCAAAAATGCTTCTTTGCGAACATCAGCAGTTTCTTCGTGGAGTTCTATGCGAGCAACTTCGCCTTCACGGAAATCTGCTTCGCGCCCAGAAACAGCAGTACCTGCATCTGCTGGAGTTACACGCTCAATCACAACTCGCTCTCTTTCTATTGGGACTGCAATCCGTGCAGTATCAGTCTCAACACGCTTACCAATCGATACTTCTCCAGTTTTTTGGCGTCGTTTACTGGCAATCAGCCGTTCTTCATACAATTTCAGAGTTTGATTCTCTTGCTCATTTAACCCAAACAAAGAAGGCTCACGTTCGTAAGTATAGTCATCACGGGTGTAAGTGGGCGTAGGCGTCGGTGTTGGTGTCAGTGTCGGTGTATCCAATGGTGCTAAAGCATCTACAGGTGTTGAAGCCTCTACAGGAGGGGTGTAGTCTGTGGGTTGGCGATATACCCCACGCACCTGTTCTTCATAGTCATAATCAAGGGTTTGGCGTTCATTGAACTCAGGTAAACTTTCTGCTTGCTGTCTATTCAAGCCAATTGTGTAGACGCGATCAACGTTATAGTCGATCCGGGCACGACCAATTGGTAATAACACTTTTTTACCAAAAATCCAGAAGCCTAAGTCAACCACTAAATAGCGGAAATGACCTTCCTCATCCACTAAAACATCGGTAACACTACCAATTTTTTCATCGCTTCCTTGTGTATAAACCCCAAGCCCATTAATATCCTGACCTTCAAAGCTATCCCGATAGTTAGGCTCAAAATCTGCTAATTTGTAAAGAACCATTATATTTTTCCTCAAAAATTTCCTTGCCATCTCCTAATAAATAAAGTAGATATTTAACTACTTATTTACCTCCGTCTAGCGAATGAATTATTTAAAAAGCTTAATAATCAAAAGTTATAGATATTTGATGATGGCAGATGAACCATGTAAATACACGAAAGGGTGGTGGTATTAAGTGCAATTTTGCATCTCTACATCAATATAGTTCAGTTAAGGATAATTGTAGGTTGGGTTGAACGAAGTAAAACTCAACAAATGCCTGTTTAGGTTGGGTTTTGTTCCTCAAACGCCGATTGGAGAACGAAATATATTATCAACCTTTTCTTCCTAATCATGATCAATGATCGCGTCTTCTTTGTACTCAGGTAAACTTTCTACTTGCTTAACCCATCAATCTAAAATCTAAAATCTAAAATCCAAAATCTAAAATTGATTGATCCCAAGCCTAATCAGATTCAGGCTGAAGTTTTAAGACTCTATCATAAGAAACGATCGCCTGATCATATCGTTGCAATTTTTTAAGTGAATTGTTATATACACAACTAAGTTAATGAATTCCATGTTTATACAACCTGAAAACTAAAGCTAAAACTTGCCCAATTATTTACATCCAAGATATATGAGTCGGCTGCTGTGCCGTTCATCTCCGTTTTGAGGGTGCTGGCATTATGTAAGTCTTGTAGCAAGGCTTGTGCAACGTCTAATGGATTCAACAATGGACCAATCGGTTGTTCTTCGGCTGTGGAATATTTAGTAGTGTTCAAGGCGGCGAGAGTTGCACTAAAGGGGGCAGTACTAAAAATCAATTGTTGTTCGCACTCAGAAGCTAGTCCTGAAATCACCCATTCGGAAGCAGCATTAGTTTGGGGTAGGGTAATGGTTTCACCTGAGGCGATAACGACTTGTTGGAGGAGGGGTTTGGTATCTGCTGTGTTTGGTTCTTGGGGGTCCCAAGAATAGAAGGCAATTGCTGTATGATTATTGTTCAATCCCAGCAAGATTAAATATACCGAGCGATCGCTCTGGTTTTCCACTCGATATTGCATTCGACTACCGATAGGCACAATCGGAGGGAGAGACGCGATTAATCGCGTCTGTACTGATTTTTTAATCGAAGTTTCAGTTTTGAAAGTTCGTGCTGTTTGGCGCTGCATGACGAGGCGAGGCGATATCTCATTAATTATTTCTAAGGTTGCCTTGATAGGCAAGCGGGAAGAACCTTGATTTTCTGTAAGTCGCCATAACTTGGCTGCAAGCAGGGTTGATAATTTTGGCGCTAACTTTTGTACTGTTAACTTTACTGCTTCTCCTACTTCCCCAGTGGTATTGGTAATTAGTTCGCCACCAATAGAAAATAGACCATAATGACTGGGAATTTCCTGTTGCTTGGCAAATAGATAATCAGCGGGTTTTTCTCCTGCTACTACGGTGGATACATGGGAAAATCCAGCAAAGGCACTTGTAGCGTCTACCCGCTCAATTCTTTCCAATCCAGTATCCAAAGCTATTGTTAAATTAATATTTCGGGGTAAAACCCGGACTGCTTCTTGGACGAGTTGCCCGACTTTGAGGGAATTTGCACCTTCAATTTTATAAATTTGGGCTTTTGCAGTTAACCCAGTCCGCGATCGCAATATTAATTGCTCTGTTGTTTCTAGGGTGAATCGAGAATTCACTCCGTAGTATAGCAGCACTTGTGGAGGTAATCCTGCTAACCACAGATGCACGGTTTTGCCGTCTTCTTCAATGGCACTCACCGCGCCTTGGGCACCGATGATACCGTCTGGTAGTAGAGACGTTACATCTGGATTTTTCTGATTACTTAATAACGTTGGTTGCTGTTTACTACCCAATTTGGATAGAGAATTTTCCACATGAGAGAGGGCGACTTGAATTGTGGTGGCTGGGGTGAATTCCCACAAATACTGCGTTAAGGCGTAGGTAAATAACCCGGCACTAAAACCAGAAAAAAGTCCTTCTCTCGCTGGCTGCTTTGGTTCTGAGGTAGCTGCTAAAACAATCGGAGTGCTGGGTAAGTTTTGAGTTTTAAGTTTTTTGAGAAAGTCGAGTTCCTCTGCTGCTAACTTTCCTAGTGACTCCTCAAGGGTGCGAATTTTTAATCCTAATACTGTGCTAGGAGCATAAAAGCTAGTATCTAATACTGCTGTTACTCGGTCTGTGGGGAGCGATCGCAATAATAGCAGTAGAGTTTCTTCTAATATATAGTTGACTATTTTATCATCTTGTGAATTTTTACTTACATTGGCTGCCACCAGAGCATTTTGCATTGGATCTAGCGATGTTTCCAATTTGACACGGCTACCATAGCCGCTAAAGTGAAATACGACCAGATCACCGGGTTTAGCTTGCTTGCCCAAGTGATCCAAAAAAGCCGCCTCAATGAATTCCCTGCTAGCTTCTTCCTCAGTTAAGGTTAAAATATCTGACCCTTGGAAGCCAAAGCGGTGAATCAAAAGTTCTTTTTGCAGTTCTACATCCGTCAGACAACCACTGAGGTCTGGAGTTTTTGGGTATTGGTTGATACCTATTAATAAAGCCAACTTGCGCGGACTGGGTTGTGCCAAAGCCTGATAATAGCGATTTCCCAATGTCAACCACTCAGCTTCAGTTACCCCCAATACCGCGAGTATTGAGCCAATTCTGTGTAAAAACGTGCGCCGTTTCATAATTAGCTATCAGCCCTCAGCCCATCAGCTAGCAGCTTACAGGAGTTACAGTTTATGCTGTTTGCTTGTTGATCAAAGTGTGGGTAGTGGGGGAGATGAGGAAGATCAGGGAACAGAGTGAGAAAGAATAATTAATGCCCAATACCCAATGCCCAATGCCCAATGCCCTAGACAGGTACTTCTATCCGCATTGCCCGTGCCAACTCTGCCGCCACCTCTGGACGGGAAAATTCTGGTGGAGGTAACTCACCGCGCCGCAGCATTTCCCGAACTTTTGTCCCCGATAAATGAATGCGTTCCTCTGGCTTGCTGGGACTGGTTTTAGATGTTGCCATCTGCTTAGTACGCAGGCAGTAGAAAGCGTGTTCAAATTTCATCGGCACAATGCCCAATTCACTTGGCTCAAACTCGTCAAAAATGTATTGAGCATCGTAAGTGCCGTAATAGTCACCGACGCCAGCATGATCCCGTCCGACGATAAAGTGAGTACAGCCGTAGTTTTTGCGGACTAAAGCATGGAATATTGCCTCACGAGGCCCAGCATAGCGCATTGCGGCTGGATTAATTGCCAAAACCACCCGGTCATCAGGGTAGTAGTGTTCTAGCAAAATTTCATAGCAGCGCATTCGCACGTCGGCGGCAATGTCATCATCTTTTGTAGCCCCTACCAATGGGTGCAAAAAGAGTGCATCTACTGTTTCCAACGCGCACTTTTGGATATATTCATGAGCGCGATGAATGGGGTTGCGAGTTTGGAAACCAACAATGGTTTTCCAGCCATTTTCTCGAAACATTTGCCGCGAGGCAGCCGGATCAATTTGATAGGTGGGAAACTGGGGATGAGGTTCGCGTTGCAGTAGCCAAATATCGCCAGCCAGATGTATTAAACCTTGGTTATAGAGTACCTGTACACCTGGATGATTGGCATCATCAGTGCGGTAGACCTTTATTGCTTCGCGGGTTTTGTCGTAGTGGTATTTTTGCGTGAGTTGCAAAACCCCGATAAACCGACCGGCGGGGTTATCTAGACGGAGCAAGTCGCCTTCTTTCAGGCGAGAAGCGACTTCTTCGCTTACTGATAGTGTAATCGGGATTGACCAAACAAGACCGT
Source organism: Nostoc sp. (assembly GCF_036917395.1). Taxonomy (GTDB): domain Bacteria; phylum Cyanobacteriota; class Cyanobacteriia; order Cyanobacteriales; family Nostocaceae; genus Nostoc. The sequence continues at coordinate 279,406 of NZ_JBALDI010000004.1, forward strand.
TAGCTAGTCGCATTTCTGTAACAGTGCGATCGTAGTCTTCCTGGTTCATAAAACCCGTCAGTGGACTAAAAGCACCGATCGCAATCATTTCTAGATCAGAAACGGCGCGATCGTCAAGTTGCACTCGCGGCAAAAAGTCAGCTTTTGAGAGAAACTCTGCTCTTTGTTCTGGTGTGGCGATTTGGTTAACCAACTGTCCACCGTGGGGGGCTATAGCATCTGGATTGTGACTCAACGTAGATCCCCTCTCTGCTTTTACTGTTATTGTTTCAGATTATGTACTAACTTATCAAATGCTGGTACGTAGAGAAAAATATAGGACTTACGCAAAAATTGCTAAAAAGCTTAATTTATCGAACCGCCTTCTCTACGAGAGGCTGACGCCAACGCGCAGCGTCTCGTAGAGAAGACGCCAAGAGCGCCGAGAATTCGTAGAGTGTGCGTAAGTCCTAAAATAGTTTAGGTAATGGAAGAAAATTTTTGCAATTAGCCTCCAACCTATCTGATTCGGTTAGGCTAAAGCTTAATCCAGTCTCTAGTTTCAGAATAGTTCCTTTATAAGGAAAATGCATATGACTGCTGTATCCCCCGTTGTTAAACCTGTTAGCCAAATGCGGCTAGCACCTGGTAGTACAGTGAATATCCAGGATATCAGTTGGGAGGAATTTGAGTCTATTTTGCAAGAACTGGGGGAAAAGCGATCGCTACGAGTTGCTTACAGCAAGTCTACTTTAGAAATTATGGTTCCTCTACCCGAACACGAAAAATCAAAGGACTTAATTTCGGATATTGTAAAAATCTTGCTGAAGATTGCAGGGAAAAGTTATGAACCCTTCGGTTCAACCACCTTCAAGCGGGAAAATATAGCGGGGGTAGAACCAGATGCTTGCTTCTACATTCAAAATTACCAAAGAATGATTGGTCGTTGCAAACTGGAACCAAACGATCCGCCTCCTGATTTGGCAATTGAAACAGATGTGACATCAAAAACAACTCTTGATGCATACGTTGCGATCGCTGTTCCAGAACTATGGATTTACGATAGTAAAAAGCTGAGGATTTATTTACTCAGGGATGGACATTATATCGAATATGCTCACAGTCCTAACTTTCAAAATATACCTCTAACTCAAATTATTGCCACTACAGTTGAACGAGCTTGGCAAGTAGGAACTGTACAAGCTTTGAAAGAGTTTGAAAGGGCATAAGATAGAAGTTGCGATCCGAACTTATATAGAAGAGAAAATGACGACTGGTGGCTACAGCAGTGTTAGTGAATATTTCCGTGAGTTAGTGCGCCAAGACCAAAAGCGTCAAGCGGCTGAACATTTGGAAGTGATACTTTTAGAAGGTCTAAATTCTGGGAATACAACTGAGATGACTCCTGAGGATTGGGAAGACATTCGCCAAGCTGTGCGCGAAAGAATCACCAAGCATAAAGGGTCAAACAATTTTGGATTTTAGATTTTGGATTTTGGATTGACCCTGGTAAGATTGGGTATGGGGCAAGCCGAATAATAAACATTGAGAATTTTGGATTTGTTCCGCCCACGTACTCCTACGGAGAAGCAAGCTACGCGCCCTGTCAGAAGTGCGGGGCGGAGCATGAACCAAAAAACCTTTTATCTAAAATCTTTTATCTAAAATTCGTAGTCAAACCAAGGTTAATCAGTAATGATTTTAATCCCTCTGAAACTGCAAATATTCCAACAGTAGTAAACGCAAGTAATCTAACGTTCTAATATAACTCTTTATCTGTTCAAAATTGCCATTAATGCCAAAATAAAAATTCGCAATTTGAGGTACATTTAAAACTCGCGTAGCTTGTAATTGCTCAATTGCATGGTCTTTATTGACAATTCGATCTGTGGATTGAAATTGACTAGCATAACCTCTAAGATTTACTGTTAAAAGTTCAATTTCTTCTAACAGGGAAAACTCTTCGTTTTCTGTTGGAAACTGAATAGCAATTTCTTGTCGTTCGGTGCGACTACTTTGATATGTGTTAGTCAACTGTGCTAACAATTGAACAATGTTTTTCTTAGTCAATTCTTGCTCATTTAAAATTGCTTCAGTCATCATTGACTCCATAAGTATAGCAACCGCCAAGGCGGTTATGACATAAACTGGAAGTAGTCCCAAATCCTCCTTGCGCGCGATCGCACTCATTCCATGCCCAAACCCTACAGTTACGACCTGCGTCAGAAAGTTATCCAAGCCATAAAGCTCAATGGATTGAAGATTAGTGAAGCAAGTCTTCTATCCAACATTAGTCGCAACACCATCAACCTATGGCTAAAGCGGCTGGACATTACTGGGGACTTTCAAGCGTTGCCTAATCAACCTCCCGGTAATGGACACAAGATTACCGACTAGACAAAATTCCGCGAGTTTGCCTTATATCATGGAGATATAGTAGCGTCACCCCGATCTGGTGGCAGTGTTTCCCTTTTGTCTATATAAAACCAACGAAAATACGTAAGGATTCAGGTGGGGGGTATTGACAGAGGGGACAGTTGGGATAGAGGATCGCAATCATGACGTAAGAGCAACCTAGAAGAGGTAACTGAAAGCGAGATAATGAACTCACTATAAAGGGAACTCAATGTATGATTCCAGTAATTAAATCTCCCAAAGACTACCAGGTATATCGTATCAGTCCCGATGCCACGAATCGGTTAGCGATCGTGTTCGATAAGGCAAGTGCTGACGTCTCCCCTATAGTTTGTGTAGAAATTTTTGACGTGGGCGGGAAGCAACCCCCGAATCGGCATCAGTCGGCGGTGGAAATGTTTTTCATCCTTAAAGGGGAAGGACTCGCTCACTGTGATGGTAAGGCAGTACCAATTCAGGCGGGGGACAGCTTTTTAGTACCTCCCACCGACATACATTTTATTGAAAATACCGGGTTGGGTCGCTTATATGCCCTAAGTATTATGGTGCCAAATGACCATTTTGCTGAACTGATTCGCAGTGGAATTGAAGTGGAACTGGATGAGGAGGATTTAGCAGTTTTGCGTCGCACTGCTACACCATCTTTGACAAATTAAGGAAATGGCACAAATGTCTGTGAGGGTGCAGGAAAAGGCGGTACGAATCGACCCAAGTCATCGCCCACACTCCCCGCTTTTACGATAGACAGCTGAACTATCGCCTCTATATCCAGTTTTCGGAACTCGAATAGCTCCTTTTTTATTAAAGTTATGAGCTTTGCGTAGATACTTTAAGGGTTCAATTCCTTTTCTAGCAGCATGGTCTAAGATACTTTGAGCAACACTGGTATAGGTAGCAGCATCCCATTGCTCCATGTATTGTTGAATCTCTGCCGCCTCTGCTGAGGTATAGCCTTCTAATAGCTGTATTAAAAACGGATCAGTGATTGGCTCTTGTTCTGGCATTATTATCCAATTTAAACATAAAAATACCCCTCCAAAACTCAGTGCAGCTTTTGCTTATCTGAAGTTAAAAAAAGAGGCAGTTTTGGCTTCTAGCAAAACCGATGTGACATTCAACTAAATTGTTCAATAATTCCGCCACCTAACACTTTCTCGCCGTCGTACCACACCGCCGCTTGTCCGGGGGTGATGCTGATTTGGGGTTCATCAAACACCAAACGCACACGGGAGTTTTCTAACGGAATCACCGTCACGGGTGTAGCCATTGAACGATAGCGAATTTGCACTTCGGCATGAATTGGGGTGGATGGTTCGGCAATAGAAACCCAATTTACCCGATTTACAGTGCATTCTGGTTGAGTTACCTTGGTGCGATCGCCTACTACTACCTTATTATTTTCCGCATCTAATTCAATCACATACAACGGTTCAGCAGCAGCAATCCCCAAGCCTTTGCGCTGGCCAATGGTGTAGTGATGGACACCATCATGCTGTCCCAAAACTTTGCCTGTGACATCTACAATATCGCCTGTTTTGGGAGCTAAATATTTATCGAGAAATGCCCGCATGGAACCGTTACTTTCCACTAAGCATAAGTCTTGACTTTCTGGTTTATCAGCAGTTTTCAGTCCGTATTCAGTCGCGATGCGGCGCGTGTCAGTTTTTTCTAGTTCGCCTAGAGGAAATATAGTTGCTTTTAGTAAATCTTGAGACAAATCATAGAGGAAGTATGACTGGTCTTTGTTGCGGTCAACAGCCCTTAATAATTGGTAACGTCCAGTTGCTTCGTCAAAGCTAATTCGGGCATAATGACCAGTGGCGATGCGATCGCATCCCAATTGTTCACGAGCATACTGCACCATTGGCCCAAACTTTACCGTTTTATTGCACTGGGAGCAAGGCAAAGGCGTGATCCCAGCACTGTAACCAGTCACCAGGTAATCGACAATATGCGTCTGAAAGAGATCCCGAATATCCACAACTTGATGGGGAACGCCCAACTGTTCACAAATATCAGCCGCGTCGATCATACCTTCAGAGCAACATTGACCTTTGCCTTTCATTAGCCAAAGAGTCAAACCAATCACTTTATAGCCCTGATGGTGCAGGATAGCTGCGGCGGTGGAACTGTCAACGCCACCAGAAAGACCAACGACGACTTTTTTCATACAAACACGACACGATATGCGTGGTTGTACCATTGTAGCACATACTCTTCAAAGCCTTGCTACTAAAGCACTTCAGTTTTTCAAAGCCTTTATCTTTTTAGGAGAAAGAAATGGAAGTCAGGTCAGAGTGTATTGTATAGAAACCAGAAGCGCTATAGTTGCTACAAAGGTAAACTAATTAGTTCCTGATGGAAATTGCCTAGAAATATTTTGACTACTTTCTAACTACTTATGTCGAGAGGAATGCTAAGTCAATTTATCCCATTTCAGATGCTGCACCGAAGTTCTGAGGGTTGGAAGCCCACTATTAGACTTCTCCCCTTGTTAGTGGGAGGATGGTTAGTGCTGATTCCCAACTCTACCCCAGCACAAGCACAAATCCATAACAACGTGCTACTGGCTCAAGAAGCAGGTGAAATACTGCCACCGCCAATTCCCTTTGGTCAACAGCCATCACCGCAGTTACAACCATTACAAAACAATCAATTTGAGCAGAACTTTCAGCCCTCCCAACCATTACAAAACAATCAATTTGAGCAGAACTTTCAGCCCTCCCAACCATTACAAAATAATCAATTTGAGCAGGACTTTCAGCCCTCTCAACCTGCACAGTTTAGTCAATATAACCAGAACTTTGAGCGTTACTCAGTTTACGTTGATAGTAGTGATTTTCAGACGCTACAAGCAATCCGTCGGATTGAACCCAGTGCTTACATTCGCTACTACCAAGGACGGAATGTAATTCAGTCAGGAGTTTTTAACAGAGTATCTAACGCCCAACAACTGGTCAGAAAGCTACAGTCACAAGGTATTTCTAATGTACGGATCAGCTCCGCTAACGGACAGGAAATAGATGCAGGTAATAGAGACTTTGTAGGCGATCGCAGTAATATAAATTCTCCCAAGCAAGCCTCTAGATATTATGTCGTCATTCCCACCACTCAACAAGAGTTAACTGCGATCGCAGCAAAAATTAGGCAGAATCTAGGCCCATATAGTCAAGATTTAGGACGATCTGGCGCAGTCCTCGAAAGGACGCAACCACGAGGGCCACACGTAGCAGTAGGGCCTTTCCCTGAGCGATTCCAAGCTCAGGAATGGAATAAATACCTGCGAAATATAGGATATGGTAATGCCAGGGTTTACTACGGAAAGTGAATAAGTTAGGAGTGATTCCCTCGATTCTTAACGCAGGGATTCAAGAATTATTGCTGTTGTAATTAAACACAACAGGATAATTCCTAGTGGAAGCAAAAACTGTTGTAAAAGGTATAGCAGTATGGGGATGATTTGTGAGATACCTAAACCACTGGATAAAACGTAGGCGATCGCAATGCCAAATAGCACCAACAAGAAATATTTCAAAGATTTAGAAGCAAAGCGAAATAGAAGCGTATCCTGATTTGTGTCCATAATTTTACTTACGAAAGTTGCTGAATTTTTAGCAGTGAATATTCTTTTTAATTTCTCATGTCCCATTTAAAAAAGGAGGATGTGGGAAATCATGCCTAGTCTGAAGATTAGTTTTACAAGTGAATAATTACCTGATTTGGTGAATTATTCAAAGACTTATACAGAATCTAATTAGTTAATAGCTACTGCCTGTTTAGTAGACACCACTTTCATCAGTCATTAATATGGGAGAGGAACAAATAATATCTGTGATTTACTAAGCTTGCAGTAGTCGCGCTCTCTGAATCTCTCCTCAACCACCTTTTCTTAACGCTTAACTTAACTTCGCCTGTATTAATTACAATAGTAATACAGCCTAAAATGCTTTGCAGTCAGATAAAGTAAGTTCCCTACCGAGTATGAAAAAGTATTTTGTAGTATGAAGGGTAGGAAGAAGTAGTAAAAATATGGTTATAATGAATTACAAATGATACATCAAGCTAGCAAATGGGTGCAGAAGAAGCCTTAGAGTTTGTAGATAACTTGGTTTTTCTCAAGACAGGAGAACACTTAGATAAAACTCAAAGGATTATCTTGCGTCATTTGTGGGAGGATGAAAAGCGGACTTACCAGGATATTGCCAATAGCCGTGGTTATACAGAAGCGCATTTAAAAGCAGTTGGCGCAGAACTTTGGCATTTACTATCAAAAGTTATAGGGGAGAAAGTCTCAAAATCTACTTTTCAAGGCGTGGTTCAGGGGTTTAAAACAACCCAACAGTCGCAACAAATCTCCCAGATTCCTAATTTAGCAGGCTATGACGCTAAACCCCAAGAAATAGATTCTAACTTTGTAGGGCGCGATCGCCAAATAGCCGATCTCCACGCCCTTGTGAGTCGGGGAGCAAAAGTTATTCTCATCCAGGGTGAAGGCGGTGTTGGTAAAACCACCTTAGCACGTAAGTATTTTAAAACTCAAAAGTTTAATTTTGTACTGGAACTGTGGATGGCCACAGAAATCCAAAACCTCACTCCTGTGGAGAGTGTGGTTGAGGAATGGCTGCGGCGATACTTTAAGGAAGAACCGGGATGCGACTTTGGTATCAGCTTAGAACGACTACGGCGCAAACTCCGAGAACAAACTTCTAAAATTGGGGTATTTATCGATAATCTAGAAACTGCTCTCGATAAAAATGGCAAGATTCTCGAATCTCGTCGCCCTTATGTTGAACTATTGAGACTATTAGCAGATCAGGATGTGCATTCAGTTACTTTAGTAACGAGTCGTGAGCGTTTGCGGGAGTCAAGTGTAGAGGTTCATCTCTACCCACTGGAAGGTTTAGATGAGCAAGCGTGGCGACAGTTTTTCAGCCGTCGCCACATCAATTGTGATTCTACTATTCTCAGTGAAATGTGCAAAGCTTGTGGAGGTAACGCCAAAGCAATGCAAATTCTCCGAGGAGCAATATTGACAGATTTTTCTGGTGATATACATGCCTATTGGCAGGAAAACTGTACAAATTTATTAATAGAAAGAGAGTTAAAAGATTTAGTCGCCAGTCAATTTACCCGTCTCCAAGAAAATGACTTAGAAGCCTATCGTCTCCTGTGTCGTTTAGGATGCTATCGTTATCAAGATATTACTTCATTACCTATTGAGGGAGTTTTATGTTCGCTTTGGGATGTACCAGAACAAAAACGTAGAGGTGTAATTAAAGCTCTGCAAGATTTGTCTTTAATAGAAGCAAAAAAAGGACAATACTGGCTGCATCCGGTCATTCGTGATGAAGCTATCAGTAGGTTAAGGTTAATCAGTGAAGAATGGGAATTAGTAAACCGAAAAGCCGCAGAATTTTGGACGCAACGAGTTGCAGCCATCAAAAATATCACAGATGCTTTAACCGCTTTAGAAGCTTACTATCACTATGTAGAAATTAGTGATTTTGAGCAAGCTGGTGATGTAATTTTACAAGGAAGAGGTGAACAGTGGAGTATAGGGTTGCCTTTGGGTTGCTCGTTTTACCAACTGGGACTGCTCCAGAAAAATTTCTCTGTCATTAAACGGATAATAGACGATATCAAATCGCCAGAAAGACTAATTAAACTTTACAATATACTTGGGTATACATATCGAATTATCGGGTGTATTAGAGAAGCTATAGAATGTTATGAAAAATCAGGAAAAGTATTAGGCGAATTAGATGTCAAAACAAAAATATCTATTTTGTTCAATACAGGGCTTTGCAAACTTGAATTATGGGAAATAGAAGCAGCCGAAGATTGTTTTAATTCTGTTTGTAGCCTTGCTGAACAAAATAGCAACCTTGATGATTACATGGCATATGCTCAATGCTGTTTAGCTTTGATAAAATCACGCTCTGGTAGCAGAGAAGATGCTTTGAATCTTACTGAAAATGCCTTTTATGCCATGTCATCATCAACTAGAGTGACTTTATGGGGAATAGGGCATAGTTTAGTAACTCTCTGCTTAACTTATAAAAATTTAGGTAATTTAAAAAAATCCTTTGAGTTGTGCCAACGAGCTATATTGAATTCTGATCAAAATAACTTTACTCAGATCAAAGCTAAAGCTATTAGTTGTCTGGCTGAACTTTTTCGAGAAGAAGGAGAATTTTCTAGAGCAATTTTTCATCATTCAGAAGCAGTAGAAATTCTTGATAAAATAGGTGCTAAATCAGACTTAGCTGAAGCTTATTATCAGTTGGCATTGACTCATAAAAAAATGGGTGAAATTGAGCAGACTAGGGAAAGTTTTGTACAAGCGATGGCACTTTTTCACGAAATGCAAGCACCCAGGCAAGTTGAGAAAGTTCAAACAGCGATGGAGTGTTTTGAAAAATAAGCAATAATATTCGATTTTACTGCTTATTCCTGTTTTTGACGATACAGCAGAGCATAGAAAGTATTTAGAGTAACAGATTTGGCGATGACTGGGAAATTCATGGAGCGATCGCTCCTAGAGGGGTCTGTTGTCTCCATAATATAAATACACGGCGTGTGATAATTAGAGGTTTTATGTCCCTAACGCTTGAAGACTTGGAAAAAATGCAGCAACAGCATCCTGACTATCGCATGGAACTAGTTAAGGGTAATATTATTGTCATGAGTCCATCAGGATACGAATCAGATGAAGTTGCCGCTGAAATGGTAGCCCAGTTACGTAACTGGGTTAGACCGCGCAAACTGGGACGTACAGCAGCTTCTAGCGCTGGTTTCAGATTGCCAAATTCAGATTTACGCGCACCTGATGCCTCATTTGTTTTAGCCGAACGCTTGCGTCGCAGTCCGAAGTCTTTTGCTCAATTGGCTCCCGATTTGACTGTAGAGGTGAAGTCCCCTAGTGATAATTTAGAGGATCTGAGAGTCAAGATTCAAGAATTTCTAAGTTTGGGAACTAAGGTAGGAATTTTGCTCAATCCAGATGAGCGAATTGTTGAAGTTTACAACTTTGGACAAGAGGTAATAATACTTCGTGATGGCGATATTTTAACAGTTCCCGAACTGCTTCCAGGATGGGAAGTACCAATTGCAGATTTGTGGCCTCCAGAGTTTGACTAGGATAGTGGTAAAAGACCCTACAGACTTAGATGGATGGAACTAGAAGTTTATCGGGTTAGCTATTATATAATCTTTTAACCTTCAGGAGTTTAAAAACTACCGAATAGGGACGTGTTTTGGAATTTAAAAGCTTGCGGTCGTTTTCTGCAAGATGATATCGCTCTGGGGTAAGTCTTGGTTCTTCAAATTCGTCCACAGAAAAACCTGCTGCCTTGAAGGCTTTCCAGTAGTCGGAAAGAGGACGGTGAAACCAGATAAATGGTGTTGTAAAATGGTTCCAAGGTTCGTCGTTGCGTTGTGTCCTTTCAAAGTAAGAAGAAGCCCAACCATAACAAACTGTCCCATACTCATTTACAGTCGTCGAGCTACCTTGGGGAAAGCAAGGATGTGAGAATACAAGGATTGCAATACCACTAGGCTTAAGAACACGATTGAATGCCCTTATTGCTCCTTCGAGATCAAGCAAATCCATGAGAACGTAATTCGAGATGATAATATCAAATTGCTCATCTGGAAGCGACTTGAGTTCAGTGCATGAATCCAAATAAAAATCTATATCTAGATTCTTTTGGCTAGCTCTGAATTGGGCAATTTCTATCATCTGAGGTGAAAAATCTATAGCAGTTACACAGGCCCCTTTAAGGCAAAGCTGGCGTGCCAGATATCCTGTGCCACAACCAGCATCAAGGACAGACAATCCTGCAACATTACCAGCAAAACTCCATAGTACCGGATCTGAATTTAGAATTCGATTGCTGTCGCCATCCTCGCCAACTTGAATATCCCAGTCTGTAGCTCTATTATCCCAAAGTTCAAGTATTTCTTTCTCGTCAAACTTTGCCGTTATTTCTTCAGTCATGTGTTCCTCCTGAAAGGCATAACTTAATTATTTTCGTATAGGCATTTACTGAACTTTATGAGGTATAGTGGCGCTATGCTGCATTTAATACCTAGCTGAATTAGGATAATAAGCTCCAAAAGCAAAATTTTACAACATAGCGATCAGAAATACTAAGGGATGCACAGGAAGTATTTATCATAGATTACAACGGGTGATAGATGCCTAACTATGAGCTACTGCCTCAATCTCAGTTGCATGAAGCCCCTCAACCCTAATGGCATAAATTTTTGTCAAAGTTGCGGGACAAGATTACTACCACGGCTACGAAACCGCTACTACATTATTCAACCACTGGGAGGCGGCGGATTTGGCAGAACTTTTTTGGCAGAGGATGAAGACAAGCTCAAAGAGCATTGTGTAGTTAAACAGCTAGCACCCCAAGTCCAAGGAAGTACTGCTTTGCATAAGGCAACAGAATTATTTCAAGAAGAAGCACGGCACCATTCCAGGGCATTTAGCTGATGTAAATGCGATCGCCTTCAGCCCAAATGGGGAATATATTGCTAGTGGTAGTGATGACAAGACTGTAAAAGTCTGGCAACTGAACACGGGAGAGTTAATACACACCTTTAATGGACATTCAGCCGAAGTTTATGCGATCGCTTTCAGTGCGGATGGTAAAACTTTGGTTAGTGGCGGTAAGGATAAAACTATCAAGATTTGGCAACTGCCATAGTAATTTAGGCTCTCGATCAACTGAGGGACGGTAGAATATACCTAATTTTCATAGCTTCAAAAGCCCAACCATGACGATGCATTCTCCACTCCAACGTGCATTTAATAACCGCCGCGTTCTGAAAGTGATCAGCGGCTTAAATAACTTCGACGCCGCTAGCGTCGCTGCGACTGTCAAAGCTGCTGAATTTGGCGGTGCTACTTTTGTCGATATTGCCGCCGATCCAGCCTTAGTCCAATTAGCTAAAAGTTTGACAAAATTACCAATTTGTGTTTCTACAGTAGAACCAGAGAAATTTGTGCAAGCTGTGGCAGCTGGTGCTGATTTAATTGAAATCGGGAATTTCGATTCCTTCTATGCTCAAGGACGCCGCTTTGAGGCTCCAGAAGTGCTAGCGCTGACTAAGCAAACCCGCGCTCTTTTCCCGGAAATCACCCTATCTGTTACCGTTCCCCACATTTTGGAACTAGATCAACAGGTACAGTTAGCAGAAGAACTGGTGAAAGCTGGAGCGGACATTATCCAAACCGAAGGCGGTACTAGCAGTAACCCAGTTCACCCTGGAACTTTAGGATTAATTGAAAAAGCTGCTCCCACCTTGGCAGCAGCTTTTGAGATTTCCCGTGTGGTGTCAGTGCCAGTATTGTGTGCTTCAGGCATTTCTAACGTTACTGCACCATTAGCGATCGCTGCTGGTGCTGCTGGTGTTGGTGTTGGTTCCGCCATCAACCAACTTAATAGCGAAGTCGCCATGATTGCCGCTGTGCGTGGCTTAGTAGAAGCCTTAGCGACTGCAAATGTAGTAATGAAATGAGTTAGGAGTGATGAGTTGAAGAAACTTATTCATTCAAAACTCCTGCACAGACGCGATTAATCGCGTCTCTACTCCTGTACAGACGCGATTAATCGCGTCTGTACTCCTAACTCATAACTTCTTTCAACGCATAAATCACCTGGTCTTGCTGCTGTTCTGTCAGTTCTGGGAACATAGGCAAGGATATGACTTCATGACAAGCTTGCTCTGCTATTGGTAAGTCGCCAATTTGATAGTCTAGACTTTGATAAACTGGCTGCAAATGTAAAGGGTGGGGATAGTAAATCATTGAACTCACGCCCTGCTCTTGCAATTGACTACGCACCCAATCTCGATATTTGGCACTAGAACCATTTCGTCCTTGACCTGATATGCGAACAGTGTATTGATTCCATACCCCAATACCCCCAGGTAATTCTTGGGGCGGGACGATCCCCGGAACTTGACTAAGGAACTGATAGTAATAATTGGCGATATCTCGGCGGCGATCATTCCAAATATCTAAATAACGCAGCTTAATTTGCAATATAGCTGCTTGGAGAGCATCTAAACGGCTATTTACACCTATTTCCTCGTGTAAATATCGAATTTTACTACCATGATCCCGTAATATTCGCAGTTTAGTAGCGATCGCTGGGTCATTAGTCGTTATTGCCCCGCCATCGCCGCAACCACCAAGATTTTTGGTAGGGTAGAAACTAAAGCAACCAATATGTCCAATACTTCCTACTTTTTGATCAGCCCAAATTGCGCCTGTAGACTGAGCGCAATCTTCAATTATTGACAAATTGTGAGACTGAGCAAGAGCCATCAATGATGTCATATCCACAGGTTGGCCAAATAGGTGAACCGGGATAATCGCTTTAGTTTTGGGTGTAATCGCCGCCGCTACTTGTTCTACATCCAAATTAAACGTAGTAGCGTCAATATCAATGAAAACAGGCTTTGCACCCACGGCGCTAATCACTTCAGATGTCGCAATAAAGGTGAAAGGCGTTGTAATCACTTCATCGCCTGCACCAATTTCCAAGACTCGTAATGCTAAGTAGAGCGCATCAGTACCAGAATTACAAGCCACACATTCAGTAACAGTATTATAAGTAGCAAACTGTTGCTCAAAGCCTTCGACTAGGGGGCCGCCAATATAGCGACCAGAAGCCAGAACCTCTAATACAGCTGCACTTACTTCTGCTTCGATGGTGGTGTATTGCTGCTTAATATCAAAGGCAGGGATGGGATTTACACTTTGGATCATGAGTTCTCATTTTATCGGGAGATACAAAGGATGCACTTCGACAGTCAATTTTTGCTGATTGAATTATTAATCAAAGGGGAGCTATTAAAAGACTATCGCCCAAGATACGCATCTATTAGGGTTTTTACTTAAATTCTGGGGCGGTAAACTACCGCACATTTAATTTACAGATAGTAGATATACTAGGTGTTTGCCATGTTTTGGTCGTACCATTTTGAATTTTGAATTGATGAAAGTGATATATATCAACCAAGATCCAACACATCGGATCAAAGTTCCAGGCATGTGGACTGCTTTGAAAAGAAAATACCAGGAGATAGAGAACCTATGCAGGATCTGATCAAGCTGGATTTCGTGGATTTAGCTATTGCTGTGGGATTGATGGCGATCGCCATTGGTTTATCTGCGTGGGAAAAATTAGGATTAGAGTTTAACTTAGCCCTTGCTACTGGAAGAACCATCTTACAACTACTTGTATTGGGATACATTTTAGATTTCATCTTGGCTTTAGACAATGCTTGGGCAGTTTTGGCGCTATTAGCAATAATGCTGACAATTACGGCGATTGTCGCACGAAATCGCATTACTCCAAAAATTCCTTATGTGTTGCCTTTGGTGTGGGGTGCAATTTTAATTAGTACCGCCCTGACAGTGCTTTACACCAACTTCTTGATCATTCAACCAGAAAGATGGTATGAACCACAGTATATAATTCCCCTAGCAGGGATAGTCTTAGGTAATGCTACCAATGCAGCTGCGTTAGCAGGCGATCGCCTTGTCAGCACCATTAATTCCAGCCATCTCGAAATAGAAACCTATTTGAGCTTAGGCGCAACTCCAGAGCAAGCAGTTAGCCAGTACCGCAAAGACGCCATCAGAGCCGGATTGATTCCCACTCTCAATCAAATGATCCTCATAGGTATGGTCGCAATACCAGGAATTACCACCGGACAGTTATTAGCTGGTGTAAAACCTCTGGACGCAGTATCTTACGAAATTTTGATTATGTTCATGGTTGCTTTCGCTAACTTGTTGACAACAGTTTTAGTCACGAAGGGGTTGTGTCGTCAATTTTTCAATTCCGCCGCGCAGTTAATAAGGTGAGGGAATTAATCTACATCCAAGAGTATTTTATCATCTTGCCCTGGCAGATCAAGAGCAATCAATAGCGCTCGGTTCAGTTGAGCGATCGCTTCTTCAGAAAGCCTTCCCCACAAACGCAATCAGCGCGATTTTGAGAGTACCCGAATCTGATCTGTGATTGCGATCAGAAGATGAAATTTCGTATTTAAGCACAATTGAACAGACAAGCTAAAAGTGAAAATTTACAAAAATGGTTCAGGGTGCGAAAAGTAATGGTTGTGGGGAGTGGGGCACGAGCAAAGAAACTTTGCTAAGTTAAATGTGGAACAGCTTAATATCCTTTTAGGGACTTCCAATTAAAAAACTTCTAACTCCTAACTCCTAACTTTTCTACTTACCCACCCAAAGTCCGCGTATAAATTACCTGACCTTGAGAATCGTAGAGGAAAAGGGACAAGTTTGCATTGTCACTAATTACAGCTAAAGCTTCCCGTAAGATTTGCAAGTGATTGGTAACATCAACAGCAGTATTAGAATTTTCAGAATAAGGATTAGCCAAATTATTTTGCCTTATTTGGTCATACTCAGGCGTTAACCGAACAATAATTCTTGTTTTGTCTATGCTAAATGTGCAAATCCGAATTCCATTAATACAGGTTTTATCCAAATCAGTGCGGGTTTGTTGCAAACTACTAACAACTTGTAGTTTGTCTTGTGCTTGTTTGAGGGCTGTTGAATAGGGTTCGATGAGAGACTGAGCCTGAGTGTAGTACAAGCTATCTTGGGAAACTTTTTTAGCAGTTTGCAAAGCCTGATCCCAGTATGTCGCCGCTGCTTGCCATTGGTTTTGTTGCTGATAAACTTTGGCTTGTTTGGCGGTGCTAACGGCTTGTTGGTAGGTTCTAGCAGCTAATTGTTCTTTAGTAGCGCGATCGCGTGCCGCTACTAGTTTAGGTTTATAATCTACCAACAGCTTTTCGGCTTCTTGGTATCCTGGGCTAGTTAAGGGAATGCTATTCAAGGCATTAATGGCTACCAGCCAAGTAGACTGAATCTTTTGCCAGTCATTCAAAGATTTAGCAGTAGCTTCCCGATTCTTGGCTGCATTAGCTACAGCTTTTGCTGCTGTTATTTTTTTCAGCCATTTTTCCTCAGTAAATATCTGCTGATTTACAGCCTGCAAACGCAGACGATAATCAAATAATTTCCCTTGCACTAGCCCATAAAGTTCATTATCGGAACTTATAGCTTCTAGTGGTGTTATAACCTGTTGCCATAAATGTTGCCTACTTTGTAATTCCTTTAGGCTATTTGCAGGAGTTTGAACTTTTTGTGTCGCTAAAGATGCAGTCTGTAAAGCCTTGACCACCTGGTTGATTTTTTCTGACTGTCCAGACAAACTTGCTTTTAGTTCTTCTGACACCTGGAAACGGGACGACCAACTAGGAATTGCATTCAGGGCTGCATTGGCTGTTGTAAGCTGCTGTTGTACAGCTACTAATTCTTTTTCAGACTTAGCGCGGCGCATCAGTTGCGGGGATCTTGTTTTTAATTGTTCGGCATTTTGTATTTCTTTACACTCAGACATTACACAAGGGCGAGTCAAAAAGTAAGTACCACCGCCTAAGACTACAATTCCTACCAAAGCTGCACCCAGTAAGATAGGTTTGATTTGAGATGCTGGCTTTAAAATCGGCAAATTCGGCGCATCTGCAAACGGGTCAAACGGTTTCTTTTCCTCAATCTCATCGAGTGATGAAGAATAGGTCAGAGATGATGAAATGGCAGAAAAGTATTGCCCCCCTGGTTCCCCTGGTTCCCCATCTCCCCCATCTCCCCCATCTTCCTCATCTCCCCATCCCTCCCTCTGCTTCAGGGGTAGAAAACATTTGGCATAAGGGAGTTGTTCACCAAAAACTCTGAGGAAACATTGCACTCGCTGCTCTGTGTTGGGTGCTATAGACTGAAGTCCTTGAGAAAGGACTGCAAAGATTATCTGAGCGTCAACTATTACATCTGATTCATGTTGCGTTAAAATCATTAGCCCGTCTTTATTGACAGCACACTTAACCTCGAAGACTTCAGCCGTTGAGACTTCTACAAGTAATTGTTCCTGCAAAGTTTTGGCTAAAAGCTGTAAATCTTCCTGCTGGACTGCTACTTTCATAGAGCTTTCCCGCTGAACTTCTATATTGTTTTGATTATCTTTAAGGAGATGAAATGAACTTTTTAGGTTTGTTGAATGCAAATGCACAGTTTAACCAACCACAGCCTGAAAATCTGAACGACCAACTTTCTAACATAAATTTTAACTTTTCACCAAAAATTCAAAGAGCAGTAATTGTTCATGTCGCTACATTTTCACAGTACTAGATGCAAAATTAAATAATCTGTCTTTAGATATAAATTGCAAATAAAAAATGGGAATAATAGAGTTTTTGAGTATTTTAACTGTATTATTTCGTGACAATTAAACTCACAGGAGCTACTGCTGTGCAAAATTCCAGTTGCACAGTTGTGACAAAATTATCCAAGGGTTAAGAAAACGATGCTATGTCAGAGGGTTTTGACAGAAATGGTAGTTATCTTCTATGCTGGAAAACTTACTGAGGAGATTAATTACGTGTTGTGGCTCTGGCACAAACAGGTTGGCTATCAAAATTAATGTACCTCATTTGCTGAATTCGATAAAATTGATCCGTGAAAAATAAATTTTTATAGCTAACAAAAGCTTAATTATGCAATAAAGGTGCTGCCAAATATTAAGACAGCACTAAATAAAGGCTTGGAAAGTGTCAATACAAGGTGTATCAATGGATTTATTAGAATATCAAGTTAAAGAATGGTTTGGGAAAATAGGCATTCCTGTATTGCCTTCGCAACGAATTGACCATCCTACAGATTTGAAACGTTTAAAAATTCGCTTTCCGATTGTACTGAAATCTCAAGTACATGGAGCAGAACGGGCAAAAGCAGGTGGAGTCAGGTTTGCCGAAACGACTATCGATGCGATCGCCGCTGCTCAAAATATCTTTAGTCTACCAATATGGGGCGAATTGCCAGAAGTTGTGCTAGCAGAATCTCAATACGACGCCAACCAGGAATTTTATCTAGCGGTGGTTTTAGACACTGCTGTTTGCCGACCGGTACTTTTAGGTTGCAAAGAAGCAAACATCGATTGGGAATCCGCTGGGGAAAAAATGCACTATGTTGTCGTGGAACAAGAATTCTCGCCATTTTATGCCCGACGATTGGCTTTGAAAATGGGTTTACAGGGGACGCTGATGCAGTCGGTAAGCAGCGTTGTAGAGAAAATGTACCAGTTATTTGTGCAAAAAGACCTGGATTTAGTCGAAATTAATCCCTTGGCAGTCAGTGCTACTAGTCAAGTTATGGCTCTTAATGGTAAAGTCAGGGTCAACGAACGGGCGATCAAGCGTCATCCCGATCTTGCCGAGATGGCGGCAAAAATTATCAGCCGTCATACCAGTACTGAAATCAATGGTATTTTGGGTGACTGGGATGGTGTGAAAATGCATGGAAAAATCGGTATTTTAGGTAATGGTACTGGTTCAGTGATGGCAACTTTGGATTTAGTCGCTAATGCTGGTGGTAATCCCGGTGTTTGTTTAAATCTACGTCATGTTTTCCTGACAGATACGACACCAACTACCTTCTGCGATCGCCTAGAGATGGGTCTGAAAATCCTGGAGGCTGACAAAAGCATTCAAGTAATACTAATTAACTTTCTGGGTAGCATTCCTCTAACTGAGGAAGTGGCTGAAGTTATAGCCAGAGTTGTGCAGCAAGACAACAGCGCACTTCAATCACAGGTTGTACATTCTAATGGTAGTAAAAGTCGGCGAGAGCGGAATTTTTCACCCTTAGTTGTTCGTCTTGCTGGTTCTGAATTCAATGCTGCTAGACAATATTTAGCAACACTAAAAACCCACAACGACGCGCTCCTTGTGGTAGAAAATTTAGATGAGGCAGTGGCGGCAGCAGTTCGTCTTGCTAAACCAACAGCTCATAGGAAATAGTGAGTGTCATTTTGTGACAATTCAAAAATCAGAAATTATTAATTTTTACCGCTGGGCATAAATTTTTGAATTTGATGCTGAAAACAAGTACAGCTTTGCTTCCTGGGACTAAATTATATAGTACATTCAAACTGAATATTCCTAGCTAGAGGCGGGTTTTCCGATTTTTTGAACACTTAGCCTCAAAACTAGTTTTTGTAATTTCAGTAAAAATTGAATCAATACGACACTGTAAACGTGTCGTTTTTATGCCCAGTAATTCAAGGCACTGGGTTGCCAAACTTAGAGTAATTTTTTATGAACCTAACGCCAGATAGCAAAGTGTTAATTCAAGGCTTTTGTGAATTTATATCAGGCACTCATGTTGCTCAAATGCAAGCTTATGGCACGAATTTAGTAGCAGGTGTCAATCCTGGATGTGGCGGACAGGAACTGCATGGACTGCCAGTATTTGACTTAGTAGAGGAGGTAATAGAACAATTTGGGGCAATTGACACGACAATTATCTGTGTAGATCCTTACGACGTGCTAGATGCGGCATTAGAGGCGATCGCATCTCATATTGGCCAGATCATTATTATTACCGCTGGCGTGCCGCCTTTGGATATGGTGCAATTACTCCGCAAAGCCGAGGCATGTGAAACTTTGGTAATCGGGCCCAACAGTCCTGGGATCATTGTGCCGGGAAAAATTCTTTTGGGTACTCAACCTAGCGAGTTTTATACTCCTGGAACAGTGGGGATCGTTAGTCGTAGCAGCACCCTCACCTACGAAGTTGCTTACGAATTAACAAAAGCCGGTTTGGGGCAGTCGATTAGTGTCAGTATTGGTAGTGATGCGATCGTCGGTTCTTCCTTTCTCCAATGGCTGCAAATTCTCGATGAGGATGAAACCACACAGGCGATAGTTTTAGTCGGTCAACCTGGTGGTGGTAGTGAAGAAGCAGCAGCCCGGTACATTGCTGAGGCAATTGATAAACCAGTAATTGCCTACATTGCAGGTAGACAAGCGCCACCAGGAAAGAGTTGGCGTCAAACTGGGACTTTAGCAACGGTTATCGGACGCGATCCTAATTTTGGCACAGCCCAAAGTAAATTAGCTGCTTTAAAAGAAGCGCAAGTTCCAGTAGCTGAACGTCCTTCTCAGATTCCAGAATTATTGCGAAAGGAGATTAAGTAATTACAAAAAGCGAAACAATAATCGAGCTTCGTCTGCCAGTTATAATGCATGAGTAATGGCGATCGCTCCATAAGTCCATCACCTGCTCGCCTCCATCTGTGGAAAATATCTCTTTTAGTAGTGGGTGCTGCCCGAGGGCAAGGGGGAAAGGTGAATTCAAACCGCAATCCCATTCCCTTTTTCCCCAAACCCCGAAATTAAAATTAAGACAACTACAATTGCAGATATGTGTTTGAGCATGACAGTCTCTTAGGTGTAAAAAGATTGACTCTTGCTAATCATCCAACGAGAATTCTTTTACCACCTTGAGCCATAGCTTGAAAAGTGATTTAAAGCACAATGCAACAACTATTCATGGCAAAGAATTCAAAAAGGTAAAATTATAAAGAACTGTCAGAACGTAATCATGTCAGCTATCCAAACAACTGTGGTTCTTGCCATGACCGTCGATGGAAAGATTAGCGCCGTAGATCTTAAAGCACCCCGTGATTCCGATGCCGCTGATCAAGCACACGTACAGTATCAAGTTTCCCTTGCTGATCTTATTCTGGTAGGAGCAGGAACGATTCGGGCTGAAGAAGAGGTAACTTTTACAATTTGCAATCCCGAATTGTTGACAGCACGTGAGGTTCGGGGTCAGTCTCCTCAGCCCATTATCTGCGTTGTCTCAGGTTCCCTTGACCTATCGCTGGACTTCGCTTTTTTAAGCGAGGACATTGAGCGATGGATATTTACGACACGGACTGGTTTAGAGCGCAGTTCTGATACAACAACCTTGCAAAAACTGGCTGAATTAATTGATTTGGGAGATACAGACCTAGACTGGGATCGAGCCTACAGCTTGATGGCAAAGCGGGGTATTCACAAGGTCGTTGCTTTGGGAGGCGGCTCTTTAACAGCTTCTCTAGTAAAGGCTGGGCGAATTGACGATTGGTGGTTGACAATTTGGCCCGTCATTTATGGAGGAAAGGACGCCCCTACCCCAGTAGAGGGAGAGGGTTTTCTTCCCAATGCTGCTCCTCATCTGCAACTTGTCGAAACTCGTCAAGTTGGAAGTGAGTTGTTTTTACACTACCGCACGCTCAACTAAGAATGCGCTGCCAGAATTAAGCGCTATTATCGTTGATACTAAAAAGCGCCCTCCCAATTTGGGAGAGCGCTTTTTTATTTAGCTAATCTTCAGAATTAACCGTTGATAGCAGGAGCGGTAAGAGCTACAGGAGCAAAATCACCTGCTGCCAAATCTAAGGGGAAGTTGTGAGCGTTGCGCTCGTGCATTACTTCCATACCCAGGTTAGCCCGGTTGATTACATCTGCCCAAGTCGCAATCACACGACCTTCAGAATCAATGATTGATTGGTTGAAGTTGAAACCGTTCAAGTTGAACGCCATTGTGCTTACACCCAAGGCGGTGAACCAGATGCCGATTACAGGCCATGCTGCTAGGAAGAAGTGCAGTGAACGGCTGTTGTTGAAAGAAGCGTATTGGAAAATTAGACGACCGAAGTAGCCGTGGGCTGCAACGATGTTGTAGGTTTCTTCTTCTTGACCGAACTTGTAACCGTAGTTCTGTGATTCGGTTTCGGTGGTTTCACGAACCAAAGAAGATGTTACCAAACTTCCGTGCATTGCAGAGAACAAGCTTCCACCGAATACACCTGCTACACCTAATTGGTGGAAGGGGTGCATCAAGATATTGTGTTCTGCTTGGAAGACAATCATGAAGTTGAATGTTCCACTTATACCCAAGGGCATACCATCAGAGAAGGAACCTTGTCCGATTGGGTATACCAAGAATACTGCACTTGCTGCTGCTACTGGAGCAGAATAGGCTATAGCAATCCAAGGACGCATTCCTAAGCGGTAGGATAGTTCCCATTCACGTCCCATGTAGCAGAATATGCCAATCAGGAAGTGGAAAACTACTAGTTGGTAAGGACCGCCGTTGTACAACCACTCATCTAAGGATGCTGCTTCCCAAATTGGGTAGAAGTGCAAACCGATGGCGTTGGAGGAAGGTACTACTGCACCAGAGATGATGTTGTTTCCGTAGATTAATGAACCTGCCACGGGTTCACGGATACCATCGATGTCTACTGGAGGTGCGGCGATGAAGGCGATTACGAAGCAAGCGGTGGCGGCTAGCAGGGTGGGGATCATGACTACGCCGAACCAACCGATGTAGATCCGGTTGTTGGTGCTGGTGATCCACTCACAGAATCGATCCCATACGTTGGCGCTTTCGCGACGTTGAATGGTTGTTGTCATTGTTTTATAAATGCGATTATTTGCGAATGAATTAGGTAGGTTTGACTACCTGTTACACATATTAAAGGATTTATTGCGTTTTGTAAAGTACTTTTAAAAAAAATTTTCTCTTGGGATTTACGCACCCGCAACAGAAAATCCCCGATCTACTGAAAAAGGGGATTTTGGGTAATACCATTCTGGATTTTAGATTTTGGATTGTGAAAAACGCACTTTATTCTTCAATTCGCTGCTGGCTGCTTGGATATTGACTCTACACCCACTTCTTGTAAAGGTGGACGCACAGATAAATAAATTAATGGGCCGAATAGCGGTATCAACGTTATTAACCAGAAAAACTGGGGATTCCAACTGCGACGCGCCATATCATCCCCTAGTAATGCAGGAAATAATAGGCAAAGTAGGCAGAAATCTAAACTCATTACATTGATGAAGCGGTTTGTTTGCCACTGTTGCACAAAATTACCCCAATCTCCTCCTGTTAAACCATAGGCAATTAGAATAACCGTGGCTACTGTCAAAACAACCCCAGTAACACGAGAATCTAGCAGCTTGAGCAAGGCATTCTTTTTACCGACAAACTTGTTATTTGGTTCCCTAAGGGCTAAGTAGGGTAATAAGGCAAATATCCCGACTGCGAAAGAGGCAGTAGCAAATAGCCAAGCAGGTATTTTTTGCCCTCTACCGTCAATAAACACTACTGCACTGTAGATGAGAGGCCAGATACCCATGAGGTTGAATAGTGCTATGACTAACGGGTTAACGCCTTGCCACTGACCACTAGAAAGGTTTTTAATTAACTCTAATGTACCGGGTTGCTCAGGAGGAGCGAGGAAAAAAGCATAGACAATGAATCCCAGCCACAGCACGCCAAAGGCAATTTTTCTTACCATGAAAGATTTAAGTAGGATTAATTATTGATTGTGCCGCTACAAATTGGGCTATCTGCCTGCAATGGTATTGTTCACTTGCCTATACCCGTAGCGGCTTGTCACTAAACATCACCTTAAGGATTGAAATAACTGAAAGCTTCTGAGAGGTAATCAGCAGCAGATGCCACGACTGCGATCGCACTTTCATAATCTAGACGCGTTGGTCCCAAAACCCCCACACTTCCTACTGGTACCGAACCTCGGCGATAGTTGGAAGAAATTAAGGTACAGGTACGTATCGGTTCTAGAGGATTTTCTGCGCCAATGCGAACCGTTACCTTTGGTTTACCACCATCCTCAGGCTCTGGTTCCTCAAATATTAATCGCCATAGTTGGTCTTGTTCTTCTTCCAGCAGGTGGATAATCGTTTGTACCTGCTGTAACTGGGAAAATTCCGGCTGGCGCAAAACTTCTGACACACCCCGAACCATAATTTGTGTTGCAGTTGGCGCAAGAGTGCGACGAGTCAATTCTGCAACTGAATTTTTCAAGAATTCCCCGTAGCGTTGGAACTCCTGATCTAGTTCGCTCCAGTTGAGGTTGGCTAATTCCAACAGACTTCGCCCCCGCAAGTGGCTATTCAAAAAGTTAGAAACAATCTGCAACTCGCGATCAATTACCTCTGAATCCCGTTGTGTTTCCTCTGCTATTGGCGACAAATCCATCAACTTGGAATGTGTTTCATAACCTTCGGTCACTACAATTAACATGATCCGTCCGGCTTCAATTTGCACTAATTGCAGATGTCGCAATAGCGCTGTAGTTGTTTGCGGCATCGTAATCAAGCTAATGCAACCACTTAAGGTTGCTAAAATTTGTGCGGCTCCTTGCAGTAGGGTTTCTAAACTCCAATCTTCCCACTGGAGGCGCTTTTGTAGTGCCACTTCTACTTCTCGTCCTAAAGTTTCCGTTCGCGTAGCGCGATGCCCTGAGCTTGCCGTTCGCGGAGCGTCTCTAAGAGTTGGGTCTCGCAGCGAAGGTGTAATTAGCTGGTCAACATAAATGCGATAGCCTGAGTCTGAAGGTATTCGTCCGGCAGAGGCATGTGGTTGGTAGAGTAATCCAGACTTTTCTAAAACGCCCATCACATTGCGAATTGTGGCTGAACTTACACCCAGGTCGTACTCTTCGACCAAAGCCTTTGAACCAACAGGCTCTGCTGTAGCAATGTAGTGACGTACCGTTGCCCAAAGTATATGCTGTTGTCGATTTGTTAACTGGACTTCCATAGGGTATGTTTTGCTAGAGGCAAATTTTAATCAAACTCTGGAAAAATTCGTTGATTTGATCGAAAACAAAGAATATTAATAATTAATTAAGATCATAAATTATACAATTATCTTGTGATAATTAATTTTAAGGTTTACATACAGCACTCTTTCAAAGTGCGCTCGAAACAGAATTTAGGCTTTTGCAGCAAAAGCTGAAAGTTTGAATTTACAGCATCCTTTCTCGACTTATATTTGCATAATTATACAGTGACAAAAGTATTATTAGATACGTATTTTTGCGGCGATCGCCGTGAAGATTGGGGTCGAAAAGTTCCGTAAATATGTACAAATTCCCGAAAGTGGCAAGCCTCTAAACTTATCTACTGCTGTTTTCACAATAGTAAAAGCCAGATGGAAGAGTAAGTTCCATCTGAGTAATGCACCCTAAACACAAACTAATACTGAGGAATTGAATGGTCTACTAACAGAGAGTAAGCATCAATACCACCCGAAATATTTTGCACATTTGTAAAACCTTGAGCAATCAACCACTGGCACATCTGGGCAGAGCGGATGCCGTGGTGGCATAACACAAGGGTTTCAGCTTGGGGATTGAAGAGGTTAGGGACTTGATCTCCCCATTCGGCAAATTGACTCAGGGGTAGGTTGATAAAGCCCTCAATGCTGGCGATCGCCAATTCTTGTGGTTCTCGTACATCTACTAGCTGAATATTTGCATCATCAGAAGAAAGACGTTGTGCCAGTTCTTCTACACTAATCTGGTTCATGGGTTGACTAAAAGAATTCCCTATAAAGAGTCCTAATACTATTTATGGTTACAGAAAATCTCTGCCTTTGCATGAGTATCCATTCTCAAGAAGGCTGATATATCCTGGTAAGCTTTCTGCTTAAATGGCTGTAAACCGTCTTTATTAAAGGTTTAATGTGAATAGGCAACGTTCATTTATTGGTTTTATCGTCGCAGGTGCGATCGCACTGCTAGTGATTGCGATCGCTGGCTTTTACTGGTTTTTCGCCAAAAGTCCAGCTAACCTGATTGGTTCTACCTCCCAGCCTGGTGCAGCTATATTCGTGTCAAAACTTTCCCCCGTAATGGTTTCATTACTGGCGAATCCTGACCGGTTGCAGGCGTTGGAGCAAGAAGAGGAACTATCTAAACTCAAAACCAGTTTATTCGCCAAGAGTGGCATAGATTACAAACAAGACATTCAACCCTGGTTAGGGAACGAAATTACATTAGCTATCACCACCTTAGATATTGATCGCGATCTAGAAAATGGACAGCAACCAGGGTATCTGTTAGCACTCTCAACCCAGCAACCGGAGAAAAGCCGCGAGTTTGTGGAGTTATTGTTTTCCAAACGGGCGTTAGCTGGAGCAAATTTAGCTGTTGAACAATACAAAGGCGTAAAGCTGATTTCTGACAATTCTCAACCAGAGCAGGACTTGCTTGCTGGTGCTGTTGTTGGTGAAGACTTTGTGTTGTTTGCCAACGATCTGAAAGTGTTGCGAAACGCGATTAATAACGTCCAAGCGCCCGATCTGAATTTGACTAGCTCCCCCGAATACGAAAAAGCTACAAAACAACTTCCCAAAGGGGGTTTAGCTGTAGCTTTCTTGAATCTTCCCATTGTGGCAAAATGGCAAGGGTTAGAACTGCCAGAACAACTTTATAACAGCCAAATTATTTCCTTGGCGTTGAACCCCAAAGGATTGCTAGCAGAAACTACCTTTCTGACTTCATCGGAAATTGTCCCTCCATCCCCACCGCTATCTAAACCTGTGGGAGCATTGCAGTATATTCCAGCGTCCGCAGGTTTGGCAATTTCTGGCTCGAATTTAAGTAATTTGGGTGATAGTGATGTAGCCAAACTTTGGAGACAAGCAACAGCAACTATATATGGTTCTAAGGAAGATGTGGTTTCTCGGTTAGCAAAACCTTTGGCGGATGTTCAAAAACGCTGGGGGATAAACTTCCCAGAGGATATTTTCAGTTGGGTACAGGGAGAATATGCCATAGCATTGTTACCAGAAGAGCAAACAACCCCTCATTGGATTTTTGTGGTGGAAAAATCCGAGGCTGTAGAACAAGGTGTTACTCGATTAGATGCGATCGCCTCATCTAACGGACTCAGCATTAATCTCCTGACTATAGACAAGCAAAAAATCTCCGCTTGGACAGAGTTAACTACGGCTACAAAAAAAAGTGATGTTAAAAAGGGAGCATCCTTCAGCATTGAAACAAAAGTGCAGGGATTACATACAACTTTAGGAAATTACGAAATTTTCACCTCTGACTTAGAGACGATGGATGAAATTCTCACAATTAAGGATAATTCCATAATTGACAATCCCAATTTCAAAGATAGTATCGCTGCGATTCCCTTACCAAACCAAGGCTATATATATCTTGACTGGACAAAGAGCCAGAATTTGTTAGAGCGTCAAGTACCGATTCTGAAGTTAGTGGAAGTCTTAGGTAAACCATTTTTTAACAATTTGCGATCGCTCACAGTCAGTAGTTATGGAACTGACACGCGATCGCTCAAAGGTGGCGTTTTCTTCAAACTCAATAATTCGTGAGATTTTCATAGAAGTTTAAAATGCAGAAGGTTAAAAATTTTTTAAACTTCTGCACTTTCTTATTCCATTATATTTACGTATATTTTCTTTAGTATTTGAGATACTCAATGGTTTTTATTATCACCGTAAGTGGTTACGCAACTTTTTGATTGCTTTTTCTATCAACGGCAAAGGTGGGGGTAAACTCAGAAAACACACAATCCATCAGAACTAGAAATATTGAAAGAGTTAAGCTGTCTGCTTTCAAAACCCTTTATTGTGGCACATTTTAATGTGTCACAAGCAACTGAAATTTCACTAGAATTTTTTCAGTAGAATATGTATATATCACTACTAATTTAAAAGCCTGTTGGAGGGCTACTATGAAATACTGTCGCCCCCGACTTCAGTTTCACGGCGGCTGGCTGTTGGCTATACTTACCGCCATCACAGCTACCCCTGTAATAGCAGAGACAGCAAATTTTGGTACTTTCAATTTATCAACAAACTTTGATCCAGCACAAGGAAGAGTGCAGGGGTTTACAGGTGGTTCTTACTCATTGTCTGCCATAAGTAACCGCGATCGCGATCAAAAAGCCTGTATTGGCTTTGCCGATCCGACTCCAGATCATATTATGGTTTTGGAAAAGGACTTTTCCCAGCTGACAATACAAGTCGATAGCAACAACAACGACACGACTTTACTGATTCAAGGTCCAGATAAAACGACAATTCGTTGCGGTGATGACACTGGCAAAAGTAAAGATGCTAGCGTTAGCGATCGCAACTGGAAAAGTGGTACCTATCGGATTTGGGTGGGTACATTTAATCCTGGGGTGAAGCGTGATTATACTCTGACAGTGGAGCAGTAGTGATGGGGAGTGTTGAGTTAGGAGTTAGGAGTAGAGACGCGATTAATCGCGTCTGTACAGGAGTTAGGAGTCAAGTGATTAATGCCCAATGCCCCATTCACAATTTTTAGGTGTAAGGGATTTCCAAGAAATAAATTATCCAAATAAACGAACCACAGAGACAAGGCAGCGCGGTCTTGGGGGTTTCCCCCATGAGCGACTGCCGCGCAGAGAACACAGAGAAGAGAAATAAAGAGGATTTTTGCGTCAGTTTTGGAATATTTTTTTATTTGGAAGTCCCTAATACCTGAGAGGATAATATGGGAGAGTCGCTTGTTGTGCTTTCCGAGGGTGCTATCTCGTGCTATCTATACTACGTGCTGACTTTCGTATCATCTTTGAACGTGACCCAGCTGCCCGTAACTGGTTGGAAGTTTTATTTTGTTACCCTGGTTTGCAAGCCTTGCTATTCCATAGGCTGGCTCACTGGCTTTATACTGTTGGTCTTCCCCTTATTCCTCGCCTGATTTCTCACTTGGCTCGGTTTTTGACTGGAATTGAAATCCATCCTGGTGCAGCAATTGGGCAAAGTGTGTTTATTGACCACGGGATGGGTGTAGTAATTGGTGAAACTGCGATCGTGGGAAACTATGCTCTAATTTATCAGGGTGTCACTCTTGGAGGTACTGGTAAAGAATGTGGCAAGCGCCATCCCACTGTGGGTGAAAATGTCGTAGTAGGAGCTGGAGCGAAGGTACTGGGCAATATCCAAATTGGCAACAATGTCCGTATTGGCGCTGGGTCTGTTGTTCTCAGGGATGTCCCTTCTGACTGTACTGTTGTGGGCGTGCCTGGACGGATTATATATCGTTCTGGAGTCCGGGTTGCACCTCTTGAACACAGTAACTTACCAGATTCGGAAGCTGAAGTAATTCGTGCTTTAGTAGACCGGATTGAGGCGCTGGAAGAACAAATACAAACTCTTGGGCGCACCAACTCTTCTGGAAAAACTCTTGTCTTGACAGGTTGTGTGGCTTCTAACCAAGCTGATTTCTCACAAGATGCTCTTGTGTGTAACCTTAGAGATAAGGCAATACAGCAGTTTCTAGATGGTGCGGGTATTTAAAGAAAGTTAGGAGTTAAGAGTCAGGAGTGAAGAATAAAAATTATAAATGCTAACTTTGCAGATTCCAAATAGACTTGAAAACAACCTATCCGGCCGCACAGGAATGTTTACCTACTTTGGTGATTACAACTTCATCACCCGGTAGCAAATATACCTCGTTCTCATGAAACAAATGCTTGCGGAAAAATAGCCAGAATAAGGTTGCTCAAGGGATGATGTTGTGAAAGAAAACCGAACTGTATTTTCCCCATTCCCCTTTCAAAAAATTAAGGATTAATTTCTTCACAAAACCATTCTTGATTTTCATCGCGGCGATAAAAGTTTCTATTTTGTGGTTCGCCCTGCAATTTTAAGTGGTCTACCTGCACCGGGTCGAGTAGCAGTAGGCAAAAATTAGGCAATGGTTGCATGGGGTCGGGTGCTGGTGGTGCAAAAGCTTCTGGGGTTTCAACTCTGGGTTTACCAGGATGGGGCCAAGCAAACTGTAAACGTGCAGCATCACTCAGTTCTTGCCAAATGGAGATGCGGGCTGGTTGTAAATTCTGGTGAGAATCATCATTTCCTACCAGAGTTAAACAGCCAGTAATACGGAATTGTTCTCGTGTATTGGGGAAGTACCAGCAAACTTCTGCCCAAGGTTGTTGCTGTATCTGGTCGCCTTTAGCGCTACGGCTATCGATGATAAATTTTAGCTGGTTTGTATCTTCCAAAAAGCCGCGAAAGACTAGGGTACGATTAGCGGGGCGACCGTTCGGCTGCACCGTTGCTAGTTGCAGGTAACGGGCATAAACAAGGCTGCGGTTGCGATCAAGTGCATCAGCGATCGCACCTCGCCAAGGAGCAAGAGACATTATACAATTCTGTTGGTAATCTAACGCCAAGTATTCCTGAATATACTACCATTTAGCGCCAGTAATTCCTAAAAGTTCTCTAACGCCAAGAAGCTTTAAGATTCCACTGCTGTAATATATATGTAAATTCTTAATATAAATAACACCTGATGAGTTCCTTACCCACTAATCGTGCTAATACCCTCAAAGCTGCGTTTCGTGTTTGTGATGTAGCTCCTTTGGTAACTAATAGAGATATTGAACGTTATTATGTTAATTTATCAAAAGTTCGCAAGACCGAAGCAATTAATACTATTAAAACTCGCTTAAGTTTTCTTGAACCCGCAGAATTTTGCAGCCTTCTATTTACTGGACATCGGGGATGCGGTAAAAGTACAGAGTTAAGGAAGATTCAGCAAGAATGGGAATCTCAATATAAAGTTATTTATATAGAAGCAGACGCTGAACTAGATATATTAGACGCAGAATACACAGATTTATATTTGGTAATTATTAAAAAAATTGCTGATGTTTTATACACATCGGAATTAAATTTTGATGCACAACTTTTAAAGAATTTTGAGTCTTGGTTTAAAGAAATTACTCAAGAAACGGAACAAACAGTTGAAAGGTCAGTAAGTATCGGTGCTGAGGCAGAAGCAGGAATAAAAATTCCCTTTCTTTCAAAGCTATTGGGTAAAATCCAAGCTTAAATTAAAGGTGCTGACAAACAAAGAAAGACGGTTCGGCAGAATTTACAAAAAGATATTGGCCGTTTATAAGCAGATATAAATTTGTTGTTAGGGGATGCTTTTGTCAAGCTTAAATCAAAATACTCAGAATATCAAAAAGGATTTTTAATTATTTTTGATAATTTAGACAGGGTTCCTCCCAATGTAGCTAAACATTTATTTTGTGATTACGCATTTCAATTACAAAGTCTACATTGTACGATTGTCTATACAGCGCCAATTTCTATCGTCTATTCTGAAAATAACTTGAGTAATTCCTTCGACACGCCCAATATTGTGCCGATGGTCAATATGGCAAAATATGCCCCAGATTTTTGGGCATGGAGAAAAGGAGTATTTTATTTTCAAACAGTCCAGTCTACTCAAGAATTGGCTATTGAAAAAACTATTCAGTCTGAGAGAATATTTGGAAGTTTAGATTTACCAGAAAGGCAAGAGCGGATTGATTTACTTGAACGCTTGCTAATGGAAGAATCAACAGATATAAGCACCCGCCTTACTATTTTGCAGGAATTAGGGGCAGCTTATAGGAGTATTGCTGAGGCAGAAAAAGCAGAATATTTTTTGCTAAAAGCTTTGAAGTTGACTGAAGAAGATGAAAATTTAGCAGGAATCAAAGCCAGTGTTCTCCACGAACTGGGTGACACATATCATGATTTGGGAGAATGGGACAAAGCGATCGCACTCTACAATCAGTCTTTGGAAATAACTGAACACATTGGTGATGTCCAAGGCAAAACGGTGACGTTGTACGAACTAGCAGGTATCTACGCCAACAAAGGCGATGTGGATAAAGCGATCGCACTCTACAATCAGTCTTTAGAAATAACACAACGCATTGGTGATGTCCAAACCAAAGCAGCGACGTTACACGGCCTAGCTGGTATCTACGCCGACAAAGGGGATGTGGATGAAGCGATCGCACTCTACAATCAGTCTTTGGAAATAAATGAACGCATTGGTGATGTCCAAACCAAAGCGGCGATGTTGAGCAATCTGGGAATTCTTTACGCCAACAAAGGGGAAGTGGATGAAGCGATCGCACTCTACAATCAGTCTTTGGAAATAAATGAACGCATTGGTAATGTCCAAGGCAAAACAACGACGTTGAGCAATCTGGGAGTTCTTTACGCTAACAAAGGGGAAGTGGATGAAGCGATCACACTTTTCAATCAGTCTTTGGAAATAACGCAATGCATTGGAAATTTCCAAGGTGAAGCGGCGACGTTGCACAATCTAGCAGGTATCTACGCCAACAAAGGGGATGTGGATGAAGCGATCGCACTCTACAATCAGTCTTTGGAAATAAAAGAACGCATTGGAAATGTCCAAGGCAAAGCAATGACTCTGTGGTGTTTAGGAGATTTGGCAGAACAGCAGGGTGAATACACTAAAGCGATATCTTATTTGCAACCAGCTTTAGAGATTTTGCAGCGATTGAAGTCACCGGATGCTGAAAGTGTGAGTGCAAGCCTCAATTGGGTAATTCGTAATTCGTAATTCGTAATTACAGAACGGAAAGATTTTTGTATCACGCAAAGGCGCAGAGGCGCAGAGAATAACGCGAGAGTATTTTATAAATAAATGAAAACTCCTGTAATGAGTCTTTGATACTCGTGGACGAGTCTTTTATACTCGCGGATGAGTCTTTTATACTCATGAACGAGTCTTTTATACTCGCGGATGAGTCTTTTATACTCGTGAACGAGTCTTTGATACTCGCGGACGAGTCTTTGATACTCGCGGACGAGTCTTTGATACTCGCGGACGAGTCTTTTATACTCATGGACGAGTCTTTTATACTCATGGACGAGTCTTTGATACTCGTGAATGAGTCTTTGATACTCGCGGATGATTCTTTACAGCAATTTAGGTGAGAGAATCAGGATCTACACCGAGCGATCTTAATCTTTTTGCTAGTAAATTGGCACGTTCTTCTGATGTTAAAAAGCGTTTTCCTTCCGCCTTATACCAATACAACCACTCACGTGTAATGCCTAAATAGGCTCCTCGTTCTATACCAATTCCTAAACCAATTTCTGGCAGCCAAACGGGATTACCATCATCTAATTCATAAGTATTATTAACTAATTTGTAAACTTCTAAACGTGGCTTACGACGACGAAATGGGTTGTAGACTACATAATACAAAAACCCTAATCTTGCATACTCTGCTTTTTTGGTCGAATACTCACCGCGATATGTCTGAGATACCACTTCCAACGCTAATATCGGTAGTTTCTTCTCTTCCCAAAGCACATAACTGGGACGGAGGTTTTCATCATAAAATCGCTCTACTCCCAAACTCAAAAATCCATCTGGCACGATTGGCGGTAAATCTGGGTCATAATAAATCCCCATATCTACGCCAAAAAACCAATCCATTCTTTCTGGCCATGCCATTGCGAGTATTGCTTTGAGTAAACCGGGAATTAAATCTTGTAATTCATTATCCACAGGGGTATCATCAGAGTCTGGTAGTTCCTCAGATGAGGGCAAACAAGCTAATGGATCGTAATTTAGCATAATGGGTTTACTGTTTTTCGGTGATTAGTGCATCTTTGTTTTATTAATGAATCTCGATAGCAATTTCAATGAGAGAATCTGGATCTACACCAAGCGATTAACTTTTTAGTAATTCGTAATTCATATATGAAAACCTATGACTGGATTGTGGTTGGCGGTGGAATTGCGGGTGCTGCACTCGCTTATGAATTAGTCAAAACAGGTTTTGCTGTACTTTTGTTGGAGCAATACCAAACACCACAGAATGCAACTCGTTATAGTTATGGTGGGCTTGCTTATTGGTCGGGGAATACGCGACTAACTCGGCAATTGTGCGAAGATGCGATCGCCCGTTACCATATCCTATCTCAAGAGTTAGACGCTGATATCGAATTTCGGGAATTAGATTTATTACTAACTATTTCAGCCGCTAGTGACCCAGAGGCAACTGCTGCATCATATAATCATTTTGCTATTCCACCCCGTTTACTGAGTGTCCAAGAAGCTTGTGAGTTGGAACCACTGCTAAATCGAGAGGCGATATGTGGTGCAATAACAGTCAAACACGGTCATATTCACCCAGAGAAAACAGCACAAGCTTACATCCAAGCCTTTCTGCGGGCTGGAGGTGAAATGCAGATTACGCAAGTATTGCAAGTATTGCAAGATGGTGTAAAAACAACTACTGCAACTTTCCACAGTGCTAACGTTGTCATTTGTGCCGGTGGACTTAGCCGCCAGCTGCTAAAATCTGCTGGTATTCCCATTAAGCTGTATTTTACTCACGCAGAAATAATTGAAACCCCACCTGTGGATGTACAGTTACGCACCTTAGTTATGCCAGCTAATCTGCAACGGTTTCAACTAGAAGCTGAATCTACTCAAGTTGATGAATTGTGGGATGAAGCAGGTAATGAACCAGTCCCGCCAATTTTAGATGCAAGTGCGATTCAGATGCAAGATGGTAGCTTCCGCATCGGTCAAATTAGCCGCGTTCTCACAGATCCTCATGCCAAGGTAGACTCAGAGGCGAGTGAAAAGTGGCTGCGAAAAAGTGTCGGTGAAGTTTTGCCAGTTTTGGAGAATTTACCAGGAACTTGGCATCATTGCTTGGTGGCATTTAGTAGCGATCGCTTGCCCTTGATTGGTACTATCCCAGGATTTGAGAGCGTTCATCTATTCTCTGGGTTTAGCAATCCTTTAGTGATTATACCACCTTTGGCAAAGCGCTTTGCTAACTTTGCTTCTGGCAAGGAAGATGAAATTATTACCCAGCTATCTCTTCACTGCTAACAATAATTTCATAGTATTAAGCTTAACAAAGATTAATATTACGAATTTATTTTTTTATTACAAAAACAAACATTTTGTATAATAAGTAACTTTTTTCTAGTAAAATATCGCACTATTATCACACTTTAAAGGTTTGATATTGTCAGCTTTCTATTAAGTTAGTTGATTCATCAAAAGGAAAATTCATAAAGATATGAGAAGACAATTTAACCGACGCAAGTTTTTAATCTATGGTTCTCTAACTTTTGGAAGCAGCTTTTTTCTAAAAGCTTGCGCGAATAATTCTCCAACTGCTACAGAGAGTCCAGTCGCACCTCCAGCTGCATCTCCAGCTGCTGCTACTGCTGGTGACACCATCAAAGTAGGTATTTTGCACTCCCTTAGTGGTACGATGGCTATTAGTGAAAAAAGCGTCGTCGATGCTGAAAAACTAGCAATCAAAGAAATTAACGCTGGCGGTGGTATCTTAGGTAAACAAATTGAAGCAATTACTGAAGATGGTGCTTCTAACTGGGATACTTTTAGAGAAAAGGCAACCAAGCTAATAGATCAAGATAAAGTCGCTGTAGTTTTTGGTTGTTGGACTTCTGCTAGCCGTAAGAATGTGAAGCCAGTATTTGAGAGCAAAAATCACATGCTCTGGTATCCTGTGCAGTACGAAGGTCAAGAGTGTTCTAAAAATATTTTCTACACTGGTGCTGCGCCAAATCAACAAATCGAACCATCTGTTGATTGGCTGTTAAAAAATAAGGGCAAAGAATTTTTCTTAGTTGGCTCAGACTACGTTTTTCCCCGGACTGCTAACACAATTATTAAAGCTCAACTAGAAGCTTTAGGTGGTAAAACAGTTGGCGAAGATTATTTACCGCTAGGTAACGCAGAAGTTACACCGATTATCACTAAAATTAAGCAAGCTTTGCCTAATGGAGGTGTAATTTACAATACTCTCAATGGTGATAGCAACGTTGCTTTCTTCAAACAATTGAAAGGTGCTGGATTGACACCAGAAAGATATCCTTCCATGTCTGTCAGTATTGCCGAAGAAGAAGTTAAAGCAATTGGTGTAGAGTATCTCAAAGGTCACTACGCTGCTTGGAATTACTTCCAAACAGTAGATACACCTGCTAATAAGAAGTTTGTCGCAGCTTTTAAGAAAGAGTACGGTGAAAATCGGGTAACAAATGACCCAATGGAAGCAGCATATATTGCAGTTTATTTGTGGAAGCAAGCAGTAGAAAAAGCTGGTACTACAGACATAGCTAAAGTGAGTGCTGCGGCGTATGGTCAAACCATAGATGCACCTGAAGGTAAAGTGACAATGGATGCTAATCATCACATATCCAAAATTGTGCGAATTGGTCAAGTAAGGCTAGATGGTTTGTTTGATATTGTCTATGCTACTCCGACAGCAGTTGAGCCGGTTCCTTGGAATCAATTTGTAAAAGAGACTAAGGGATTTGCTTGTGATTGGACTGACCCTGCTAAGGGTGGTAAATACAAGAAAATCTAAATTTGTGAAAGAAATTCTCGTTTCTCGTTTCCAGGTAGAACCTGGAAATGCACTTCATTACGGCTCTGCCGCGAGTTAGGAGGCGGAGCCTCTCAATAGGCATTCCCAGTTTGAGACTGGGAACGAGACAACTAATGGCTTGACTAATTAGTAGCTGATAGCTGTTGGGGAGAAATAAGTGTTAACAGGTTTTTTAGAAGCTGTATTTAATGGTATTAGTATTGGCGCTGTCTTATTAATTGCTGCGTTGGGACTGGCGATTATATTTGGATTGATGGGCGTCATCAATATGGCGCATGGTGAATTGATGATGTTTGGCGCTTATACAACATTTGTTGTCCAAAATGGCTGTAAACAATTGGGCGGGGTGTGGTTTGAAGTTTATATATTTTTGGCTTTGATTATTGCTTTTATGTTTACGGCTGCTGTGGGATTAATTTTAGAAAGAGGCGTGATTCGTTATCTTTATGGACGCCCTTTAGAAACTTTACTAGCAACTTGGGGAGTAAGTTTAATTTTTCAGCAGTTGGTTCGCAGCGTAAATTGGGTATTGATAATTGGCATAGTCCTATTTTCTCTATTGTTTTTTGGAGGTTTATGGATTTTAAATTCTCGCACTGATTTGGGAAGAGTTCGTAACTGGATTGTAGCAGTGATATTTTTACTATCGCTGGGGGTGACAATCACAATGGGCAATTTATTAAGTCAAACTTATCAGTTAGGAGTGACTCAACCTTGGTTTGGCGCTCAAAATGTGGATGTAACTGCGCCTACTTGGTTACAAGCGGGGATATCTTTGGCTGGTATGCAATTGCCCTTTGCCAGGTTATTTATTATTGCTTTAACAATAATCTGTGTGGCAGGAATTTATTTATTTTTACAACGTTCTAGCTGGGGTTTAAGGATTCGGGCTGTGACACAAAACCGGAGTATGAGTGCTTGTTTGGGTATCCCAACTCAAAAGGTTGACGCGATTACTTTTGCACTGGGTTCTGGTTTAGCTGGTGTGGCTGGATGTGCGATTAGTTTGCTGGGTTCTGTAGGGCCAAATACTGGGCAAAACTATATTATTGATACTTTTATGGTTGTTGTCGTTGGGGGTGTAGGCAATTTAGTCGGTACGATTGTGGCTGCTTTGGCTATTGGTACGGCTAATTTTTTAATTGGTTCTGGGACTTTAGCTGTGTTGTTGACTCCTGTGAAGCCTTTGGCTGATTTGTTTACTTTTTTTGCGACGACGAGTATGGCTAAGGTGATGGTATTTGCACTAATTATTGTGTTTTTACAGTGGAAGCCTGGGGGAATTTTTCCGCAGAAGGGACGTACTGTTGATGTTTAAACCGCAGAGGCGCGGAGGACGCAGAGAATGAGAAGGAAGGGAGGGAGATTATTAATTGAGGTGGGGGTGGTGGTTGCGATCGCACTCTTGCTTATAATTATCATGCCAGTGATACTTTCGGAGTTTCGTCTGAATTTGTTGGGACGATTTTTGTCGCTGGCGATTGTGGCTTTGGGTATTGATTTGATTTGGGGTTATACTGGTTTACTAAGTTTGGGACATGGTATTTTCTTCGGTTTGGGTGGATATGCGATCGCAATGTACCTGAAGCTGCAAGTTCCTACTGGTGAATTGCCTGATTTCATGGGGCTTTATGGAGTTACAGAACTTCCCGCGTTTTGGAAACCTTTTTATTCTTTTCCTTTGACAATAGCTTCTGTGGTACTAATTCCAGGGTTATTGGCGGGATTGTTGGGATATTTAGTATTTCGTAATCGCCTCAAGGGAGTTTATTTTTCTATCTTGACTCAAGCCGGAACTATTGTATTTTTCAACTTCTTTAACGGTCAACAACAACTTTTCAACGGTACGAACGGACTGATAGATTTTACAACTTTGTTTGGGGCAACGGTTAGTGATGCGAAAACGCAATTTGTTTTCTACATCCTAACGGTAGTGTTTCTCGCAATCACTTACGGTATTTGTCGCTGGTTGACAACTGGACGCTTTGGGAGATTGTTAATAGCGATTCGTGATGATGAAAGTCGGGTAAGATTTTCTGGCTACGACCCTACAGATTATAAGGTATTGGTGTTTGCAGTTTCAGGTGCGATCGCAGGTATCGCAGGAGCATTTTACACCCTTCAGAGTGGTTCTGTATCACCCAGAGCAATGGATATTGCCTTTTCGATTGAAATGGTGATTTGGGTGGCTGTAGGGGGACGCGCTACTTTAATTGGGGCGATTGTGGGAACTTTGTTAGTAAATTATGCCCGCACTTTTTTAAGTGAACAATTTGCAGAAATCTGGCTATTTTTCCAAGGCGCACTATTTTTGATAGTCGTTACAGTCCTACCTGACGGCATAGTGGGATGGTTGCGTAGTCAGAATATTTCTCTTTTCAACCGTCGTCAACAAATTGCTACATATCCCACCTTGGAAGAAGACGCTGAAGTGCAACATGAACGCGAAAATATTGGAAACTGAAAACGTAACTGTTAGTTTTGACGGTTTTAAGGCGCTAAACCAGCTAAACTTTAGCATGGATGTGGGTGAATTGCGGGTAGTAATTGGCCCCAATGGTGCGGGAAAGACAACGTTTCTGGATGTGATTACCGGGAAAGTCCAACCAACCGTTGGGCGAGTTTTATTCAAAGGTAAAAACCTGCGTTCTTTACCTGAATATAAAATTGCGCGATTGGGAATTGGGCGCAAGTTTCAAACACCCCGAATTTATCTGAACTTAACGCCTCGTGAAAATCTAGAAATTACCAGTAACAATAATAAAAATGTCTTTTCTACTTTGTTTGAACGTTCTAATACTGCTGAAAAGAATAATATTAAAGGATTATTAGAAACTATTGGTTTAACTCCTAAAGCCGATATCAAAGCAGCTTTACTTTCCCACGGAGAAAAGCAACGTTTAGAAATTGGCATGTTAGTAGCACAGTCCCCTGACTTATTACTTGTTGATGAACCCGTAGCTGGTTTAACAGATGAAGAAACCTACAACATTGGCGAACTACTTTTAGCACTAGCGCAAAGTCATTCAATTTTAGTCATTGAACATGATATGGAATTTGTGCGTCAAATTGCCCGAAAGGTGACAGTGCTACATGAAGGTTCGGTGCTGTGCGAAGGGAATTTTGAACAAGTCCAAAATGACTCCCGCGTTATTGAAGTATATTTGGGGCAACAGCAAGAATGAAAAACTTAATCGTACTTTGTATTCACCTGGTAATTATGGTCGGTTTGCGCTGTTAAACACCTGCTCTACTGTTAACGCCCAATCAGCAATTACCACTGATTCCATGCAAGTCGCACCTGTAAATACCTTATCCTCATACTGTCCCTCCACCCACTGACAAATTGTAATTTGTTGCATCTGTGGGTCAACAATCCAATACTCCAATATTTCCCTAGCGGCATACTCCGTCCGCTTGTAGCGATAATCACGAACGCGGTTCGCCGTTCCCGGAGAAACAATTTCAATCACTAGCGCAGGCGGCAGCATATCACGGGTGAGGGTGGCACGAGGCGCATCAAGAAGGGCGACATAAGATTCTTCTGTGTGAACCATTAAGTCAGGTAAACGACATCTCGCCCGTCGCCCCGCCACCTCAATTTCTGTATCCTTGTGAGCAACTAAATAAAAGGGGAAATGTTTTAGTAGTTCAACGAATAGAAATCTTGCCAGATTGCTATTTTCCTGACTTTCTGGTGGCATCTCGACTAGTTCTCCATCCACCAACTCATAGCGCGTGTCTGTACCATCATCATAGGTAAGATACTCCTCAAAGGTCAGCAGTTTTTGGGTTTTCGTCGTTTGGGTCATTTGCTTTGCCTTCTTACCCTACACAGACTACCACTGAATATTATTGCCATTCTAATCGAATAGGTTCAATTAAGGAAAATCGCAGGTTGAGGAGCCACTGCCCTATTTCAGTTGTGAAAAATATTAGTGGTGGCTGTTATTTGACTACACTTGACAGTCAACAGTCACTGGTAAACCTTATGCTACATTAATATTACAATTTATCATCTATTGAGTGTTCAGTATTTTTCATCTCCCAACAATATCTACCAGTATTTCCATGATGAACTCGCAGTTTTAATGGTAATTTACTATCCAATTGATGCAATGACAGCTCGTTTAATCCAAGAGATTGATAAAAAACAATAAGAAAAATTTGAAACTTGACCAGGTAAGTTTAGAAGAGTACCTAAACTTATTTTTAAGCTTTTTCCTAGATTTAGGCAAAGTTGCTAGTACTTCTGTAGACATGACCAAAGCTCGTTCTAAGCTTATCGAGTATGGCTTCGCTAACCTAGCTCATCAGCACATTGGAAGATTGTATACTGATCCAGATGTTGAATCTCTCATGACACTTGCTTTTGAGCGCACTCTAAAAGACTTTCATGCTGAAGTGCTTAGTGCAGAATAACACACCAGTACAGCGCACGGAAGGAAGATTTTGGTGTTTAGTTATAGGCTACTTGCCACTACTAAACTCTGCCGTCATCACATATGTGATTTTATTTACCATATTTTTTGCCATCCTTGCGGTTATCAGTTGATGCACACCTTGGACATTGCATAGGCAACGCTCGAATTCATCTGTGAATCAGCCGAACCGCTTCAGAATATTTATGGAGAAAAGCTATAATTGCCCTAAACTTTAATTGAAATCGTTTATTCCTATGAGCCAACTGCTAACACTGGAATTAAGTGATGATGTCTATGCAGCTTTGCAGCAGCAAGCTGATGCCGTCGGGCTTTCGGTAGCAGAATTGATTGTGACATCTCTTGATGAGCAGCATGGTCTTCTCACTGGTACAAAGCTACAACCAGAAGTTCAGCCAGAAGAAGCACATCAACGGTTACTTAGTTATGCAGGTGCAATTAGCTTGGGTTATGCTACAGGTATAGATAACGAAAGCATTGATGCTGACTTGGCAAAAGCTTACGCCAATGACTTTTAAGCATTGGAATCTAGATTATGCTGCTTGATACGTCAGGATTGCTCTGCTTTCTTCATAAAGATGAGCCACAACATGAAAGGGCAGTTGAACTGATTGCTACTACAAGCAGAACTCGGCTTACGCACAACTATGTTTTAGCAGAATTAGTGGCTCTAGCATTAGTTCGAGGGTTTTCCCGTTCAATTGTACTGTCATACAGCCTTGAACTGATCAACAATTCAAGCGTTCAAATTGTATGGGTTGATGAGCCGCTACATCGAGAAGCAATAGATTTATTGTTAGCAAGACAGGATAAAACCTATTCGTTATGTGATGCTGTAAGTTTTGTGTTGATGCGTAGGCAAGGAATTATGGAGGCATTAACAACTGATAAACACTTTGAGCAAGAAGGTTTTACTCGTTTGTTGCGGTCAGTAGGCTAACATTGCTCTGCTACTTTTACCTGTGAGCCTATTACGCATCCTAAACTTGAGGTAATTGACCTAGCAAACTTTGGTTTTAAACTTGTAAATTAAGTTTTTGAACTCGAAAACTTAGTTTTGAACTCGAAAACTTAGTTTTGAACTTGAAAACTTAGTTTTGAACTCGAAAACTTAGTTTTGAACTTGAAAACTTAGTTTTGAACTTGGAAACTCAGTTTTGAACTTGGAAACTTAGTTTTGAACTTGAAAACTTAGTTTTGAACTCTAAAACTTAGTTTTGAACTCGGAAATTAGCTTCAAAACTCCTAGACCTGTTTTTTTGAACAAATTTCAGCAAATATACTTGCATTCCTCTTATTTGCTCATAGAAATGCCATATTTTGATATGATTTATCACGAAAAACACGATCAAAATGCCTAACCCAACGGCAGTTAAAATCTAAGGAAGCCTAAGTTCATCCTGTCTCCTCTCCCTTTCCCTATGCTAAAAATTTCTAACCTTAACGTTTACTACGGTGAAAGCCATATTCTCCGCAATGTAGATTTGAGCGTACCATCTGGGCAAATGATCTGCCTAATTGGACGCAATGGCGTAGGTAAATCTACATTACTCAAAACAATCATGGGTTTACTCAAACCCCGCAGCGGTACAATTAACTTAGCTGGAGAATTAATCAATTCTAAATCTCCCGACCAAAGGGCAAAGTTGGGAATTGGTTATGTCCCCCAAGGACGAGAAATTATCCCCCGTTTGACAGTCAAAGAAAATCTGCTGCTGGGGTTGGAAGCTAGACGTAAACCAGTAAAAAAAGCAGAAATTCCAGAGGAAGTTTTTAGCTTATTCCCGGTGTTAAAAATCATGCTTTCGCGGATGGGTGGTGATTTGAGTGGAGGACAGCAGCAACAATTAGCGATCGCCCGTGCTTTAATGGGGGAACCTCAATTACTCGTCTTAGATGAACCTACCGAAGGTATTCAACCTTCAATCATCTTAGAAATTGAAGCCGCAGTCCGTCGCATCGTCGAAACTACAGGCATTTCAGTTTTATTGGTAGAGCAACATTTGCACTTTGTCCGTCAGGCTGATTACTATTACGCCATGCAAAAAGGTGGTATTGTCGCCTCCGGTTCTACAGCCGAACTCAGCCAAGATGTGATTCAGCGCTTTTTAGCGGTTTAATTTTTGATATTTCCATATCAATTGTGTCAGCAGCAATCAAGTCTGCTGCTTCTTGTAAAAGCTCATTTTGTTCTTTTTGAATTGCTTCTAAGCGATTAGAAATTTCTGCTAATCGTTGTTGTTTATTTAGTTGAAAACTTTCAGGTAGTAAAGCTGGCATCTCAGTTGTTTTAGTAGTTGTGATTCGTTGAACACCAAAACTACCAACTTTAACTAAGGATAAAAAGCTAACTTTAATTAAAGCCTGAAGTAATTTTATCGGTACTCGGAGTATTGACCAACTAGCTGTTTCAATCAAACGGACAATTGCTTTAATAATGCTCCAAAGTAGAGCAAGTACAAACAGCAAAATCACTATACTAATAATTGGATGATTAGCCGCCCAACCGAGTATTTGAACTAACCGAAAAACTACAGGGTGTTGTGTCAGCCAATCACTTGCAGAAGATGCCAATGCTGTTTTTACTGCTCCAGATGTTGTACTCTTAAATTGCTCGGCTGTTTGCCAACTTTGCCCTAATGTTGTCGTAACTGTATCAATAGCCTTATCGGTCGTTGTAGTGGCTGTTGCCTTCAAAGACTCCCGAACTTGTTCTGCTGAATTAGTCAGAGAGTTAACACTTTCATTTACAAAATCTTTCACATTTTGCAAGCGTTGTAAAACTCCATTAGGCAAAGGTACGTCTATTTGAGATGCCATAACTTTTCATATGTTAATCTTTATGTTGCTCCAATAACTCTGGACAAGGCGCTGCTTTGTCTACCCTTCTCTCTCTAACTCGAAGCACTAGTATAAAACCGCAACGCAAATCGCCAAAACCAAGTGGAAACCAAAAACAGCACTACTGCTAATATTGCCGCACCTATCAACCAGCTAATTTCACTCCGACCCAACAGCGCTTGGGCTGGTACAGTAGTTAAAAAAGCTACTGGCATCACAAAGGTGAAGAAAAAGCGGTAAGCAGTGGGATATGCGGCGATGGGATATCGTCCAGCATCCAACAAACCACGCAATACTTCGGTAACGTTGTATACTTTGACGAACCAAATACTCGTCGCTCCCAGCATAAACCACAGGCTGTACAGAATCACCAAGCTGAACAATAACGGCAGCACACCAAGTAGATAGTTGTCTATTCCTACACCGAGACGTTTACCTGCGTAGCCAATAATAATACTACCAAAAATTAGATCCGGGAGTCCCCAAGGTGAAAGGGTATGGGTGGAAAGCCAAAACTGACTGCGGATAGGTTTTAATAATATAAAGTCCAAAGTACCTACCTGTACATAGTGGACAATGCGATTCAAGTTTGACGCCAGAAAAGTAGCAGAAAATCCTTGTAGTAAGGTAAAAATTCCCAGAACTACTAAAGCTGCTTCCCATGACCAACCACTAAAAGTGTAGCCAGTGCGGTAAAACAAGAATAGTCCAAAGAGGCTACCTGCAAGATTTCCCAAGCTGCTGATGGTAGCTATGAAAAAGTTAATCCGATACTCTAATTCTGATGCGATCGCAGCAGTCCAAAATAGTCTTAATACTTTCAAATATCTTTGCATTTTGCACCTTTAACATAAAATATGCTATCTGTAATTACATTTCCCAAGATTACACAATAACTTTACGTAAATTTAATATTACTTTTTATTCAGGAAAATTGCTAAACGTTAAGATGTGGTGGATCTATTGTTGAAAG
The DNA here is from genome assembly GCF_036917395.1 of Nostoc sp. GTDB lineage: Bacteria > Cyanobacteriota > Cyanobacteriia > Cyanobacteriales > Nostocaceae > Nostoc. The sequence goes on from NZ_JBALDI010000004.1 coordinate 323,026, forward strand.
GTAAGAAATTCTATGCATCTAGATTTACCACAACTGGTTAAATCAATTGGCTATCTTGGGGTATGGGCGATTATCTTTGCTGAATCTGGCTTGTTAATTGGTTTTTTTCTGCCTGGAGATAGTTTATTGTTCACTGCTGGATTTGTTGCATCTCAGAATTTACTGAACATTTGGGTTCTGATTTTTGGTGCTTTTATCTGTGCAGTCTTAGGTGACAATGTTGGCTATTTTACTGGGCATAAATTTGGCAGAAGACTATTTTCAAAAGAAGATTCATGGTTGTTTCATAAAAAACATCTTGTTAAAACCCAAAACTTTTATGAACAGCATGGTAAAAAAACGATTGTTTTAGCACGTTTTTTACCCATTGTACGGACTTTCGCGCCGATTGTGGCTGGGATTGGTGCTATGCATTATCGCACATTTATGTCTTACAACTTAGTCGGTGGCTTTATTTGGACATTCGGCATCACCATGTTAGGGTTTTTCTTAGGGAAATCTCTGCCACCTGAACAAGTAGATAAGTATTTGTTACCGATTATTGGATTAATTATAGTTATTTCTTTAGTGCCATCAATTATTCATGTAATACAAGAAAATAGAGCAAACAAAAGTTGAAATATTTTATGTAGTTCCTTAGTAAAGGCTAGTACCGCAAGGCGGAAGTCAAAAGTCAAAATAAATACAGCGTAAACGTTTCGTTAATTTGAAATGGGTTGTTTATTTCCCCCGCGCTGTACTAGTTAAATTTTAGAAAATTGTTTAGCCTAGTAATATACCACAGAACTTTTTTGCAAGAGGTCTAATGAATCATTCTTACAAGAAAAATGTTGTCATTATGGGAGGAGGCCCGGCGGGATTAGGCACAGCTTTAATGTTAGCGAAAAGAGGTTGGAAAGATATTACAGTTATTGAAAAAAGACCATCAGCAGATTATTACGAACCAGATAAATCCTTTAGTTATCAAATTGATGGTAGAGGGCAAAAATTAACTGATTTGTTAGAAATAACTGCCAAACTAGCTGATTTGAGTGTCGCTAATACTGAATTTTATTTGACTCTCATTCAAAAAGACGGCACACGCAAAACAACGAAACTGCCCATTACTGATTCTAAACGCAAGACTGCCTATTGGCTGCCAAGAGCATCTTTTGTGGAGTTACTTTACCAAGAAATTCATCAACATTGGCAAGATTCGATTCAGGTCTTATTTAATACTGAAGGTGTAGAAATTAAACAACATGTAGAGCATTTAGAAATTATTACCCAATCTCAATCTCAGGAAAAATTGAGCTTTATTCCTACTCTGATAGTAGGTTGTGATGGCTTAAACTCCATCGTGCGTGAAACTCTTCATCAAATGGAAGGTCAATCACATTCCTTTGAAATGCAAAAATTTCCTTCTCCCAGTTCAGGTTTAAAATACAAAATTCTCACTTTACCTCCTCAATTTCCCTTATCAGAATCAGAAGGAGATTTAGCACAAACTACAATGGCTTACGCCATTAGGTCTACTTTTAAAGGGCGTAAAAAAGCAATTTCTTTGGGGTTATTACCCTTTAAAAATCCTCATAAACCTAGAACTGCGAATATTATTACCTACCCAGATCATCAAATCTGGCAATTAGAAACAAAAGAAGAAGTTAAACAATTCCTGACAGAAGCATTTCCTCAGCTTCCCCTAGAAAAGATTATTTCTCCTGAAGAAATAGCTAGATTTACATCTAGTGATGGGGGTAAATTTCCGATTCCTCAATATTGTTCAGGCTTGTATCAAATTTGGGGAAAACCTGAAGATAATCAAGGAACAGCGGTAATTTTATTGGGAGATGCAACTCATTGTTTTCCTCCCGACATTGGACAAGGCGTTAATTCTGCCTTAGAAGATATCTATCAAATCCATGAAATTTTGGCAGCAACTCAAGATAATCTCTCTCAAGCACTTCCTCGCTATCAAAGCTTACGTCAACCAGATATTAAAGCCTTAATCCGTTTAGCACAAATTAGTTATCCTTGGCAATATAATCAAGACCTTCTACAGAAGCGATTATGGAGTATTAACTTCTTTATGCGCTTACTTTTGAATCGTTTATTTCCTTTCTTATTTAGTCCTCACTCCTTTTTACTGATTCAGAATCATGAACTATCTTACTCAGAAATTCTCGCTAAAAGTAATAGAACTACTCAAGTTTTAGCTATTTTAGGAGGATTGGCAATATTGACTTTAATCGTGAGTTTGATGACTTAGAAATAAAAACTTTTTGAGTTCTAAAAGCGAGTTGCAGTGAGTCCGATGTTTATTAATTTTTGAATTGGTGCTGTAGATTGTTAACTACGCTATAAATCTATCTCAATTGCCACGGCTGTTTCACTCTTAAGTAAAATCAAACTCTGACGTTAGCTAGGGATTAATCGCCGAATTAGCCATTTTTATCAAAGAAGTGCGATCGCCTGCTTTGACACCAATAACATACTGTACACCCTTTTGCCGCCAAGTCAAGGTAGCATCTGAGCAACCAGCACCACAAGTAAAATCTACAAAATAGCCAGTGATGCCCTTAGCTAAGGATACACGTTTCCCTGTCAGGCTGGGTGTTTTGCGGGTTACAGCTTCAGCAGAAACAATGCCCAAACGACAGGCAGAGGCACCATTACAATCGGGAGTGAAACCCAATAAAATCTCGTACTTTTTTTGTGTAGCAGCTTCTATAATTGCATAAATTGGATTTTCCCCATCTGACTCAGGAATAAACTTCGGCAATAAAATCTTAATTTGAGTCTTTTGTTTTAATTTGGGCAGAATAGATTTAAAAACTGGGTGTGGCTGGGTTTGACTTTGCTGTGCTATCAGTTGGGACTGGTTGTTTATAGTGGCGATCGCTGACTTGTGAAAGCTACTAACGCTGACTAATAAAAATACAGCACACACAGCACTGTTATTTCTGAAGCTTAAAATCATCTTTTAAAACCTATATCATCTAAAGTACTTATTTGTAATACCCATTTTGAGGATCAAATTACGTATTAAAGAGTGCTTGGAGTCAGCTAGACTGAAGAAGAAATTGCTTAATAAGTTTTTATAATTCTGTTATGAGTACTGATTCATCTGTTAATTCCCCCGATAAATCTGAATCCACATTCGGGAAGCGTTTGAGAAACTTCTTGATTGTAATGGTAGCGATCGCTCTGGGCGTTGCCCTGATCTTAGGATTGCGAACTGAAACAACCTCGGTTTCCCTTACCAAGTTAAGCGATTCGTCCACACCGCTAGAAGTAGCAATCAGCAACGGCAAACCATCTTTAGTAGAGTTTTATGCAGATTGGTGTACTGTCTGTCAAAAAATGGCACCAGATATCGCTCAACTAGAAACAGAGTATGCTAACAAGATGAATTTTGTCATGCTGAATGTGGATAATACGAAGTGGCTACCAGAGATGTTGAAATATCGGGTGGATGGGATTCCCCATTTTGTATTTCTGAGTCAGCAAGGGGAAACCATAGCCCAAGCGATCGGTGATCAACCCCGGACGATTATGGCTAGCAACTTAGAAGCTTTGGTTACTGGTTCGTCTCTCCCCTATGCTGAAGCTAGCGGGAAAGTTTCTAAATTTTCAGCCCCAGTAGCACCAGCGGCTAGTCAAGATGATCCCCGCAGTCATGGCAGCCAGGTGGTAAATTAGCAAAAACAACAGGATCTTGAAGTTTGGGCGATAAAAAGGAAATCCAAAGCAGGCAGACTTCCTTAATGCGATCGCCCCAAAACTTCACTTTTAATGTCTGTCAAAAGCTCGCTTGTCCGGCCACCAAGTATGCGATCGCATCAAGCCATTTTGAAAGCAACTTAGGATTTGTGAGCGGAAGTTGGGAATGCATCAGTATGGAAGCGATCGCAGCCCGTGCTGGGGTAGGTAAACCTTATTTTATTATCCAAAATCCAAAATTGATTCACCTTCACTGAATAGATTTCCGCTTAAGACGCTTATGAGCGTACATTAATTTGTCAGACCTGGCGATTAGTTCTTCTAGTGACATATTGCTTTCTGGTAAGTAACGCTCTATGCCCATACTCATCGAAAGTTCATAGCTACGGTTTTGCTTTTGATTAAAGTTGGCGATATTTGCTTGCAGACGCGTTCGGATGCTATTAGCGTCCTTAAAGTAGCTGGAGATGAAAATAATGAACTCATCTCCACCCAAGCGGGCAACAATATCCGAGTTCCGAAAACTTTGCTTGAGTAATTCAGCAGCATCAACAATCAAGGCATCTCCCATGTCGTGACCAAGGGTGTCGTTAATCTGTTTTAGCCCATCTAAATCAATGAAGATAACCCAGCACAAAACTTTCATGCGGTGAGCAAATTTTAACCGTTGTTCAGCCATCACGAAGAAGCCACGTCGGTTATACAAACCTGTTAGTTCATCGGTCAGCGATAATTGCCTTCCTTCCATCTCTGCTTGTTTGCGGTTGTGAACCTCCTGAATGAGTTCCATCTGAGCGATGACCTGCCGAGTTAGGCGGCGCAGTGCATCCAACTGCTGGTAACTTAGTACACGAGGAACGGTATCGAGCACACACAACGTTCCGACGGGAAAACCATTGGCCGTAACTAGTGAAGCGCCAGCATAAAAACGAATTTTGGGATTATTTTTGACTAAAGGATTGTTAGCAAAGCGATCATCCTTGATGGCGTTGGGAACCACTAATATATCCTTTGATTGAAGAATGGCATGGGAGCAAAAACCCCACTCTCTGGGTGTTTCTGTAGCTTTTAATCCAAAATTAGATTTAAACCATTCGCGATCGGCATCAACTAAGCTAATTAAAGCAATTGGCGTCTTACAAACGTAGGCAGCAAGAGCAGTTAGGTCATCAAATGCTTGTTCAGGTAGGGTATCCAGAATATTGTAGTCCGCCAATGCTTTGAGCCTTTCTGTTTCATTTTCAGTTAAAGAAACAGCTTGCGTTTTCACAGATGAGTGTCTGAGCCTTAACCAGGAAAGTCTGGGACGGTGGAAATTTTGCAACAACCGCAGGGTTACCTCTCCAGTATCAAGGTTACGTAATCTAAACATCTGTGCAACAAAAATCAATATTCGGTTAAATATACAGAAATATTGTATTACATGATCATCTTCATACCTTTAGTTTACTCTGTTGTTCATGTCACCTAACTTTAACTATGCAAATTCCCTGAGTATGCAGATGCTTACAAGGTCTTGTACCCAAAGCTAGGTTGAAAATTATCAATGTAGGTTAAAAATTATCAAAACTTAATTAAGATGTAAGAGTTCTTCCTCAATACTTAATATTTTTGATACTTTTAATTTTTATAGATGCATATAAGTACCGAGGTACGGCTTCCAACCCTCGGTACTTATCCTTATGGTCTATTCTTTACCAGAGGCTGCGCCGAGCTTGCTTCTCCGTAGAAGTACGGAAGCAGCGAGGCAGGAAAAATCTTTTCTCTAAAATTCGCAGTTAAGAGACATCAAGAAATAGACAACCAACCAGAACGGTAAAATAATTTTCTCTCCCTAGAGCAATTTCCAGTAACACATCAAGCTCAAATTAGTCTTTATACGACTCCAAAATACCACTGCGAATCATTAGTTGTGGCCAAAACAATACGAAAAATCCCATCCACGTCACTACAGGAATAGAGACGATAACTGTTAGCCAGATAGTTTTAAATAGTAACCAGCTACCACCAATCAGTGTTACACCTGTGAGAACTATAGACCAGGGTTGACACCACCAAGGTTTGTAATTCCAGGGACTTACGGGCTTTTGTTCAGACATTGGTTTTATTTAATAAAACTCCAAATTTTCCTTTAACAATTTTTAGGATAAATGCAGATAAATTCAATGGTATTACTATAGCGCTTCTCGTTTATATTCAATACACTTTGACCTCACTCCTTTTAGGAGAGAGGCTTTGAATTTTACCTCCTAACGCTACCTGACTTTTCACGGTATCTGGAAAACCTCACTTCTATTTCTCTCTCCTAAAAGGAGGAGCCACTGCGCCTTTGCGCTCTGCCGACTTGAAGCACGTGGCGTTAGAGACTTTGAATTTTCCCCCTTAGAGTGTCGGGAAGGGGGTTAGGGGGTTAGGTTTTTCGTGGGCTTTTCCACATGATCTGAATTGTCAGCTAACGCTACAAGAGTTAGAGGGAGAGGTGTAAGTCCTGTCCTTAACCCAAGCGTATTGTGATCTGAGCGTGACGGGTTTGCCAGATATACATCAATCCTCAAGTATCTCCAATAACTGCACCTCACTTAACTGCGTAATTCCCAAGGAAAGCGCTTTTTCTAATTTAGAACCTGCATCTTCTCCTACCACCAAATAATCTGTTTTTTTACTCACTGAATCAGTCACTTTTCCACCAGCTTTTTGAATCAAAGCCTTTGCATCATCTCGCTTTAAGGTTGGCAATGTACCCGTAACTACAAAAGTTTTACCTGCAAATTTTTGATTACCATCACCAACTGTTTTTGTTGACTCTGTGGCAGTTAATTGCAATCCTTCTGCTTGTAAGCGTTCTATCAACTTTTGGTTGGCATCAATCCGAAACCACTGGTACACAGATTGGGCAATTTCAGCACCAATACCGTAAATTCCTTCAATATCTGATTGCTTTGCTGTCGCTAACTGGTCTACAGTGAAATATTTCTGAGTCAACAATTGGGCATTTACACTGCCAACGTGACGGATGCCTAAACCATACAATACCCTTGACCAAGGTTGGTTTTTCGATTGAGCGATCGCATCTACCAACTTTTCTGCTGACTTTTGCCCCATCCTTTCCAATGCACACAATTTCTCTGCTGTCAACTCATATAAATCGGCGACGGAATGCACCAAAACTTTATCAACGAGTTGATATACCAACTTTTCCCCCAAGCCTTTAATATCCAAGGCATCACGACTTACCCAATGTTCAATGGAACCTTTGAGAATCGCTGCACAGGAAGCATTAACGCACCGAGTTACCGCCTCACCTGATTCTCGCACCACTGGTTGACCACAGACTGGGCAATCAGTGGGCATAATAAAGGGTTCAGTGTCAGCAGGGCGAAGTTCTTTGATTACCCTCACCACTTCTGGGATGATTTCCCCAGCTTTGCGGACAATGACAGTATCGCCAATGCGGATGTCCAATTGAGTAATGCGATCGCTATTATGTAAAGTCGCGCGGGAAACTGTTGTTCCCGCCAGTTGCACAGGGCGCATCTCGGCTAATGGGGTCAACGCCCCCGTTCGTCCCACATTCACAGCAATATTTTCCACACGGGTGGGTGCTTCTTCAGCTGGGTACTTCAAAGCGATCGCCCAGCGAGGGAATTTCTGCGTAAACCCTAGCTGTTCTTGAAGTTTAAAAGAATTCAGCTTCACTACTACCCCATCAGTCATGTAGGGTAAATTCAGCCGTTCCGTATCCCAGTATTCATAATATTTTGCCACTTCTGCGATCGAGCCACACAGTTTGTGGTTAGGGTTGACTCGAAAACCCATCTTTTTTAACAACTCCAACGCTTCCCATTGGGTATTGGCAATACTGGTGTCATCTCTACCAGGAATGTGCAAGGTGTAACCAAAAAAATCTAACCGCCGTTTAGCGACAATGCGGGAATCTAGTTGTCTGAGTGTACCAGCTGCGGCATTACGGGGATTGGCAAATAATTGCTCACCTGCTTTTTGCCTTTGCGAGTTAATTTGTTTAAATACTTCCAACGGCAAAAACGCCTCGCCGCGCACTTCCACCTTTTCCAGAATTTCTAATCCTTCAAAATTCAAACGCAAGGGAATTGAGCGAATTGTCCGCACATTTTGGGTGATATCTTCACCCGTCACCCCATCACCTCTAGTTGCACCCCTAACTAGAATGCCATTTTGATAGGTAAGAGCCAAAGCAGAACCATCAATTTTGAGTTCACTGACATATTCCACTGAGTCTATTTTAGATACTTGTCGCCGCCAACGCTGATCCCAAGCTTGCAACTCATCAATATTGAATGCATTCTCCAAACTGTACAAGGGGATATTATGCCGCACCGAAGTAAACTGAGTATGCCTAAGCTCACCTACGCGCACAGTCGGACTATCGGGAGTCGCCAATTCTGGATACTGAATTTCAAGTTGTTGCAATTCTCGATATAACTGGTCATAAACTGCATCCTCCATGATTGGAGCATCTAAAACGTAATAAGCATAACTGGCTTGTTGCAATAACTGGCGCAATTCTTCTGTGCGCTTTACTTCCGGCTTAATCTGGGTCATTAGACTTATTACAAAATACCTAGCGAATAGAATAGCCTGCATAAGCAGGCTTTGTTTGGGTAGCTGCGACTTGTAGTCGTTGGGATTTAGCGATCCCAGTCTTCGACTTCATATAAAAATCGAGTTTTGCCAATCAATTTACGATTAGCAGAGGTACTTTGGACAAACACAACATACTTTTCTAGGTTACTCGGTTTAATCCTAATCGTTGCATCCATCGGTAGACCTAACATTTCTCGTGCCGCACCTCCTTCAAATAAATCACCCGTTCCCCGATCCATTAAAATAATTTCTTTTTGAGCCTGGATAGTTTCTGTTTTTGTGAATTCGTAGAAACCCCGCCCAACTTGAAAACTCAAACCATTTTCCAATACAAAGGCTTTAATTGAAATATCTTGTTCAATCTCTAAAATCTGGAAACGCCCTGGAGTAACTGCCCGTAAATCAGCCGATTCGTAATAGGATGTTGCTTCCCGGTTCATCATGGTGTTAAATATTTTATTTAACCCCCGGCTCATGCGTCCTTGGTCAATTACTTCTTGTTCATAAGCTTGTAGCTGTTCATTAGAAGATTGTTGGTAGCAAACTGCTAAAAACAAGTCACTAATATACGAAAACTGGTCTAAGTTGATATGAAAACCGCCAGACTTTTCGGCAAGTTCTTGATAAAAAGGAGTAGCATGAGAGCGATTGAGTGCTTGAACTCCGTAAACTGTAATTTCTGCCTCAGCTAATTTATCTAACTCTTTGCGCCAATTCAGTTTTTTAGGATTGTGTGCTGGAGGATGGGGAATATCATCGCCAATCAAAACCAATGATTTTGTTGCTGATTTTGACCAAGATAAAGATTGGGATTCATGTAATACTAACTCGTAACATTCTGGTGCATCTCCACCACCAGTAGGTGCGACATTTTGCACAAAATCACAGATAGCATCAACATCACCGGATATATTAAATGTTTTGGTGACATAAGTTGAGCCTTCATCACAGTAGTCACCATGAGCAATAATCCCAATCCGAATCAAGGGAATTTCGTCTATCAGCCTGGTAACGGTATTTTTGATTTTTCGCCGTACCTGGGTAAGACAAGGATACATACTCCCAGTTGTATCAAAACTGAAAACAATCTCAATATTATTACTAGTCATCTGCTCACCTAAATCACCTAAATTAATATTTAATTTTTAACTTACAAAATTACAAATGGCACGCAATCATGGTAAAAAATTTTACAGGTAAACCGCCAATTATCATTGCTCACCGAGGTGCTAGCGGCTATCGTCCAGAACACACTTTAGCTGCTTATGAATTAGCGATCGCACTGGGCGCTGACTATATTGAACCTGATTTAGTTTCCACTAAAGACGGTATTTTAATTGCTCGTCACGAAAATGAGATTTCGGAAACTACTGACGTTGCTATCCATGCAGAATTTGCTCAACGTCAAACCACCAAAATAATTGATGGCGAATCAAAAACAGGTTGGTTTACTGAAGATTTTAGCCTGGCAGAATTGAAAAGACTACGAGCCAAAGAGCGAATTCCTCAACTGCGATCGCAAAATACTGCCTATGATGGACTCTTAGAAATTCCCACGCTGCAAGAAATCATTGATTTAGTTAAAAGTAAAAGTGCCGAAATTAATCGGGCAATCGGCATTTACCCAGAAACTAAACACCCAACTTACTTTAAATCTATTGGGTTAGCCTTAGAAACACCCCTACTTGCAACTTTGACAGCCAACGGTTATCAGGGAGCTAATGCACCTGTTTTTATTCAGTCTTTTGAAGTGAGTAATTTACAAGATTTATCCACAAAGACTGATTTACCTCTAGTACAATTGCTGAATAACAGTGGTAAACCTAATGATTTTGTAGTGAGTGGTAATGATAACACCTATGCAGATTTAGCAACTGCATCAGGTTTAAGGGAGATTGCTAAATATGCACAAGGGGTTGGTATTCATAAAAATTTGCTGGTTCCTAGAGATAGTAGTGGTAAATTGCGTAGACGCGGAGCGGCTTGTCGCCAGACATCGCCTACATCTTTAGTCACAGATGCTCATGCGGCTGGTTTGCTGGTTCATGTCTGGACTTTCCGCAATGAAGACTGCTTTTTACCGTTGGACTTTCAAGGAAATCCCCAAGGCGAATATGAACTTTTTTTTAGCTTAGGTGTTGATGGCGTATTTAGCGACTACCCAGATACGGCAGGTTTTTACTCTACTGTCCAGTGGTAATTTAGTAGAGTAATAAAAAATCATGGAAAAGTCACATGCTTTTACTTAAGTGGAAATCCTGTATAACAGCAATAACCTTGACCGCAATCAGTCTTACTGCATCCAAGTCGGTATTGGCGGCATCTCTATACTCAGTTACTGACTTAGGCGCTCTTACCGGACAAGCTTTCAGTTATGCTATAGGCATCAATGACTCAGGTGAGGTAGCCATTAATTCTTTAACGAGTCCTTTTTTTTACAGCAATGGTTTACTTAAAAAAATTAGTCCCCTGCCTGGCGATAATCAACTTGGAGTAGCTAGTATCAATAACTTGGGGCAAGTAGTTGGTAATTCGAGTAGTAGCAATAACTTTACTAGAAATAACCCTTTCCTATACAGCAATGGCATCACCCAACCCCTCTCTATCCAAAACGCTATTCCTTATGCGATTAATGATCGCACCCAAATAGTAGGGGGAGCAAGCGAACTTGGGCCTTTTTTATACAGTGATGGGATAGCAACCAGCATAGGAACTCCTGGTAATGTTGCCTACAGTTTAAATAACTTAGGACAAGTAGTAGGTATTCTCAGTTCAAACACAGCTTTTCTGTACGAAAACGGCCAAACTACTAATTTGGGAACTTTGCCAGATGACGCGTACAGCGTAGCAAATGATATTAATGACTCAGGACAAGTGGTAGGTGGTTCGGGACTCATTGGAGTAGATGATGGTCGTGCTTTTCTGTACAGTTCCAGCACGGGACTTCAAGACCTCGGTACGTTACGTCCTACAGATTTGTTCAGTCTTGCTGTGGGGATCAATAATTTAGGTCAAGTAGTCGGGTTTTCTGGCACTAACAATGACTTTTATACAACAGATGGCAATGGTTTGCGGGCTTTTCTTTATAGTGATAACACTCTGTACGACCTGAATGACCTGATTGCTCCTGGTTCAGACCCTAGCTTTACTTTGACAGCAGCATCTGCCATTAATAATAATGGACAAATTGTTGGTCGTGGTGCAGTTAATGGTGAATTACACGCATTCCTCTTGACACCAACCTCATCTGTCTCTATAGCTGAACCAACTTCAAGCGTTCCTATTTTATCGTTCGGTGCTATTGTAACTTTATTTGCGGCACTCAAGCACAAACGTCACTCTAGTAGTGCAGCCATAGAACAAACAAGTTAATGCAATAACTTCAGGTAAACAAAGTGATTATTTGAGAATATGGATTTATTTAATATCGCGTAATTCCTCTTCCTGCAAAACGTTAAGAGGTTGTTTGAAAAGTGGTTGGCTGTGATTTTAGGCACTAACTGATCCCCCCTAGCCCACGCCAGTTGCTCCACTTAGGGAAACCCCTACAGCCCTTCCCTAACGGGACGCCTTGCGGCGAACGGGCATCCTACGGCAGGCGCTAGCCTCTCACGAATGGGAGAAGACCGCGCTGGCTGCCCTTAAAAGGGGGGAACCGGAATCAAAGTCTCCCTTTGTAAGGGGGATTTAGGGGGATCTAGAACGTATTGTTACCGAGAAAACTTTTCAAACATCCTCTAAGGAGAACTACGCGATCCTTACTGCAAAATACGTTTACGCACTGGCTCTAAAACCAAAAGTGAAAAGCGATGTCTACGACCGGCTATTTGGCGTCGCACCTATGCAAATTTAGTGACTGAATCATGTTGAAAAGATATTGCTAAATATATACATAGGCGGTTGACATTTAGAAAAATTCACTATTTCCTAGAGACAAGATTGGGAAGTTGTTCTCAATTTTCACAAACTAGTTATCACCTGAGCTAATTGATTAGATAAATCAACTACAGAATCTTGGCATTTTTTAAATAAAACACCAGCTAAAAAATAATAATCGCCAGAATAAAAGGCCATTTTATTTTTTCGGAGTTCTTCTATGTGGTTCTTTACCTTAGGATCAGAGCTATAGTAGCCAAACTCCAAAGGTAACACCATGAACTTTTGAACACGATATCCATTTTCTTTTGCTAGGTTCAGCGTACTTATAGGATTAGAAAAGCTAGATATTAAAACCAACACATTTTCATAACCTAACGACAAAAGCTCATTGGTAATTGTGGCTCCATCTACGCCCCCAAATAAGAGTGGCATATAAATATCATTATCTGGTGCAGGGAGATATGGTGGATTCGCTACAAGATACTCTGCATCGGGTTGAGAAGAATTAAACAAAGATGAATTATGGATTATGTATTTATTAGTGAGATTAAATTCATCGATAGTTGAATTGGCGACTTTCCATGCAGAAGTATTTAATTCAAATCCCTGAATTACACCATTAAACTTGTTTCTTAGTAAGGAATTAATTACAGGACTACCATCTCCTGAACCAAACTCCACAATAGATTCGGAATTTTTACAATTTCTGATCACAAAGCTTTCTAAACAGTTGGAGTAGAAATTAGATTCTTCAGGACAAAAAAAGATATCTTTCATTTGACTACAATTCAATGTGTAAGGTATAATCAATGTGATTGAAGGTTATTTCCTACCTTAATTTGAAGGCAACAAATAACCGTTCCTTTAGTAAAGAATTCTCACTAAAGAAATTGGGTTGTAGGTGGATTTGCAATAGAATGATTTAGAAATGTGAAATGAAAAATACCAGAAATAATCTGCCATTTTAAATTCCTAATTTTTTAGATTACTCACATGAGTCAGGCGGCTTGTTCTGTTTCGCGAATTGATCGCACAACAGCAGCAGCGGCGCGATCGCCCATTAGTTTCTCCTGGTCATACCCAAGCACTAATTCCCATGCATCATTGGGATATCGTTCTGCCAAAGGCAAAGCCACATCATCCAACATCCAACGGCCGTGGCGTTCATCTTCTTTGATGTGCAGTTCCCAATAACCCATCGCCGCCTCTGAGAGTCCCAGTCGTTGCGCCGCCGCCAGATAGTTTCTGTAAGCCGCAGGCCCAGCCACCTCAAAATATGTCAACCCACCGTTATAACGCAGGAAATAGCGTTTGCGATCAGTGGTCAGAAAGCTATGATTAGCGCAAGCTAGAACTTCCCAAGGTACTAAATCGAAATATCCTTCTGGTTCGGTGTTCATCCCAAACTCAGCCAGCATTTGAGCAAAAAATGTCGAGTGCTTGCGAGATAAACGACCATTACCGTATTCTTCTAGTAATACTCGCACCAGCGTACATTGCATTTCATTAGCAGCACCACCCAATACGTAGCAAAGACGACTACCTTCTACCAAACCATCAAAGGAGCCGATCGCTAGCAAGTGACGATAGCCAACTTCAGTCATTTCCTCACGAATGTAGCGACTACTCTCCGATAAAGCCGGATTTAAATCGGCAGATGCACGCTCAATTAAAGCTTGTTTTACATCTAATTTTTGCAGTGCAGCCACATCGATTTGTGCCAGTTCCCACTTTTGCCAAGCAGCTTCAATTTGGTCACGACATGAGTACAAGTAAGGCGATCGCTCATTGGTATAGTGCCGCAAATCGTCGTACCAAAACAGCTTTAGCCGATTAATTCGATAAAGTATCCGCTGAACAAAACGGTGAGCCTGTTCATCAGAGCGATCGTTTTTATAGGCGGCGTGAATTGCTATAGAGAGCGTCTGTTCAAACTCACTGGCTCTTGCAGGTTTTAGATCCAGTTGATTGTCCAAATCCTCCATTGCTAGCAGTTCTATAAATTGTTCCTCAGCACGTTGGTACTTGGTAATTGTCCTTTGTTCTGTTTGCGTGCTATTTTTTGCAGCCTCAGCGTTAGGAAATATAACTAAATTGCTTTGCATGGAATCTTCGGTAGCTTTGCAAAAGTGAGAAATTAATTTCACCTCTAATACTTAGGTTTTCACATAAGTAGCTTTCTGTACCTCTTTCCCTGGTTATAAAGAAAAATTAAGTTTAGAAAAACACAGGGCATTGGGCATTGGGCACTTGTACTCTTGCTCTCGGCTTGCAAGGGTGGAGCCGGCGTCGTAAAGCCTGCGGCATAGGGCATAGCTACGCTTAGGGCGCAGCCTCTCCAAGAGTTGTATTGGGCATGGGAAATGAGTCTTTAATACTCGCCGACGAGTCTTTAATACTCGTGAATGAGTCTTTAATACTGGCTGACGAGTCTTTGATACTCGTGAATGAGTCTTTGATACTCGTGAATGAGTCTTTGAACTCCGTTAATGAGTTTTTGATACTCGTGAATGAGTCTTTGAACTCCGTTAATGAGTTTTTAATACTCGTGAATAAGTCTTTGAACTCCACTCCTCTGCTTCCTGCCCCCTGTCCCTGCCTACGGCGCTTTCGTCTGTTGCTCAATCTCCTTACTTGGCGGAATCTCCTCAAGAGGAATCAGGGCTTCAATCACCGACTTCACAATTGGGGCGGCGACAGTAGAACCATAGGCACTTTCTCCTTTTGGCTCATCCACCACTGCAAACACTACATAGCGAGGAGATTCCACTGGTAAAATAGCCACGAAGCTGGTCATTCTAGCACCCTTGATGTAGCCGCCATTAGGACTAGCTTTTTGGGCTGTACCCGTTTTACCAGCAATCCGATATCCCGGAATTTGTGCCGCCTTCCCACTGCCTTCAGTAACAACAGTTTCCATCATTTGCACAACCTTTTGGGTTGTTGCAGCTGAGAAAATTTGGCGGGGGATGGTGCGAGGGGGTGAATCATGCATCTGCCCTTTGCTATCAATCAGCCCCCGAACTACATGGGGTGTGACCAATTTACCGCCATTGGCTAAAGCACCGTGCATTTGCACTAGCTGTAACGGTGTCATGGAAAAGCCTTGCCCAAAGGAAGTAGTAGCTGGTTCAATTGGCGAAGCGATAAATTCTTCTTGACTTTTGAGCCGACCGCCAACTTCAAAAGGTAAATCTGTATCAACTTTTTGTCCTAGCCCCAGGCGTTCTAGCCAGTTGTAGTAGATTGAAGGCTTTAAGCGTTGGATAATTTGCACCATGCCAATATTGCTGGAATATTGCAAAATCTGAGCGATACTGATTCGCCCATTAGCATTACTCATCGCATTTTTGATGGTGTAATTAGCGACTCGAATAGAACCGGAGTCATTAAACATATCATCTGGTTTGATGACACCATTTTCCAGAGCGATCGCCACATTCAAAGGCTTGAAAGTCGATCCTGGTTCATAAAGATCCGCCACCGTCCAGTTTTTAAATAGCGAGATATTAGCTTTAGAGTATTCATTAGGGTTATAGTTAGGCTGAGAAACCAGGGCCAGTAAGGAACCATCCAACGCATCCATCACAATTACCGCTCCCCGTTTGGCGTTAAACTTCTCCATCTGTTGTTTGAGCGCAACGCGAGCAATTCGTTGTAGACGGCTATCGATAGTGAGTTGCAGTTGCAAATCATCAAAATGTAGAAAACCTTCGGGCGCATGATCCGGCATCAAGTCCCCATTACCCGACCGACTGAGCCGCACCGTTTGCACAGGACGTTCTAGCAACTTCTCTTGAGAGTATTCCACACCTGCTTGACCACGACGGTCAAGATTCACATAGCCCACTACATCAGCAACCAAATCATCTGGCGGGTAATATCGGGAGTATTTTTGAATCCACTCCAAGCCATTTAAGCGCAAAGAGATGACGCGATCGATCATTTCTTCCGGTAAGTCTGGGGCAAGTATAATTCCGCTTCTTTTGCTTTGAAAAGTTTTCACTAATTCAGCAGTATCCTTTGCCAATATTGGGGCAAGTCGCTCTGCCATATCTTCATTAGACTTATCAAACAGCTTGGGATGAGCGTATAAAGTATATACAGGACGGTCAATCGCCAACAAATTACTATTGCGATCAACTACCGGGCGACGGGGCATAAAAGGTCGCAAATTCACCATTTGCTGGTTTCGCGCCTGTTCTGTTAACTTTGGTCCTCGGACAATTTGCAGGTTATACAAGTTGACACCCAACCCCAACCCTGCTGCCATTAATGCGCCCCAGACTATAAACAGTCGAGACTTGGTATTGGATGTTTGGTCTTGGATATTAGAGGCAAGTGTCCCCAACAACCCTCGTTTAGAACCCTTCTGTCGCCTTGTGAATGCTGGATTCCGAAACTTTCTGAATTTTATTTTGCTTGGTGATTTTTGCATTGCCCTACTCAGTAGCAAATTGCTTTTCGGAATTAAGAGTCAAGGGTCAAAGTTAGTTACTCTCAACTTTAAGCTTTGACTCCTAACAGTGGCAATTTTAGATTTTGAATTTTGGTGAAGCAGCACGGTCTTCTCCCTTGGCGTTAGCTCTCCCAATGTGAGAAGGGGAGAGGCTAGCGCCTGCCGTAGGATGCCCATTCGCCGCAAGGCGTCCCGTTAGGGAAGGGCTGTAGGGGGTTTTCCCGCCACTTGCTTTATGCCGGGGAACCCGTCCACCGCAGTGACTCCCCATCAGTGACTGCTGTTAGCGCAGCGTTAGCGATAGCGTAGCGTTAGCGTTGGCGTTAGCGCAGTGTTAGCGATAGCGTAGCGTTAGTGATAGCGTAGCGTTAGCGAGGAACGAGCGTCGGAACGAGCCTCACCCGTTCGCGCAGCGTCTCCGACAGGAGAAGGGATTGAAAGAAAAATTTAAAATCTAAAATCTAAAATCTAAAATCTAAAATTGAATGACTCCTAACCTTAATACCCCAGTGGCGAGAGTGTTTGCTGTTGTGTTTCAGAATTTGGCATTGTGTTAGACGATGCCGGCTTCGGACGATGAGATGCTGGAGGCAAGAAAATCATCCCTTGAGGAGTCGGCGATACCAATCCTGCTGCTGGTTGTTCTGCTTCATCAGCCATTTTATTTGTCAGCGTCGCGTTAGTAGTCGTTAGCAGCCGCTCATGACGTTGGAGGTTTTGCAGTCTGCGATATGACTGACTCCAAAGCTCTTGAGAATATACTGTCCAGCCATAAACAGCAAGTGTCGATGCTACTAACAACAATGCCAAAGCTGACGAATAACGATCAAAGGTGTGCAAGCGCAGCAACCATAACGGTGCTGCTCCAGAATTAGGCATTATGGGAAGGCGAAGAAAACCTACCCTCGGAGTCTTCTGGTTCGCACTCGACTGCTGATTGAGATTTGGCGGTTGTTGTTTACCCAACTCTTTCACCGATTTGGGCAAAACTGCCTCATTTGTGGGAGAAACCGCGAAACTTTTCGAGGAACGCTGTTGTCTTTGAGAATATACTGGTGCAGCTTGAGCAGCGGGTGTAGAAGCGCTCCGTGCTGCTGACTCCAGACGCAAAGAACGTCGCCTCCCTAAAGAAAGGATAGAATCTCGCCGGAACCAAGTACCTCTTGTAGAAACAGCAGATTTACGAGCAACTACCATAAATTTTTTTAGATGGGAAATATTGTACTTTAGATTGATTGTCTGTTTTTGCTGAGGTTAAAATCGCCTTCTGTGCAACAAGCACACATAACACACTACACCCTTTTAACTGTTCTGATAGGTAGCTATACCAATGTTTGTATCCTCTAGATATTGCAATGTTTGCAATCAGCGATTAGCAACTGGACAGCTTGCCCTTTAAATATCGCACCTAAAGTATGGCAACGCAGGGCAGCAAAATGCAATACTCCATGAAAAAAAATAAAATTTTTTGCTATCCTAGCTCGGTTTGCTAGAAAATTTGGGAATTTCCGTTTTGCTCCTGAGTTAAGAGAAACTAATCAGATGGCTGTATGATACCTATTCTGAAAAAAATCCCCCAAAAGATTGTTTTTTTTAGTATGTAATCTCACAGCATTTAAAAAAAAGCAATAAATACGGTATCGTATTCAACAGGTGAAAAATTGTTCTAGCCACAATTGGTGAAAGAGGAGTTATGAAAACAAAAATCTTTGGTTTGGCTGTAATGTTAAGTCTGGCGACAATTCTCGGAGCCTGTGAAGGCGGTGGTGATGGTGGTGGTACTACTACTAGTACTCCAGCTGCTACAGGTGAACCAACTGATGCACCTGCTGCTGGGTCTAGCCCTACCGTTACTCCCCTAACTACTCCCGGAGCTACTTCCGGAGCTACTCCCGGAGCTACTTCCACTACTAAGCCCACTGCTAGTCCTAAATAAGGCACCCTAAGCTTTAGTCGGACTTACGCACACTCTACGAATTCTTCTCTTCTCTACGAGAGGCTGTGCCAACGAGACCCTCCGCGTTGGCGTTGGCGGAGCCTCTCGTAGAGAAGGCGCTCTTAGCGTCAACTCTTGGAGAGGCTACACGTTCCCCTAGCGTCTGGTAGAGAAGGCGGTAGCCTGCGGCAAGCCACTAGGTGTCTACGATAAATTAAGCTTTTTAGCAATTTTTGCGTAAGTCCTGTTTAATTTAAATTATGCCAAAAACAGCTTAGTAATAACGCTCATCACCACATAGCTTGAATTAATTAGGTTCACGTAAAAGCCTGCATGTTTTCTATTGGTGTATCAGAGCTTAGAGTTTGCTCAAATATCAGCTAAGTAGGGCAGCCAGTAAAGGATATTGTTGATGTGGGTTACCTCCTCAACGAAATGTCTCTCTGAAATTATCGCCTGACCGAACCTTGTTCCAAATCCAAGGGAGTTGAGTTCTGTAAATCTAAGCGAACTTGTGGGCAAGGTACTTGCCTCATTTGGTGTTTGGAATGGCTTAGACTCCTGAGTTTTGAGAAGACAAAACAATTCATTGCGATCGCTGGCAATTACTCAAGAGCATTCACTGTAGTCTATTCCGTATCAGGAGAGACCTGGTAATGTCCCTTGATCTTGCCAGATTTTTATTGGAAAAATTCTAATGTCTAGTTTTAAAATTGGGCATGGGGGAGCCACTGCGTTGTCCAGGTTTTCCGGCTTGTACTCCTACGGGGATCTTCGCTAGCAAGAGCGTCTCACGCCACTTGACGCCAGTCCGCTCAAGTCGGGATACCCGCCCACACGGCTGGCTCCTCTACTTGGGGAAACCCCTTGGCGCTAGCCTCTCACGAATGGGAAAAGACCGCAGTGGCTCCCCTTCTCCCATTGCCAGAGGCTAGCGCCTGCCGTAGGATGCCCGAACGCAAGAGCGTCTCCTGTCTTGAGAAGGGCTGTAGGGAGAAGCAAGTGGCGTCATGGGGCATGGGAAAAACAGATTTTCATCCTGCGTTGTGAACGCAGTTTAGGAGATGGGGAGAGTTAAAGCGAGAAAGTCGATAAAATTACTAAGTGTAATTGTAATTAGTGCAATGCTGGTTGGATTAAGTAGCCATTGGGGATCAGCGGTAATAGCATTACCGCCACCAGAGGATACACCAGAAGAAATATTACGGACAAAGATTATCATAGAAGCGCGATCGCCTATTGATGGAAAATTCCTAACAGCTGCCGAATACGTCCAATTGCAAGCGCAGCTGCAAGAAGCCCCGCCACCAAAACTAGACCCCAAAATTCGGGAACAGGTTTTCTTGCTTCGCCTACGTAAAACATTATTGCAGTTTTTCCCATTTTTAAATTTTTGATAAATTACTCAAGGGTCAAAAGTCAAGAGCTTTCCCCCATCCCTTGTTTGGCCAATACAACTCTTGGAGAGGCTGCGCCCTAAGCGTAGCTATGCCGCAGGCTTTACGACGCCGCTCAGTACAAGTGCCCCATGCCCTGTTTGGCCCATGCCCCAAAAAGATTGATGACTCATTCTGAGGTACGATAACGGTGGCGACAAAATTGCAAATAAATGTAAAGAATATATAAATATATATAGATGTGAAAAAAGTAGATTTAGTCAATCACGTTATTTCATTTAGGTAGCCTCATGTCCATGACCACGATCGCCTCTGAACAGGTTAACCGTATCGTTTGGAATCAGCATAACGATCCCTTTGAAATACTAGGTTCTCATCCCATAGAACAAGATGGCAAAACTGTCTGGGCTGTGCGGGCCTACCTACCAAATGCAAGTGCAGCATGGGTTGTTCTTCCTGAAGAACGCAAGGAATACCCAATGCAAACAGTGCATCATCCCCATTTTTTTGAATGCACGATTGACACTCCAGAACTGGCAAACTACCAGTTACGCATTAAAGAAGGGGAAAATGAGCGTGTCACCTATGACCCTTATGCTTTCCGTTCTCCCAACTTGACAGACTTTGACTTGCATTTATTTAGTGAAGGCAACCATCACCGGATTTACGAGAAACTGGGAGCGCACCCCACGGAAATAGGCGGCGTTAAGGGCGTTTATTTTGCTGTTTGGGCACCTAACGCCCGTAATGTTTCATTGCTGGGAGATTTCAACCTCTGGGATGGGCGCAAACACCAGATGCGTAAAGGCCCCACGGGAATTTGGGAATTGTTTATTCCTGAAATCGGTGTGGGAGAGCATTACAAATATGAAATCAAAAATTTTGAAGGGCACATTTACGAAAAATCCGATCCCTACGGTTTCCAGCAGGAAGTCCGCCCGAAAACTGCATCCATTGTCACTGATTTAAATGCTTATAGTTGGGATGACGAAGACTGGATGGAAAAGCGGCGTCGCATTGACCCCCTTACCCAGCCAGTTTCCGTCTACGAAGTGCATTTAGGCTCTTGGTTACACGGTTCGAGTGCCGAACCTGCTAAACTGCCAAATGGTGAAACCGAACCTGTAGTTGTCGTTTCTGGACTGAAGCCGGGCGCACGTTTCCTTACCTACCGGGAACTGGCAGAGAAACTCATTCCCTATGCCAAAGATTTGGGATACACCCATATAGAATTGCTACCCATTGCGGAGCATCCCTTTGATGGTTCTTGGGGTTATCAAGTAACTGGGTACTATGCCCCCACCTCCCGTTTTGGCAGCCCCGAAGATTTCATGTATTTTATTGACAAATGTCACCAAAATGATATAGGGGTAATTGTAGATTGGGTTCCTGGTCACTTTCCCAAAGATGGACATGGTTTAGCTTTCTTTGATGGTAGCCACCTATACGAACACGCTGACCCCCGCAAAGGTGAACATAAAGGATGGGGTACTTTGGTGTTCAATTACGGTCGCCATGAAGTTTGTAATTTCCTAGCAGCAAATGCTCTCTTCTGGTTTGACAAGTACCACATTGACGGGGTTCGTGTCGATGCTGTTGCCTCGATGCTCTATAACGACTATTGCCGCGAACCAGGAGAATGGCTGCCCAACCAGTATGGTGGCAGAGAAAACCTAGAAGCAGCTGATTTTCTGCGTCAGGTAAATCACATAATCTTCAGCTATTTTCCCGGTGCTCTCTCAATTGCTGAAGAATCGACTTCCTGGCCAATGGTATCTTGGCCCACGTACACAGGCGGACTGGGCTTTAACTTGAAGTGGGATATGGGCTGGATGCACGATATGCTGGATTACTTCAGCATGGATCCTTGGTTCCGTCAGTTCCACCAAAACAATATCACCTTTAGTATGTGGTACAACCACAGCGAGAACTTCATGCTGGCCCTGTCTCACGATGAAGTGGTGCATGGTAAGAGCAATATCATCGGTAAAATGCCGGGGGATACATGGCAGAAGTTAGCAAATGTGCGTTGTTTATTTGCCTACATGTTTGCTCACCCAGGCAAGAAAACCATGTTTATGAGCATGGAGTTTGGGCAGTGGAGTGAGTGGAATGATTGGACTGATTTGCAATGGTATTTATTGCAGCAGGAGCCCCACCAACAGTTAAAAACGTTTTTCCAGGAATTGAACCATCTCTACCGTTCTGAACCAGTTTTGTACACGCAGGATTTTGCCCAACCGGGGTTTGAGTGGATTGACTGTAGCGATAACCGCCATAGTGTAGTTGCCTTCATGCGTCGTGACAAGGATTCTGATGATTTTGTGATCGCGATTTGCAATTTTACACCGCAACCCCATTCTCACTACCGTATCGGTGTACCGCAAAAGGGATTTTATACCGAGTTGTTCAATAGTGATGCGCGTAAATATGGTGGCAGCAATATGGGCAACTTAGGTGGTAAGTGGACGGATGATTGGTCTTTGCACAGTCATCCCTATTCGCTGGATTTGTGTTTGCCACCTTTGGGTGTACTGATTCTCAAGTTGGATAAGGAGAAGACTGCTGAGGTAATTGGATAACAATTTGGGGTGGGCATTGCCCACCCAGCTATAATCAAAACTTTACAGCAGTTTTCATTTATTTCAACCACATCTATCGTAGGGGCACAGCAATGCTGTGCCCCTACTTTGCGAGTCTATTACTGAATCAAAGTGTGATACTCATTCGTGCAGCGTCTTTTTCTCAACTAGCGATCGCTCTGCATTTACCAGTGGATTATACTTAGTACTCACCGGAAGCGCACTACGGAAGGCTGAGAGTCGCTGTTTGCTAAGTAATAATAAATCCATCTGTCGAATGAGTATCAAAGGTGGATGAACGCAGCTAAAAGACTCATTCACGAGTATCAAAGGTGGATGAACGCAGCTAAAAGACTCGTTCACGAGTATCAAAGGTAGATGAACGCAGCTAAAAGACTCGTTCACGAGTATCAAAGGTGGATGAACGCAGCTAAAAGACTCGTTCACGAGTATCAAAGGTGGATGAACGCAGCTAAAAGACTCGTTCACGAGTATTAATTTATCAAGAAGCGGAAGTTTTTGCAGCTTTGCCTTTACTAATAGCTTTAAAGCGATCGCTCAACACTTCTGCTACAGTTTTTAAGCCTGGAGTCTTTTTCGCTGCTATCTTGACGTAATCATAAACTGTCAAACTGCCGAGCATCGCTTCGCTACCGACTGCCAACAGGGTATCATCTACTTGTTCACTGAGTTGCCGGATTGAGATTAAAAGTTCGCTGAGTGTGGTAACTAGTTGATAATCCAGGATAAATTCCTCAATGTCAAAGCTGGCTGGGAAAATCTCAGGGTTAGACTGAGCAGCATTGACGCTATTGTTCACAAAGGCTAGGCTTTTATCGCCCATTTTGAATAACTTGCGGCGTTCTTGGGCAGTTAAAGCAATCAGAAAGGGCATCTTTTGTGCGATTATTTGTAGCGCTGCTTTAATTTCTTGGATATCTTCTGGCGAAAGAGTGCTTATGATGTTTTGATCAGCCATCGTATAATTACTTGGGGATACTAGAGAGTCAGTAGCAATATTTGCTAAATATATGATTCCCAGAGTAAATGTAAAGGCACATCTTTTTATTAGAATTTTTAGTATATTTGATTAAGATGTTAGATCATGCCAGCCAGAGATATCTTTCACAATGCAGTCAGGCAAGCATTAGAAAAAGAAGGGTGGAAAATTACCCATGACCCCTTACCCGTGAGTTTTGAGTTAGGGGATATGTACATAGACTTAGGAGCAGAAAAAATTCTTGCAGCAGAAAGAGAGGGAGAAAAAATTGCTGTTGAAGTTAAAAGCTTTTTTAAAACATCTGTAATTTCAGAATTTCACACAGCTTTAGGACAGTTTATTAATTATCGACTAGCATTATCCGAACAAGAACCAGACCGGATTCTTTATTTAGCAGTTCCCATCGATACATACACGTCATTTTTCACCATCAGACTTGTACAAAGTATTATCAAAACATATCAACTTAAATTGATTACTTATCAGCCTGTGACAGAGGATATTGTCGAATGGATAAACTAACACAATATGAAAAAATAATTCAGCAACTTCTCCAAGAATATGCTGTAATTGCTAGTCAAGATCCCGAAATTGAAACTCAATTAATTTTTGACACAGAACATCACCACTACCAACTTGTGAATGTCGGTTGGAAAAATCAGCGCCGTGTTTATGGTTGTTTTTTACATATAGATATTAAAGATGGTAAAGTTTGGCTGCAACATAACGGTACAGAAAATGAAGTCGGAGAAGACTTAGCGAATTTAGGTATACCCAAGCAGGATATAGTCGTCGGCTTTCATTCACCGTTTAAACGACAATTTACAGATTATGCTGTTGGTTAAACCAACGAACTAGAACTTTAAAGTATTTGGGTAGATGTCAAGGGAGCGCTTTTTTAAAGTTATGCTACTTTTAACGACTTTTCTAATGTTTTTGGCTCTGGTAGAGGTTGACCGTCTGCCAAAGATGATTCAATCAGCATTTCTAAAACTTCTTGAGCATTTTTTAAAGCTTCTTCGTAAGAATCTCCATGAGTATGACAAAATCCCCATTCAGGAAGACTAATAACAAAACACTCATCTTCATCAGACCACTGAATAATTATTGTGTAGTGAGAATTCATTCTTGTTCTTCCTCTTGAGCCTTTTTAATTTATTCTAACCTTTGGAGTGCATTATTAACGTCTTTCTCTTAATAAGCTTTAGCATCATTCCCGTCTTTACCTGATATAGTAACTCTCCCAGATAGCAGGGGATGATACCAATTAGTGTGGCTACCTTTCTCAGGACGGTATGTAAACCCTGCTTCTAGCAACAAGCTTTTGAGTTCTCTGATTTTCTTGGGCATATACTCAGCTCACATTTACTCTCCCCACTGGTTTAACTTCTGTTGAGCAAACTTTCGCACCTGCTCATCTGGGTCATTCTCTGCTTTGTCGCGCAACAGTGGTAAAGTCTGGGGATGTTGAGCATATTGCTTAATAATTATTTCCAGTGCAACGCGCCGAGGGTTGGGGTGCTGCCAGGGATCATGACTACCTTCAAAGAAGCCATTGACAGCACAGTTGTAGTAAATTTCAAACAACTCAGGCTGATTTCTGAAGTGTTTCGCTAATGCTTGGATAGCTGCACGTTGCACATCCCCAGATTTATCAGCAGTGGCGCGTTCTTTGAGAAACCAGTGGGTGTCCGGGCCATGTGAAAAATTGCTGGCTAATGCTTGGATAGCTGCACCTCGCACATACCCTTCATTATCAGCAGTGGCGCGTTCTTTGAGAAACGAGCGGGTGTCTAGGTCATGTGGAAAATTGCTGGCTAATGCTTGGATGGCTGCACCTCGCACATACCCTTCATTATCAGCATTGGCGCGGTCTTTGAGAAACGAGTGGGTATCCGGGTCATCTTGGAAATTGCTAGCTAATACTTCGATGGCTGCACGTCTCACACCTCCTTGATTATCAGC
Source organism: Nostoc sp. (assembly GCF_036917395.1). Classification (GTDB taxonomy): domain Bacteria; phylum Cyanobacteriota; class Cyanobacteriia; order Cyanobacteriales; family Nostocaceae; genus Nostoc. Next base: position 348,569 of record NZ_JBALDI010000004.1, read on the forward strand.
AGTGGCGCGGTCTTTGAGAAACGAGTCGGTATCCGGGTTATCTTGGAAATTGCTAGTTAATGCTTGGATGGCTGCACGTCGCACATCCCCAGATTTATCAGCAGTGGCACGGTCTTTGAGAATTGAGCAGGTGTCCTGGTCATCTGGGAAATTGCTGGCTAATACTTGGATGGCTGCATATCGCACATTCCATGCATTATCAGCAGTGACTCGGTCTTTGAGAATTGAGCAGGTGTCCGGGTCATCTGGGAAATTACTGGCTAATGCTTGGATAGCTGCACGACGAACATCCTCATATTTATCAGTAGTGGCGCGGTTTTTGAGAAACGAATGGGTGTTTGAGTCATCTTTGAAATTGCTAGCTAATGCTTCGATGGCTGCATATCGCACATCCCCAGATTTATCAACACTGGCACGATCTTTGAGAAACAAATAGGTGTCCGGGTCATCTTGGAAATTGCTGGCTAATGCTTGGATGGCTGCATATCGCACATGCCCAGATTTATCAACACTGGCACGGTCTTTGAGAAACGAATAGGTGTCGGGGTCATCTTGGAAATTGCTTGCTAACGTCTGGATGGCTGCATATCGCACATGCCCAGATTTATCAACACTGGCGCGGTCTTTGAGAATCGAGTAAGTGTCCTGGTCATCTGGGAAATTGCTGGCTAATGTCTGGATGGCTGCATGTCGAACATCTTCATATTTATCAGTAGTGGCGAGGTTTTTAAGAAACGAATGGGTGTTTGAGTCATCTTTGAAATTGCTGGCTAATGCTTGGATAGCTGCATATCGCACATCCCCAGATTTATCAACACTGGCGCGGTCTTTGAGCCAGTGTAAGGTATTATAGTTATCTTTCCAAATTGCGGCGATTGTTACAACTGCTTGAGTGCGAATTTCCTGAACTAGCTTAGTTTCTTCATTTTTAAAGGGTCTGTAATAGTACCAGAGGTCATATTTAGTTAAATCTTGTAGCTCGTCAAACAATTTATTAACCACTGACGCAATCACCAAGCGATTTCTCACTTCTGCAAGACACTTAGCCGCTAAAAACAAGTTGATAAATTTTTCCTCTTCACCATCTTGCGCCATTAAGTAATCAAGAATTTCCCCAACAAATATTGGCTCAATCATTCCCGCAATTAACAGCAATACCTCATGCCAAGTTTCATCTTGCCAGTGTTTGCCAAAAACTTCTGTTTTGAGAAACTCAATTGTAATACTGCGTTCCTTCTCAAACTGCCAGACAAACTCCCAAGCACAGAAATATTCTAAAAAAGTCCGATGCACAAAGGCATAGTAATCTGCACCCAAGAAACATAAAATAAAGTTGCGAGTCCGCAGTTGATTAATCATCACTCGCGCAAGTTCTCTAGCTTGACTCACTTCTAGACTTTTGAGATAGTCAGTCAAAATCTTCTCTAAATCACCTGCACTAATCAAATTGCCAGCCAAACCTTTATCGCCGGTTTGCATATGATAGGCAACTTGACGCAACATTGCTTGCTTATCTTTATAATCAATAGTTTTAGGATCTAACCTCTTATCTTCTTGCAAAGCACGTTCCACATCCCATTGATGCAACAGTACCCGCGATGCTTGATTATAAAGTTCGGCTCTATCTCTTGGCAATTCCTGATTCCGATTCAGAATCGCCATCATCGTCAACAACAGAGGATTTCCTGCTAGTTCTGCAATAGATTGTGAAGTCTCAATCCCTATTTGCAGCCGTTCCCGTTTTCTAACTTTATCCGCTGTATCGATAAAAGTTAACTCATGCCAGCGGTAAATAAAATCCTGAATTTGTTCTGGTTCTAAATCTTGCAATATAAAGTGGTGAAACTCAGCATCTCGCAAACGTTGCGGTTTGTAGCCAATCACGCGAGAAGTGACAATAACCTGCACATCACGATATTCATTAGTGAAGCGATGAATATCAATAATTACATCTTCTCGTTGAGCAGGATCAAATACCTCATCCAAACCATCGAACATCACCAAAGCGTTACCACTCTTTAGCTGTTCGTGCAGTTGATGTTGGTTGAGGTGAGAAATCGCACCACTACATTTATGAAAAAATTCCAGAAAATTATGACACTCTTTATCCTCCCGCCGCCGCATATAAGTGCGTAACTCAATCAGCACAGGAATCGGTAGAGAAAAAGAATTATTCAGAGGACTCCTAGCCCAATTTAATGCCAAGTATTTTAATAAAGTAGATTTCCCGGAACCAGGGTCGCCCAGAATTACGATATATTTATAAGTCTGCTTTTCATTGACAATATCCACTACAGAACGTTTCGGTTGTTCTAAATAAACTCGTTTGTAGCGTTCTAATTCTTTTAACTCGACTTCTGCTTCCAGTTCGTTACTTTCTCGCAATCTTCGGAGATGTTCTTTCGGCAGCTCGTGAATTCGGGGAATAACTTGATGAATTTCGCGGACATTTTGTGCTATGAATATATCCCAGACTTTGAGTTTATCTCGATAATCATAGGTACTCGTATCTAAGCTATCTAAATTAAGATTGCTATAGGTTTCTTTAATAGCTTCTTGGTATCTTTCCAAATCAAAATCAGGAATAATCCCGGCTATCTCTGTTGTGTTTTTCTGGATTTTGTCTAAATTTCGGGAATCCAGAATCTCTTGCAGTTCAGGAACTCCTATAATAATCTCTTTAACCTTTTGCAGATATTTCTTGGCAATCCGTTTCCAGTTAAAATCATCCGGTAACGGGTATGAAGCATTAAGTTCATACCAAATTGTTTCTAATTTCTTGGTGTCTATAGCTTGAGAGTCATCTTTAAAAGCAGTTCCCAAAATTGCTTTGACTTCTGGATGCTTCAGAAATTTATTTAACGGCTGCTCATAGTTTTTAATTTCATCTTCAGCAAGTTCACTATCATCTAAATCCTGCTGCATAAGTTCTAAAAATTCTGTTACAGCCATGACAATAGCTTTCTCCAAGGGTTCTCGCTTAAAAGGCGCGGTTACAGCATTGTTAAAGATATTTTTGAAAAAATCTTTAGCGTAGTCCTTGAGTAAATCCTTGACAAATTCTTCGCTAATAATAGTTTTGACAAGAAATCCAACCGTTTTTTGACCTATCCAAAGAGTGAACCACTCAAACATCATATTCACGCCTGCTAAGTGCTTGACTACGAGTATATACACTAGCTTGAGGAATATTTCCAGATTTCTGAGTCTTCTAAGTTAAGAGCGATGCTAGCTGAAGATTTGTTAAAAATAACTAATAACTGTGCATTGATATTAGGAGTAGTTTTATGGTTCTACAAGTTAACCCCATCCAAAAAGAACCAATTGTTACTTGGGAAGCACTTCCAGCCGACTTCATTTTACCTGACGATCCGCTAGAAAATATTCAACAACCTGCGATCGCTGCTGCGCTTAAAGATTCTCCAAGTTCCAACCTACGTAACCTAGGACCCCTACGAACCAAGCATAGAAGTACGGTGCTTGCAAAATGGACAATATACTTCGCAGCAAGCAGATACGAATGGACCTTACTGGATTCCTGAGTTAGAGTTATTTGTCGGAATTTGGCAAGGTGAAATATTATGCCAAACCATGAATTGGCTGCGCTGGTGGGATAGAGAAGGAAATCTGCTGTTGTGGAGCAGCGAACAAGCCCAACAAGAACGCCAACGCGCCCAACAGGAAAGCCAATGTGCCCAACAGGAAAGCCAACGCGCCGAACAAGAACGCCAACGTGCTGATATATTAGCAGCTAAGTTACGCGAGCTAGGTATTGACCCTGATGCGACGCCGATAGCGTTCGCGTAGCGTCTCTAAGAGTTGCGTTAGCGAGTCTTCTCCCTTGGCGCTAGCCTCTCACGAATGGGAGAAGGGGAGACGCCAAAGGCGAACGAGCGTCATAGCCCGTCGTAGACATCGCATAATCTAAAGGGATGCTGGGAATAATAATTTTGGGACATCAGCACCAAAATTCCATGAAACAGCAAAAAAATCAGTTCAGCCATCTCACTGCGATCGAAAGAAATTATCTATCATTCCCTGCACAGTTTTTATTAAATCAAAACCTTCTCCAAGGCAAAATACTAGACTTTGGTTGTGGCTTTGGTAATGATGTTAAAATATTGCGCCAAAAAGGTTGTGATATTACAGGCTATGACCCTTATTATTTTCCAGAATATCCTCAAAATACATTCGATACAATAATTTGTTTTTATGTTTTAAATGTTTTATTTATTGAAGAACAAACTAATGTTATTATGGAAATCTCACACTTATTAAAGCCAGGAGGAAAAGCTTATTATGCTGTAAGAAGGGATATCAAAAGAGAAGGGTTTAGAGAACATTATGTCCACAAAAAACCTACCTATCAGTGTATTGTAAAACTTCCCTTTCCTTCAATCATTTTAGATGAACATCGGGAAGTATATGAGTATGTCCACTATAATAATCAGCGAAATTCATCTAATTATTGTATATTCTGTAATCCCCATAAAACTCTAAAACTATTAACTGAATCAGCAACTGCTTATGCTGTTTTTGATGGCTATCCAATAAGTAAAGGACATATTTTGATTATTCCCAAACGTCATGTTAGCAGTTATTTTGAATTACCATTGAAAGAGCAATCTGCTTGCTGGTTTATGGTGAACAAAGTACAAGAAATTCTCAAAACAGAATTTGAACCTGATGGCTTTAATATAGGAATGAATATTAACAGAGCCGCCGGTCAAAATATTATGCACGCCAGTATTCATATCATCCCTCGTTACAAAGGTGATACTGTCTCTACTAAAAGTGGAATCAGGAACGTTATTCCTAAAAAGCAATAGTTTTTTCCCTGACAGCTTTTAGTAGCAAACCCAGATTTATAGCGAATACATAAATTTGAAAAACCTAATTTTTCAGGCTTATTGAAAATATTGCAAAATATTTCAGTTAACGTGAGTTCGATGGGTTACATAGTGTTGGCCTAATTAGTCGAATAAAAAACCTCTAAGAAGTTTTACTATGCAAAATTTGTCCCTCTCCGACGGGCGAGAGAAACTTGAACTTTAATTCAAGACAGGGAGAGGTTCGTCGAACTCACGTTCAATTAACCCAGATTATCTGGATCTATTCCCAGCGCTCTTAATTTTTCTGTCAATTGTTGCACCTTTTGTTCTGCAACTTCAGCGCGTTGTGCTTCTTGTTGAGCGCGTTGTGTTTCTTGTTGAGCGCGTTGTGTTTCTTGTTTTATTTGTTCTGCGGGCGTGAGATACCGTTGTCCTTGTTCATCATACCAATACATCCATTCCCGCGTTACACCGCAATAATTTCCCCTTTCGCAACCAATTCCCAGCCCAATTACTGGTAGCCAAACGGGGTTTCCCTCTTGCAATTCATATTTACCATTAACTAACTTATGTACTTCCAAATGCGGTTTGCGACGGCGACGGGAGGAATAAATCACGTAGTAAAGTACACCCAAAGCCGCATATTCATCCAATTTAGTGGTGTATTCCTTGCGATAATTTTGGGAAACTACTTCTAGCACGAAAATCGGTACAACATTTTCATCCCACAGCACATAACTGGGACGCAACTCTTCATCATAAAACCGCTCTACCCCTAAGCTCAAAAACCCATCTGGCACAATAGGCGGTTTATCGGGGTGATAATAAATACCCATATCTATGACAAAGAGCCAGTCCATGCGTTCTGCCCAAAGTATCAGCAGGATCGCCTTCAGTAAGCCTGGTATCAATTCTTGCAGTTCGTTATCCACAGGCGTTTCATCGGAGTCAGGTAGTTCCTCGGCTGAAGGCAAGTACCTTGGCAAGTTGTACTCTAACATGGCTGGTCTCCCCAAAACTCAAAGGATATTTGGCTCTATTTGGCTCACCAGAATTATAGCGATTTCTTTGCTAGCGATGTCTACAACGGGCTGTGACACTCGAATACTCGCTCTAAGCGTTGGCGCAGCCTCTCGTAGAGAAGGCTTTACACAACTCTACAAAACACTGTTCGCGTTCGCTATCAGTGACGCACGGGCATTAACTATGTCATTAGTTTACTACTATATCTTTAAGTAATTTACTGATACTAATTGGCAGCTTTTAGCTACTAGACAATCTTAAGTCTGCCGCAATCATGAGCAAGAAAATTTATTTGATACCTAAATTCTAACTGTCACAATCCGATTATCTTGATGATGCAATGTTTTGCTTTGACTAAAGGATACTACTTATGGTATAGAGAAACAGCCAAGATTCGACAGATATAATAGTTGCTGGCTGGTTTTTTGGTTGTACAGAGCATTGCCTCAGCTAAAGTTGCAGCCCAGTCAAGAATACAGGCGTTTCTACCCCACCAAGGAAGTTGCTTAAGCCGAGAAAATTTTGGTAACTCTTAACTATTAATAAATATATAAGTGCTTAGTGCTATTCATGCTTTATATTTAGCGACAGGGTGGCGCAAACAGCCACTCATGTTCAAATACTTAGGAGGCAGTACCCACCGGAAGCAACTCACGCTTCGATACTATCAGCACGGAGCGTAAGAAGGTTAAGTTGATATTAAAACGAATAATTTTTGCTGAATTGCGACAGATAAAGACTAAACTAAAAAGTCTTGTGCAGCAAAACCTGTAGCTTTAAATGAAATAATCATGTCTAAGGTTCTTGTCTCAGATTCTATTGACCAAGCTGGAATTGACATTCTTTCTCAAGTTGCTACCGTTGATGTCAAAATAGGTCTAAAACCAGCCGAACTGCTCCAAATTATTGGTGAGTATGACGCGCTGATGATTCGTTCTAGTACACGCGTCACCCAAGAAATTATTGAAGTCGGCACGCAGCTAAAAATCATCGGTCGTGCTGGTGTGGGTGTGGATAATGTGGATGTTCCTGCTGCCACACGCCGGGGAATTGTGGTAGTCAATTCTCCAGAGGGAAATACAATTGCCGCCGCTGAACATGCGCTAGCAATGATTTTGGCTTTGTCTCGCCACATCCCCGATGCTAACGCTTCGGTGAAACGCGGTGCGTGGGATCGCAATAGCTTTGTCGGCGCGGAAGTCTACAAAAAAACTCTCGGCGTTGTTGGTTTGGGTAAAATTGGCTCCCATGTTGCCACTGTAGCTAAGACAATGGGGATGAAACTCCTAGCTTATGACCCTTTTATTTCTACAGACCGAGCCGAACAACTTGGCTGTCAGCTAGTGGAGCTAGATTTACTCTTCCAGCAAGCAGACTATATTACCCTACACATCCCTAAAACCCCAGAAACCACCCACTTAATCAATGCCACAACCCTGGCAAAGATGAAACCCACAACCCGGATTATCAACTGCGCTCGTGGTGGGATCATTGATGAAGTAGCCTTAGCAGCAGCTCTGAAAGCGGGTAAAATCGGGGGTGCAGCCTTGGATGTGTTCGAGTCAGAACCACTGGGTGAATCTGAGTTGCGATCGCTAGGCAAAGAAATCATCCTCACCCCCCATTTGGGAGCCTCCACCGCGGAAGCTCAAGTAAATGTGGCCATTGATGTTGCCGAACAAATTCGGGATGTACTTTTAGGACTACCAGCACGTTCAGCCGTCAACATTCCCGGACTCGGCCCCGATGTGTTAGAAGAACTCAAACCCTACATGCAACTAGCAGAAACTCTAGGTAACCTGGTGGGACAGCTAGCTGGCGGACGGGTGGAAGTACTCAATATTCGACTGCAAGGGGAACTCGCGACTAACAAAAGTCAGCCTTTGGTAGTTGCTGCCCTGAAAGGATTACTTTACCAAGCTTTGCGGGAACGGGTAAATTACGTAAATGCCAGCATAGAAGCTAAAGAACGCGGAATTCGGGTGATTGAAACCCGCGATGCTTCCATTAGAGACTATGCCGGAACGCTTCATCTAGAAGCCACGGGTACTTTAGGGACTCATTCTGTCACAGGCGCTTTGTTGGGTGAGCGGGAAATTCACCTGACTGATGTTGACGGTTTCCCGATTAACGTCCCACCCAGCAAATATATGTTGTTTACCCTGCACCGCGATATGCCGGGGATTATCGGCAAACTCGGTTCTTTACTCGGCAGTTTTAATGTGAATATTGCCAGTATGCAAGTAGGTCGTAAAATCGTCCGTGGTGATGCGGTAATGGCTCTGAGTATAGATGACCCCTTACCTGAGGGCATTTTGGATGAGATTGTAAAAGTCCCTGGTATTCGGGACGCGTATACAGTAACACTTTAATTTTGGATTTCAGACTTCGGCTCCTTTCGGCAACTCTTAGAGACGCTACGCGTAGCTTGCTTCCCCGTAGGGGTACGCTCAAAGCAAGTCGCTCAGTCGAACGATTTTGGACTTCGGCTTCTCTACGAGACGCTGCGCGAACGCTCAGTCGAACGATTTTGGATTGGTAATGGCTAATTGCTCATTGTTTTTCGCATTGGTCATTATCCGTTACCTAGTCCCCAATCTAAAATCTAAAATCTAAAATTATATGGCAAACACCTGGTGGGAACTACAGATTTTATGTGAGCCAGACCTAGAAGATTCTATCTTTTGGCGACTGGAAGATTTTGGCTGCCGTGGAACAGCTAGTGAAAACAAAGGAAATTCATCTTTAGTCAGGGCTTATCTACCGACAATTCAAACGCAGCTACTAGATTTGGCAGCGCTATCGCTGTGGCTGCGTCAAGATGCCCTCTGTGTAGGACTTTCATCTCCCTCCCTGCAATGGCAGTTGATTGATGAGGAAGATTGGGCGACTAGCTGGAAACAATATTGGCATCCGCAGGAAATAGGCGATCGCTTCCTAATTAACCCCGCTTGGCTACCATTACCAGAAACAACGGAACGGTTAGTGATTCGTCTTGATCCTGGTGTAGCATTTGGTACGGGCAACCACGCCACGACTCAGTTATGTTTGGAATCCTTGGAAATGCGGCTGAGTGGAGTTCCTCAGTCGTTTGTGGGTACTAGTGGTAAACATGAACATCTGGTAATTGCGGATATTGGCTGTGGTTCTGGTATCCTTTCCATTGGGGCGCTGCTACTGGGAGCAGAGAAAGTTTATGCAGTAGATACTGACCTTTTGGCGGTGCAATCAACTACCAGTAATGGTGCCCTGAACGACATTAGCCCAGAACGTTTACTACCAGCACTGGGAAGTGTAGAGGTTTTGACAAAACTAGTTGAAAAACCAGTGGACGGTATTGTATGCAATATTTTGGCTAATGTGATTATTGAATTGGTTCCAGAAATGAGTGCGATCACTAAACCTGAAACTTGGGCTGTCTTCAGTGGTATTTTACTAGAACAATCTAAAGCTGTTGCTGACGCTTTAGAAGAAAATGGTTGGGTCGTTGCTACCCTGTGGAAACGAAAAGAATGGTGTTGCTTGAATGTACGCCGTTCTTAACCCAGTGGATACTAGTACACTGTGGCGTCAGTTTGCCTACCTTTAAGACCTTGTGATTACCCACATTTTTGTCACAGTCAAAGTATCGCGCCACTGTAGAAATTGGTATATTTGGGAAACTGAAAAACTTTGTGAATAACCTTGGTCGCTTTTTTCCAACAATATCAGTGCTGTAATAAGTAAAATTCAGTCTTGATTTGCCAAAAATGGAAACAACACTAGTACAGCAGGGCGTAAATAAGCAGATCATTGAAAAGCCCTAAAGAGCTTATTCCATAATACTTTTGACTTTTGACTTTTGACTTGCGGTACTAGTGGTTTTGATTCTTTAATCAGAGAACTAGAAAACGACAAAACTAGTACTGTGATCTTAAACAAGCAAAGTCAATAACTATGAATAAAAGTTGGGTTTTGGCAGTTGATCATTTAACGCCCAGTTTCCTATATCTTGGATTTTGTAATCTACTGGATCATGGAGAGTGAACGTGCGGAGATTACGCCAATAGCGGTCAAAGCCATATTTTGCATTAGTAGCGCGTGCGCCCATAACTTCAAAGATGCGGTTGGTAATGTCTAAACCGACTCTAGTGGCGACGACTTTGGCAGTAGCGATCAAAATCGCACATTCTCCCCGTTGTTCTGCGGTAAGTGACCATTCCTGCTCCCAAGCTGCTTGGAGTAATTCTCCCGCCTGCTCAGTTAAATATGTGGCTGCTTGGAGATCAACCCATATTTTGCCAAAGTGCTGGAGGATGTAAGGATCTTTGGTAGCACTCTCTACACCTGATGTCAGCCAAGGTTTTGTATTAGTGCTATATGTTTTAGCAGCTTCAAATGCTCCTTGTGCAATTCCCAGGTAGATATTAGCAAGATTCAATTGAGTTAAGCACGCACGAATAGTGGTGAAGGGTTGACTGGGTTTGTCTCTACTACCAAGAATTTCGTCAGGGTATACCAACACATTCTCAAAAGTAACACTACCACTGTCTGTTTGACGTTGCCCTATATTATTCCAATCATGATTAACAGTAACACCTTGCCGTTGGGTAGGAATTACCAGAATATTCAATTCACCATTTTCTTGATGAGTGGCAGTGATTGGTAATATATCTGAGTCTTGAGAACCAGAGCAAAAGCTTTTGATGCCGTTGAGACGGAAATAATCATTTTCCGGTGTCAGAGTAGTTCTTTTATCCAAAGGGTTGAGGGCATTGCACCAAAACCAATTGTTGCGAATAGTTTCTGAGTAATACCGCTGTTTTTGCTCTGCCGAACCAAAGATATGAGGAATTACTACACCTAGATGGTGGTAAGAAAAGACGTGAGCAATGGAGCTATCAACTTTGGCAAACTCACGGGTAATTTGCAGAACGGTAATCCAGCTTTGCCCTAAACCACCGTACTCTGTGGGTACAATCAGTTTCAGCAAGTTGCTTTGGCGCAAGCGATCGCGTTCATGCTTTGGTGTTCCCCCTTTTGCATCCCGCTCTACAGCAGTCTTTGCAAATTCCTTTGCTAAAGACTTAGCTAGATCAATATATTTTTGAGACTCTTTAGTTTCGATTAATTGCATATCTTGCAACTTCTCCTGCTAACCTTTTGTGAGGAGCAACTATAAACTTGGCTGGAAAAACTTTCAATCTACAGTGTTTCGATAAAACTACCGTACTATAAAGATATCATTGCAGAGTTTAACTAATAAAGCAAGTTCAAATTAAATTAATTTTGCTAAAGCTATAGGTTGTTAGTGCTGGAGCAAAAAATATTTGGTTGATACTCAAACAGAAAAACAGGTACATTAAAAAAAATCTGATAATCTACTTGTTTTTCCAGACTATATATGCAATATTAATAAATTGAATCCAAAATCTACTTTAACTAGATAAGTAAACAGTAGATAAGAAGCAATGGGCAAAAAAATCAGATTTCTGTCTAAAGTTTAAATATTTTTTACAGATAGATATTCCCTGAGCAAATAGACCAGCTTAAACAGGGATTATTTTGTTGTAAAAAAATTCTTTTTACATTGAAATATGGGGATTAAAATGCCAGGTATTAACGATGTATCTGGAAGCATAGCGATATTAATGAAAACTTTTGAGTATTAGACTAATTCAACATTTCTCAAGGCTAGTCATGAATTTTTAGCTTGACAAATCACTGAAATGTCTGATGGCTTTCACTAAATTTTGCCTATCAAAAATATGAGGAGTGATAGAAATGTTCAATCGTTCATTTCATAATTTATGCATTGAATCGATGATTTTGGGGGCTACTTTGCTAGCCAGCACATCAGCTTATGCTGGAGACAGGAATTTAGTGGCTGTGACTGGGACTCAAACAAATATGACAACTGCATTGGTGCAGCCCGCCGCAGGCATCACCAAGCGCGTCCTAGACCCCAACCAAACTCCACGTTTAGGAGATAATTTTTCGGAAACAACCATTGTACAAACGCCTGAAATTCCTGCAATCAATAGTGATATAAGTGTCCCACAGACAAGTATATCTCAAGTAACATCTGTATCTCAGTTTTCAGATGTGCAGCCAACTGATTGGGCGCTTCTTGCACTCCAATCTTTAGTTGAGCGTTATGGATGTATTGCGGGGTATCCAAATAGCATCTATCGGGGAAACCGCGCCATCACTCGCTATGAATTTGCAGCAGGCTTAAATGCTTGTTTATCTCGCATCAACGAGCTAATTGCAACAGCTACATCTGACTTAGTTACCAAAGAAGACTTAACTACCTTACAAAGACTGCAAGAAGAATTTGCCTCTGAATTAGCAACTCTACGGGGTCGCGTTGATAGTTTAGAAGCTCGGACTGCGGAACTAGAAGCCAATCAGTTTTCTACAACAACAAAGCTTTCTGCGGAAGCCATTTTTGTGATTACGAATGCTTTCCAAGGCTCAGTTAATGGTGATAACACAGTTTTTCAAGATAGAGTTCGCCTCGTTTTCCAAACTAGCTTTACAGGTAAAGACAATCTATATACTCGTCTAAGTACTGGAAACACTACTCTTTTGCAGCTTCCTGGTGGTTCAGCTGAAGGTTTACAAACCTTCAATCTTGCTCCTAGTAACAACAACCTGTCCCTAGATTGGCTCTCTTACTATTTCCCAGTTGGCAACAAAATCGATGCTTATATAGCAGCCGTGAACGGAGTACTTTATGATTTTGTTCCTACTTTGAGTCCCTATCTTGAGAGTGCCTCAGGAGGTGGTCGTGCTTTGACAGAATTTGCTTCCTCTAATCCTATCTACCGTATTGGTGGTGGTGCAGGTGGGGGATTCAATTATCGATTCAGTGACCAATTGGTATTGAGCTTGGGTTACTTAGCAGGAGATCATGCCAGTCCTCAGCCAGACAGAGGTTTTTTTAATGGTCAATATAGCGCATTTGGACAAATAGCATGGAACCCCAACAAGAACTCTGGCATTGGTTTGACTTATGTAAATGCCTACCAAAATCGAGGAGCAATATTTGACTTGGGTAGTGGTTTTCCACTTGTCGGGACAGCTCAAGCCAATACTCCATTTGAGCGGATGATTACCAACTCCTACGGAGTCGAAGCTTTCTATAAATTTAGTCCTCGATTTGCAGTCAATGGGTTCTTTGGCTACACTAACGCCAAAAATCTGGCAGGTAGCGGTAGTGCAGATATTTGGTACTATGCTCTGGGATTGGCATTCCCAGATTTAGGTAAACAAGGCAACCTTGGTGGTGTTCTTGTGGGTGCAGAACCTTATCGGGGTGGTAATCCTGCACCTGCAAACGATTTATCCTTACATATTGAAGGCTTTTACAAGTATCGGCTTACAGATAACATTGCCATCACCCCTGGCGTAATTTGGATCACGGCTCCTGCTCAAAACGATGACAATCAAGATGCGGTAATTGGCACTGTAAGGACAACCTTCACCTTTTAGTTAATCAGTAAAGGTGCAAAGAATAATTCATCGAAAGTCGGCGAGTTTTTTATCTTTCTAATCAGCAATGCAGATATGAAAGCTAAAAAACTCTCCCACTGCTAATACCATTTCACTTTAATAATGATACAAATACGTTGGTAAGGGCATGGCATTGCCATGCCCCTACAAGAAATCTATCTGTATCAGGGTTTTCGTGAATTGGTATAAGAAAATAGAGGGAGCAGAGACGAATAGCACTGAGTTAAGACATAGCCCTTGCCCTAACTGGTTCCCAGCCTCTGGGCTGGGAACCCATCCTGGGAGGCTCTGCCTCTCGTCAAGAAAGAGGAGGCAGAGCCTCTTAGAATACATTCCCAGTCCAGAGACTGGGAACGAGGTGACACAAGACTTTGGGCTTATCTTAGTGCCATTCGGAGCAGAGACAACAACATCGCAACTATTAACTAATTACTAATTCGTAATTGAATTCTTAACTACGAATTACGTTAGCGAGTCCGCGTACTTCTGCAAAGAAGCAAGCTAGCAAGAGCGTCTCGTAGAGAGCGTCATTATCAATTAAGAATTATTCTAACGCCCTTCACTATTCAAGCTCAGGGGTTGCTGTTCTTCAACTAGTGGCGGTATATCCTGCCAAAGGCTAATTCCATCGTATAATCCTGGAGCCATTAAGAATACTTGAACCCAAAGGATATTGAACCAGCAGTAAAGCCCTTGGATAATATTTTCCTGACCTACTAGAGATACTGTCACGAGATACAAGAAGACCGAAATTATTAAACTAGCAATAGATGCAACTATGCCTTTTTTGGGCTGTGATAGCTCTGTGAAAGGCCACATATTGAATTGCCAAACAAATCCTAAACCAACAGTTGTCCAAATAGCTGCAAACGTTGGCCCTGTCGTTGTTGTAAACAAATCCAGTCCTAGCTGTTTGAGGAACAATTCTGTAATCAGAGTGAGTAACAAAACAATACCTGTATGCAGTAACCCCAAACGTGGCATTCCTAGTTCCAATTTGTTCAAAGGCCAACGTTCAAAGAAACTGCCGAACACTGTTGAACAAGGATACCAATACCAAGGGATGTAAAAAGGTTGAAGTCCCCACATTTGTGGCAAAAAGGTGAGGGCAGGGGCAATAAAAAAGATATTGATAAAGCCGCTCACTGGATGCCGGTTGCGTACTTCTTCAGTGGTGACAATTGTATTGTCAAAGAAGAATAGACTGGCGGCGGCTGTAATAATTGCTGTTTGTCCCCACAAGCCAACAGGTGTATCAGTGAGAATTGCTTTTGCAGAGATGAACTTCCAAGCTTCTCCAGTAATGTAGACTAGCGCCAACAGCACTACTAAATTCACTGTTCCTCGTCTAAATCGGGTAGAAGAAAAGCGAGAACCTGGATAGCCGTTGAGGGAAAAACCTAGATGCCACCACCAGACGAAGCATATAGTAATGTAAGTCAACTTTGTTCCTACGTTCAGCTGAATAATTTGACCAAAGATGAGTTCAAAAATATAGCTAATGACAGCAATTACAGCAATAAAAAGTAGTCCCTTAGATGGCTGGCTTTTCCAAATGCTCCGCCTCTGGGTTGGGTTTGCAACACTTATAGGATCAACTTCAATAATGTTAGATTTATCAGGGGCAAAGCATTCTGCTAAATATTCCCTCCAAATGCCTCAGCGAATTTTAGATTTTAGATTTGCAATTTTAGATTGAAAAAATTTCCTAATCCAAAATCGTTCGATTGAGCGCTCACACCGAAGTCTAAAATCCAAAATCCAAAATTGAGTCACTCCAATAGAGAATGGGACAATTACAGCCAAGGATGGCGTGGGGGGTAGACTCCATTAAGGAAGTAGTTGCCAACAGCGTAGTACTTCCAGCGCACGGGATCGTGGAGTGTGTGAGCGCGGGCATTTCGCCAGTGACGATTGTAGTTGAATTGCTCCAATGTGGACTTAGTACCTGCTAATTCAAACAACTTGTTGGTAGCTAGTAGTGATGCTTCGGTGGCTAAGGCTTTGGCTTCAGCAACTGCGATCGATGCTTCAACTACCTTGGGTTCTTCTAAACCTGACTCGTTGGCGATGTCGATAAACTCACCCGCACGTCGCAGCAATGCTTCAGCAGCGTGAACCTGAATTTGGACATTGCCTAAGTTATAGAGCGTTAACGGGTCTTCGTATCCTTTTTCTAAATTGCTGTCAACCCAAGGGCGGGTATGGTTGCGGACAAAATAGATGGTGTCACGGACTGCGGCTTTGGCAATCCCCACGTCTACGGCGGCTTGGATGATTTGCGCGATCGCACCCATTGGTGTTGCCCTCTCAAAGGCTAAGTAGTGCGGAATCACGTGTTCTGCTTTAACTTTCACATTTTCAATAATGCTAGTGCCGCTAGCAGTGGTACGCTGTCCGAAGCTCGTCCAGTCATCAAGTAGCGTCAATCCTGGGGCATCCCGTTCGACAAATGCCACCACTGTTTTACCATCTGGATTGCTGGCAATGACGGGAACCCAATGTGCCAGTAATGCCCCAGCAGAGTAGTATTTGCGTCCGTTAAGTACGAAGTCAGATCCATCTGGTTCTAACTTTGTCTGGACATCAGTAACAGACTTAGTGCCAATTTCCGAGAAGGCGTTACCGAACCGCTTGCCTTGTAGAGCCAAATCAAAGAAGAACTTCTTCTGCTCATCTGTGCCATCTAGGCGAACTGCTTCCACCATATAGAGGTGGTTTTGGGGAATTTGACCGAGGCTAGAGTCGGCTTCGGAGATGATTTTAATTACTTCTGCTAGGGTGGCACTCGATACAAAAGCACCGCCATACTCTTTCGGGACTGTAATCCCCCACAATCCGCTCTGGGAGAACTTTTGCACTTCCTCAGCAGGGAGACGCCGATTTTGGTCGCGCTCTGAGTCTCCCTTGGCAAACTCAGCTGCTAGTTCGTGAGCGATCGCGATCGCTTCTTGGTCATCCCGAATGATATGCGCCTTCTGTTCAGTATTAATTACTGATGTCATAATATAACTCCTTATTGATTCTGATTAAATAACTGACAACGGAAAAACGAACCACTCTAAGCACAGAAGAGGACACTTGCGGCTTGAGCAGAATCTCCGTAACACGGAGTAATTAGAGTTTTAAAGTTACTTTGTGTCAGTCCTAAGATTGAATCTAAATTTTTGTCGGGAGGGGCTTAAACATTAAACGATTTACCAGTTAAAGCCCGGATAAATTACACAACTACTTGCAGAAGTCGTTAACTCTGAAAATCAGCTACACCACAACCAACTCATCAGCTGTCCGACGATTAGCTTCTAGTTCGCGTACAATTGGTATTACTGTCTTCCCAAATGCTGGGAGATCATCTGTGTAGTGTAAGAAGCCACCCAGAATTAAATCAACTCCCGCTTCATAAAACTGGCGAATCTTGTCAGCTACTTGATCAGCCGTGCCAATTAAGCCTGAACGGAAGCCATCGTTATACTGCACCAAGTCTTCAAAATTGGAATTCGCCCACATTCCCTGACGTTCACGAGTCGAAGATCCCGCCTGTTTCACCGCTTCGCCAAATCCTTTCACCGCCTCTACATCGGCCTGGGCAATAATATCGCGCAATACTTCATGGGCTTCTGCTTCCGTATCTCGCACAATGATAAAGGAATTCAGACCAAACTTAATTTTGCGTCCTTCAAGACTCGCTAATGCAGACACTTCTTCAATCTGCTCTCGTACCCCTTCTATGGTGTTGCCATTCATGAAATACCAATCAGAGACGCGGCCAGCCATGCGCCGCGCTGCTTTGGAGTTACCACCTTGGAATATCTCTGGGTGTGGATTCTGATTAATTGGTTTAGGCTTCACCCAACCGCCGTTAATCCGGTAAAAGTCGCCCTTAAAGTGAAACTCATCCTCAGTCCACAAACCTTTGAGAACGCGGATAAATTCCTCTGAACGACGATAGCGTTCGTCATGGTCTAACCAATGTTCACCATATATAGTAAATTCATCTTTGAACCAGCCGCTAACTACATTCAGAGCGAACCGTCCGTTAGAGAGAAAATCAATGCTGGCACCCATTTTGGCAACTACTCCCGGATGCCACAATCCAGGGTGAACTGCTGCAATTAGCTTCAATTTCTTGGTGACTGGAGCTAGGGCTGATACGGTTGTTAATGCCTCTAGCTGGTACTCAGCGCCATAGCTGGCAATAAATCTGGCTTGTGCTAGAGCATATTCAAATCCAACTTCTTCAGCCGTCTGAGCTAGTTGAGCATTATATTCATAAGTCCAATCTGTCCGTTGGGGAATTTTACTAACAACTAACCCGCCGCTGACGTTGGGAATCCAGTATGCGAACTTAATATCTACCATAATTGTGCGTTTGTAATTGAAACTGCTTGGTTATTTGTCTAAATTTGCTTATGATGCAACAAAGCCTAATTTGTCATCGCTAACAAATCAGCTAAAATTTAAGCCGACAAAATTTTAATCAAAATTTAAAGCTTGAGAGCGGCTGGAAACTACTCTGAGTTTACAAGTAGACAATTTCAGGATTCTGATGGTCGTAATATACCATAACCCGACTGAACTACTGTAGTTTTTAATGGATCAGACTGTATCACGATAATTTCTCCGATGTCGTGACTCAATATACTTAAATTCCATTTCCATATTCCAAAATGGAATACTGCCAACTTTGCTAAGTATTTAATTATTATTTGATATTTGCTGGTTATCAGCCTGATTCTGTCAGAGCAAACTAGGAATCAGGACTCAACAAAGTATCGATACTATTCCATATCGTGATAGACAACTGATTTTCATGTGTCATCTGCAACTATACACAGCAGAAATAAATGTGGTAGTGTGAACTACTAAATCACGGTAAAAAGATATAAATACCGTAGTTTAATTGATGTCTCGTAGAAAAAGGCACAGGAAAAAATTTATGCCACTTCAGTTTGGAATTTGGTCGCCTGTCTGTGGTGGATGGTTGCGAGTTGTCAACCATGAAGCTAATTTATCCACACAAGATTTGGTAAAGCTGGCAGTTCAGGCAGATGAGTTAGGTTATCACTTCTATTACATTCCTGAACATTACTTGAATGCAGTTCATGGCCCTAACTATAATGTGACTGACGCTTGGATTACAGCAGCTTTAACAAGTTTGAATACCAAAAATATCAAGATTGTTGCGGCTGTACAACCTGGTTTTAAACTACCTGCGGTCGTTGCCAAGCTGAGTGCAGACATTCAAAATCAACTCAGCAATGGTAGATTTGCTCTGAGTGGTATTGCAGGTTGGTGGAAATTAGAAGTAGAAAGCTATGGAGATATTTGGTTACCCCACAGCGATCGCTACGCGCGATTAGAAGAGTATATTGATGTAATCAAGGGGCTGTGGACAGTTGAAGCTTTTAATTACGTTGGTAAATACTACACGATCGCAGGTGGTATTCTTTCAGATAAGCCTACACCAACACCACCGATTTTCATTGCTGGTGAATCAGACCGGGCGATTGACCTAGCGGCTCGTCAGGGAGATTATTTATTTATCAATGCTGATCATCCTGAAAAAACGGCAGCATTGGTGCAGAAAGTGAAAAGATTGGCTAGCGATCGCTACCAGCGTCAGATTAAAGTAGCAATGAGTGCGTTTGCGATCGTTCGTGAACATACCGCCCAAGCCGAAGCCAGATTATCAGCGATTTATCGTTCTGCGGATCAGCAGCAGATCAAATATTTTCAAGAGCAAATCGATCCTAACGTAGTTGCCCACAACAAACTCGATATCAGTCAAACTATTGAAGCCAATCTGGGTTTATCTGCTCAACTCGTTGGCGATCGCTATACTGTTATTCAACGTCTGAAAGAATACGAAGCCGTTGGCGTTGACTTAATAGTACTCAAATTTGAATCTATGTTGGAAGATACTATTCGCTTCCATAAACTAGTGATTTCCGAATATACACAGCAGAACAGCTTAATTGCCTTATAATTAAAAATCTTGCTTTACCTAGTATGAATAAGATTAAACTCGAAGACATTACCCTAAACCACATCAAAATTTTAAAAGCAGTAGATGACTGTGGTAGCTTCTCTAAAGCAGGACAAAAACTAGGGTATAGTCAGGCACTAATTAGTAAAAAAGTTAAGCAAATAGAGGATTATTTCGGAGTAATTCTCCTAAATCGCTCTCCTGGCTCTATATGCTTGACTAATAAAGGCAAGAAATTGATTTCCCAGACATTTAATGTAGTAGAAACTGTAGAAAATCTGCAAGAAGAATTTCAGGCAACATTTAGCACTGAGGGTGAAGATTTAATATTGGGGGCTACTAGTTTAATTTTAGAAGTCTGGATCAAAGAATATTTACAGCGATTTAAGCTTTGTTTTCCAGGGAGAAATATTAAAGAGATTGCAGTTAAGAATAGCATATTTTTCTCAAGTTCTCAATTTATAGAGATGGATCTCTTGCTCAATAGTTGCTCTGGATACAAGGAAGAACACCACTGTACTAGATTAACAACTCATAAAATGCTGCTTGTTTCCTTTGGGGCAAATAAGCATCTCAATGAGCATAGCTTAATTAAAATCAATCAGATTGATCTAGCTGACGTTGTACTTTTAGATGCGGTTCATCATGAACTATCTAAAAACGAATTTCTGATAAATAAATTAAGTAGTGCTAAGGTGCTACATAGTTATCCAGATGTACTCAAATATGCTTCAGAAAATCAAAAATTAACGATTATACCTGACTTTTGTCAAGCTGATATAATATCTAAATACAAAGCATTAACTCTGATGATTCAAGATGTTAATGAATATGGCATTTATCTTCATGTTCCTCGCTTTAGTGAGTTATTGATATCCGCAGAGAGTTTGGTGAGAAGTTTTAGACTCGATCGGGATAACTTGGAAAGTTTGCCTAATGTGAATCTAATTTTAGGTAGCTGTTCTTCCAAAGAAGAAAATGTTCTGAGGATAGGAATTCAAAGGGATTCCATAGGACAGTTCATTGCTGGGTATGGGACTAAATATATTTCTGATTTACAAAGAGCATCGTCATCACTTGAACAACCTATTTTCAAAAATATTGAAATTAATCGAGATTTCGAGTTACAAATTCTGCCGTTCGCCTCTGGGGAAGAAATGAATCGACAGATGAAACGGGGAGAGCTGGATATTTGTATTTTAGATGACATTTCTCTCTTGAATAATGGTAGCCAATTCTTTGATGATTTAAGTTTTGGTTCTAAATTAATTGGGATTGCTTCGTATAATCTTTTGGGTGAGGATATTAACATTATTCTCCCTAAAGATTCTTCTATAAACACTGTTCAGGAGCTTCAAGAGAAACGAATTTCCACCTTATTTGGTTCAAATGCTCATAGGTTCATCATTACTCTATTTGACCTCTATGATATGGATGTCAGTAAAGATTGCAGATTAGTGAATGAAGATTTTCGGAAAGCAAGTAAGAGTTTAGCAAATAAAACTATAGATGCTTACGTGTGTTGTCACACTTTTGCCTCAATTTTAGAAGGATATGCTTTTGTCAGAAAGCTGCCTTTATCTCAGACAGTTAGTTTAAGAATTCCATCAATCAGAGGAATTGTCTGTCGCTCACAATTTATTAAAGAAAACCCTAAAATTGTCGTTGCTTATTTACATGATTTAGTAGTTGCTAACTATTGGTTTAATTCATCTCCAATGAATGCGGCAGATTTATTAACTAAAGTAACTGATGTGAAAAAAACTCAAGTAAATCAGTTTTTTAATCCTGTCTTTGGTAACCGCATCGATCCGACGCTCAAACCTCAATGGTCTTGGTTACTGAAAACTTTAAATCGCAGGTTGGAAGGGAAATATGGCATTTCCCTGTTTGATGTAGATTTTTGGATAGATGATTATTTCTTGAGACTTGTCTACAATCTGCTGAATCTAGATTATCATTTTCATCAAGTTTCTTTTGCAAGTGAATTTTCTAGCAGCTATTTTGTCGAGGAACAGTTTAGCCGACACATGAAAGTTCTCTATAATAAATACGATCTGTTGCTCCAAGATTCAATGGCGATCGCACTCCAGTCAAAGCCAAACCAGTAATTTTGGTTGGTGATGTATGCGATCGCAGTAATTGAACTCACGTTATATTAACAAGGGTAAAAGAAAAACCTTTCCCATTACCCCTGCAAAACTTGCTATATCTCAAAAGCGTATTCTATTTAAGGGAAGATGCTGCAATAGAAGTCTGTTTCTTATAACGTCTTGGCGGAAGTTGCTACAGACTGCGCGAAACACCGAAACGTCTTGGCGGAAACTGCTACAGGCTGCGCGAAACACCGAAACGTCTTGGCGGAAGCTGCTACAGACTGCGCGAAACACCGAAACGTCTTGGCGGAAGCTGCTACAGGCTGCGCGAAACACCGAAACGTCTTGGCGGAAGTTGCTGCAAGGAAGGCGGAAGTTGTTACAGGGAAGGCGGAAGTTGCTACAGGGAAGGTAAACAGAGAAATTTATCGGTATGCGAAGGGTTTTACCCAATTCTCTAAAATCCGACAACACATTCAAACTGCAAAAACCAGACCATATCTGACTTTCTTAATTACAAATTGGTATTACTCGCCTGCTTTCCCCTGGTTTGTTGAGGGTTTGGATTTGAGCGATCGCCCCGAAATCCCGAAATAGCGATGGCTACGCCCAAAGCAGGCATCGCAGTAGCAGTAATTAATTTCTGGCTGCAAAGCTAATTGCTCTTAGTACCAATGCCATCGCACCCTCTGCGATCGCGATCGCTCACATTGGGATTTGATTGTAAATAAACATGTAGCCTGTTGCAACTGTAGCTCATCAGATCGTTGAGGCTACCAGAAATTATTAAATTCTTAAGGTGATTTGGGTACATATTCCAGAATTTCACGGTATTGTCATTACTAGCGGAAGCGATGGTCTTGCTATCGGGGCTGAATGCTACGCCCCAGACCTCATTGCTATGCCCATAGAGGGTAGTAATTTCCTTCCCTGTAGCCGTATTCCAGAGTTTTACAGTTTTGTCATTACTAGCAGAAGCGATGGTCTTGCCATCGGGGCTGAATGCTACGCTCTTGACATAATTGTTATGCCCGTAGAGGGAGTATTAATAAATCTATTATACTTATAATAATTGCCATAAAAATGGCTTCTGCAAGCCATAGAAGTTCTTCAGAAGCCATTATACATTAATTCTAGGTATAAAGTTATACTACTCAACGGTAACACTTTTAGCCAGATTGCGAGGCTGATCGACATCCAAACCGCGACGGGCGGCAATATGATAAGCCAATAATTGCAAAGGAACTACTGTCAAAATCGGAGAAAGTAATTCTTCTACATGAGAGACGGGAAGCAGATCGTTAAAGATTTCCGCAGCTTCGCCATCGTTGACGGGAGTCACGCCAATTAACCGAGAATCTCTAGCTTTGGCTTCTTGAGCATTAGAAATAACTTTTTCGTAAATACTACCAGGGATTGCGATCGCAACTACTGGTACTTTCGCATCTAATAGAGCGATCGGGCCATGTTTCATCTCTCCAGCCGGATACCCTTCGGCGTGAATGTAGCTAATTTCTTTTAATTTCAACGCCCCTTCTAAAGCAATAGGGAAGTTAATTCCTCTACCTATAAAAATGAAATCTTTGGTTTCGGCGAATTCGTGGGCTAGCTGTTCAGTTAAACGTTCTTGACTTTCCAAGGTTGCTTCAATTTCTTTGGGAATCTGCTGCAACCCGTTAATAATTTTTTCTAATACATCTTTTGAAACTGTCTGACGACGAGCTGCTAAATCCAATGCCAAAGCATAAAATGCCATCAGTTGGGCGGTAAAAGTTTTCGTCGCCGCTACCCCAATTTCAATTCCCGCTAAAGTACTAATGATATGCGGTACCATATGACCGAGGCTGCTTTCTGGGCGATTGGTAATGCCCAGTAGTCGCGCATGATACTTGGGTTCTTTTCCCTGACGACGTTCTTTTTCCATCGCCAAAGCTGCTAGAGTATCAGCAGTTTCACCTGATTGGGTAACACCGATGATCAAAGTGTTAGCCGTTACGGGTGATGGTGCATAGCGATACTCAGAAGAGTAATGTACCTGAGTTAAAATTCCTGCTAATTGTTCAATTAAATATTTTCCGATTAATGCTGCGTGCCAACTAGTACCACAGGCGAGAATCTGAATTTGTTCTAAATCGTTGTATAAATCCGCAGGTAAACCAAGATTGATTGGCGATTCAGTAGATTCGGCTGGATTAAAGTATGCGTCTAAACTAGCTCTTACTACCCCTGGTTGCTCATGGATTTCTTTGAGCATGAAGTGTTTGAAGCCCTGCTTTTCTACCATTGCAGGATTAAAGTTGAGCAGCCGGGGTTGTTTTTTCAGCCTGTCGCCAGCAAAATTGTAAATCTCAACGCCCAAAGGTGTGAGGCGGGCAATTTCGCCATTTTCCAGAGGTAGCACTGCACGGGTGTAGGCAACGATCGCTGGCGTGTCAGATGCACAAAAGAACTCCCCTTGGCCAAAACCAATTACCAAAGGTGCTTGTTGGCGGACAACAATCAATTCATCGGGGTAGTCAGCAGAAATAACTGCGATCGCAAATGCCCCCTGCAAGTGGTTAACGGCTTGGCGAATTGCCTCTAAGAAGCGAGATGAGGGAGATGAAGGGGGAAGATTCTTTAAAAATTCGGCTATGAGATGGGGAATTACTTCTGTATCGGTTTCAGAACGAAACTGGTGTCCTTTTCCTTTGAGTTCCTCGCGTAACTCGCGGTAATTTTCGATAATCCCATTTTGCACCACCGCCACTCGCTTTGCCGTATCCATGTGGGGATGGGCG
Source organism: Nostoc sp. (assembly GCF_036917395.1). Classification (GTDB taxonomy): domain Bacteria; phylum Cyanobacteriota; class Cyanobacteriia; order Cyanobacteriales; family Nostocaceae; genus Nostoc. The sequence continues at coordinate 372,783 of NZ_JBALDI010000004.1, forward strand.
TTGTACTCTTCTGGTTTACCATGAGTTGCCCAGCGTGTGTGACCAATACCAATCTGGGCGGGCGTTTCTATTTGTTCGAGTTTAGAACGCAGGTTATGCAGTTTGCCCTTTGCCCGTACACAATTTACCTCACCTTCCCAAATAGTGGCGATTCCAGCAGAATCGTAGCCCCTGTACTCTAGTTTTTCCAGCCCAGCCAGTAAAATCTCTGTTGCCGCTTGAGTGCCTATATATCCAACGATTCCGCACATTGTTCACACCGCTTTTTTTCAGGATGATTAAATCTAGTATGTATAGTTGGTAGCACAAACTTGACGTTTTGCAAATAAAAAAGGGAGTAAATTACTCCCTCTACCACTAAGTATTGCTAAAAATGCTTGCTATTAAGAAACTTTAAAATTCTTGAGTACTGAGTTCTGAGTTCCGTTAGCGTAGCGGGGCGTAGCCCGGGCTGAGTGAAGAATCAAGAAATTGTTTTTTGATTTACTTCTTTTGCCTCAAAACTCAGGACTCAGCGAGAACTCTGTAGCAAGATCCCGCAGGGTGCGGAGGCTTTTTTTGATGGTCTGTATCACTGCCCAGAGGCGTAAAGGCTTGCACCTCTCCCTTATGCTTATGTCCTTTGGACACAAGGCAACCGTTCTGGAAAAAACGGTTGGAGAGTAGACCAGCATCGCGATCAGAAGTTCGGTGACTCAGCACTGAGCTTTTTAGTAAGCTAGACCCATACTGCGAGTTGTTTCAGCGCCCAGGTAAACCCGGATGCTCAAAAAGTCGGTGGGACAAGCGGTTTCGCAGCGCTTACAGCCCACGCAGTCTTCTGTACGGGGTGAAGAGGCAATTTGAGCAGCTTTGCAGCCATCCCAAGGAACCATCTCCAGTACATCAGTAGGGCAAGCGCGGACGCATTGGGTGCAGCCAATGCAGGTATCGTAGATTTTTACTGTATGAGACATTGAAAAAACCGCTCCTTTCGAGTGTTCTTCTCTGCGAAAGAATCATAATCAACGCATAGTTTACCGCAGTGGTTGATAGGCCGTAATCAAAAGGCTACATAACTTCAAACAATGTAATGAGCACCCTTGAAAAGTTGTTTTTGCGAGATCGTCCCTATTGCCCGATTAATTAGCAACATCATCGGAGCGTATTTATCCCACCCATATACCATAATGTGGTTTAGTCGTAAAGATAAGTGAAATAAAAGTCAATCTACAAGACTTAGATGCAGAAATTATCTACGGTACTTATTGATTGGCAACTATATATAGCAGTCCTAAATCAAACGCGCAGAATTGAAAATTATTGCGACCCCCCTGTATTCTCCCCAAGGAATTGGGGGGAAGACGTTAGCGGGGGGTGAATTTTCTTACAACTCATTTAAAATTGCGATCGCAGTCCTAAATCATTCGTGAAAAGTCAGATCACCGACAATTTTTAGGAAGTCGGGGATTTGGACAAATCAGATAGGATTGCTCTAGCTGAAACCTGAGGTTTAGAAGTGTGAGCGAACCAAACAGTTATCTTTCCCTGTTTAGTTAACAACATCAACTGTTGATCTTGTTTTTAGCATCACTGCTAGTGAGTCTATCAAATCTCGCGTCAAGGAATTCTAAGCGATCGCTCACCGATAACTTGTATATTTGACTTTTTAAATCTGGCAAACTCATAATTGTTACTTTTACATATCAGAGGATTTCAGAAATAGCAAACTCATCATTCATCGCAGTAATTTCTATTGGAATTATTGGTTCACCAACCATCACTTCTAGTTTTTCTTTATAATTTTCGGCATCAGCCAATTTATCTTTTGTATACTCATTTTCTCGGATTTGTCTAGCAATACTTTCTAGCAGCCAAAGTTGTTCTTCCACAGACAAGGCACGGATGGAACGCTCAATTTCTAGTAAATTCGGTGATATCATTTTGCTTTTGATTCCAAGCAGGGCGTATTTTTCAAAGATATTATATTTAGTCTATACTGGTTAACTTACAGCATCACAAATCCCCCATTATTTTCTCCAAGCCTATCTTTTCACAAATCAAATGAGATTGTTATAAATAATCAAAAGCTAGTTTTATGACTTTTTAATTAGGTATTCCTGCTGAAGCAACATATACGCTAAACTGACTACATGAATTATGAAACAGCTCGGAAACTCCTCATAGATCAGACAATCACAACCGAGGAAAACCCAGATGCGCTGTTAACGCGGATGAAACAGGGGAAACCACCGATACCCGGTCAGATCACCTCAATTTTGTTGGCATTGAAAGTGGTGTTTGAAGCCCTCAAAGATGCAAAGAGCCTAGACCGAGAACTGGCTTTGACCCTTTATCAGTTAAGCATTAAAGCGCAACAGCTATTTGCCGCAGGGCGTAAAGCCGGAATAGATTGGCCACCACTACTGAAGGAAGATTTGCTACGAATTTCCTTAGCATCTGAAAGTATCTTTTCGGGTATATGGCAAACCCTTGCTCCTGTAGGGTTGGGGAAGTTGTAGAACACCAATTCAGTAATTTTTAAACGAGAAGAGATGAGGGAGCAGGGGAGCAGAGGGGAAGTTGCTTGCAGTAAGTCTTTCCCCTCTACCGCAATGCCCAATGCCCATTAACGAATTTGCAGTTCATTTTCTAACTTGTCTAGATCAGTTTTGAGTAAAATTGTCATTTGATCGGTAAAAGCTTTGCCAGTCTTAGGTTGGGCAATTTCCACCCAATATACATAGCGATCGCCTAGTCGTAATTCTCCCTTTAAAGCTTCCCGAATTGGAGTTTGGGCAAAACGCGCCGAGTTAATTACCTTCTGGTTGGGATACTCATACACTACCTGAGCGCGATCGTAGTCTTGATAAATCTCCAAGCCATAAATCACCCGCAAGGATTCCTGGAGACGCGCAAATGTCATGCCGTTAATGGCATCATACATGGCAATGCGCTCACTGCGAATTGTGCCACGGTCTTTAGAAAATTCTACTGCCAATAATCTTTAGTCCATCGCCTGTCCAGATAAAGTGATCTACCCACAGTTGCTGACGAGGATTGAATAGAGCGACTTAAGTAACTTAAAAGGAATTTTGCGACTAGCTAACAGTGATAACGCCAATCGCACATCGTTATGTGTATTATGAAACACGCTTGTGATGGTAGGTTCGCTGTAGTGTAGCCGTTCTGTGTTGACGGTAATACTTGTATCCCGTGGACATCCACAATAAGTTGACTGTTGCAGGACGGATCTTTAAACGGACATAATGTAAAACCGTGTCCTATTTGGGGCAATAAGACACGGTTTCACAGAAGTATTTAGTTATAATATTACAAAAATCAAAGTAACATTTGATTTATACCAAAGTTATCCATTTACTGAGATTTGTTTCCTGGTTCATTAACTTTCTCTGTTGTCGGAAAAATTTGGCGATCGTAATTTGTCCTTTCCTGAGTCAAGGCGATCGCACTAAAGAAAATGGCACTTCCTACAGCCAAGGCCACCATAGGACGCTTCAGCAGGACAAAATCTCTGATAATCCTAGCTAAAGGTCGGCTTTGACGACGTAGCGCCGAAGAAATCATCAATTGTCTCCAAGTAAACGGATCACGGACATAATGACCGCTTTGGCAAACTACTAGCCGTTCCTGGCAATAGGGACAGCAAAACAAGCCCATGCGCGTTTTAACTAATTTTGGTGTAGCATTTCTTTGGCAAATTGGGCAAGTAACATAATGATTATCAAAGGTGTGTATATTCATTTACCTCGTCCGCCTAGTCCATTTACTCGCTCTATAACAATAGTTATATTGAATGCCGATCAATACTTAGCAGACTTCCAAGTATGGTCTGACATCAGGCATAAATCATACATACATTGTATTACTACAAAGGATGGCTCAATGGTCGTAACACGAGTATAGCTAGATTTAGGCAAGGATGACTCCTAGTTAATGTTTGCGAGTGCGTCCACCCAGCCGACAAAAACTCTGTTGTCTCTAGAAAGCAATAGCGTTGGCGCCCACTCGCACCCCACTAGCGACGCCGAATAGCCCAACTTAGGCATCGTTGACCCTTAAATAACAATTGTCTCCCATTTAACCATTCTGCCCACAAAAGTTTTGCACAATAACATTTTTTGCTAAAGCTTTGTAAATCAAGCAAATAAAGTCTACTTGTCTGGTTGCTAAATAATGGCTCACAATGAGAAGTAACAGATAAAAATTTAAATTTTTTCTTACATTTACCCCGCCTCTGAATGACTCTCTTGCCTCCCACTCAACTGAGGAAGGTAACGGAACAACCTGCCTTTCCTACACCTTCCGCTCGTTTAGCTCACCTAATTAATCGTTTTCAACCATCCCCAGAAACCGTTGTGCTGTTTTTAGCCATGCTGATTGGCGGTGGTACTGGTATGGGTGTAGTCACCTTTCACTATTTAATCCAGCTGATTCACCAGCTGATGCTGGAAAATTTAATGGGTCAAATCGGCGTCTGGGGTGCTTGGACTTTAGCCTGCGTTCCCACCCTTGGCGGATTAATCGTTGGCTTCATGCGCTGGCGCACTCAAGACTTTGGCCCTGAACTTTCATCTCTAATCGCTGCCTCTCAAGGAACAGAGATTAAGCGACCACTAAGACCAGTTACGAAGATGTTAGCCGCATCTGTTTCTTTGGGAAGCGGTGCTTCTTTGGGGCCAGAGGGACCGAGTGTAGAAATTGGCGCAAATTTTGGGATGTTGTTGTCTGTGATCCTGAATGTATCTCAAGAACAACAACGTTTGCTGTTAGGTGCTGGCGCGGCAGCTGGACTCGCTGCTGGATTTAATGCTCCCATCGCTGGAGTCTTTTTTGCCCTAGAGGTGGTAATGGGAGCTACATCTTTCGCTACTTCTGCTGTAAGTGTGGTGCTGCTAGCGGCGGTGGTAGCAGCATTAATTGCCCAAATTGGTTTGGGGACACAACCTGCTTTTGATTTACCTGCTTACCAAGTCCGTAGTCTTTTGGAATTACCCCTTTATCTTGGCTTGGGTTTAGGGGCCAGCTTAGTATCTTTGGCTTATACTCAATCAATTCGGGGAGCAAAAGCCTGCTTTGCTGGAAAGGTTCCAGGTTTTGACTTTTTGGGACGAATTCCTGAGCCGATTCATCCAATTATTGGCGGTGTGATAATTGGCGCAGTTGCTTTGCACTTCCCGCAAATTCTGGGCGTCGGTTATGAAACTGTAGAAGCAATGCTTCAGGATGTGGAGTTTCCACTTTACCTGTTGGTGGTGCTGTTGGTGGTGAAGCTACTGATGACTGCAATTAGTGCGGGTAGTGGTTTCATTGGCGGTTTGTTTGCACCAGCAATGTTTTTAGGTGCTTCTTTTGGATCAGCTTACGCCAAGATTTTGGCTGTGGCATTCCCGGCTATTTGCGATCAGATGGCGGCTCCCCCAGCTTATGCAATGGTAGGAATGGCAGCAGTGCTGGCTGCTAGTGTCAGAGCGCCGTTAACGGCTATTTTAATGCTGTTTGAATTAACCCGCGACTATCGCATTGTTTTACCGTTGATGGCAGCTGTGGGTTTGAGTGTTTGGCTAGTGGAAAGGATTAAACCAACTTTTAACTCTAACTCTAACCTACAACAAATTGGTCTTTCTGAATTGAAAGATGAAAAAGTGGAAATTGTGCAGCAAATTTTGGTAGAAGATGCCATGTACCCCTGTCCAAAAAAGTTACCTGCAACCCTTGGAGTGTTAGATGCAGCTGTGGAAATGATCCGCGATCGCGCCCGGAGTGCTTTAGTAATTGATGAAGCAGAGCAATTAGTTGGTATACTTTCTCTGGAAGATATTAACCGCGCCCTTGCTCTTTGGCAAACTTACCCAAATTCGCTAACTGAAATTCCAGATAATTTATCCAGTCAAACCCTCATAGACATTTGTACTACTGAAATCCTCTACGCATGGCAGGATGAACTATTATCTGAAGCTTTAGACCGGATGACTCTTCGAGGTTTGCATCAATTACCAGTGGTAGCACGAGACAAACCCGATCGCATTTTGGGTTTACTAGAAAGAGAGCAAATTGCATTAACCTGCAATTTAGCGGTTACGCGTAAGGCACTTGGCCACTATTTACCAGTCTTACCCACCACAGATATAGTTATTAATAATTAGTCAAAGGTCTTTCAATTTGGGATTTTAGATTTGGGATTTTAGATTTGCGTTAGCGAGTTTTGTCTGCGACACATTACGCATAGCTTGCTTGATTGCAGGAGTACGAGCGTCTTTTAGATTTGTTCCACTCACAAGGGGTGTGGTATGAACCAAAAAACAATTCCATTATCCAAAATCAAATATTGGCACGGCCAATGGTCAAAAATCTTAGACTTTTGATTAATGACTCTTGAGTGCCAATTTTAGATTGAAGAAAACCCGATAGCTCAGCGTAAAGCCTTCTCTTTGAGAAGGCTTGTCTGCGAAACGCTCCGCACAACGGCATGGCTTTACGCTGCGCTACCCTTGCGTTTTTTAGGTTGATGCCAGACTAATGTCTCGCTACGCGTTTTCACCCCTTGTGGGTGACACAAATCCAAAATTCAAAATCTTCAAGCCCCATCCGTTTATTGGCGGGGTCAATCCAAAATCTAAAATCTGTTGACTTTGGACTCTTGACTATAATTATTAAGCTGTGGCTTCTATAGCTTCATCATCTTCCCGATCTTCTGGATCTACCTGTCTCAGACGAATGTGCTTTTTGCCTAAAGTGATCAGAAACTCATCTCCTGGTTTAAGATTCATCTGTTTTGTATAAGCTGAACCTATAAGTAAGTTACCATTCGATTGCACACTAATTCTATAGCTGGCACTACGTCCACCACGCCCATTAGCACTGGGTGTACTGTCCAACTGAATGCCTTCGGCATCAATTAGGGCATTTAAGAACTTCATCATATTGACGCGCTCTATACCGTTTTTGGTAATGGTATAGTAGCCGCACTTTTTGGCTTTGTCTTCCTTGCTCTCACTCTCTAGCTCTTTGACTTTTTTGAGCAGTTCTTCACCGAGTAGGGGTTCAATTTTTTTCAGTTTAGGCATCAACTTAGGTCGAAAATGAATGTTTGAAGTGTTTGAATCGATTTTATTTTAGCTGACATTGAGCTAATAGGAACATAATCCTTTAGTTTTTATCTCAACCTAGCCAAGTATATTACACTCATAGGCACAATTGTTATGTGATTAACAATATTGCCAAGACAATCTATTTTACAGAATGCTGGCAATGCTGATAACTATATATATAGTTAGTGAATCACTGCTAGACTATACAAGTTTTAAGTTTTCTAAACTAACGCTCAAAAGGTTGTTTACAAGCTTTAGATGATAACTGAGTCACAGAATGATAAGTAAAACTGATCCTTAGTCAAAGGTCAAGAAGAGGTAGTGCGGTCTTAGGGTCTCCCCAAATGGAGCAATAAGCGTGTTTCCCCAAAAAGAGCAACTACCGTTCAAGGGTCAATATTTGGACTCTGTAAAATTGATTATTGACTAAACAATAAACCTTGCCAAAATGAAACTAACTACCAAAGGACACTATAGTGTGAAGGCGTTGCTAGATTTGAGCTTACAGCCAAGATATGGCCCTGTATCAGTGAGAGCGATCGCCAAACGCCAAGATATCCCAGCTCCTTACCTCGAAAAATTACTAATAGAAATGCGTCGTGCGTCAATAGTTAAATCAATTCGTGGTAGCATCGGTGGATACCAATTGGCAAGAGAGCCTGCACAAATATCTATAGGACAAATTTTAGAAGCAGTTGGCGAGACTAGCCATTTACCTCATCACACTCCAGCACCTGCACAAGCTGAAGATTGGGTAACATTTAGCCTCTGGCAAAGACTCAACCAAAAGCTTAAAGAAGCTTTGTACAGTATTACTCTGGCAGACCTTTATTACGATGCTCGTAGCTGGCAAGCTTCCCTTGGGGAAGAGGCTAGTTTTGTAGTTTAGTAAAGAGTCAATAGTCAATAGTCAATAATCCAAATATTGACCCTTGAGAGCCAGTTCACTTGAGAGAGGAAACTCCCGCACATGACTGGCTCCTGTTGACCACGAATTTTAGATTTTAGGTTTTTTAGTTCTTGCCCCGGATTTCTCTGCGAGACGCTAACGCGAACGTACCGCTGTTCGCTTTCGTGGTCAGGGTCAATTCCATTATCCAAAATCCATTATCCAAAATTGGTTGACCCTTGACCAGTAACTTATGATTAATAGCATCTATATCTTAATAATTGCAGCACTTTTAGATTACTTAATTGGCGATCCTTGGGATTGGCCTCATCCAGTGCAAGTTATGGGGTGGGTAATTTCTCGCCTGACTAAATTTTCTCTGCAATTGTGTCAAAATTCTCTAACACAACGCCTAGCTGGAATTGTACTAGGCATTATCTTAATAATTGGTAGCGGCCTTGTTGGCTTTTTGATTATTCAAAGTGCTAAATGGGTTCATCCGTTGTTGGGAATTGCAATAGATAGTATTCTTTTGGCTAGTTGTTTTGCTGGCAGAAGTTTGCGAGCAGCAGCAGTGGCTGTTTTACAACCTTTAACAGCGGGAGATTTGGGGCAGGCTCGGAAGATTTTAAGTAATTACGTTGGTCGAGATACACAAAACCTCTCACAAGCAGAAATTTCACGAGCCGTTTTAGAAACGGTTGCAGAAAATGCCACCGATGGAGTAATGGCTCCACTTTTTTATGCAATTGTCGGTGTCTTTGTGCCACTTGTGGGGCCAACTCCCTTGGCTTTAGCATACAAAGCCAGTAGTACCCTTGATTCAATGGTGGGCTATCGGGAAGCACCTTATACTTATTTGGGATGGTTTTGTGCGCGGTTGGAAGATTGTTTGACTTGGCTACCTTGTCGGTTAACAGTTGTGACTCTGGCGCTGTTATCAGGTAAACCGATGCATGTTTACCGAATTTGTCGTCGAGATGCAATTAATGATCCTAGTCCCAATTCTGGCTGGAGTGAGTGCGCCTATGCTGCTTTTTTGGGTGTGCAGATGGGGGGTACAAATTGGTATCGTGGGATAGCTAAGTACAAACCACTGCTAGGAGATGCTATTTATCCGATTACTGCAACTTCTATTCAGAATGCTTTGCAGCTGACTCGATATTGTTTTTTACTATGGTTAGGGATAGCGATCGCTATATTCTTAATACTTCCAAATAGGTAATGATAAATATAAAGTTAGGAGTTAAGAGTCAGAAGTTAAGAATAAAAACTCCTAACTCTTAACTAATCACTCCTAACTTATCACTCGCTATGTCTGCCAAAGTAGTTGAAATTCTCTCATCAGAAGAAATTCGTCGGACCTTGACTCGCCTCGCCTCTCAAATTGTGGAAAGGACACGTGATTTGTCTCAACTGGTGCTTCTTGGTATTTATACTAGGGGTGCGTTATTAGCCGAATTGTTGGCGCGTCAGATTGAGACACTCGAAGGTGTAGCCGTGTCAGTCGGCGCTTTGGACATTACATTTTATCGAGATGACCTCGATAAAATTGGATTGCGGACTCCAACAAAAAGCGAAATTCCTTTTGACCTGACGGGGAAAACGGTTGTACTCGTGGATGATGTCATTTTCAAAGGACGGACGATTCGCGCTGCTTTGAACGCAGTCAACGAGTACGGTAGACCAGAGGTGATTCGTTTAGCTGTGTTAGTAGACAGAGGTCATCGAGAATTACCAATTCACCCAGATTTTATTGGCAAGCAGTTGCCTACTGCTAAAGAAGAAGTTGTCAAAGTTTTCTTACAAAATTGCGATGGACGAGATGCAGTGGAGTTGATTACAGATTAGGAGTTGGGAATTAGGAGTTAGGAGTTTGAAGAATTTGCTCGATTTGTAAAGACTGACGAATTTTCAGGGTGATATTAGCCAAAACTTGTGATCGCAAGTTTTGGCTAACTAATTCTACTTGTACCCGATTGCGATCGCCGCAGCACAGCAAGCCGTTCGGTAATATCAATTGATCGCGCCCATCATCCGCACTGGCTTACCTGTTTTGTGATCAACGACATAACCCCTTTGAATCCTACTCCTTTGTTTATGGATTACGATTTTTAGCTAACCCACAACCTAATGTCATTAAAAACTGACATTATCACCATTACTCACAGGTAACCAGCTATAATGTTATGAAAAGATGACAATTCGATCCCAGAAGACCTGATAAATTCGTGAAACAGGTAAAAAACCTATTGAAAACCCTTGATCCCTACATATACTTAGTGGTTAATATTGACTTAACATAACAAATAGAACTTCTTTGATCTCAAAGAAATGCTGATTTTGGCATAACAAGGAATTGATTGGAAGTGATCTCAATTTAAAAACTTAAAAACTGGGCAAAACCAGGAGTCAGGAATAAGAAGTTCATCTGGAGTGGATGACATTTTACATAGCATTCTTTAACCAGGGGAAATCATTTACCGCTTAAACTACTGGAGGCCAAACAAATGGCAAAAGAACGCCCACCACTAGAAGAGATGACCTTACGGCAACTACGCAGAGTTGCCAGCGAATATAGCATCTCTCGCTACAGCCGAATGCGTAAATCACAATTGCTGGCATCAATTCTAGAAGTCCAGCGCAGCAAAACTTTGCTCAGTCCATCTCGTTCGTTGGAGGCACAAGAAACCGTGGAAGCAGCTAAGTTTGAATTAGGTCAGGAAGATCGGACTGGTGGATCTTTGGCTGATGTTGATGAAGGACTCGCCGATCTGCCCTCTGGCTATGGTGAAAGCCGGATTGTCCTTTTACCGCGCGATCCTCAGTGGGCTTACACTTACTGGGATATTCCGAATGAACATAAACAGGAACTGCGCCGACAAGGAGGACAACAACTCGCACTACGGATTTATGATGTCACCGACATCAATATCGAATACCAAAGCCCCCACAGTATTCAAGAATATCCTGCTGATGAACTAGCTAGAGAATGGTATCTACCAGTTCCAGTTAGCGATCGCGATTATGTGATCGATATTGGTTATCGTGCTGCTGATGGTCGCTGGTTGGTACTAGCTCGTTCTGCTAAAGTACACATTCCTCCCGTCTATCCTTCTGACTGGATTGAAGATGTCTTCATCACTGTCAACTTTGAAGAAGATTTGCGTGGTGAGACTCAGTACGAACTGGTTCACCCTGCTGAGAAAATTGCAGTTACCACCAATGATGGTGTGAATGTGAATGTCAACGGCAACAGCAACAGCAACGGTAACCCCATCTACGACGAAATATTTGGTTTAGCCGAATCTGCTGAAGCACAACGGGTTGCTGGTTCTATCTTCGGCTCCCAGCAGCAAGTACCAGGTTCAGCGCGTCCTGAACAAGCCATTAGCTCCTACATTTTCCCATCTGGTGTAGGTCTGTGGGCAATTCCCACCGGATCTGGCTTAACTGCTTCTGGTGCAGGAATGTCAGGTGTTGGCTTCTCGGCTTCCGCTGTACCATTGCGTCCGCGCCAGTTCTGGTTAATTGCCGATGCTGAGTTGATAGTCTACGGTGCAACTGAACCTGATGCTACCGTAACCATTGGTGGCCGGAGAATTCAGTTAAATCCAGATGGGACATTCCGCTTCCAGATGTCCTTCCAGGATGGTTTAATCGACTATCCGATTTTGGCTGTAGCTGCAGATGGTGAGCAAACCCGGTCAGTTCAAATGAAATTTAATCGTGAGACACCATCCCGGAATACTAATACCAAAGAAGAAGCTGTTTTAGAATGGTTCCCTTAAGTTTTGGCTCTTAGATTAGCTCCAAACTGAAATTTTAAATTATTCCCCGCTATAGTAATTCTGTAGCGGTTTTTTTTGTATTATATGTCTACAAAAAAATTCTTTTTGTTATTTAGCTTGATAATTAGTGCAAGCTTTTTACCAGGTTGTCAAAAGATTGAGGCAAATTCAGTCCCAAAAGCATCTAAAACTTGCCTTGGTAAAGATGCTAAGTTCAGTATTGATTTTTTTAAAACTAATAATCAAGGTAAAAAAAATCAAAGAGGTATTAACAATGTGATTATTTTTAATCCCAAATCAGCAGAATTAGATTTCAAAGTTAATGTTGGTCTATCTCATAAACTCTACGCCAAAGATGCTAGAGGGAAACTGCGTAAGGAATATGTACCAAAACAGTTTCATGAACTCATCGGCGATGAGAATGCCAAATTAAACGGCCAGCTACCCATTGCCGCAATTAATGCCGACTATATAGGTACTGATGATAAACCACAAGGCTTAAATGTTTCTCGTGGCGTAGAATATTCAGGAGCATTTAAAAATAAACGTTCTTCCTTTGGGATATCAGGAGGTACACCTAACCAGCGACAGGCTACTATCCAAACTGGTAGAAGAAAGAGCAATATTCTCAATTATAATTTAGTGGGCGGTAATGGCAGATTCTATCGTCAGGGTAAGTTTAAAGATATTTGTCAAGATTTGGGAGAATTTGCCTGTAAAAATGCAACTAATCGCTCTCTGGCAGCTATCACTAATCAAGGCTATGTAATACTATTAGTTAATGACTTGAAAGCTAATTCAAATATTGAATTGTCTCAATTTAATCAAGAGTTACTGCCAGATATGTTTGATAATGTCCTAGAAGGTATTGCTAGCAATAACTGTTTAGGTAAGATTCAAGAAGGGATTTTATTTGATGGAGGGATGTCTCCAGGATTATATTATAACCAGAAAACTTATGTAGAAAACCTTGGGCCGATTGGTTCAGTTTTTTTAATTTACAAAAAATAAAATAGGTTAGAATTTTAGGGCTGTAACGTAACTACGCCCGTTAAAAACATCGACTTTTGTACCATCAACAGGCTACTCTAAATTGGATAGCTTGGGAGCATCCCATTTTGGAAGAAACATTTTTGGTATCTCACCCTAAATCCAAATACTTTGTCCAGTAAAGACTTTTGTCGCTGGCTAGGACTGGTTTACTTCCATCTGGCTCAATTTTAGAGTACTGACCTTTTAACTTTTTGCGAATTCTCAAGCTTGTTTGGATTCACCCAACGATTAACAAATTCGTTGTTATGTTTGTAGACCTTGATTTGCACTTGCTTGGAGCTTAACTTGACTACTTCGGCAGGAATTCTTTGGACATCGCTAGAATCTGCGCGAGCCTTGTAAAGCCAAATGACTTTTTGCCCTACTTGAAAGTAGTTAAGATTGCTAGTTAAAGAAGGCGCTCTTTCTGCCCAAGAAGGGAAAGCAATTGCTAAGTTGATCAAAAGTACTAAGACCACTAGAGTGATTTGGAAAAGTTTCATGATCATTGCACTTGTTTTGGGTCTGGTGGGGCAATCAATCTGCTGCTCTAGCATTTATATTGTCCTTCTTTGCTTTCTCAAAGTTGAAAAGTAGATATACTAAAACTTTTTTGGGCAATTTAGCATTACTTTGCTCTTTGAACTCTGAGCGAGTGGCTCAGGAATGGGCGCTCCGGTACTGGGTACTGTAGAAGTTATTCTTATTAAATTCTTGGTTGGAGTCCCAATCCTCCGTAAAGAGTTCAAAGTTCAAATCTCTACTGATTTCAGGATAAAGCAACTTTGATAATAAAATCAAATAGTCTTATCTGTTAAAATAATAAGTTTAATTTATGATTATCTGACTTGAGATCACGATCTCTATCTCAGCAGTTTGGAACTTAAATCATGCATTTTCCGTAAAACAGGAGATACTTTATTGACTTGTTTGAGAGCTTTTGTTATTTATTGAGCAATCCGCTTGCTCTAATTCCCTCCTTAAAAAGGAGGGTTAGGGAGGATGAAGCCTTAACCCAAGCGTATTAGTTTATTGAGGTTAGATTCTTTTTTAAGTAATATATTTACTCTTAATTAATCCAGCTAAAAGTTATTCTTATTCTGGCTAATATTTGCCTTGATTTGGTTACTTGAATTGTTAATATAACTCCTCCTTAATTGGCTTAATTGCACAAAATAGATTGGTAAATACTTAAGTATTTAGTATAACCTTATGGATGTGTTGGTGAGTTACCTGCTCAACTAAATTATTCAATTAACTAAACTCATCAAATCTTCATCTATTTGAAGTCTAGTTTATCTTTTAGATTAAAAATAGTGGGAATAATAAAGGAAATCGGATTGAGCAGATTAGTTAGTTATGAGCCAAATATGTCCTATCTCCAAAACCTGTCCTTGTCGCAATGTTGCACGCTGCCGGACTAAGGAGGCAGGCAGGCTCTTTCTCTGGTTCCCCGTTCCCCATACACTGAAAAAAGTCACCTCCTACCTACAGCAGTTTGCCCTGAAGTATGAACTGATGCACAAGCGTCCAGGTCTGAGTTTGGACTGTAGACCTGGACAGTCACAAGAAATTGCCCGTAACCTGGCCCAACTACTTGCACCGAGAGAATTAAGAGAGACGCAAGTCCTTTTCCTTCAAGGTGCTATCCAACCTCAACTCCATGATTTTAGTGACATAACCTCATTACAACGCTTCATTAAGTTCAACCAATCCGACTGGCTGGTTGAAATGCTGGCAAGGGAACGATTCACCAGTTACTTCCAACCAATTGTCTCAATTAAGGATACATCGCAGATTTATGGATATGAATCACTCTTGCGGGGGCTAGATGAACAAGGCAATTTAGTGCTACCGGGACCAATTCTGGAGTTAGCAACTGAAGCTGGACTCTTACCACAACTCGACCGAGTTGCTCGCCTGAGCGCGATCGCTCAATTCAGCCGCCATCAAGTAAGCGGGCAGATTTTCATCAATTTTGCACCGACGGCGCTTTATGACCCTGTTTTTTGCCTACATAGTACCCTAGAGGCAATTGATCAAGCAGGCATCTCCCATGAGCAGGTTGTTTTTGAAGTCGTGGAGTCAGACAATTTTCAAGATTTAGACCATCTCAAGACAGTGCTCAAATACTACCGGGATGCTGGTTTTTTAATAGCCCTTGATGACCTCGGTTCTGGCTATTCCAGCTTAAACTTGCTGCATCAGTTACGTCCAGACTTTATTAAGTTGGATATGGAGTTAATTCAAGATGTGCATCAAAACCCTTACAAAGCTTCGATTACAGAGAAGCTTCTAGAGATTACTCAAAAGTTAAATATCCACAGCGTCGTTGAAGGGATTGAGTGCATTGAAGAACTGAACTGGCTGCGAGAACGAGGCGCAACTTTTGCTCAAGGCTATTTGATTGGTAAACCCAGTGAAGTGCCTGTGACTACAACTCCTCACTTTGATCCGATCGCGTTAACTGTAGCATCGGCAGATGGTAAGCAAGTTGAGCAGCATGTCCAACACCAAAGTGAGTCCGAGCGAATTGTCGCTGCTGTGACGCAACGCATTCGACAATCATTAGAGTTAGACGAGATTTTGCAAACCACAGCAGCCGAAGTGCGACAACTGTTTGAGGTAGACCGAGTGGTGATTTACCAGTTTGAGCCAGACTGGAGTGGTTTAGTCGCTGTAGAATCCTTAGCAGAAGGGTGCATGTCCATTCAGGGATACTTCATGGACACGTGCCTTCAACCTAGCCGTGCAGCTTACTTTCAACAAGGTAACACCAGAGCGATCGAAGACATTGAAACTGCGGGACTATCGCCGTGTCATGTTGACTTCCTCCGAAGTTTGCAAATCAGGGCATACCTTATGGTGCCTATTTTGCAGCAAGAGCATTTATGGGGACTATTGATTGCTCACCAATGCCGTTATACCAGACAATGGCAGCAATCGGAGATTAACTTGTTCAACCAGTTAGCGGGTCAAGCTGCGATCGCTATTCAGCAATCAGAACTTTACCACCAATTGCAACAAGCAAATCATGAATTACAGCGCCTTGCCTGTTCGGATGGTCTAACCCAAGTGGCAAATCGACGCTGCTTTGATGACACATTCAACGCACAGTGGCAACAGTTGGCACGAGAGCAAGCCTCGCTATCTTTGATTTTGTGCGATGTCGATTACTTTAAACTTTACAACGATACGCATGGACATCTGGCAGGAGATGATGCACTCAGACAGGTTGCCAAGGCAATCTCTCAGACAGTTAAACACCCCGCTGATTTAGTTGCTCGTTATGGTGGAGAAGAGTTTGCAGTTATTTTACCAAATACTGATATCGAATCGGCCATTGCAGTTGCAAGAGATATTCAGAACAATGTTAGTGCGTTAAAAAAGCCTCATCCCCATTCTCCGGTCAGTGAATTCATCACGCTAAGTCTTGGCGTGGCAACCATCACTCCTTATAGCCAATTGTCTCCCGCAACCTTAATTGCTACTGCTGACCAGGGACTCTACCAGGCAAAAGCACAAGGAAGAAATTGTGTGGTGCAGATGGATTGTGAGGAGGTTGACGCTAAATCTCTCCTTTAACGCCAGTCTCCATTTTCTCTGCCAATTATCGTGAATATTGTTAATCTGATGAACAGAAAATTCTCGTTTCTAGCCTCTGGCTGGAAATGCATTAAAAGCGGCTCTGCCGCAAATTTAGGAGGCAAAGCCTCACAATAGACATTCCCAGCCAGAAACTGGGAACGAGGAAAGCCTCTCTCCTTTTAGAAGAAAGGTCAGAGTGTATTGCATACAAACGAGAAGTGCTATGTTTGCACTCCAGAAAAATCATCTGAAACTCAGTTAAGATAAGTAATTGAACGCTAATTCATTATTGATATTATTCTAGCAACCCGTAGTTTAAGTATTTTAAAATACATTCTTTGTCTATTTACAAATTGAACAAATTGGCTGATCATGACGACACAAGAAAAAATGTGATAAACAACACTTATTTTTGTAATAAGTTGTAGTTTATGTAACTTATGCAGTTAATCTCCTGTCAAAAATATCATGCCTTTAGTTTCAACGATAAATAAACTGACATCGACTCAAGTCCCCACACTTAATGATTGCAGTTTACAAAGCCTGCTCAACTACTTTCAAAATTCTTGGGAGCTTGAAGAAACACTCATGAAAAGTTTGGTCAGGGAAGAAACTTTTTATTTTAACCCTGATCCTTTAAGAAACCGTCTAATTTTTTATCTTGGTCACTCAGCTGTTTTTTTCATCAACAAGTTAATTAGAGTTGGTTTAATCAAAGCTCGAATTAATTCCCAATACGAAACCCTATTTGAAATCGGAGTTAATCCAGAAACACCGATAGAACTCGACGCAGCGATGAAAGGAGTTAGCTGGCCTGATGTAGAAAAAGTTTGGCAATATCGGGACAAGGCACGAGAAGCTATTACAAAGGTGATCCAAAATACTTCTCTGGATCTCCCGATTCATCAACAGCATCCTTTTTGGGCTTTGCTGATGGGAATAGAACATAGTCGCATTCACTTTGAAACCTCTTCAATGCTGGTGCGTCAATTGCCTACTAATTGCCTAAAACGTCCCCAAGGCTGGAATTATGCACCTAGCAAGGGGAATATTCCCAACAATGAAATGCGCTCAATTTCCGGTGGTGTGGTGAAACTAGGAAAACCCAAGGATGATCTTACATTCGGTTGGGATAGCGAATATGGCGATCGCACTGTTGAAGTAAAACCATTTTTAGCTAGTCAATATCTAATCACTAACGGAGAATATCTGAAATTTGTTCAAGCTGGTGGTTACAACAATCCAGACTACTGGAATGCTGAATCTTGGGATTGGAAGCAACTCTACAATGTCCAACATCCCAAATTCTGGATACCCTTGCAGGATGGCTACCGTTATCGAGCCACGTTCGACGAAATAGACTTACCCCTAGACTGGCCTGTGGAAGTCAATTACTACGAAGTGATCGCATTTTGTCGTTCTCAAGGCTCAGAAATCCGCTTGATGAGTGAAGCTGAATGGAATCGAGCTTTACTTACCTGTGAGGATAACCACTTATCAACTAACTCTAATCTCAACTTACAATTCATTTCCCCCAGCCCAGTGGGAATGTTCAAACCAGCTAATAGCGCTTGTGGGCTTTATGATCTCAGAGGAAATGTCTGGGAATGGCTAGGGGACACTTTCAACGCCCTACCAGGATTTGAACCTCATCCGCTTTACGAAGATCAAGCAGCACCCTTTTTTGATGATAAACATCAGATGATGCTCGGCGGTTCTTGGGCTACTAATGGTGCAATGGCATTACCAACCTATCGCAACTGGTTTCGTCCCTACTTTTATCAACACGCCGGTTTTAGAATTGCTCAAGATTTAAAAGGAGATTATTGAGAATGAAACCAAATCATATTCTACCACAACCCGGTCAAGAATCAGTTTGGAATTATCCCCGTCCGGCTCGTTTAGAAGATAGCAACAAATCAATTCGGGTGATTTGTAATGGTATTTTACCCTAGTTTAATGGATGCTTGCTATGTAAATGATGAGTTAGTTATGTCTCAACCTGGTGATTTTTACGGAGGATGGATTACTGCTGATATTGTCGAACCATTTAAAGGTAGTGCCGGAACAATGAGGTGGTAATTTATGAAACCTTATTAGATAGAAGCAATCCTATGTGATTTGTGAAAATTTGCGGTGTCCAGATCCCCGACTTCGTAAAAGTTGTCGGGGATCTAACTTTTCACGAATGATTTAGTCCTTCGACTTACTTTTGCTTAAGCTTTTTTCAACCAGCTAAACATAGCGCGTAAATCTTTACCAACTTCCTCAATTTTGTGTTCAGCTTCTTTGCGACGCAAAGCGGTAAATCCTGGTTTACCAGCTTGGTTTTCCAGAACAAATTCCCGTGCAAATTGTCCAGATTGAATTTCGCTGAGAATCTTCTGCATTTCAGCTTTGGTTTGTTCGGTGACAATCCGCGGTCCACGGGTATAATCGCCATATTCAGCTGTGTTAGAAATGCTGTCGCGCATTTTAGCTAAACCGCCTTCCACAACCAAGTCAACAATCAGCTTGACTTCATGCAGACATTCAAAATAAGCCAATTCTGGTTGATAACCAGCTTCTACCAAAGTTTCAAATCCGGCTTTGATTAAAGCACTCAAACCACCGCACAATACTGCTTGTTCGCCAAATAAATCAGTTTCGGTTTCTTCGCGGAAAGTAGTTTCGAGAACACCAGCGCGGCTACCACCGATACCTTTAGCATAAGCCATCGCGCGATCGCGTCCCTGACCACTAGCATCTTGATAAACTGCAAATAGCGCTGGTACACCTTCACCCTGTTCATAAGTCCGCCGGACTATATGCCCCGGCCCTTTGGGTGCTATCATCACCACATCTACGTTAGCTGGTGGTACAATTTGCCCAAAGTGAATATTGAAACCGTGGGCAAAAGCTAACACATTCCCTTCTTCTAAATTGGGTTCAATCTCGTTTTTGTAAATCGTTTTTTGGACTTCATCAGGTAACAAAATCATGATGAAGTCAGCAGCATTGGCAGCATCTGCAACATTCTTCACAGTTAACCCAGCTGCTTCAGCTTTTTCTACTGACTTACTACCCGGATATAATCCCACAATCACATTCAAACCACTATCTTTTAAATTGAGAGCGTGGGCATGACCTTGCGAACCATAGCCGATAATAGCAATGGTTTTTCCAGCCAAAAGGTCTAAATTGGCATCTTCGTCATAATACATCCGGGCCATAGAAGCATCTCCTGTCAGCAAGCGTCGTCATTAATTTGCAGGCTTTTGAGTATACCTCAAATTGAGTAACCACGGAACTATGAGCCATTAACAATTCGTAATTCGTAATTACGTTACGGATGGGGATTTACTTTACCAAACTCAGCCCTCTTCATCTCTGTTACAGAAATCGCAACAATACAGGTTTTGAGTTGTACGTGAGCAATACTGGGGTTAACTTCATCCATCTGGGGGTAGATTATGTACGCTTCGACGAAATTACCGCGCACATCTGCTTTATTTATAAGTGCGTTATTGGGAGGGGTGATTTTCACCAGTTGCGCCTCTTCCGAACAGACGGCAAATAAGGCTGCACCTCCAATTGCAGCCGATGGCAGGGCAAATCAAGCAACTGCACCTGCTAATGAAAGCAGTCTTTCCCAAAAGGCGGAAGCTGCACCAATAGCCCGTTCTCGTCCTCAACTGATTAAAAAGGCAGCAATGTCTTTAACTGTCAACTCTGTAGATCAGACTATTGATGCCGTTTCGCAAATTATCAATAAACAGCAAGGGGATTTAATCGGGTTGAAACAACAACAACCCAAAAACGACAACCCGCGTTACACAGCAACAATACAATTGCGGATACCAGAGAATCTGCTGGAATCTACATTAGAACAACTAGCTAAATTGGGCACTGTTGAGAGTCGTAATATCACTGCGGAAGATGTAGGCGATCGCCTGGTGGATTTCCAAGCTAGATTAACCAATTTGCAGAAAACTGAAGCCAATTTGCAAAAAATCATGGATCGGGCAGGTTCTGTTAGAGATGTGCTTAGTGTTGCCCAAGAACTGAGTAATGTCCGAGAAACGATAGAACAAATTGATGCCCAACTCAAAAGCTTACAAAATCAGGTTGCTTATTCCACTATTACGCTAAACCTAGAAGCAGCAGTTTCTAGCACTAGTCCCCAACCTGCCTTTGGTTTGCAAGTTCAGGAAACTTGGAACAGCTCCACCCACTCTTTGAGTGCATTTTCCGTTGGCTTACTTAAGCTGAGTATTTGGTTAATTGTTTACAGTCCCTATTTGTTAATTTTTGCTGCTCTTGTCTATGGCTTTACTCGTTGGCGGCGAACTCATTCACCACGTTTAACACAAACACCAGAATCAACTAGTTCTGAGTAAGCTTGCATAAATCATACATCTACCTTTGATAAATTTACATAAGTAAAAATTAATTCAAATATTGCCAAATCTTATTGCCTGAGTCTCCATCTTGAAAAATTCTGTTTATCCTGTCGTTTTGATTACTTTAATCTTTAATTAAATGTAAAAAACAATACAAAATATATGATGACAATTTTGATACAAGTTTGTTAAGAATAGTTACAATAGTCGGAACACAGGATAATATTTCTTATGGTAAACTCACTTGACAATAATCCACCTCATCAAGTAATCATTGTTGGTGGTGGTTTTGGTGGACTGTATGCGGCAAAAACACTAGCCAAGGCGGCAGTAAACGTTACTCTGATTGATAAACGCAACTTTCATCTATTTCAACCCCTCCTATACCAAGTCGCTACGGGTGCTTTGTCTCCTGCTGATATTTCTTCACCGTTACGTTCTGTACTCAGCAAGAGCAAGAATACGAAAGTGCTGCTGGGAGAGGTGAATAATATTGATCCAGAAGCAAAACAAGTGACTGTGGGCGACGAAGCAATAGCTTACGACACGTTAATTGTTGCCACAGGTGCGAAGCATTCCTACTTTGGCAAAGATAACTGGGAAGAATTTGCGCCCGGCTTGAAAACAGTAGAAGATGCTATAGAAATGCGTAGCCGGATATTTACGGCGTTTGAAGCCGCAGAAAAAGAAACTGATCCAGAAAAACGGCGTGCTTGGTTAACCTTTGTAATTGTCGGTGGTGGCCCAACTGGTGTAGAGTTAGCGGGTGCGATCGCAGAATTGGCAAATCAAACTCTCACAGAAGATTTCCGCAGCATCGACACATCGGAAGCTAGGATTTTACTATTAGAAGGTCTGGATCGGATTCTGCCACCCTTTGCACCAGAGTTATCACAAGAAGCGGAAGCATCCCTGACACGGCTGGGGGTGATTGTCCAGACAAAAACACTGGTAACGAATATTGAAAATGATATTGTTACCCTCAAACAAGGCGATGAAGTTAAAGAGATTGCCTCAAAAACAGTATTATGGGCAGCAGGTGTGAAAGCTTCAGCAATGGGAAAAGTGCTAGCAGAACGCACAGATGTTGAATGCGATCGCGTTGGACGCGTTATTGTCGAACCTGACTTAAGTATTAAGGGACATCCTAATATTTTTGTAATTGGCGACTTAGCAAATTTTTCTCATCAAAATGGTAAACCCCTACCTGGTGTTGCACCTGTAGCGAAGCAACAAGGTGAATATGTAGCAGCGCTAGTCCAAAAGCGGCTTACAGGTAACAGTTTGTCACCCTTTGCTTATGTTGATCACGGTAGTTTAGCGATGATTGGGCACAATTCTGCTGTGGTAGATTTGGGCTTTATCAAGCTGAAAGGTTTCTTTGCATGGCTGTTTTGGCTATTGATTCACATCTACTTCTTAATTGAATTTAATAACAAATTAGTAGTAATGATTCAGTGGGCATGGAACTATTTCACCCGTAATCGTGGAGCAAGATTAATTACAGGTCAAGAATCACTCACGCAGTTCAGAATTGATAATAACAACAGTTATACATCAGCCGATAATCAACAGCCAGTAAATGTCTAGTTGATTGTAGGGAATTGAGCATTGGTTATTTCCCTCATCTCCCCACACCCCACAACACAACAAAGTTATCGCCCTTATAAATTAGCAGTAAGCTGTTTGAGGGCGTTTTTCATATTTACTATGGCAACTATTAACGACAACTACCTGAAACTGAAAGCGGGTTATCTGTTTCCAGAAATTGCTCGGCGGGTGAATGCCTTTGCTGAAGCAAATTCTGATGCTAAGGTGATCCGGTTGGGCATTGGTGATGTTACCGAACCTCTGCCAGAAGCCTGTCGCACAGCTATGATTAAAGCTGTGGAAGAAATGGGCGATCGCAATACCTTCAAAGGCTACGGCCCAGAGCAAGGCTACGCTTGGTTACGGGAGAAAATAGCTACTCAAGATTTTCAAGCACGGGGAGCCGATATTGATGCTTCAGAAATCTTTATCTCTGACGGTTCCAAGTGCGACACAGGCAATATTCTGGAAATCTTTGGTCATGATAACATCATCGCTGTTACTGACCCTGTTTATCCCGTGTATGTAGACACTAACGTTATGGTGGGAAATACTGGGAATGCCAACGACAAAGGCGAATTTGAGGGTTTAGTCTATCTGCCGATTACGGCTGAAAACAACTTCACCGCCGAAATTCCCTCAAAAAAAGTCGATTTAATTTATCTCTGCTTTCCTAATAACCCCACTGGCGCAACTGCTACCAAGGAATATTTAAAGGCATGGGTAGACTATGCCAAAGCTAATAACTCGATTATTTTCTTTGATGCAGCCTACGAAGCTTATATTACCGATCCGTCGATTCCCCACTCAATTTATGAAATTGAAGGTGCAAGGGAAGTTGCGATCGAGTTTCGTTCCTTCTCCAAGAATGCAGGCTTTACAGGAACCCGTTGCGCGTTAACCGTGGTACCGAAGACACTCATAGGAAAAGCCGCTGATGGTTCCGATGTGGAACTATGGAAACTCTGGAATCGTCGCCAGTCCACTAAATTTAATGGCGTTTCTTACATCGTCCAACGGGGAGCCGAAGCGGTTTACTCCGAAGAAGGACAAGCACAAATCAAGGGATTGGTGAGTTTCTATCTAGAAAACGCCAAAATTATCCGCGACAAACTCACAGCCGCCGGATTATCAGTTTATGGTGGCGTGAATGCACCTTATGTCTGGGTGAAAACGCCTAATGGTTTATCCAGTTGGGAATTCTTTGATAAGTTGCTACAAACTGTCAACGTTGTCGGAACACCCGGTTCTGGCTTCGGTGCTGCGGGTGAGGGTTACTTCCGCATTTCGGCGTTTAACAGTCGGGAGAATGTGGAAGAGGCGATGAAGCGGATTACCGAGAAGTTTAAGGTGTAGGCGATCGCTTTTGTTAAACTCAATCTATTAGTCTAAAGGTTACGGTGGGCTATATTATCCACCGCAACCTAATAGATTTTGAATTTTGAATTTTGAATTTTGAATTGGAGCGAAGCGACGTGACTGCTGCTATCCCCGTTTTCAAACCTGTTAGCCGGATGCAGTTAGCACCTGGTAGCACGGTGACAATTCCTGATGTTAGCTGGGAAGAATTTGAATCTATTTTAGAAGAAATGGGAGAAAAAAGAACTACACGAATTGTCTATAGCCAGGGTAGTTTAGAAATTATGGCTCCTTTACCAGAACATGAAATTCCCAAAGATTTAATTTCTGATATTGTCAAAATATTGTTGAAGGCTAAAGATATCAGATATCAACCTTTTGGTTCCACCACTTTTAAACGGCAAGGTGTAGCAGGAGTTGAACCTGATGCTTGCTTTTATATTCAAAATTATCAACGAATGATTGGTCATCGCCGCTTGCAACCTGATGATCCACCGCCAGATTTAGCGATTGAGACTGATGTGACATCAAAAACTACTCTTGATGCTTATCAAGCGATTGGAGTCCCAGAATTATGGGTTTACGATAGCGGGAGTCTTTCTATTTATTTGCTCAGAGATGGGAAATACATAAAATCTAATACCAGTCCTAATTTTGAGGATATAGCTATTACTCAGATTATCCCTGCTGCTGTGGAACGTAGTTGGCAAGTAGGAAGTTTTCAAGCTTTGGAAGAATTGGAAGCGATGATTTAGTAAATAAAATAGGTACTGGATGATGTAAAAAATAATTAATGTAATCTCAAAGATAAGCATTATCGAATAAACTTGTTTAGCTCCTCAACTAAAAGATGTACTGTTGTTGAAGGGTTATCATTTACTGGATTAGAAGGGTTATATTGCTTGAGAAGACTTTTAGCGTGTTTGATGGCAGTAGATTGCCGACTTTCTATTTCCTCATAGATTGTTGCACTATTTTTTTATATTGGTGTCCAAGTAATTCCTTTTTCTCTAACTTATCGATGTAATCTTTGCGAGGAAGTCCAGTATTTAAAAATTCAAAATGCAATACATACCATAATTCAAAAGCTTCATTAGAGTAAGCAACTTTAAATCCTTCTTTTTCAGCGTTCGCAATAGCATTATTAAAATCTTGTTTAGGCCAGTCATCCCTATCAAATACGCACCAAACTTGATCGTAATCTTCTTGAACCTTTAATTTTTTCGCTTCTTGTACTAGTTTACTTGGATTGTATCCAAATCCTCTAACATCAATTTTCTTGACAGTCGTGGAAACGCGAAAGCTTTTGAAGTAATTTGGCTCAGTTTTTTCACCTTCACAAATAATTAAAAATATTTGTCTAAGTTCTCTTGTTTCAACTTTTCTATCAGCATAGCCACGGTTTCTAGGCATCAGGCTCACCAAGAAGTTGACTTAAGTCACCAATAAATGGAATAGCACCATATCTGCCTTTGATATAGTCACTTTCAAAAGAGGCATCCTTCTGTATTTTATATTCAACTAATGAATATAAATCTGTAGCACCATATTTATTTTTCTCAGTAAACCAAATCTGATCTCTGCGAAAGAGTTTATTACTGAGCAAATTGGTGTCATCAGTCATAAATATTAGTTGTGCATTATTATAATTTATATTTTTGGAGTTAAATAATTCAACAATTACTTTACTGATTAGTGGGTGAAGTCTCGCATCAAATTCGTCAAATATTAAAATTTTGCCATATTTAAGAGTATCTATTAAAAGTCCAGCAATAGAAATTATTTTTTGAGTTCCTTCCGACTCTTGACTATCTAAATCAAAAAATCTCATAGAAACATAATTGCCTTGCTTATTAAGTTTTTTATGCCCAGTCTTAATTGAAGCTCCCTTAATTCTGATTTGTTCAATACCTAAATCTAATTTTTTAATTAACTGAATAATTTCTGATTTATTATCATTATTTTCTGCTAAAGAGTTTAGTGTATAACTCAAATGATCTTGATCGTCTAAACCTGAAACTATATTCACTTGTTTTGTGAGCCAATCTAGTATTCTCTCAGCTATTTCAACGTTGAATTGAGCAGCTACTGATAGAAAAAGTGCATTGCTTCTAGTTTTTGGATAAATATCCTCACCTTTGAATGCTTTAGATAGATATTTTATCTTACGTGAGTTTCCGTCATAAACTCGCTCAAAAAGACGAGTTTGGTTTGTCTTAGGAACGTAAAATAGCCACTCGGAAATAACCCTTTTTTGATTAGCTTGAAACCCATATCTATACTTTGTACCATCTAAGAGAAAAACAAGTTCAAAAAAAGATGGTTGTGCTTCAGTTTCTGTACTTAGCTCAAACGGTTCAACTCCTATTTTTTCTGTACTTTGAGTCTCTTTAGAGGAATTGATCATAAACCACTTCATAAAGCTAAAAGCTTTTGAAAGATTACTTTTACCACTGGCATTAGCACCATAAATTACAGCCCTCTTGAGTAATTTGAGGTCATCATCTACTGTAAAAACATTATTATCATCAAGTTCTTTTTCCTTGGCAACAATATTGGCAGCTACCATACTAAAAGTGACTTTATCTTTAAAGGATCGGTAATTACCAATACTAAACTCTATGAGCATAGTAAATTTTTATCCAAAACACCATATTTGTGAGCATTTTACAAATATATAAGTTAAGCATAACGGTTATCGTGCATACATGACTACTTTGACTATGCGATGCCTACGGCGGTAAACTACGCACTTTTCCAACTATCCATTAATTGCATCAATAAATTATTCCTGAGAATTACTTCCGCCTTCTTAGCCATCATCAGGTAAATCAATTTTCGGCTTAACTTTTGGTTGTCCATAAGTACCCAAAGTCAGTCCTTCTTCCAGATATACAGAGGAGTACTTACTCAATCCGATACGCTGTGAAGTATAAATTCCAGAATGACCTGAAAATAAATAGCTGACTACACAGCCAATACCAATAAATACTCCCGATTCCAGACCAAATAATTCAATTCCCATTAAGGTTGATGCTAAAGGTGTATTTGCTGCACCTGCAAACACACCCACAAATCCCATTCCTGCTAACAGTGGTGCAGGTAATGCTAAAAGCAACGACAAAGCATTACCTAAAGTTGCACCAATAAAAAATAAAGGTGTCACTTCTCCTCCCTTAAAACCTGCTCCTAAAGTTAGAGCAGTCAGACCAAATTTTGCTGCAAAATCCCAAGGAGGTAGCTGAGTGGAGAAAGAATCAACGATAGTAGGGATACCAAGTCCAATATATTTAGTTGTACCACTTAACCCAACAATTGCTGCGATGATCGCACCGCCTATTAAAGGACGCATTGGAGGATAAGATATCTTTGCTTTAAAGAAGTGACTAATTTTGTGAGTTACTTGAGCAAAGAATCTCGCTACAATTCCAAAGATTGCACCTGCAATAATGGCAGTAATCAATCCCCAAATTGTGAGCGTCGGTATAGAGGGAGCATGTCGGTATGCGGTATGATGCAAACCCAATAGTAAGGTTACTTGATTCCCAACGATCGCAGCAATGAAAGAAGGGAAAAGAGCGTCGTAATTAATTTTACCAATCGCTAAAACTTCTAGACCAAATACGGTTCCAGCTAAGGGAGTACCAAAAACTGAAGCAAATCCCCCACTGATACCTGCTGTTAATAAAATTCGCCGATTGGCTCCTTTAAAATGTAATATTTTAGTTAGCTGGTCTGCTAAAGAAGCACCCATTTGCAATGCTGTACCTTCACGACCGGCTGAACCTCCAAATAAATGTGTAAGGTCTGTTCCTAGCAAAACAAGAGGAGCCATCCGAAAGGGAATAATATTTTTAGGTTTATGGATTTCTTCAAGTAAAAGATTATTTCCAGCTTCTACAGTCCGACCGAATTGATGATAAATCCAACCACTCAAGAAGCCACCAAGGGGCAGTAAAGCGATAATCCAGCGATGTGATTCTCGCCAATCAGTTGCCCATTCTAATGATGCTAAAAGAGCCGCAGAAGCTGTTCCAGCAAGAATACCAACCACAACGGAAATAGGCAACCATTTAATTAGGTGTGGTAATGCAATAAACGGTTCAAATTGACGAAAGTGTTTCATACCATGACTCCTTGAGGTGCGATTTGTAGACTTACACTTTCTACAGGGGAGTCAGGTAATGCATTTAGTCAAGCCCTACTCTCCCGCAGGCAGCGGAGAAAGTAGGAGCTATCAGCCTTTCAGTGATCATTTCTGGGACTGAAAAGGCGGTTTCGGCGAGCTCCATCGCCATTGATTTAAGTTTAACAGAACTTATGCAAAATTATGAAAAAACGAACAGCAAAGAACGCATTCGCGCAGCGTCTCGTAGAGAAGGACACAAAGCAATAAAACTTTCAGAGGGTTACTGCGTAAGTTCTATTTAAATCAAGGATACCATTTTTGCTAACAGATGTATGAAGCACAAGGAATAAACTCAAAACCTGTATATAGCGATTCTCATTTAATGAGGGACACGGCATTGCTGTGTCTTACTTTGTATCTGTGTTCATCTGTGGTTAATTATTTTTTCTGTACCTGCGGTAGCCTGCGGCAAGCCACTGCGCGTTTACGTTTTTTAGATAACTTATTTCTTAGAAATCCCTAATGGCGTAGGCGTAGCCCACTGTAGGCATCGCACTTGTAATTTATGCCTGGATAAACAATTTACTACTATAGATAGATGTCTTTTTTATCGATTAAAATACTTTTATTTACCAATAGAACAACTATCAAAAACAACTAAATTAGTATTTATAAAAGTTAAGTAGGAAAACCGTACTTCTCTGATAGGTTTTCTGTACCATATATCTAAGTTTAGCTGGATAGAATCAAAATGTAGCTTAAGTAATGCTGTTTTCTAGAAAATTTCCACAGCATTAGCAGGAGAGCAAAAATATGACAAATCAATTGAAAACGGCTGCTTTGCTAGCTGCACTAAGTGGTCTTTTGATCGCAATTAGTTACTGGGTAATTGGCGGTAGTAGTGGCTTGATCATTGGAATTGGCTTGGCAGCAGTAACAAACTTGTTTTCATGGTATCAATCAGATAAGATTGCGCTGGCAGTATACCGCGCCCAGCCTGTGAGTGAAAGGGAAGCACCAGGACTTTATCGGATGGTGCAGAGATTAAGCGATCGCGCTAACATTCCCATGCCCAGAGTTTACATCGTTCCAAGCCAAGGTGCTAACGCCTTCGCTACAGGACGCGATCCAGAAAACGCTGCTGTTGCTGTCACCGAAGGCATTTTGAATATATTGCCAGATGACGAACTCGAAGGCGTTATCGCCCACGAACTTACCCACATTATTAATCGTGACACCCTCACACAAGCTGTTGCTGCTACTGTCGCTGGTGCTATCTCATTCATAGCGCAAATGGTGAGTTACAGCTTGTGGTTTGGCGGTGGTTCACGAGATGACAACAGAGGGGCAAATCCTTTGGGAGTTTTGTTAACAGTAATGCTTGCGCCAGTGGCTGCGACAATTATTCAGCTAGCAATTTCGCGCACACGAGAATTCTCTGCTGATGCAGGTTCTGCTAAATTAACTGGTAATCCCCGTGCTTTAGCCAGGGCATTACAACGCTTAGAAGCCTCAGCAAGGCAGATGCCTTTAAATGCTAATCCAGCATTTGAACCGTTATTAATTATCAATTCCATCTCTGGACAGTTTCTAGGTAACTTGTTCTCCAGTCACCCTGCTACAGAGGTGCGAGTTGCAGCATTGCTTAAATTAGAGCAACAACTACCAACAAAAGCTTATTAAATTTTTGTCATGAGTCATTTGTTAAATCACTCATGACTAATGATTATCGTTATAGGGTGCAGTTTTCATCCGAAAGTAAACATTGTAATTAAGGATGTTTTAACTATGACTGCTAACAATATCGAATCCTTTGAAACCACAGTAATTGAATCTACCGAATCTATAGTAATTGTAGAAATTAGTCCTCAAACCGACGAATTAGTAGAAACCGAAATGGCTGGCGCAAGTGATGAAGTGAAGCGCGAAACTAAAGCGCTGATTGAGGCACTAGAAAGACGCAGCCAAGCAGAGTCAGCAGGTACTCTCACGCGTGAAACCTATTTGAAAGCTGTGCGACAAGCACGGGAATTAATTGAAGACAGGAAACTGATAGAACGCGATCGCTTACAAGACTCTTGGGCGATAATTCAGGATGAAGCTGAGAGAAACTGGCACTTAATGATGAAAGACTTAGTAGACTTCAGCTTTCGCCTGCAAAAGGCGGCTACTGCTGCTTGGGAAACCTTCAATAACCCTTACCCTCGTTAGTTCGACGAATCTCTCCCTGTGTTGAACTTTAGTTCAAGTCTGTCTCAATACACTTGGGTTAAGGCTTGCTCTTTTTCAAGTCTGTCCCTCTCTGAGTCGCCTACGTTGTACACGCAGGTTATTGAATTACCCCTCCCTAACCCTCCCCGTATGTATTGGGGAGGGAATTAAATGTTTTAGTTTCCCCTTTCTAATGTTATTTTGGCGATGCCTGCGGCTGGCTACGCCTACGCATTTGTTGATTTAGGGTTCGCATTTGTTGATTTAGGGTTCGCATTTGTTGATTCGGCGATCGCATTTGTTGATTCGGCGATCGCATTTGTTGATTCGGCGATCGCATTTGTTGATTCGGCGATCGCATTTGTTGATTCGGCGTTCACATTTGTTGATTCGGCGATCGCATTTGTTGATTCGGCGTTCACATTTGTTGATTCGGCGATCGCATTTGTTGATTCGGCGTTCACATTTGTTGAT
>NZ_JBALDI010000005.1:0-241883 GCF_036917395.1 Nostoc sp.
AAGCGTCGCTTTTTCTCGCTTCGCTTCCGGCACTTATTCAATATAGCGAACCTCCTTCAACTTGTCAACTATTTATCCAAAAATATTTTGGGCCGTTTTTCAGTCCCCTGAAACTGCCCACAGTGCCGGGTTGTAGGCAACAATAGTTTATGCACTGTGCTGAGTAAGGAAGGGTGAAGCGTGAATTTTCAGTCGGTAATAGGTTTATTGCATGAGTTTTGGGGCGATCGCGGTTGCTTGATTGCCCAACCCTACGACATTGAGAAGGGGGCGGGTACTAAGAATCCCCAGACATTTTTAAGAGCATTGGGGCCGGAACCGTGGGCTGTTGCGTATGTTGAACCGTGTCGTCGCCCGACGGATGGGCGGTACGGCGAAAACCCCAATCGGTTCCAACAGTATTATCAGTACCAAGTTCTGATTAAGCCGTCGCCAGATAATATCCAGGAGATTTATCTTGATTCATTAAGGGTTTTAGGTATTCGTCCTGAAGACCACGATATTCGGTTTGTAGAGGATAATTGGGAAGATGCGACGGTGGGAGCTTGGGGCACTGGGTGGGAAGTATGGTTAGATGGGATGGAAATTACTCAATTTACCTACTTCCAACAGTGTGGGGGAATAGATTGCCGTCCTGTGTCGATTGAGATTACATACGGGTTAGAGCGATTGGTGATGTACCTCCAGGAAGTAGAGGCAATTACTAAGATTCATTGGACAGACAACATTACTTATGGTGATGTTTACCTCCAGGGAGAGATTGAACAGTGTGTTTACAACTTTGAAGCGTCAAATCCTGAGTTGCTACTGACACTATTTAATTTGTATGAGCAGGAAGCTACCCAATTGACGGAGCGAGGATTGGTCTTGCCTAGCTTAGATTATGTAATGAAGTGTTCGCACACGTTCAATCTGCTGGATGCTAGAGGTATGATTTCGGTGACGGAGAGAACTCGCTATATTGCCAGGATTCGCCATTTGGCTAGGAAGGTAGCTCATTTATATGTTGAGCAAAGGGAGAAGTTGGGTTTTCCGTTGCTCAAAGATACTGTGAGTTCAACAGGAAGCCCGACATCCTAAAGGGTGCGGCTACATAACTAAGTCCGCTAGGAGCAATTGCATATTCGGTCAGCGTAGCACTTTGTCTTCTGTTTCTCCACGCTGCGCTGGAGTTTAGGCTAGGTATATCTTTATGATGTCACTATTGCTAAAAGTCAGAAATACCGTTAAATCTTGAGTCTAGAACATTGAGGCTACAAGGATAAGGCCCGCCTATGCGGGCTTTGTTTGTATAAACTTGATGGACTATACTTCACCACAAGCATAAAAATTTTTCGCAGTTGCTGATTAAAGAGATGAAAAGCTCACGCAGAGAGAAGTTTGAGTGGCTTTCGCCGCTCAAAACTTCGGTAGGCGCTCCAGGCGCAGATAATAAGAGTTTGGAATATTTTATTTTTGAATTTCATAGCCAAATTCAGCAACACCGATTTTTCTCTATAGCTACCCTAGCTATTTTTAAGTTAGCTGCAAATTCGAGTTGTCAGATGCTTTTACAAAAAATCTTATGATTCAAACCAGTGGTGTAATTATTTGTCTTGGCTACATTTTTGGGTTGTTGTTTACAGCAATTCCTTGGGGTGGTGTGTGGATTTTGGTTTTGGGGATAGTGGGAGCAATTTTTTTTAGAAGACGCGCCATTTCACGGCAACTTGCTCAGAAATCAGAAAATGCTGGAAGCAAAAATAAGGCAGTGCCTAACAGTTGGCAAACTAGTCCCCATCCTCGAATATGGCTAGCTGCTGGCTTAGTGGGATTATTGGCAACTCTATATTTTCAATGGCGAGTGCCGCAACCAGGTGCAAAAGATATTAGTCAGTTCGTCCCGTCTGGAAACAGCAGTAATCAAGAACAACTTGTGATTGTTCGTGGCGAAGTAGCGAGTAATCCACGCTTGACTCGCAGTCAGCGAGGACAATTTTGGCTGGAAGCAACTCAGTTAGATGAAGTCAAAAATGAAAAAGGTTCAGCAGGTGTGCCAAAAGGGGTTACGGGTAAATTGTATGTGACGGTGCCTATACTTCAAGCTACTGGGTTATACCCTAGTCAACAAATTGCTGTGACTGGGATTTTGTACAAACCAAAGGCGGCTTCCAATCCTGGTGGTTTCGATTTTCAGAAGTTTCTCAAGCAAGAAGGAACCTTTGCTGGTTTGATTGGAAGACAAATAAATGTTTTGGATCAGGAACGTAAATGGGGATGGTGGCAAATTCGGGAGCGAATTGTGCGATCGCAAGTTCGTTGGTTAGGTATCCCGGAAGGGCCTCTTGTGAGTGCAATGGTTTTAGGTAGCAAAGCTGTAGATTTACCCTACGATATCCGCGACTTGTTTGTACAAGCAGGATTAGCTCATGCTTTAGCAGCCTCCGGGTTCCAAACTTCCTTGATTTTGAGTGTGATATTACAGTTAACTAAGCGGACAAAAAAAGCAACACAATTTACCCTTGGCTTTTTGGCTTTAATCATTTTTCTGAGTTTAACAGGTTTTCAACCTGCGGTACTCAGAGCCGTAATTATGGGTTTTGCGGCATTAATTGGTCTGCTATTAAAAAGAAAGGTAAAACAGTTGGGATCATTACTATTAGCAGCAACTCTGTTATTAGTGTTTAATCCTCTATGGATTTGGGATTTAGGCTTTCAATTGAGTTTTTTAGCAACACTAGGATTAGTCGTAACAGTACCTGCATTAGTCAACCGTCTAGCATGGCTACCACCTGCGAGCGCTGTTTTGATTGCCGTTCCCCTAGCTGCAACTCTTTGGACTTTACCTATACAACTTTTTGTATTTGGAGTTGTACCATCTTATAGTTTGTTACTGAATGTAGTTAGTACTCCATTAATTTCGATCATTAGTATAGGTGGAATCATCAGTGCCTTAGTAGCTTTAATTTGGATTGAGGCAGGAAGCTTCCTGGCTGGGGTGTTGCATTATCCTACTGATTGGCTAATTAAACTAGTGGAATTTTTTAGCAAGTTGCCAGGAAATTCTGTTGCTGTAGGCAGCATATCTACTTGGCAGCTTCTAACAATTTATGTACTGATTATACTGGTTTGGTTAGTCCCTTGGTGGCAGCGGCGGTGGTGGTTTGCTAATGTGATTGCGATTGCTTTAGTATTTATCCCCCTTTGGCATTTTACAAATACATTATTTCGGATAACGGTATTAGAATCTGGTACAGAACCAATTATAGTTGTTCAAGATAGAGGTACTGTAACTGTAATTAATAGTGGCGATGAAGGGACTGGACGTTTCACAATTATACCGTTTTTACAACAACAGGGTGTAAATCAAATCAATTGGGCGATCGCAACTGATTTTCAAGGCAATGAAAGTAATGCTTGGTTGGAATTACTACAACGTTTACCAATCAAAAATTTTTATGAATATTCCCCGAAGCCAGAAAATTTTCTTGCAACTCAGGCAATTCAACAAGGATTACAAAAATATCAGGGAGCTTACCAACCGCTGGCAGTTGGTCAAACTGTGGAAGCTGGTTCAATAGTGGCACAATTAATCAACGAGCAATTACCCATATTACGATTGCAAATTTTAGATCAGAATTGGTTATTAGTAGGTAATATCAAGTCTAAAGAAATACAAAAACTAGTTAAAAATGGAAGTTTCCCTCATCCACAAGTGCTGTGGTGTGCCCCTCAGTCATTAAAAGATTTAGTTATTGCTCTGAAACCAGAAGTAGCGATCGCTACTTCTGGTAACTTTGATATAAAAGCTTTATCTGAACTTAACCAAACCCAAACTAAACTATTTTTTACAGGACGAGATGGGGCTATTCAATGGACACCTAATGGTCAGTTTGAGGGATTTATTGAAGCGACAGAAAATAAGTCTTCTATCTTATAAAAAATTCACAGTTAAGTAAATTTAAAAGGACAATATTTATTTTTAAGTAAGACTAACTAAAAATAGATTTATGGTCATTTGCAAGGAAGTAAAATCTCGAAATGTCTCAGGAAGCGAGGAAATTTTTATTATACCTGGTGACACGACCATTTACAGGAAGATATATTTAAAAAAGGCAAATGGGAAGTTTAATTGAATTTACGTTGTTTGCTCCTCGTAACAAAGGAGCAGTTTTAATTGGGTCTTTTTGTGAGTGGAAATAAATCCCAGTTTTCTAATATTGCTGAACATATTCCCGATCTAAAAACTGTAGTCAAGCCAGATGGTTCATTAAATGGTTGTTGGCATGACAGTTTTCGATACTTTATATTTGTGGAGAAACATTTGAAATAGAACAACTAAAGCAAATTTTAGACCCCAAGCAGCAGGGTTATGCGATCGCTACCAATGTGATAAATTATTTGGCAACCCAAGATCGCGAACGTCTATTAGGAGAATTAGGCGATCGCTAATCGGCAGTATCCAAACATCGAAATTCTGTAGTTTGGCACTTCTGAGTGTAGAAAATGGAATATTCCATACAATAACTCCGTTAAAGAGTCTTTTATACTCGTTGGCTAGTCTTTGAACTGCGTTAACAAGTCTTTTAGACTCGTTGGCGAGTCTTATTAATTGCTGATTGGAAATATTCTCCGCATTATTGCGGTTTGGATAGAGAATAGGATCATTTTAATAGAATTAATTGCAAAGGGTGCGTTCGCTCTCCTGCTGACTCTGCTTGCAACACTCGTTGGTAAAAACTTAGTAATGTTCCGGCTCGGTGTTTGTTAAAAGGTAGGCGATCGCTTCTTATATCAACTCTTGTAATCACGCCCATAAATTCCTGTGAAAATCGCAATAGTAGGATTGCCCCAGGTATTGCATTGTGAAGCGATCGCATCTGCAAATACAATTAGTTACAGATTATACTCACCGCCTCGACTATCATCTGACTTACTTAGTATTTTACAGTGCAAGGCGTAGCAGCAAAGATGATTCTACATCCAGCTTGAGGGCTGTGATATTATGGGAGACTGCTACATACATTTAGAAAAATTAGAAATTGAATCGATCATGGCTCTGACGCAACTGCGGAAACAAGAAATAATTTCCAATTACCAAGTTCACGAAACCGACACTGGTTCGGCCGATGTCCAAGTTGCCATGCTAACTGAGCGCATCAACCGCCTCAGCGAACATCTCCAGGCAAATAAAAAAGACCATTCTTCCCGGCGGGGACTATTGAAGCTAATTGGTCAGCGCAAGCGTCTTCTAGCTTATATATCGCAGGAAAGCCGGGAAAAGTATCAAGCTTTGATTGCTCGCCTCGGTATTCGTGGATAGGGACTACCGCTTATGTCTGCTGAAGAATCTGAACGCAGCCGCTTGCCCTTTGAACCAAACAAAAAGCGCCAAAAACCCGCAAAAACTCAAAGTAAATCGGCAGTGCAGCCAGAGGAATCTGGCAAACAAGCTGATAAAAAACAGTCTTACACCAAACAAGAGATGGCTATTCCCCAAATAGTCAGCCAGCGGATGATCCGCCGGGTAGCTGCGTTCTGTGGTGTACCAACAGCTTTGGGCATTACCACCTTGGTTGTCAGCTATCTGCTTGCTATCTACTCCCACATCCAACTAGCTCCCATCGCCGTGTTATTGGTAAATATGGGATTATTTGGTTTGGGAGTCTTAGGGATAACTTATGGCGTTCTCTCTGCCTCTTGGGATGAAGAAAGAGTCGGAAGTCTGCTAGGTTTGGGTGAGTTCAACACCAATTGGGGACGAATGGTGGCAGCTTGGCGCGAAACTCGGCAAAAAAACTCATAATGAACGACGCTCAGGGATTAAATAACTACGGTATCGGGTAAATAAAAAAGTGAATGTTGAAGTTGAAATTTATAACTTCAACATTACTAATTAAAATTATATAATAATTTTTATACTCAATATTCAGTTGTTTAACAGTAAAATCACTGACTGAGCGTCAACCTACTGAATGAGCGGTATATTTTGTAAATAAATTTTCTTTTTAACTATTCGTAATTAGCCCAATAGGCAACAATAAAGTTAGTCCATTTACAGAAAAATTTACTCAATTAATTAGGAAGTTTTACATGATTATAGTAATGAAAAGTGGTTCCCCAGAGGCGGAAATAAACCGCATTGATCAGGAACTAACTAGCTGGGGGCTAACTCCAGAAAAAATTGTTGGTCAACACAAAGTAGTTATTGGTTTAGTAGGTGAAACCGCCAACTTAGATCCACTACAAATTCAAGAAGTTAGCCCTTGGATTGAGCAGGTGTTGCGAGTAGAGCAGCCTTACAAACGAGCAAGTCGCCAGTACCGTCACGACGAAGCTTCAGAAGTGGTAGTCAATACTCCTAATGGAGCAGTGGTATTTGGTGAACACCACCCCTTGGTAGTCGTTGCCGGCCCCTGCTCCGTAGAAAATGAAGAAATGATTGTGGAGACAGCGCGGCGCGTCAAAACGGCTGGAGCCAAGTTTTTGCGCGGCGGGGCATACAAACCCCGGACTTCACCCTATGCCTTCCAAGGACATGGTGAGAGTGCTTTGGATTTGTTGGCGAAAGCGCGGGAAGTCAGTGGACTAGGTATTATTACAGAAGTGATGGATGCGGTTGATCTGGATAAAATTGTCGAAGTTGCTGATGTGATTCAGGTGGGAGCAAGAAATATGCAGAATTTCTCCTTGCTCAAAAAAGTGGGAGCGCAGCCGAAACCAGTTTTATTAAAGCGGGGAATGGCGGCTACTATTGAAGATTGGTTGATGGCAGCCGAGTATGTTTTGGCATCTGGCAATCCGAATGTAATCTTGTGTGAAAGGGGAATACGCACCTTTGACCGCCAGTATACGCGAAATACGCTGGATTTATCGGTAGTGCCAGTGTTGCGAAAGCTGACTCACCTGCCCATTATGATTGACCCCAGTCACGGCGTAGGTTGGTCTGAGTTTGTGCCTTCAATGGCAATGGCTGCGATCGCAGCTGGCACCGATTCCCTGATGATAGAGGTTCACCCCAACCCTGCCAAAGCCTTATCTGATGGGCCCCAATCTCTGACACCAGACCGTTTCGATAACTTGATGCAAGAATTATCAGTGATTGGTAAGGCGGTGGGACGCTGGCAGCAACCAGCAGTGGTTCTGGCTTAAAATTTTGAAAATGCTAACTAGCTAGGTGTAAAGAAATTAAAGTTTATAGTTAGGATTTTAGTCTTGATAAACTTCAAGCGCTGCATTTTGCTAACTAAAGATTTGATCGCGGGCGATCGCTTAGGTTCGTTAAACACGCCGATCACGTTTTATGTCACCAACAACTTTTTCCAAAATCCAGTTCTCTAATTTATCTGGGTTTAATTGTTGCTGATGTCTAATCAACCGATTGGCAATTTCTTCATTGCCACTGATTAAATTAAGAAGTTCTTTGTACAATGGATTATTCTTGGATACTCCTTTTGGTTTACTAGGCTGCCTCTTCATTTTTTTGAGGTCTGGTAATGGTGTATCTGACGGTGGAGATAGAGTAACTTCTGTTTGTGTTTGTGGTGTTTTTGAACGTAGTTGTTCCTGTGGTTTTTTGAGCTTCAAGTCACTAATAACTTGTTTTAAAAGCCAGTTCTCAGATTTACCTGGGTACAATTGGCGCTGTTTTACCAGTAATTGATTAGCTGTATTTACGTTGTTGGTTAGAGCAATTAATTCACTATGCAGATATTTGTTGTTAATGTCTATTTCCTCCTGAGTTACTTTGAATTGCAAAGGTGGTGGCGATATTGATTGCTGAGGAACCTTAGCTTTTGGTTTTGATGTATCTATCCCATGTTCCTTAAGTAGGAATTCATACTCATTTATAGCTTGTCTGAAAAGCTCTACAGATTCTTGGTAGCCATTTACAGACTGTTTAAATAGTTCTGTGGATTTTCGGTACTGTTCCAAAGCTTTCCTCTGAAGCCAAATCTTGATAATGCATATAACCAGCAAGAGGAATGCAACAAATAAAGCAATTTGTAGTTGAAGGATGAGGGTAAGCTGCATAATGAATTTTGAGTTGGTGGTACAACTCTACAAATACGGGGAATCTCTAGGTGAAGACATCAGAAGAATCCCCGTATTTATTTCACGCTCATCTATGACAACAGTAATTTATCCTGAGCAAAAAGCACATGTGATTAATTGTGATGCTGAAGCGATCGCTAAAAAACTGGCAGCTGAATTTGTCAAAGAAGATTTAGAACGTGACCAGCAGCGGCGACCCGATGAAAAGGTGAAAAAATTCTCTGCTAATGCGTTATGGGGAATCACTGTACCCAAGGAATATGGAGGGGCGTTTGTTTGCAATGCCACCCTCACAAAAGTGATCAACCTGAGAGATTAAACTTCCAACTGCCGATAAAAAAGACCTAACCCCCGAAGCGGGAAGGGGGAAAATTCAATGCCTCTCTCCTTTTAGAAGAGAGGTTTGGAGAGAGGTCAAAATTGTACCTCACTGGGTCGAGAACCGCTATATTAATGGCAATGCGCTTTTTTAGTCAGGTTAGCCAGTAAATTAGATGTAGGGCGGAAAAAAATAATACTGAATCAAAGCGATGTCTAACGACAAGCCGCAAGGCGTCTACGCTTCTTATTTTGCATCTATCGTCGGCGAAGAAAATGCTGTTTGCCTTTGGGAAAACATCGAACTAGGTCAGCAAAAACGTATCCAACAGGCGATCGCTTCTGGAAATCCTCCCAGTTGTATCGTCTATCCCCGCAGCCAACAACAGCTAGCAGCAGTCATTGCCACAGCTCACAGTAACAATTGGCGCGTCCTCCCCTGCGGTAATAGTAGTAAACTCAACTGGGGTGGTTTAGCCAAGGGCATTGATGTTGTAGTCAGTACACAGCGGATCAACCAACTGATTGAACACGCTGTTGGTGATTTGACAATCACGGTAGAAGCTGGGATGAAATTCTCTGAACTCCAAGCACTTTTGGCAAAGTCGCGGCAATTTCTTGCCCTTGACCCCACAGCATCAGAGTTAGCAACCATTGGCGGTATTGTTGCTACAGGTGATACAGGTTCTCTGCGACAACGTTATGGTAGTGTGCGCGACCAGTTACTAGGTATTACCTTTGTCCGTGCTGATGGACAAGTCGCCAAAGCTGGGGGAAGAGTAGTTAAAAATGTTGCCGGATATGACTTGATGAAATTGCTTACTGGATCGTATGGCACATTAGGCTTTATTAGTCAACTAACTTTTCGCCTGTATCCGCTAGCTGAGGCATCGGGGACGGTGGTACTAACTGGTACGGCGGAGGCTGTATCCCAAGCAGCTGAAATCCTTCGAGGTTCAGCGTTAACACCAGTCCAAGCTGATTTGCTATCAACTAAATTGGTGTCCAGCTTAGATTTGGGTGAAGGACTGGGATTAATTGCTCGGTTTCAAAATATTAGTGAGAGTGTAAAGGAACAGTCAAACCGAGTTTTGGAAGTAGGGCAAAAGTTAGGGTTAGATGGGGCTATTTATGTAGATGGTGATGAGGCTAGTCTATGGCAGAGATTGCAAGAACGAATACATTATACTGCCACAGAATCTGTAATTACCTGCAAAATAGGAGTGTTACCTACTGCTGCTGTGGAGATTTTGACTCAGGTAGAGTTAGGTTTAATTCACATTGGTAGTGGTTTAGGTTTGTTACAATTAGAGGGTAAAAATCAGGTTTTGAAAGTGCGCGATGAGCTACTCTCCGCTGGAAGCGATCGCACTCAAGCTCATAGAGGTTTTTTAACAATTCTGGAAGCACCAGTGGCGGTTAAAGAACAAGTAGATGTTTGGGGCTATACGGGGAATGCTTTGTCGTTGATGCGCCAGATTAAAGAACAGTTTGATAGTAAGAATATTTTAAGTCCTGGTCGGTTTGTGGGTGGGATTTAAGAAACTAACCGCAGAGACGCTGAGGGCGCTGAGATAGAGAGGGGAGAAAAATAATTATGCAAGTTTCAGAAAATTCTGTTAATAATACGGCTAGTTTAAAGAATTTGAAGGGGTTTGATGAGAACCATCCGCCTGACCCAAAGTTGATTGATAGTTGTGTACATTGTGGGTTTTGTCTGTCAACTTGTCCCAGTTATCGGGTACTTGGGAAGGAGATGGATTCTCCTAGAGGACGCATCTATTTAATGGATGCAATTAATGAGGGTGAGATTGCTTTAAATACGGCAACTGTAGAACATTTTGATTCTTGTTTGGGATGTCTTGCTTGTGTGAGTACTTGTCCTTCTGGTGTGCAGTATGACAAGTTGATTTCTGCAACTCGTCACCAAGTTGAACGGAATTATCCCCGCAGTTTACCAGATCAATTTTTTCGTCAACTGATATTTTCTCTGTTTCCCTATCCCAACCTTTTACGGATTTTATTAGTTCCGTTGTTGGTTTATCAAAAGTTGGGTTTTGCTAAGTTCTTTCGCGCTACAGGTTTACTCAATAAAATATCGCCCCGTTTGGCAGCAATGGAATCTATTCTGCCAGAAATTACTCTCAAATCTTTTCAAGATAATTTGCCTACTGTCATCCGCGCCCAAGGTGAAAAGCGCTACCGAGTTGGGGTGATTTTAGGTTGCGTGCAACGGCTGTTTTTCTCCCCAGTGAACGAAGCAACGGTGCGCGTTTTAACAGCGAATGGTTGTGAAGTTGTGATTCCAAAATCTCAAGGTTGTTGTGCAGCGCTTCCCGAACACCAAGGACAAACAGAACAGGCGAAAGCTTTAGCAAGGCAGATGATTGATAGTTTTGCCAATACTGATGTAGATTTCGTAATTATTAATGCTGCTGGTTGCGGTCATACTTTAAAGGAATACGGTCACATTTTAGAAGATGACCCAGAATATCGGGAAAAGGCGAAGGATTTTGCGGCTAAGGTTAAAGATGCTCAAGAGTTTTTGGCAACTGTTGGGTTAACAGCGAAACTTTCGCCGTTGACTGATAAACCCTTGAATTTAGTCTATCAAGATGCTTGTCATTTATTGCATGGACAAAAAATTAGCGTGCAACCACGTCAGGTATTGCGGCAAATTCCAGGGGTGAAGTTGAAAGAACCAATAGACGCGGCTTTGTGTTGTGGCAGCGCTGGCGTTTATAATATGCTGCAACCGGAAGTTTCTGAAGAATTGGGTCGGCAAAAAGTGCAGAATTTATTGAATACTGGTGCTGAGTTAATTGCTTCTGCTAATCCGGGGTGTACTTTGCAGATTACAAAGCATTTGCAGTTGCAGGGTAAGAAGATTTCAGTTATTCACCCGATGGAGTTGTTGGATTATTCGATTCGGGGTGAAAAGTTGGAATTGTAAACTTAAGCTAAAACCTCGTTGAAACCTCGTTTCTAGCCTCTGGCTGGAAATGCTCATCATTGCGGCTCTGCCGCTAATAAACGAGGCGGAGCCTCTCATTAGGCATTCCCAGTCAGAGACTGTGAACGAGACAAACCTCTCCCTGCCTTAAACTAAAGTTCAAGTCTGTCCCTCTCCCTGGTTTTACGTAGTAAAACCAGGGAGAGGTCTTTAAAACCTCGTTTCTAGCCTCTGGCTGGAAATGCTCCTCATTGGGCTGTTGCAGCAAGTCAAGAGGCAGAGCCTCTTATGGTAAAAAAGGACTGGTCGTAATTATAGATAATCTCGACCGAGTGGATAATTCTTTGAAGCCTTCCGGTTATTACCAGCCAGAATATCTCTTTGTTGAACGCGGTGAACAGTTAAACCAGCTAAATTGTCATGTTGTTTATACAATTCCGTTAGTGTTGATTTTTTCCAACGCTTTAGGAAGGTTAACAAATCGCTTTGGCGTAGACCCCAAGGTTTTGCCAATGGTTCCTGTGCAACTACAGGATGGTTTGCAATTTTCACAGGGGATTACGCTGCTGCAACAGATGGTTATGGCGAGGGCTTTTCCTGATGTGAGTTGGGAACAAAGTCGGAATTTAATTACTGAGGTTTTTGATAGTCCTGATACTTTAGAGCGACTTTGCCGAGTTAGCGGCGGTCATTTGCGTAATTTGCTAAAGCGAAGGAATTTAGGTTATGAATCGGCTGTAGGGGCGTATTGTATCCAGTCCGTAGGGTGTGTTATGCCGTAGGCTAACGCACCTTAAATTATTGACGGTGCGTTGCGCCTGGCGACAACACACCCTACATTTAAATTTCTTAATATAGTTTGAAATATTTGCGCCAACTTAGTTATCAGGTATTTTGTGAAATAGTATAACGTTAACCATCTCAAGGATGACGGGAGCGATATCAAGGATGACGGGAGCGATATCAAGGATAACGGGAGCGATATCAAGGATGACGGGAGCGATATCAAGGATAACGGGAGCGATATCAAGGATAACGGGAGCGATATCAAGGATAACGGGAGCGACATCAGGGATGATGGGAGCGATATCAGGGATGACGGAAGCGATATCAGTCGTAATTTTCACAATTACAGCTTTTTAAAATTAGCAGAAATCATTCTTCTGCCCACTGCCCCTACTTGCATGATGTAATCATACAAACAGCTAGTATAAGGTAAATCATTTATGTTATGAGTAATCAGCAAGAGCCAGAAAATTTAGCCTTTGACAATGAGAGTTCATTGCAAACTCTGGTGCGAACAATTACCCTTTCTCAGGGAGAATTTTCGCTGATTTTGCTGCGCTGTAACTATGCTGCTTTACGTCAGCGCATGGTGCAACGCCTGCACCAATTATCTCCTCTATACATTCACAAAATTACTTTACGTGTATACACAAGTCTGAAATAGTTTACTCACCTGGTTTTTCGCGTCAGTTTTACCCCACCCTAACCCTCCCCGATGGATTGGGGAGGGAACTAGATTCCTGTTTCCCCCCAATCTTCGGGGGAATTAAGGGGGTAATTTGACTTGTGTATATACCGTAGGCCAAGGGGAGGGGAGCAAAAGCGCAGCTTTGGCGGGGTGGGGTAATACGGATATTATGATTACTCCAATGGACATGATATAAATGGTTAGCAAAAGGCCGGCGATTCTCCAGAGGAGACGCTACCCGATCGCACTTTCTCAAATCATCTCATGCGATCGCTGAAAAAGTTTCTCAATTTTGCCCAAGCGATCGCACTTTTGCAAATTCTCTCATGCGATGCCTACGGCGGTAAACTACGCTATATTTTTAACTTTTGCAAAAGTGGTGCGTTAGCCTTTGGCGTAACGCACCCTACAAAACTAGACAGTAAAAAAATTAGCCATTAAAAACGCGACTGCGCCACTTATTCAACCGGGCTTTTCCAATTGTGGCATACCGTCGAGCATCAGCAATTTGCTCTTGCAAACCTGCAATCTGTTTTGCTTGCGCGTCAGCTTGCTGTTGCAAAGATGTATATTCCTTAGTGCTGGTCACGGAACTGGAAGACTGCGAACTACTAGTAAATTGTGTTGCACCGATGCTAGCAAAGGGTTGTAAGTCTGCTAGTTGTTGTTGCAAAGTTGCAATCTGGCTTTCTTGCTCTTTAATCTTTTGCTGCAAGGCTTGTTCAGCTGCTGCCTGAGCTGCAATAAACGGATTAACTGGAGGAGCAGTTTCTGGCTTTCGCTTGAATACTTCAGCAAGTAAAGCACTAATATCCGTGGGTTTCTGCCTACCATAAGGAGTATTGGTAATTAGCGATCGCACCAGCTGAGGTTCATTATTCGTTACTAGGTTCTTGTCACTGCTAGAATTGCTCCGCACGAGTTGCAGCATATTGGTAAATTCCAATATCTTTTTGCCCGTTTGAGTTTTATAACCCCGGTAATATGGCACTATGTTATCCCCAAAGGCATCTAGATACTCGTCGCTATCAAGATAAGAATCAATATCCGCCTCAAAACCCTTCTCATCTAGAATGTTGCTGTGATGTTTCGTCTCGGAGTAGTCATCGGGAGCGCGACCCAGCAGGTGTTTAAAGTTCAGTTCAATCGCCCGGTAGCGGTAAACTTTATCAAAAAATCTGGAGCGATACAACTCTGATTTGGCAACCTGACGCACAAACTCACGGACATCGATTATACCTTGCTTGAGTTGGGATTCGGGAACGATGAGCCGC
This sequence comes from Nostoc sp., assembly GCF_036917395.1. Taxonomy (GTDB): domain Bacteria; phylum Cyanobacteriota; class Cyanobacteriia; order Cyanobacteriales; family Nostocaceae; genus Nostoc. The sequence continues at coordinate 14,054 of NZ_JBALDI010000005.1, forward strand.
TCACTTTCCATAATGTAGGCATTACCCAACACTTGCCGATAAACTGCCCGAATTACAATTTCAATGTCTTCAACTGAAGCAGTAGTCCACAGTTCAAGGGGTTCTGTTTGGGGAAATGCTTGATATTGGCGGCGTCTGGTTTCTTCGTCTAAGAATATTTGCATACTTGGTTAGTGTGGGTAGGAGTGACTAATGGCTTTGAGGACGTTTGCTAAAAATCTATATTTTAAAGGTAATGGGAGCTAAGTATTTGTTAGTGGTTACGTGGTACAACTAATACCAATTCTTTATGGAACTGCACAAAACCAAGCTTGGTAAAACTTGGGGCTTGAGCAAATTGTTTTGGAGCAACCTCATAGGTAATCCATAGAAGCACTAACAAATTTTAATTCCCTTTACAGTCAGGATTAATTTATCAAGTTTTGGGGAGTGTTTTAGTTACATTTTCTAACAAACTTAGACGGCTAACTGTTAATAAGTAATAGCTAATCATAGTAACCAATTAGCAATTAAACATTAACAATTAGCCGTCAACCCCCTTAGGGAGTATTTAAAATTCAAAGCTTAATTTTGAATTGGAGTGTAGACACCTGTGAAAAAAATTTCCGCAGGATAGTAACTCTCAAACACGCTCATCAAATCTAGTGTAGAAACCACCGTATTTTATCCAGTATTGTTTCAAAGTATGATGAGGCGTATGTAAACTGGCTTTTGCCTGATATAAGATGACTTGGCGATGATCGCCCATCCAAATTTTATTAATCGGGTCAACGGATATTACTGTTCCTCCTAAAGAAGCTACACATTCAGAAAATCTCTCAATGGTCGTATATTCTAATGTCTCGAATATAAAAAAGTTACCCGAACAAATCAAGTGGCGACTGCGAATCCAGCAGCGCATTTTTTTTTCAGCTGGTGGAGGTAACATGTTGGTTTTAACAGACTCAAGCTGAATCAACATAATGCGCTCACCGCATGTAATTCATCAGCAAAACTTTCCCGTTTTTCAAATTGCAAAGGGCCAGCAGTTGATCCCCATATTTGCTCGTGGGTTTCAATATCCATACCTTTATCTAGACTTAACCAAGTACGCTCAGTTACTTCTACTTCGCTGACAAGATATGTCTGGCATCCATTGCGCTTAATTAGACATTGATTACCCGGTTCCACACTGCCTCGAAACATTTCACCTTTTCGCTGGAAAACCATTGAACAGTGATGACGCCGTTCGATGTTCTCTGGGGTGATGGTTTTGAGGATATCTAATTCACGAGCAGCACCTGCATAAAGCATAGGGTCTTTCAAGCTGTAATTTTCGATATAGATGCGATCGCCCCAATCCACTAATTTATGTACTCCCTGGCGATAGGGTGTCCATAAATCGTGGTCATATACTTGTTCTGAATAAAAACCGATTGCAGAAAAAAATTCAATCGGTAAAGGACGAAAAAAAATGCGAATGTGGGCGTAAAGTTGCGGATTTGCAAAAGATTGCTTGTAGTTGCTAAAATCTCCTGCCATCCAACAAGCTAAAGTGAGCAAATCGCTAGCGTTGCTGCTAGATTCACTGGGCGCTATCGTCACGTCGCTTTGCTCCGAATTCAAAATTCAAAATTCAAAATTAACAATGCCCATAAATAAATTTAGGAGCTTGTATCCTTTTATGTTTTAACCTGATTTTTGCTAATTGGTTGAACTTGACAAAGAGCGAATCTCTGAAGAAAAGGAAGCTGTTGTCACACCTTTACCATCACTGGTTTTAATCGTCGCTACCCGAAATCGGAGATTTGGGTTAGCAAACCAAATTCGCTCCTCAGCAGCAGCGAGGTCATACTCTGTCAGTAGGGTAAAAATACCATCTTCACTCAAGTGATATTTAGCCACTGCTGGGATTGTTTCGGCATATCCCTGATCCCGCAAAAGTTTGCCTCTAGAAGGATTTTCAACATTGGGAATTGGCACCAGCACAGTACTACCAGAGATTATTTTATCGTCCCAGTCTGACTCACCCTCCCAAGTCATCCGAAAGGGGTGGGTGATACTGGCGGGATCAATCTTATACAATTCACAGATTGCTACCACCGCCGGATCATTGAAGGATAGAGACTCAATGTCAATGGTAGACAGCACTTGTTCAAAGTGGGCGAATGCTAAATGATGACCGCTCCGCTGCGATCGCCATCGTCCAATTGAAAGTTCAAAGAATTCAGTAATTTCCATTAAAAAAGTGATTTTAAAAGTAGCTTACAATCCAAGAGATATCTTGGTTAAGTAGTTATTTTCTCAGTTTATATGCTAGCCTCCTTAACCACAACCGCCTGAAGGGGTTCTGAGTGCTGAGTTAGGAGTTATTCCCCCCAATCCTCAGCATCCAGCCCCTTTTTCATCTCTACTTAGACAAATCTAAGCAACTTCAGTGATACTGATGATTTTGCCGCCCGTTCTATGAATGTTTTGCACTTGCCCAGACAGTTGGTTGTAGTTAACTACATATTCGAGCTTGCCTAGACGGTTAGGAATCTTAGCTGCACCTTTGACTGCTTTAATCAAGAAGCGTTTGCTAGTGCTGCTTACACTATAACTAGCAACGGGAGCCTTGATGGATGTGGGTAGATTTGAACCGACATCGCTAATCAGTTTGGCTTTGCGATCGCTATCGCTGCTAGCTACTCCTCTTAATAAGGTAAATGTGCGAAAGGTAACATTTTTAATCCCTATTTGGGAGCTAGTGCTGCAAGGATAAGGAACAATATTCTCGCCAAAATTTTGCTGATACTCCTCGCTATCGATATAGGATTCGATTTCAGCATCGTAGCCCTGTTCGTTGTAGATGCGGACGTGTTCGGAAATTTCTGCCTGATCAGCTGGAGCACGTCCTAGCAAGTGTTTGAAGTTCAGTTCAATGAACCGATTTTGGGAAGAAGAATTGAAAAACAGCGATTGATAAAGTTCTGATTTTGCAACGCTGTTGACGAATTCGCGGACGCTGATATTGCGATCGCGCAATTGCGATTCTATAGTGGCTAGTCGCTCACTTTCCAACAAGTGAGCATTGCCCAAAACCTGTTTGTAAACGGCCCGAATCAGTATTTGTAATTCACTTTCGCTTGTGTTTGGACGCAGTTCAACCTTAGGTGAATCAATAGCCCAAAGTGACATTTAAGTATCTCCTTAAAAACGTGATTTAAATGAAATTTCCGAGCATCCTACCCCTTATAGAGGTGGAATTTCGCATCAGTTATCAGTTATTTTTGCTACTGACTAGCTTTTGTAAAACTTTAGTTTGTGAAAGTGTGTTAAATATCGTTCGTATATGACAACTGACGGCGCAATTGATCAAACTCCAGATCAGCGATCGCTTTAGCTAACTTTTGATGAATGATCAACACTGAGGATTAGTGACTGAAGACGTTCAATGAATCGATAGAAAGCAGTGGTTTCAAAAAACCGCACTCGGTAAATCTAAGATTTAGCAACGACTCGCACAAAGTTGCGAACGCTGATTTTCACCCCGTTTAAATTGTGATTCAGGAACGGCTTGCCGCTCACTGTCTATTAAAACGTTGCCTAGAACTTGCTTGTATACAGTTCTAATTACGGTTTTAACTTCCTCATTAGAGCGACTTCACTACAGATAAATAGGAGCGACATCTTCAAACAGAGCGACCCCTAATCGTGATGCTGGTTCAAAAGCGATTCAAACTATCTCCCAGTTAACAACTAAATTTTATTTATCAGAAGGATATTCAGCAGATGTTAAAAAAGTTTACATCGTTGTAATCAAGGAGAGTCGATAGAGACTTTAAATCCTTATTACTTTTGATGATTTAAGTTTTAACATCATTGTGCCCTTACACATTCTGATACGATGTTGAAGCCATATTTATTAAAATTTGTTAAGTTAAATAATAGGAACCTTTGAGAAATTTTAGCTTTTTTTTAGTATCTGATTGGCTGGCGTACAGGTGATGGTATTGTAGTAATCTTCTGACTGGGAGTATTAATAGTGCTGAGTCATTAGTTCATTCGTTGCATCCGCATAATTTGCAAAGGCTTGGTTTGAGGCAGCACCAAACTGCGAGCTGGCTCAGAACTTTTTACTTAGGACTACTAAATTTGGAAAGTAGCCAGTTGGGTAATTAAATGATCAAAATAGGGAGCAATTTCTTGCTGATTGGCTTGACACCGCTTTAAACTAGCAACTTTAATACTTTTTAAGCCTAATACCATTGCATCTTTTGGAACTTGTAATTCCTGATAGAGCAAATTCATATAGTGCAATCCTGTAGGACTGGTATACTCAGTGTGACCGCCTGCTATGCCATAGGTAATACAGCGAAGAAAATGCCAAAAATCTCGCCAGCAAGCTTGGGCGCGTTCCGGCGGATAAAGACCTCCTCCAGGCTGGATAACTTCGGGATAAGTCGTCAAAACCTGCTCTCTAGCTTCATCAACAATTTCGGCGGCGCGATCGCGTAACAACACAGCAACAGGAATCAAGGCCGAATTATCAGGTGACAAGGTTTTAATCTGCAAGAAATCTTCGTCGCTCAGATACCGAAAAGCATCGTCCGCAGCTTGGAATATAATAATCGCTGCTTTTGGATGGGATTCCCACTCAGCAAAGCTGATAATTCTAGCTTTGGCTATTAATTCTTTAACGGTTTCGCTTAATTGAGTCATTCGTGGGGAGTGGGGAGTGGGGAGTGGGGGACAAGGAGAATAACCTATCTCCCATACCCTTGATTTAATCTTGTGATCATGCGATCGCCATTTGGTGACATCTGTAAAATAAAGTAAAGAATAGCTCTACCAAATGCACCTATGGAAATCGATAAAATTCAAGCTGAACTGAAGAACCCAGATTTTCATTATCGTCTGAAGGCGATCGCTGCCCTGAATAATTATGAATCAGAAGTTGCTGTTCCTCTGTTAACCAGTAAACTTCATGACTCAGAATTTTTGGTGCGTACTTTTGTGGCAAGGGGTTTGGGTAATCAACAATCAGCGGAATCTTTTGCTGCTTTGATGCAAATTATGAAATTCGACGATACCCCCAATGTGCGAGCTGAGGCGGCAAATTCTTTATCACTATTTGGCAGAATCGCAGTTTCTCATCTAGTTATGGCATTTTATCAGGATGACCACTGGCTAGTTAAGCGGAGCATTTTGGCGGCGATCGCCGAAATGGATTGCCCTGAAGAACTATTTGATATCTGCGTTCAGGGTTTAAAAGATGAAGATTTCACAGTTCAGGAATCCTCTGTTGATGGACTCGGCTTACTAGCTGATTCTAGCCAACAGACTGCGGCATTATCCCAAATACTAACGTTGGTGAATGATCAATCTTGGCGGATGCGCGTGCGAGTTTGTTATGCCCTGAAACGATTTGACCAGCCACAAGCAAAAGCAACCCTGAACCAACTCAGACAGGATGAGGATCACCGAGTTGTCGGAGCTGCTTTAGAAGACTTGTTGCCACACTAGCAATATAGTTTTGTTCGCAATCTGGTCAGAAAACTTAATAGTAAATATCTTGATTATACCTTAAATTTGCCCAAAATATCCGGTTAATCTGCCAAAATCTGGAATAAAAAATTAACTTTTTCGAGATGAGGAGACATTTGTGACTGATATCCCAACTGGTCAAATGACTTGGCGATTACCAGGTTCCTCAGAATCTGCCTTACATTTGCGGCATAATGCTTCAGAACCTTGGCGATCGTATAAAGAATTTCCACAATATGTTCTACCTGATCCGCCCGGTTTTTCCGAAGGATATGCTACATTTTTAGCGCTCCTGAAAAAGAACTGGCAGCCGTTGTAAACTCCCTATAGAACAACTGGTCAAACAATTTTGGATTTATTTTGCTCACAAGGAGCGCGGCTTGCACCTAAAATCTAAAATTGGCACAGTCAAGCATTCAAACTCTCACGAGTTGTTGTGCGGGTGTAAGCGTTCCAAGCGTCGAGTTCTGAATGTGGACGGCTGCAAAGCATGGCTTTAGTTGCTTCTGTGAGTCCTTGGACAAGAGTAAAATCTGCTCCAGCGATACTTTGAAGATGCTCCATCTCTGCATCACTGAGGTCAGTTGCTCGCAGGTCTGTATCCTGCAAATTAGCTCCAGTCAATCGAGCATTCCGCAAGCAAGCCCCTGTTAAATAAGCTTTCGTCAGGTCAGCGCCACTTAAAGCTGCACCTTGCAAATTAGCTCCTGTCAAGTCAGCACCACTCAGGTAGGCTCCACGCAGATTAGCGCCTTGTAAATCTGCGTTTCGTAAAGAAGCTGTATTCAGAAAAGCACCATTAAGATTAGCACCTGGCCCCACCGCTCCAGAAGCTTTGTAGTTATATTCTTGGGGCCATTTCGTTTGTGTATCATAACGCGCTACTTGGAGTTTGGCTCCCTCCAAATTTGCGCCACTAAGATTCGCTTGCTGGAGATCAGCACGGTTTAAATAGGCTCCCTGCAAATTAGCTCTACTCAAATCGGCTCCTCGCAGATTAGCGCCTCGCAAATCTGCCCCACTCAGATTTGCATCACTCAAGATTACCTCACCCAGATCAGCTCCTAATAGCTTGGCTTTACTCAAGTTAGCTTGTTGTAAATCGACTTCCTTTAAATTGAATTGGTACAAATCTACCCCATCTAGAGCGATTCCAGCTTTCAGGGCTGTTAAGATTTCAGGAGTTGGACTGGGGCGTTCGCTAGTAATAAGTTGAATTTCACTATTTGTCATCAGCTGATTAAAATATGACTTTTGGAGTTATTCTACACTTTAGCTATATCGGGACTTCATCTTCTCACTCAGTATTCAGTAACGCCAAAATTTGATTCCTAGTTCCTCACTGGAGCAATGGAAACGTCTCCGGCTTTGCTCAAAACTCCTAACTTTTAAAAAACGAGGTTTCAAAACACATGCATTTAATACCACCCTTGACTATGATCGACTTCTTCCGTAAAAGTGAGGGAACATGGTTTACGGAACGCTCCGTTCATCATTTTGACTCGGCGGCGGATGAGTCGGGGGAATCAAATTTGATTATTAAAGTCATGAAAAAGGATGATCCTAAAGTCCAAGAAGTCTGTACAGCCCAAGGGATAGACCCTACTAAAGCTACAAGCGGTGCTAGCTTTGCATGGCAGGCTAACCTAGACACCAGGCTACCTAATATCGATAATGCCGCCATTTTAGTTGATGTACCCGACGAAACGAGGCGGTCTGGAAAACTGATCCGCAACCAAGGCTATGTCGAGAGTATTCCAGTTGTGAGTCGGTATCAGTTTGCTGATGATGGAGTCTTGACGATTGATACTGACTATGACAATAACCAAGGTCAAGAACGTTGTTGGTTTGTTACGGATGATTTTCGCGTCAGGGTGAGTACGGTGCGAATGATGAACGGAGTCAACTTGATGACTTATTGTTCTGAGCGTCGCTGTGTTTCCCAAGATGTCTTGGAAAAAATGATCAGTTGGAATCATGCTAGGTAGGGAGTAGGGAGTAGGGAATAGGGAATAGAAAAGAGTTTTTCAATGCCCAATGCCCAATCCCCAATGCCCATTAAGGAATGTTGCTTTGTTTCTCATAAATGAGACGTGCATGATTGCCATCACTTATTTTCATGCAAGGGTTAACAAATCATGCTCCATGTATAAGCCTTTCCTGGAATTTTTAGAAAAAGAGCTATTTCAGCGGTTTGATTTACAAAGTAGGGTTATTCCCCCTGGTTTGGAATTCAAAGTTAGCGATCGCGGCAGAAACCCAGCAACTATCCGCAGTAGGTGTCACCAATGTCAAGAGTTGCGGAAGATTCGCTATACCTACATTGATGCTGGGGAAAGCGCCCAAATTTTTAACAGCGTAATTTATCCTAGTCATCACTACGATCTACCTCTGTTAGGAATTGACTTTTTATCTTTTGGTAAAGTAAAAAACTTGATTGTGCTTGACTTTCAGCCTTTATTTCAGGATGAAGATTATCAAAAAAAATATATAGTTCCGTTAAAATCTCTCCATGATAAATATCCGGATTTGGCGCAAAATTTAGAAATGAAGTTTTACGATGCTAACCAGTATTTTTCTAAATATCTATTGTTTGCCAAAACAGATCCCCAAACTGTGGCAACACGAGTATTTGAAGCTTTTCAGGATTATTTAGACTTGTATTGGCAAATGCTAGCAGATGCCCAACCGCTCCAAGAAGAGGAAGATATCAAGCGGATTGTCAAAGCCCAAAAAGACTATGACCAATATAGTGCAGACCGCGATCCAGCATCTGGTTTGTTTAGCAGTTACTTTGGTCATGAATGGGCAGAGCGTTTTCTCCATGAATTCTTATTTGAAGATGCTGTTCCCCTAGCAGTTAGTGGCAGCAAAAGATGACCAAATGAAAATGGGCATTGGGGATTAAAAATGTTTGAATTTTGAATTTTGAATTTTGAATTCGGAGCGAAGCGACGTGACACTATATCAACCATTTCTCGATTATGCGATCGCCTACATGCGATCGCGCTTGGATTTACAACCTTATCCTATCCCCACTGGGTTTGAGTCTAAGAGCGCTGTTGTGGGCAAGGGAAAGAATCAGGAAGAGGTTGTCACCACCAGTTATGCTTTTCAAACGGTAAAATTGCGCCAAATTCGTGCAGCTCATGTACAAGGTGGTAATTCGCTGCAAGTGCTGAATTTTGTGATCTTCCCCCAACTCAACTACGATTTACCCTTTTTTGGAGCGGATCTGGTGACATTGCCAGGAGGACATTTAATTGCTTTGGATATGCAGCCCCTATTTCGCGATGATCCAGCATATCAGGCAAAATATACCGAACCAATTCTGCCGATTTTTCACGGCCATCAACAGCATCTATCTTGGGGAGGAGATTTTCCAGAAGAAGCACGGCCCTTTTTCTCTCCTGCTTTCCTGTGGACTCGTCCCCAAGAAACGGCTGTAGTAGAAACTCAGGTGTTTGCCGCTTTCAAAGACTATTTGAAAGCTTATCTGGATTTTGTAGAGCAGGCAGAAGCTGTAACAGATTCCCAAAATTTAGCAGCCATTGAGCAAGCCCAACTGCGATACCTGCGATATCGGGCTGAAAAAGACCCAGCACGAGGGATGTTCAAACGCTTCTATGGTGCCGAATGGACTGAGGAATATATCCACGGCTTCTTATTTGATTTAGAGAGAAAATTAACACCCATCAAATAGAGGCTCTTGTGCAGGAAGTCATTGCTATATCTTGATTCTTTATTTTGAATTTTGAATTGGTATTAGTTGTGTTCTAGCAGGTTTAGAATCTTCCTGACTAACTCCTCTGCTTCTAATGGCTTGGTAATGTGAGCTTGAAACCCAGCAGTCAGTGCTTTTTGTTGGTCAATATCTGCGGCATAAGCGGTAAGCGCGATCGCCGGAATCGTTCCTCCTTGATTGGGTGGGCGTGAACGAATCTGCCCAATCAGCATATAGCCATCCATATCAGCCATGCCGATATCACTCACAATTACATCAGGAATGAAACTATCAAGTACTTGCAATGCTTCTAGCCCAGATGCTACGGCTGTCACCTTTGCGCCATTTTGTTCTAGCAAAAATGCTTCAAACTTGCGCGTATCACTATCATCATCCACGAGCAAAATTTGCAGATTGCTTAAGGGAGTTTCTACGCTTGATGTTTCAGCGTCGGCTGAGTCAAGTACAATTAGTGCTGACTGAGCCAAGATAGGTATTTGAACTATAAAGGTTGCACCCTGATTCTCACCCAAGCTTTCTGCCTTGACTGTGCCACCGTGCAGTTCTACAATTTGGCGGACGATCGCCAATCCCAAACCCAAGCCACCAAATCTGCGTGTCGTCGAGCTATCCTCTTGCCGGAAATACTCAAACACATGTGGTATAAATTCCGGTTGAATGCCAATGCCTGTATCGATCACCCGGATCTGAGCCTGCCCTGCAATTTGCCTTAATTCAATGATTACTTGTCCATTATCTGGTGTAAATTTGACGGCATTGGTAAGCAAGTTCCACACCACTTGCTGCAAGCGGGCAGCGTCACCAGAGATAGGTGCAGTCGGATCAAGATCAATCCGTAAGTCAATATTCTTTGCTTCTGCTGCTAAACGCACCGTTTCCAGGGCAGCAGAAATCACAGAGATTAAATTAAGGGGAGCCACTGTTAAGGACAGCTTACCCCGCATAATCCGCGAAATGTCGAGTAAGTCTTCAATTAATTGTGATTGCAGTTTGGCGTTGCGCTCGATCGTTATTAGTGCTTCGCGTTGACGGGCGGCATTGAGCTTGCCTTTTTGCAACAGTTGTGTCCAGCCTAAGATGGGGTTGAGGGGCGATCGCAACTCATGAGACAGCACTGCTAAAAACTCGTCTTTAATCTGGTTCGCTCGTTGCAACTGTTCTGCGTGTTGCTGAATCGAGACAATTAGGTTGGCTCGGTCAAGGGCGATCGCTATCTGCTCAGACATCAATTGCAGCAAATCAATTTCTTCTGAGGTAAAGCGAGTGCGGGTACAGCTAGCAAAGCAGATGGTTCCCAATAACCGTTCTTGGACAATTAACGGTTGACCGACATAAACGGTGGCACCCAGGTCGCGGTGGGTTTGGGCATGAGGATGAGTGGCAATTTGGGCGCGATCGAAAACGAGTTGCTGTCGTTCTTGAGCTACCCATCCACAAAGGTCTTCACCGAACTCAAGCCACTTGATCGTCTCTATGATCTCTTGACTAATGCCCTCATAGTTTTGCAAATGCAGTCTGGGGCGGTTGTCTTTTGACTCGACGATGTAGTTGTAGTAATAGTCCAACCCTAGCTGGGGTGCGAGTTTGCCAAATAGGTTGTGCATCAATGTCATCGGTTGCTCGACCTCTAGGAGATCGCTGGTGATGTCATAGAGCAACCGCAAGCGTTCATCAGCTTGCCTCTGTAAGGTGACATCGCGCATGATTTTGATAAATCCTTGCACGTCGTCGGCTTCCTCACGTATGGGCATCACAAAGCCACTACCCCAAAAGCGGCTACCGTCCTTTCGCATATGCCAGCACTCATTTTCTGCCTGTCCTTGAGTTTGGGCGGTCTGCAATTCCCTTCCAGCGCGGTCTTGGGCGTTGTCTTCGGGGGTGTAAAGGCAACGACTGTCACAGCCAATTATTTCTGCTTCTGAATATCCTAACAAGCGTTCAGCACCGGCACTCCAGCTTGTAATCACAGCCTTGGGATCAACGGTGAAAATCGCATATTCTTTTGCACTTGCCACCATTAACCGAAGGCGAGTTTCACTTTGTTTGAGGGCGATTTCGGTTTGTTTGCGATTGGTAATGTCGTAAGATATTGCCAGCACACCATCAACTTCACCGCGATCATTGCGTAAGGGTGTGCCATGAGAGATATAGTAGCGATCGTGGCTGTAATGCTCTAAGCTAAACGATTCGCCATTGAAAGCTTGACGCAAGTAGGGTTCGTAGCTGGCTGCCAGCGTTGGGCCGAGGGCTTCCCAGAGTGTTTTGCCGACAAAGTTTTCAGGACTCATACCGACCCACTCCAGCGCTTCACCTTCTGCCAGCTGGTAGCGCAAATCTCGATCCACAATGAACACAGCGCCATGAGGCAGTTTGGCCGCGACTTGATGTAAGCGGGCTTCGCTTCGGCGCAGTGCTTTTTCGGCTCTTTGGCGATTGCGCTTTTCTTCGGCTTCCCGCAACGCTCGTTCGACACAAGGCACCAACCGCTGTAAGTTGCGCTTCAGCACATAGTCGGTGGCTCCCAGTTTCAGCGCTTCAATCACCAATTCTTCGCCCATACTGCCAGAGACGAAAATAAAGGGCGTGTCAGGACAAAGCTTCTGGGCAATTTTCAAAGCGGAAATCCCATCAAAACCGGGCAAGGTATAGTCTGCCAAAATTAAATTAAATGCATTGGTTTCTAATACCTTCACAAATTCAGCGCTAGTTTCTACCCGGAGCAGTTCACATTCAACGCCGCCATCGGTCAGGGTGAGATGTATTACCTCTGCGTCAAGGGGATTGTCTTCGAGCAAAAGAAACCGCAGTCCTCTCATAAATACACCTTACGTTTTGGCAGAGAAAAGTAGAACGTTGCGCCCTGGTCGATTGCGCCTTCTGCCCAGATGCGTCCGCCATGTCGATGAATGATCCGCCTTACAGTGGCAAGCCCGACTCCGGTGCCAGGAAACTGTTCCTGGGGATGCAACCGTTGAAATATGCTAAATAGTCGATCGCAGTATTTCATGTCGAACCCTGCACCATTATCTTTAACAAAGAAAATCACTTCTTGCTCCTGTTCAATACTACCAATCGTGATTGCGGCTTCGGTGTTATTGCGGCTGTACTTAACGGCATTTGATAGCAAATTTTGCAGTACTGATCGTAACAGCGCCGGATCGCCTTCTACCGTTACCAATGGCTCGATTTCCCAGTGGAGCGATCGCCCGATTAGTTCTGGCTGCAATTGTTCTCGCACCTGCTGCACCAATTTAGTGATATTAACAGTAGTCAAATGCATTTCTGTCTTCCCCAAGTGGGAAAATTCCAGCAGGTCGTCTACCATTTTTTCGGTCTCAAGAGCAGATTTGGTGATAATGTTGAGAGTCTGCAAACTGGATGCATCGACAAGAGTTGCATTGAGCTTGCCTTGCAATTGTTCGGCAAAGCTGCTGATGTAGCGTAGCGGCGTTCGCAAGTCATGGGATATTGAGGAAGAAAATGCCTCCAGTTCTTGGTTGATTGCTTCTAGTTGAGCCGTCCGCGCTTTCACCTGTTGCTCCAAGCGCTCATTGAGTGTTTGTACCGCCTGCATCACCTGTTCGCGGTAGACTGCTTCGCGTCGCAGTTGTGCTAATTGGAGGTTGGCATTGACTCGCGCTAACAATTCTCGTGCCGAGAAGGGTTTAATTAAGTAGTCATCTGCGCCAGTTTCTAAACCTTGCACCCGTGATTCTTCGCCAGCACGAGCAGAGAGCAAAATAATCGGGATTGTCTGGGTATTTGGTGAAGTCCGTAGCGATCGCAATAACTCAAATCCATCCATTCTCGGCATCATCACATCTGCTAACACCAAGTCATAGATGGCACTTCCACCACGCCGGATCGCAGTCAGTGCAGCTAACCCGTCATTTACAGTTTCTACCTCATAGTACTGGCTTAACAACCGCTTAAGATAGCCGCGCATATCGGCGTTGTCATCTACTAGGAGAATACGCGCCCTCTTGGAGCTTTGAACTTGAACCTCTGAACTTTGAGCCTTAATCTCTGGGCTTTGAGCCTTAACCTCTGAACTTTGAGCCTTAATCTCTGAGCTTTGAGCCTTAATCTCTGAACTTTGAGCCTTAACCTCTGAGCTTTGAGCCTTAATCTCTGAACTTTGAGCCTTAATCTCTGAGCTTTGAGCCTTAATCTCCAAGCTCTGAGCTTGAAATTCTGTGCTTTCTTCAGGTAGCCAACGCAAAGCTTCTTCAACAAAAGCATTCGCCGTTACAGCCGTCGATATCAGTGTAGAGGCAACCCAAATTTGGTCGGCGGGTAGATGGGCGATTCCGGTGGGGATGGTGACGGTGAAGGTTGTGCCTTGGTCTACTGCGCTCGTAACCGCGATCGCGCCGCCGTGCCGCTTGACGAGTTCCTGCACCAGAGACAAGCCAATGCCTGAGCCTTCAGAGCTGCGCCCCCTCGCGCCTTTGACTTGATAGAACCTCTCAAACAGGTGAGGCAGTTCGGAAGCGGAAATACCTACGCCCGTGTCGCTGACCATCAATTCAACTGTGTTTGCGTTGAATTTGAGCGAGACAGAAATCATACCCTCGAAGGTAAATTTTAAGGCATTGGAAAGCAGATTCAACACAATCTTTTCCCACATCTCGCGATCAACGTAAATGGGATCGGGTAAGGGGGGACAATCGACAACTAACTGCAAATTGGCATTCTCAATCGCCGAGCGGAAAACACTTGCCAGTTCTGCCGTGTAGGTGGATAAGTCGGTGGGTTCGTAGTTTGCCTTCAGGCGATCGGCTTCGATGCGGGAAAAGTCGAGCAGGGTATTGACCAGTTTCAGCAAACGCAAGCTGTTGTGATGTACTAGTTCTAGCCGTTCCCGTTGTGAAGAAGTTAGGGGATTTACCGAATCGCTCAAGGCATCTTGCACCGAAGCGAGTATCAACGTTAACGGCGTGCGGAATTCGTGGCTGACGTTGCTAAAGAAGAGGGTTTTGGCGCGATCGAGTTCTGCTAAATCTGCACTTCGTGCCGCTTCGCGAACGGCGCGTTGGCGTTCTTGTTCACGGGCAGATTGTTCTCGAACTCGCTGAATTTCCGATTCGCGCAGGGCTGCTTCGGCTTCTACTTGATCGGTGATGTCGCTCGCCGCACCAAACCATTTGACGATTTCACCTGCCTCATTGATCAGCGGAATGGCGCGGGAAAACGTCCAGCCCACAGTGCCGTCCAACCGAATAACGCGGTGTTCCAATTCAAAATTGCTGCGGGTTGCGATCGCGCGGTTGATCGCCGCCCTAACTCGCGGCTTGTCGGTTTCGGGAATGTAGGCCTCTGTCCAATCGCGGCGCGGATCTTCAGTCGTGGCGATAAACTCTTTGCCTTCAAGAGAACGCATTTCCCGCCAATCTGCGCTCATTTCATAAATGATGTCCGAAGCCGCACTGAGAAAAGCGCGGAATTTTTCTTCCGATTCGCGCAACGTAACTTCTGCGCGGGCGCGTTCGATGCGTAGCGAAACACGCATCGCCAATTCCTGCAAAAATTCGATTTCATCCTGACGCCACAAGCGCGGCTCGCGGTCTTGTGCGCTCAAGGCAAATTTCCAGCGTCCATCTCTGAGGTATGGCGCGGTGACGAGAGAGCGATTGCCCAACGCCTCGAAACGCGCGGCGTTTTCCTGTGAGTGCTGTTCGCTCAGAGCGTCGTTGATCACCAACGGTTGTCCGGCGGCGAGTTGCTCGACTTCCGCCTCGGTATGAAAATCCTGGATGAGGTAATTGCCGAGTTTAGTCGGCAAATCTGCCGCTTTGTGGTCGTGGAAAACTGTCGCCACAGTTGTCTGATCATCAATTTCGACCAGCAGACAATGCGAAAGATTGAAGTATTCGACGATGCGATCGCCCGCGACGTTCGCAATTTCTGACGACGACGTGAAACGTGCGAATTCAGTCTCAATGCTGGCTAAAAAAGCGAGATTCGCTTCGCGGCGTTTGCGATCGGTGATGTCGCGGAACAAAAGCGAGATGCGGTTGTCGCCCACCGCGCCGACGCGCAGAGCGTAAACGTCATACCACCTGTCCATCGCTTCCGTCCGGTCGATGAAGCGCAGCGGCTCGCCCGTTCGCGCAATCCGGGCGAACTGCTCGAACCACGAACGTTCCATGTCTGGCTGCAACTCGCTGATGCGCTTGCCGACCGCGTTCACGAAGCCTGTCTGCCCCTCGAACGCCCGATTCGTTTCCAGATAAATCCAATTAACCGCGTTGCCTTCGTCATCAAACAGCAATTCCAAAATGCAAAAGCCTTCGTCAATCGAATCGAACAGCGATCGATATTTTGCTTCCGATTGGCGCAACGCTGATAAAGCTTGTTTTCGTTCGGTGATGTCGCTCGCCGCACCGAACCATTTGACGATTTCGCCCGTTTCGTTGATCAGCGGAATGGCGCGTGATAATGTCCAGCCCACTGTGCCGTCCAGCCGAATAACGCGGTGTTCCAATTCAAAATTGCTGCGGGTTGCGATCGCTCGGTTTACCGCCGCCCAAACTTGCGGCTTGTCGGTTTCGGGAATGTATGCTTCTGTCCAATCGCGACGCGGATTTTCAGTTGTGGTGATAAACTCTTTGCCTTTAAGGAAATGCATCTGGCGCCAATCTGCGCTCATTTCATAAATGATGTCTGAAGCCGCACTGACAAAAGTGCGGAATTTTTCTTCAGATTCGCGCAAGGCTTCTTCTGCGCGTTTGCGATCAATGGTATCTTTGTCAAGTTCCGGCGCTGACTGCAATGCCCGTTGTACCGATGACACTAACCGCCCTAAGCGTTGCTTGAGTACATAATCTGTCGCGCCCTGTTTGATCGCTTCAATCGCCAATTCTTCGCCCAAACTGCCAGAGATGAAAATAAACGGTATCTCAGGACGTAGGCGACGGGCGATCGTTAGTGCCGCAATTTCATCCAAATTAGACAAGGCATAGTCTGCCAAAATCAAGTCTATGGCGTTGGTTTCCAGTATTCTAATAAAATCAGCACGAATCTCTACCCGCAGTAGTTCACAGTCAATCCCGCCCTCTCTCAGCGTGGCTTGCACGACTTCTGCATCCGTTAGATTGGCTTCGAGCAAGAGAAACTGAAATGCGGACATTATTTTCCTTTTGGTGTTTTGGTAATACCCAGTGACAAGTACGTGCGATCGGCGGTTTCTTCGACAGGTGGAGAGCGGATTTACGCCAGCGCCTTCATTCTTGATGCCAACCAACAACCTTTGTACCCAGTACGTATCAGCCGCGCTAGGCTGCTGTTGTCATAAGGTAATGCTAGTGTATTTCAGCGATATCCTTTCACCATAATATTAAAAGAAGACCTTTCCCACCCAAAGCTTGAGCAACTTGGCGTCATGCATTAGTCACATCTTTCTTATACAAAAGAGTGAGAGTCTATAATATTAATTTACATTGAAGCTGCATAGAAAAGAGCTTCGAGAATAAAGTCATAATAAGTTAAAGAAATAACGCCTTCCGATTATGATTTTTGTTGATTAATTTATTTCTTGGAAGTCCCTCGTAAGAAAATGTGACATCGCACCAACTTAATAGGATACAGCCACATTCTTGAGGATGGTCATCGGTCCTTGGGCTTTGAGAATCTCCATTTCTGCTGGATTCCGTACTAGCAAAGCACCAGCGAATCCTAATGAATTTACAGAGATAGATTGGAAATGCTCCTGCGATCGCGGTACGATTAACATCCATTCTCGTGTCGTTAGCAGATTATAAGCACCAGATTGCCTTGCATCAAAACCCACAGCATGTAGCAAAGTGCGATAAACTTCCAATGTTGCTTGGCCCCCTGCGAATGGGGATTGCACCCAATTGGAATTTAGGGGTGCGAAAGCGTGGACAAAAGGAAGTTTTGGTATTGTGTTCGAGTTCTGAAATTGTGCTGCTGTTAATAGAGGTTCAATAGGTATCTGTGGGCCTGAAGGTGCAAGTGGTAGCGGCACTAATTGCAAGTGCTTATGTCGCTGACTGGCACCTGCGATTTTACCACTATTGTAAAATGCTAAACCATCGAAATCAGCCAAACACGCCCACATGGCCGCAAAATCTTCCAGGGTGAGTAAGCTTTCCTGTTCCTCGAAAGCACGGGTGATAATTAGCAGGTGATAATCAACAACATTGAATTTATTTAAAATACATACATGGGTATCGGAGATATCCGCTACAAATAAATCCTTTTCGTAGGGCAAAAAAGGATTAAACTCTTGACCAGACGTAGCAGATTGTTTTTCCTGTTTCTCCTTAGCTGCTTTTTTGCGATTCAGGTTAGACAAAATCCGCACTAAAAAGCGCACGTTATCCTGTTCGATAAATTCAAATTCCGTCGGTATCGACAGCAACGCCCCACATTGTAAAGCATATTCAGTCTGTTCTTTCACACTTGTCCATAAAGTTCCAGGCTTAAGTAAGATTTTACCCTGTGCCATTTTATTCCTTCAGATATGGAGGTAACACGCAATCGGGACACACATCTGTGCGCCCTTACAAATGACTATATTTCAATAAAGTTGAGTTAAAATGCGATAAGTAAAATACCAAACCTTTCACAACAACGCAATATCCCTGCAACAAAACTGTCACAAATCATATCTACATTAGTAATACATTTAAATATCCTTCCAGACAGCAATGCAAAACGAATCTCGCGACAGAGAACACCCATTAAATAGCATTTCACATAACACTGCTGATGCCAAATACCATAATCGAGCGCCCTGGAAAAAGGCTGCTGCCTCTCTATCGTTGGTGCTGCTGGGATCAGGTATGACATTAGCAGGCGGCTATATGGCTGGACATCCTCAGCAGGTGTCTGAAAGTGCATCTAATTTGGCAGTGAGTCGAGTAAATGCTGCTCCTCCATTACCAGCCGCCACAGATCCTAACTTTGTTATAGAGGTGGTAAAAAAGGTCGGGCCAGCTGTAGTACGAATTGACTCTTCCCGAACCGTAAAAACCCAGATACCAGATGAATTTAACGATCCATTTTTCCAACGCTTCTTTGGTTCTCAACTACCACAACAACAGAATCGGGTAGAACGGGGTACTGGTTCAGGTTTTATTATTAGTGCCGATGGTCGTATTCTCACCAACGCCCACGTAGTCGATGGTGCTGATACAGTAACAGTAACACTCAAGGATGGACGTAGCTTTAAAGGTAAGGTGTTAGGAAAAGACGAGTTGACCGATGTTGCTGTTGTCAAGATTCAAGCAGACAATCTACCATTAGTAGCATTGGGTAACTCAGATCAACTGCAACCGGGAGAATGGGCGATCGCGATCGGCAACCCCCTTGGCCTAGATAATACAGTAACTACCGGAATCATCAGCGCTACCGGACGCAGTAGCAATCTAATCGGTGCTCCCGATAAGCGAGTAGAGTATATTCAAACCGACGCAGCGATTAATCCCGGTAACTCCGGCGGACCCCTGCTAAATTCCCGTGGCCAGGTGATTGCGATGAATACAGCCATTATCCAGGGGGCACAAGGATTAGGTTTTGCTATTCCCATCAACACAGCACAACACGTTTCCAGTCAACTAATAGCTACAGGCAAAGTAGAACATCCTTACCTGGGAATTCAGATGGTAGGGTTAACGCCTCAGCTAAAACAAAATATCAACTCAGATCCCAATAGCGGTTTGAGTGTGAATGAAGATAAAGGTGTATTAGTTGTAAAAGTTGTGCCAAATTCGCCAGCTGCTAAAGCAGGAATACGTGCTGGTGATGTGATCCAAAAACTTGGCGGACAACCAGTCACAGATGCCAGCAGTGTCCAAAAGGCAGTAGAAAATAGCCAAGTCGGGGGCGATTTACGGATGGAATTACGTCGGAATGGGCAGAATCTTAACGTAGCTGTACAACCTGGTGCTTTTCCCATACAACAAGTACAATAATCGCTTTCGTAAAGGGTTTTGAGCGATTTTTGAGTAGCAAATGAGTAGTCTTAAAAATCTGGGGCTTCTGACTTGGTAACATCTGGGTGACAGTAGTACATAAGCACTGTCTGAACAGTATCCCCAAGTCAGTAAGCCACTTTCTTTGGTGAAGCACCATAAGTGATCGCCGAAATAGTAAATGCGATCGCCGAAGTAGCAAATGCGATCGCCGAAGTAGCAAATGCGATCGCCGAAGTAACAAATGCGATCGCCGAAATAGCAAATGCGATCGCCGAAATAGCAAATGCTGTCGCCGAAATAGCAAATGCGATCGCCTTGTAGAAAACCTTAAAAACAAAGCGATCATTTGTTCTGGAAGAGCGATCGCCTTTCAGAAAACTTTAAAAACAAAGCATAGACGCATAGCGGCTTTTGTCTGTCCACTGGATTGCAGTGTTAGGTTCGCGTTTGCCACGATTTTGGATCTCTGCGACCATGAAAAATTGCTGTGACAATCACTCGACTTGAAACAATTCGATAGTACACAGCATAAGGAAATCGTCGTACTATTGCTCGTCGAATATCACGGTAGGCAACTGCATAAGATTCTGGCATCTGGCAAATTAGATTCACCGTCTCGTTTACACAGTCTAAAAACTCGTCGCCCAGACCAGGTTTCTGGCTCTCGTACCAACTGTACGCTTCATTGAGTTCTTCTTGAACTTCTGGGCGAAATACTAGGACATAATTCATTGCTGTCCTTTAATTGACGCTTTGATTTCCTCCCAAGTCAGCACATTGTCTGGATTTGAATCATAATCAGCTATTCGACGATCAAGTTCTTGCTTCTGTGCATCGGTTAAACCAGGGTAAACTTGCTCGGCTGCGATGCTATCCCAAATTACCTGCACAATACGGATTCTATCTTCAAGACTCAGAGTTGCAATCTCATTCAAAGTAGCTGTGATGTCCATACTGATTAATTTGGAGGAAAAGTAAGCGACTGATATATCTCAAATGATATATCTCAAATATAACGGAGAAGATTTTATCCATCAAATTGAACGCTGCCATTGACAATTTGACAGTCTCAAAGCTTCATAACAAATCTGTGAGCGAGATCGCGTGTTGTAAAAGATTAGAGTGATGTCTACGACGGGTTACGCCTAAGAACTTCGCACATTCTTAAAAGCGTAGGCGTACCTTTGCGGGGAAGCAAGCTACGCGTAGCGTTCCGCAGGAAAGCCCGCCGTTCGCGTAGCGTCTCGTAGAGAAGGCATCGCTTTACCAAAAAACCTCAAAAACAAAGCGTAGACGTGTAGCAGCTTGTCGTTAAACATCGCACTTTGTATTTTAATCAATTCACCAGATATCTTTAAGATTAAGCACAAATTCTGGTAGCACATCTTCTCCTAATAAACTAGCATGAGATTGCAGCACTTCAACATTTCTACCAGAGCGATAAATTTCTACTTGCCGAATCTCTAAATCAATTAACCAACCTAATCTAGTACCGTTGTCTTGGTACTCTTGCATTTTATTTTGTCGCCTTATTAAACAATCAGTATCAGAACGCAATTCCACGACAAAATCAGGACATATAGGCGGAAATCTCTCTTTTTGCTCCTGTGTGAGAGAATCCCATCTGTCACGTTTTAACCAAGATGCATTAGGAGAACGAACTGCCCCATTTGGTAAAATAAACCCAACCGAAGAACCAAAAGCTATGCCTAGTAACTCATCACGATTCCACACTCCAAGTTGAGCAGTTAAATTAGCATTGCGGTTGCTAGTTAAACCTCCGACTAGAGGCATTAGTAGCAATGTGCCATCAGCATTACGCTCAAATCTGATTAATTCATTTATCTGACATAAGTGGAAAAATTGCTCATCTGTTATTTGGAGAACAGGAGCAAAGCTGATAATTAAGGCATCCATAGAAAAATTTAAACTTGAATATTCATTTAGAGTAGCTTCGCATAGACATCATCCTCAGCATTATCCCAAACTGTATGCAGCGATCGCTTTGCAGAAAACCTCAAAAACAAAGCGTAGA
Organism: Nostoc sp.; assembly: GCF_036917395.1. Lineage (GTDB taxonomy): Bacteria > Cyanobacteriota > Cyanobacteriia > Cyanobacteriales > Nostocaceae > Nostoc. Next base: position 35,286 of record NZ_JBALDI010000005.1, read on the forward strand.
TGCTTCTTCGGCTTGTCGTTAGACATCGCTTGTTGTCCAAGAGTGAGCGATGCCTACGGTAAGCTACGCTAACGCACCTCACACTGTCAAAATCCCACTCCGCAAACTACCCAAAGCTATCGTACTTTCGCAAAAAAGATATTTAGAATCGTTGACTCTAGGTATTGATTACTTTATCCGCAGCAACAGTTAAGATTTCATCCATCCAAGCATTTATGCTTTTGCCAGCCTTTTTAGCAGCAATAAATATTTTGCGGTGGTGTTCTGGAGTTGTGCGGAATGGAAGTTTACCAGAGAATGGTTTATCAGGCTCCTCTCCTAGTTCTTTGCAAAAAGCAAGATAATCATCAACAGAATTTTGGAATTCTTGACGCGCTTCATCTACAGTTTTTGCCTTAAAGGTAATCACGTCATTAATATCTAGGACTTGACCAAAAAGTATTCCCGCCTCTACATCTACTTCTACACTAGCTGTGTATCCGTTATAAGTCATCATATTTCAATTCCTGCCTTAATCAAAAATTCTCTAACAGATTTGACTGCTCCTTTATCTGTCTCATTTTGAGGATGCGGTTCGTGAAAAACAGCTTTCACATCATTTAATTTCACTCGAACCCGCGAACCTTTACCTTGAGTAATATCAGCGCCTAGAGCTATGAATAAACTTTCAATATCTTTCCAAAGAATATTAGATGGTATAGGATTTGTAAAAATTAATTCTAAAATCTGACTTTGCTTGTTATTAAGAGCCATTTAATCAATACAATTACAGGCATCTTACAGTTAAGTTAAGTATAGTCATTAATTTAATGATATCATATTCTGATATCATTGGAAATATAGAAGCGATCGCTTATCCCTATATTTCCAATAAAGCTCACCGTAAGTATCGCCTTACAGAAAACCTCAAAAACAAAGCGTAGACGCGCAGCGGCTTGTCGAGTGACATCGCCTGTTGTGGAAAAGTGAGTGCGATCGCCTTGCAGAAACCTTCAAAAACAAGGCTTAGACGCTTCTTCGGCTTCTTGTTAGATATCGCCTGTTGTCCAAGAGTGAGCGTTAGCGTAGCTTACCGTAAGTATCGCTGTGTATATTTGACTTAAAGACAAAAAAGTATAATAGTGAGCATCAAACCCCTATTTGTTAGAATATATTTATCATTAAATAAAAATAACTTATCTTGTGGACTCTACATTTAACTGGAAACCGGAACAGACTTTACTAGAAAAAGTCACAAATCTGGCTAGTCAACGAGGACAATCTCCTGAATCAATTGTCAGTGAAGCTGTTAAGGTATATCTCGAAACCCAATTGCTAGAACCAGTTGATAATGCTGTGTCTGACCCATTAATTGGCTTATTTGCAGAAACACCTGATTTGGCTACAAATTCTGAAGATATTCTCCAACAGGAAATTACTGAAAAATCTGGTTGGACGTGGAAATAATCTCAGTGGTGGCTGATACGGGTTTTGTTGTAGCATTGTTGAACCGTTCGGATGCAATGCACAGTATTGTTGCAACAGTATATATACAACAAAAACAAATTCTGTTACCACAAACAGTATTGGCAGAATTAGCTTATTTAGTAGGACGTAATGCAGGTGTAGCGACAGTTATAGCTTTTTTGCAAGGACTATCTGCGAGTCGATTTAGATTGGTAGCTTTGACAGACCAAGATATAATTCGTGTGGCAGAAATCTTGGATGAGTATACAGATAGTCGGATTGATTTTGTAGATGCAAGTGTTATGGCTATAGCTGAACGCTATGGTATTAAAAAAATACTTACCTTAGATCAGCGAGATTTTAGATTATTTCGACCTAAGCATTGCAATAGCTTTTAGATTTTGCCATGAAGAAAATTATAGTTCACAAAAGAGTGATACCTACGGTGAGCTATGCTAATACCAATTCTTTATAAGCTTGCACTAAATAATTATCTTTCTCTTCCTTGGCGTTCTTGGCGTTCTTGGCGGTTCGTTTTTCAAGATTAAGTGCATCTTCATGGAGAATTGGTATAACGCACTTCGTAGACGCAAAGCAGCTTGTCGGGAGACATCGCCTGTTGTGGAAGAGTGAGCTATCACCTTATGTAGACATTTAATTTCTCAAACTAACTTTTTTACGTAGAATCTCTAGCTGCTGCAAGTTCCCTTGCATACTCATATTCTCTGTAAAAATCTAAGGAACTTGTAGTGATGCTACGAGTTCTCCAAAGCTCACGCTTTAAATCATCACTAGAATTTACATTATCGAGGAGTATAAGTAGTTGGGGTACACTTAAGAACCAACAGTTATAGAAAGGATTCTTTGCTCTTGTTGGATCTAGTTGAACAAGTTCATTAAACTGAAGTTTAAAATCATTGAGTTTCTTATTCAATTTTTCAACTTTGTTTACATCATCACTTGCCTCGACTTTTCCCAACAACATATTTTCTAGAAGCTGGAATACAACAGTTCTATCTTGGAAGCTTCCAAAATCGAGAAGTGTAATTGAAACTTGTGCGATATCTCTATCATTTAGCTCAAAAATAGAACCATTTTTCAGAGAGATAGAGCCATTTTTTCTAATATAAATCTCATGTTTATTTATTTGAATCTGTGATGTAAGTAAAGAGTCAGACAAATCAAACAAGAGATTCAAATCACTACCACATCTTGATCTTCTTGTAAGTGGTTTTGCCTTTACCTCAAAGAAAATTAATGTGTTGGATGCTTCTACTACGATATCGATTTCATCAACTTTACCTTTTTGAGTTCCACTGTACTTACCAAAATTAAACCTGATTCCTCGTCTTAAAAACTCGCCTTTAATAAAATCTTCTATTTTATCTCCTAGCTTATCGTTAATTTTTGATTCCACTTTTGCTCGAAGTTCGGATACAATAGCTTTATAAAAAGCAGGTGAACAAATTGAAGAGCTAGTTAATAAATACTCATCTTTACTCAGTCGAATTAAAGGTTTATGCTGAAAATAATTTTCGGGAGATATCTGGCTTAGATCCTGTGGTATATGGAAATTTGAATTAACAGAACTTAGTTCATGAGAATAAACGGTCAGTATTTTCTCTATTTTATCCTTCCCTATATTTAATTTTCGACTATATATTTGTCTAGCTTGAAAAGTTACTGGATATAGTTTACCCTCGGCTAGTTTAAGTATTCTCTCTGCTATTATTGTTGCTTGCTCAGGAGTCCATCCTAAATTCTGTTGGATAGTTTCAGAAAACCCAGAAAACAGTCCTTGGATCATTTTAGGAACATCGGAGGGACGCAGTTGAACGAAACAAAATAAGTTATCATATACTGCTAGTTCTTGTAAGAATGGAATTATTGTATCAGTACTGTGAAACAATAAAGCAAATTGATTGTCTGTTTGTACATCTATTCTAGATGTAAACGCAATAGAGATTTTTAGTATTCTTTTCCAAATTTTGTCAGGACTTTCAACAGCTACCAGTATCTGTCTTCTTGGATGTTTAACACACAGATTCAGCAGATATGCAACAGGAATTGATGGAAAATCATTTTGGATTAGACTATTAAACGGTTCTACCTAAATGATATCTCCCTTGCTTCTCGTTATAACAAGGCTTAATTACTTCAAATAATTTTCTTAAAGCCTCAATTCCGCCTAACAATCTAATGTCAGCTTCTATACGGTTAGCTATCCTCCTTGCTTGAGATTCATCTATTACAACCCTTCCATCTTCAATGTCAACTTCGTAACCTTCCCTCTGCAAAATCTTTGCAGAGTTGCTTACTACAAATTGTCTTCTATACCGTCTCTTTAAATCCTGTAAATTATACTCAAGCTTTTGTGGGCTAATAACTGTTAAATCCCAAGCTGATTGGAGTGCAATATGCCATTTATCCTCATCCTCAAGACTTACTACTTGGCGAATTGACTGATCTGGTGTATCATCCTTGCTCCTGATAGCATCAATAACAATTTCTATAATTCCGAGGTATGGTTGCAATTTTTTTGATTTGATAAAGTGAGTTAGAAGTAGTTGCTCTTTAAGAATAAAAAGCTGCGCTTTGTACAACTGATTACCTATAAGATTATCTTGAATATTTTCATATAGATGCTTCTCAACCTGAGAAAGCATCAGGCTATTTTCACACTGAATTCCGTAGTGTTCATACAAACTTGTCAAGTCTTTTACTAAACTTATGTCAAGGCTTGGCTTTGTAGAATCTACTAATTGTTTAAAGAGTATGTCCATATCAATTTTTATTATAGAAATAAATCTACTTACTACTAAAGTCTACAGAATATTTAGAGTCACTATCCTACAGATAACCTTAAAAACTTATATTTACTAGCTTCAGCGCTGTATCTTTTTTTATAATCAACAATACCCTAAAAAATAGGTAAACAGTTCGCCAATAGCTTCCGCTAACCTGTCTTCTTTTTATACATCCAGTGAAAATTCAGATAAATGAAAAAGGCACGGTGATACGATGCCTCCTATCTTATTGGTTATGCGTGAGATTTAAAAATTTGGTTCCCTTATCTAAAAATTACTGTAAACTTCAATTATTCAAAAAATAATTCTTCACAATTTCTTCTAAACTAATGTCATCACTTGCTCATATTCTTCTTTATGGCTTTGCAAAGCATCCCAAAGCTCAACTTTTTGCTGAAGATTAAGCCAAAGTCTTGGCCCATTTCCTAAAGCTTTACCAAGACGTATTGCTATATCTACTGTAATTGATCTGTTACCATTAATAATTTCCTGAATTCTTTGATTAGATACTCCTAAAATCTCTGCAAAATTTGCGGTATTAATATCTAGATCATCTAAAATATCTGCAATTACTTCGCCAGGATGTATTGGTCTTACTAATCTATCATCAGTAATATCTTGCCAATTATCCATAATTGTAAATCTTACCAAATCATGCCCAAATTTAAGACAAAACCCTTTAGAACATCTTCTCCTGCTAACGTAGCAGGAGAATCCAACACCTCAACCTTTTGGCCTTGTCTATAAATCTCAACTTGTCGAGATTTACGATTAATTAAAAAACCTAAACGCACACCATTATCTAAATATTCCCTCATCTTGTCCTGTGCAACCTTCAAACTATCACTTGGGGAAAGTAACTCAATGACAAAATCAGGACAAATAGGGGGAAACTTTTCTTTTTGCTCAGCAGTTAAAGCATCCCATCTTTCTAATTTTATCCAAGCAGCATCAGGGGAACGATCTGCACCATTAGGCAATTTAAAACAAGTAGAAGAATCAAAAGCGATGCCAGTACCATCAATATCAGTCCAATTAAATAATTGTTGATTTAGTCTCCCATTCCGATTTCCCGTTTCTCCCCCCGTAGGTGGCATGATAATTAATTCTCCCGTTGCAGTACGTTCAAATTTTAAGTCACGGTTTGCCTGACATATCTGAAAAAATTGCTCATCTGTCAGTTCCAATGCTGGTTTAAGATTGACGGTTAAAGCATTCATAGTGGTATCCCGGATTTGAAATATTAAGGCAGGCATCACGCCTGCCCCTTTAGTTCTATTCTATCCCTTCAATCCGGTCTTCAACTTCTTGGTACAACTCGCGCAGACGATCTAAATTCTCCTCGCTAGTCTCCCAATAACCGCGTCCATTCACTTCCAATAAAGTTGATACAACCTTGCGGAAAGAATGGGGATTAAGGTTCATCAACCGTTTCTGCATTTCTTCATCTTTGATGAATGTTTCGTTAGTATCCTCGTAAATCCAGTTATCCACAGCCCCAGCTGTCGCACTCCAACCCATTGTATTTACCAATCGCTTGGAGAGTTCGCGCACACCTTCGTAACCATGATTGAGCATCCCCTCGTACCATTTCGGATTTAACAATTTGGTACGCGCATCCAAGCGCACGGTTTCTGATAATGTCCGCACTTGGGCGTTAGCTGTAGTTGTATCTGCAATATAAGATGCTGGTTTTTTCCCATCACCCCGCAGACTTGCCACAAGCTTAGTGGGATCTGAATCAAAGTAATGGGAAACGTCCGTCAAGCTAATCTCGGAAGAATCCAGATTTTGGAAAGTTGCATCAGCAGTTTTCAATGTACTTTCAAAAATCTGTCGAGATTCGTCCATTATTCCGGGGTTATCGGAATTGAAGGAGAAGGATTTCCGGTTGAGATACATGTCCTGCAACTCGGCTTCACTATCCCAAGTACTGTTTTCTACCGCCAAGTTGATATTTGACGAGTAGGAACCAGAAGCGTTGGAGAAGACGCGAGTTGCTGCTTGACGCAGATTAATCCCCATATCCTCAGCTTGTTGCAAAGCGTGTTTGCGAACAAAGTTCATTTCTAAGGGTTCATCTGCCTCAGCCGCCATCTTCACGCCTTGATCTAGCAGGTTCATTTGGTTGATGAACAAATCGCGGAATACACCAGAACAGTTGATTACCACATCAATTCTGGGGCGTCCCAACTCTTCTAGAGATATCAATTCCAATTTGTTCACCCGTCCCAAGGCATCCGGAACCGGACGCACGCCCACCATCCACATAATTTGCGCTAGGGATTCGCCGTAAGTTTTGATGTTATCGGTTCCCCAGAGGACGCAGGCGATGGTTTCTGGCCATTTACCTTCGTTTTCTGCCTTGTTACGTGCCAAAAGCCGATCTACGACAATTTTGGCTGATTGGACTGCTGCTGTTGTTGGGATGGATTGCGGATCTAGTGCATGGATATTCTTACCCGTGGGTAATACATCCGGGTTGCGGATGGGATCACCACCAGGGCCAGGTAGGATGTACTGGCCTTCTAAGCCTCTGAGTAATGCTCCTAGTTCGTTGTCGGCACAAACTTGCTGGAGGCAGAATTCCAAATACTCAAACAGGGGTTTTAGGGCTGCGCTATCGACTTTGGAATAACCTGCTTTATGCAATGCTTCTACCCAAGGTTCTTTTTTGCCCATGTTGAAGAAATTCAACCGGGAAACTAAAGAAACTCGCCCTTCAGCGTCGGTTTGCTCTTGGACAAGTGCCCCAACTGCTGCACGGGTTGCTAAAGTGATATCTTGCAGTAATTGGACATCCTCTAAAATGCCTCTGTCGTTACTTTGGTAAATATCGTCAATATTACGCCCAATGCTGTTAGCGATAATTCCCGGTAAACCTTGAAGTCCTTCTTCCTGACGATCTAGACTAGCAATGTTGACAAGAGTTGCGATCGCTTCTTCTGCACTTGGCGGTTTCCCAATGACGTGCAAACCACAAGGCAACAACCTAGACTCGATTTCCATCAACCGGCGGTAGACGTTGCCAACAATATTATCCCGCTCATCGGCACTCATTTCTTTGGAATCGGTTTCTGGCAGGTTGATATCCTTATCCAGATTCACGATCCGGCATTTATCCATGATGCTGTTAACAATGGAAATGCCGCGTCCACTATCTTTCAAGGTTTGATAGGAAGCAATTAATTCGCTGAGTTCCTTTAAACCTTTATACAAACCAGCATTCTCTGCTGGAGGTGTCAAGTAGGAAATTGTTTCGGCATAACTCCGACGTTTGGCAATTGTCGCTTCACTCGGATTATTGGCTGCGTAGTAATACAAATTCGGAATTGAGCCAATCAAGTTATCTGGATAACAATCACCAGACATCCCCATCTGTTTACCTGGCATGAATTCCAAGGAACCGTGTGTACCAAAGTGGAGTACAGCATCAGCTTTCCAAACTTGCTCTAGGTAAGTGTAGTAGGCAGCAAAACCGTGGTGAGGACTAGCTGAACGGGAGAACAACAGCCGCATCGGATCGCCTTCGTAACCAAATGTAGGTTGGACACCAATGAAGACATTACCGAATTGCTTACCATAAATCAGCAGGTTTTGCCCATCACTGTTGAGATGTCCCGGAGGTGGCCCCCAGTTTTCCTCTAGGCGTTGAGAGTAGGGGGTGAGTGCCTCATACTCAGGAACCGACATTTTGTAAGCAATGTTAAGTTCAGGGCTGTTGTACTGCGCTTGAGCGTCATGGATGACTTCTTGCATCAACGCTTCGGCTGATTCTGGTAATTCGGGTAAGTCGTAGCCGTTATTTTTGAGGGCTTTCATCACCTCATAGATGGAACCGAATACATCCAAGTAAGCGGCGGTTCCGACGTTACCTTTATCTGGTGGGAAGCTGAAAACGGTGATCGCGACTTTTTTATCAAGCTTCGGCTTCCGGCGGAGGCTAGCCCATTTTAAGGCGCGTTCAGCTACCGCTTCAACCCGATCGCGCAGGGCGATCGCTTTTCCTGTAGTCCCATCCCTACCCGATAAGATAATCGGTTCAATTGCCCCATCTAATTCCGGAATCGCAATTTGTAAAGCTACTTGAATCGGATGCAAGCCTAAATCGCTATCCATCCACTCTTCTGTGGTTTGGAAGACTAAAGGTAACGCCACCATGTAAGGACGGTTTAAGCGTTTGAGTGACTCAATTGCTTTGGGATGGTCTTGTCTGGCTGGACCACCCACTAAAGCAAAACCAGTCAGCGATATCACTGCATCTACTAACTGTATGTTGGTATTTGGTTCGTAGAAGTAGGCATCCACAGGCTTGGAGAAATCCAAACCACCAGCAAAAACAGGTAGTACCCGTGCGCCTAGTGCTTCCAACTCCTGTACCATAGCTACATAATGGGCATCATCCCCTGTAACTAGGTGAGTGCGTTGCAATACCAAGCCGACACAAGGAGCTAAGGGATCTTTGAGATCACTAGAAATATCTTTACGAACTGTATACCAATTGAGGTACTCTCTGACATCTTCAAACATACTGGGAGCCAAAGGATGCCAAATCCCTAAATCGGGATAAACCACCGGTTGTTGATATGTAGAAGCTGCAATTTGTTTCTCTAAACCTTTAAATACGTATTTATCAGCTAGCATCAGCAAGAAGTTTTCCAGATTTTCTGGAGAACCACCTAGCCAATACTGAAAACTGAGCATGAAATTTCGGGCATCCTGTGCCTTGTCCATCGGTAAAAACTTCAGCACTTGCGGTAGGGTTCGCAAAAGCTTCAGCATCCCATCTTGGAATCCCGCACCGGATTTTTCTTTGCGTTTCCGCATGAATTGAGCGATCGCACTTTTTGACTGACCCAACTGTGCCAAGGAAAAAGTGCCCATTTTATTTAGGCGCATTACTTCTGGCATGGAGGGAAAGACAACGGCAACATCTAGGCGATCGCGGTGTGGTTCTACTGCTGCTACTACTTTCTGTGCTAAGTCTTCGATGAAAATGAGGGAAGCGATGAAGATATTCGCACTCTCAATTTCTCGTTTGAACTCCTGGTAGTTCTCTGGGTCGCGGAGTTCCTCAATCAAGTACCCGCTGATTTCAATCGCCAAGTTAGGATTGCTCGCGTTAATCGTGCGAACCGCTTGCGACAATGCACTCTGGTACTGGGACTCAAGCACGACATAGACCACCTTGATTAAATTACGTCCGCGTAAGTTATCAGGCGCAATGTGTCTAATGGTGGACTTGACGTGGGTGAACATGCTTCTTCGGCTCCTTTGATGCGTGTTCTCTACTGGAAGTTACTAGCGGCATCAGCAGCCACAGGTAACTATTTATCTTCGGCAATATGTGTTTTTTATCAGAAAACACTTACCCACTGGGCATTTTATCGTCTATCTGACACAAATCGATATAAAAAACGAAATATATTTTCACAAAAAGTGGTAAATCGGTAAGTATCTACTTTCCTTTTTGTAAATATTTTGTTACGTATTTTTAATCGTTAAATAGTTATTTAATAATATTGGGTTGGATAGTTAATAATAAACCCACAGTTTATGATCAGTAAGAGACTTACTTGTGAGCAGCTGCTGCGATTGCCTCCGGCACGCTACGTGATCGCAGTTCAACCTCAAACCTGACAAAAGTGCAATCTATCTATTAGCAGATTTACAGCAGATGAAATAGTCTCAGAAAACAGTTTGTATATTTTAATTGATTTAAACCTCATCTACGTTGAGAACCGTAGTTTTTGCCCTCACCCTAAATCCCTCTCCCAGTAAGGAGAGGGACTTTTTTCCGGCTCCGCTTCTGGCAATATTGGGAGAAGGGGCTGGGGGATGAGGGTTTTCCTTTTCATATGGAAAGAACTAGAGTTTTCAAGGTGGACGCGGTTTATTCTCTTTTTTCTAAAGTATTTTGTAAATGTTTTCCTCTAATCTAAAATATAGTTATTGTATGTAAAAATCAAAGTAAAATTCATTTGAAACCATCGGAATTAAGGATTGTATTGAGTGATATAGCCATAGAAGATAGTGACCAAGAAAAGCCAGGGGTAATTTTAGATCGTGATGAAGACAGAAATATTATTGAGTTAGAAATATTAGACGCTTCCAAAAGAATTCATAATCCACGTTCTCTAGAGGATTCAATTTTTACATAATAGAGGTTTGAGAGTGTTAGCGTACATTCCTTACCTTTGAAGCGTTCCTGTTTTAACCAGAGACACTAAGACACAAAGATAAAAATATTTAACATTACCGCACCATCAAAACTAACATTCACAATAGTATTACCACTGACAAAACGGTATAATCGTTTAAATCAATACTCAGTGTTTGCCTTTCTAATTTCAAAAGTCGCCAAGCTGTACCACTGCTGACGCTGCCATAAATTGTCTTAATTGCTATATTATTAATTTCATTGAATTTTTGTGCGGCAATCATTTCTGCTGCACATTGTGTAATTGGTTCACCAAGTAGCCATGTTGCAAAGTCGGCTGAAAATGACTCTGCCAGAAACTTGCAGACGTTATCGAACATAGCCTGCAATTATATCAGTAATGTTGTGCCTCTAGAAATTAGGAACGAATTAGGTAATATTTCCCTCTTGACTAATGGTCCCCAACTCCTGACCATTAACTAATGACTCAAGTAGATATTCTCATCCTATCAAATGGCCCAGGTGAGGTAACAACCTGGGTGCGTCCAGTAGTGAAGGCGTTGCGGCAAGAACTAGGTGATGACCGTTCTGTGGTGAGGATTTCTGTGGTATTATCGCCTTGCTCAAATGCTAGTGGAAAAGAAGCTGCGATCGCTCTTTCTTACCCAGAAGTAGACAGAGTTCAGGGACCAGAGCATTTTTGGCAATTTTTGCTTCGGGGCAAAACATTTGAAAATTGGGACTGGAGAAGTCGCGGTGTAGTTGTTTTCCTTGGTGGCGATCAAATTTTCCCCGTAGTCATAGGCAAAAAGCTCGGATATCGCACAGTGATTTACGCCGAATGGGAAGCCCGTTGGCATAACTGGATTGATCGCTTTGGCGTGATGAAACCTGAAGTTGCTAAGGGTATCCCCCAGAAATATGCTCACAAATTCACCGTTGTCGGTGATTTGATGCTAGAAGCAGCAGGTGAAGCCGGGGAAAGCCTAGATTCAAATTCCCTTCTGCCGATCACTTCATCATTTAAAACTGAATTGATTGGTTTACTGCCAGGGTCAAAAGCGGCAAAATTAGCCCAAGGAGTGCCATTAACTTTAGGCATTGCCGAATACGTTCACGCAAAAAGGCCCCAAACTAAGTTTGTGATTCCTGTAGCCCCGACTTTGGATTTACAAACGTTAGGTAGTTTTGCTGATCCCCAAAAGAACTCTATTGCTGAAACCTTTAGCTTTAGTGGTGCTGACTTAATTGTCCCAGAGGACGCTAAAGGCAAGGCATTGTTCAAAACAACAACGGGCTTAACTGTAGAACTGTGGCAAGAAAACCCTGCCTATGACTTATTATCCCAGTGCTGCATCTGCTTGACTACAGTGGGGGCAAACACTGCTGAACTCGGTGCTTTAGGAGTCCCAATGCTTGTTTTGCTACCAACGCAGCAACTTGACGCTATGCGTTCTTGGGATGGTTTACCTGGGTTGTTGGCAAATCTGCCGGGGGTAGGTACCACCTTTGCCAAGGTGATTAATTGGCTATTCCTAAGACTTGTGAGAAATAAGGGTTTATTAGCGTGGCCAAATATCTGGGCACAGGAAGAGATAGTGCCTGAACTTATGGGTAAACTCGAACCGCAAGAAGTTGGGGAAATGGTACTAGACTTATTAGCCCATCCAGAAAAATTGGATGAGATGCGAAGCAAGCTACATAGCGTTCGTGGCGAAAACGGCGCAGCACAGAGGATAGCACAGATTGTTTGTGAGGAAATTGGCAAGTAGGGGTTTGGACACAACCAAAGGGTGCAGAGGCACTAAGGGCTTCATAGGTGTGCTTTTTAATAGACCTATTGCATAAATCTGATTATCCCCTGAGATTCAAAGTCACTGGCTCACATATTTAGCCTACGTAGGTAGGCTAAATATGTGATTTAACTTGAAAAATCGGGTTTATCCAGTCACAAATTTAATTCATTAAATATTTGTGCAATTAGAGCCTATACTATTAAAATATTTGTCAGTAAGTGAATTTGAACACATTAATAATGTGATCCAGGTCACTTACATGGAAACAAGTACAATCATACCATCTTCTGGAATTGAGAATGCAGTAACAGGGCATAGGAAACTTGATACCCCCTCTGGGGTTAAAGGGCGATGGGGCATTAGGTGTGTTACCAATGCCTTATACCCTATGCCACAAGCCGTCATGAAAAGTTTTTGAAGTATAGATAGGGAAGTATTAGATTTACTATGATATCAAGTTTACGAAGGAAATTTAATTATTTCACAAATCATAGGGCTTTTAAAGAGTCCCCTCTGAAAGTTACTTTCCGTTTAATATATTGGTGGATAGTTTGTCAGCTTTCTATTCCACAAACGATTTTAGTTAAAAAGTGGAATGTTCGCTTTTTTTTACCGCCTGCTTTTTATAGAACAGGGAATACTAGTCTCTTTGTTTTCCGTGATACTTATGAGCCTGAATTAGGTTATATTGAGCGCACCCTCTCATCAGGTGAAGTGTTCATAGATGCAGGAGCCAACTGTGGTATTTATACCTTGTTGGCTAGCAAATTAGTCGGAGATTCTGGACTAGTTCTTTCCTTTGAACCAGGAGTAGAATCTTTAAAAAGTATTGAGCATAATCTAGAAATCAACAGCGTGACTAACGTCAAGTTGTTCAAATCGGCACTTTCTGAAGAAGAAGGTACAGCTAAGTTGTATCATATTGAAAATGCTCCTACGAGTTATTCTTTGGGATCAGATAAAAGTGAAGAGATAAGTTTTGAAGAGGTTCCGATCACTACTCTAGATCATGTGTTGGCTCATGAAGAGATTGAGCGAGTGGATTTTATCAAGATGGATGTAGAGGGAGCAGAGGAACTTGTCTTTCGGGGTGCAACTTCATTATTTAGTCGGATGAAACCGAAAGTAATATTTGAGATCAGCTCTCAGACAAGCGCAAGACTTAATTTGTCAGCGGATGGAGCCTTCAATTTTCTTAAGGAACTTGGTTACCAGTTTTTCAAAGTTAAAAATACAGGCGAACTGTTCAGCTTTGAATCTCCTGAAGGCCAGAGAGGAAATATTCTAGCAATTCATAAGGATGATTTAGTGGCAGGTTAATATAATTGCATATTTGTCAATAGGTAATCGGAAAAAAGGGATAAATTTAGCTGAGGTCAAGGTTTGCTGATGGCTTTGACCACACCTAAACCCTAGTTTCTAGACGCGACAGCTTACTTCACCGCAGCTGTCGCTTTGTATTACTGTTGCTAATCGGAAGACTGTCCATCTCTTCGCCCTAGTTCATAAATGCCGCAACCAATACAGGCTAGTATGCCTGTGCTAATTGCCCAACCGCGACCTAAACTGATTTCCACACCCCAGTTAAATAAAGCGCCAATGACCAGAAAAGGCACAATGCTAAACAGTGAGGCGTAAAAAGCGTTTTGGGATTCTCTGGCTTTACGAGTCCTTTCAAATTCTGACTGGCTGGTATAAAGCGATCGCTCCGCAAAGTTAAACCAGCGGTTAAGTTGCTCGATTACCCATTCACTGACTGGGTTGAAACCTAGATATAGCGCTAATGACCACAAACTCGCTCCAGCGATCGCGATCGTATCTAATTCAAAACGGAAAGGCAAAATTTCAGTCAGCATGGCTTAGGGGAGTCCTGCAAAGGGTCAACTTTAGCTGTCAGTAGATGCTAAATAAACCTCTTGTGCAATTTTAAGCATAAAGGTTGACAAGATTTCAACTACTTGGCAATTATCCTGCTCCTTTAAACTAGGATATCAACATATAAGTAGGTCGGCGTAAATAATTCTTGTTGGGATAAAGCAGGGGGCTTTTTAGCAGAGCGAAAAAAGGGTTTGAGCCTTGTTTACTTTTCTTCACACAGTTTGATTTTATTGTGCCAACTTACTTACCTCTGTCCAACCATCTACATCGGCAAACTGAAGATGCTGCTGATGAAACTCAGTTGGTAGCCTAAACACTGCACTGTTACCAATTTTGGTAAGACAAATGCTGTAGGAGTTGCTCATCTTCAAGCCTATCTACATGACGTACTTACATGATAGTAATTTATTACGCAATGCATTGGTCTGCATTAGTTAATGCGTCGGCTTGCAATGTTAATGTGTTGGCTGCATTAGTTAATGCGTCGGCTTGCAATGTTAATGTGTTGGCTGCATTAGTTAATGCGTCGGCTTACAATGTTAATGCATCGGTCGCATTGTTAATGCGTCGGCTTACAATGTTAATGTGTTGGCTGCATTGTTAATGCGTCGGCTTACAATATTAATGCATCGGTCGCATTGTTAATGCGTCGGCTTACAATGTTAATGCATCGGTCGCATTGTTAATGCGTCGGCTTACAATGTTAAGGAAATACGGTAAGACATCAATCCAGATTTTGCAGCCCCATCGCAATCTTACTGTGTTTCTCAATTTGTCCCATAACTTGTTTTGCTCGTTGAATCACCACCGCTGGTAAACCCGCCAATCTTCCCGCTTCAATCCCATAAGACTTATCAGCGCCTCCCGGTTGGACTTGATGCAAGAAGATAATTTGGTCGGGTAATTCTTTCACCGTGACTTGATAATTAGCCACATTCGGCAAAATACTTGCCAGTTCATTTAACTCATGATAATGAGTCGCAAAAATCGTTCGCGCCTGAATATCCACTGCTATATATTCCGCCACCGCCCAAGCAATGGAAAGACCATCAAAAGTTGCCGTTCCCCGACCAATTTCATCTAACAGCACCAGTGACCTAGATGTGGCATGGTTGAGAATATTTGCGGTTTCATTCATCTCCACCATGAACGTAGATTGACCAGTTGCAAGGTCATCCACTGCACCTACACGAGTGAAAATGCGATCGCATATTCCCAATCTGGCAAACTTAGCTGGCACAAAACTACCAATCTGAGCCATTAACTGAATTAATCCTACCTGACGCAAATAACAACTTTTGCCACTAGCGTTTGGCCCGGTGAGGATAATTAAATCAGGGAGTGGAGAGTGGGGAGTGGGGAGTGGGGAAATTTCTTCTTCACTACTCCCTACTCCCGATTCCCTACTCCCCAATTGAGTCGAATTCGGCACAAAGAAACCAGGAGGTAAAGACTGTTCCACTACTGGATGACGGCCATCAACAATGTTTATCTCCCTTCCTGGCAACATTTCTGGACGACAGTAACCTTGATGCACCGCCAACTCAGCCAAACCGCACAACACATCTGCCGCAGCCACTGCCCGAGAGAGATTGCGAATTACCTCCGCTTCTTGTGCTACCTCTTCCCGCAACGCCGTAAAAATCTCATATTCCAACTGATTTAAATCATCCCGCGCCGTGAGAATCCGGGCTTCTCGTTCTTTCAAATCTGGGGTGATGTAACGTTCTTCATTCGTCAGGGTTTGCTTGCGGATGTAATTAGTGGGTACTTGGTCGGCTTTGGTGCGGGAAATACTGATATAATAACCAAAAGTTTTGTTAAATCCTACCTTTAGTGTCGAAATTCCCGTCTTAGCCCTCTCATCAACTTCTAAATTGGCAATCCATTGCTGGTCTGCTTCTACAGTCGTTTTCCTTTCATCTAATAGGGAATTCACGCTAGGACGAATCAATCCGCCTTCTTTGATTAGTATGGGTGGCGACTCCACAAGATGCGCGTGTAACTTTTGTGCTAATTCTTCCAATACACTTGGGACTTTCTGCAAAGCTTTGAGGAAAGGAGAACGCGCCTCAGTTACTAAGTGGGATAATTCCGGTAAGCGGGAGAGAGAATCTGCCAAAGCTACTAAATCTCTAGCATTAGCTGTACCAGAACCCGCCCTTCCTGTGAGTCGTTCCAGATCATAAATTTGGCGTAACAATTGCCGCAAATCTTGACGCAGGGGCGTATTTTCCATCAATTCTTGGATAGTATCAAGACGTGCTCGAATGCCTTTAATATCGAGTAGTGGCTGCAATAACCACCGCCGTAAAGCACGCCCACCCATCGCTGTACTAGTTCTATCTAGTGCCCAGAGTAGAGAACCGTGAAAAGTGCCATCCCGGACAGTTTGGGTAATTTCCAGGTTACGGCGGGTTTGATTGTCAACAATTAGATAATCTTTGTCTGTGTAAGTACGAAGTTTCTGGAGGGAAACTGGGTTTTCCTTTTGGGTATCTTCCAGATATTCCAGAAGACCACCAGCTGCCCGAACGGCGAGGGGAAGATGATCACAACCGAGTCCTTCAAGCGATCGCACCTTAAATTTCTGCAATAATCTAGGTCTAGCTTCGGCTTGGGAAAAGGGAACTTGCGATCGCAAACTATAGCAAAATGATGGTGGCAAACACTGTGGGAGATGCGGCGAAGTTTCTCCTGGACGCAGCAAACTACCCAAATCAGGCGCATTTGTCGGAACTAACACCTCTGAAGGTTGCAAGCGCATTAATTCTTGTGTCAAATGTTCTAAATCACTACCTTGAGTCGTGAGAAATTCCCCTGTAGAGATATCTGCATAGGCTAAACCCCAATGATTTGCGGCAATTACTACTGCTGCTAAGTAGTTATTGCGACTTGATTTGAGCATTCCCTCTTCCAGCAAAGTCCCAGGAGTCAGGATGCGCGTTACTTCTCGCCGCACCAATCTACCAGCAGCTTCAGAAGCATCTTCTACTTGGTCGCAAATTACCACTGCATAGCCTTTTTCTACCAGCATCGTCGTGTAGCGTTCCCAAGCGTGGTGTGGAACACCAGACATCGCCACTCGTCCCTGTTCCCCAGCTTGCTTGCTAGTCAGGACTAATTCCAATTCTTGGGCTAGTTTTACAGCATCTTGGAAATAGCATTCAAAGAAATCTCCTACCCGATACAGCAATACTGCGTGAGGATATTTATCCTTCGTCTCGACATAGTGCAGATACATTTGACTTAGCTTACTGCGGTCTACCTGTCGATGGTCAGAAATAAAAGTACTTGCGTCGGGCTTGTTAGATGGAGTTTCAGAGTGAGAAGCGGTCATAGATGCTATTGAGTTACGCACGGAAATCCCACAATATTCGATGATAGCGTGATGTGAAAGTTGAGGGGCGATCGCTCAAGGATTTTTTACCCTTCGTTATATTAGCTTGCTGAGGTACCCATTGTTTCAGCTAGTCTAGTAAAGAGGCGAACGCAGTATGGCGAAGCTTGGCGAATCTTAGTTACATTCAACAACGCTAAAAGCTTTGGAGCGTGTGTCCTTCTAGTTCTTTTTCATACTTACCATTTTTTGAATGACGGGTAGCTGTCTTTAACTGGATATACAAGATTTCTTTATAAATTTGCTCTATATTCTGATATTGTGCCATCAAACGCTCAATTCCATCTTCTCTAGATTCTTCCCCATAAAATTCTCTTAAAGCATTAATATCAGCAATCAACTATGCTTCTATTTTTTGCACCATCAAGTGGCACAGCTCATCTTCAAAATTCACGGCATCTAAAATCCAAGGATGATCTTCTGTTCTATTTCTCAGATGTTCCCAAGGTCTAGCAGTGGAATCAACTGGAGATAGCGTGGTGTAGAATTCGAGAAAAGCGCTCAATTTACTATAAGACAGATAGGTTTTTTTGTGGTTGTTTTAGTAGACAATTGGTGGGAAAGCGCCTTTAAGAAAAGCTTAATTCGGATAGTTGAATGAGTATAGTAATCTTTTCCTTAAATCTGTCAGCGAGTAAGTGTGGAAGAAAGAACACAAAGAACCAAACTAGTAAGTCCCTCATCCTGAATTGCTGGAAGTGGTTGGGAGTTGGATTTTTAGTGTTGGTGCTAATGCCGAGTCAGGTGTCAGCCCAGAAACCAACGAAACCTCTACGCGTGGCGACGGGATTAGCCACACCCTTTGTCTTTGAGAAAAACGGTCAAATTACTGGATTCAGTATTGATCTTTGGCGTAGCATCACTGAGGAGATGAATGTTAAGTCCGAGATATTTGTCAATCCAACTACTCAGGACTTGCTGTCTACTATTAAATCTGGTAAGGCAGACGTGGGAATTGGCAATATATCTATCACTGCCGAGCGAGATAAAGACTTTGATTTCTCTCAACCAATGTTTGAATCAGGACTTCAGATTTTAGTACTAAATCATGAGAATGGTGTCAGATCAGTACCAAGTTTATTAGCAGTGATTTTCTCACCTGCCCTAATACAGCTTGTTGGCATCATTTTGGTAATTATTCTTGTGCCAGCCCATATTATCTGGTTTTTTGAGCGTCAGCAGACTGAAGGAATGATCCCAACTTTGTCCTATTTTCCTGGTATTTTCAAAGCTTGCTGGTGGGCAGCTGCAACCCTGGCTACCCAAGCTGACGAAATGCCTAAGAGTGTAATCGGACGGGTAGTAGCCGTAGTCTGGATGTTTACCAGTGTTGTTTTTGTTGCATACTTTACGGCTACAGTCACTACTTCGCTAACGGTGGATCAACTACAGGGAAATATTAAAGGTCCAGATGACCTAGTATCCAAGCGTGTTGCCACTGTTATCAATAGTACATCGGCAACCTACCTGCATGAACAAAATATTCAGGTTCTAGAGTTCAATAAGGTTGCTCAAGCTTATGATGCACTCTCACAAGAAAAGGCAGATGCAGTTGTTTTTGACGCGCCTGTTCTGCTTTACTACGCGTCTGGTGAAGGCAAAGGAAAAGTAAAAGTTATTGGCAGTGTTTTTCGCAAGGAGAACTATGGCATTGTCTTTGGGGCAAATAGTCCCTATCGAAAGCCTGTTAATAAAGCCCTGCTAACACTACAAGAAAACGGCACTTATCAAAAGCTTTATCAAAAGTGGTTCAGCACCAATTGAAGAACAGGTTCAGTTTTGCTTTATGGTGCGATCGCATTCTGTAGAGTGACTTTAATTTGTCGCTGTGCCAAATTAAAGTCTTTAGTCCATTGCTGTCAAGCTAACTTGATAACGTAAATTTTGGGATCTTTGAGGGTAATCTAAAAAGGATATTTACCCTTCGTTATATTAGCTTGCTCTCAATTGCTTTAAGTAGGTCAGCACTTCGTATATCAGGACACACCAATTATAAATCCTTGAGATGCACCACACTCAATTTTAAGGTTTGTGAACAATGCTTAATTTACATAGTTTTCAGCCTTACCTGAACCGTATTGGCATATGCATGGAATTTTTTATTAGACTAAGCTAACTGGTATCTTTATGACAAATTCTGCACCCTTTCCTGGTGTAGAAAAACACCTAAGTTCTCCCTTATGTTTTTCAACTATAATCTGATAGCTTATAGATAGCCCTAGTCCAGTACCTTTGCCCACAGCTTTAGTGGTGAAAAACGGATCAAATAGCTTTGAGCGAACTTGTTCATTTATCCCCAAACCATTATCAGCAATACTAACTGCTATCCATTTTTCATCGATTAACTCAGTTTTAATTTGAATTTGGGGATTATTTTTTGTCAGTTTTTGATTTTCAGTTGTTTGGGGATTTACTACTGACCACTGACTATTGTTCGCTGATGCCTCCAGAGCATCGATTGCATTAACAATAATATTCATAAATACTTGGTTGAGTTGACCAGCATAGCAAGTTACATTCGGCAGTTGACCATATTTTTTAATGACTTTGATTTCTGGGTACTTATCATGCCTAGCTTGCAGGCGATGCTCTAAAATCATTAAAGTATTATCGATTCCTTCATGAATATTAACTTGCTTAAGTTCTGCTTCGTCAAGTCTGGAAAAGTTACGTAGAGATTTAACAATTTCCTGAATTCGTTCTGTTCCTACTTTCATTGACTGGAAGAGTTTAGTTATATCTTGAATCAGAAAATCTAAATCTATTTCTTCTATTTCATCTTGGATTTCTGGGGGAGTAATGGGACAAAGTTGTTGATAAATTTGCACCAATTTTAATAAATCCTGGGTATATTCATAGGCGTGGTGAAGGTTCCCATAAATAAAACTCACGGGGTTATTAATTTCATGGGCAATACCAGCGATCATCTGTCCTAAACTAGACATTTTCTCAGCTTGAACAAGTTGAGTTTGAGTAAGTTGTAGTTCGTTTAGGGTTTCTTGTAAAGCAGTTGTACGTTCCTCAACCCGAATTTCTAGCTCTTGATTTGCTTTTTTGAGTGCTTCTTCTGCTTCTTTACGTCTGTGAACTTCTTTTGCTAACTGATCGATTTTCTGATTCAGAAGAACGAAATTACTGCTGGCTAAAGTTCTCTTTTCCAAACGCAGAAGAATTAAAGCTGAAGATTCAGGAGACCAAGGTTGAATAACGGCTCCTTGACTACGATATATTAACGTTTGTCCATCATTCTTTCGTAAAGTCAAGGAGCCAATAACCATTGCTCTGCTACTTGAACAGGCTTGCAGGTACTTTACAACATCGTTAGTAGACTCAGTTACAAATTCAAAGAGCATTCTCCCCCGCACTTCTTGACGGCGTAACCCCAGTATATCTGCTACTGGTTGATTGGTAGCTAACAGCAGACCCTCTCCACTCACCAGAAGTAAAGGCTCTGGTAAAACTCTGGCAAATTCAAGAAATTGTTCAGGAGTCATGGGGGTTTTCGGGGTTCAACTTTACTTTACATATCTGCACTTAAGTTTTTATCCTGGGGTTAGTTTAGTGCTGAAGGCTTTACACAGATTCTAATCCTCTAAAGTATTCTCGACCTTCTGCATCTTCTGCCTCCTCTGTAAGTTTTAAGTAAACAATAACTCTACATCCAGAAGCACCCTGTGCTATGGTCTCTTGCAATTCTACTTTCGCATATCCTAGATTATTAGCTGCGATCGTCCCAAAGACGTTTGAAGTCATCATGCACATGGCAGGACGATTCAGCACTTTTTCGGCAAATGGGCAGACGCGATTGCCAAAGACAATTTTTTCATCATTCTGCTCAATTACATAAAAATCGCCCTGGATTCGTCTTTTTAAATCAATCAAGACATCAGCTACCTGCTTACGAGAAAGGTTGGAGACTTCCAGGGCAGATTTGTAATCTTGGTTAATCTGCCTACCCATCCTTTCACCAACTACGCTAATAAATCCAGAGGCTTCTTCTAAGCCAACTACGTCCTGCAATGTGCCAGATAATTCTCTGATTAATGTACGTAAAAATATATCGCGTTCTAAAGAAAGATTAAGTGTAGCTATTGAGTGGTTAAGTGCATTGGTCATAAATTTTGAAGACACAATCTTGGAACTACAGTTATAGAGTTCCCCTAAATGCCTCTCAAGTAACTTTTTATGTTTTTCATCCTTCAATATCTCAGCAAAAAACAGCAAAGCCAGCAGATACAGTAAAAAATTGCATAATTACTCTATCTAACTGGCTATATTTCGCTAGGTTTTTGACGATTTATTTTTCTGGTGGCAAATCTACACTGTAAAGAGTTTCACCTACTAAGTTACGCAATGTTACAGTCATCACCTTTGTATAAGCATCAATTTTCACTCCTCCAAAGAATTGGAAACCTTCACTTGGGGGTCGATTTGCTTTCGTCCCTGGAGGAAGGCTTTGAAATATCAATTGCGGGCCAAAGGTATTTTCCAATTGGTTAGGCCCAAATGTACCAGAGTTCAAAGGCCCGGCGACAAACTCCCAAAAAGGCTTAAAGTCGGTAAACTGCGCTTTAGCGGGGTTGTAATAATGGGCTGCTGCGTAATGTACATCAGCAGTTAACCAAACAATATTCTGGATTTTCTTGTTTTTGATAAATCGTAGTAAATCGGCAAGTTCTAGTTCTCTTCCTAAAGCCGGACCGTCTCCGTTAGCCCAAGCTTCAAAGTCTGTGCTACCGTCTCTAACTATTAGTCCCAAAGGCATATCACTAGCAATCACTTTCCATGTTGCTTTTGATGAGAGCAATTGCCTTTTTAACCATTGTATTTGTGTTCTGCCCGCAAATGCTGTGCCTTTACCTGCTACTGGCTGATTATTAGGGCTATTTGGGCCCCGATAGGTGCGCTCATCCAGCATGAAAATGTCTAATAATGGGCCATGCTTGAAGGAGCGATAAATTCTCGCTTTGTCTGGCTCATTGGTTGTATACCCAATAGGCAGATATTCCAAAAATGCTTGCCTTGCTCTTTGGGATAGCAAGTTAACATCCTTAACTGTATAACGGTCATCGTTGAGGATAATTTGCTCAGGATACCAATTGTTCCTTGTTTCGTGGTCGTCCCACTGTGCCAATATCGGAACTTCAGCGTTGAAACGCTTGATATTTTCATCCAGCAAATTGTAAATATAGTTGCCACGATATTCTGTGAGAGTCTCTGCTACTTTGGATTTTTCTGGTGTAGTGATGTTTTTCCAAATAGTGCCGTCGTCTAAAGTTACTTCTGATTGAATCGGGCCATCAGCATAAATATTATCGCCAGAATGAATGAAAAAGTCGGGATTAAGTTGGCGCATAGCTTCATAAATTTTCATCCCACCGAAATCAGGATTAATCCCCCATCCCTGACCGGCAGTGTCGCCACCCCAAACAAAGAATATATCTCGCCCAGATTTGGGGGGAGTTCGGAAAGTGCCTTTGACAGGAGCGCTGTAGGTGCCTTTATAATCTAAATCTTGGAAGATTACCCGATAAAATAATTGTTGGTCTGGTGGCAGGTTCCTCAGATAAAGTCGTGCTGTAAAGTCGCTATTTTTTAAAGCATTGGGTCCAACAACTCGCTGCACATTACGAAAAGATTCGCTGGTAGAGTATTCTACGATCATTTTGGCGGGGCGATCGCTGCGACTCCAAATAACAATACTATCGTTGCATATATCTCCGCTAGCTATCCCATAAGGTATAGCAGGACGCATTTTATCTGAGGTGATAATGGCAGGTGCTTGGGCAAAAACTTGAGATTTTGATAAAAAATTTGTGGCAATAATTCCACCTGCTGTGATAGTTGAACGGAGCAAAAACTGGCGGCGGTTTAGCTTCAATGAGTGATTAGATTCCATGCTAAATAATGGCAAGCTTAAGAAGTATTACACGATATGTATTTAGCACATTCTGTTATCGCAACAAGTAAAGATTGAGTTATCTAAGGGTTAATAAAATCTCTGAAATTATTTTGTAAAATTACTTAATATTAATTTTTATCTGAGCTTTACCTCAGATTAAACTCTGCTTAAACTCATGACCTAAAAATAATTTAGCTACAAGTATTTGGTAACTTATTTCCTTTCTGGGAACAGGGTTAATAAATAATAATTCCTGTTTTCATCAGTGAGGAAACCTTTGTAAATAAGCAAGGAGATTAGAAAGTTAGAGTCAGCTTATTTCTCCACTTTGCAGTCTGCATTACTTGCAGAAATTTATCATGAGGAAAACTGAGATGAAATTGCTTCCACAATTAGTGTTTGCTGCTAGTATTGCTCTGAGTTTGACTACTATAGATGCCAAATCTACATCTGCTGCACTTATTAACTACGCTTTTACTGTTGATAGTCCTATAAATACAGGAAAAGGCTTTTTTAGCTTTGATGACTCAACTTTCAGTAATGATTACATTCCAGAAGCGCTAGTTAAGTCGCTTTCTTTCCAATTCGATGGAGATTCCACCGTTTATACCGAACAAGATGATTTAAACTACCCAGACTTTCCCATAGTATTTTCAACGACATACTTAACAGGACAGACATCTTCTGTGGGATTAGATTATACATTTGATCATAAAGCTAATCCTTCCAGTTCTAGAAGTTACGAAATTGTTGGTGAGGATTTTACAATTTTTTCCAGCACTTCTCCAAATACTGAAATATTCTCTGGTAAAGTTTCTTATAAAAAAGTACCTGAGCCTACAACTTTAGGCGGTACTCTCTTTGCTTGTGGTCTTGGTTGGATATTGAAGAGAAAGGCAATATCAATGAAAAAGGTTAAAGTTTTACTTTTGTTTTGGGGACAGCTAATATAGTTTGTAGCAACCCATTAAAAACAATAAATAATTGATTCAAAATCAAGTAATGAAGTATGGGCAATTCATACTTCATTCTTGCTTTGCCGCTCGCTCAGAGTTTTTTTATTTTATGTTGGAAACATGATTGTGAAGAAACGATGTCTAGCGACAAGGCCGGAGGCGGAGCGTCTCTGGCTCCGCGCTAAACGTCTACGCAGTCAGAAAAGTATTGAATTCGCTGAAGTACTCTATACAGCGGTTCCTGCATTTTTATAAATAGTCAATATTGTCAATTTTCCTTCACTTACAGATTGAATTTTAACTATAAGTTCCTGCTCTCTCAGTAATGATTTTTACAGGTTCTGACACGATATCATTTAGCTTATTAAACTCTCCAGCCCGCCAACTGTCTGTTATATCCTTGATAAAACTGGCAATCGGGATCGCAATTAACAAACCTAACACTCCTCCCAACTTTGCCCCCAACAACAAAGAAATCACCACCCAGACGGGATTTAAGCCAGTCAAATTACCAAGAATTCGAGGTGCAACAAAATTAGAATTAACTTGGTCGATTGCAACAGCTACACCTAAGACTTCAACTCCTAGCCAAAAGTTTTGCAACGCCACCAACAAACTTACTATGGCGATACCTACTCCTGTACCAAAGGGGAAAAGAGAAAACAAACCAATACCGATACCAAAAAGTAAAGCCAAGGGAACTTGCAGCGCCAAAAACACCAGTGTAATTGTCACCCCTAACACAGCTCCCAATGTTGCTTGACCAATGAAGTAATTGTGGAAATCCTCTCGCAGTAATTCCCGCACTTTTAACCCCATGCTACGGGGAAACCACTGAAAAACTCCGTCCCAAAGGGGTTCGCCATTCAATATTAAGTAGATAGTCAGCACTACTGCCAGCAACACGTTGAGAACAATACCAATGGTATCGACGGCAAAACCAAGAATTCTCCCAGTGAAGGACTGAAGTTGGTTAGATAATCGGTCGAGAACTTGGGTAAATAAACCACTTAAATTAATCGGAAGCTGTTGTTGACTTAACGCCCAATCCTGGAAAGCTTGCAGTTGTTCAGTACCAGAATCAATCCAACTGGGCAAGATATTAGCTAGCTCGTTGAGCTGTTGGATAATCAGGGGAACTAAAGTGATGCCTAAACCCACTAAAACCACCACAGTCAAAAGCAACACTCCTGCGATCGCCAGGTTGCGTTTTACCCCTTGTTCCTGAAGAAACTGGATTGGATAGTTCAATACAAAAGCCAGTAGGATGGCGGCAGCAATAATACTAATCAAGGGTTGAAAATACTGTACAACCTGGAGTAATAGCCAGCCGTTGAGAATAATAATCGGAAATGCCAATCCTATAGTTAACCATCGC
The DNA here is from genome assembly GCF_036917395.1 of Nostoc sp. Taxonomy (GTDB): domain Bacteria; phylum Cyanobacteriota; class Cyanobacteriia; order Cyanobacteriales; family Nostocaceae; genus Nostoc. The sequence continues at coordinate 61,009 of NZ_JBALDI010000005.1, forward strand.
GGTAGTTTGTTTACTGATTGCATTAGTGATGACTCCACAAGAGTTATAACTTTATTTTGGCTTTTGGGGATTCGGACTGGGGACTAGAAAAAAGTTTTCTTATATACCCATACCCTATGCCCAATTAAGTCTGTTGATTTGTCTCGATAAAATCCAATATAATTCGCTGATGCACATTCCCCAAAGGTCGCACTTCGCCAGCGTTTTGCGAATAACAGTTACCTTGGTTAATATCTTCTAGGGTCAATAACCCCATATCCCAACCTTCATTCAGAACCAGTTGATTTAATTCCACTAAAAGTGGTGCATGAAAGACATGACGGACTACTCTTTCGTTAAAATAACAGCCAAATTCAACAAAGGATGGTAAATTATAGCCGATTTCTTCTAAAATTTCTCGCTTCACTGCTATATTCGGCGTTTCATCAGGTTCGATATGACCGCCAAAGAGTCCCCAGTAACCAGGGTAGAGAATACCGGGGATATTGTCCCGCAGTTGCATGAGGAATTTATTTTTTTGGTAAAGAATTGCGATCGCCACATGTATCGGCTGATTATTCATATGTTCATTTTTAATTTTTAATTGCTGATTACTCTTCTTCTAGATAAACTTCCCCCAATTCTTTACTAGCTAAGGGGATACTTCGGTAGCGAACTTTACCCTTAATCACCACTTGTGCTCCCTTGGCCAGATTCTTTTGATTGGTAATAACCCAAATTTTGCCAGTCGAATCATTAATTTGATAAGCCCACTGCTTGATCAGAGGAGCTTGCTTTTCCACCTGACCTTGAATGTAAACTGTAGCCTGATTGTCTTGTTCTGGTTTAATTTCTCGAATTGGGGTGACATTGCTACCAATTTTAAAATTAGTCCCATTCAACCCAGACGAGGTTAAACTACCACAACTACAAAGTCCCACCACTAATAAAAAAATCACCCCCAGGCGGTAGGAACCAATACTCTGCCCATACAAGAATGAAAGGGATAAATTTCTCCTTTGTTGCATGAAAGCCACCGATTGAGCAAATTTTTGCTTCACTGCTTGCTTTGTCGCCAGTTTCATCAGGTCAGTTCCCATTTATACTATTTTCTGCGGTTTGAAAAACATCTTCTCAACTGAGCAAAAAAATGTTCTGAATTTTATCCTTAATTCTTTATTCTTCAGATAACGTCGTTGATCTGAGAAAATAAACATTATGGATTTACTGTGAGAAAAACGCTACGACATCAAACAGGAACATAATAATAGTCAAAAGTCAAGAGTCAAAAATCAATATTTTCACTCTGGATTTTGGACTGTTGACTCCGCCTAGACCAGAAGCGGCTGAGTTTTGACCAAAAGGCAATATAGCTGAGAATTCTCATGGAAACAAAAACGGCCAAACTCCTTGATGGTAAAGCAATAGCTGCAAAAATTCAGCAAGAACTTTCTGTTGGCATTAGACAATTACAACCAAAAATTGTCCGACCGCCTGGTTTAGCAGTGCTAATGGTTGGCGATAATCCAGCGTCAGCAGCTTATGTACGTAATAAAGAAAAAGCCTGCGCTAAAGTTGGTATGGCCTCTTTTGGTAAGCATTTTCCCGCTCAAACTACCCTTGGGGAGTTAGAAGAGGTAATAGCTGCACTAAACCACGATGAACGGGTGGATGGCATTCTTGTGCAGCTGCCCTTACCTAACCACTTGGATGCTGTAACTCTGCTACATCAAATTGATCCCGATAAAGATGCTGATGGACTACACCCAGTTAACTTGGGGCGACTAGTCCGGGGAGAAAGCGGTTTACGCAGCTGCACTCCAGCAGGTGTTATGCGCCTATTACAAGAATATGAGATCCCTTTGCAGGGAAAACAGGCAGTAGTGGTAGGACGCAGTATTTTGGTGGGTAAGCCGATGGCGCTGATGCTACTAGAAGCTGATGCCACAGTCACGATCGCTCACTCGCGATCGCATGACCTCAAAACCATCACCCAAAATGCTGATATTCTAATTGCAGCAGTAGGTCGTCCCGGACTGATCACTGGTGATATGGTGAAACCGGGCGCTGTTGTGGTAGATGTGGGGATGAATCGCGTCACCGATGTTAGTGGCAACAGTCGCTTAATTGGCGATGTCCACTTTGAATCAACATCTGCTGTAGCAGGATTTATTACTCCTGTTCCTGGTGGTGTTGGCCCTATGACTGTAGCCATATTGTTGCAAAATACATTTGCCAGCTATTCTAGGGCGGTAAAAGAAGAAAGTGAGGAGTGATGAGTGATGAGTGATGAGCTAAAAGTTAAGAATTCTTATTGGTAACTCCTAACTCCTAATTCCTAACTCTTAATTCCTAATTCTTCATTTTTTCAGCGCCACAGCACCTTAAAATTGTGACTTATAAGACAAAAATCCCAAAATGTCAGGAATTTAAGAATGGTAGCAACTGATAACGTTCAAAAGACACCACCAGAGGAAGCCACGTTTAACTTAGCAGCTTATCTAAAAGAGCGACAAAAGCTTTGTGATACTGCTTTGGATCAGGCTATCCCCATCATTTATCCAGAAAAGATTTATGAGGCGATGCGCTACTCGTTATTAGCTGGAGGCAAGCGTGTACGTCCCATTCTTTGCCTTGCTACCTGTGAAATGATGGGTGGAACCATTGAAATGGCCATGCCAACGGCTTGTGCTGTGGAGATGATCCATACAATGTCGTTGATTCATGACGACCTGCCGGCGATGGATAATGACGATTACCGTCGCGGGAAGCTGACGAATCATAAAGTCTATGGTGAAGATGTGGCAATTTTGGCTGGGGATGGCTTGTTGGCTCTGGCTTTTGAGTTTGTTGCCATGCAAACCCCCCAAAGCGTTAAGAGAGAGCTAGTCTTGCAGGTAATTGCCCGTCTTGGTCGGGCGCTGGGGGCAGGTGGTTTGGTCGGCGGTCAAGTTGTCGATTTAGAGTCAGAAGGTAAATCAGATATTTCCCTAGAAACCCTAAATTTTATTCATAAACACAAAACAGCTGCCCTTTTGGAAGCTTGTGTAGTTTGTGGCGGGATCATAACTGAGCCGTCACCTGAAGATGTGCAGCGATTGACCCGTTATGCTCAAAATATTGGGCTAGCATTCCAAATCATAGATGATATTCTGGATATCACTGCTACTCAAGAGCAATTAGGCAAAACAGCTGGTAAAGACCAAAAAGCGAAGAAAGTGACCTATCCCAGTATTTGGGGACTTGAGGAATCGCGCTCAAAAGCCCAAGAGCTAGTTAAAGCAGCTTGTGCAGAATTAGAACCATTTGGGGAGAGAGCTAAGTCACTCCAAGCGATCGCTCATTTTATTACCAGCCGCAATAACTAGTACCGCTTTGCGGAATTCGGAATGATGCTGATGACGCTCGATAGCGACTGTGCATAATGTCTGACTCGCTCTAAGCGAACGCAAGAGCGTCTCTAAGAGTTGCCATGCCGCAGGCTTTACACTGCGCTATTGCCCTTGGCGTGCCGTAGGCAAGACTTGATAATACTACGCTAACGGAATTCCTTTACCGCAAGCGTTTCATTGATTTGGAATGGCTGGTTTATTTACACTATGGTGTACTACTAGTGTCCAGCGGAATTCAAAATTAAAAAAGCTTATCAAATAAGCTTTTAAACTATTTTGAATAATTGGTCTGTTTCCGCCGTGATGTACTAAGTTAATTTTGGATTTTAGGTTGAATCTAAATGTTTCCTCAACCAACAACTGCTGCTAATATTTACTAACCTAACCAAAATACCATGCAGGACATAGGCAACATTTTAGACAACCGGGTGCTGCTGGTTGCTCTGGTAGCTTGTTTAATTGCTCAAGCACTAAAGCTCGTAATCGAGATCATTAAACATCGCAAACTGAATGTGCGTGTTTTGGTGACAACCGGAGGTATGCCTAGTGCCCATTCAGCTTTAGTTACAGCTCTAGCTGCTGGTGTAGGGCAAACACTTGGTTGGGCATCTCCTGATTTTGCCGTTGCTACGATTTTTGCCATCATCGTCATGTATGATGCAGCCGGAGTTCGCCAAGCGGCTGGTAAACAAGCTCGCATCCTTAATCAAATGATTGATGAACTATTTGATGAAAAACCAGACTTTAGCCAAGACCGTCTGAAGGAATTACTCGGACATACACCTGTTCAGGTAATAGCTGGGTCGGCTTTGGGTATAACCATCTATTGGTTAGCTAGGTCTGCTTATTAAGCTCGGTCAATGAATCTTTGCTTGAGCAGCTATTTGTGATTGGTAACTGGTAATTTGTCAACCGATTTTGGAGTTTGAATTTTAGATTTTAGATTTACGCGATGAATAAATTTAATAACTTGAGGATTTTGAATTTGTTCCACAAATAAATACGTTTACTTAAAACCTTTTTAAATTTTGAATTTAAAATCCAAAATTCGGTCAGTTGACAAATTACCACCCTGATAGTACACATCAGTATTCCAGAAAACTTAATTTTATTTAAATGCCAGAGCAATGCTTAAAAATTACGACCTACAAACGCGAACGCTGATGTTGTACTCGCAGACTATCTAATTGCGGTAGATTTAACTTAGCTGACACAAAATGCAAAGTTTTTAAACTATATGGTTTAGTTAAGACTTCATGTCAACTGATCCCTAATAAAATCCATCATTTTTGTAATGTTTCCCATAATAAACCAAATTAAGTTTAAAAATTTGAAAATCGATTTATTAGCTCTTTCTTTTGCGTTATTTGGTTACTAGTACAGGTGTTCCAATCTTCACCAATTCATAGAGTTTACGTACATCATGATTATACATCCGAACGCAACCATGAGAAACTGCTTGCCCAACAGATTTTACACTTGGAGTACCATGAAATCCAATTTCATCCTTTCCATCTGTCCAAAATCCAATCCAACGTTCTCCTAGAGGATTATTTGAGCTTTTTGGAGGAATAATTTCTCTATTAGGAACGAAAGGGTTTTCCCAAGCTGGGTTTTGCACCATGTGAATAATTTTAAATTTGCCTGTAGGTGTTTCCCATCCAGGTTTACCAATAGCTACGGGGTAGCTGGCTTGTAAACTGTCACCCCGATAAACGTAAAGTTTTCGTTCATTAAGTTTAAGTAGCAAATGGATTTCTTGCTCAAAAGTATTGGGAATTATTCGCTGTATGGGATGCTGGAGTTTGAGTAATAATCGCCGCTTTCGCTCAGAGTAGTTAAAAATATTTGACCGTAATGGTAGAGGGTTTGATTTAAGAGGAGAAACTTGATAAAAGTTTGGTTGATTACTATTAGTAACCTGAGCAGTGGCGTATGATTGAAGCGAGAACAGTACTGCTATTGTTGTCAAACTAAACTTGAAAGTTCTACAAAAATACATACTACAAATCATTTTCTGTTGGATTAATTATTAATATTATAATTACTTTTAGTCACCAGTAAGAATTCAGAATTCAGATATCAACTAGCTTGAAGTCTAAATTCTGAATTCTGAATTCTGAATTTCCAAATTACTAAATATCGCAAATCAAAAAAGTTCTATCCTCGTGCTCTTACAGGAGATGAAGGTGCTGGTTGGGAGTTTGGAGTTGAGCCTGGGTCTTGTGTTGGAGTTGGGGCTTTTTGTCTTGGTTTTCGTCTTCCACCTGAGTCTTGTGTTGGAGTTGGGGCTTCTTGTCTTGGTCTTGGTCTTGTACCTGGATTTGAATTAGGATTTGAAGGTTGGTCTGGTTTTGCAGGGGGTTGGTTTGGAGTTGCAGCGGGAGGTTGGTCTGGAGTGGCAGCAGGAGGTTGCTGTGGAGTTGCCGGAGGTTGGTCTGGAGTTACGGGGATTTCGTCCGGTTTTGCGGCGGGAGGTTGCTGTGGAGTTGCCGGAGGTTGGTCTGGAGTTGCCGGAGTTGGCTGTGGAGTTGCTGGAGGTTGGTCTGGAGTTGTCGGAGATGGCTGTGGAGTTGCCGGAGGTTGGTCTGGAGTTGCGGCGGGAGATTGCTGTGGAGTTGCCGGAGGTTGGTCTGGAGTTGCCGGAGTTTGGCTTGGTTGTTCCTGCTGTGCTAGAGTTACCTGTGGCAGAATAACTATACCAAAGCTGGCGAATAAAAGTAACCAAGCAGTAGAAACAATGAATTTCGATTTTTGTTTCATTTTTCGTTAATAAAGCGGATTTACATTCAATATTAATATTTATCATTCTTAAGTCATATTACACATACTACATAAATTTTTTTATTTATTACATGACAAATTGCTTCCTGGCAATCTTCCATTCTGCCAAATTCCACTCTTAAAAGAGCCATGTGCAAATTGATATATTCCTTGTCCTTCACAGTTTCCAGCTTTAAAATTGCCTCGATACTCATTACCATCTTTCCATCTAATTTTTCCTAGCCCCTCAAATTTATCGTTGACAAATTGACCTACATAATTATATTTATAAGAACTGCTGTTTGGGGGATATAAAAATATGCCACAACCATTGCGCTGATTATTTTTGAATTCTCCATCATATCGACTACCATTCTTAAATATCATTACTCCTTTACCAGATGGGTTGCTATTTTTATCTTTAGCCCCATAATATTTAGTACCATCTGGAAACTTTATATCAGGTTTTGTAGTTGAGGGAGATGAAGTTGGTTCCGAACTGCAAGGTAGTGAAGTAAATTGTTCAGTTTTTTCTGTTATTTTGGGAGATTGCTGTTTGGGAAAATCAGTTTTTTCTATTATTTTGGGAGATTGCTGTTTGGGAAAATAAGCTAATGCAAGCATCGCCACTACTCCTGCTCCTATTATAGTTCCAGCTAAAACTGTCCGATTAAATCCAAATATCCGCCTGTTTGTTGATTTTGGCTTTACAGGAGAAACTAAATAAGTTGGAGCTACGATGCGAGTCGGAGATGTTGAGGACATCAGTGCTTCTAACGCCTCTGCTGCTGACTGGTAGCGTTGGCTAAAGTTGTAACACAGCATTTTTGTTAAGATATCAGCTAGGCGATCGCTGACATTTGTCCAATGACGCCAGATAATTTCCCCATTTGCATCTTCTGAGAATTCTTGAGGTATTCTACCTGTCAAAGCTTGAATAGCAACAATCCCCACTGCAAAGATATCGCTAGACAACCTTGGCTTAGAACTAGCTTGTTCATTAGGCATATAACCATTGGAGCCGATGATTATAGTCGAAGTCACTTGACCTTGAGTATTTTGTGCCAAACCTTCAATTTCTTTAACTGCTCCAAAGTCAATCAGCATAATCTTGCCATCCTTGCGCCGGCGCATCAAGTTTTGCGGCTTGATATCTCGGTGGATAATATTCTGCTGATGTACCACTACTAAAACTTCAAGAATTTCCTGCAACAGTTGAACTACTTGAGCTTCACCCCACGGCTGGTCAGGAATTATCTCTGTAGACAAGTCACGTCCATCCACAAATTCTTGTACTAAATAAAATTCCCCATTTTCTTCAAAATGAGCGAATAATTTGGGTATTTGCTTGCTCAGGTTACCTAAGCGATATAATACTTCTGCCTCTTTTTCAAATAATCGTCTAGCGATTGGTAAAACTGCTGTATCGGAGGTTTTTGGTTTTAAGTGTTTAACAACACACCTGGGCTTATTAGGCAAATCTAAATCTTCAGCTAAATAGGTATCACCGAACCCACCGCTTCCTAAAAGCCCTACGATTTTATAGTGGTTGCGGAGAACTGTATTTATCGGCATCCATCTTACTCCGTAGGATGTTGTTGGCTTGATTGTATCACTTTGGCTGCCCATTGCTATTTGGCAAGAAAATGAAACAAAGGAAAAAATATTTGCGAGTTATCATTGCGAATTAAGCGGACTATACGGATGGTGGTGATAACTGAGAAAGTTAATGGCGGTCAGAGAGAATGGTTAAAACAAATATTGGTACTACAATTTATAAATACATCAGCCGTATTTTCAATGCGCGATATGATCAAAACTAAGTACAGTTTTGCATAAAAGCGTAGCGTTTTTAATGCAGGGGGATGCATTGGCATTGCAGAGGGACACATTAACATTGTATCGGGATGCATTGGCATTGCAGAGGGACACATTAACATTGTATCGGGATGCATTGGCATTGCAAGGTATTGCCAAATTTAGTTCGCTACGAATTAATGAAATGTTGTACTAAGTAAATACAAGCATTTAGGCAAAGCTGGGACGGCAGAACATATTAATGTAGTCATGTCTATTTTCAGACGTTCTATTTGGAATCAGATACAGAAAATAATTCATACCCTTGATGATTGCCTGTTAGACATTAGTTCTGGGTCTGAGCAAGAAGAGGAACCAAAAGATTGAATTCCTATATTATTCGCGATAAATACTCGCGAATAACATGGGTTCTTTTATTTTTGCCAAATAGGGATGTTCCCGCTACTGGCGTGATTGAGGATGCAATTCGTTACTTAATTAAAGACAGAATGGACATTGCTGGCGCTCGATGGAGTCTTGAAGGTGCTGAAGCTGTTTTACGTCTTCGTTCTCTCCATGTTAGTAGTGATTGGAATGAATATTGGCGCTTTCATTTACTGCAAGAACGTCAATGTCATCATCTGGCTTTACATCAAGGTGGCATTCCTTTGCTCAAAGATGTCATTCAAGCTCGTTATTCTACTCCACTACCAATAGTGTTGGTTGCTTGACTACATCTTCTTAAAAGAGTCGCACCCCAAACTTAATATCACTACAACCGCACAGTTGAGCGCAGCAGAATCACCTTACGACTATCTACTATACTTGCAACAAAACCGCCATTGTTCAGCTTTTGCAGTGTGTTGTATGCTTCAGTTTGGTTAGTGGTATAAACTGCTAACAGGTAAGGGCGTTGTCCATAAGAAACAAAACCTACGTTACCTCTCACTACTTGCTGCACACTATTTACTAATTCTGGACGGTTGTAATAATCTACCAGCACTGCGTAACCCTCTCCTAAGGCTTGAGGATTATAGTTAACTGTTTGCTGAGGTGGCTGTTGCTGTGCCTGAACATTTGGCGTTGTTGGTCGAGTGGTAATTATGGCAGACAAGCCAACAATATTGCTGACATATCTCGCCCAACGATTGGCATCGTCAATTTTGTTAAAGCCCCCTACTCGCGTCACAGTTTCGTTGAGATATTTACAAGTAATGGTCTTCAGTTGAGGTGGTAAGGCACTACGTAACTGCTTTTGATTATTTGCTGTGGGACTGACTACTAATAAAAGATACTCACCCGCATTTGGTGGTTGACAAAGGGGAATGGCTTGTTGGGCAAAGACAGAACTCATGCAACCAATCAAACCTGCGTAAGCGAAGGTCGTCGTAGACATCGCTAATCTTAAAACACTTGGTAAAGTCTGAAATCTATGCACAAAAGTTAGATTATGTAAATCAAGGTGTCCTAGAAGATTTTATAAGAAAAAAGCTGAAAACCCAGTTACTTCAGTATGGGGATGAAAGTAGTGTAAAAAAATATATTTTGTTATGTGCAAATAAAATAGGGAGTGGGAGATGAGGGGGACGAGGGGGATAAAGGAGAATTTACTCCCCCTTCTCTCTTGTGTCTTTTCAATACCCGATGCTCAATGACACCAGTTGCTTCTTTTGTTCAAAGACGCTTTTCTACCAGAGGCTTTGCCAACGCTAACAACGGATAGCTCCCTTGCGCGTCTCTAAAAGTTGCGGTTGCGAGTCCTCTCCCAAAAGCAGACGATGCCTCCCAAAGAGAAAGCCAATCGCCTTCGGCGGCAAACCCGCCAGAGAGCGCTGGACTCACCGCAACGCACTGGCTCCCCAATGCCCAGATTAGGAAACAGTAGCAAGCGATGCCAAGGCATCGGCTATTGTTTCAGAAGGAGCCTGAAATTCTCCAGTGATGACGTACTCTAAACGCAGTTTTAACCAAGTAATAAACTGGGGATTAGTGGAAATAATTGCTACTGCTGGTTGGGGACATTTCGCCTTTAGCTCTGTAAACTGCGGTGTTTCCAAGAAAGCTGGTTGCTGAACCAACCAAAAATCTATTTGTTTTTCTTGTTCGTGGTAATGACGGGTGCGCTCTTTGATAACTTCGTGTATCGGTTCTTCTTGGAGAAGAAAGCGTTGACTGGCCAAAACGTAATAGTATGTTTGCATTTTCATCCTTTAGTTACTATGTAAATAATTTAAGGGTACAGAGTGTAGCACTGTACCCTTACAAACTAACTTTTTTGGAATTTCTTGAACCAAGAACTGAACGGACAAGCACTTCGCTGGTTTTCAGCATTTGTTTGTTCGCTACCAGATGTTAGTTTTTCCAAGAACAGACTATTGTCAAAGTAGTGTTCTAAGGAAACAATCTTCAAGTCATCGCTAACTTTTGCAATGCTCATGCCGATAATTTCTATTGTCTCTCCAGTCGGTGCATGGTCTTTGTATTCTCCGTTAAAATGTCCCCAATGCCGCCACTTGAATGTCACATTTGGTGGCCCTGAGAACACTTCCACCACTTCCCAAGGAAATCCTTGGGGAAATGTTGTGTGGAAGAGTTTTCCGGATGATTCAAAGGTTTCTTCTGAAGCCTTGTAATGTTCTGAATCAGCCATAAACAAATTGTAAGTACCTTGGGCTGATACATCTGCTGCTGTGTACTCTACTCCACCATTGGTACTCACACGAAACTTGTCATTCACAATAGACAACCATTGTTGCGGGTTAGCTTTGAAGGATACCTCCATCTCGAAGGTTCGTACTAAGTTTTGCACGATCGCTTCCAGTGTACCTTCAAGGTGATTGTAGTTACTTTCTTGGGCGAGATTCTCGTTTGAACGAGAATAATCAGGCGGTGTCTGATTGCGCCACTCGACATCAGTGCTTTCTGCTATTACCTTATCTCTATCCTGTACCCAAAGCGGCAGGTTGTTAGACTGTGTTGCGCTCATAGAAGTTTTTGCTGAAGATTTGATCCCAATTTCTAGATTTCGCAGTGACAACCCCTCTTTTAAGACAGGTTATAGGGGAGCAGGCAGTGGGGAAATTGTAGTAAATGTTTCCCCTCTGCCCTATGCCCTATGCCCCATCCCCTCGGATAGCTTGTTTCATCTCGCGGACTGCCCTTTCCATACCTACTAATGCTGCCCGACTGATAATGGTATGACCAATGTTCAGTTCTTCCATACCTGGAAGCGCAGCCACCGGATAGACGTTCCAGTAGGTGAGTCCATGTCCAGCGTTGACTCGCAATCCAGCTTGAATCGCTTGTTCACATCCTTTAGCTAATACGGCTAATTCTCGCTGGCGATTTGTTTCATCCTTAGCCTCAGCATATTGTCCAGTGTGCAATTCAATAAACCGCGCCTGTAGCTTGACAGATGCTTCAATTTGTGCAGATTCTGCATCGATAAATAAACTAACTGGAATGTTAGCGCTTTGCAATTTATCAACTATCTCACCTATTCTAGCAAGTTGCCCGCCGATATTTAGTCCGCCTTCTGTTGTAACTTCTTCTCGCTTTTCCGGGACTAAAGTCACGTAATCTGGTTTGATATCGAGAGCGATCGCTAGCATTTCATATGTAGCGGCCATTTCTAAATTAAGATGCGATCGCACTGTTTGCCGCAACAGTAGCACATCTCGATCTTGGATATGCCGCCGATCTTCGCGCAGATGCACCGTAATTCCATCTGCACCCGCTAATTCTGCCAGCACCGCCGCCGCCACGGGGTCTGGTTCCACCGTCCGCCGTGCTTGCCGAATGGTGGCGATGTGGTCAATGTTAACGCCAAGTGTAGCCACCCCAAATTTCTCCCAAATCCACAGTCCTCAGAACTTGATTTTACCGGAAATAGCGGCAGTTTCGCTTGAAAATTAGAGACATATCACACATCTTATACCAATTCTTTGTGAAACTGGACAAAATCAAGCTTGGCGAAACTTGAAGCTTAAGCCTCAGACTCTTTCCAGTGAAATCAAACTGGATAAATTACTCACGAAGCTGTTGCAAGTGGTGATTGAAAATGCTGGAGCAGATAAGTGTGCCTTACTACTGCTCAAAGAAGGTAGATTGGCGTTTGGTAATTTAGTAGCAGGTGTTGCCCATGAAATCAACAATCCTATCGGCTTCGTTGCCGACAACATTGAACCAGCTAAGAGTTTATGTCAATGATTTTTATTGACTAATTAACCTTTATCAATAAATTTTTCCTAATCCCGGCTTATAAATTAAAGATGAAATTAAATTTATCATTTAGATTGCTTTAACAAGTAAAAAGAAAAAATTTATGACAATATTGAAAAAGCTAAATATTATGCCAATGATTTTTTGGCTAAGTTCTACACTCATGCTCAGAGGCGATATACTTTAAGAAAGATTATTTATAAATTACATCTGCTACATCCAATCACTACTACAAATCTCTGAGGTGATATGCTTTTAAAATTGCAACAAATTATTGTAAAACCTGGTCAACAAATGTTGCTCCAAGATATTAGTTGGCAGCAGTTAGAAAATATTTTGGAAGAAATGGGAGAAAAGAGTGCTGTACGTATTTCTTATAGTGATGGTTGGTTAGAAATTATGGTTCCCCTACCAGAACACGAAAAAGATAAAGAATTTATTGGTGATTTAGTCAAAGTCTTGTTAGAAATACTCCAAATTGATTTTGAGCCTTTTGGTTCCACAACACTTAAAAATGAGCGATCGCGGCAAGCAGTAGAACCAGATACCAGTTTTTATATTCAAAATCAAGCTGCTATAATTGGCAAAAATCGTATTGATTTAAATATAGACCCACCACCAGATTTAGCAATCGAAATTGATATTACTTCTCGGACTCGATTTCAGAATTATGAAATTTTGGCAGTTCCTGAAGTTTGGCGACATACACAACAAGGTTTAGAAATTTTCTTGCTACAAGAAGGAAAATATATAAAATCCGAATCTAGTCCTAATTTTCCTGATATCCCAATTATTGAATTAGTTAATGAATATGTTCAGCAGTGTTTAACTATTGGTAGAAGTCAAGCTATGCGTAATTTTAGAAATTGGGTCAAGAATAATTTATAACCATTTGTAATCTGTACGTCTTAATTTAGGAAGCTCTCGGCAGATTATGATAGAAATCTAAGGCTTTCTGAGAAAGGCGATCGCTCATGACTACTGAGAACAATCCAGCAGCCGTTGTGGACTGGGAACCCCTCATGCCACCTACAGATTTAATTTTTGATGATGGTGAACCCTTGGAATCAAATCGCCACCGGATTGCGATGAATGTCTTGATTCGGTCATTGCAACAAGCTTGGGCTGACCGTAATGATTTCTTCGCTGAGGGCAATATGTTTATTTACTACAGTAGCACCCAGGTGCGTAACCGTGATTTCCGAGGCCCCGATTTCTTTGCGGTGCTGAATGTTGACGGCAATAACTCAAGACAAGGTTGGGTAGCCTGGGAAGAAAATGGTCGTTATCCTGATGTAATTGTAGAATTAATGTCACCGTCTACGGCAGCAATAGACAAAGGTATTAAGAAAAACCTTTATGAACAAACTTTTCGTACCTCAGATTATTTTGTCTATGACCCCTTTGACCCTAATTCTTTGCAGGGGTGGCATTTAGATGATAATCAGCAGTATCAGCCTTTGACACCAAATGAGCGTGGATGGCTATGGTGTAAGCGTTTAGGTTTTTGGTTGGGGACGAATGAGGGAACAGTAGATAGAGAAACGGCGATATGGTTGCGGTTTTACGATGTGGCTGGCAATTTGGTTTTGTTACCAGAAGAGGCAGCAGTTGCACAAGCACAAGCCGCAGTCACGCAGGCGGCAATTGCTGTTGCACAAGCACAAGCCGCAGTTGCAGAAGCAGAAGCTGCTGCTGTACGAGAAGAAGGGGCTGCTGCACAGGTGACTCGTTTAGCGGCTAGATTAAGAGAACTAGGGGAAAATACAGATATGTTGTGAATTTTGGCTTTTTTGATTTGTTTGGACTATAGTTTTGATTTGTAGGAGTAATAGATGAAGAGACAAGTTATTATCTATCCAGGAGAAGATGGTTATTGGGTGGCTGAATGTCCTAGCTTACCTGCTTGTATCAGCCAAGGAAAGACGAAAACAGAAGCTATTGCCAATATCAAGGAAGCTATTGAATTATATATTGAAGTTTTACAAGAAGAAGGTCGTCCTATTCCAGAAGATCATCTGGAAACTGTTTTAGTTGATGTATGAGCAAGTTACCTATCCTTTCTGGTCAACAGTGCATCAAAGCTTTGGGGAAGGCTGGTTTTTATGTTTTGCGACAACGGGGAAGCCACATTATTTTACGTCGGGATGAGCAATTTGCTGAAGTGGTTGTCCCGAATCATCAAGAATTAGACAAAGGAACTTTACGAGCAATTATTAGACAGGTTGGGCTGAGTGTTGATGGGTTTATCGAGTTGCTGTAAGTAAAAGACTGGATGCGATCGCTATTTTGAAATATCAGAATGAGCAAGTGCGATCGCTATTTTGAAATGTCAGAATGAGTAAGTGCGATCACTATTAAGTAAAGCTTCAAAACTAAGATTTAATCGGCACAAATACATATTCATTAGTACCAGGCTTTTGTTGAAGTTTGACTAAGAAGATGGGATTGTCTTTGCGATCGCCTGATGCTAAAAACTGAATCTTTCCTGTTGCACCATCGACTGAAAAATCTGGACTGTGCAGCACTTTTTGCAATTGATCGCGTTTGTTGGTTCGTTGTAAACCTGCGATGAGCGCCAAAGTTGCATCATAAGCCGTAGCTGTTCGCCAATTGACAGTTGCACCCCAAAGTTTTTGGGCTTTTTCGGGAAAGATGCTATTAGGAAATGCTGCGGGATACCAAGGTGCAGAAATTATCAGTCCGTTGATACCTCTGCCCTGTTTTAAGGTTTCGTCAGTGAAAAGTGTAGGACTACCAAATACAGTCAACTGCCCTTGATTAGATTGTACCACCGCTAGACCTTGCTTTATTTTGTCTACATAAAGACCTAACACCAAGGCATTAGCACCGCTACGTACAGCTTGAGAAATGACAGCACTAGGGTTAAAGTCACGGGCAGAAATATCGCACTCTGTAGAATTAATCTCACCACCAGCAGCCTTTATCGCTTTAACAAACTCATTGTTAAACGATTTATTATCCATCCCTTGGTAATCAACACAGATAAGAAAATTGGTTTTGCCCGCTCTTGTAATAGCGTAATTAGAGACGCTATCTGCTATGGATTTAACATTAGGAGCAGTGCGGAAGATATAATTACCAATACTGGTAAGATTTTGGGCATCTCTTGGAATCATATCCCGAGCAATTGCCCCGCTAAAGCAGCAATCCAAAATCACCACTTGTCTTTCAGATTTGCTTTCATTCATATTTTCGTTCAGAACACTAGCTGCTAGCGCTGAGGGCTTAACTAGCCTCCCATTCTCTTTGCGAGTATTACAGTTTGATAAATAAAGTTTGCCGTTTTCATCTTTTATTCCATGACCAGAGAAGTAAAATAGCAACAGGTCTTCTCTTTGGCGATTGGCAAAAAGTCTGTATATGGCATCTTCTACTTCCTGCCGATCGGGATTTTTTAGTGTTATAATATCGATCTCGGCAAATCCTCCCATTTCTGGGTTTAGTAAAACTCGCTGCATTGCCTCCACATCTTTTGTAGCCGCAAGCAATGAGGTGATGTCTGCTCCATATTCGCTTACACCAATTAGCAGCGCTATCTTCGTCATATCGCTATTCTCCTTTATTTATGGAATTTATCGGCTAACTACCAGCGATAAAGTTTTGAGCTTGTTCAATGGCGGCATTTAACTCTTCCCGACTACTAGCTTTCACCTTCAGCTTTTTACCGTTAGCCTCAACTTCCAACTCAATAGTTTTGTTACCCAAGCGATCGCCCACAAATCCCAATACTTTCTTAAAATTGGCAACACTCACCTCTGTTTGCAACACTCCCAGCAGAAAACCTCCAAACGCCTTTGATCCTAGAGGAGTTTCTGTAACTGCTACAAGTTCAGCTCTTTCTACATCTAAGTCTTTAATTTCTCGCAAAAGATTTCGCGTTTCCCGCTCTTGCTCCTCTGTATCTAAATCTGGATTATCAAGAGCGATCGTCAGTTTGACGTTAGATTGAGAACTCATTTTATATCCTTTTCGATTTTTTAGCAGTTGAGTGTCAACTATATTTGCGTGATTTCTCTATTGACATCATAACTGCTATGTAAATTTCCTGAAACTTCTCAATATTTTTACAAAAATTCATAAAATTTAGCAGGACTTACGCAGTGAAAACCTGAAACCTCGTTCACGTAGGCATCCCAGGACCGCCTTTAGGCCCTTCGTAGCGGATGACGAGAATATCACCAGGTTGAATTTTACCCGCCAAAATTGCATTTAAAGAGGCTTCTTCCGATTCAAACACCCTTGCCAGACCGGTAATTACTGGCTTTTTCACTCCGGTAATTTTAGCAACAGTCCCTTATATTGCTAGATTACCTCTAAGAATAGCTAAATGTCCTTGGGAATACATTAGGTTATTCCAAGGACGAATAACATCTTGGTGGGTGGATGGTTCTTCTGGTATATCTGCTAATATCTCTGCAATTGTTTGACCACTGATGGTCAGGCTATCACTATGTAACAAGTCATGCACAAGTAGCATCTTCATTACTTGCGGAATGCCACCAGCTTTGTGCAAATCTGTAGCTACATATTTACCACTTGGTTTCAAATCACATAAAACGGGAACACGGGCGCGGATAGTTTCAAAGTCATCTAGGGTTAACTCTACATCAGCGGCGCGGGCGATCGCTAATAAATGCAACACATTTTTCCGTACTATCAGCTTTTTCAGTATCTTCCGCCGCCATAGTCGAGGAATAGGGCAAACTCATCCCCAGCGCTTCAAATGCTGAAGACATGGTGTTAGCTGTGAACATTGCTCCACAGGAACCAGCGCCAGGACAAGCCCGACTTTCAACTTCTAATAACTCCTTTTCGTCAATTTTTCCAGCACTGTATTGACCTGATTTTAACATGTTATTATCCTCAAGTTTGAAGATTTGAGAAGCACTGCATATATCAATGATGTTGGCATCAAAAATTGTGCAAGCAATCATGTTTTATCCTTGCGCCTGATGTCTTCGCTGATTCAAAGACCAGGCTGCTGCCAAGAAGCAGATTTTATCAGATGCAGATGTAACTGTAGGTGTCTTGAGACGTTTTTAATCTATATCGAAATCACAAAGTCGTGATAGTACCCCCAGGGTACTTTTTTATTTATCAGAAAAAGTTACTATACCAAAAACTTTTGCGATCGCCATAACCTCAATATTTTTGTTCACTAAGTATATTAATATACTCTATGATTGATGATTGCATATACATGGTGTTTCACAGTGGTCGTTACCACCTGGTGTGTAAAATGTCCAATAGCTAAACTGAGATACTTACCAGAAAAAAGCAATTATTGCGGGGACAACCTCCTGAGTCCATTGCTATTGATGTAACAGAAATTCCAATTGAACATCCTCGGCAGGCACAGCGTTCATTAGACCTCTTGCAAAAATTCCTTTCGGGATCCGATGAGAACTGGTAAAAAGTGATCGCACACTTAGATACAGGCGATCGCTACCGGATACTTATAAGGTAAGCTTATAATGCACTCAAAAGTGAAACATCTCAAACCAGCAAAATTTCAACGCTTCTGGGGTGTAAAACCTGAAACATTTGAGTACATGGTTGAAGTAGTCCGCCACCACAGCCAACAAAAACACAAACCAGGGCGACCAGGAAAAATCAGTTTGTCAGATCAAGTATTGATGACTATCAAAAGAATGGAGAAATAATTTGTACAGCACACTATTTCTGATTGTTTAAAGAAAGCAAACTCTTTTTAAATCAAAACATTAGACCTTTTGCATAAATCAAAAACAAGAACCCCACTCCTAAGAGCTTGCTTTTAGGATTGGGGTGTAAAAGACTTTTGTAAAAGTCTATTAAATTAAAGGATAAAGTCCTGTGGCACTATTAGTGGTGCATTTATAAGCCGAACCTCAAACTCAGGCGACCGATCCGCATCAGTGCTACCTTGGAGAGTACCTCCTGAATAACGGAGCTGACCAGGTGCGGAGAATGCGGCAGCCCCAATGAAAGTGAAAGCTTGATTGCCCAGTTTAGTGGAGTCGGCGTCGATGGCAGATAGATCGATTTGGTCACCTGGCAACTTACCGTTTCCTACAAAGTCAGCGATCAGATCCCGTCCAACAACACCACTATCTGAAACTGAGCTGAACTTGAAAACATCGTTACCTGCTCCTCCAGTGAGAATATCAGTCCCAGTACCGCCAGCGAGTGTGTCGTTGCCAGCACCACCACTAAGGATATCGTTGCCAGCACCACCACTAAGGATATCGTTGTCATTTTCGCCAAAGAGGGTATCTTTGCCACTACCAGCGTTAAGGATATCGTTGCCATTACCACCTTTAATGGTATTGTTGCCATTGCCGGCGTTAATGATATCGTTGCCATTACCGCCAGTGAGGATATCGTTGCCATTGCCGGCGTTAATGACATCGTTGCCATTAGTGCCGTTAATGTTTTGGTTACCACTAGTAGCGTTAATGATTTTGCTACCATTAGTGGTGACCTGGATGTTGCCGCCACTGGTGGTCAATATCTTGTTCAAGTCAACAGGGGTTATCTTGATTAAATCATTTAAATCTAAACTGCTGATGTCGATAGATGCCATAATGAGCTTCTCCTAAGCTTAGAGGGTAAAGAAATTACCTCGTCACTTCCCCATGAGAAAACGGCATTGCTGATTAAGAGTATGAATTTCCTTTCCCCCAAAGGCGCAAAGGAAACAGTTTCAAACATTAAATTTTTGAATTTCACACTTCTATTCAGCAACGCCGATAAAACAAGGTGGACAAATAACGAGTGGGAAGATATAACTGAACTACACCTGATTGGAACAGGTCTTTGCTGTTAAGTCTGAAGACTTGAGAAGATTTCAGAAGGACTGGATGGTATTGACGATGTTGGCATCAAAATTGTGCCAAGAGTCATGTTATATCCTTGTGCCTTATGTATTCAATGGTTTCAGTAGTAGGCTGCTAGGGAACAAGCAGATTTTCTGCTACGGAATTACATGTGTTTTCGGACGTTTTTACTGTAAATCATGAGTCACAAGACTATGATATAACCCTCAAGCGTACTTTTTTCTATCTATAAGAAAGAATAATTAACTTTAATATTTTACTCTGATGAGAGTAAAATATTAAATCCTTAGATTTAGATCGGGTTTTTTAATCTATATCTGAATAACAAGGTCGTGATAGTAAGTAGGTTGGTGGAAAAAACTAAACCATCTAAAGGTATGTAAACGAGCAACTAAGCTTAGTTTAAGCATATTTTAGAATATTTACAAAACTTTACATAGTCACTTTTAATAGCACCAACCTACTTACTCTAGGGGGTAGTTTGTTTTATTTATAAAAAAAAGTGGCATTCATTTGTAAAGACTGAATGCCACTTTGTATTTGATCAAAATTCCTGATGATAGAGATATTTTACCCAGGTAGAGTTATGCCAGTGACTGCGATCGCACCAGCGATCGCACTGGCTGCAAGGGAAGTCAATGCTGTCCCAAATAACCACCAAGCAGCATTTGCAACGGTTTTTTTGGTTTCTTCAGCTTGCTTTTTAGCTTGCTTTTGGATCGCTTTCAGGCGTTTTTGTGTTTCTTGCTGGATACGTTCGGCTCGTTGCAATACGCCATCGCGTGCCGTTTCTATTTGGTCGATAATGCGATTAGCATCCGCCTCAGAAATATCCTCACGAGAACTGATGACAGCAACTAAGGTGTCACGATCAAATTCACTGAGGCGATCGCGCAACGCTTCAAATCCAGCTTGTGGATCGTCGAACACTTTAGCAAAGTCTTGCTTAATCCCTTCATAGTTGAGTTCCGAACGATCCAGGGAGTTGAGATAGTTGCGAACTTTGGCAAAAATCCCATCCAGCACTGATTGCACTTTTTCTTGAATCTGCTGGAATTGTTCAACAATCGAACTGCGAACAGACTCAATTTGATCCACAATTCGGTTAGCTTCCTCTTCTGAGATATCTTCTCGCCCAGATAGCAGCGCCACAATTGTCGAACGGTCAAATTTGGAGGCGCGATCGCTTAAATTCCCAATTCCAGCGCGGGGAGAAGACAGTAGCAATTGCAAATCGCGTTTAATTGCTTCTGGGTTAAGTTCTTCTTTGTTGGTATTACGCAGGTATTCTTCGAGATTGGCTTCAAAATCTAGAGCTACTTGAGTAGTACGTTTTGCTAAACGTCGTGGCGCTCTAACTATGTCACCAATTGCATCTTGGGCGCGATCAATGATCTGATTAACTTGCTCTTGGCTCAAGTCTCCTCGCTGACTCACAAGTTTAACCAAGGTTTCTCGATCAACTTGAGACAAGCGATCGCGCAATGCTAATGCACCGGCTTTGGGATCATTGAGTAATTTTTCCAAATCGCTCCTGATACCTTCTGGATCAAGTTCTTCCAAGTTGGTATTGCGGAGATATTCTGCGATCGCTTTTGTAGTTTTTTCGTACTGTTCTTTCGCCTGCTGCGGTACTTGCAAAATACTATCTCGGACTGCTTCTAGCTGATCGAGAGTTTGGTTTACCTGTTCTTCGCTCAAATCTTGACGCTGACTGAGCAATTGTACCAGTGTATCGCGGTCAAATTGCGATAAGCGTGACTGCAAAAGGCTAATTCCGGCTTGCGGATCGTCTAGTAAAACTTTAAACTCACGTTTAATAGCTTCGGGATTGAGTTCATCTTTGTTAGTATTTTGCAGATAGTCTTCAACTCTTTGGCGTAGTTCATCAGCTTTCGCTTTTGCTTGTTCTTGTACTTCTCTGGCACTATTCAAGATATTATCGCGACTGCTTTCAAGTTGACTAACAATATTATTAGCTTCCTCTTCGCTGATATCTTGACGCTGCTGGAGCAATTGTACAAAAGTGTCGCGGTCGAATTCCCCGAAGCGTTCGCTTAAATCTTCAAACCCAGCTTTGGGATCTTCTATCAACTTTGTAAAGTCTCGTTTAATACCTTCAGGGTTGAGTTCTTCTTTCCCCGTGGAACGCAAATAATCTTCGATGCGGCTGCGGAAATCTTGCCCTTTTTCTAGCCCTTGAGCCTGTTTTACAGTTTCTAAAACTTCCAGGCGATCGCTTTCCATTTGTTCGGCAATTTCTTTCACCCTGGCTTCATTAATATCATCCCGCTGCTTCAACAAGTTGGTGAAATATTCTTGATTGAGTTCTTCTAACTCCCGTCTCACAGTTGTCGGATCTGCATTTGCGTCATAGATGACTTCTTTAAATTCATCTACTAGCGTAATTCGGTTAAAGTGCCAAGGAAATGAATTCAATATGTACTCTTCTATATCTGCCTTAATTGTGTTTTCCGGTGATGGCAATTTCGCAGTTACTTGCTCAGTTGCTTGCTCTCTAAACTTTTGTAGTTGTTCTATAATTTGAGCAACATCTACATCTTGAACTTTCTCTTTCAATTTTTGCAGCTGAGTTGTAATTTTGTTGACATCTATATTGGGAAGGTTCGTGCCATCCAGTACTGCTGGTACAGCAGCGCTCAAGCCATATCGAACCGCTTGTTTGATCACACCCTTACTTAGCTTGCCATTACCACCTCCAATTGTAACCAGTTGCTGAAGCTGTTCACCTAATTGTTCAGAATTCAGTTCTTCGGGAGTGGCAGATTTGAGAAAGTTAATTACTTCTTCCGTTGGATTTTTGCGATTCAAAGCTTGTTGCCAAGCACCTTCAAATTGGTCAGTAATTCGATTGATATCTTCTTTAGATAAATCAGCACGACTGCTGATTAAATCTACAAAGGTTTGGCGGTTAATATTTTGCAATAGGTCACTATTACCGACAGATTGCAAATCTGTATCTTTAAGAAGCTGCTCAAATTGAGTCCGAATTTCTTTAATATCTAGCTTTGGTATTTCTAGAGAACCTAAAGAACTTTGGAGCGTATTTTTAATACCTTCAGCGTCAAAACCTGAAGTTAATTCCTGCCGGACTGCGGCTGTAATATCTTCAACAGTAGAAACTAACTGTTTTTTTGCAGTATTAGCACCGATACCAGCAGTTGCTGTACCTATCAAACCTTGAAAACCAGAGGTGACAGTACTAGCGAAAGAACCAATTAAAGAACCTACGGCGGATGAACCTAACCAAATTACTAGTGCGAAATAGGTAGACCAGATAACTACACCAATAATTGCTCCTAGAAATGCACTTTCGATTAAGCTAAGTTTTACCGCTAGAAAACAAGCAATAAATAATGCAATGCTAACGGTTATCAACGCCCAAGCACCAACTTTAGCCTGAACTTTACGAATTGTTTTACCCAAACTTTCAGAATCATCGTCAGAATCTGAGTCAATTCCCCAAGATGAAATTCCGACAGCGACTGAAAAGTTTGTGAATAACAATTGAAAGGCAAATGTCATTAAAACGCCAGCCAGCAATGCTACCAAGATTTTAGGACCAGAAAAAAGAACTGATGCTTCTTCTGGAGTTAGTACTTCCTGAGCTAAAGTTATCGGCGCTAATCCAAAAGGCAGCGAGTTCCATCCCCAAATAGTTAAAACATCTTGAAACATAGTTTTTTCTCACTTGCACTCAATTAAATACCCATTTAGAAAATGGCTTACTCATTAGTTTAATTATCAATTAGATAACTTGACACTTTCTTAAGTAATAAATTCTTTTACCAAAAGTCGTATTTTAATCAAAATAAATATTTTTATTACTCTTTTGGTAAAAAAATAATGTGATATTTGGTGATTTTTTCACATACAGGAATCCAATTTGATTGTGTTAAAAAATCTAAGTATATGTAAGGTACGTTGTTGAAAACCAACTTGGGTGCGCTGGTTCACCAGTTGCTACAACTTTGGAAAAGTTCACAATGCACTGGCTTCCCTACATGTATTTCAAAAATCAAATATGAGTCGTATATATTCAATATTTAAGAAAATAAAATATTCTTAACAAAAGTAAATTTTATAAAAATGCATCTACAAATATAGCAGGTTTGAAATGGGTCTGTTACAGTACCAGATGATAAAAGCACAACAATGTTATTGGTGTCAACTTAATGTAAAAGTTAATGCTAACAAGCGTTGTTCAGTTGCTTTCATCCCCTAACCCCGAATCCTTAGTTAGAATTCGGGGAACTTATCGGGTAAGCTTTTCTTGTAGCAAACCCTCACCCATTGAAAATATTGGGGAGGTGTAAGGGCAAAACCTTAAAACAAAGCAGATTTTTCCTTAAGCTGTCACCGATGCATAGCTGTGTTTTCTTACCGCGTATTTCATCTAATCAATAGTTTTGTAACGTAAATGTAGTTAATTTTACAAATAAAGTTGTTATCTAAAAAATAAAAAGTTTTTGATAAATAAAATCTTTTAATATTTTTTATAAAAAAAATATATTTTATCCAAGAAATTTTTACTTATCTTTAGTCTTTAGATAAAATCACCTATGTCTGATGATAGAGAGAAAAATTCTTCCAAGCGATTGATGAAAAGGAAACATAAACATGTATTAATAAGGGTTATTGTCCAATGGTACTAAAAAAAGCGTAAATCCTTAAATATTGTTGAGTTTTGGCTGTAAGGGTGTAAAAGAATAAGGGTTGCACGGTCAAGAATTAGTACGTGAAATCAAAGATCCGAGCGAGTCAGTGGGTGGTAGCCTCTCGCTTACACCCAGCCTTAACAAGGGTTTGATCTTTTCTTAGTGACATTCGGGTTATTACCAGCTATAAATTTGTTTGTAAGTAAATAATTGATTTTTGCTGAGGAGAAAAAATAATGGTTGTAGGTGTACATAAACGTGGTGTAGGTGTATTTTCTAATCGTCGAGATGTTGAACATGCCCTACATGAATTGAAAAACACTGGCTTTGACATGGATAGAGTCTCTGTTATTACGCAAGATGGAGACAAAGATGATATTGCTGGCGCTGAAGTGAGCGATCGCGTCGGTGACAAATCTGACGAAGGTGCTAAAGTCGGAGCAGTTACAGGCACTGCTTTAGGCGGATTGACTGGCTTATTAGTTGGTCTTGGTACTTTGGCAATTCCTGGAGTCGGGCCAATTATGCTAGCTGGAGCTGCTGCAACCACCCTAGCTACTACGCTGACTGGAGCTGGTATTGGTGCAATAGCTGGCAGTTTGCTTGGTGCATTGGTTGGTTTAGGAATTCCCGAAGAACGAGCTAAAGTTTACGACGAACGCGTTAGACGAGGACACTATTTAGTCATCATAGATGGCACAGATACAGAAATTCTTAGAGCAGAAGCAATTTTACGTCAGCAGGGTGTGGAAGAGTTTGGCATTTATGACAACCCAGATGCTACAAAAAATGCAAGCACTGGTTATGTAGCTCCAACTTCCACTTCCACTGATTATGTAACTCCAACTCCGACTGCGGCTCGTAGTGGTGTAGAGAGACGCGCAATTGGAGTATTTTCTCATCGTCGAGATGCAGAAGCAGCACTTACAGATTTGCGAGATGCTGGTTTCCCCATGAGTAGAGTCTCGATCATTGCTAAGGATGCAAACGGTCAGGGGATCGCAGGTGTAGATGTAGATAGAACCGCAGGTGCAGGTAATAAAGCAGACGACGGCGCAAAAACTGGAGCAGCTACAGGCGGAGTACTAGGCGGTTTGACTGGTTTATTAGTAGGTCTTGGGACTTTAGCAATTCCTGGAATTGGACCTGTAATTTTGGGTGGGGCAGCAGCGACAGCTTTGGCGACAACAGTAGCAGGCGGTGCTATAGGTGCAGCAGCTGGGGGTATTGTTGGGGCACTGGTTGGCTTGGGAATTCCTGAAGATAAGGCGCGAGTTTATGGCGATCGCTTCCAAAGAGGCGACTACTTAATAATTATCGATGCTAATGAAGCTGAAATCCACCAAGCTGAAGTTATTCTTAAACGT
This sequence comes from Nostoc sp., assembly GCF_036917395.1. GTDB lineage: Bacteria > Cyanobacteriota > Cyanobacteriia > Cyanobacteriales > Nostocaceae > Nostoc. The sequence goes on from NZ_JBALDI010000005.1 coordinate 86,049, forward strand.
CGAGGGATTGAAGAATTTGCGATTTATGATGGCACTGATCCCGGTGAACATCGCCCAAGTTTAGATCGAGCAACCGATTACGGCACACCAGTTGTTAATAGCGATCGCACCAATTACTCAACAGGGTCTTATACAGATGATCCTGCCGTAGTCATTGTTGACCGCCGTGATGAAACACTCTAAGCTAAAGTAGTTGTCACTCACACTAGTTCCCCAAAATTGCCGGAGTAAGAAGTTGAAAACTTTGCTCCGGATTTAAGTAAACTTGCTCCTCACTTCTGCCGTGAAAATCAATAAACTCAACAACTTTCATTTTGCGATTCCGAATTCAACATATGCAAAAGCTAACTCCTTTTTTAATTAGTGGCCTTTTAGTTTTTGGTGTTGCTGCTTGTGATAACGCTTCTAAAACAAGTGAATCTGCACCCAATAATCCTAACGAAGCTCCCCAAACGCCGACTGCACAAACAACACAAGCTTCTCAACAAGACGCACAAAGTGATGTCCGCAGAAGACAGCTAAATGAGGATATTCGCGCCCGCGAACAGCGCAGTAATATCACTGGTGGTGATACACAACGAGCCAAAGGTGACCTAAAAAGTGAAGTTCGCTCTAAGTTAGAGGCTAATATACCTAAGAGTCAACTAACAGTTGATGCCGCAGAGAATGGAACTGTCACTGTCGCCGGAACTGTGAGCAATCAGCAGGAGTTAGGTAAAATTGAACCTTTAGCTAAACAAATTAAAGGTGTCAAAAGTGTAGTTGTTAAAGCAACTGTTCTCGCACCGAAAAAATAAGGTAGATAACAACAAATCTGTGTGAGTAGGTAGGCATAAATAAATTTAAATGCTCCTACTCATTATTGGTGGTCAGTTATACTCAATACTGACCATTAATAATTGACAACTGACGACCTTAATAATTATATTTATTGACGCTCAGTCAGTTATAGAAACTCTTGTACTTCCCAAAAATAAAAACTATGGAAACTGAACAACAACGTGAATCCATCAATGCCTCCTTATCACAAGGTACGCTAGCACTTGAAGGTGTAGATACAGCAAACTTGCCAAAGTTACCACCAGCAGCTGAACCGGAATCTCAATTGCAGCAAATTAGCAGACAAGTTTCTGAATTTTTGGAGCAATTACCCGAATACTTAAGTAGCTTTTTTAAGGACTACAAGCAGCCTCTAATAACTGTGGCTTTAATTGTGGCGGCGATTGTTACAGTCAAGATAGTACTAGCAGTCCTGAATGCAATCAATGGAACTCCACTACTATCACCACTCTTTGAGTTAGTTGGAATTAGTTACGCCACATGGTTCATTTTTCGTTATTTCCTCAAGGCTTCAACTCGGCAAGAATTAGGGGATGAAATTCAATCATTGAAAAGCCAGTTTTTAGGCGGATAAATTTCCAAACCATTAAAGTAGTACACTATGGCGCAAGTTGATCTATATTTAACAAGGGGCTTAAGCCCCTTGTCTTGTTAATTGAGATGGTAACTAGGATTTACACGAAGCTGTACTAGCCTCAGCGCAGTAGTGGGTATGGTTCGCTAATTAAATATATCCAATCCAAAGGTTCACATTCCCGACTTGTCTAAAAAGTAGAGAATTTTGTAACATATCCTATTTACATGCAAAAGGCAGTAGGGGCAAAATAATGTTCATTGGTGTCAGTGTCAACTTCAGCCAAAACCCTTGTTCTACGCAATTAATGTAAATTATCAGTATTTAACCTGACTTAATATTAGTTTTTTTGGATACATCCAAAGATAGAGAATATAACATTATTTTTAAATTTAAATCACTTCTAAAGATAGTAGATTTGAGATGAAAAACAGCCTAATCTGGTTTTTGAAGTTATTTAATACATTCTTTAAGAGGACATAATTTATGGCTAATGAAGGAGTTAACAAAGGTATAGATTCATCTGATAGAGCCGAAGTAAATACATACGATCGCGGCATTATCCCAGCTGAAGTAGCTGCTCGAATGGAAAGAGAAGGAGATGAGTACAAAACACTCCCCACAGAAGAAAAGGAGGCAGATGCATCTACCGATGATCAAACTGATTCAGAAAGTATACGCACCACTGACGGCTATACCGTAGACCAAGAAGGTTTGTCTAACAACTATGCAATTGAACCGGAAATGTACTACGAAGAACCGGGTGATGCACGCCAACAAGCAGCAGAAGAAAAGGCAGCACGTATTCAAGAACTTGCAGAAGTTAGTCAAGACGACGAGGAAGGTAAGTTGACCGAAAAGGGTGACAAACGCGGTAGAGGTCCAGGAGTAATTTAATTAACACCATCCTTTTTGCTGTGTGTAATTACACGTAATAAGGCTAAATAGGCGGTTATTAGAGACGCAATCATTGCGTCTCTACTCATATGGGCTAATATTTCCAGAATTATGTTACTAGATGATCAACGGCTCAAGTTCCCGATTATGCCATTGCCGCTGATGCCATTCAGCAACTAAGGGACGGACAATGAACTTGGGATGATGTTCGCCTTTAACGTCAATGCGTAAACCTGAGTAAGGTCGTCGCTTCTGAAAACCTTGACCGTTGCGACCAATGAAGAGATGCGATCGCGCCACTAATCTATTTTCATTGCCAAAAGTCTCCATCAAATCTGCTCCCTCAATCCGCTGGCGCCGCAAACTAAACCCGCTACCACCACAAATAATCCAGTGGATATGAGAATCAGCATGTCCCGTATCCATTGTTTCCAGGTGTTCCAAGCAGTGCGCGTGACCGTTTAATACCAAATCAACCAAAGGACGCCCCTGAGTTAGGGAACCTATTTTTTTAGCTACCGCATCCAGCACACTACGGAGGCGATCGCGAATTATCAGAGTTTGCGCTTGTTGCCACTTTGTCGCCTCAGTTACATAGGGAGGATGATGGAAATAAATCACCCTTCCCCGAACTTCAGCAGTATTCCAAGATTCAATTAATCTTTGCTTCAGCCACTCCAGTTGTTCAGTATCAGTCAGCGTTGTTTTATCAGCAGCTAATTGCTTATCGATATCAACAATAATTTCTTCAATTTGTGACAGCTTGGCGTGGAAGTCGTCTAATTGGTCGGCTTCTGTAGGGTTTTCTGGATGAAGCTTGGCTGAGGTTTCAACGATTTGCAGCTTTTCTTGCTCTAAATCTTCACGGCGCTTTTCTAAAAGTTTGCGATCGGCATCGCCTTGTTTGGTTTTAGGTAGCGGTGGTGGATCGTTAAATGTATTAGAATCCAAGGCAAAGAAATCTATACCGCCATAGCGAAAAGTATAGTAGCGATTGGGAAGGCGGGTGAAGTGCCCAGGTTCATAGCTAAGACAACGACCTGTATCTGTCTTGGCTGTGTAGTACTGATCTAAATGATGATTTAACTCTCCTGGAAGTTGAAACGCCTTAAGATAGTCCAGAAATGCCCGTGCGTAAGCGTCACCCGTTCCTGAGCCATGCAAGCCCACATCTAGGTCTAAGCGCGATCGCAACAGCCCACGAAGGGGTAATGTTGTTAGAGATGCCAAGCTCAATAAAATCGGCAAGTTATAGTAATCGTGATTTCCCGGTACAGGTAAAATGGGCAGCTTGAAAATCATCTGGTCATAGGCAATCCGTCTGGGATGCTCTCCGCCCAAGATAAACTCTCGGTAAGGCTGGATGAAATTCTGGTGGTAGTATTCACTTGACCCCACTAAATAGATCACATCCCCCATGTGCAGCATAAAACGGGATTCGTTGTGATGGGGCAGCATCAGTTCAGCCACCTGTCGCTGGGGATTGTGTCCCCGGTGCTGGCCGGAACCACTATCACCTACAACTAAAAATGAAAACTCAGAATTGTCTGTTTGACCATCTTCCAACACCAGCCGAGTTTGGTCGATGTTCCGTTCCACAATTAACGGATCTTGCCACCGTACCCGCTGATTCATTTTACTAATTTTGTTAGCGATCGCTGGATCAGATACAAGTTTCAATGCAACCTACTCCTGAATCTTCTATTAAAGGGGACAGGGGAGCAAGATTGTAGCAAGTCTTTCCCCATGCCCTACACCCTTATTTTCCTACTGTGTCTTTCATCTCAATAATCAAGTTGGGCAGTCCCTCTAGTTTTTCAGTAGGCTCAACTTCTTCTACTAATGGCACAAAAATTCTTAAGCCTGCTGGAACACACTTAATTTCTACTGGAGTTGTGCCCACTATTTCACCATCTAGAACAACCTTTTGTGGTGGATTAGTCGTAATTTTAAATTGTTTGGCTCGCAGGAAGCCAATATCATCCCGATCTACGGCGTTACCTGTAGAAGCCGTTTGAAATAGATGAAATGTAGCAGCGATCGCTCCTGCCTTATTAACTGAAGCTACAATCGTTAAATCTAGTAACCCATCATCATAAACCAGACCTGCTGGGCCCTGAGCTAAGACAGAAGTGGCAGGTGCAGCATTTGCTACTGTTACTGCACAGGCGCTAGTTTTAATTATTTTGTCCTCAGTTTCAATTTCAACATCAAAGTTTTTTAAGTTTCTTAGTTGCTGAATTCCAGCTAAGACGTAGGCCATCATCCCAAAGCGATTCTTGGCGTCTCGGTCTGCCAATTCTACAGTTTCAGCTTCAAAGCCAATACCTGCCAAGAGTACCATTGGTTGATCGTTGCAATAGGCTACGTCTACACTGCGGGTTCCTCCCTGTAAAATTGTGTGACACGCAGCTGCGATCGTGTCAGGAATTCCTAAAGCTGTGGCAAAAGCGTTTGCTGTTCCTCTAGAAATGATCCCAAATGGAATCTCAGTACTTACTAAAGCCGCTGCCGCCGCTGAGAGGGTGCCATCTCCCCCCGAAGCAATGATTGCATCTACACCCCTCGCTACCGCTGCATAGGCCAGTTCGTCAGCGTCGATTTCTTCAGTTGTGAGATAAATATCTAGGTCAATCTCTGGCTCTAATATTGTCCGAATTTCTGCTAGTTCTAAATCTGGGTCACCCTGACCCGCAACTGGATTGAAAATGAGGCAGGCGGAACGATTCATAAAATATAAAAGCTAAACTTAGATCACTAAAATACCAAATCCTTTTTAGCATTGTTGTGAAATTTCGACTTCCATCTGACGGCTGGTTTACCTTTTGTAAAAAGTTCAGAAGTATTCTGCGTCGGAATACACCAATGCTGACGCGTATTTTGGTATCTTTTGTTTATACTTAAACAATAAAAATTTTGCTATGCGTCAATTATTACTAGTTTTGGCAAGTATGCTAACTCTCAGCAGTCTAGATAGCCCCACCATGACAATAGCAGGCACAACGCCTGATTTCCCAATGCGCTTAGTTCAAAAGTTAAACTGCAATAATGCTCAAACTCAAGCAGCAATTAATGAATGCACGGGGTTATCTTATCAGAATGCAGATAAAAAACTGAATCAAGTTTATCAACAATTGCTAGCTACCTTAGAAAGCTCTAGGAAACAGAAATTGATTGCTGCACAAATAGCATGGATCAAGTTTCGAGATACCAATTGTGAGTTTGAGAGAAGCAGATATGAGGGAGGAAGTATTGCCCCAACCATTTATTTTGGTTGTTTAGAAAATTCCACCAAATTGCGTACTCAACAATTACAGGAATATCTCAAAGCCGACCCTTAATGGCTTTCATCTTTAACCAGCCAAATACCTCTTCTACTGTCAGTTCTAAATCAATACCATCTAGAACAGCCAACCTATCTGCTTTATGACAAAATTCTGGTTGTTGATGTGGTTGAAAAACGAGAACTGAGCGGTCATCGGGATCAATCAACCATCCAAGCTGACAACCATATTTTAGGCAGTGCAAGATATTGCTTGTAATGCGATTGGAACTCTGATCTGGAGAGAGAATTTCAATTGTCCAGTTTGGAGCAATTAGCACATCACCTACAGGTTCTCCGTTATCGTCAAACTCAATTTGTTGCCAACAAATAACCGCCACATCTGGAACAATTGACCGACCACCAAAAGTACAACGTAACTCTGGAAAAGCATAAGCGATTTGCCTCTCCTCTGTGACTTCATTAATCCCATTAATCAACTTAGCCTGAAGTCGGGAGTGGCGGGTTTTCGGCATTGGTTTCTGGCTAATTTCACCATCAATATAAATACTTGCAGGCTTTGTTTCTGGTAACTTTAGAAACTCTTCTAGGGTTAGGGATGCGGATTTTGCAACACTCATGACTTCTGCTATTCCGAAAGTCCTATATCCAGTTTATCAACATTCGTCACTAGCTGAATGCAACAAGGCGATCGCCATCCAACACTCAGAACTTTACAAATAGCTACAAACACTCAACGCTGAATTAGAACACCGCATTTAACAGCGGACTCAAGAGTTCGTTTTTAATGTTAGCTGATGCATTGGCATTGTCAACGGACGCATTGGCATTGTCAGCGGACGCATTGGCATTGTCAGCAGACGCGTTGGCATTGTCAGCAGACGCGTTGGCATTGTCAGCAGACGCATTAGTATTGTCAGTAGACGCATTAGTATTGTCAGTAGACGCATTGGCATTGTTAGTAGACGCATTGGCATTGGAGGGTATTGCCAAATTTAATTTGCTACAAATTTAACGAAATGCTGTACCAAGTAGTAGTGTTGGAGATTCCTCAAACCAGCCTTTGGTAAAGAATTGTAATCCAAAATCCAAAATCTAAAACCCAAAATTAGTATGAGTCCCTGACTACGGTAGTCTAGATGAGAGTGAATTTATCGCCAGCGATATTATATTGTTTTATGACTTCAGTAGTTTATAGTCCCCCACGCACTATTCGGATTGGTTCACGTAAAAGCCAACTTGCTCTGGTTCAGACCTACTGGGTACAAGAGCAACTAAAGAAAAGCTTTCCTGAGATCACTTTTGAAGTCCACACCATGTCTACCCAAGGCGACAAAATCTTGGATGTAGCATTAGCTAAGATTGGCGATAAAGGACTTTTTACTAAAGAACTTGAAGTCGGAATGCTCAATCAGGAGATTGACTTTGCCGTTCATTCCCTCAAGGATCTGCCAACTCACTTACCAGAAGGGTTAACACTAGCAGCAATTACTGAACGGGAAAACCCAGCAGATGCATTAGTGGTGCATGAAAAGCACAAAGATAAACAAATCGATACTTTACCACAAGGTGCTGTAATCGGTACATCTTCTCTACGGCGGTTAGCACAGTTACGTCACCACTTCCCCCACTTTACATTTAAAGATGTGCGGGGAAACTTGATTACACGGTTGGCAAAACTGGATGCAGGCGAATACGATGCTTTGATTTTGGCAGCAGCAGGGTTAGAGAGATTGGGAATGGGCGATCGCGTTCATCAAATTCTCCCCGCAAATATCTCTCTCCACGCTGTTGGCCAAGGAGCCTTGGGTATAGAATGCCGGGCTGATGATAGTGAATTGCTATCTCTACTCAAAGTGATCGAACATCCCCAAACACGCGATCGCTGTCTCGCCGAACGCTCTTTTTTACGTTCTCTAGAGGGCGGATGTCAAGTACCTATTGGTGTAAATACAGAAATATCTGGTGAAAATTTGACCTTAACAGGGATAGTCGCCAGTGTAGATGGTCAAAAGTTCGTAAAAGATACCGTCACTCGGAAAGCCAACAATGCCGAAGGGCTAGGCATAGAACTAGCAGAACTGTTGCGGCAACAGGGAGCGCAAGAAATTTTGTCAGAAATTTTTGCGGTGATTCAGCGCGGTTCCTAAGCAATTGGGCAAGCCGATGTGATTAGATAAGAATTGATCGCCGTTGCACTCTCATACGTGCCTAATGCAACATATCGCGTTGGTCGGGATCATAGAGTTAATTTGACAATCTCAGGGAAGCAAAAATTACCATGCGGATTCTATTTGTTGCAGCAGAGGCAGCACCCATTGCGAAAGTAGGAGGAATGGGTGATGTTGTCGGGGCATTACCCAAAGTCCTGAGAGAAATGGGGCATGATGTGCGGATATTCTTGCCTTACTACGGCTTCCTGCCAGACAAAATGGAAATTCCCTATGAACCCATCTGGTGGGGAGATGCTATGTTCCAGCACTTTGCAGTATACGAAAGTGTTCTGCCTGGTACTGATGTTCCCTTGTACTTATTTGGACATCCCGCATTCATGCCCCGCCGTATTTATTCTGGAGATGATGAAGATTGGCGGTTCACTTTGTTTGCAAATGGTGCAGCCGAGTTTGCCTGGAATTACTGGAAGCCAGAAATTATCCATTGCCACGATTGGCACACGGGTATGATTCCCGTGTGGATGCACCAAGATCCTGATATCAGCACAGTGTTTACCATTCATAATCTGGCTTATCAAGGGCCGTGGCGTTGGTATTTAGAGAGAATTACTTGGTGTCCCTGGTATATGCAAGGACACAACACAATGGCAGCGGCGGTGCAATTTGCCAATAAAGTAAATACAGTTTCGCCTACCTATGCCGAACAAATCAAGACACCTACTTACGGTGAAACATTAGAAGGTTTGCTGTCCTTTATTAGCGGGAATTTATCTGGGATTATCAACGGTATTGATACTGAAGTTTATAACCCAGAAAGTGACAAATATATTACCCAAACCTTTACTGCTGATACTTTAAATAAACGCAAGGCTAACAAAATTGCTTTGCAAGAAGAACTAGGGTTAGAAGTCAACTCCAAAGCCTTTTTCATTGGGATTGTGACCCGATTAGTGGAACAAAAAGGCATTGATTTGATATTACAAATCCTCGATCGCTTCCTATCTTATACAGATGCACAGTTTGTACTGTTAGGAACAGGCGATCGCTACTATGAAACTCAGATGTGGCAATTAGCATCCCGCTTTCCCGGACGCATGGCAACTTATTTACTGTATAACGATGCCCTGTCTCGCCGGATCTACGCTGGTACTGATGCCTTCTTAATGCCTAGTCGTTTTGAACCTTGCGGTATTAGCCAAATGATGTCTTTGCGCTACGGTTCTGTGCCCATTGTCCGCCGCACAGGTGGATTAGTTGACACTGTAACCCATCATGACCCCGAAAATGCCGCAGGCACAGGTTATTGCTTTGACCGTTATGAACCACTAGACCTTTTTACCTGTATGATCCGGGCTTGGGAAGGCTTCCGTTTCAAACCGCAATGGCAAGAACTCCAAAAACGGGGCATGAGTCAAAATTTTAGTTGGAATCAATCTGCCAAAGAGTACGTGAAGTTGTACAGGTCAATTTACGGTTTGCCAGAAGAAGAAGAGACACCAGAACCAGAGTTAGTGTTAAACCAAGCAGTCACCACTAGCAAGCCCTGAACCGTTTAAATAACTACTTTTGTGACTCGTGAGAGCATTGTTCAGATTAGTCTGAAGATGCTACTCATGAGTTTTTTTATTTCATAAACTTGCCAATTTGACAAATTTAATTTCCTGATATTTTCCGAGTCAGCTTGAAATAGCAAATAATCAGAAAGTGTCTGAATTCTTGTCAGGACTTACGCAAAAATTGCTAAAAGGCTTAATTTCTCTAACTCTTTTCTACGAAAAGCTACGCAGAGCCTTTGGTAGAGAAGAGTTCGTATGTACGTAAGTCCTAATTGTTTTAACAGGCTTGAACTTATAAAAAAGTTAGCGTTTATCGATACCGTAGTTATAGACTAATTGGGTTAATATCCTTAATTACCCTATTAATTACAACTACATCTGCTCTAACACAGTTAGCAGACGGTTCCTCAATTGGGCAAACTCTTATCGCTGCTTCTAACTTGATCTGCCCGACTCAAGGGTTTATTTCTCAGGGCTATATTCGCTTACTGAGTCCCTAATTATCTATCATTAACTGTATATTCCCTGACGCGGCAGCTCATTTACATGGTAGTATATTTATACCTCAGTCAAGTAATTAAAACCAAAGTGAATCGACTCAGCAAAGATGATGTAAAACAATATTACCTCCTCCTATTTCTGCTACTTGTGAAGTTACTGCTTGAGGGGAAAAGTGAACAATCAGACTACCTTTGCCATTTACTGATTTAAATGATTTATTCAGTTACTACAACTAACCCTGGAAATGCTATGAACAAAAAATTAAATTTGCTACAAGTATATCGTGGTGTCGCTGCTATACTGGTCGTTCTAACCCACGCGAATAGAATGCTTTTTCGTGAAATGCACCAAGATGATTTATTGCAAATATTTCATTTTGGTTGGATAGGCGTGGATTTTTTTTTCGTACTCAGTGGATTCATTATATTTTATATTCATCAATTTGATATAGGAAAACCGAATAAGTTTAAGTCTTTCTTTTTTAAAAGATTTATTCGCGTATATCCATTATATTGGAGCATTTTAGCCATCAAAATTTTAGTTTATCTATTTAATACTAATCAAAATAGCATTTATCAGCGAAGTGCAGACGAAATTATCAAGGCTATCTTTTTGCTACCCCAAGACCGTTCTATTCTAGAGATTACTTTTATTGGTGTCAGTTGGACGCTTAGTTATGAAGTTTTTTTCTACTGTATATTCGGTCTACTAATATTGAAAAATACAAAAATCAGCCAGTCGATAATTTATGCTTGGATCATTGGCATAATTCTCAATTTTTTCGATTTATTACCAATTGGCGAAAATTTTATAGCGAGGTTTATATTTGACGAACATAATCTAGAGTTTGTACTGGGTTGTTTAGCTGCCTATACTATATCTAAATACGAATTTAAATTTGCAGCATCATTAATTTACGCTTCAATTTTTATGTTGGTTTTATCAGTTATAAATACAAAATATGGGGAATTTAATGTTTCCGGTACCTCCTCATTAGTAGCTTACGGTATTCCGTTTATGATCCTTATTATAGGATCTGTTTATTTAGAAGTATCAAAGACAATCAATATACCACCAATTCTAATTTATATAGGAAATGCGTCTTATTCTATATATTTAACGCATAATTTTTTCTTAAGTAATATAAGCAAAATTTTCACTACACTTACAGAAAAACTAAATATTTTATACATTATCCAAAATCCCAGCATATATTACAATGTTGGTGCATTTATAATTGTTGTAATAGCAGTAGTAATGGGATGCGTAATCCATTCTTATTTTGAAAAGCCATTAATTACAAATCTAAGGAAAAAAGTCTTTGCAAAAATGAACTGATACCGATTATCTGTGAGGTTGCTCCCGAACAAGGAGCTTAAACCCCTTGTCTCACCAAGATTGATTTTGTGCAGCTTCACAAAGAATTGGTATGAGATGCTAATTGAAGGCCAAATCTTGACAAGGTTAGATAAGCAGAAATCAATTAGGTTTCTGCTTATTCTATAGGAATCATATTTGATTTCTGAAATTATTTACATAGACGGGGAGTGGGGAGTAGGGAATAGGGAATAGGGAATCAGGCTTTTCGAGTTGTACGGAGTTTTTTCACGCAATCAAATCATAGTCCTATAGATGATTTAAAATATCAATAACTTATAACTCCTAACTATTGAGTACTCGTCGCTTTTGCTCTAATTAACCAGTCACCATCGTGAGCGCAAATTTCCCGACCGGACGAGTCTCCTAAGCGGTTTAGCGCTAATAAACAAGCATATTTCAAGTCCCAAATTGGCGTATTTAGGCAAGTTTTGAGTTCAATAATTGCTCGTGAATCACCTAATTCACTAAGAGCGATCGCACAAGCAGCACGGGATTTCTGAAACTGAGGTTCGCGATTGTACAGGTTTTCTACTAACAAATCGTAGGCGGGAGCATATTTCAGCCAGCCGAAAAGTTTCATCACATGATAATGAGCGCCATAATCGTTATATGCCTTGTCAGAATAAGTTGCTAGAAGTGCTGCTGGTGCTTCTTGTGCATAGATATCCAGTAAGGTTTTTGTCGCTAAATAACACCGTCCAAAATCGGTTTCGTAAAGTTCGTTAATGACAAAATCTAGTACAGGAGTAGCGTCATACTCATGTACTAAATCAAGGTCGTTGGGATGATCGTAGAGTACTTGCTCTAGATAAGGTTGAATTTCTGTAAAGGTAATTTCACCACTAGGAACGCCTGCATCCAAAAGCATCCGCAATCCTCGCAACCGAAACACCAGAGATACAGGACAACGGGCAATTTCTGGGATGGCTTTGTAGTAGTGTGAATCAATCAGGTCTTGAATGCAACCGCGCCGGGCATTGACGCTAGAACTTTGCAGCAGCGCCATCACCTCAGTGATTTGGGAATAGTCACCTGTGAAACGACAAACTGTAGCGATCGCTGCACTACGGGTAGGTTCATCCTCAGCTTGGGTAAATTTCCGAACACGTTCTAGAGATGCCTGATAGTTAGCGTTAGCTAGGGTGTGAATAATCACTCGATAGATTTGACCTGGTTTATCGAGCAGTTGTGCCACTTCTTCAAGAATTTCTGGATCTTTAGTCCCGATTTCCCCGATCGCCCACACGGTATTTTCAACAGTATAAATATCATCATCTTTAAGACACTGCCGAATTACAGGTAAAGCTGATTCGGCCTGCAATCGCCCCAGACTTTCCACAGCCTTGCGTCGAACAATCCGGTGGTCTAACTCCTTGGGGTTACTGGTTTCAATCGCCCGTACCAAAGCCGCGATCGATTGCTCAGTGGGATAATTAATCAGATGGGAAACAGCAATATACTTATCAGAAGCGTCTTCGAGTTGTTCTAATGGTGTATCGATAATTGCGATCGCTTGTTCTTCTGTTAGCCCAAACATTTTAAAAAAACGTTTATCCATTGATTTGTAAATAGCTTTTGAATAATTGCTCAGAGGTCACGTTTACTATCGTACTAGGGACTGGGGACTGGGCATTGGGCATTGGATTAGCAAAAATGTAAGTTGCTAGTTTGAGTTGGAGTTGATGTCAAAATAAAATAAAATTCGCTTACTGAGCTACTGGGTGAGAGTTGCGATATCTAACGACAAGCCGAAGAAGCGTGCTACCCAGCTATTTGAAGATGATAGGAGTCCTATATGAATGATTATTTAGATGACTACGAATTTAATAACCTCGATTTTTACAGAAAAAATCATGGGTTACAGCTTTATTACAACTGGTCTGGGGAAATTTGGTGGCAACAAGCACCAGACTTGCCTAAGGAAAAATTGTTCTCTATTATTGGGATGAATGCTACCAAAGTATTTCTCAAACCTGATCCTGAACACGGTGCAGTTGGGTATCGCATCAATAGAGAGTTAGGTTTATTTTGTGACCCGGATACCCAAGAGATTCTCCATTTTTGGAAATCACCAACAGCAAGTCAAGCAGTACCAGTAGTCCACATTGCTAACCGCATTGTCCAAGGCTCAGTTAAACCAAAAAAATTTGTCATACCCAAAGGCAGCGGATATATTACATCTGTGATGGAAATTCCTTTAGAATACCCCCATCCCTTAGCAGGAGATATTAAATATTTAGACTATTGCCCTGGAGAAAAGTTTAAGGGAGTTGAGTACTTTATATCAAATACTTGCCGACCCGATGCAACTGAAGTCCCTCCTGCTAAGTGGGCGAGGGACTGTCCTTGGTTACCCTGGATGAAGTTAGGATATGCTCATCCAGCTAAATTAAGATTTGAAACCACAATATTTAGAGTAGATTCTTTTGAGCAGCTTCATCCTAGCTTGGTCAAGCTGGTGAGAGAAAAAGTACCAATTTATGAATTCACCCCAACGGAAAGCGATGAACCGAATGTCACAAGCATTCAATACTTTAAGAAAAACTTTGAGTCCTACTTGCAGGGGGATATTTTTCCACTAGAGGAAACCTCTTGAGCAGTTTTTGCACGATGCTAGACCATGCTAGCGCGATGTCTACGACGGGCGTAGCTGCGGCACTTTCAATCAAAAAAGCCAAAAAGACTTATCAGAACTTGGATCGAAGACTGTAGTTTCGTTCGACTTTTGAAGATTTGCGTCAAAAGCTTTACCAGTGGTTACGCGATCTGAGAATATCGGAATATATGCATTTGTTAGCTATTAGTCAGTTGCCTCTTGCCAATTGCTCAATTGTATGTAACAGCTAAGTGCTGGTTTTTAGCGAGTAATCAAATATAAACGATAGTCGAACGCTGACTACACATCATTATATAAACACGCATTTAGGAAACAAAAGTTATGGATGAAGCTTCAGAACTCACAACAACCTATAACATAGACGCTCAAGAAGTAGCAGAAGTTATTGCAGAACTTGAGCAGTATCGGGAACGTCTAGTTCAAGAAACTATGGAAACAGCAAAACGGGCTAAGTTGATGAGAGTAAATGTTATGGCAAAATTAGAGCCTGAGCTTGTCAAGATTGATTCTGCCCTCCAGGAACTCCGTAATCAGCAAGCTGCCTTGAACCTCAGCAACTAGTAATCCATCTTGATAATTTAGCTATAAGTCATATGCTCAACTCCAAAACTCAATCCGGGGAGGATTCGTTAAATCTGTCTCAGGCAGAAACTGATGCTTTATTTGCAGCGGTGAGTGAGCAATTAGGCTTAAACACCTTCAACCCTGATGACCAAAACCTACTCAAGCAAATGATTGAGAGTATGGGAGACTCACGGGGGATGGTTAGGTTAAGTTTTGCAGAGGCATTGGGTAAAATCGGTAAACCAGCGACCCCTTTATTGATGGAAGCTGTGGCAAATCACCCAAACCCAGTTGTGCGGCGAGCCAGCACCAAAACCCTGACACTCATCGCTGACCCGATCGCAATTCCAACCTTGCTCAAGGCTCTGTTAAATGATGAAGATACGGTGGTCAAAGCCTCGTCAGTGGGAGCGCTGGCCAAGATAGGTAAGCCCGCTGTGCCAGCATTACTAAAAATCTTAGCGTCAAGCGAGTATCCAGAAAGTGCCAAAGGATATGCAGTATGGGCGTTGGGATTTATTGGAGCAGAGGCGAAGGAATATTTATATCAAGAGATTAACTCTGACTCGCCTGAAGTTCGTGCTGCGGTGGTGGGTGCGATCGCTAAAATAGCTGAAGAAGGTACTGAAGAAGGAGCATTTAATATTTTAGTTAATGCCCTCACCGATCCATCTGAAATTGTGCGGTGTGAAGCAGCAGCAGCTTTGGGCAGCCTGACCTATCGACCAGCGATTCCTAACCTCGTCGAGTTACTGCATCATGCCGATTGGGAAACTCGAAAAGCGGCAGCCCTGGCATTGATGAAAATTGGCGATCGCACTTCCTTAGAACCCCTGCAAGCCGTATTGACCA
This sequence comes from Nostoc sp., assembly GCF_036917395.1. Classification (GTDB taxonomy): domain Bacteria; phylum Cyanobacteriota; class Cyanobacteriia; order Cyanobacteriales; family Nostocaceae; genus Nostoc. The sequence goes on from NZ_JBALDI010000005.1 coordinate 101,287, forward strand.
AGGAAGGGGATGCAGGGGTTCAGGCAGTGATCAAGTTGGCGATTTCTCAAATTGAGAGACAGTTAGAGGAAGATGCTTGGTAATAGAGCGATACACATTTACTATCACTAATTATTGAAGCAAATATTAAATATCTGTTTGGTTGTACCTTCGATTTTTCCTCCCCTAACTTCAACCAAAGGGTGCAAGCTCCCCAGCAGCATTTACTTGCAATAGACCATTACCGCTGTACTCTACAGTACATCGGTTTGATTTGGTGAAATTGAGCGATCGCGTTGCTCCCGTCAAAGCGCAACCTATAATGTTTGACTCAACTAAAGTTGATCAGAGCAATTATGGCTGGAGTAAATCGAAAATAAATATCATTAATAGTTTGAGACTTAGAAGATAGGTTTCAATTAAGTTAGTCCATAAATTGACTGAAATCGCTGTATTTTAATTAAAAACCTATAATCTCTCAATTCCCCTCGTTAAGAAAATCTGACAATTATTTGCAATTTATTACTCATCCCCTGTAATATTTATTCTCAAGTAGCTGATTATTAATCTCAGAAACTAACAGCTATTTGCTGCAATGTTTAGAGAAAGTGGTAAGTGGAGAGTAAGTGTAGGGGTGGCAAATGGTATTAAAGCAGATATTGAAAATCGTTTTGCTCACAAGCTCTGTTTGATTGTACGTTCCGACAAGCGTAACTGCTACTGAAGTAAATAAATAAGTACAAGCTAAATTTGTTGTATCGATTTCTTGGCAGTTCTGACCCCACTCTCCACGGCTGTTTTCCCTCTGGCTTGGCAAACAAAAATATTTCACCGTACCTGCTATGAACTCTAAAAAACTAGGTGACTTGGTATTTACCCTACACCGTTACATTGGTTTAGCGGTGGGACTGATTACAATTATTGTCGGTTTAACCGGTACTTTATTAGTCTTCCACTCCGAAATTAGCACCTTCGATCAGCAGCGCCGAATTGGCACAATCACTCCTCAAGGTGAACCGCTGCCAGTTGAGGTTGTTCTTAACACTGTCAAAAAAACCTATGCGGATCAACCAGAGGCACCAGTGCAAAGGATTTACCTGCCCTCAAAGCCAAATGAGCCGATGAATGTTATTCTAAAAACCAAACAAAAGGAATGGACAGAAAACTACGTTAACCCTTACACAGGAAAGATTCTCGGCAATAACTTAAAGCCAACCTTCATCCAAAAGTTTTTTGATATCGTCTACCCACTCCACTATGCTCTTTTAGGCGGTGATTTAGGATACAAGTTTGTGGGCATTATTGGTTTACTAATGTCGTTTATGAGTATTACGGGTATTATCCTTTGGCCTGGTTGGCGCAAGTTGATTTCTGGGTTCAAAATCAAGTGGAATGCCCATATCAAGCGAGTGAACTTTGATGTTCACAAAGTTGCTGGTGTTATTACAGCAGTATTTCTGATATTTACATTTTTCACGGGATTTTGCTGGAGTTTTTCTGAAGTCGTCAACCCGATGATCTACGCACTCACCTTCTCCAAGCAGCAAGCAGATCCTGTTTCTGTTGTCGTTGCTGGTAAGTCTCCACTCGGACTAAAAGAACAATTAAAAACGGCTCAAGCTACTTTACCAGATGGAACACTCAGGAGAATTTATTTTCCAACTAAGCCAGAAGAAGCTTTAAATGTTGCCTTTAAACTTCCTCAAGAAACTGAAGACTATGGTCAAAGCAGTGTTTATCTTGACCAATACAGTGGTAAAGTTTTGCGAGTAGATAATTTTTTGAAGCAGTCATTGGGCGATCGCATCCTCAATTCTTTTAGTCCTCTACACTATGGTACATTTGGTGGCTGGCCTACTCGTATTTTCTACCTATTTGTTGGACTTGCACCGTTAATCTTATCTGTTACTGGCTTTGTAATGTGGTGGTATCGCTACAAGGGAAAAAATCGCTCCTCGCAGACTAGAGGAACGATTCAGTTGACAGCAAAAAATTGATTGTAAATCTGTATTTGACTTATTGACAAAGCAACCTTTATCAAAACCTTTTTACTCTGCTGAACTGGAAGCAGGAAGCTTTGGTCTTGTTCGACCGAGCATTAATTTTTCTGGTTCGTTGAACAGTAAGCGAACTTTGCTGTATCGATTGAATGCCGTTAATGAAACGGGTGGGAACTTTCGCGACTTTGACCAAGCAAGGCGTTTATCGGTTTTTTGTCTCGCCTGTGGTGACTTGGAAGATTAGCGATCGCACCGATTTGACCTTTGAATTTTCCTATTTAGATGATACGCAACCATTCGACATCACAGGAATCCCACCTATTGGTAGAAAAATTGCAGACATTCTGTATGATTGCGTTCTAGGTGAGCCAGATGATTTCGTTTTCAGGAATGAGTTGAGTGCGAGTTATCGACTAAAGGCTTTCCGCTTCTCTTCGGCCGATCAGAGGTATGTTGCAGCAGAGTCTGACACTTTTGATGAAACGACTGGTAACCTGAGCAGAGATTGAGGTTTTTCTGATATTGGAAGCCCCAACTTCAGCGAAGCAAGTTAGGGTACTTCACTGTATCTGCCCTACTGGGATTAATCAAGATAGTTGTATTTAAAAGCGATCGCTAGCGTCTCTTATAATTAATCACCTGATCTAATCGGGGCAAGGCACTCACTGCTGACTCTCGAACATATGGATCGGCAGATTCATCATTAGTCAATGCCGTCAGCACTTCCACTCCCCGGATATCACCCATTGAACCGAGTGCATTGACGATCGCCACAGCTACCGCAACATTATCCGTTGTTTTGAGAGCCTCAGTTAAAATTTCAAAGGCAGGGGAACCAATTTCACCCAAAGCCATCACAGATGCAATATAAACAACACCATTTGGGTCATTAAGCGCTGTTTTTAATCCCTGTAAGCCCTCAGTTGGGAAGGGTACGTCTGGATGGTTGGCGGCGACCTGTGCCAAAGACTTAGCACAACTGCCCCGAATGGTGGCATTATCGCTGTTCACTAATGACTCTACTAGTGATGGTACAGCATCTATACCAATTGCACCTAGCGCCTTTACCGCAGCTCGACGGTAGGTTACATCTTCTTCATCCAAAATACTCATCAGCCGAGGAATAGTATTTTCATCACGGACATCAGCCAGTTCCCACATGGCTCGTTCCCGCAGATTGGGGTTGGGGTGTTTCAACTGTTCAAATAGAGAATCTATTGTCATAAAATAAAATTTTCCTGTTTAAATCCCCCAAGTTCAATCCTTGTCATTACTCACATTTTTATAACAGTAAAATACTCACCAACCATAGTTTGCCTGCAATTCAAATCTGGGAATGCATAACAAACATCAGTTAAAACTTACTCCAATTAGTCCGTTGAAACGGACTTGAGCTATTAGCTTTGGAATTATATTACCCAAGCGGGATAGCAATCAAGCCAGAGATTGAAAAGATGTGGGTAATGACAATGAGTTCAATACATGGGAATTAACTGAAATAAATGTTAATTGATAACTGTTCACTGTTAATCACAACTGAGGGACTCCAAGTCCATTACTCAACCTAATTTAGGCAAAGCAACAGACTGAGAGTCCCTAGTTCTAGAGTATGACAATTGCTCGTCTAAGTCTAGTCAATCCGTGTCACTATGACAGGGAGTTGATTACGTAGTCGAGGAGATTGCGGAACTCAACCAACGCTTGAGGAGACAAATCACGAGGAGCGCAAGCGCGATCGCGGGTGTAAGTCATTGCGGTTACATAGGGAGCAGTAGGCAGATTCAAAGAGCGATATGTTTCACGAGCACCTGCAATACCCCACTCATCCAAAGGTCCAGTACCACCCACAACTAAGCTGTAGTTGATTAGGCGCAGGTAGTGCTTGATGTCGCGGAGACACTTATCTTTCTTACCTTGGGTGTCGCCAGCTTCACCGTCTTGGTTCAAGTAAGGATACTTCTTGAAAGCAGCATCATAACCTTCTTTAGCTACAGCATCGATCCCAGAAGCCAGCTTTTCAGCAGCTTCTAGACGAGCGTTAGCACGTTGAATACTACCTTGGACAGATTCTAGGTCAGAGGTGGATGGGAAACGACCTGCTGCATCAGCAGATGTAATAACCGTGGTGATAACTGATTTCATTATTTTTTATACTCCAAATAGGATTTGATCGGGTTTGAATTTCAGTTCGTTTGGCTAATAGCCGTTAGCCATGAGCTATTAGCTCAGAGCAGAAATAATGCGATCAAAGTAGCTAGCAGCTTCAGCAGCTAGAGCAGAGCAGTCGCCTTGAATTACTTCTTGCTTGCGGAACCTTTTACCAGCGTTAGCTTCAGTGTTGGTGTTGGTGATGTGAGCGACGCTGATAGCCTTCAGGAGTTCTACAGCACGTACAGAAGATCCGGTGGGGACGCCCAAAGCTGTGTAGGTTTCTTTTAGCCCATTCAAAGCACGATCATCCAAAACAGAAGAATCACCAGCCAATAGCGCATAGGTCACGTAGCGCAGCATGATTTCGGCATCACGTAGACAAGCAGCATGACGACGAGTTGGGTACAGGTTACCACCAGCTTGAATTAAACCTTGGTTTTCACAGGCAATCCCAGCAATGGCATCAGAAACTGCACAGCTAGAGTTGCTGGCGATCGCGTTTACAGCATCAAGGCGCTTGTTGCCATCAGCAATGAAAGACTTGAGGGCTGCTAAATCAGCACCACCGATAGGAGCAGTTTTGGCGTCTGCTGTAATTACAGCTTTAGAAAAAGCATCAAGAACCATGAGTTCTCCTTAATATTCACAAATGGCGGATATTATTTCTGGCCTGTCCTCGATCAGATTAACTGCGAGTAGCCAATGAAAAACATAGGGGATCAATAGTACCCTAGTCTTTACTATGAGAGACAAAGTAATAATCTGTAATATTTATCTGTAATTCGGCTAGTCTGACAAAAAAATCAAATTTAGCCTAAATGGGCATTGGGGAGCCAGCGTCGCGGTAGCGGCGATAGCGAGTCATCTCCCTACAGCCCTTCTCAAGACAGGAGACGCTCTTGTGTTCGGGCATCCTACGGCAGGCGCTAGCCTCTCACGAATGGGAGAAGGGGAGACGCCAAGGGCAGTGGGGTTTCCCACGCCACATGCTTCAACCGGGGGAACCCCGGCAACGCAGTGGCTCTCCAAGAGAAACTACCGTGCATAGTTTTCCGATTTGAGGCGACTGGCGTCATTGGGCAAAAAAATAAGACTTACACATTTTAATAGAACTCTACCACTGCGTAAGTCTTAAGGAAAAAATCTTGTTTTTTACTTGATCAAGCTTGTTTTAGCAGATGTTTGACCAAATTATCTTTCACCATCATCTGCCGTAAAACTTCTAACAAAAATTCCTGAGCCTCTTCTTGATTCAAATTCTTTACCTGGTCTTTCAAATTTTGTAAGCGAAACTGTTGCTCTAAGGTTAATTCGACTGGGAAGTCCATGAGCCATTCCTCTGATTAACTGAATCGAAGGGTATTTGTTGTTACTGCTAGTGTGAACGCGTGGGCGGTCGTAAACATCGCTATCCACTATTTTAGCACTGAGATATTAAATTTTACATATTGTCAAGCTATAAAAAATCAAACTCATAAAAATTTACAATTAGATAACAATACGTCTCCCTCTCCTTTTGTAGGGAGTTTATTGAAGCTGACCACTAATCGCTGTAAAGTTTAGAATGTTTATATACCAACAACTTTAAAAAGAAAGAAGCTGTAGAACATCATCCGCAGGAGTAATAAGTAGGAGTCAGAAGATTGATAGACGCAATGGAATTTTTTCAGCTAAGTGCTGGTAAGTGGCGATCGCAACGGGCAACTCATCACCTAGCCTTCAAGCGTTCAGAGACGGGAGAATCGGATATACAGGTAGAAACTCTGGATGCCAATCATCCAGAAATCATTGAACTCTGCCAGTATCATCAGATTGACCCCAGCCTATCAGTAGGGGGGTCACGGGTGCGTTGGCTAGGCACAATGGCTTGGGATAGAGAGGGTGAGGAGAACCATCAGGGGAAAACCATATTTGCGATCGTGCCAGATGGCGATAACCCAAGGATTGGCAAATTACTCCGCGAAAGAGGCTACGCTGAAATTATGCCTGTAGTCGGTCTTTTTCACATGGATGATGAAGATGGACTAGTGTTGACAACCGAATACGAAACAATGAGTTCCATTGAGAGATTCTGGTTCGCCAGCCCAAATATGCGGATGCGAACCAGTACAGTAAAACGGTTTGGCGGCTTCAGCACTGCATCGTTTTGTACTGAAACCCGCATTGAAACTTCTGTTGAGGTTTCCAACACAGAACAGGTAATAGAAAGACTTGGGGAGGATGTTCTGGAAAAAAGAGAGTTTTATTCAGTTTTGGGCTGGTGAATGATTCTTAAGGGAACTGATGCTTTTACTCGTGGGCGAGATTATCTCCATCGGGTACAGGGATTTGCTCTAGAACCGGGTATGGTGGATGTGTTTGATAACCTGCGCGATCGCATCCCCATTTGCACTTGGATCGGTGAGAATATTAACACCGTTAACGCTCAGATCAACACTTACTTAGAAGTTTGTCATGAGTGCTTTCATCCTCAACAGCGTCGCCATATCCAAATTTTTGCAGTCCCCATAGCTCAATCCTTCGGCATAGACGGGCTGTGCAACATTTTCACAAACCCAATCACTATTCTGGTAGATGTCGGTCGAGTTGCACCTAGAGACTGGTTTGGTGTAGTCGTCCATGAGTACGCCCATGCCCATCTCGGAGACTTTGGTCATAATCAGCAGTTTGCTAGCATCCTATCTCATCTATGTTTAGGGCTGGGATTGGAACCACCCTATTGGGAGGCAGGGATGGAAGCAACTTTGCGTAGCTGGCCTCACTGTAAGTCAACCATAGATCCCTTGGAATTTTGGATAGGTCACCGAAGGAGGCAGGGGGCATAGATCAGGGAGAATAACTAATGCGATGCTCCATACCCGATTAATTTCTTTTGCTAAATGTTAAAAATTATTGCTTGAGTTCAAAAAGGTGAAACTGAATCTCCTAATCTGAAATATGTGCATAAAATTTTTTAGTCATTTACGTAGTCATTAAGCCGCAAGTCCCACTCCTTTTATTAATTAGCTATGGCTTGAATCCACCAGGCTAATCGTCTTTCCTACGAATACTGAAATCACCCTTAGTTAAGTTTCGTGAAATTTTATCAGAATCTCAAGTTCTGATCCAACTACTCCCTTAATATATGATTTAAAGTTGTTAACTTTAATTAAGAACATGGAGGCCTAAGAGTGGCAATTCCTCTATTAACATATGACCCTTCAAGCCAAAATCAGCGTGTAGCGGCATATGAAGTACCGGGTGATGAACAGCCCAGGATTTTTACTACAGACAATATACTGTCCCCGTCAGATTTAGGTGATCTGATCGAAGCAGCATATCGTCAACTTTTCTTTTATGCCTTTTCTGCCGATCGCGAAACATATTTAGAATCCCAACTCCGTAATGGACAAATTACAGTGCGGGACTTTGTTCGTGGGTTGGTGCTTTCCAATACCTTTAAGAAAAGCTTCTACGACCTCAACAATAATTATCGCTTTGTTGAGCAAGTAATTCAGCGGGTTCTAGGACGCGACCCATACAACGAGCGCGAAAAAATCGCTTGGTCAATTGTAGTTGCTACCAAGGGTATTGTAGGCTTCATTGATCAAGTTCTGAATACTGAAGAGTACCTGAGCAATTTTGGATATTCTACAGTGCCCTATCAGCGGCGTCGGATACTGCCATCCCAATCTGAGGGTGAGTTGCCATTCAACATCAAGTCTCCGCGATACGAAGATTACCACCGTGCTAAACTGGGCTTCCCCCAAATCATTTGGCAGGTAGAAGTACGCAGATACACCCCACAAGAGCAAAAACCCAAGGCTGGAGATCCATCTCTCTTCTTAAATATGGCACAAAGTATCAATGCAACTGGCAATGCTCCACAACGGATCTCGCCATACAACATCGATATCGAAAAGTCTGTACCTTATCGGCAACTGTCAGGAATTAAATAACGATTTTTGGTCGGTGGCTGGCTAATACATCCATTTGATAATTTTATAGCGTGCATAAGCCTTGGGTTACGTAGGAGTTTCATTTAGGTATTACTAGTGAAACAGACTCTATCCCATGTCTGATGCACGCTAGTCGTTTTTTTAGATGCACATCTTAAAGGTTGTTTGAAAAGTGTTTCGCTGTGACTTTAGGCACTTTGCCCAACTACCTTGCCCGGTCGTCGCTTAGTAGATTTCAAACTAGATAAAGTCAGATTTGAGTAGAATCAAATAGCCCAAGGGTTTCTCATGCTGCGGCTGAATGGGGAAAATGGCTAAGGATCGTATACAAATTAGAAGGAAGAGGTACTTTAAGCTCAGTTCACAAATCGCTCAGTTGGATAATGCACAATTGTATTCTCTGTTTGACAATAGTGAATCGAATGAGTCAAGCACGGGTTGGGGGATGAATTACGCCATCGTCATTGGGGAATCCAAGGTCTTTGTGAAACGTGTTCCGGTTACAAACATCGAATTTGACAACCTGTTCTCCACCAGAAACTTTTATGACCTGCCGACTTACTGTAATTACGGCTTCGGTTCCACTGGTTTTGGGGTCTTTCGGGAACTCGTGACCCATATCAAGACGACCAACTGGGTATTGTCCGGGGCAATTGCCAGCTTCCCACTGATGTACCATTATCGGATTATTCCCTTGGACAGGCGGCGTGCGGATGTGGATCGGTCGCGTATAAAAGCTTATGTGGAGTACTGGGGCAATAGTACGAACGCCGGCAATTATGTGTTAGATAGAGCGAACGCCAAGTATGAGTTAGTTCTGTTTTTAGAGTACATACCGCATGTTTTAGAAACATGGCTGCTTTTAAACCCCAACAAACTTCAGAAACCCCTAAATGATTTACGCACGACGATTACCTTTTTGAGGACGAAGGGAATCATCCACTTCGACGCACATTTTCGCAACATCCTCACCGACGGCAAGCAAATATATTTGACCGATTTTGGTTTAGTACTTGACAAGAGTTTTACGTTGACCAAAGATGAAGAGTCTTTCTTTAAGCAGAACACATTTTACGACTATGGTGAAGTCCTGCGGAATCTTAGTCACCTTATTCGATTGCCGTATGATTTATGTTCAAAGAACGATAAACGCAGGATAATGGACAAATATGGCATAAAAGAAGGCTTAAAACCTTATGAACTGAGGTCTATATTACTTGACAACATCGAGCAGATACATTTTGATGGGGTCATGAAGTTAGATGAGTTCTATGTTGCCAGCATCGTCAAATACCGCAGTATCATTGCGCTGATGCAAGACTTCTTCTCTGATATGTGGGAAAATAAGAAGAAGGACACGAAACTTCGTCATGCACAACTACGGCTGCTGCTCAAACAGACGGGGTTTCTTCCTGGTGATGGAATCCACAGTGGATATGAGTGAGACATTAAGATAATTGCACTTTTGTCAAGAGGATGGTATGCGTCTTATAGGTACGACCAGGCAAGACAAAAAGCAAGCCGCAGCTTTAGACCCGATCGCCTTTCCTCTAAGAAATATTGTTAGTTAAGTCCTTGAGCACATACCTATGGTGAGCTACGCTAACCCACTCCACCACCAAAAACCCCGGCGTTAAGTACCGAGGTGAGGGCAGGGGCGATCGCCTTTGAATAAAAGAACGTTAAGATGCAATTCGCCTTTTTAGCATCTCCAAAAGTTTTGTAAAATGGGTGGGAGGGGTAGCTGTCACCTCAATCATCTCGCCAGATAGGGGATGCTGTAATTTTAGTCGCCAAGCGTGCAGTGCTTGACCGGGCAAATTTACGCCCACTGAATGACCAGAACTATAAACTGGGTCGCCGACAATGGGATGACCCATTTTGGCGCTATGGACACGAATTTGATGGGTGCGTCCGGTTTCCAGTTGGAAGTGAATTAATGTATAGTTACCGAGGCGTTCTAGTACTTGCCAATGAGTGACGGCGGATCGTCCACCTTGTTCAACAGACATAATAGCCATTTTCTTGCGGTCTTGGGGATGGCGACCAATGGGTAAGTCAATTGTGCCACTTTCAGTTTTTGGCGCACCGTAAACTACGCCCAAGTATTCTCGCCGTGCTGTTTTTGCTTTGAGTTGCGCTTGTAGGTGATGATGGGCAATTTCTGTTTTAGCGATCACGATCGCTCCTGTTGTATCCTTATCCAATCGATGGACAATTCCTGGACGTTGGACTCCGCCAATTCCTGGTAAATTGGGACAGTGTGCCAACAGGGCATTTACTAAGGTGCCATCTGGATGACCGGGCGCAGGATGGACAACTAAGCCTGCGGGTTTGTTGAGAATAAGTAACTGGTCGTCTTCGTAGAGGATATCTAGGGGGATATTTTCTGCTTGCAGTTCTAAAGGTTGCGCTTCTGGTATTTGAAGAGTGATGCGATCGCCTACCTTGACATTGATCTTCTTGGATGTACAAACTTTATCGTTAAGTTGGACGTTACCCTGTTCAATTAACTGTTGGATGCGGGAACGGGATAAGTCTGGTAATTCTTGGCAAAGGTAACGGTCAAGGCGATCGCCTTTGGTGTTGACGCAGTGGATGGTATTTCTGGAGGGAAGTAAGCTAGGTGCATCATTCTCCAGTGGAGTTGACAAGCGATCGCTATTTTCTTGGATTTGTAAATTAAATTCGGTCACAATTGCTCTAGATTAATTCCCATTCTTTAAGTAAAGCGCGGAATGCTTATAGTTGGGCGATTATAAACCGTGTCTACACGAGGCTTTATTCACCTCCGGAGATTTCAAAATCTTGATTTGCCCTTAGTTCGCAGAGGCGGACGAGAGTTTATGTCGCCATTTCATCAATATACACACCCACATCAAACCCCTGACTTCTCATCTCTCCTCCTTTGTGTCCTCTGCGGTAACCTGCGGCAAGCCGAAGCGTCTACGTTATTCTAAATTTATAGCTTCTTGCGGCAACTCAAATAAACCATCTTCCCCAGCTTCAAAATCAATCACCTGATACACAGCATCAATATTTAACTCACCATAAACATGAGGAAATAATTCGCCTATTTCAGCAGGTTCATAACGAATTTCAGCTTGCACTTTTTCAGAATCAATAAAAAGTAGCACCAATTCTTGTTGATTATTAAAAAATCTCTTTGTAACTTTGAGTATTTGCGTTGATTTTGAACAGTGGATAAAGCCTTCACTCTCTAGCGAATCAGCGCGATAGCTACCGATATTTTTTGCTTGTTCCCATTGTTGGTATTTGGTAATGTGGAAAATGGTGTTCATGTTGCTTATATCATTTTGCAAATATCATCTAAAGGTGATTCGGGTTCATTAGGATTATCAGGATAAAATTCTAACATTTGCAGCATTGATACTTCTATAGCAGTTCTAAATGATCCGTAAAAATGAATCAAGACTGTAATGTTTGTCAAATAAAGATTTTCACATTGATTTTACAAATAGTTGAATGACAGGCGATGCCTACGGTGGTCACTGAGCCTGTCGTACCCCTACGGGAATCTTGCTAGCAAGAGCGTCTCCAAGAGTTGTGCGGTAAACTACGCTCTGACGATGAGCAAGCCGCAGCAGTAGCCAGACTTGACTTTATGTGAACTGCTGGAGAGCTTTACGCCTGGGATGTATGAAATCAGAATAGCTACGCCCGGATTTCTCTTGTAAGAAATCCGGGCTAATTGGCTACATTTCCGTAATATTACTAGTTTCAATTGGGATGTTTGGCGTATAAATTGCTGTTGTATTACCGTAAATACTTTTATATAAGGAATATTTTGATGGATAAAATACAAAAAATTATCAATGGTAGTAATACTTATCAAATTATTAGTATTAACTATGCTAACTGGAACTTAGGGACAATCTTGATAACTTTTATTCTACTGTTGACAGCTATTTTTACCAGTTCGGCAGTTGGAGCAGATAATGTTGTTTCTGAAAATCAAGAGGCTCAATTGAGGGTGTCTCAAAATCTCAAAGTATCTTCTATAGTATTGGAACCTAATTCACAACACAAAAAGATCAGATCGCGGCAAAGGTTGTTAGCATCTAAAAAAAGTAATCCTGTGACTAAATTAGAGACTGTAAGCATTAGTAATCGTTTTACTGGTAACCTTAAGTCTAAAATATTCACCAATTCTTTTTCTGGAAAAAATTTTTGGCTTAAATCCCAAAACAAGATAAAAATTAATGATAATTTAGCAAAACAGTTATTTGCTTCTCCAATTAGCAATACTGATTTGCATTTAAAACAGAGTAATGTATTGAAGCAGAAACAACCTCAAATTTTCGTACAAATAGACTCTTCAGAATTTTCTGGTGATACTTTTGGTGAGACTAATAAATTACGCCAACAACTTTTAATTGATCCCATCGTGAGGCTAGGTAAATCACCAAAAGCTGCCCCTGGTTCAACAGCTGGTACTCCTTCTGCCTATGGTGCAAGTTTTGGCCAAGCCTATATTGGCGGTGGTTTACTTTTCCCTCTAGATGAGGATAAAGATAGGGTAGATGGTTCTTTGTCTGTTGGTTTTGGTTTGGGAGATGCAGTTAAATCTGTAGGATTGGAAGTTAATGTCAATATTACTAGTGTAGGTGGTGGTGAGAGTTTTGATTTTGGTGATAGTGGCGGTGTAGGTTTTAAGCTACACAAATATTTAGGTGATGGTACAGCTGTAGCTATTGGTTGGTCAAATCCTATTAAATGGGGAGATGTTAACAATGCTAAAGATACTATCTATGGTGTAGTTACTAAGTCATTTCCACTGCAATCAAATAATCTTAATAACAAATTACCTTTGACTGTTTCTGTAGGACTTGGCAGTGGTGCTTTTCGTTCTAAAGGTGCAATAGCAGCAGATGAAAATCCTGTGAATCTTTTTGCTAGTTTAGGTTTGAGAGTCATTCCTGAAGTATCTTTAGTAAGTAGTTGGACTGGAAATCGTCTCAATATGGGTGCATCTTTTGCTCCTTTCAAGAAGACACCTGTAGTTATCAATACTATTTTCACGGATGTTACTAGCAATCTTGATAGTGGTCTAGGTTTTTCCCTGAGTGCAGGGTACAGTTTTCAGTTTTAACTGCTGAGTTATCTTGGAATTTCATCAATAATCAAAACAATGAAGAAACAAAAATTATCTCTCATTCTTACTTTAACGTTAATCTTATTCACTTATCTAGTGGGTTGGTCTACTAGAGTAAATGCTGGTACTGCTGGCATCACGGGAACTAGTGAAGATTCTACTTCCTCATCGGGAGATAATTTTAACCCAGGATCTTCAGAGTCATCTGTTGAACCTGCACCTGGGGTTGAAGTTGAATTTAGTGGTGATGGTAGGATTAGCGTAGCAACAGAAGTTCAGAATAATTTGAATGAAACTGTCATTAATATACTCAGTCAAAATCCGGATGAAAATAGCCCGGCTGCTATCATTCTTGTTATCTTACTGGGTGGTGTGAATGCGGAAGCAGCAGCTAATCAGTTACAGGTTTCTATAGTTAGTTTAGGAGTATCATCACCATCAGTAGCATCATTGGTAAATGCTTTATTGGCTCTAGCCAGAAATAAATCAGCATCTGTATTAGGCGTTCCTGTAGGACAATTACAATCAGTGCAGCTAGTTGCCAGCACTAAAAGATTAATGGCAGATTCAGTGATAGCCCAGAAGGGAGAAACACCAAATGTGGATATAAAAAAGCTAAATGATGCTATTACTGCTTACAACAAGATTGTGATGCAAAGCAGTCCTAAAGTTATCCAAAAACTTGCAAAAGATCCACAATTTTTAGAAGTTGGTAAGCTGCTTAAGCAATTAAGGGCTGCCCTGAATAAAAGTTAAAACTTAGATGTGATGAGACTAAAGTTATTAGTGGTGCAATTGACAATCCTCTGGTTTAAATCAGAGGATTGTTGTTTTCAGAATCGAGTTATCAACATCAATTTAGTGAAAATACTGGTATTCAAGCCATTAAAGATAGTTTATATAACGATCCTAAATAAATTACGAACAAAAAGATCCCCGACTTATTCAATAAATCGAGGATCTGAGCCTCTTGGTGGAAAGAAAATCAAATAGGATTGCTATAGTCCATCTGTAACCTTTGACTGGCTTGGTTGATTCTCAAAATTTAGTAGCACTATTTAATTAGTTCTCTTTTAAATCTCACGCAGAGACACACAGCTTTTCTTTACACCTTTGCGTGAGGTAATCATTCTATAAATTCGGCGGAATACAAACATCTGGCGCACATAAACCAGGAAATTGCAACGTCGTCACCTCAAGAGTATTCAAATCTACACGGCGGATGGCATGATTATTGGTATCGGCAATATATAAAAAAGAAGCGATCGCACTCAATCCCGAAGGTTCAAAAAAGCGGTTATTCTTACCCTGGCCATCTTGTAAGCCACTAGTACCATCTCCTAAAACTGTTTGGCAATTCCCACTGGGACTCACTAATTTAATTTTGTGATTGTAGGTATCTGCTACCCACAGGTAATTCTGGACGTATTCCACCCCTAGACAGTGTTGTAAACGAACATCTTCACCTTGTCCATCAACATCGCCGAAACCAAATAAACTTCCATTACCACAAACGGTTCGGACTTGGTACGGTTCTACAATTCCAATACTACGAATTGAACTAACTTCACTGTCAGCAATATATAATTCTTGCCCATCTGTGGTGATACCGCTGGGTTGAGCAAAGGCAGATTCAGCAAGTGAACCATCAATGCAAGCTTCTGCACCAGTACCAGCATAAGTTTTAATGATGCTAGTTTCTAAATCCATTTCCCAAATCTGATGGGGCCCAGCCATTGCAATAAACAGGGTATGTCCCACTTTCACTAAATCCCAAGGGGAATTCAGCGCAGTTTCTAAACCAGCACCGCCATGAGGACGGATATTGCGGCTTTGTTCACCAGTTCCGGCTATAGTTTCGACTACTTGGCGCTTCAAGTCAACTCGCCGCAGGGCATGATTTTCTGTATCAGCAACATAAAGAATCTGATTTTCTGCATCAAATGCCATTCCCTGTGGTGCAAAAAATTGCGCTTCGCTGAACGAACCATCGGTTAAGCCAGATTTTCCAGTACCAATCAAATGCAAAATTTCCCCGTCAAAGCTACTCATAATCAGGCGGTGATGTCCAGAGTCAGCAATGAATAAACCTGCTTGCGTAGCTAGAACTTTACCAGGAAAGGCTAGAGGTGTGATTAATGGTTGGCGCTGTTTTTCTAAAGTCAAGCTGATTTCTTGGAAATTAATTGTGCCTTTTTCGTGGTGTTGCTGAATTAACTTTTGAATCAATTCGTCTAATGTGTCACGGTTTCCTTCACCAGAAATCTGGCCAATCACATAACCTTCTGGATCAATAATTATTAACGTAGGCCAAGCACGCACAGTATACTCTTGCCAAATCTGAAAACCTCTGTCAACGACAACTGCATGTTCAATGTCGTAGCGCAGGATAGCTTGGCGAATATTTTCTATTTCTTTTTCGTTATCAAATTTGGCGGAGTGAACGCCGATAATGGTAAGGCTATCTTTATATTTTTGTTCTAAATATTTTAAATTTGGCAGAATATGCAGACAATTGATGCAACAATATGTCCAAAAGTCTAAAATTATGACTCTACCCTTAAGTTGTTTGAGAGACAAAGGTTTATCGGTATTGAGCCAAGAGTAATTTTGCGCTAATTCTGGCGCTCTGACACGGGGAATCATAAAGTCTACTTTGCTCTTAAAGAATGTTTATACTAATTTTCTGAAATAAGCCGATGAAAAATAATCATACATATATTACCGTGTGTTGCTACTAGGGGCTTAGACAAAACCAAATCTAAGTTTAATTGCAGGAGAGTTAAATATTTAACCAGTCAATATGAAGTCAGAAACCCGCAATCTATTATTACAAGTTACGCACAATTACAAAAAATCATTGATGAGTTGTACGAAGCTGATGACAGAGCGATAGCAAACAATGATTTTAATGATACTAGCTTGCTGGCTAGTAGAGCAGATATACTTTATGAAGAAGCCGAAAATTTGGAAATTGTGATTTCAGAACAAAAGCAAAGATAAAAACAATTGAAGAATTAAAGACTCGGATTCATGAACTCAGTAAGCAAGCTGTTGAACTCAGACAAAAAGCATCTGAAGTATATTTAACTAACCAAGAGCAAGCTAAACAGTTCAGGCAACAGGCAAGAGAAGCCAGTAAGCGCTGCCAAGTATTGATACAAGAGTTAAAACGCCAACAAGGTTAAAGCTAAAGTAATTGCTATTTAATAAATAAACTTTTAGAAAACTTAAACTTTGAAAGGACTTGAAAAACTAACTACTACGAAGTTATCAGCGTGGGTGCAACTAGCCAAAACCCAAGCTGAACGAGGACAAGTTGCCGATCGCATTCCGCAATTAGCTTTGGCTGATCCTGGTTGGTTTGCAGTTGACATCTGCTGTGAATCGGGGAAAACTATCAGCTTTGGGGATACAGCTTGTGTGTTCCCACTAATGAGCGTTATTAAGACATTTTCTCTACTTTATCTACTAGAACATTTTGGCGTAGAAACAGTTTTTGGGTGGGTTGGGGTTGAACCATCGGATACACCTTTTAATTCTTTAGAACAACTCATTGCCGATCGCGGCCGCCCCCGCAACCCGATGATTAATAGTGGGGCAATTACCCTCGCTGATAAATTACCAGGAAAGGACGCAAGCGTTCGCACTCTTTTATTTTGTCAATGGCTTAACCAATTAGCAGGTTGCCAACTCAGGTTAGATGAGGTAATGCTGGCTTCAGTGCGATCAACCCGCTCAACAGCCAATGAAGCGATCGCTAATTATCTCGCCCAAGCTGGCCATCTAGAAAATCTGGAAACAGCACTTGACACTTATGAGCAAATATGCTGTATATCTGGGCGAGTTGAAGATTTAGCCCTTTTGGGAAAACTCCTAGCTTGTGAAAATAGCTATTTGTCAGCACAAAACCGTCAGATGGTCAATGCTGTAATGTTAACTTGTGGACTGTACGAAGCTTCTGCCCAGTTTGCGGTCAGAATTGGTCTACCGATGAAATCAGGGATTGGTGGTGGACTTATAGCAATAGTACCAGGTGAGGGTGCGATCGCTTGCTATAGTCCTGGGTTGGATAATATCGGTAATCCTGTAGCAGCGATCGCATTTGTTGAAGCTTTAGCGCAAGAGTTACAGTTGAGTGTCTTTGGTTAAGCTAATCATTATTTTTTTACTTCTCTTGTGGTGTAGTTTGTGGAACTGCTGGGGTAGGTGTAGCTGGCAAACCGAGAGATGGTGTCGCATTTGGGAACTGACGCGGGTTGAAATATCTTTTTAATTCTGGTTTTTCTGAATCAGGAGCGATTTTTTGGGGTAACAGGGTTGATTCAGGTGTTGGTGTTACCTCTGGCTGTGCTTCTGGTGTTGGCGTAATTGTTTCTGGTGTAGGAGACTCGATAATCTCTGGCAGCGTGGGTGGCAAACTAGGAGATGGTGCAACTGTTTCTTGTGGAGTGGGAACTTTGCCCGCCCGACGGTTAAAAAATCCACCAAATCTAGGTTTTGTTGGCTGAGGTATAGCTTTTTCGGGTAACGGCGTTGATTCAGGAGTTGGTATTACCTGTGGCTGTGGTTCTGGTGTTGGCGTAATTGTTTCTGGTGCAGGAGACTCGATAATCTCTGGCAGCGTGAGTGGCAAACTAGGAGATGGTGCAACTGTTTCTTGTGGAGTGGGAACTTTGCCCGCCCGACGGTTAAAAAATCCGCCAAATCTCGGTTTTGTTGGCTGAGGTATAGCTTTTTCGGGTAACGGCGTTGATTCAGGAGTTGGTATTACCTCTGGCTGTGCTTCTGGTGTTGGCGTAATTATTTCTGGTGGTGTCGGGGACAAGCTGGGAGATGGTGCAGCCGTTGGAACTTCTAATTTTGGTTGTTCTGGCTGTATTTTGGATTTTTTTGGAATTTGAGTTTCAGGAATAGGCTGTTTTTCTACCTTCGGTTGTATTTGGGGTGTTTTTTCAACAGAAGGCGTGGGTGTAGGTTTAGGTACAAGTTTATAATTCAGGTCTACAACGGGGCGCACCTCATCTGCTGTGAGTTCCCCTCTGACAATTCTCGACAGAGTATCTTTACCTTTTGGCTGGTAATCAATCAATCTAACTGTGGTATTAAAGGCATTTTTGACAGGATTTCCCTGGTTATCGAGAAATTCCAGTTTTACCCAGTTTTTTCCTGGACGGAAGCCTTTAAGATAAACTGCTTGCCAGCGATCGAAAATAAAGCTTTCACCATTAATTGTGGAGCGGATGCGCCAATCACTGAATTCATCGTTGGCGTTTTCCTTGCCGACGAGGTGCAGAGGAGCGTTAGTTAAGTAAAAGTCCAGTAAGATTGGTTCTGCTCCGTAGCTGCTTTGAGGACGGCTGTAAGTTAGCAGGGGTAATTTGGGATCTGGGTTGTTGTCGTCGGTTTTGGTGAAGACGTGAAATCTTGTCTGAGCATAAGCGCCTTCATTCTTAAAGCTTTCATGCCAAGGACGGGAGGCAAAGACGCGCAGGGTATGAGTCCCTGGAGATAAGTCTGGCAAAAGCAAGGGCTGATTCAGGTCGTAAATAGCTATATAAGGTTGGTTATCCAGAATTACGTGTAGATGGGGACCCAGTTGTAATTCTGGGTCTTTAAATATTGGTAGATCCTTAACCTGAAAACTGGCTGTGATTTTATTGTCTTGAAAAACTTCATCAGGTTTTGGAGTAACAATTGTCACTTGTGGCTGATAAACTTCCAAAATTGTCCGCAGTTCTTGGATAACAGCTGGTGGGGAAACTTCCGAAAATTGCTTTGAAATTTGAGAAATCTGTGCAGGGTTTTCTCTATAGCCAGTCGATACTTCCTGGCTTGCGACTTTCTCCCCACAACTGGTCAAGCTTAATACCAGCACCAATGTCATTACCCACCTCAAAATTGGGAACCTCTTAGGGAGGAGCTTCTCTAACACCCTTTTCTGCCACGAGTTCATGCGTTGCACCCAGTGATAGTCTTCGACAATTGACCATATCAATTTTAGATTTTAGATTTTAGATTTTAGATTTTAGATTTTAGATTTTAGATTTTAGATTTTAGATTATTTTGGTTCATGCCCTGTCCTAGCGTGGGCGGAACAAATCCACTCATTCGCTCGATAGCGTAGCTTTAGCGTTAGCGTTCGTGCAGCGTCTCGTAGAGAAGCGGTAGCGATAGCGCAGCATTAGCGACGTAGGAGCGTCGGAACGAGCATCTGTAGGAGTGTATGACTAGCCATTGGTGTCAACTTAAGCTACAACCCCTTTAAAATCTCGTTAAGAGCCTCTGGCTGGAAATGCTCTTTCATTGCAGTGCCACTAGTCTTCGGAGCCTCTTACTAGGCATTCCCAGTCAGTGACAGGGAAAGAGACAATCTCTAAAAGCAAGTTCATGATAAGCTTTCACGTTAAGTTGACACCAATGATGACTAGCTAACGCCTATCAAGATTGGAAATCCAAAATCCTCAGAGCCAAGTACCCGTAATTCGTCCCGCTACGTTGGCGGAGCATCTCCTAGAGAAGATACTGGTCGGGGTCAGCACTGAGCGTTCGTGCAGCGTCTCGTAGAGAAGCCGAAGTGTCAATCCAAAATCCAAAATCCAAAATCCAAAATTGATTGACAGATTATTTTGGCTCAAACTGTCCATAGGGAACTATAGCCCAAAAGGTGAAATCTGCCTCACCTCCCATAAGTTTTCCTGTATATTTCAGGAAATTTTAAAACAAGTCATATTCATTACAGCTTTTTACTTGTAACAATTAAAACATGATACAAATATTCACGAGTAACAGCAGCAAAAGCTGGAACATCCTCTATATACAGCCAAACCATAAATTTTACGAATTGTTATTCTTTGTAAATTAAATAGATAATCTATTGACTTTTGTACAAATAGTTTGCAGTGAAAAACCAGAACAGGCAGGAATTCCAGCAATATTTCCACAAGTTTGAATTATTGTTAAAATATCTCTAACAAAGTACAAGTGAAGACTCTATAATTCAACGAGAAACAACTTTCCACATCGGGTCTTCATCGCGGCTTCAGTAAAATTCTGGAGTATGTGGTAATGGTTCATTTTGTGGTATCCATAAATCCTCATTCCTTATCAAGAGAGGAGGTCGAATGACAATAAGTCCTCCGGAGCGAGAGGAAAAAAAGGCAAGAGTAATCGTCGATAACGATCCGGTTCCTACCTCATTCGAGAGATGGGCACAACCTGGACACTTCGACAGATCCTTAGCCAGAGGTCCCAAAACCACCACATGGATTTGGAACCTGCACGCACTCGCCCATGATTTTGATACACATACAAGCGATTTAGAAGACATATCCCGCAAGATATTCTCAGCCCACTTCGGCCACTTAGCCGTAGTGATGGTTTGGTTGAGCGGGATGATTTTCCACGGCGCGAAGTTTTCTAACTACGAAGCTTGGTTAACCGACCCGTTAAACGTTAAGCCTAGTGCCCAGGTCGTTTGGCCCATTGTGGGACAAGACATATTGAACGGTGATGTTGGCGGTGGTTTCCACGGGATTCAAATCACCTCCGGTTTGTTCCAAGTATGGCGTGGTTGGGGGATTACAAACTCCTTCCAGCTTTACGTAACTGCGATCGGTGGCTTGGTATTAGCAGGCTTATTCCTATTTGCAGGCTGGTTCCATTACCACAAACGCGCTCCTAAACTGGAATGGTTCCAGAATGTGGAGTCGATGCTGAATCACCACTTGCAAGTATTGCTAGGTTGTGGTTCCTTGGGATGGGCAGGTCACATAATCCACGTGTCCGCACCGACCAACAAGCTTTTGGATGCAGGCGTTGCTCTCAAAGACATCCCCTTGCCCCACGAGTTCATCTTGAACAAAGACTTGTTGACCGAGTTGTATCCCAGCTTTGCTGCTGGTTTAGCACCTTTCTTCACCTTGAACTGGGGTCAGTATGCTGACTTCCTTACCTTCAAGGGCGGTCTGAACCCAGTAACTGGCGGCTTGTGGATGACTGACATAGCGCATCACCACTTAGCGATCGCAGTTGTCTTTATTGTTGCTGGTCATCAATACCGTACCAACTGGGGTATTGGTCACAGCATTAAAGAGATCCTAGAAAACCACAAAGGTCCTTTCACCGGTGAAGGTCACAAAGGTCTTTACGAAAACCTGACCACATCCTGGCACGCTCAGTTGGCTACTAACCTGGCCTTCTTGGGTTCGTTGACCATTATCATCGCGCATCACATGTACGCGATGCCCCCCTATCCATATTTGGCAACTGACTATGCCACGCAGTTGTGCATATTCACTCACCATATTTGGATCGGTGGCTTCTTGATCGTTGGTGGAGCGGCCCACGCTGCTATCTTTATGGTGCGAGATTACGATCCAGTTGTGAACCAAAACAACTTGCTGGATCGGGTGATTCGTCACCGTGACGCGATTATTTCTCACCTGAACTGGGTATGTATTTTCCTCGGCTTCCACAGCTTTGGACTTTACATCCACAACGACACAATGCGTGCATTGGGTCGTCCCCAAGACATGTTCTCTGATACAGGAATTCAGTTGCAGCCAGTATTTGCCCAATGGATACAAAATATCCACGCCTTGGCTCCTGGTACAACTGCACCCAATGCCCTAGAACCAGTTAGCTATGTCTTTGGCGGCGGTATTTTGGCTGTTGGCGGTAAAGTGGCAGCTGCACCCATTATTTTGGGTACAGCGGACTTCCTAATTCACCACATTCACGCCTTCACCATTCACGTCACCGTCCTAATTCTGCTCAAAGGTGTGCTATACGCCCGTAGCTCTCGTCTGATTCCAGACAAGGCAAACCTGGGCTTCCGCTTCCCCTGCGACGGTCCTGGTCGTGGTGGTACCTGTCAAGTGTCTGGTTGGGATCACGTATTCCTCGGACTTTTCTGGATGTACAACTCCCTGTCAATTGTAATTTTCCACTTCAGCTGGAAGATGCAATCAGATGTGTGGGGAACCGTAGATGCAGATGGTACTGTGACTCACATCACTGGTGGTAACTTTGCCCAAAGCGCCATCACCATCAACGGTTGGTTACGGGACTTCTTGTGGGCACAAGCTACACAAGTCATCAATTCCTATGGCAGTGCGCTGTCTGCCTATGGTCTACTCTTCTTAGGCGCTCACTTTGTCTGGGCATTCAGCTTGATGTTCCTGTTCAGTGGTCGCGGCTACTGGCAAGAACTAATTGAGTCCATAGTTTGGGCGCATAATAAACTGAAGGTAGCACCAGCAATTCAGCCTCGCGCTCTGAGTATTATTCAGGGTCGGGCTGTAGGGGTAGCTCACTACCTTTTGGGAGGGATTGCCACAACTTGGGCGTTCTTCCATGCACACATCCTTTCAGTAGGGTAGCAATCAGCAAAATTTTGGGTTTTGGTGAGGCAGCGCGGTCTTGGGGGTTTCCCCCATGAGCGACTGCCGAACCCGAAGGGATTTTAGATTTAATCCAAAATCCAAAATCTAAAATCCGAAATTGAACTGATATTTGATGGCTAAAGGTCAGAGGATTTATTAAACCTATGGCGACAAAATTTCCGAAATTTAGCCAGGATCTCGCACAGGATCCGACGACTCGTCGGATATGGTATGCGATCGCTACAGGCAACGACTTTGAAACCCATGATGGCATGACGGAAGAAAATCTTTACCAAAAGATTTTCGCAACTCACTTCGGTCACTTGGCAATCATCTTCCTGTGGGCATCCAGCCTCCTGTTCCACGTAGCCTGGCAAGGTAACTTTGAACAGTGGATTAAAGATCCCCTTCACATCCGTCCCATCGCCCACGCGATTTGGGACCCCCACTTCGGTAAACCAGCGATCGAAGCTTTTACCCAAGCTGGCGCTAGCAATCCGGTAAACATTACCTACTCTGGTCTCTACCATTGGTGGTATACGATCGGAATGCGGACGAACGGCGAACTGTACAACGGTTCAGTGTTCTTGCTGTTATTCGCGGCTGTAATGTTGTTCGCTGGTTGGCTGCACTTGCAACCCAAGTACCGTCCTAGCTTGGCATGGTTTAAGAGCGCTGAACATCGCCTAAACCACCACTTAGCAGGTTTGTTTGGTGTTAGTTCTTTGGCGTGGGCTGGTCACTTAATTCACGTTGCTGTCCCCGAATCTCGCGGTCAGCACGTAGGTTGGGATAACTTCCTATCTACTCCACCCCACCCAGCAGGTTTGACACCATTCTTTACAGGTAACTGGGGTGTTTACTCTCAAAACCCTGACACTCCTGGACATATATTCGGGACATCACAAGGTGCAGGAACTGCGATTCTGAGTTTCTTGGGTGGCTTCCATCCTCAGACAGAAGCTTTGTGGCTGACTGACATAGCTCATCACCACCTAGCGATCGCGGTTATCTTCATAGTTGCCGGTCACCAGTACCGGACTAACTTCGGAATTGGTCACAGCATCAAAGAAATGCTGAACTCCAAATCTGGTTTAGTACCTGGTACCACCAGTGAAGGTCAGTTCAACCTGCCTCACCAAGGGTTGTACGACACCTATAACAATTCGCTGCACTTCCAGTTGGGTATTCACCTAGCTGCTCTGGGAACCGTCACCTCTCTGGTAGCGCAGCACATGTACGCCATGCCTTCCTACGCATTTATTGCGAAGGACTACACGACTCAGGCAGCGCTATACACGCACCATCAATACATTGCTGGTTTCCTGATCCTTGGTGCTTTTGCTCACGGAGCAATATTCTGGGTACGTGATTACGACCCAGAGCAAAATAAGGGCAACGTCCTTGAGCGCGTGTTGAAGCACAAAGAAGCGATTATTTCCCACCTTAGCTGGGTATCCCTTTTCTTGGGCTTCCACACTCTTGGTCTGTACGTACACAACGATGTAGTAGTTGCTTTTGGTACTCCTGAAAAGCAAATCTTGATTGAGCCAGTATTTGCTCAATTCGTCCAAGCTGCTAACGGTAAGGTACTGTACGGTTTAGACACCTTGCTATCTAACCCAGATAGTATTGCTTACACAGCATGGCCCAACTACGCTAACGTCTGGTTACCAGGCTGGCTAGATGCGATCAATGCTGGTACAAACTCCCTGTTCTTGACAATAGGCCCTGGCGACTTCTTGGTACACCATGCGATCGCTTTAGGTCTGCACACCACCACCTTGATCTTGGTCAAAGGTGCTTTGGATGCCCGTGGTTCTAAGCTGATGCCCGATAAAAAGGACTTCGGCTATGCCTTCCCTTGCGACGGCCCCGGTCGTGGCGGTACTTGCGACATCTCAGCTTGGGATTCCTTCTACCTGGCTACATTCTGGATGCTCAACACCCTTGGTTGGGTTACGTTCTACTGGCATTGGAAACATTTAGGTATTTGGCAAGGCAATGTGGCTCAGTTCAATGAGAACTCTACATACCTCATGGGCTGGTTCCGCGATTACCTCTGGGCTAACTCTGCTCAGTTGATTAACGGTTATAACCCTTACGGCGTGAATAACCTGTCTGTCTGGGCTTGGATGTTCCTGTTTGGACACCTAGTTTGGGCTACTGGCTTCATGTTCTTAATCTCCTGGAGAGGTTACTGGCAAGAGTTGATTGAAACCCTTGTTTGGGCACACGAACGCACTCCTCTGGCTAACCTAGTTCGCTGGAAAGACAAGCCCGTGGCTCTGTCAATTGTTCAAGCTCGTGTAGTTGGTCTAGCTCACTTCACTGTTGGCTACATCGTGACTTACGCGGCATTCTTAATTGCTTCTACTGCTGGTAAGTTCGGTTAATTCGGCTGCTAGTTTTGTAGATAAGTAATAAAAATCCCCTGCCGCAAGGTGGGGGATTTTTTGTGAAATTAATTTTGTAGCTGGATGAGGTTAGGGATATAGTATGTATTAATTTGTATGTTTTGAAATATTTTTTGATGCAAGATTCGGAATTGTTAGAAAAATTACATCGAACTTGGGTTCAAGCTTTAATTAATGATTACTGGAACGACTATGCAGCAATTATTGTTGATGCTGAATTAGAATTTGATGTTGAATGGTATAAATATGATAGTTATAATTCAGGTCTTATAGTATATTTGCCACTTAATCTCAGGTTAATAGTCTCAAATAGTGACGAAATTCAACAAACTTTGAGACATTATTTTGTATCCATTGCTACTGGTCATATTTGGAATGATATGGCTAAATTTCCCATATACTACAAAGTTAAGTTACTAGAGGTAGAAGAGAATTGGCAGAAGACTATTAAATTTCTAATAGCCAAATCAAAAGAGTTGAATCAAGGACTTGTTACAGAGAAAGCTTTTGCTCGAAAAGGTATAGAGCCGATCATTTACAATGAGATGAAATTTGCGTCACAGTCTGAAATTAGAATTGCACAAGAGTTAGAAATGAAAAGTGTTTTATTCTTTCCACTACCTCTAGCTGTCAGACATGAAACAGGTAATATTTATGAAGATCACCGAGAAGTAGATTTTTTAGTGTGTTTAGACGGAACATTTGGGATATTAGAGATTTCTTTTCACCCAGACAGGTATGAGAAGGATAAAGAAAAGGATGCTTGGTTTAAAAAGTCAGGAATTCTCTGCGTTGAACACTACCCTGCGGAGAAATGCTACAACCAACCAAGGGCAGTAGTAGAAGAATTTTTGAGCTTTCTGTCTAAATACAAAAGGTAGACTGTGATCGCCTAAAATTAACTTAGTGATCAGCAGCAACATGGAAGAACTGCAAAACTCAGAAATAGAAGCTACCTTTACAGCGCTTGTTAAGCAATGGCGTGAAGAAACTTTTGGGATATCATCTACTAACCAAATGCCGATACACCCTGCATACCAGCAAATTATTGGTATGGGAAAACCTGTAATCCCACTTTTACTTAGGGAACTGGAAAATAAATCTGGACACTGGTTTTGGGCATTAAAATCCATCAGCAGAGAAGATCCTGTACATCCAGAATATAGAGGAAAGGTAAAGGAGATGACTAAAGCTTGGCTAGAGTGGGGTAATAAAGAGGCTACAGGTGGTAGGTAATAACGCTTGGGTTAAGTTTCACTATAAAATATAGAGCATAATAATTTACAAGGGCTAACTGGAAGTCCTAGTTATGGTGAGGTTGCCTATATTATGAAAAAATCAATTCCAGTCTAGAAAAGATTTAGCACAATCTAATTATCAGGCTAATCTAAAGAGCGATCGCCTAACCATGACAAACTGGCAAGAACGCATTACTCAAAACCCAAATATATGTTATGTATCGGAGACGCTACGCGATCGCAAAGCGTGCCGAAAGTTAATATAGTCCTCTGCGTAACTTTGCGCTTTGCTCTGTGTCCCCCTGCGTTAAAAAAATAACTTTTAAAATTAAATAGTTGGATAATACCAAAACAAGTTATAACTATAAAAAACGAAATAATCTTATCACTCTTGCAAGAGAAACCAATAACGCCAGCAAAAGAAATAATTTTTAATCCCTTTTATACCCAGCAGAACGGAGCAGCATATTTAGGTGATAGCCTTAAACTTATTAAATTTATTGATGATAATAGTATTAATTTAATTATCACATCATCCCCATTTGCGCTGACACGAAAAAAAGAATCCGGTAACGAAACTGCTGAAAAATATATTGAGTGGTTTCTACCTTTTGCCTATGAATTTAAAAGAGTACTGACAGAGAATGGCTCATTCGTACTAGATTTAGGCGGTGCTTACCTTCCTGGTAATCCTGTGCGGAGTATCTACCAATACGAAGTTTTAGTTAGATTATGCAAAGAAGTAGGTTTCTTTCTTGCTCAAGAATTTTACCACTATAATCCGGCTCGACTGCTAACCCCTGCTGAGTGGGTGACAATTAGGCGGATTCGTGTGAAAGATTCTGTAAATACAGTTTGGTGGTTGTTTAAAACACCTAATCCTAAAGCAGATAACAGAAAAGTTTTAAAGCCCTATAGCCAAAGTATGAAACAATTACTCAAAAATGGCTATAAGGCCAAAATACGTCCTAGTGGACATAATATTTCTGATAAATTTCAAAAGGATAACCAAGGTGCAATTCCGCCAAATTTGCTAGAAATTGCTAATACTGAATCTAATAGCGCTTATTTACAACGCTGCAAAGCAGCAGAAATTAGACCCCATCCAGCACGTTTTCCTCAAGGGTTCGCCGAGTTCTTCATCAAATTCTTAACTAATGAAGGTGATATGGTATTAGATCCATTTGCAGGTTTTAACACAACCGGGTTTGTTGCTGAAACTCTGCAACGCCGATGGATATCTTTTGAAATTAATGAAGATTATGTAACGGGAAGTCGTTATCGATTTAGCCAATAAACAAATTAAGTAAAGAGTCAGGACTGAGGAGTTAAAATATATAATTTATAACTCTGAACTCATAACTACTCACTCAAATTTCTCCATTCACCTGCATTTGATGAACTTGATCCGCAAGCTCTTGACGACCTTGATCATCTAGTTTGTCAATTGCTAACATCCCCATGAGAATAACTTCTTTC
The DNA here is from genome assembly GCF_036917395.1 of Nostoc sp. Classification (GTDB taxonomy): domain Bacteria; phylum Cyanobacteriota; class Cyanobacteriia; order Cyanobacteriales; family Nostocaceae; genus Nostoc. Next base: position 128,991 of record NZ_JBALDI010000005.1, read on the forward strand.
AGGGTCAAACGTGTTGAATGTGCCTGTTTTTGCACAATCTCTTTAATAATGGGACTGACACCAATCGCTGTACTAGCTCTAGCCACGGAAGAAAAGGAAAACACTAATGATTCAGCCTAAATCTTAGCACTTCCAATGAAGTTATTTTATATAGTTAAAACTTAATTTAAATGTGTTTAAACTCATACTTCAATGAGTAAACATAAATTTTTAATTATGTATATATATAACTACAACAGGAATACAGGTAATTTTTCTACTACTGGACAATCTGCATCAAATCCTTAATCATCGCATCAAAGGTAAGAGGCAACTTTTAGATGAAAATAAATTTAACTTTTTTAATCTCAGCGTAACGTGTATAGTGTTTAACAACGCTGTAGATTACTCCAGAATTCTCCCAAACCAATTTGAGAGTCTAACCTTTTTTGAGCAAGTTCTCGAACTCTCAGTAGGACTAACCTTTTACTTGCTCATTAAGGGCACATCATCGTATGATAAGCTAATCGTCATTCATTTTTCCAGACTGATTCGCTTGTAGTAAGCGGCTATAACCCTGGTTTTATGCAACTTAAATGCTCATTAGCTTATTAACATCCTCAACAGTTAAACTTTTGCCTATTCCTCTATAATTTCCACTAAGTCTTCAATCGTCACATCAAAGGTGTGAGCTAATCTGTGGATAGCAGTAAAGTCAACTGTTGTCATTCCTAAACGACGGGTATAACTTCTAACTGTGCTGTAAATTACCCCAGAACGGTCAGAAACTTGTTTTAGTCTCCATGCTTTCTCTTCTGCTAATTCTGGAATCTTTAATAATTTCATATTTGATAACTGATGCATTTGCACCGCTCAATTTCATATGAGATATTAAAAAGCGTAGATGATAAGCGCTTTGTCGTCAGACATCGCCTAGCAGTTTAGCAAACTATCATGCGATCGCCACAATTTCCTGAGATATGGAAACCTGAAATCAAATGGTTATTTCCTATAATAGCAACATCAAAAGCAAAAAACTCTGTCCTGAGATAATCAAAAATTATCCACTAATGACGGAGTTTACATCCAATTGCAATATTTGTGACCACTAGTTATTAAAAAATGGTCAACTTATAAAAATAGTGCTTTTAGGAGAAGTATCCTCACAAATAAGACTTGTATACCACCGAAAAAACCGTAGTTTAAAGAGATCGTGAATTGTCTAATATAATCTCGTTAATAGGCTTTACAGAACTATACAGTGTAAATAAGAATAATACTTAACCGAAGTAAAATTTTCCTGAATACAGGCAACTAATGCTGTCATAGGGAAAAGCAGTGAGTAGAGGAGAGACAAAGCGATGAGGGACCCTTATCTGTTGGCAATAGGCTTGTTAACAGGATTAGCAATACCAGCATCGGCTCTTCCACATTTGTCGATTGTCCTGCCAGAAAATTCTGGATTCCTGTGGGATTTAAAACAAGGCTCGCAGACAATAGTAAGTAGACAAATCATCCCCAGTGTTGATCTCCCCTTACCAGAACTCAGTGGCCAAACGTTCCAACCCCTAAAAAGTTCGCAGCCAACAACAGGTGAGAAAAATATCAAAAGCTTTGATCTCTCCCTACCAGAACTGATTAGTCAGGGATTACCAGTCCCAACAGAATCATTAGTCAACCCCAGCGCCCAAGCAACTGGTATCTCACTGACATCTGGTAATCAACTTTACTACCAAAGATTGGCGGCTTTGAAAACAGGTCAGATTTATACACGCGTAGATAGTGATAATTTGCAATCATTGTGGGAGTCGATCAAGAAGCGTCAACTAACTTATGATGACTGGAAAAGTTTACTAGCTTTAGAAGCTAGAGCGATCGCTCAAGGTCAAGGTGCAAATCATCTAAGTATTTTAGTGGGTGATTCTTTGAGCATGTGGTTTCCTAGAGAAAAACTACCTGCTGGGAAATTGTGGCTGAATCAAGGCATATCTGGAGATACTTCCAGTGGAGTTTTAAAAAGATTGGGGGCATTTTCGGCAACGCGGCCGGATGTGATTTACGTCATGGCTGGGATTAACGACTTACGAAAAGGCGCTAGTGATGACACAATTTTGCGTAATTATCGCCGGATTATCCGTCGTTTACGGCAGACTCACCCAAAAGCTCAAATCATTGTCCAATCAATTTTGCCAACTCGCCTAGCAAAACTTTCCAATAGCCGCATTCGTCACATTAATATACAACTAACCCAGATTGCCAAACAAGAAGGCGCTAATTATCTAAATATTTATAGCTGGTTTACAGATATGGAAGGCAATATGCGCCCAGAGTTGACCACAGATGGGTTGCATCTGTCTCAAGAGGGTTATGATGTGTGGCGCTCGGCACTACAGCAGATAGAATACAAGCTCACTCAGCGCGAAAATTGAGCGATCGCTACGCCGACGCTTGGAGCAATGTCTACGACGGGCTGCGCCTACGCAATTATTAGATTTTTTATGGAAGTTACCGACAACGATGCCATCACCATCCGTTCTCTAATTGAACACCAATTGGCAGCCTTTAAAAAGGATGATGCCCAAGGCGCTTTTGCCTTCGCCAGTCCGGCAATTCAGGCGCAATTTGGAACCTCAGAAAATTTTATGCAGATGGTGAAGATAAGCTACCCAGCAGTATACCGTCCTCGTTCTGTCTTTTTTGAGAAGATAACAACCATCCAGGGAAACATAACTCAACCAGTGCTACTACTTGCTCCTGATGGAGTTCCCTTGAGGGCTTTATATTTAATGGAAAAACAGCCAGATAATACCTGGAGGATTAACGGTTGCTTTCTAGTTTCTCTAGAAGGTAAAGAAGTATAAATTTTATCTGTATACAACTAAAATCTTATAATTTAACGCTCAAGGCTTCCCGATTCAAAACCTGATTCAACTTACCACTGCGATAACCTTCTAAATCCAGGGTTACGTAGATAAATCCAAAATCTTGAAATGCCGAAACTACTTTCTGTAAATCGTTAGTCAACACAAACTCTTTAATTTGTTCTGCTGGTAATTCAATCCGTGCTGTATCCCCTTGTGATCGCACGCGCAAATTCTGCCAACCTAGCTTTCGCAGGAAAATTTCTGCTCTACCAACTCGTTGTAACTTAGCTACAGTAATCTCTTCACCATAAGGAAAGCGAGAACTGAGGCACGGTTGAGCGGGTTTATCCCACCAAGGTAAACCGAGTTGTTGCGAAAGTTGCCGAACTTCAACTTTGGTAACACCCACTTCCGCTAAAGGCGATCGCGCCCCTCTTTCTTTCGCCGCCTGAATTCCTGGGCGATAATCATGCAAATCATCGGCATTTACCCCATCCACCACATAGGGATAACCTAACTCTAAAGCTAAAGGTTTGAGAGTGTCGTGCAACTCACTTTTGCAAAAATAACAGCGGTTGACCGGGTTAGAAGTGTAATTGGGATTTTCCATCTCGTAAGTCTGGACAATTTTATGAGGAATCCCAATAGTTGCGGCTTGAATTTTGGCATCTTCCAACTCTTCTGGCAATAGCGAAGGAGAAACAGCCGTGACAGCCAAAGCGCGATCGCCCAGCGCATCATAAGCAATTTTGGCAACCAAAGTGCTATCAACACCCCCTGAGTAAGCAATCAACGCCTGCTCCATTTCTATAAATAAGGCTCTTAATTGCTCAAATTTTTCTGTCAGTATCATTTCCCAATCCTGCCCAAACCCTATAGCACCCAACAAATTCCATTCTAGGCACAAATTCCGAGGGTGTGGAATTTTGCACAGCAGTTAAACACAGATAATTATCGGACTTACGCATCATACATATGTACTATCTCTACTCTATCTCCCCATCAACCTCGGTTGATGTTTTGCTGTACTTGGCTACCAGACTGGCTAAAAGTGGTAAATCAATCGGTTTAGAAATATAGTCATTTACTCCAGCTGCTAGACAAGTTTCGCGATCGCCTTTCATCGCCATTGCTGTTTGAACAATTATCGGAATTGTCCGATATTGCTGATTTTCTCGCAGTTGCTGTACCAAGTTAAGACCATTTGCATCTGCCAGATAAACATCCATTAAAATCACTGCTGGGTCTAACTGTGTTAGAGCTTCCCACATCTGGGCAGCATTCTTAACCCAAGTCACCTGATATCCCAATTGATGTAGATAAATTTGCATCAAATCAGCGTTGGGTAAGTCATTTTCTACCAGCAAAATGTCTACAGAGGAACTAGGGGTGAAAAACAAAGGAGATGAGGAGTATTTTGCTCCCCCTGCTCCCCCTGCTCCCTCATCTCCTTCATCTCCTCCCATTCCCGCCTCTTGCTTAAGGGGAAGTATGAGGGTAAAACGGGAGCCGCGATCTACTTCAGATTCCACTTTTACGGAACCACCATGAATTTCGGCGAGTTTGCGAGTCACTGCTAAACCCAAACCTGTACCTTCAACACCACCAGCGACAGCCTTGGCAATTTGGAAATAGGGTTCAAACAGTTGAGCCTGGTCTTGTTGGGAAATGCCAGTGCCAGTATCCCAAATTGTAAAATGCACAAATACACCTTTGGGAGCAACTTGTAAGCCAACACTTCCTTTACTAGTAAACTTTAGGGCGTTAAAGAGTAAATTCAACAGCATTTGCTTGAGTCGTAAGGAGTCGGCTACTAAGGTTGTAATATCAGGTTCAAGTTCTAGGCACAGTCTCAAACCTTTATTAGCGGCTTTCTCTTTCACCATTGCCAAAACATTGATACACAGCAGTGGTACATCTACTGTTTCCCACTGCACTTCCATCTGATTTGCTTCAATTTTAGACAGATCCAAAATATCATTAATCAGAGCTAGCAAGTGCTTGCCGCTAGACTGAATGATATTTAAGTACTCTTGCTGACGTTCTCTGGTTGGTTGATACCCTTGGGCTAAAAGCAGGTGGGTAAACCCAATAATAGAACCAAGCGGTGTGCGAATTTCGTGGCTGGTGTTTGCCAGAAACTGATTTTTGAGTTGATTGGTGCGCTCCAATTCTTGATTAGAGTTACTGAACTGTTGATACCGTTGCTGCCAAGATAAAATGTGTCTAAGTTGTACCAAGGCTGTAGTACAATGCTTGGCAGACCTTGCCATCAATTGTGATCTGAGTTTCGCTTGTAATTCTATGAGCGACTCACGATCAGAGCTTAGGGGCGCTGCGGCGATAATTAGCCAGCCTATGAGGTTGTCAGAATCATCAGCTAACCGCCAAGCGCTCGGTGGTTGTTGATTCTCAAGCTGCTGCAAATCTTCGAGTTCTATAACCTCTTGCAACCTCAACGGCAGCTTTTTCTCTGCTGTTAGCACTTCTAGAAATGGAGGTTGTGAGTTTGGGGATGGAGAACAAGAAACATAGCAAACTTTGGCAACAGTTTCTTGTTCTTGAAACAGAGCAATGCCTACGGCACAATGCGTGAAAGCCACATTACTGCTGTCCAAAGCAATGTTAATCTCTTGAACCACAGTTTGAAAAATTTCTGCTTCTGCGGCTCCTGTCGGTCGGACAGTGTTACAAGCAGAAAGTAGGCAATCATTAAGGCAACTTTGCAACTGGTTCAAGCTGCTCTCCAGCCACAACTTGGCGCAAAGTTGCTGAATTATTGTCAAAGGTTTTGGCCTTGCATCTATCTGTGAGTTCTGGTCTGGTAAGCTTGAATACTGCTGCATGGTCAACTAGACCGCTGAACAAGTTTAGCTTCGCATAAAAATCCGAATAGGATTCTCTGTATATTAGCGGACAATTCTTTTTTATTTATAAACCATAACTTATGTTGTTATCAACCATAACTTATGATGTCGAACGATGTCGAATTTAGCAGCTAGACCAAGAAAATTATTATATGAATCACTGACCTAAAATTTTTTAAAGCAACTTAAAACTTATGGATACACAATTCGCCCAACTAATCATTAATGGGATTGCGGTAGGGAGCATTATTGCTCTAGCCGCAGTTGGACTCACTCTTACCTATGGAATTTTACGGCTATCTAACTTTGCTCATGGTGACTTTCTAACTTTGGGAGCCTATCTAACCTGGCTGATCAACACTATTGGAGTTAATATTTGGCTATCGATGATCCTGGCGGCGACGGGAACTGTAGCAGCAATGCTGTTATCGGAAAAGTTACTCTGGTCAAAGATGCGCTCTATCCGTGCTACTTCCACTACGCTGATTATTATTTCTATCGGGCTTGCCTTATTTCTTCGCAATGGGATTATTTTTATTTGGGGTGGCAAGAACCAAAATTATGATTTACCTGTTACCCCAGCTTTAGATATTTTGGGTTTAAAGATACCGCAAAATCAATTATTGGTATTGGGGTTGGCGGTGCTAGCAATTTTGGCGCTGCATTACCTGCTGCAAAATACCAAAATTGGTAAGGCGATGCGAGCAGTTGCTGACGATCTGGACTTAGCCAGGGTTTCAGGTATTAATGTTGACCGAGTAATTTTCTGGACTTGGCTAATTGCCGGCACTCTTACGTCATTAGGTGGCAGTATGTATGGGTTAATTACAGCCGTGCGCCCGAATATGGGATGGTTTTTAATTTTACCTTTATTTGCCTCAGTGATTCTTGGTGGCATTGGCAACCCTTACGGTGCGATCGCAGCAGCTTTTATCATTGGTATCGTCCAAGAAGTCAGCACCCCTTGGCTGGGTTCACAGTACAAACAAGGTGTAGCATTGTTGATCATGATTTTGGTGCTGCTCATTCGTCCCAAAGGTTTATTCAAAGGAACGATTTGAGCAGCACCACTCCACTTCTAACTATTGAATAATGTGGAAGTAGTAGGCTGCTACCAAGAAATTGATAGCTAACAATAACAGTGCCCAGCCTGTGCGAAAGGCGTAGGGAGGTTTAGCTCCACTGTCGGCAACTGGGGAATTCTTAGCTTTAGCAGTCATAATGCGGTTCTCCTAATGTCAGGACTTTTTAAGAAATACCAAACTGGTGTACCAAATATCCAAATTCTTTAAGAATATTTGTAGTGAAGTTGGGAATTGAGCATGGGAATAGGCACAGGGGCAGTTCTTGCTGGGGGCAAGGGGGAGAATTCAAATTACCTGTTTTCCCTCTGCTCCCTGCTCCCCGCCTCTTCTTTCCCTACTCCCCACTCCCTACTCCCTCCTCTCCAGCATGATAGGAACTGCGAACCAGAGGTCCAGAACGAACGTGGTTGAATCCCATTTCCCATGCTAATCTGCCGAGTTGATCGAATTCCTCTGGAGTCCAATATTTTTGGACTGGCAGATGTTCAAGAGTTGGACGCATATACTGCCCAATAGTCAAGCGATCGCACCCCACAGCCCTTAGATCAGCCATTGCTTCGACGACTTCATCGGTAGTTTCTCCGTGTCCCAGCATCAAACCTGATTTGGTGGGAATTGTTGGATCAATTTCTTTGACCACAGCCAGTACTAAAAGCGAGCGATCATACTTGGCTCCCCGGCGCACTGGCCCAGTTAACCGTCGCACTGTCTCGATATTGTGATTGAAACAAGCTGGTTTAGCTTTTACGATCATGGCTATCCGCTGGCGTTGACCTGAATCCCCAACACCAGCACCACCCCAAAAATCTGGGGTCAGCACTTCAATTTGAGTCTCTGGGTTCAACTGGCGGATAGTCGCGATCGTCTTCACAAAGTGGACTGCGCCCTGATCGGGCAAGTCATCACGGGCTACAGAAGTCAGCACCACATAGCGCAATCCCAAAAGCTGCACCGCCTGTGCTACCTTTTGGGGTTCCTCTAAATCAACAGGCATTGGTGCATGACCTTTATCTACTTGACAGAAAGCACAAGAGCGTGTGCATGTAGGCCCCATTAGTAAGAAAGTTGCAGTTTTTTGGGCATAGCACTCTCCCCGGTTGGGACAGCGTCCTTCTTCACAAATCGTGTGAATTTGGCGCTGCTTAATAATGCGTTGTACGGTAGAGATTTCACTGGCTTTGCCAATAGGGCGACGTAACCAGCTAGGCATTGCCGTAATTTCAGACTTTAGTTTGGCTTGTTGTGACGAAATCATAGACATCCAAGCAAGATGCGGATATAGAGTAGTGGTATGTCAATTAACAAATGATAGATAAGAATAGACGCAGGAAGCGCCAGACGCGGGAACGCTCTTAATGAAGTCACCATGTCTTTGTGTCCTCATGTCCTCATGTCCCTTATGCCCTAGATCAAAGCTAAAGCTTTAAATATCACCATGACACAAATTGAAAAGAGCGCAAGCAAAAGTTTTGCAAAACACCTCTAGCAATGTCATTTATACCGAAATATACTATCCCCCAATTCATAGAAATTTTGTATATAGTGGGAGAATTCTCAAGGACAATCAGCAAAACCGCTATTTACACTTAAAGTTTCTGTTAGAGCAAACAGTCGTGGCAAGCAACAAGATTTTAGTTATCGATGACACTACAGTTGTCAGGGTAAAAGTACGAGAAATGTTGCCTCCGGGCAATTTTGAGGTACTGGAAGCAAAAGACGGTGTGGAAGGACTAAATTTCATCCTTCAGGAAAAACTCAGCCTGATTATGCTAGATTTCCTGTTGCCTAAAATGAGTGGCTGGGAGGTTTTCCAGCAAGTTCAAGCCCACCCGGAGTTAAGAAAAATTCCTTTGGTGATCATGTCTGGTCGCAAGGAAGAGGTGACCGAGAAAATCACAGAACCTTTTGAATATTTTGAATTTCTGGGCAAGCCTTTTGATCAGAAGCAACTAATTAGTGCGATTAAGTTAGCTATGACCAAGGCGAAACAGCCACGCCCCGAATTAGTCCCAGTAGCAGCAGGAATTGCTGTAAAAAATGGCACAAATACAACTTCTGGTGTCACCAATGGTACGGTAGCAGCCCCTAGCGTCGTAAATACTGCGATGCCTACGGCGGCAAGCAACGCAACTCCTACTGCTGCAAATACTGCGATGCCTACGGCGGCAAGCAACGCAACTCCTAGCGCTGGAGGAGTCTCTGACACAGAAATTAATGCATTGAACGAGAAAATTGTCAAAATGCAAGCAGAAATTGATGGTTTGAAGAAACAGCTAACTCAGGTTGTGACTTTTATTAAACAAAAAATCAAGTAGCATTTGTGCTCGTTATTATTATCACAGCCAAAATACCCCGTCTCTAATAACGGGTGTCCCATTAAAAGCGGGTAAAAATGGTTAGTTCAAAAACACTTATCTTGACAAATCATGGTTGACAACAAAATTCAAAAACAGGGAAAAATAACTAGTACACTGTGGCGGAAGTTTGACTACCTTTAACAAGGGATTTTACCCCATGTTAAGCTCCAAGTATTGTTAATTGAGATAGTAGGTGGATTTACGCCATGTTGTACTAGCAATTATCTGCGCCTCTATAAATTTTGAATTTTGAATTTCCCGTTTATGCAGCGTCTTCGCAGGAGAAGAGGTTGACAGTTAAGCAAAGCAGTTCTAAACTCATTAAACCTGCCACAGTTTGCTCTTAGACTAAAGAGAACGGCAGGCTTTTTTGTTGTTTAGTCTCTTGCATCCAAAATCTGCATCAAAACTTAATAGCTAGTCCACAGATCGAAAGCAGCAAGAGCCAATATTTGCCAGATAAATTTGGTAGTAATAATTCATTGACCAAGAGGTTAAAGTGAAGTACCCATTCCAGAGTGTGCTTTTTAAAAATATCAACATGGTTATTGATCTGGGGTGAATATGGGCATTATAAACTCGGTAAGAAGTAATTTCTTCATCAAAAATGTATTAGTTCAAAGCAACAAACATGAATTACAGGAGGACAAAGAGGATATATTTATTAAAGGTTGATAAAAGACATTTTTTAAAACTTTACTCTAACCACATGTTTTTTCAGTAGATAAATATGATTTACATCTCTATCATTGATATGTAAATATATGAATATTTCAAAGCTTACCTACTTATTGTTCAACTTTTTTAGAAAAACTAACCTAAATTATCCGGAATTCTAATTTTTTTTGAAAAATAGTTATGGTTGTATAAACTCATAATAAATACTCTTTATTAACTGAAAAATTTAACTTATGGCATCAACAATATTATTCTGGATTAACACTACTTTTATAAAAAGACAAGGGTAATAATCACTAATATCAGAGCGAACGCCTTCATGAAAGAGGATCTTCAACTTTAGTGAAAGCGCAGATTGCTGGTTAATTTCCACCCTGTAGCGATCGCCTCCGTGGTTGCATAGGGCAATTTAGTGTGAAAATGTTGCTGTTATCAGAGTTTTTGGGAACTATAGGATTGTCAGACTATAAATTTATCAATCAGTCTGCCAATAAAATAGAGGTGACTTAGCTGCGATCGCAGGGTGAATAGTGAACAAGTAACAAGTAGTTAAATTAATTTAAATACATGAATTATAAGAGAGTTATAAAAATGCCAAATGTACCAGAAGATAGTTTAATTTTAGTGGTAGATGATACTACTACTAATTTAAAAATGGTCTTTGAGATATTGACTAATGTAGGCTTTGAAGTGGCTACAGAGATGGATGGCACAAGAGCACTTCAACAGGCTGAATCTATCCTACCTGATTTGATTTTATTAGATGTAATGATGCCGGGAATAGATGGATTTGAAACCTGTAAAAAGTTGAAACAAAATTCAGCAACTTGTGATATACCAGTAATTTTTATGACAGCCAATTCTGATACAGATAGTAAGGTAACGGGTCTAAGTATCGGGGCAGTTGATTACATTACAAAACCCTTTCATGAAGAAGAGTTATTAGCTAGAATTAAAACCCATCTTCAATTACGAAATCTCACAAAAACTTTAGAAAAACGAGTTGTAGAAAGGACAGCAGCGTTGTCTAGGGCATTAAAAGACCTACAAGAGTCTCAACTTCAGCTTGTACAGACAGAAAAAATGTCTGCCCTTGGTCAATTAGTAGCAGGAGTTGCTCATGAAATTAATAATCCAGTTGGTTTCATTCATGGCAATCTCAGATACGCTTCAGTATATTTCCAAGACATGATTAACCTCATTGATCTCTATCAGCTGCACTATCCAAATCCGGTTCCAGAAATTCAAGAGGAAATTGCAGCGATAGATTTGAAGTATATGCTTTCTGATCTACCTAATTTAATTTCCTCAATGAAAGAGGGTGTTCAGCGTATTCGCAACATTAGTACTAGTCTGAGAACCTTTTCTCGAGCAGATAGCGATCGCAAAGTTTCTTGCAACATTCATGATGGCATAGACAGCACAATCATGATCCTCAAATACCGCTTAAAAGCATCTAAGGATCGACCCGATATTCAAGTAATTAGAGATTACGATAATTTGCCAGAATTAGAATGCTTTCTCGGACAACTAAATCAGGTATTTATGAATTTGTTAGCTAATGCTATTGATGCTTTAGAGGAGTCTAATGTAGGACGCACCTATATTGAAATTGAAGCAAATCCCAACCAAGTTTTGATTCAGACTACCCTCAATGAAAACAAAAATCATATTTTGATTCGCATTAAAGATAATGGCATGGGAATGTCTTCTGATGTCCAGCAAAAAATCTTTGACCATTTATTCACCACCAAGCCTGTGGGTGAAGGTACAGGATTAGGATTATCAATTGCCCGTCAAATTGTTGTCGAAAAACATGGAGGAACTCTAGAGGTAAATTCAGCAATAGGACAAGGTTCAGAGTTTATTATCAAGCTTCCCATTTAAGAATCATAGCAAATCACGTTCATCAATATAATAGGTAAATTTATGTTCAAAGCAGTAGTAAGTCACAGTAACGATCCAGATTCTCTATCAGCAGTTGAAGAAGTTCTTCAGCAATGTACCAATTCTCTTGCAGGAGATATACCAAAAGCTGGGATTATTTTTGCTGCAATTGACTTTAAACTCATACTGCCCTAATTAAGGATACAAATCACGCATTGATTCGGATTCAAGATAATGGTGTAGGAATATCGGGTGATGTTCGGCAAAAAATTTTTAACCATTTATTCACAACCAAACCTGTGGGAAAAGGAACAGGATTAGGATTATCAATTGCCTATCAAATAATTCTTCAAAAACATCAGGTAACTCTAAAAGTAAATTCTGTGCTAGGTAGGACAAGGTTCAGAATTTGTAATCACCATTCCAATTTTTTAGACTAGTAGGTCTACTAAACTATTTCAAATGATTTTAGAAAAAATTAATGTTCAATGTGGTAAGCTAATCGCCATTCATTTTTGCAGAATGATTCGCTTGTTGTAAGCGGCTTCAGCCTTTATTTTATACAACTTAAATGCTCATTAGCTTATGATGTCATAGTGACCGAATAGTTCGTAATTCGTAATTAATTACGGTTTCAGAGTTGCTAAGTTTATTTAAGGAAAACAGGGATTTTTTATCCTTATTGTGAGCAGCGGATTTATCCGTCAGGGTAAACGCACGTGATTTATGAAATGCTTACTGGATAAAAATCTTGATTAAAAAATAGTCTTTGATGCTCAAGATTGGAACTCTTGCAGAAAAATGATTTTTATACTTTAGATGCGTTTGCCCTAGATGGTTTGGTTAGTTTCATTTACCGTTGCTAATTTTTTGGTTGCTCCTTTTTCTGGTTGAAGATATTCAATATTCATTAGTTTAGTTATTTTAAGATTTGGCAAAATTGCTATTTTCTAAGTAGGATCAAGCATTGAAACTTCATCCCTTTTTTAGCTTTTTTACCAACTTTTCCCAGATAATATGAATTCCACCTAAAACATGAATACTCATCAAAATAACAAATAAAATATAAAAGGAAGTCGCAATAATCAGAGTTAATAAAAAGTCTAAATTAATATTCTTTAAAATTAAAAATATAACTAGCATCAAAGTGCCGATTATAACTGGACGGCGAATTATTCGCCAAAAATTTAATGGAAATAAGAGAGTATAAGTAAAGTAAACATACTGGCTAAAGCCAAGAACAGTCATTACCAATGTCATTATAGCTGCACCTAGTAAATGATATTGCGGAACTAATGCCACACCTACCAAGCTTGCTAATATAGTTGTAATAAACACTTCACGCAGGTTCACTATCTCAAAATGATTGGCTATAAGTAGATTGCACAGTGTGCGTATAAAGGGCAAGAAAAGCAGTGATACAGCAGTTATACTCAGAGCTAAACTTCCTTGAGCAAAACTAGGGGTATAGATAAAAACCAGTAAATCTTTGCCAAAAAATAACAATCCAAGGAATAAGGGTAATCCCATAGTTAGTATAATTTCAATAAAGCTTTCAGCGATCTGCTGCTGCTTTTCCTGTCCTTTATCTGCTGCTTTTGAGAGTGTCGGGAACATTCCTACACTGATACTGTTGGCAATAATCAAAAAGGGTTGTAGCACTTGTCCTATTCCACCAAAAAGACCAACTAAAACTTCATTTCCTAACAATGAAAGAATCAATATTTGCATTCTACTACTGACTACAGCCATTGCTTCAATAGCAACAAATGTCCGTACATTTTTAATTGTATCCCATACAAAAATTCTATCAATTTGCCATTGGATTTTGACTGACTGTGTGATAAAAATCCATTCAATTACCAGAATTAGTGTTTCTGAAAAAAATAGAATTGCCCCCACAGATTCAATTCCATATTTCAGTTGCATCGCCCAAATCATTATGATTACGCGTCCAATGTATACTGGCACTGTAGCGATGGCAATCAGATGCATCTTTTCTTGAGCTTGAAAAATTGCCTCAGTGATATTGGAAAGTGCAAAAGGAATGATCGTGAAGCCCATGATGTAGCAAATAGTCGAGGTTTTAGAACTATAGGGAAGTAAAAACACTACAATCACCAAAGCCCCATAACTGAAAAAACTAAATATTAATTGCAACCAGCTACCACTTATTAAACAAACAGATGTTTTTTCTGGTTCACGGGCTATTTCTCTGGTAAACAATACTTTTAGCCCTTGTGAAGCAATGCCCATAAACATATAGTAAAAGCTATACGCTAGTAGATACTGCCCTAAAGCCTCAACTCCTAGAGTCTTAGCAATAGCAGCGGTTAATACAAAGGCTGTAATACTTTGTGCTAACCGATTGACCATCATTGAGAGGGAATTACTTATAGCAGTAAACATTTGGATCAGATACGAACGTGTGTACTATGAAGTTAATTTGCTGGAATTAAGAGTTATATATAATACTCGCTTACTGACTCTAAATATTCAGTAAGGTACTGTTGCTCCCAGAATAGAATAGCTATCGAAGCAATAACACCTCGCAATGCGATTATACTTATATAGCGGTGTGCAGTTGAGTGAGATACAAAAACTTTGCTGAAATGATTTGACAGCAAGGATTTTGGTGTTCTCATCCAATCGACAACCGCTATAAGACTCACATTTTTACCTCGTTGTTGAGGACGTGTCCCATAAGCTGTTTGTGCTGATAATGCCCGTCCAAATTGACGAGTCATTCCTAAATTGACTCCAGCTTCATCCACAAATACCAAATCCTCTACTCATAAGGTGGTTATTTGTTTGCCGTACTCTCTTGTAAGTTTTGAACTCGCTCTGTCTGCCTTTGAGTGGCATGGAATATTTTTTTTCGGGTTAATCCCAAACATTTCAGTAACACGACTGATAGTGGATCTACTCACCTCAACCATGGGTCTGTTTTCTCGAATACTATTTCTCCCAAAACTATACAAGCATAAAAGTATTCTGTTTTTTAGAGCATCCTAAAGTATAAAAACTTCTGTTAGAGCTAATTGATTAAGTTAATTCAAGGTTTGCTGACGTTAATATCTGTCTAATGAATTAGCATTCGCCGTTCCAGATACAATATAATGCTTTTCTTTTTTTATAAAGCTAGCAATCTGCTCATGATCTTAAGGTTCACAAATAATGAATACAGAAGAACGAACTATTTTTTCCGGCTTGTGCAGATATTCAAGAGTAATATTTACAGCATATATTATACCGACATAAATAATAACTTAGCATCCCAGATAAAATATTAATTTGGGACATGTAATATCAACAACTGGTTTATACAATAAACAAGCAATAAGTATTAATCCATGAGCAAAAGTTAATGATTTGATAATATTGAAATAGTCATAGCGTTTTTGACCTTCTCGATAAATACCTTGGACAGGTAGTGATCCTATTTGAATCCCAACTGTAGCATGTTTAGCTAGACTAAATTCAGTCTTGCTTATAAGTTCTTTGTTTATTTACGCATAATTACTGATTAACAAAACTTGCAAATATATAATAGGAACAAATGCATCAAAAGTTAAATTATCGTTACAAAAATTTACACATAGTGTTTCCCGATCCACTGAGGTACAGATAGAGAATAGCTCAATCGTATTTCCTTCAGTAGAAATAAAAGCATACTCACTTGACCTACGCCAGAAAATTGTTGAGACATACGCTGAAGGGAAGATTTCTCAAAGGCTGCTAGCCAAGCAATTTTGAGTTGCGTTAAGTTTTATTGAAAAATTACTCAAACACGACAGATGGGAAGTATCGTAACTAGCGCTCTCTTATGTCTCTACCAAGAGAAAAAAGATGCTCACCTAGAATCTTGTTCAAAGCCTTGTTTTATCAAACCAAAAAAAATCTTTGCTCGTAACCAAGCATAGAAAAACAAGGCTTATAATATTCTCTAACGAGAGTAATAAAACAACGCTAGGGCGTGTCATCAATTACGTAAACTGAAATCAGAACTGCTAAAGAAGAATAGACAACAAAAAAACGATGACGCGCCGATACGCACTACGAGATGACCAGTGGGAGAGAATCAAAGACCTGCCACCTGGGCGAGAGGGCGATGTGGGAGTTACCGCTAAAGACAATCGATTGTTTATCGAAGCAGTTTTATATCGTTACCGAGCAGGTATCCCCTGCGTGACTTGCTCTTTCCCGATTCGGGGATTTTCGGGTGTGAATCGCCCGTTTCAGTCAATTAATATTTAATTTCTCAAGATGTCAGTGAATGTCTGACAATGTGCTAAGTTTATTTTATAAGTAAAAAAGACGACCGTATAAGAGGATATTTTAAAAGTCCTCTTGTCGGTATCAAAAGTTCTAGTTCTCTCTAAATCCACCTTAAAAAGGTGGATTATTAGGGAATTTAAAAGTGCCTAAAGTTACAGCAAAACACTTTTCAAACAACTTCTAACAATCCGAATCCTGAAGTGATTCGGATTGTTAGAAGTACTAAACAAGTAATGATGTATTGTAGTAATGAATGAAATACCAAATGGCACCAATGTGATTCTCTAACGACGTAAGAATTGGACAGGGTTTTTCGGACTAATCGGCACACACATTGTCTCAATGTTGTATTGTTAAATCGCTCAATGTAGCTCGTTTTAGCCGTCTTTTTTCCCACTGTTCGATGCCGCTTGCTCTGTAACACTGCCGCATACACAAAACAAAGATCGATGTAAGATCGCACACTGGCGATAGACCGTATTGTAAGGTATTCCATAACTGACGGGCAGAGGCTTGGTCCCGCGCCAATATAAATACCAACAATTTCGCGCGTGTCTGCATCGAGCGTTAACTAAACCCATTGCTTGTTACTCAAATTGTCCACAAATGACCGCAATTCATCGCATTGAATCGTTAAACTCCCCTTTTTTTGAATGCCACTTGTACGCTTCGGGGCATTAACGCATATTTCTCATTCACGTAGTTTTCAGCCCTGGCTCAGAAACCTGCGTGGCACGAGCAATTCCTGCAAGTGAGATGCGTGAGAGCAGCAGTTGGTCAATCAATTCTCGTGTCCCGAAATCAATCACTTTCTTTGGCGAATGCTCAACGAATTGCCGTCTGCATTCATGACACTTGAATCGTTGTTTCCCGTTGTGGATGCGACCATTTTTAACCGTTTTACAAGAAGCACAGTTTGGGCAGACAGGCATGGGTAAAGAGTAATAGCAATCACCTTTACTCTATCTATCATTACATCTTAATCACTACCCAAAAAATTAGCAATGGTAAATGAAACTAACCAAATAATAGTCAGCGTCGTGATTCCTACACGCAATAGACCACAAATTGTTGCAAAGAGTGTCATGACTGCATTAACTCAAACGCTGGAATCAATTGAAGTGATTGTGATCATAGACGGTCCCGATCAGGAAACAGTCAATGGACTATCTCAGATAGCTGATCCAAGATTGAGAGTAATAGAACTACCAAAAAATGTTGGTCCATCAGGGGCTAGAAATACTGGAGTGAGAGAGGCTAAAGGCACTTGGATAGCCTTTTTAGATGACGATGATGAATGGCTTCCAGAAAAATTGGAGCGTCAACTTGAAGTAGCAAATAATTCCCATTATGATTTTCCAGTTGTCGCCAGTCGTTTCATTTCCCATACTCACAAAGGTAAGTTTATTTGTCCGAGAAGGCTACCTAACCTCTCTGAACATTTAAGTGAATATCTTTTTGCGCGTAACTCTTTTTTTAAAGGAGAGGGCTGCATACAAACCTCAACTCTTTTCGTGAAAAAAGAGTTAATGCAAAAAATGCCTCTAGAAGAAAAATTTTACAGACATGAGGATTGGGAGTGGTTGCTTCGGGTTAGTGCTATCGAAGGTGTAGGAATAGAGTTTGTGCCTGAGCCTATGTCAATCTGGCATTCAGAAATGGGAATCAAGCGCTTAAGCAACATCAAGGACTGGCAATATTCCTTGGATTGGATTCGTTACAACCGCAATTTAGTAACACCAAAAGCTTATTCAGGCTTCATTGCAACAATTATCGCTCCTTCTGCATCCTTTGTAGGTGATTGGAAAGCCTTCTTTCCTTTATTAGGGGAAGCTATACGATGGGGCAAGCTCCGACCGATTGACATATACTTGTACTTAACTATGTGGCTATTCCCTCAGCAGTTACGGCAGCAAGTTCGCTCTATTTTAGCCAAGAAGACAACTTAGGTGTTTTTCTGCTCCAGGAATATGCACTAACGAAAATTGGTCGTTTCAAGCTTTTCTCAATATTAAGTTAAAAGATATAACGCCTGTCTGCTAATTAGCAAACAGGCGTGTCCTGTAGCACAAAGTTCTATTGAGTGAGACTCAATTAAATCTTAGTAGTAGAATCAACTGAGGGTTGAGACTGACTAACCGAATCTAACTTTGGTAAAAGCAGTAGATTTTGTGCTTTCAGATTACTGTTGATTGTTGCTTGCAAAATTGGGGTATGGGAGATGGAATTATTAGCCAATGTAAACAGTGGATTTGACAAAATTCCTGCTATGGAAGTAGCAATTAATGTTACTACCAACCCAACTTGCAAAGGTCTTAGCCCAGGCAAGTCCCAACGCACTTGTGGATAATTCTTCACCGCGTCGGACATTTCATGGGGTTCTTTGACTACCATCATCTTGACTACGCGAATGTAGTAGTAGATGGAGACGACGCTGGTAACTAAGCCCAGCAAGACTAACCAATAAAGTCCTGCTTGCCAACCAGCCCAGAATAAGTAAATCTTGCCGAAAAACCCAGCCAATGGTGGAATACCACCCAAGGAAAGCAGGGCAATACTCAACCCCAATGTTAGGAGTGGGTCTTTTTGGTATAAACCAGAATATTCGGCAATCTGGTCAGTTCCTGTCCGTAGTGAGAACAGAATGATGCAGGTAAAGCCGCACAGATTCATGAACAGGTAAACCAGTAGGTAAAATATCATACTGGCATACCCTGCCTGTGTACTAGCAATCAAGCCAATCATCACAAACCCAGCTTGGGCAATGGATGAATAAGCTAGCATCCGTTTCATGCTGGTTTGAGCTAGGGCGACTACGTTACCCAAGATCATGCTGAGGACGGCTAGAGCGGTGAAGACAAATCTCCACTCGTCAGCAACAAGGGGAAAGGCTGTTGTCAGTAAGCGGATGGCTAGGGCAAACCCAGCTGCTTTGGAACCGACAGATAAAAAGGCGATTACTGGGGTGGGAGCGCCTTCGTAAACGTCTGGTGTCCACTGGTGGAAGGGTGCAGCGGAGATTTTGAAGCCAATACCTGCGATCGCAAAAACCAGGGCAATCACTAAAGCTAAAGATTGACCGGCTTTAGCTGTGGCAATACCATTAGCGATCGCACTCAGTTCCGTTTGTCCTCCAGATAGTCCATACAGCAGTGATACGCCATACAAAAATATTGCCGTACTGGAAGCTCCAATTAACAAGTATTTCAGCGCAGCTTCATTGGAGCGAGGGTCACGCTTGGTATAACCTGTCAATAAATAAGAGGAGATACTCAGGGTTTCTAGGGAGATGAAAATCATCACCAACTCACTAGCCCCAGATAAAAACATCCCTCCTAGAGTAGCGCTCAACAAAATAGCGATGAATTCTGCTAAAGCAGCGCCACTCTGTTCAATGTAGCTGATTGACATCAGTATAGTGGTAGCGGCAGACAAAGCAATGATGCCGCGAAAGACGATACTGAGGTCATCACCAATGAAAGCACCAGTAAAGGAGATGGGATTTGGCGCATCCCATTGGAAGTATAGGGCGATGATCGAAGTCAGTAAACCTGCGATCGCTAGATATCCAATCCAGCGTGCGGATGTACGCCCCAAAATCAAATCAACAATCAAAACCCCCAAGAGGGTGAGAATAACAATCCCCTCTGGTAAAATCGTTCCAGCATTTAACTGGGATGCAATATTAGCAAAATCCATGAGATGTATAGGTTTTGGCGATTAGACATTAAGGCTAACTCTGTTCACTCTAGCAAGTTTTCTAATTCCGGGACTAGCTCTTTTAACAAGAGCTTAACAGCTTGGGTGCAGATGGCGAACGCACCAATTTCACTGGCTTACCAGCAGGTTTCTCAGTATCTAGGAATTTACCTAACAGTTTTCTTACCTCGTTTTTTAGGCGTGACCTTCAGTGAATATCATAAATAATTATGCCGCAACGAGTGGAATCAGTATGTGCAAAAAGCTCATAAAATTAATAAGGGCACAGCAATGCTGTGCCCCTACAATATTCATAACTCCTAACTTTATTAAAAATCGACGGATGGCAGTTTGCCTTGTAGTGACTGAAATTTAGACTGAACACAGTTGGCACAATTGCAACCAAGTTGATCAATAATCGGATTAGATATTTGAGTCAGCTTTGGTGTTGCCAGATCAGGAATTTGTTGTGTAGATGCTACCGTAATAATTTGTGTAGCATATGCAGATTTCAGGCTGGATGCGTGTGCTGGATTGACTACCAGCAGCATAAATGCCAGAAGGGCAGGACAGGCAAGTAAAATCAGTTTGACTATTTTCATAATTCTCACAAAGATATTGCTGATACAGGATAGCTAATAAATTGCCGGGGTTCAACTTCAACAAGTAGTGAGTATGTGCTTAACTACGGCCAAATCCTTGACCCCGCAAAACCTTTGACCAAACAACTAATTCGCCCTTCTCACCACCTGCGGCTAGTAACTTGCCTTGGGGATGCCAAGCTAGGCTAGAAAAGCCTCCTGAGACACCTGTGATAATTTGGGATACTTCCTTGGCTTGGTTCCACAAACACAACCAGCCGTCAGCAGCAGCAGAAGCGAGAAGGAAGCTTTTGGGTGCAAAGGCGATCGCATTGATCACATCTACATGATTAGTTAAGACTCGCGCTTCCCAACCTAAGGAATCATCCTCTTGCTTTTCCCACACCACAATACCTTCAACGCTAGAAGATGCCAGTATCGGCGCACCCACTTTGGTTGTAGCTTCTGACCATGCCAATTGGCGAATTTTACCAGGGAAGCCACGCATTACCCAAGGGTCAGGGTTGTTCCATTCCAAAACGGTGACACTACGATCCATGTTCCCAGAAGCCAGGAATTTGCCATCGGGCGACCAAGCCATCGCTAGACTGACAGTAGTCGTATCCAGGCTGTATGGTTCTTCATCCCAGTTTTGACTATGCCAAATCTTAACTCCCTTATAACCACTAATGGCTAAATATTGTCCGTCAATGCGCCAATCTATACCCAATACTGAAGAGTTGTCGAAATTCAGCGTCACGACAATTTCATGAGTATCTGCATCCCAGACTTGGACGTAACGCCCTAAACTAAAAGCCAGTTGGTTACTAGTGTAATTCCAAGCTAGCTTGTCAACCCATGCGGGGGCATTTTCTAAAGTGGCGATTAATTCAGTATTCTGCCAAATTTTTACTTGTCCATTCTGTCCACCAATAGCTAAAAATTTTCCATCTGGCGAAAAGGCAATACAGTCTACTGATTTACCGTTACCAGTTTGTAAGGTTGTGAGTTTGCCATCATTCCACAGAACTACTTCCCCGGCAGCGGAAGTTGCTGCTAAAGTTTTACCTTGTGGCGACCAAGCGATCGCAGTTACATAATCTGAAAGTGTCCCCGAATAATGTTGTTCAAATTCCTTAGATTTGCTGGTTGTGGTGTTCATATTTTCTACAGAAGTTAGAAGTTAGAAGTTAGGAGTTTTGAATTTTTAACTGATAACTCCTAACTCGCTTTTTATACCAGACAGGCGAGAAAATCTTGTTTGAGTTGGACTGCATCAAGATTGCGACCGATGAAGACCAGTTCGTTTTTGGGAGTTTCACTTGGTTTCCAGGGGCGATCGGGTTTGCCATCAAATATCATATGCACTCCTTGAAACACAAATCGATTATCTTCTCCAGCAATATTTAAAATGCCTTTCATCCGAAAGATATCTGGGCCTTGGGTACGCAGTAACTCGGAAATCCAAGCGTTTAATTTTTCTCCATCGACTGCGCCTGCTTCTACTAAAGCCACAGAAAAGACAGTTTCATCGTGTACGTGGGCATCTTCGCCTAAGAAATCTGGATCAATTTCTAATGCCCGATCTAAATCAAAGGCTTTTACACCTAATAAAGCATCCATTCCTAGTTCAGAATTTTGGGTACGGTAGATTTTTGCGATCGCATTCATCGCCCGAATCCGTTTTTCTAATTCATCCAACTCTTCTGGCGCTACTAAATCAGTTTTATTAAGTAAAATTACATCGGCAAAGGCAATCTGTTCTTGTGCTTCGTCTGCATCCCAATGCTGCAAAATATGCTTGGCATCTACGACTGTCACCACCGCATCTAGAGACAGTTGGCTTTGCAAATCTTCATCAACAAAAAATGTCTGAATCACTGGTGCTGGATCGGCTAATCCAGTCGTTTCAATTACTAAATGGTCAAATTTATCACGCCGCTTCATCAAGTTGCCAATGATCCGAATTAAATCACCGCGCACTGTACAACAGATACAGCCATTGTTCATTTCAAAAATTTCTTCATCTGCATCGATAATCAATTGATTATCAATACCCACTTCCCCAAATTCATTGACAATCACAGCAACTTTTTTGCCGTGTTCGTAAGTAAGGATGTGATTGAGTAGAGTCGTTTTACCTGCTCCCAAATAGCCTGTAAGAACAGTAACGGGAACTGAATTGTTGATTACGTCAGCCACCATACTCTAAATTCCCCTTGTCTCACCTTATGGATAATCATTATCGCCTATGATAAATCTTTTTATATTTTTGTGCGAACTTGCTGTTATTTTGGGCTTCAGCAAAATAATTACATAATTTAATCGAGAAGCACTTTATTTTTGTGCATCTATAATAAGTAATAAATATTCATAAGTTAGCATAGCTTGGTAGGAATATTGCATCCAAGCGGACTCATTATGCGGTCAATACGGTTGGGTTAAAGTTGGCACTCTTTGTCAAAGTCATTTTTTTAACGAACCGCAGAGGCGCAGAGAGCGCAGAGAGAAAAAATGCGAGAACTGCATTTGCTTCTTTCTCTGTGTCCTCTGCGCCTCTGCGGTTTAAAAGAATTTATTGACCAATATTTTTACCCATCTTGAAAGGGCTAGTTCTATAATCTTAGTCTTGCACCTTGGTGCAAGACTAAGATTTAATTTTCTGGGGAGAATAAAAAATATTGAACTGCTTCTAAAACAACTGCTGGGTATTCTTCATGTAGTCCCAGAGAACCAGGAATGACAACGCTTCTTACTTTTGGTAAGGCTACCAAAGCATTCATTTCTTCTCGTGATTTCGGGGGACTGGATTCCCCAATTACTACCATGAGCGGTACGGTTAAAGACTGCACAAGTTCCAAAAAATCAGATTGTTCGTGTACAGCATCGAGATTACCAGTTACAAAGGCGGCAGATGCAAATCGCGCTCCTGGTTGTTGAGTCGTGTGCCACTTTTTCTCAATAAAACTGGGTGTAATTTTAGCCGCGTCAGTAAAGACATGACGACGGTACATAAAACTTAAGAAAGATTGGGTAGTGTTGAGTTTGTAGAGAGCTTGACCAAGTATAGGCGATCGCACCAATTCTCTCACCATGCCAGCTATCTGTTGACTTGCTCCCATTGTCGGCAAAGGCCCACGCCAAGTAGGAGCTAACAACACAATCCGTGAGAAAGCAGCCTGCTTCACAGCTAATTGTAAAACGTAACTAGCAGCATGACCAGCCGCTACCACAGTAATTGGGGTATTAAAAATAGCTTTGACAAAATCTTCCAGAAATTGCTGATATATTTCCGGTCGGTAATTCAAACTAGGGCGAGAAGATTGTCCAAATCCAGGCCAGTCTATGGCTACAACTTGAAAATGGGGAGCTAGTAACCTGGCGAGTTCGCCCATTTCCAAACGCGTCGAAACAGTGCTGAAAGCTGGTAGTAGCAATAGCGGTGAACCTTTACCGAGGGTTTCATAAACAACGCGCAATTGCTGATTTTCCCAATTCCAGAGATATTCTTGAACTACTCCACCAAAGCCAATAGCAGCAGAGGTAGATAATAAATTTGTTGACATTTGACTAAATTTATTATTCAGAGTTAGGAGTAGAGACGCGATTAATCGCGTCTGTACAATAGTTAGGAGTAGAGACGCGATTAATCGCGTCTGTATAAGAGTTAGGAATTCAAAACTCATCACTCTTAACTTATAACTCTTCACTTTTGAGATTTATTTGCACTTATCTGTTTAGCTAGGCAAATCTAACTTACATTCCAATGCTTTTTTTTGCATGGTTTTAAAAATGTTGTAAAACCCATTAGCACGGGAAGGTGTCAGACTAACGTTTAAACCTGTTGCTTGAATAAAATCTGGAGTAAGTTGGACAATCTCAGTTGGCGTTAGTCCATCCAATCCTTCAACCAGAAGTCCTACTAATCCTTTGGTTAACTGGGAATCGGAATCGCCCTGAAACACAACTTTCCCATCATTCAAGGCTGCTGTGATATAAACTTGAGACACGCAACCAGGAACTTTATTTTCGGGTAATTTTTCAGCTTCTGGAAACTCATTGAGCTTCTGAGCATACCAGATTAGCTGTTCATAGCGTCGCTTCGGTTCGGAAGCGCGTTGAAAGCGCTGGACAATTTTAGCGAGCGCAGGTGGCAAAGAATCTAGAGTTGAGGACATAACAGAAGCTGCAAATGATCGGTATCACTTTGAGTGTAAATTATCTTTAGAGCAATCGCGCCGACCGTTCACTTGGCAGTATGAAGCTAGCCATTACTGACTATAACTTGTCAAATCCAGATAATTACTGCGTAGGCGCAGCCCGCCGTAGGCATCGCATTCACTTCGGTCAGGTTTTTGAATGCGCCTAATCACAAAAACTTAATTTTTTTATAAGCAGTTTTGACAATAACTCTATAGAAGTTACTGTTCTATCAGTATAGACTTATTGCTATTACGTAAGTATGGGAAATAAGTGAAATTTATGTGTCGTTTGATTTGACTATGCGATGCCTACGGCGGTAAACTACATACTTACAAAATTAGCTGCAAGTAGCTTTTAACTAAGCAGCTAGGTAATAATCGATAATTAAAAATTAAAAATCAAAAAAATTCTGATTTTTAATTTTTAATTTCTCTCCCTTAGGGATTAATTTGTAGTTTGTGCAGCTAGCATCTGCTTCAGCTTTTCTAATTCTGAAGCCCAACGAGGATCTGGACGAATAGCGTCTGAATCTGTAGTTGTGGTGGTACTTTCACGAGAAGCTCCGCCACCGCCGCCACGACGAGGCTTCTTAGAACCTTTCTCACGACGGCTACCTTCTCTACCTTCTCTATTAACGCTAGGAATGGGGGTACTCGTAGTAGCAATAGCTGCTTTAGGAGCTTGCTCCTCGCTCTCCTCACCCTTTGTCCGAGGTAATGCCTTCTCTAGCTTAATGGGAGTGTCTTTGAACATCTGACCATTGTACTTTTCAATGATTTCGTCAGCTTGTTCGTCGTTGTTGACGGTAAGAAAACCGAAACCACGGCATTTGCCAGTTTTGCGGTCTTTAATTAATTTAGTAGTTACAGCATCACCTTCTGCTGCAAAAACTGCTTGCAGATCTTGACGATCTATTTCTTCTTTAGGCAAATTACCTATATATAGGCGAACGGGCATGAACTATACCTCCAGAGTTAAATGAACATGGCAAGGGGAGAAAACAATCACTTGGCTTTGGCTTTTAAATAGATGCTATTGACAAAGACTGCCATCAACCAATTTTTTTGCTCGAAACTGTCAACCTATACAATACAGTTTTTCGTCGGGATCAAGCTTGTTTAATCCAAAGGCTCACACTATTGTGAGCTAATTACACCTTAATTCTAAGAATTGTAAATTTAATAGCCTAGTGCCTGCTAAAATACACGCTTTCTTCCATGCCTTTTTCGCAGAATCAAATACCATTCCTTACATTACCACGGTATTTTCTACGTAGCTAGTTTAGCGCATACTTTTGCGACGTTAGTATTATTGCATCGTAACATAACATAAAACCCATTTTTTTATTCAAGGGAGAATATTTTGAAACAAAAACCAGCCAGTGGCTGGTTAATTTCCTGCTGTGTTGGGAGGATAAAAAGGTATAGAGTGGGGGATAAGCATCCGAGTTAATAACTAAGCTGTAATGCTGAGTTATGTAGGTTGCTATTGTTTGTGTAAATAAATGTAACACTTTTTCAGAAAACCTGCAATTTTTGTTTACATTTCGGTTTGTCCTTTGGTCAGTTGTTTATTTTATTCTGACCAATGACTAACCACTGAGAAAAACGTATGCGCCCCAAGCCTGTGCTGCAACTGCCAAAAAAATAGACCAAATGGGATGAGGGCTATGAATGGTTTTACCACTTTGAGTTTCCAGGGTTTGGATATCGATCCAAGGTGTTGCTCCTCGTCGGAACCAACCTGTGACGATAATTTGCCGACCGATCAGATCCTGGTGATTGACTGAGTGTCCTAGCCAAGAAACGTGGTGTAATTTCACTAAACCTGCACTGGATTGGAGAATTAAATCTTGCGCTAGGGAGTTGCTAGTGCCTTGACGACCTAATAGTTTACCCACAATCCGCACGCTGATACTGTCAATCGGTAAGGCACAAGGGTCAGCTAACAGGTTGGGTAGGCAGTCAGTTTGCACGGTGGCAGGTTTAATATCGGGGAAGAAAGAATTAATCCGCATCACTGTACCGATGCTAAAGCCAATTAGAAGGCAGCCTGTAATGAAAGACCAATCTTCATATATCCACTTTAGATTTAAAAACTTAAGTGCAAATGCTAGTTGCCACGTTAGCCAGACCAAAGCTGCAAACACAACCCCTAGAGGAATTCCTAACCAGGGAGCGATTTGTAATAAGAAAGACTGACGCTTAACCTTTGATGGTTCACTAGGAAAATGTAGTTCGGTGTCTAGATGCCAGTGACGGGCTATTTGGCAGAGGCGTTCGATGCGATCGCCCATCAGCGGATGGCTATTGTTGATTGTAAACCATTGGCGATAGGGATTAGCAGTATCCCACTTCAAAAAGGATTCAAAAGATAGATTGCTGGCAATAGTGCCCAAAGACAGGCTTTGTTGGTGACTCACTGGTGTCAAGAGATTTAAGCTTTCCAGTTGCCAACTGGTGTGTTCTTGTTTTTCGATATCAGCTGCAATTCCAATGGCAATTTTGAGTAAGGCGCGAATCAGGGCATTGGGATTACCAGTAATTTCAGCGGCGACGCGATCGCTATAATAAAGCCGCAACCGCGACAACCACAATGCAGTCCCAGTCAGCAAACACCAAACGCCATAAATTAGACTAGCCAGAATTGTCACCGGCCAGCGCCAAATTTTCCCTGATATTTTGTCTCCTAACGCCGACACTTGCTGATATAGCTTATGAGTTGGTAGTGTCACCAGCAGCAACAAAGACATCACAGCAAAATCCCAGTGAGCAATATGCCCTAGCTGTGTGGCGTAGATAGTGGCAATTTCATCATCTGCCAGTTGCTCTAATAGCCCTTTACTCACAACAATCCTGGCATTACGTGGTAAACTACCGTAGGTCAGGATAATTGGTGCAGCCATTGGTAAAATCCGCAGTTTGGGTAAGGGCCAGTGCCGCTGTTGGCAACAACGTTGTAGCACCCTAACGGCTTCGCGGCTATGGGCATTCAATACATCCTTAGGAAATTCTCGCTGACCATACAAGTTCGCCAGTAGCAAATCCAGCAACCAAGGTGATACTCCGATGAAAATCACCAATACTACTAGCAACAATTGAGTAGGGTTGCGGTATAAAAACTGTACAGGCTCCACATAGGGCAGTTTGACTAAAGTCAGGTTGATCAATCCCAGTGCTAACTTGAGGATTTCTCGCATTACCCAAAACAGGGCGATGAATGTTCCTGCTGCCAGCAACCGCAAGGGAATTAATTTCGGTTTACGTAGGGGTTGCCATGCTCTGGCGCGTTGGGCTTGCCGCCAATAAATAACGCCAAATAATTTGGCTTGGGTGCGGGTAACGGAACCCATGAAACCGCTTAGGGGTGCAGTTGGTGGAGGTAGTGGTGTCGCTACTGTAGCTTTGAGTCTACCTAGTGCCACCATCGGCGGGGTGTCGTCGCTCTTGGTTTCGATTACTTGATCTTCTGGCTTTTCCTCTAATGTAGAAGTTACCGGGGGGGTAACTGGAGGAGAATCTGGGGTTGAATTCTCAAAGGCAACAAATCCAGTTTCGACATTTTTTGATTCTTGATCAGGTTTTTTACGTTTTGTCAGGTGTTCGAGAGCGCGTGTTGCCCACTCTTGAACTTGCGGATTGTTACTTTCAATGAGATTCTGGGAAATAGCGATCGCTTTGGGAACTTCGCCACAGCGAGCATAAGCCATCACTAAACCAACCTGGGCTTGTAAGCTAGCAGTCGCATGATTTTGGCTGCTAGCAATAGGTTCTAGTTGAGCGATCGCTGTTTGATAATTTCCCTGCTTGAGGGCAACTAAACCAGCCTCCAAAGACGATTTGGCATGTGAAGGCATACAAATTCTGGCACTCCAATCTCTTCTAAATGATCCACGTTTGTGTAAAAGCGCGAACCTCGGATGCCGTGGAACTCAACCGCGCCAAGTTTTGCTTGTCAAGTGAATTATTCCTCCACTAGTTGTTGACTAGAAAATACTGGAGCGATGCCTACGGCGGGCTTTGCCAACGCGCTTAATTTTAACTCTGGATGGTCGCCAAGTAACTGTTGACAATTCCATTCATTTCGGAATAGCAACACTGGGCGTCCCATACTGTCTTTAACTGTAGTGGTATTGAATATCCGTCCCACCTGTTCTAATGCTTCCCAACCACCCTCAACCCAACGGGCGACACTGTAGGGCAATAACTCTAGTAAGGTTTCTACACCATACTCGTTTTGTAAGCGAAACTGTACCACCTCGAATTGCAACTGACCCACCGCCGCCAAAATTGGATCGCGCTTGGCTTCATCAGTTGAATACATAATTTGCACAGCACCTTCTTCTCGCAATTCCGCAACGCCTTTTTGGAATTGTTTAGACTTCGAGGGGTTGGGATTCCTGAGAGTCGCAAACAGTTCCGGCGAGAAATACGGAATCCCCTCATATTCGAGCTTTTGCCCCGTGTAAATTGTATCCCCGATCGCAAAAACACCGGGATTGTTCAAACCGATCACATCGCCAGGATAAGCCACATCAATCGATTCCCGCTCTTGGGCAAAAAGTTTTTGCGGGCGAGACAGACGGATGAGTTTACCAATGCGGGCGTGATTCACCATCATATCTTTTTCAAACTTACCAGTGCATACCCGGATAAATGCGACGCGATCGCGGTGCTTCGGGTCCATATTCGCTTGCAGTTTGAAGACAAACCCCGAAAACTCCGGGTATGTAGGAGCAACTTCGCCAACACTGCTGTAGTGAGAACCGGGTTTAAGGGCATAGTCGAGGAAGTACTTGAGGAATAACTCTACCCCGAAGTTAGTCATGGCGCTACCAAAGAACACTGGCGTCATTTTGCCTTGGTGTACCAACTGCAAATCTAGCTCTGGTCCAACACCTTCTAACAGTTCTAAATCATTTTTCAGTTGGTAGTAGAGGTCTTGTTCTAGCTGCTCTTCTATTCTTGGATCACCTAATTCTATGATCGTATCACGGGCTTCTCGGCTCCCGTGAGCGCTGCGTTCAAACAGATGAATTTGTTGCTTGTGTCGGTCAAAAACACCTTTAAAGCGATCGCCCATACCAATCGGCCAGTTTACTGCATAGGTTTGCAATCCCAATTCTTGTTCAATTTCATCCAACAGTTCTAGAGGTTCCCTTCCTGGACGGTCGAGCTTGTTGATAAATGTAAAGATCGGGATACCCCGCAACTTACAAACTTCAAACAATTTGCGGGTTTGGGTTTCCAAACCTTTTGCCGCATCAACCAACATCACTGCATTATCGGCGGCGGCAAGGGTACGATAAGTATCTTCACTGAAGTCTTGGTGTCCAGGGGTGTCTAATAAATTGATTTGACAGTCCTGATATTCAAATTGCAATACTGTGGAGGTAATGGAAATGCCCCGTTGTTGTTCCATTGCCATCCAATCAGAGGTCGCCTTACGCTGTGCCCGTCGCGCTTTGACCGCACCAGCTTCGTGAATTGCGCCTCCGTACAGGAGTAGCTTTTCTGTTAGTGTAGTTTTACCTGCATCCGGGTGAGATATAATCGCAAAGTTGCGGCGAAGTTCAACCGCTTGAAGAAGTTCAGACTGAAGTTCAATTGACATAACTGTATTTGTTTGTAACTTAACTTAATTTTTTTCGACTCTGGCAAGTCTTTTAATCTTAAGACAACGATGCTCGTGATAGGGTCGTAATATAATCAACAAGCTAACTAAATAGGAGAAAGGAATGTACGACACAGACAAGCGAAAGCTTCTATCTGCCTTGTCTCATGGAGCGATTTTTTTCAGCACAACGTTGGTATCTGTAGGTATACCTATTGCCATATTGCTGGTATCAGATGATCCTGTTGTTAAAGAAAACGCCAAAGAATCCATCAATTTCCACTTTAATGTCTGGCTTTATGGAGCAATTCTGGCAGTGCTGTTTTTTCTATTCGGTTGGTTGGTGTTACCTCTATTATTGCTGGGGCCACTAGCCGGTCTGGGATATCTATTGCACTGGGGATTAACAATTTGGGCGCTCGTCGGAGTTTTTAACAATCCTGATATACCCTTCCGTTATCCCTACATTTTCCGATTTATTTAGCAGAAATTAATATTGGGCATTAGCTAACAGGCATGAGGCATTGGTAATTGTGAGTTATTTTCTATTAAGCTGTTGTGCCTTGAGTTTACTCTAGACGCGATCGCCAAGATTTTTACCAACAGAGGGTCTTACCATTTTGAATGCGTGAATGCGTGAATTGCTTACTATGTTGTTTTTTTTCTAGTCCGTCGGATAAATGCAAGCAAGCTGTAAAATACAAAATTGCCCCACAGTTTGATTAAGAGTAGGGCAAAGGACAGTTAAGCACTGTTTGTAGTCTGTCTGACGGCAGGAAAGTTTTAGCCTGCTTTTGTGACGCTTTATTTTGTGTCCATTTGCGTTGTTTTTCATCATAAAATTTTATGTTTCCTATACATCGCCCCCGTCGTCTGCGTACCCATCCCCAACTGCGCCGGATGGTTCGTGAAACTGTTTTGACAACAAGCGATTTAATTTACCCACTATTTGCCGTACCAGGTGAGGGAATCGCTAATGAGGTGAAATCGATGCCCGGAGTCTACCAACTTTCGGTAGATAAAATTGTCGAAGAAGCAAAAGAAGTTTACGACTTAGGAATTCCTTCGATTATTCTATTTGGTATTCCAGCTGATAAAGATGTGGATGCCACTGGCGCTTGGCATGATTGCGGTATCGTCCAAAAAGCAGCGACGGCGGTAAAAGCAGCAGTGCCAGATTTGATTGTAATTGCTGATACTTGTTTGTGTGAGTACACCAGTCACGGTCATTGTGGTTATCTGCAAGTTGGTGATTTAACAGGACGAGTTTTAAATGACCCAACTCTGGAATTGTTGAAGAAAACAGCAGTTTCTCAAGCGAAAGCCGGTGCCAATATCATCGCGCCTTCGGGAATGATGGATGGCTTCGTCCAGGCAATTCGTGTGGGTTTGGATGAAGCCGGATTTCAAGACACGCCGATTTTGTCTTATGCTGCTAAGTATGCTTCGGGTTATTATGGCCCATTTCGGGATGCAGCAGACTCGACACCACAATTTGGGGACAGAAGAACTTATCAAATGGACCCAGGTAACGCCAGAGAAGCAATTAAAGAAGTTGAATTGGATATCGCTGAAGGTGCTGATATGCTCATGGTTAAGCCAGCTTTGGCATACATGGACATTATCTGGCGGGTGAAGGAAGCGAGTAACTTACCAGTAGCGGCTTACAATGTTTCTGGTGAGTATGCGATGGTGAAAGCTGCGGCTCTGAATGGTTGGATTGATGAGGAGCGGGTGGTTATGGAAACTTTAACAGGGTTTAAACGGGCTGGTGCAGACTTAATTTTGACTTATCATGCCAAAGATGCGGCGCGATGGTTAAAGTAGGCTAGGCTTATTAAATAATAATTTAGTGGCAAATCTCACGCAGACAGAAGTCTAAGCGCCGACTTTCGGCGCTCAGAACTTCGGTGGTTGCAAAGACGCAAAGTTGTGTTTTGGTGTTTTGGCGTGAGATTCTTTGTATTTTGGCTATTGCGATGCTTGCGGTAAATGCTCGCCTATGCAAGTTCAATATAAGGCTAAAAAGACTTTTTCGGTTTAAGTAACTTCAAATAAAGCACGAGGTAATCCTGACTGACGAATAATAGATCGCAAAGTACCGATGCGTAACTCTTCGTAATTAGGGACAGGAACAGTAATTGTTGAGTCTTCGGTTTTGCATCTGCATAATAATGTGACTACCACGCTGGCGCACTTGTACAAAGCCGTTCTCTTCCAGAATGCGGCAGACTTCTCTAGCAGAAAGAACACGAAGTTTACCCAATATTTACCTCTAAGCGTGTAACAAAAACTTCTGTGTGCAGCCTTTGCTGAATTTCAGAAGGATCTGCTGTCTCAAAGAATAATTCTAATGCCTCAATTAGGTTATTCTGTGCTTCTTCAATAGTGTCACCTTGGCTGGCAATATCGAGTTCGGGACAGAGGGATACATAGCCATCCCTTTCGCGCTCAATGATAGCAGTGAATTGTGTTGTTTGCTTCATTTTTATCTTTAGTAGAGTAGGTCTATCAATCTTGATAGTAACTGCGATGCTTGCGGTAAATGCTCGCCTACGCAACTTTGGAGAGCATATCGTCAAAAACCTTTCGAGTGGGTGTTATGGGGATAGCGATCGCAATACGGAAGCCATAACTCTAAATGATATGTGTAATGTCTCCCGCAAAGCTAAAGATTAGACCTCTTGCAAAAGTCTCATGAGCGTGGGAAAAGTAGGTTAGAGCTTTATTGACATATATGACCTACGAAAAGGTAAAAAACCTCAAGCCGGAAGAATTCAAACGCTTGTGTGGTGTGCATCCGGAGACTTTTACTCAAATGACAGAGGACGGGCTTTCGCGTTCAAAAACAAAGCTGAAAACAGGGCGACCGGGTAAACTGAGCTTGGAAGACCAATTATTGATGACATTGGAGTATTGGAGGGTTGCGAGGGCTTAAGCTTGCTTTCGTAGTCTTTCTAAGTTCTGTTGATGCAATTTCATTTTATACATTAGCTCTAAGTTTTATTACATAAATAAATCAGCCACATTTGCCAGAGGGGGAGGCGATCGCTCATAAAACCTCTAAAATCTAAATTAAATAGCTTTGATATAGTTATGGCAATTACTCGCTCTATGTCTTGGGGCGGCTCGTTTAAAAAACCAATCTCTAACTAGTGCGATCGCTCACCGTATTTGCGACAGCAGCACGATAAAATTCTAAAACCATAATCATGCTAAAAGGTCTAAATGGCAGAAACACTATTCTTCAACGCCTTACGGGAAGCCATTGATGAAGAAATGGCGCGTGACTCCAGCGTATTTGTTCTCGGTGAAGATGTCGGACACTACGGCGGTTCCTATAAAGTTACCAAAGACCTGTACCAAAAATATGGCGAACTCCGCATTCTAGACACGCCTATTGCTGAAAACAGCTTTACTGGTATGGCAGTAGGAGCAGCGATGACTGGGTTACGTCCCATAATCGAAGGTATGAATATGGGCTTTTTACTGCTCGCCTTCAACCAAATATCCAATAATGCTGGAATGCTGCGCTATACTTCTGGCGGTAACTTTAAAATTCCGATGGTAATTCGCGGCCCTGGAGGTGTGGGAAGACAGCTAGGAGCAGAACATTCCCAGCGACTAGAAACTTACTTCCAAGCTGTGCCAGGGTTGAAGATTGTTGCCTGCTCCACACCAAGAAACGCCAAAGGACTACTAAAATCTGCTATCCGCGATGATAACCCTGTGTTGTTCTTTGAACACGTTCTGCTTTACAACTTGAAAGAAGATTTACCAGAAGAAGAATATTTACTACCCCTAGATAAAGCAGAGGTTGTGCGCCAAGGGAAAGATGTCACAATTATTACATATTCTCGGATGCGGCATCATGTGCTGCAAGCGGTAAAAACACTTGAAAAACAAGGTTATGATCCAGAAGTTATTGATTTAATATCCCTCAAGCCATTAGATTTTGATACTATTGGTGCATCAGTACGTAAAACCCATAAAGTCATTGTTGTGGAAGAATCCATGCGAACTGCGGGCATTGGAGCTGAAGTCATCGCCTCAATTAACGATCGCTTATTTGATGAATTGGATGCGCCAGTACTACGACTTTCTTCCCAAGATATCCCCACACCTTATAACGGCAATCTGGAACGACTAACAATCATCCAACCAGAGCAAATAGTGGAAGCTGTAGAAAAAATGGTAGCTTTGCGGGTTTAAAAGTTAGGAGTGAGGAGTTAAGAATTTTAAAGTATGAGTCTTAACTCTTAACTCCACCAATTTTGGATTTTAGATTTTAGATTTTTCCTTCAATCTAAAATCCAAAATTCAAAATCTAAAATTGAATGACTCCCAACTCATAACTCATAACTCCTCAAAAGAGCGCTATTATAGCGTTTGTCAGTTGCGAGTTATGGTATGCAAAGACAGCGATCACTATTAATTTTAATTTTAGTCCTGATAATCGCCGCGATAACGGTGATTGCCACAATTCCGATACCCCTTGGACTGGACTTGCGCGGAGGCTCACAGCTAACAATTCAGGTGAAACCATCACCGGAAATTCCCAAAATCACCGAACGAGAATTGGAAGGTGTGAAGAAAGTTGTCGAAGGTCGGATTAATGGTCTGGGTGTTTCTGAGCCAGTCATCCAAACAGTCAGTTCAGATAAAATATTGGTACAATTGCCAGGGGTCAACGATCCAGAGCAAGCCGAACGGGTGCTAGGGGGGACGGCGCAGTTAGAATTTCGTAGCCAAAAGCCGAATACAGAAACCCAACTGTTTGCTTTCCAAGCATCTAGATCCGAATTGAAAGTCAAGCAAGAAGAATTAAGAAAGAGTACTGACAAAGCAGCAATTGCTAAGAATCAAGAAGATTTACAAAAAAATAATCAAGCGATCGCCCAATTGTTTGAAAGCACCAATCCACCCCTAATTGGCAAATACCTCAAGGATGCCTATGGTGAACCCACTCAAGGTAACAACTGGCATGTTGGCATTCGCTTCGACCAAAAGGGTGGTGAACTGTTTGCCAATTTGACAAAAAATCTTGCTGGTACTGGGCGGAGTATTGGTGTTTTTCTGGACAATGAACTGATTAGCGCTCCTACCGTAGGTATAGAATTTGCCGCCGCAGGTATTAGTGGTGGCTCTGCCGTAATTACAGGACGGTTTACTGCACAACAAGCCAATGATTTAGGCGTGCAACTACGCGGTGGGGCATTACCCGTACCAGTAGAAATAGTTGAAAACCGTACTGTCGGGGCAACTTTAGGTAAAGATAGTATTCAACGCAGTATTTACGCTGGTATTGGCGGATTGCTGTTAGTATTGATTTTCATGTTAGTTTACTACCGACTACCAGGATTAATTGCCGACTTTTCTTTGATTATCTATGCGCTATTGACCTATGCCACCTTCGCTTTGCTAGGCATTACTTTAACTCTCCCCGGTATTGCTGGGTTTATCCTTAGTATCGGCATGGCAGTTGATGCTAACGTATTGATTTTTGAGCGCACCCGTGAAGAACTACGTGCTGGTAAAACTTTATATCGTTCTGTAGAGTCAGGATTCTACCGAGCTTGGTCTAGCATTTTAGATAGTCATGTCACATCATTAATTTCTTGTGCAGCACTGTTTTGGTTAGGAGCAGGTTTAGTAAAAGGCTTTGCTTTGACATTGGCGCTAGGGTTAGGGGTGAATTTGTTTACTGCAATTACCTGTAGTCGCACACTGCTGTTCCTAACATTGGCGTTTCCCAAATTGCGTAAGCCAGAGTTGTTTTGTCCCAATCTCTCAACGTCAATTAAGTCTGGTGCGGAGGTGCATTCATGAAATTTAGTGTCGTCAAACAGCGGAGACTTTGGTGGGCAATTTCTGCCACTCTGATGATCATTAGCATCGTGGCGATGCTGATTTCTTGGCAACAACTAGGCGCACCGCTACGTCCCAGTTTAGATTTTGTTGGTGGTACGCGACTACAATTTGAACGCGATTGTACACAACCAGACAAATGTACTCAACCGATTAATATCTCTGATGTCAGAGAAGTAGTTGACGCCGAGAAGCTAAATAATAGTAGCATCCAAGTTGTTGGTAAAAACCAACAGGGAATATCCATTCGCACAAAGACATTAGATGTTGAGCAACGCACCCAGTTGCAAACAGCTTTGAGTGAAAAACTTGGAGCCTTTAACCCCAAAGCCACTCAAATTGATACTGTTGGCCCGACACTTGGTCGTCAGCTATTTACCCAAGGGTTATTAGCTCTGATTGTCTCCTTTGCTGGGATCGTTATTTATTTGAGTGTGCGGTTCCAGGTGGACTATGCCGTAATCGCAATTATTGCCTTGTTCCATGATGTTTTGATTACATTGGGTGCTTTCTCCATCTTGGGATTAGTAGCAGGTATTGAAGTTGATAGCCTTTTCGTAGTTGCTATTTTGACTATTACTGGTTTCTCGGTGACAGATACCGTAGTCATCTACGATCGCATCCGGGAAATACTAAATTTACATCCTAACGATCACATTGACAAAGTTGTTGATGATGCAATCAATCAAACTTTAACGCGATCAATTAATACCACGTTCACCGTTTTGCTAACATTGTTTTCCCTATTCCTATTTGGCGGCGAAACCCTGAGAAACTTCGCCCTTGCCTTAATTATTGGATTCACAATGGGTGCATATTCAAGTATTTTCATTGCCGGTTCTCTCCTAGCTTGGTGGCGAGAGCGCAAGAGTCAATACCAGGTGGTGGAGAACGCAGAGCCAATTGATACATCTGCTAGTTCCCAGGATAGTTAAACTTGTGTGCATTTCACAATTGGGTTAAAGCATTTTGAATTGCTCATCTATGCTTTGCAATTTTATTTCCCTATGGATCAACCTGAAGAACCATTAACTACTGACCCAGAATTTGAGAATGACGCATCCTTTATTCAACAAGTACAAAGGCTACACAAACTAACAGTATATGGAAGATGGCTGTTTGTCGGTTGTTTGTGGCTTAGCATTGCGCCTGTTAGCTTGTGGAATCTACGTGCAGAAATTTCTCTGTGGGAACAATATTTTACTTGGGTAGCGGTGCGATATGGACTTTTCTACCATCCACTGTCTACCTTCGGTTTAGCCTTTTGTATTGGGATGACTACTGCTGTTTTAGTTTGGCAAAGTCGAAATATCTTACTCGGACTACCACAGCAGGAAAAACAACGTTTAGAAAAACAAGTTTATCGGATACGTCAGCAGGGGCCTACTCATCCTCTGTGGAAGTGGGTTTGTGATTAATTTTTCTTTCTCGTTGCATATACATATACACGTACAGCAATTTCTAGCAAAATATGACTTAACTATACAAAGATACTGCCAAAAGTGGATGCCATACATGAACGAGTCTCAGATTCAATTTAGCGATCGCAAGTCTGAAATTGACCTTCACCAACTGCAAGAACTGTTAAACGTTTCAGCTTTCTGGGCAAAGGGCCGCAGTATTGAGGATTTAGGTATAGCTATTGCTAATAGTGAGCCAGTGATTTCCGTCTGCCTTGGCGATCGACTAATTGGCTTTGCTAGAGCAACATCTGATGGCATATATCGTGCCACGATTTGGGATGTTGTGATTCATCCAGAGTATCAAAGTAATGGGTTGGGAAGCAATTTAGTAAAAACAGTTTTGAGTCATCCCCGTATCAGGTGGGTTGAGCGTGTTTACCTGATGACTACTCAGCAGCAGGGGTTTTACGAAAAGATTGGTTTCCAGCCCAACACAACCACTACGATGGTGCTATACAACCTAGCTAACCTTGCTTTCCTTCCTGCTACAGAAGATCAGCTTCAGGAATCACTAGGGGGATAGAGATTTGTAGTCTGGTAACCTGCCCAGATGGTTCCTTCACAATGGTCGAAGGCAGGATTTCTAACTTTCCTCCCATAACTTCCATTAAAGTCTGATTGATTAATAGCCTCATTCCAGGCGAAAGAGCAGCGTTATTTTGGTTAATCTGGGTTGGCTGCTCTTCAGATTTGATCAAATCAATCGGCTCGCTCCAGGGTATGGCATGGGTTGGTATATCTAGCCAAATGTTAACAAAATTAGTTGTAGGCACAGTGCTGCTGGAAATACAAATACTGCCTTCCTGCATCTGAGTAATGGCAATGTCTATTAAACTTATCAATATTTGGCGGAGGCAGAGGTAATCTGCCAAAACATAAATTTCTGGGTTTGCGGGTAACAATTGCAAGGGAAAATTGCGATTTGCCGCCAGCATATAAGTTAAGTTATGAACCTCTTCCAAAATTTGGCCTAATGGTCTGGGCTGAATATCTAATTTATTGGTACCATGTTCAGTTCTAGCAACGTTGAGAATTTCATCCATCAGCTTGAGTAGCTTCAGCGTTCGCTCGTGAGCTTGGGCGATAAATTCTCGCTCTTCAGCGGCGTCTTCACACAGATCCGACAAAATTAACTGATGCAAGCCAATCAGACCATTAAGGGGCGATCGCAATTCATGGGTAGTCCGCGCCAAAAAACCAGCTTTAAACTGGCCCATTTCCCTTGCCATTTGGTATGCCAGCTGCGTTTGCTGTAGCTGTTGCGATACTGGTGGCATATCCTCTTGATCTAATGGTGCTGGTGGGGATGAGCTAAATGAAACGTTTGACGATGCCTGCTTTGGGCGTAGCCATCGCGCAAATAACCTATGAAAACTTATACCTAGTGCTAGTCCTGCTCCTAGATATATCCAGTTGCTCCAATTCATAATTTGGCAATTATTAAGTTATTAATTAACCACAACAGCACAAACTAAAGTTCCAGATATCTCTGTTGTTCAAATCAAGAAAACAATATTATAGCTACCTATATCTGGTTATCAGTTGAAATCTCTAACTTTATCGCACCTTGCCGTAAAATTTGCCAATTTATCCCTGTCCATTTAGCAACGGTGGAAGGTACACCCACCCCTAGTATTTCACCCTGGTATTCTGTCGTTGCTATCAGAACCTGGGGAAACTGAATCTCAATTTCTGCCATCGTTTGCAAAGGTGGCTGACCGGAAAAATTAGCGCTAGTGGTGGCAAGAGGGCCTGTTTGCGCCAAAATAGTTTGGGCGATCGCACTGTTTGGGACTCGGATGCCAATTGTTGTCGGGTCGATGGGGTTCATAACTTTTGGCAGGCGATCGCTTGCTGGTAAGACTAATGTCAGCCCTCCTGGCCAATATTTGCCTGCTACTTCTTGCCAAACTTTATACTCGTTTTCATTACCTTTAACATACAGCCACAAATCTTCAGCACTAGCAGCCATCAAAATCAAAGGTTTGTCTTGACTGCGTTGCTTCGCCAGAAAAATTAATCCTGCTTTTTCTGGTATCGCTGCAAGTGCAGGAACAGTATCCGTAGGAAAGCTCACCAAAAGGCCAGCGCGTGCGCCAGCTATTAAACTTGTTAGAGAAACTTGTGTCATGTTTACAAAGTTAGGAGTTAGAAGTTAAGAGTGAGGAGTTTCATAACTCATAACTCATAACTCATAACTCATCACTCATCACTCCTAACATTTATAAGCAAGGGCAAAGCGTTCAATTCCAGCTAAATCAGCGTGAATTTGAATTTTACAATAGCTACCTTGATTTTGCAAAAGTTCTCGGACTGCATCCGCCTGTCCTGCCATCATTTCAATCAACCACACGCCACCAGGTTGCAAATAGCTGGGAGAAATTTCTATCAAATGGCGAATGCAATCTAAGCCATCAGTGCCACCATCCAAAGCTAGATGTGGTTCATGGTTAACTACTTCTGGTTGCAAAGTCAGTAAGGTACTGGTGGGTATGTAAGGGGGATTAGATACCATACCACTGAACTGACCTTTGAGAAATGCCAGTGGCTCCCACCAGGAACCTTGATAAAATTTAATCCGGTCAGCAAAACCTAAATTATAGGCGTTGGCTTGGGCGATCGCCAGAGCTTCTAAACTGTAATCAACTGCATGAATTGTTGCTTTTGGCAAGACATCTGCTAATCCTACGGCGATCACTCCACTCCCAGTCCCCAAATCCGCCCAATGTCCTGACACACCGCTAGCAGCTGCTACTAAATCAATTAAGCACTCTGTTTCTGGTCTGGGAATTAATACCGCACTCGACACCGCGATTTGAAAGTGACGCCAAGGTGTAACTCCAGCAATATACTGCACTGGCAAGCGGTCATTTAATCGCCTCTGCCATAACTGGTCTAGCTCTTTTAAAGGCAACTGCATCTGAATTTGCGGCCAGTTTTTAAAAGACTCCAAACGCAGTGCCAAGCGGTCTAATCCAGCTACCTGTTGCAGCAACCAATCTACCTCCATTGGTGGCACATCAGTGGCGATCGCTGCTTGGTGAGCAGTATTGCGCCACTGCCAAAGTTGTAAACCAGAAACTATCAGATGTTTCTCCCCCATGCCTCAACCTTGGAGTGCATATCCGTTATTTTTTCGGAGCGGGCGCAGCAGCAGGCCTGGCAGCTGGTGATTGATTCGGGGTAAGCGATCGAATAAAATTGATCGACTCTCTTGATGGATACAGAAGAATTTTATTTATACCAGGATCGTTGCTGCTATTGAGAGCCTCCATAACACCGTACAAATCCACTACCTGAATCTCAGTGTTGTTTGCTTCCTTGGGCACGGCTTTTTTGAATTGGTCTAACAGAGCTACTGCTTGCTCTTTCTCAAAAAAGAATGGGATTAATCGCTCGTTGCCTTTGGGGACGGGAATGGTCAAATAGCTATTATCTTTCTTAAATTTGGGTACAAATAAGGGAATACCATTGAATTGCTGCCCTTTTTTACCATTTTGATTCAGCATACTAGTTGCTGATGCTATTTGTTCTTGCGTCGGTACTAA
Organism: Nostoc sp.; assembly: GCF_036917395.1. GTDB lineage: Bacteria > Cyanobacteriota > Cyanobacteriia > Cyanobacteriales > Nostocaceae > Nostoc. The sequence goes on from NZ_JBALDI010000005.1 coordinate 169,961, forward strand.
AGTATAAATTACAGAGTCTGATTTCTTTTTGCTTTCTTGGAGTATTTTATAGTAGTCTGCCAAGGACAAAGGTCTGACCTGTAGCGTGCTTGCCAACTGGGGGTTTTCTTTTTTGAGCCGATTGTCAAGGAATTTTTGAGCATCTTGCTTGCTAATAAAAAATCCCACTTGAGAGACAGGCTTCGATGCGTTGTTTCTCGAAAGAACTACGAATTCGCCTTTAGGATTGGTGAGCGTGAATATTGGTACTTCTTGGAGTGTTTTCACTACCTGATCTTGTGGCAACGCCATCGCCTCTAGATTGTCTATTCCTGGTAGATTGACTATTCCTGAAAGTCCTGCTAAAAATACACTGCCAGCTATACCCAATGTTGCGCCCAAGCGAATAAATGATTTCATGACTACTCCTCGCATCAATAATCCAATTAATTAAATGAAACAAATGGTTGGATTTGCACAGCACCAACTAGCTTTAGTTATATAGCAATCTATTTCAGTTGTGAAAAATTCGTTGTGCGCGTTGAGGTTAAATGTTAACCGTCAACGGTCTAAATCCAATATTCCGCAACTATTTAGGGTTGCTATAGTATAGTATTGTTTTCCCAAATTGACTCTGCTAAAGTTGTGTTTTTCTCGATTTCGCTTTGCTATTCATCACGAAATGCTGTAGATGCATATTATATGTATGTCTTTTCAAATAGTGAAAAGTCTCTCTGTCTCTCGACCTTGGAGATGATAAATGCCACTTTATCGGCTTTTTCTAATATCGGGTGACGCTATTAGTTAATCAATCGTTCCATCTACGCTTGCTTTAATATTTTCTCAAATCTATACAAAGCTCAGTGTCTGGAACATCTTACTGCTTAAGGATAAAATTTGCCTGTTAGGCTTTCATAACCAACCCAACATCATAACAGCCTGATTGATATACTGCCTAAAAAGGACAATTTAATTGCACATCTTAGCAAGAAAACTTTAGTTAATCCACCCTAACTGTTAACTATATTAATTAAATCGGGATGACAGGATTTGAACCTGCGGCATCCTGCTCCCAAAGCAGGCGCGCTACCAAGCTGCGCTACATCCCGGTTAGACTTATCTACTTTTTGGGTTGGGGTTTAGTTTTAATTTCCCACCAAAGCGATCGCTCTTTACCAAAAGTATTAAGTTAATTATATCAGATAACACGCCTCATGCCTAATATTTTTTATTTTATGTAAAGACGAGCAAGATTACATCCTTACACTGATAAAGGTTTTTTGCCGACTTAGTTTTACAAGATATATACTTGTGCGTTCGTCGGCTGAAAAAAAGCAAAACTATATCAAACTAATACAGTTTGACTATTGTACCTGATTTTCTTGGGCAAATCTGGTTTTATTTTGATTGAGCGCTAGTGAGGATACCAGAACATACCTTTAATACCTTCCGGATCAGCCATAAACCCCATAGTTCGGTAGAAATCTACAACATGGGGGTCGGCGAAGAGAGTGACATTACTAATTTCTTCACTCCTAAGTTTTTTGAGAACGTATTTCATCAGTGCCTTGCCCAGTCCTTGACTTTGAAAGTCTGGGTGAACCACCACATCCCAAATAGTGGCATTAAACGCGTGATCTGAGGTAGCGCGGGCAAAACCAATGAGCCGCTTTTGGTTTCCTCTCACCTGCCACATTGAGGCGACAAGAAAACTATGCTCAATAGCTTTTTTCACTTTTCTTAGAGGACGACGCGACCAACCAACTGCATCACAGAGTTCTTCTAGCTCATACAGGTCAATATCTCGCTCCGTGCTGAAGACGATGCGAGCCTCCTTTAAAGAAGCTTCGCTAATGCTGCTGGGGTTGGAGTTGCCCGCAGCATCCACTGTATGTTCTTCAAAGGGGTTTGTCCTACTTGTCGCTACAGATTCAGGAGTACTAAACCAAGTTTTCCAAAAACCCATGCCAACGTGGTTCGGGTAGTATAACTGAATTGGTTTCCACTCTCAGGAGTGTTGATTCACATTTAACATGGCTACCCCCATTTACTACCCCTTACACTCAAAGTTTTTCGGTTGTTTTCGGGATTTGCAATGGTAACAGCCAGTTAGAGCGTGTTTCACACCAATCATTTTCAACTTTAGCATTTTGTTGTAGAGGCTAGGAGAAATTCACCAAAAGGTAAGGATATAAGCAATTAAAAATTCACTCATTCAAAAACTAAAAACCTAATCATGGCAATTGCTCGTATAGAGCTTAAATGCACGTTAGCTTAGGAGTGAATTGTATACAAGAGATTGAGTATTTAGGAAAATTATTTCTAAATCCCCAGTCCCCAGCCCCCAACATCCAGCCCCTAGTCCCCAGGTGACGAAAGCAAGCGAGTCTTACCCTTAACAATGGCTTCTGGTTTAAAATCTTCGACACTGGAACTCCTAAAGCGCTTTAACCGAGCGTTTCCCCAGTTTTATGAGCAATTCGTCAGCAGTGAGATTCAACTGCAAAATTTGCGCCTAGCCTACCGTCTCTATAAAACTAGACGCGCTGTTATTGAGCTGAAACCGGAAGGTAGCAAAAGTGCCCTGCATTTTGCTTACCGCAACCAGTCTTTTCTCCTCAGCGATATTTTTGGTGTGCTAGCAGCTTATGGGTTGACTATCCACGGTCTGAGTCTATACGGTCAGATCCGTCCGCCGATGTTAGTTTTTATCAAACTGTTGGTGTCTCGTGGTAGTAAAGCCTTGACCGAGAAAACCGCAGAAAATGTCTGTCGCGCCATTCGCGAGGCTTTAGGAGGTCGGTTTGAGGTAGAAGAGATGCTGGCAGTGGAATTCAATCTTGACACTGGCTTAGAGCAGGTACAAACTGAGTTCTATGTCGATCCGGTCTTTCATCTCCCTGCCTTAGTGATTGAAGCCGATAATCAACCAGGATTATTCTACAAAGTGATGTACGCCATCTGGCAGGAAGACCTGCTGGTAGTCAATGCCAATTTACTGGTTTGGCGTGGACGTACACGCCTAATTCTTTACTTGTTGGGGCCGAATGAAAGCCTCATTCCTGAATATCTCGGTCACAAAATTGCTGAAGGGGTGCGACAGAGGTTGCTGGGTAAATGAAAAAAGTTATGAATTATGAGTTATGAGTTAAAAATTAACAACTCCTCACTCTTAACCGGAGGCGGAGCGTCTCCGGCTCCGCTCTTAACTCCTAACTCTTCGCATTCCGTATTTAGTCGCACCCGCCCTTAGGGGTACGATATAAGTATGGCAACTATCGAAATCTTGGGCGTTCCACACGCATACGAGCTAACGGCTCCCACTTCCTGCCCCCATGCTTTAGTATTTATCCACGGTTGGCTCAATAGCCGTGGGTATTGGCAACCTGTGATTTCCCGCCTATCAGATGATTTGCAGTGCCTGTCCTATGATTTGCGGGGTTTCGGTGAATCCCAGTCCCAGGTAAAAACCGATTTTAGTCGGGCACAAACGTCTCTGAGCCTGATGCCCATCTCCAGTAGTGCGGTTGGCTCACCAATCGATTCTCTTTACACTCCTGTTGCCTATGCTCAGGATTTAGCAATTCTCTTGAAACAGCTGAATATTACCAGTGCTTGGCTAATTGGTCACTCCTTGGGAGGCACGATCGCTCTCTGGGGAGCAGATCAAATACCTGAATGTGTTAAGGGAGTCATCTGTATCAACGCTGGTGGTGGTATTTACCTCAAAGAATCCTTTGAGCAGTTTCGGTCGGCTGGTCAGAAATTTTTGCAAGTCCGCCCGCGCTGGCTGTCCCAAGTGCCTTTGATTGATTTGCTCTTTACCAGAGCCAGTGTGGCTCGTCCTTTGGAGCGCTATTGGGCACGTCAGCGGCTGATTGATTTCGTCGTGGCTGACCCCGAAGCATCTCTGGGAAGTCTGTTAGACTCCACAACTGAGGAAGAAATCAATCGTTTACCTGAGCTAGTATCCCAATTGAAGCAGCCAGTTTATTTTTTGGCTGGTGCCGAAGACAAGGTTATGGAACCCAAGTATGTGCGCCATTTAGCTAGCTTTCACAGACTGTTCCAATATTGTGGTGACAATGTTTTGGAAATTCCTGATTGCGGACACCTGGCTATGTTGGAACAGCCGGATGCAGTGGCTGATCACATCCGGTCGATTGTCAGTAGTCAATAGGTATTGGGTATTGGGCAATTCAATTTTGGATAATGGAATTGATGATAGCGCAGCTCTCTTCTCTACGAGAGGCTGCGCCAACGAGTCCGCGTACCCCTTATCCTTCTCCTGACGGAGAGGCTAGCGCGAACGGGGATCTTGCTAGCAAGAGCGTCTCGTAGAGAGCGTCTTTTGGATTAAATTTCAATTCTTTAATCCAAAATCTAAAATCTAAAATCTAAAATTCTTGCTCCCCCTCTGCCCCTCTGCCCCTTATGACTTCGGATGATACAACTTCATCACTTGGGTAAGCGCTAACCTAGACTCAACGCTTAGTGTGAAGGGAGATGTATGACCACAGGATAGATGATCAGCGGCGGCACAGCCGATCATGGCGGCGTTATCGGTACAGAATTTCAAAGGTGGAAATAGGACGCGTAGGTTATGTTCAACGGCGGCGGCTTGGAGATTTTTTCTCAACCCGCTATTAGCTGCTACACCGCCACCAACAGCAATTGTGTCTAGACCATAGTCCAGGGCACAGGCGATCGCTCTTTTAGTTAGCGATCGCGCTACGGTTTCCTGAAAACTAGCCGCTACATCTGCCACTGGTACTTGTCCACCATCTTTCTCTAACTGCTGCACTAAACGCAATACAGCCGTTTTTAACCCACTAAAACTCGTATCGTAACGATGAAATCCCCCACCAGGTAAAGAAACTTTTCCTTCTGGTAGGCTAAAGCCTTGGGAATTCCCCTGTTGTGCCAACTTGTCAATCACTGGACCACCCGGATAACCCAGCTTTAACAATCGTGCCACCTTATCAAAGGCTTCACCCGCAGCATCATCACGGGTTTGTCCCAGTGTCTCGTATATACCACAACCTTTGACATAAATCAAGCTTGTATGTCCACCAGAAACTAATAAACTCAAGAAAGGGGGATTTAAACTTGATTCGCTCAAATAAGTTGCGTAAATGTGACCTTCGAGGTGATGAACTCCCAAAAATGGTTTGTTGTGTACCATCGCCAGGGTTTTGGCAGCAGTTAACCCCACCAACAGCGCTCCTACCAGTCCTGGGGCACAAGTGGCGGCAATTGCGTCAATTTTCTCCCAGTCTAGTTGGGCTTGCTCTAGGGCTTGTGCGATCGCAACATTTATCGTTTCCAAGTGCTGGCGAGATGCTACTTCCGGTACTACCCCGCCATACTGCTGATGGACTAGAATTTGCGAGGCTACAATACTACTGCAAACTATACGATTGTTAACAATTGCGACGGCAGTTTCATCACAGCTGGTTTCTATTGCTAAAACGGTTGCCATTGAGAGTGTTGAGTCTTGAGTGCTAAGTGCTGAGTCTTGAGTAGTAGAGACAAAATCTTGCTTCTTTACTACCCTACAACAACAATTCTTATCCTTGGCACTCGTGACTCAGCACTCAGCACTCCATTTTGGTTGAGAAGCTTTAACTTTTATTTACTTAAACTTTACTCGGTTACCACCCAAGAGTATGATGACTTCCTAGTTATGCAAATAAACTAACTGTACAAGCCGCTTCGTTTTGTACAAATAACTTCTTGTTTTGTAATAAAAGGAAACAACTCCATGCGACGATTGTTTGCTTTGATTTTAGCGATTTGTCTTTGGTTCAATTTTGCCTCCCCAGCAAAAGCTTTAGGGGCTAATTTGACACCGTGCAGGGACAATCCCGCTTTTCAACAGCTAGCAGCTAATGCCCGTAATACCACAGGTGACCCGGAATCAGGGATAAAGCGATTTGAGCGTTATTCTCAAGAACTGTGTGGTCCTGAGGGTTACCCCCACTTGATTGTTGATGGTAGTCTAAATCATGCTGGTGACTTCCTGATCCCCAGCATTCTCTTTCTATATATTGCTGGTTGGATTGGTTGGGTAGGTCGTGCCTACCTACAAGCGATCAAGAAAGAAGGCAACAACGTGGAATTGAAAGAAGTAATCATTGAAGTGCCTTTGGCACTGCCAATTATGCTCTCAGGCTTTACTTGGCCTATAGCAGCCGTAAAAGAATTTCTGTCTGGCGAATTAGTAGCTAAAGATACAGAAATTCCCATTTCGCCACGCTAACCCTTCCTGCAACTTTTGATTTATTTGGGAGAATGATTCATGCAACAGAATTATTTCGTGAAATATCTATCCTTGGGGCCAGTCTTGCTTTTTGTGAATTTGATTTTTACAGCTGTTTTGTTGATTTTATTTAACAACTGGTTTCCTGACCTACTTTTCCACCCATTACCATAAGTTGAAGACAGAATTAAAAAATTTTGTTAGCTGTTAGTTGAAATTAACTAATAACTAGTAACTACTAACTACTAACAAAATAGTTCTATGAAACTCGTAAGCTGATCCCAGCATCACGAGTTTCATACTTTTGAAAGTAGCTAAATTAATTTTTCTAAACTTCCCTATCAAAAAGCATCTTTAGCCTCAATTATTATTAATATAAAAATGCCACCATTTTAATTTAGAGGCGAACATAAAAATATGGCACAAGCAATAGATGCATCAAAGAATCTTCCCAGCGATCCCAGAAATCGGGAAGTTGTTTTTCCCGCATTGGGCGATCCACAGCTAGGCAACCTAGAAACCCCGGTTAATGCTTCTCCCTTGAGCAAGTGGTTCATTAATAACTTACCTGCCTATCGTCAAGGTATTAGCCCTGGTAGACGTGCAGTAGAAGTTGGCATGGCTCATGGTTACTGGATATTTGGCCCCTTTGCCAAATTGGGCCCACTGCGGGACACAGCTGATGCTAACTTAGCTGGATTATTAGCAGCCATAGGCTTAGTTGTTGTCCTCACCGGCTCTCTATCCCTATATGCCAATAGCAATCCGCCCAAAGCACTTCCTAGTGTTACCGTACCCAAACCTCCGGCAGATGCTTTTAACTCCAAAGAAAGCTGGAACGACTTCGCCTTTTCTTTCTTGATTGGTGGTATTGGTGGTGCAGTAGTTGCTTACTTTTTGACTAGCAATATAGCATCAATTCAAGGTTTGTTTGGTTAATTCCTGGGAGTTAAGAGTTAGGAGTTAGGAGTTTAAATTCCTAACTCTTAACTCTTATCTTATTTAAACAAAACCGCTTCAATATCATTTAAAGCAGTTTCAAAATCGTCATTAACGATTTGAATATCAAATTCGTCTACGGCTTGAATTTCTACTTGGGCGCGGAGTAGACGACGGGCGATCGCTTCTTCAGAATCTTGGGCGCGATCGCGTATTCGTTTCTCCAATTCATCAAAGGAAGGCGGTAAAATAAAAATGCTGAAGGCACTGGGGAAGGAAGCACGAATTTGTCTTGCCCCTTCTAACTCAATTTCCAGCACCACTAACTTGCCGGAATGAATTTGGTTAAGCACAGCTTCGCGCAAAGTACCGTAATAGTTACCAGCAAATTCTGCCCATTCCAAAAATTCCCCTTCCGCCACCAATTGTTCAAACTGACTACGGCTGATAAAGTAATAATTTTTGCCATCGATTTCCCCTGGACGGGGAGAACGAGTCGTCACCGATACAGAATAATACAGTTCTGGATGACGTTGCAGGAGCGATCGCATTAAAGTACCTTTACCGACCCCACTGGGGCCAGTTAAAACAATCAACCTGCCTAAATGTAAGCATTCTTCGGTAGTAGCATTACTGTGGATGGGTAAAACTGGCATCATCCCTTCAACCTGTGAATCAATCAATAGATATTATTCATTAGTCTTGTGTTCCTGGCCAAGTCCACTATTGACTAAAGAATTTCTAGCATGAGTGAGAGAAAACTTATATAATTCACATGGTACTGCCGATATGATGCAAAGAAAAGTGGGAATAACCCACTGCTAATTAATTATCTACAGTCTGATGATCGCGGGAAATCACAAAGCGATTCGCTACCGTTTCCGGCTGAATCGCTGACAGAATTATGTGGCTGGAATCGGTGATAATTACAGCTCTAGTCCGACGACCGTAAGTTGCATCAATCAGTTGACCTCTGTCCCGTGCATCGGTAATAATCCGCTTAATTGGAGCAGACTCTGGACTGACAATGGCAACTACTCGGTTGGCAGACACGATGTTACCAAAGCCGATGTTAATTAACTGAATCTCCATAAAAAAACTGACGCTAAACGCGGTGTGAGAAGCATGAAATAAACTTATTTCCATGTTATCGCCAAAAAACGGGAGTCACAACGCTTAAATTCAAGCCAGTCTTCGTTTTTAAATAATGTCTGCTTTTTTTCGCTGTTTATCAGCTATATTTCCTGAAAATCTTCCCAAAGATATAGGCGTAATTCCACTGATATAAGCTAGTTGGGTGATGTAAATTTATTTTGTTTTAAATAAGTATCTGACTCAGAAATTGATGCAGGGTAAAATCGATTGGAATCGCCTTGCTCTAACCGTGCTGGCTCAGTACAATTTTGCTTTTTTGGCGTCGCAGCCAAATGAACACGATTACTTGTTAGAAACTCTACCCTACGTTACTGAGAGGTTATATAGCAAATATCTTCAAAGCGAAGCATTTTCCTTCGAGTCATAGCTATTTTGATTTGATATTAACGTGAGTTCGACGAGGTTCAATTTTGTCTCCCATATTCACAGTATGCATCCGTCGTACACTTCCAGCTTGACAATCGCGTAACCAAGTATTAACCGCTTGGGCAACAGTGCCGTTACTACTATCGCGTGGCGGAGACAGTGGCTGCTGTGCTGAATGGGAACCAATTTGAGAAAACATCATCACTAGACGCCAACCAGTTTTAGTTTTAGTCAACAACAGCCAGTGGAATTCCTGCAATTCTACCGCTTTCTTTCCTATGTACTGTCGCTCTAAGGTAGTAAAAAAAACTTGCTCAACTCCTGATGCAGCAGTTTTTGCATTTGCACTATATTCTTCAAGGTTAAGGGGCAGAGGAGTAAACTCAGGTCTTCCTGCCACTAACATATAACTGTAAACATCACTGCTTCTACTGAGGCGGCGGGCACGTTGACTAACGCGATTGGTATAACTAGGTAAATCTTCCAGTAGCTGTATAGTAAATGTTTCTAAATTTTGCTCAGAACACAAAGACCTTGCCCCACCGTTGACATTTTCCCTTTCTGCTAGCACAGAGGGTTTAGGGGTGAGGTTTATCGATAACGCTGGGTAAGCAAGGCTATTTGATCCTAAAACCCAGAAGCCACAAGCTAAAAGCCAATTATAATTTTTCTTCCTGAGCGAAGAGGTAAGATTGTTCTCCCCTACACCCTGCACCCTATCCCCCGGTTTTTCACTGACTTTTAGCTTCATGCCACCGTGGTTAACTCCTCAGAAATCCTCTTCCAGGCTAACTCCGGCTCAGTAGCAGTAGTAATAGGACGCCCAATCACTAGATAATCTGCACCGGCAATGATTGCTTGTGCTGGGGTGAGCGATCGCTTTTGATCATCTTTATCTGCCCACGTTGGTCTAACCCCCGGACAAACTAGCAAAAAGTCATCTCCACAAGTTTGCCGTAGTTGTGCCACTTCTTGGGGCGAACAAACTGCCCCATCCAATCCTGCCTCTTGAGCCAGCAATGCCATTTCTAGGGCGTATTCTGGTAATTCTAAAGGAATCTTTAAATCAAACGCCAGCTGTCTTGCAGAAATGCTCGTTAACAAAGTAATAGCGATTAATTTAGGCGGTTTTACCCCTGCTTGGGCTGCCCCTTCTTGTGCCGCTTCTCTTGCAGCTTTAAGAGCCTGAATACCACATGTAGCATGAATTGTCAACAAATCCACGCCATAACTAGCTGCACTACGACTTGCACCAGCGACTGTGTTAGGGATATCGTGAAACTTTAAATCCAGGAAGATGCGTTTTTGCCGAGACTTTAGCACTTTTAGAATTTTCGGGCCAGTACTGGTAAACAACTCTAAGCCTACCTTCCACCAAACCACTTGCGGGAGTTGATCCACAAGAGCGATCGCACTTTCTTCATCTGGCACATCCAAGGGCACAATAATTCTTCGTTCTGCCTGTTCACCATTCTCCATTCCCTACTCCCCACTCCCCATTTAAGGCACTAAACGCACAAACTTATTTTTCCCAACTTGTAAAACCTTACCTTGTAACTCAGCAGGATCAGCAAAAGTAGTATCAACATCAGTAATGCGATCGCCATCTAAGCGCACGCCACCTTCTTGAATTTTTCGCTTTCCTTCACCTGTACTTTTGCATAAGCCAGTGACATTGAGAATATACGCTAACTTAGTAGGAAACTGCTGCACGTCAACTAGAGAAAATTCTGGAACGACACCTTCCTTTCCGCCGCTTTGGGCTGCTTCTTTTGCCTCTTGGGCTGCTGTTTCGCCGTGGTACTGTTTGACAACTTCCCATGCTAGAAGTGTTTGGCGATCGCGGGGATTTTCTGGCAGATTATCCAAAGGTAAATCCGTCAACAGTTCAAAATACTGCTCCAGCAGATGATCTGGGACTCCTTGTAACTTCTGATACTTTTGTGCCGGATGTTCCGACAACCCAATATAATTACCTAAAGACTTGGACATTTTTTGCACCCCATCCGTGCCAATCAAAATTGGCAGCAGCATCCCAAACTGGGGCTTTTGACCAAAATGGCGCTGCAAATCTCTGCCCACAGCAATGTTAAATTTCTGATCAGTCCCTCCCAATTCCACATCTGCCTCAACGGCAACGGAATCAAAACCTTGCATTAACGGGTATAGGAACTCATGGATAAAAATCGGATTCTCTTTTTTATAGCGATCGGCAAATCCTTCCTTAGCCAACATCTGCCCCACCGTCATCGTCGAGAGTAACTCCAAAATTTTCTCTAAGTTTAGCCCAGAGAGCCATTCGGAGTTATAACGCACCTCTAACCTTCCTGGTGTGTCAAAATCCAAGATAGGACGTACTTGGTCAAGATAAGTCTGAGCATTGCGGGCTACATCTGCTTCTGTAAGCTGACGGCGGACTTCAGATTTCCCAGTCGGATCACCAATGCGTGCTGTAAAATCTCCAATAATCAGAACTGCTATATGACCTGCATCTTGAAACGCTCGCAGTTTTCGTACTGGTATGCTATGACCGAGATGAATATCAGTACCCGTAGGGTCAATCCCCAATTTGATTCTCAAAGGTTGGTTTGTAGTTACCAAGCGCTTGTCTAGACTTTCACTGTTAGCATCAACTGGTTGTGGGAAAACTTCTACTACACCACGACGCAGCCAAGCCAAATCTTGCGTCATACTAGAAAATTCACTATTAGCTATGTTTTGCACACTAGAAGTTAAGTTGGTTATATTCACAGGCAATTTATCCGCTTTCTCGTCTGCCAAACTACTATAATTGCAAAAAATTAACCGCCTTGCTTCGTCCAATCAATTACAGTTAACTTTACAAGTGAGGAAGTGAAATCGCCGTGTCGTCTTCTAGGACTTTTGAAGATAAACAGCCACAACGTCGGGCTTCATCAGGTTTCGAGTTTTTGAAAGGAGTCGGTCAGGTAACTGGCGGTACTCTCCTCTCAATCACCATGCTGGCAAGTTCCATTGTAGCCGGAGGACTGGTTGGTTTAGCCATTAGTTTCCGTAATTTGCCAGATGTGAGACAGCTACGTAACTTCTTTCCCTCAGAAACAACTTACATCTATGACCTTAAGGGTAAACTTTTAACGAGTATCCACGGGGAAGCCAACCGGGAAGTCGTACCCCTGGATAGAATTTCCCCGAATTTAAAACGGGCGGTATTAGCAAGTGAAGATAGCCACTTCTACGATCACCACGGTATTAACCCGACTGGTGTTGGCCGGGCTGTAGTAGTTAACGCTGTAGCGGGTGGAGTCCGAGAAGGTGGCTCTACTATTACTATGCAATTGGTAAAAAACCTATTTTTGTCTCACAAGCGTGCCTTTACTCGGAAGCTAGCGGAGGGGGTGCTGGCAATCCGGTTAGAGCAAATTCTCACCAAAGACCAAATTTTAGAAATGTACCTCAATCAAGTTTATTGGGGTCATAACAATTATGGTGTACAAACGGCAGCCCGCAGTTACTTTAATAAGTCAGCAGAATATTTAACCTTGGGTGAGTCAGCAATGATGGCGGGTTTGATCCAAGCACCAGAAGAATTCAGCCCGTTTGTGAGCATGAAGCTGGCTAAACAGAAACAAAAAGAAGTGCTAGGACGGATGCTGGAATTAAACTGGATCAACCAGTCAGAGTACGACAATGCGCTCAAGCAAGAAATCAAACTTGGTAAAATCAAATCCTTTCAAGGTAGTGCCCTACCTTATGTAACCAATACCGTAGCGCAGGAATTGGCTAAAAAGTTTGGGCGTGAGACACTACTCAAAGGCGGGATGCGGGTGCAAACTACGGTTGACGCCAACTTCCAAGTGATGGCAGAGGAAACCGTCACCAAATGGCATAAAACACTTTTAGAGCAGGGATTATCTAAGAATCAAATGGCTCTGGTGGCAATTGATCCGCGCACACATTTTATCAAAGCCCTGGTGGGCGGTATAGATCCTAAGACCAGTGAATTCAATCGTGCAACTCAAGCTCAACGCCAGCCCGGATCTTCTTTTAAACCGTTTGTATATTATACTGCTTTCGCTACTGGTAAGTATGGGCCAGACTCAACGGTGGTAGATGCTCCAGTCAGCTATCGAGATGGTAACGGCTGGTACTTTCCTAGAAATTATGATGGCAGTTTTAGGGGAGCGATGCCAATCCGCACAGCTATAGCTCAGTCACGCAACATTCCTGTAATCAAGGTTGGTAAGGCTGTGGGGATGAATAGAGTGATCGAAACTTGCCGTACCTTGGGCATTATGAGTCCGATGGAACCTGTTAGCTCCCTGCCTCTTGGTGCAATTGGTGTCACACCTTTGGAAATGGCTAGTGCCTATGCTACCTTTGCTAATTATGGCTGGCAGTCACCACCAACTGTAATTGCCCGTGTCACCGATAGTAGTGGTAACGTCTTGCTAGACAATACTCCCAAGCCTCAGCTAGTTCTCGATCCTTGGGCATCAGCAGCAATTATCGATGTGATGCGATCGGTAATTACTGAAGGTACTGGTAAAGGTGCTGCTATAGGCCGCCCAGCCGCAGGCAAGACGGGAACAACATCATCAGAAAAAGATATTTGGTTTGTTGGTACTGTGCCACAGTTAACAACTGCTGTCTGGGTAGGAAGAGACGATAACAAACAATTAGCTGACCATGCAACAGGTGGTGTTATGGTCGCTCCGATCTGGAAAGATTTTATGCAGAAGGCACTAAAGAATGTACCAGTAGAAAACTTTAAGTCAACTTCCCAGTTTTCTCGCCCCAAGTCACAATAATTTTATATTTTAGGTCGCACCTTTGGTGCGCTGACAGCGCAACTTAGATTTTGGTGAAGCAGCGCGTTCTTGGGGGTTTCCCCCATGAGCGACTGCTGAACCCGAAGGGATTGGCAATTAATCCAAAATCTAAAATCTAAAATCTAAAATTGACTAGACCTGTTTTTCTAGCTCGGCTTTCATCCGTTCTAAAGTGAGGTGCATTTGGTCAAACATTTGTTGCGGAGTGACACCAAACTGACCTAATTGGGTTTTAAGTTGCTCTACTGTCATTTGTGCCATAAAATCTTCTGATAGCTCGAAGCGCTTCATAAAGATGCGATACCGATCCATCATGGCTTCCATTTGCTCAATAAACACCTTTTTGCCCTCGCGGTCAAATTTGCCGTAGCCGTTACCAAGCTTGATCAGCGCTTGATAATTGTCAAACAGCTCTTTTGCTTCTTGTTGAACTATCTCGGAATCGAAGAATCCCATATTGCTTATATTAAACTGAGCGCCCAGACCCAGTAGCTTAATAGTCTTACTTCTATTTATTATCTTAGTCTAGAGGAGTAATTTAATAACAAAGCTTCGGTTTTAGCACGGTTTTTTACCGAAATTTCAACACTTGACTTGAGAAGCTTTCCCCTGTGTAAACCGACTTAATAAAGCCGCAATACTCATAGCTTTAGCTATTGATTTAGGATTGGTGTTTTCACCCGGTTGAATTTTCAGTCCAGGAGCGTATTTCAAAGCTAGTGAATTTTGCGGGTTCAGTTTTAATGCTTGACGGATGTAAACCCTAGCCATCCCTAGAAATTTCTGTTGGATATGTACCAAACCTAATAAGGCATAAAAGTCGCTGTTATTTGGCTCTAACTTGATGGCATCACGCAGTTCTTGTACAGCTAACGTCCAGTTGGTTAGTCTGACGTACTCAATAGCTCGCTGGTAATGACGTTGAGCGTAGTCTGTCAAAACTGGTTTGACATTAGGTTTTTCATCCAATGTCAATTGAACTGGCTTGACTTCGACCTCAGGGATGATGGGAACAGCTTTTTGCGGTAGTGATAGGTCTGGTTTATGCAACCGTAAGTAAACTAAATTCAGTATACTAATCTGTTGCGTCACCTGATAAAACTCATGTAGTGATTTGTATTGAGCTTCTGCATAGCAGGCGATCGCTTCTTCGTAAAACAATTCTGCTTGGGGTGGAGACATTTCCATAATTTCCTCAGCTATGGCACTTTGAGAAGACAAAGCTTGCTGCTGTAAGGCTCTTGCGTCTGATCGCAGCATGGCTATGGCAATCAAGCGCTTGTGCCGATGTTTCAGGTGTTCATAAGCTGGATTAATTAAACGGCTAAATATTGCCGTTGCTAATTCTTGGTCGGGATTGCTGCTTTTGGTATAGTGATCGGGATGGAGAAACTTCGCTAAAGTGTGATAGCGTTTGCAAACCTGACGATCATCAGCACTCACAGAAATTCCTAGCACAGCGTAAGGATCACAAAGCTGTTCAAGCCATTTTGGCGGTAGAAAGGTCTGTGACATCGTAGTAATCTGATCCGTTAAAAACTTAAAATTAGCATCAAAGCTCAATGCATAGTCATGTGAAACTTACTCAAATTTATTCAAATACTAAATTGTGCGTGGGACTGAAGGGCAAGGCACGGTAGTTGACTAAAATGAATTTATATGATCACTGGTAAGTAAAAATTTGGCAATATAGCCAGGATGATTATTATCAGAGTTGTATTTCTTCTCTTCTCTACGAAAGGCTGCGCCCTAAGCGTAGGTATGCCGCAGCCTTTACGAAACGCTACGCAAACATTTTGAATTTTAAATGGCTTATGGCTATCTTGTTGTAGAAACTGTGATACTGGTAGATTTATTATAAATATGTTGACTAAGCGCAAAAGCCGAAGCGTTGCCGCTGTTTTAGCTTTTTCTGGCACGCTGACAATTTCAGGATTGCATAAATTTTATTTGGGACAGCCTCTGTGGGGTGTTTTGTATGTTTTGCTTTCCTGGACGCCTATCCCCAAGGTAGCTAGTGCCATTGAGGGAGTTTGGTATTTAGCCCAAGACGAAGAAGCTTTTGATCGTAATTTTAATCTAGGTAAGTCAGCAGCAAGGAACTTACAGGGGGTGAGTAATCAAGTAGGAGCGATCGCTGAGGCTATGCGTGAATTAGATGCTCTGCGCCAGGATGGACTGATTTCAGAGTATGAGTTTGAGCAAAAGCGCCGCCAATTGCTAGACCAGATTTCTTGAGGTAAGCGACAATCATGAATAACTGGCTACCTTTAAACTCAAGGTTGCAAAAACTCAAAGCCAAGCTCCTCAACGATCCTTACTATCGCTTACAATCTGGGGAAGAAATTCAGATAGCGGCAAAATTAGGTATTCGGATTGATGCTAATCAAGCGACTGTAGATGATTGGTTACGTTTACCAGGTTTGTCAATTCACCAAGCGCGATCGCTTGTAGAACTTTCGCGTTCGGGTGTTAAATTTTACTGTATTGAAGACATCGCTGCGGCTTTGGCTATACCAGCGCCGCGGCTAGAGCCATTAAAGCCTCTGCTGAATTTTATTTATTATGACCAGGAATCTCTAGAAAATCCGACCCATTTAGTCAATCCGAATACAGCAACAGTTGAAAAGTTAGCACAAATTCCATTTATAGATTTGTCTTTAGCACAAGCAGTAGTACAAAATCGGCAATCAGTTGGGTCTTACCGTAACCTGGCTGATTTCCAGCGGCGGTTGGAGTTACCTGGTGATGCGATCGCTCAGATGATGTATTATTTAAGGTTTTAAATTAAAAGTTAGAAGTTTTAAAATAACTCCTAACTCTGCCAATTTTAGATTTTGGGTCGCACTTTTGGTGCGTTGACGGCGCAACTTGGATTTTGGATTGAAGGAAAAATCTAAAATCTAAAATCCAAAATTGATTAAATGAACCCAATGCGGTCGAGAGGCCAAAAGCGAAATGTTGCTCGACCGATGATATTTTTTCTGGGTAAAAAGCCCCAATAGCGAGAGTCATTACTATCGTTGCGGTTATCGCCCATAACAAAAAACTCATCTTCTGGAACTTTCACTGGTCGATATGGTTGATTTGGTGGTTCAGCGATGTAGTCTTCTGCCAAGGCTTGACCGTTGAGATAGACTTTGCCAGAAGCAACACTAATTACCTCACCAGACTTGCCAATAACCCGCTTAATGAAGGCTTGGTCTTTGGGATATCCT
Source organism: Nostoc sp. (assembly GCF_036917395.1). Lineage (GTDB taxonomy): Bacteria > Cyanobacteriota > Cyanobacteriia > Cyanobacteriales > Nostocaceae > Nostoc. The sequence continues at coordinate 186,691 of NZ_JBALDI010000005.1, forward strand.
CGACGTTGTAGTTCTGCAGGTGGCTGAAAAACAATAATATCCCCAGTTATGGGAGGGTGAAAATGGTAAGAGATTTTTTCAACTACCAAGCGATCGCCAGTATGTAAGGTAGGCAACATCGAATCAGAAGGTATAAAGCGGGGTTCGGCGATAAAAGTCCGGATCAGGAATGCCAAACACAATGCGATCGCAATTAAAATCAGATTTTCTTGCCAACTACGCCATACTTTTAACGACGCACGCTCTTGTTTTGCATCACTTTCGTGAGGAATCATAAAAGTTTCTAGCCAGTTTCAGAAGTGGGACAAATACCTTGATTATTTTGACTCAAAAGGTATACTGATAAACAAGCTGGGTACTGCATAAACCTATACAGATATTAAATAATACAGTTATCGCATCTACTAAAGACGAGCAAAAGCACTGTAAATAAACTATGACCTGTCTAAGGCAATATAAGCTAATGATTAGGATTGCTAAATAGATAATTAAAAATTCTAATTCTAATTGCTGCAATTATAAGGCAAGTTATTAGATAATTTTCAGTTTTGCTTTCTCCTGCTAAAAAAGTTAGTTACCGATTGGTAAAGCGATACAGCCAGTCGGTTTTTTCTTTGAGCAGAAAATTGGTCGTTACATGGCAAAATAGTATACTACATGTCTGACAATATCTGCTTTACTTTTCCAAAAAAGGCAGAGGGCAGTCTTACTGAAGGCTGAGTTTAAAGAAAATATATTTTGATATGTATTCTTAAGTTTTATTACATAAATTTCGAAGTATTAATGTATTTTTAAATACAAAAATTTAGGCTCATTAAGTGTTATAAGTAAAAAATATCACATTTAATATAGAATTTAATGGTTCAATAGATAGATGCCATACTATTAACGTAAGTTGCTAGTTAGTGCCTCGAATGGTATTATGATCCGATAAAATATTAATTTTTAGTATTATTGAATACTTATTTTTTAACTATGTACTTAAAAATAGGCGTTTTTTGATAACTAGCAACTTGGGTTGTTACGATTTTAACAACTTGCCTATTATATATGAAATTATTTTCCGTAATTACACGGTGATAGTGCATATAAAATTGTACTATATAATTAAGATATAAATTTTCTTAATTATCTAGAAAAACATTAACAGACAAAAAGCCACTAGCAATTTAGACTAAAGTATGAGTATCAAAAATAGAACGAAACTACCGATAAAATTATTTTTGCTGAATGAGTCAAAAGTATCTAAATTAACGAATAAGTGCCCCTTGGCAATGAGAAACTATATTCAATCAATTTTCGTCAGTCTATTTCAGAGAAAGTACAAGGTAACATTCTGTCAGTTGGAAATTTAACTTTTTCTTAAAAAGGAAGCAATCACAGCAGGCAGTAGAATACATCTTATCAAGAATATAACTAATAGTTTAGTAGACTCTTGTTTGAAAGATACCTCGCCCCTTGTAAGTAGTTTTGGATGTTAATCAAATAATTTACTAAGTTGTAAATTATACAACTTCACTGGCAAAAAGTCTGACATAAAACTTCAGCCTGCAAAAAGTAAGTGCAAATTGTCGGTGCGAAAGTTTAGCTCATCTTATTTGTAAAGCTATAAAACTTGAAAGGATAATCCTGCCTTACCAGTGAAGTGAAAGGTAGTAACTGATTCAGAACTCTATCAAGAGGATTTTGTGGTGTGATTAATTGTCTAATTGTGCTCCTTCTTAGAGCTAACGGTAAAAATGTGGAAGTGCAGACCTTGCCTTTGATGAATGGGTTGATATTAGATAGTACCAAGTATTGTATAAGCGTTTGTCCAAATCTAGAGCATCTAGATTTCAGTTAAAGGTGTATAGTCTGTCTTTTCGATTCTAAATTTCCGTTAGTCCCAATTCCAATTTTCAGGATTACCAGAAAGTAACTGGTATCTAAATATCTAAAAAAATATGCTATAACGTACCGTCATAACCGAGGTTGATGGTTCGATCTTTGAAGGAGCTATGAGGTGGAAAACAATAAATCGTTTCTGTGGCCAGAAGGAATATTAATTGCGTTGCTTGCCTTAGGTGGTGTTTTTAGCGTTGCTTTCATGATGCTTCTAAGGCCAAATACTTCGGAGGCTCAGAGTAGACAAGGTATAAATTTAAAGGATGTAGCTGCAAACATAGGAACTCAGCAGCGCATTGAGAAATTAAAGGCGGCGATGCTTACAAGTTGGCAGCAAGAAGCACAAACAAAAGGACTATCCTACGCTATACCACCACGTTTTCAAGGGGCAATAATTGCAGCCGCAAAACTCACTCAGGGTGAAAAAGTGATTGCTCTCACCTTTGATGATGGCCCTTGGCCTCAAAGCACAGAGCAAGTGCTAAATATTCTGAAATCAAATAATATCAAAGGGACGTTTTTTGTCGTCGGGCAGAACCTAAAAAATTATCCAGAAATAGGAAAGCAAGTTGTCGCTCAAGGTCACGTCATTGCCAACCATACTTGGCATCACTGGTATCACTTCTTTAATCAACAAGCAGCAGCTTATGAAATTGATCGCACAACAGACTTAATTTATCAAGTTACAGGTGCTAAAACAAATCTGTTCCGACCGCCTGGTGGCAACCTGCATAACGGATTAGCTGCTTATGCTAAAGGGCAGAAATATAGTGTAGTTATGTGGTCAGCTGACTCCACAGACTACAAATTACCAGCTGTACCAAAGTTGATCAATAACGTGATTAAAGATTCCAAACCTGGTGGTATTGTGCTAATGCATGATGGTGGTGGTAACCGTTCCAGAACTGTACAAGCTTTACCAGAAATTATTAGCTACTTTAGAAAGCAAGGTTATCACTTTGTTACTATTCCAGAACTTTTACAAATAGAAGATACAGACCAAAAGTTGCTCGTTAACAAAAAGTAATAATTATTAATTATCGGTAATTGGCTAAAAACTGAAATTATGTTTTTTGGTTAAGATGCATTATTTGTGACTGGAGTTTAGACTAGTTACCAATGCAAACCTAAAGAACAAATAAACTTAAAAGTTGATGAATAATCTTGGTTATTTAGATGATAGTTTAACCCAGCGATGGAGAGGCATGAATAATAAAGTCAGCTTCTCTATAGCAGTTCTAGATGAGTTGTAAAACACCTCTTTGATGTATATCCTTTTTCACTTACTCTGTTTTTTAATAGGATTGAGCGATCGCTCCCAGCGACTAAACGCTTGGGAAAAAAGCAGCGTCAGAAATAAATAAACCAAGGCAACAGTGGCGTAAACCTCAAACGAGCGATAGCTTTCTGCTACAATCAGCTGCCCCTTGCGGAACAACTCTTCAAAGCCGATGACAGCAACTAAACTAGTGTCTTTGAGCAGGCTAATGAACTGATTGCCAAGGGGTGGCAGCATCCGCCGCAGGGCTTGAGGAAAGATCACATAGCGCATCGTTTGCACTGAACTCAAGCCCAGTGATTGAGAGGCTTCTGCTTGCCCCGGCTCAATTGATTGGATACCTGCGCGGACAATTTCCGCAATGTAAGCAGCGCTATTAAGACTTAATGCAATCACCGCTGCCACTAGACGATTTAAATTCAAGGTGAAACCAAAAGTTTGGGCTAAAGCAGGCAACCCAAAGTAAATCATAAAAATCTGCACCAGCAACGGCGTTCCTCGGAAAAAATCCACATATGCTCCGGCACAAAAACGCAAAGGCAAAGCAGGAGAAAGGCGAACAATCCCAATCAGTGAACCACCGAGTATTCCCAGCAATACTGAAAGTGTTGTGAGTTCAAGAGTCACCAAAGCCCCACCCAGCAGGACGGGTAGTGACTTGAAAATAATACTTAGTGAAGTAAATAGCTCAGATACGCCTTTTTTGCTAGTCTGGTTTTCAATAGGCGATTTTTCTGGGAGTTGTGGCGGTTGAATACCAAACCACTTTTGGTAAATTTGGGCGTAAGTGCCATTTTTCAGCACCGTTGCCAGACCTTGATTAATCAGGTCTAGGTTAGGCGATCCTTTGGGTGTGGGAAAGCCATAAAATTCTTCTGTAAGCAGACTGCTGACTACTTTGAGTCGGTTCAGGTTGCCACTCTTTATGCTGTATAAGATAACGACTTGATCGTTAAGAACGGCATCGACATTACCGTTGATTAATGCCTGAAGAGTTAAGGGTGAATCATTAAAAGTGCGAATTTCAGATCCTGGAAGATTTTTAGCCTTGAGTGCGCCGGTGGTTCCAATTTGCACACCAATAATCTTGTTTTTAAGACTGTCGAAATTGGTAACATTTTGATTGTCTGTGCGGGTAGCGATCGCTAAACCAGATTTAAAGTAAGGACGCGAAAAGGAAATTATCTTCGCTCTTGGGGCAGTAATCGTCATCGCTGCAACTGCCGCATCTACAGTTTGCGTCTGCAATGCGGGAATCATACCAGCAAAGGGCATATTTTGGTACTTAACTTGAAAGCCAGCAGATTGCGCGATCGCATTCATCAAGTCAACGTCAAAACCCTGCAACTCACTAGTTGCAGATTGAAACTCGAAAGGGGGAAACGTAGGTTCTACTGCCACCGTAAGTGTTTTACCAGCAGTGGAACCGTTCGTAAAACTACAACCTGAAAGCAGAAATAAACAGCTTAAGCCAAGAATTAGCCAACGGATAACAGTCAATCGAGCCATATTTTTTAGATTTTTCTCATCTCTCCATTTCATTCAAAGGATAATTGCTCATTCCTTCAGGTGATGAATTTCGAGACAACAAATCCTATACAAAAAACTAGATTAAAGAAACCGAGTTTTTGACTAGTTAAGCATAATTCCTGCGATCGCAGTCAAATTCCATCAACTATTTTTAACCTGTCACACATGAGGGAGAGGCAATAAATGTCCAACTTGCCATATATGTTCCCGCGAACTTACTTGAATAATCAGTTGAGCTATCCTGAACAAACCAGTCAGGAATCACTTTTTGCTGTGCAATTTTTTCTTCCAAGCCAATCTGTAGGCAGAGATTTTCGTAAACAATGTTTGCCTTCGCAGTTTTCAGCATTTTTTCTACTAACTTGTATAACCATTCCGCTCGAACAAACAGATTATGATCTGGATGGTTGCCATAATTAAGTCCCACAATTATCACTACATATCCTTTGTGGCTTATTATCTTGTCCAGACAAAATTGAATAATTTCCTGCTCATCCTTGTGTTGTTGGCTTTCCTTATCAACGGTATGATATATCATTCCGCATAGCACCACTGCATCAAACTTTTTCTTTTCTGTAGCAAGTTGACGCAGAAATACCCATAAGTCTTCGCGCACAAAGGTTTTGTTAGGGTATAGGTTTGAACAGTATTTAATAGCATATTCACTATGATCTACGCCAACATAGTCGCATTGAGAAGGTAGATATTTGAGCAAAGCCCCATTCCCACAGCCCAGATCCAATAAAGAGAATGACCTTCCTTTAAAAACATTTTCTAAAAAATCAATGAAGAGTGTATAGCGGGTAGCATTTTCCGGCTGTTCAAAGTAGGAAAAATAGTCTGATTGAAAACGTTCTTCTTCAGACATTTTGCGCTCAGGGTAATTATCTTCCATATTGTATGGATGTCAAATGAATGGTGTGAAGAGCAGAAACTTGTAAACTACCTTCTCGCTAAGGTTCTAGTGGTGGGTAAATTTCTCGCCTGCTTGACTATTTTACAAGTAATTCTACTTATTTAGCGGTTGGGCACATCGGATTTTTGGCATTTTTGGCGGCATTAACAGCTACTTAACGCACTCAATGCCAACTAGAGGCGCATAGTCAAGGAAATTCTACCAAAACTCTTGACCGTCCAAAGTCCAGTTGTGAATCAGTTAGTGAATATTCTCCCTAAAAAAGGGAGAATATTTTTTTCTTTCTACACTCTTTTTAAAGACAGGACTTACGCATAGGTAACGGAAAAACGAACCGCAAAGGACACATTTGCGCAGCGTCTCGTAGAGAAGGACACGAAGGAAAGAGGCTTTTAGAGAGATTTTGCGTAAGTCCGAAAAGAGTAAATTCAGGCAACTACTTTGGGCATCCAAAGGGGTTTTCGCAGAGTACCTGTTTATGCAGCTTCTCCGACGGGAGAATGGCTTAAGGCAGAGGATGAGAACGGTAACAGCTACTAATGACTGCTTACTAAACTGAACTCAGTTGTTTTTTCAGGATCAGCTTCTAGACTATCAGCTTCAGAAGGTGGAACCAACTGCCAGAATTTCGGTAAGAATTCTTGCCAGTTTTGCAGAATTTTCTTCGCCTTCGGTGAACCAGTGCGTTCGGCATGAGTTTGGATTAACTCTTGCAGTTGTTTTGCACCTGCTTCTGTAATCACTTGCTGGATTTTGACAATTTCCGGGTTGACTAACTCACGAAATGAGTCGTCTTCATCTAAGAAGTATGCCAGTCCACCAGTCATTCCAGCTGCGACGTTACGTCCTACTTTACCGAGGACGACAATCACACCACCAGTCATATATTCACAGCAGTGATCCCCAGCGCCTTCAATCACTGCTATGCCTTTGGAGTTTCTCACAGCAAAGCGCTCTCCTGCTAGACCGTTGGCAAATAACATGCCACCAGTAGCACCATAGAGGCAAGTATTGCCAACTATCACGTTTTGTGATGCGTTATAGGTAGCATCAGTTGGAGGTTTGATGATGATTTCACCACCATGCATCCCTTTACCTACGTAGTCGTTTGCTTCTCCTTCTAAGCTGAGAATTATGCCTGGGAGGTTGAAAGCACCAAAGCTTTGCCCAACACTACCTGTAAAGTTGAGATTAATTTGTCCTTCAAAGCCGCTGTCACCGTATTGAGAAGCGATCGCTCCCGCTAATCTTGTGCCTACTGTTCTGTCAGTATTGACAATAGGGTAAGTCTTGGTGACAGTAGACTGGTTGCGAATGGCAGCTTGAATGTCAGGATCAGCAAGCAAGTCGTCATCCAAAACCACGCCGTTGCTGTGGACTTCTTCATGCACCAACCAACTACGATTTTCTGTAGTATCTGGTAACTGAAGTAAACAGTCCAGGTTCAGTGATTGCGTTTTGCTGAGTTTTGCCTCTTGGCGCAGTTTCAACAAATCTGCACGTCCAATGATTTCTGACAAAGAACGGTAACCTAGTCGTGCTAGCAAACTACGTACTTCTTCGGCGATGAAGTAGAAGAAGTTGACAACCTGTTCAGGTATTCCCGTAAACCGCTTGCGGAGTTCTTCTTTCTGAGTAGTAACACCCACAGGGCAGGTGTTCAAGTGGCAAATTCTTGCCATAATACAGCCTTCGGCAATCATGGCGATAGAGCCAAAACCGAATTCTTCACCGCCCATCAATGCACCTATTACCACATCCCAGCCACTCTTAAGACCGCCATCTACGCGCAAAATCACGCGATCGCGCAGGCCATTTTCCATCAAGACGCGATGCACTTCACTTAAACCCAATTCCCACGGAGAACCAGCGTGTTTAATCGAACTTAGTGGTGATGCGCCTGTACCACCATCATGGCCAGAAATCTGGATGATATCAGCGTTTGCCTTGGCTACACCAGCAGCGATCGTGCCAATGCCAACTTCTGCAACTAGCTTCACCGATACCTTTGCTTTCGGATTAATTTGGTGCAGATCAAAAATCAGTTGTGCTAGGTCTTCAATGGAATATATATCATGGTGCGGTGGCGGTGAAATCAGCGTCACACCTGGCTTGGAGCGTCTTAACATCGCAATGTATTCGCTCACCTTGGGGCCTGGCAGCTGTCCGCCTTCCCCAGGCTTGGCACCTTGGGCGATTTTGATTTCAATTTGTTTGGCGCTGCTTAAATACGCTGGCGTGACACCAAAGCGTCCTGATGCGACTTGCTTAATAGCACTAGAGGCGGTGTCGCCATTCTGCAATCCTTTCAAATGCGGTAGGGTTGGCGAGTGACCATCGCTTACATCATCTAGAACTGTATAACGTACAGGGTCTTCGCCGCCTTCCCCAGAGTTTGATTTACCACCAATGCGGTTCATGGCGATCGCTAAAGTTTCATGAGCTTCTCTTGACAAAGCGCCTAAAGACATGCCACCGGTGCAGAAGCGCTTGACAATTTCAGATACCGACTCCACTTCTTCTATGGGAATCGGTGTGCGATCGCCTTGGAAGTCTAGCAAGTCCCGCAAGGCTGTTACTGGTCTGCCTTGGAGGTGCTTTTTGTAAACTTCGTAGTGGTCATAGTTTTTATCATCTACAGCTTTATGCAGTGCCTTAACCATTTCTGGACTATTCATGTGATACTCGCCGCCAGGACGGTACTGCACAAAGCCGAGGTTTTCTAACTTCTTGGTCGTCAGTTCCGGGAAAGCCTTACTGTGGAAGGAAAGTACTTCATCAGCAAGTTCGCTAACACTCAAACCACCAATGCGGGAAGTCGTACCTTGAAATCCTAGTTCTATTAAATCCCCACCGATGCCAATAGCTTCAAAGATTTGGGCTGCTTGATAGCTGGACAGTAGAGAAATTCCCATTTTGGAGAGAATTTTTAGCAAGCCAGACTCTATCGCTTTGCGATAGTTTCCTAAAGCTTGCTCTACGGTGAGGGTAGGAACTTTCTTCACAGCCATCAACTTTTGGGTTTTGGGATCAATGCACCAATCACGCACCGTGTCCAAAGCCATATACGGGCAAACTGCACCAGCTCCGTAGCCAATCAGACAAGCAAAGTGATGAGTACTCCAGCATTGGGCAGTATTGACAATCAGGGATGTTTTCATTCGCAACCCTTCACGAATCAGGTGATGATGTACAGCACCCACTGCTAACAGAGGAGGAATGTAGGTATATTCTGTGCTGATTCCCCCATTATTAAGAGAGCTTGAGGGGATCTGGTCACTTAATATTAAAATCTTTGCACCTGCCCGCACTGATTCAGCTGCTTGTGCTTGTAAAGACTGGACTGCGGCTTTCAATCCTTCGGGGCCAGGGGCGATCGCAAATAGGGTTGACAACTCGGCTGTGGCAAATCCTGACAGCTTAATCGCCTCTAGTTCAGCATCCGTTAACACTGGGGATTCTAGCTTCAATCTCCGAGCATATTCTGGCTTAGGTTCTAATAAGTTACCCCGTTCACCCAGTTCGACTTTCAAAGACATCACTAGCTTTTCCCGTAGCGGATCGATCGCTGGGTTCGTCACTTGAGCAAAGCGCTGTTTGAAATAGTCATAAAGCAGGTGGGGCTTTTGTGACAGCACTGCTAAAGGAATATCATCCCCCATACAGAAAGTCGGCTCTGAACCGGCGATCGCCATCGCGTGAATCACCATTTCGACATCTTCTGTGGTGTAGCCAAAGGCAGTTTGACGCTGAAGCAAGGTTTGCTTGTCAATTTGCTCAGTAGTACTATGCCCGTTACCATTTTCAGCAGCTAGATGTCCATTTCCATTCACATCTGACGACTGACTACTGACAATTTTTTTGAGTTCTTGACGGTGCTGTTGCAGCCATTCTCCATATGGGTGCTGCTTGGCGATGCGCTGCTTAATCTCCCAATTCTTCAGCACTTCATGGTTTACTAAATCTACGGCAATCATTTGGCCTGGGCCGAGTCTACCTTTCTCGATAATGTTGGCTTCTGGAAAGTCCACTACACCAGCTTCGGAAGCTACAACAATATAGTCATCCTTGGTGATCACGTAGCGAGCTGGTCTTAAGCCATTACGATCTAGTGTTGCACCAACTTTTTTGCCATCGCTGAATACTAAAAGTGCTGGCCCATCCCACGCTTCTTGCAGACCACTGTAATATTCGTAGAAATCGACAATTTCTGGAGAGTCACGTAAAGAAGGCTGATTTTGGTAAGCCTCAGGAACCATAATCATTAAAGCTTCCAAGGGGCTGCGTCCAGAACACACCAGCAATTCCAGTACGTTGTCTAGGGTAGCTGAGTCGCTGTTATCAATATGAACTAATGGCTTGAGTTCATCGATGCGATCGCCCCATACAGGATGATTTAGGCTAGCTTCTCGTGCCATCATCCAGTTGATGTTACCCAACAAAGTATTGATTTCGCCATTGTGACCCAAAAGTCGCATTGGTTGAGCTAGGGGCCACTTGGGCATCGTGTTGGTACTAAAGCGGCGGTGATAGACAGCAAAGGCGCTTTTGTAAACCGGATTTTTTAAATCTTGATAAAATTCTCCCAATACAGCAGAACGCACCATGCCTTTGTAAACAATTGTGCGATTTGACAAGGAGCAGATATAAAATTCTTCTGAGATGTTGTTTGCTGCTTTACTAATTCGGCGGCGGCTAATATACAACTGTCGTTCCAATTCATCGCCACTTTTCTCAACAGAAGCTAGCAAAACTTGTTCAATCTGGGGTTGATTTTCTCTTGCTTGTACACCGAGTAAATCAGGTTGCACTGGCACTACTCGCCAACCTAGTACAATCAATTTTTCTTCAGCAGCTACTTGCTCAACTGTCGTCCTCGCTTTTTGTGCTGCTTCTTGGTCTTGTGGTAGAAAGATCATCCCCACAGCTATATTATTAGTGGATGAAAATTCCTTCCCTATTTGGGCAAAGTCTTGTTGGAACAACTCCCAAGGGATAGCTGTCAATACTCCTGCACCATCACCAGAGTCTCGATCAGCGCTACAACCTCCCCGGTGCTCTAAGCAGGTTAAAGCAGCTAAGGCTTTTTCGACAATTTCATGGCTGGTATGATTCTGACGATGAGCAATAAAACCGACACCACAGGCATCTCGTTCCTCTACTAACCACTTTTGCCCCTGATAGGTATCTCTTGAGATTATATCCGCTGTGATTTTCTGGTCTTGATTCATCGGTTTATTATTCATACCCTGTTCCTGAAGTATTGAGTTACCAATTTTGCCACTACATTATTGGGAAAAATTTCTAAATTCAGCGATGGAGAAATATATAAGCACAGAAATTTAGGGAAAAAAAATTTTAACTTCGGTTTTACTTTCTTAGTTCACCCGTGTTAAAATAGTTGCGTATTATTTATGTATTTATGCGGTGTTAGACAAGCAACCTCCGCCAAGACATGATTTTTGCCCTGACAGTTTCTTTTTTATATTGTGAAACTAAGTATTTTCTCAATTCTCTTTTTCCAGATGCACGGTAGCTAGTCACAGAGCCTATTTCAGCTCACCTGAAACAAAAATTAAAACTGAACGCTGTTTTATGTTTTAAAGCCAAACTCATCCTGATCCGGCAATAAAATCAGCGTATTACAATATATACCCATTTGACAATTCCCAAATATTTCTGTTGTCTGGAGTTTTGCTGCTTACCAGTTGCCACATGTCTTACTATTTACTTTACCTTACTGAACTAGCAACACTAGCAATGTTCAGCGAGAATTGAATATCATAATCCAGTTTTGATAAGCAAGACTACCGTGTATAGTGTGGTTATAATTAATGCTAGTTAAAACACTTGATTGCAGTGGCTTTGGCGTCTAAATTGTTTTTTGTCTAAAAGAGATAACTAGCCAATATATAGAATATCATTTTTTTAAAAAATAAAGTCATGTTTTTTTTATAGTTCCAAATAATTAGTTAGTTTATACCTTGGGTGATAGTTTTCAAAAGTACTTAGTAAATTATGGTAAAAATGCCGAATTGTTGGCAATCAGGGATTAGCGAACGCAGATTTTTCCAGGTTACTGTCTTACCAATACTTTTAACAGTACTGTGCTTAACTACTACCTGTGCTACCAACGCCCAGGAGTCCCCGAAAACCATCAAATTAATCAGCAGGTTAATCTCACAGTCACCTGCACCCCCTTTAACAGGTGTAGCATCCTCTGGTAATCAAATTTCCCTCAATGGTCGTACTTTACCAGGAACTTGGTTGCAGCGACCTGGAAAATCTGGTCAGATCACAACTCATCTGAGTGACGGGGCATTTAGACAATTAATTGGAGTTAATTTCTTAAGCAGTAATAATTCAGGTAGGCAACCAGTACAGTGGTTTTCGTCGGTGACAACGCCACTGATTTTAGCCACCAGACTACTAGGAGCATATCGCTATCTGGATATTACTAATTTTGCTCAAACATCTGGATGGCAAATCCAAGCTAATAGCAACATTTTGGTGATTGCTACTCCAAAGGCGCAAGTGACAAATATTGTTCAGAGTCAGCAATCTTCAGACACGAGTGTAAAGCCTTTGCAACAAGTTCGCATTCTTGTCGATTTAGATCGTCCAACTCCCTGGCAAGTTACACAAGGGTCAACTGTTAAAAAAATTCAACCTCCATCTTCTGATTTAGACACATTAATCCCCAAATCCACTGTACCGCCAAATCGAGAGTGGACAGTTACCCTGGATGGAATAGCCGATCCCGTTTTGATAGAACGCTATACCCCGCAGCCACCAGCACCAACAGCAGCACCAGCAATATTACTGCCAAACCTGCTCAAACAATTATCACCAGATACACCAACACAACCAATACTACCAGCACCAGCACCAGCCCCTGAACCACTGATTCAACAAGTGGAGGTGGTGAAAAACCAAACCATTATTTCTCTGAGTGTTCCCTTTGGTTTATCGCCTCAAGTTAGTACTGTCGGTAGCCCCAATCGCCTGATTATCGATATTCGACCCGATCCTTTAGAAGAACGAGATATTACTTGGGTTCCAGGATTGCGCTGGCGACAGCATTATGTCAACTTAGGCACAGAACGCTTTCCGGTGGTCTGGTTAGAAGTCAATCCTCGTAAATTTGGGCTAACACTGAAACCTATGTGGGCTAGTCTTGATGGGCTTGCGGGTACTGCTCCCTTAATTCAAACAGCACAACGTTACTTAGCAGTAGCTGGAATTAACGGTGGTTATTTTAACCGCAAGAATAGATTGCCCTTGGGTGCAATTCGTCGGGATAATCAGTGGTTATCAGGCCCCATTCTTAACCGAGGTGCGATCGCTTGGAATGATTCAGGCCAATTTTACTTCGGTCGTCTCACCTTGGAAGAAACTTTAATTACGGCAAATGACCAGCGCTTACCAATTCTGTTTCTCAACAGCGGCTACGTCCAGAGCGGCATTGCTCGTTACACCCCAGCTTGGGGATTAACTTACACGCCCTTGACGGATAACGAAATTATCCTAGTGGTACAGAAAGACCAAATTATTCAACAGTTACCAGGCGGCAAAGTTGGTGAGACGGCGGTTCCGATTCCTCAGGATGGCTACCTACTAATCTTACGCGCCAACGCTGCTACTGCTGCCTCCCAGTTACCTATTGGAACCGGAGTAACTATTTCCAGCGCCACTACTCCCACTGATTTTAGTCGTTATCCCCACATTATCGGAGCCGGACCGCTATTAGTCCAAAATCGTCAGATTGTCCTTGATGCCAAAGCCGAAAAATTCAGCAATGCCTTTATTGCCGAAAAGGCTATTCGTAGCGGTATTTGCACAACGGCAACAGGCACACTGATGATTACTGCCGTGCATAATCGTGCAGGCGGTTATGGCCCTAATTTGGCAGAACATGCCCAACTGATGCAACTGATGGGCTGTGTCGATGCCCTAAATTTAGACGGTGGTAGTTCAACCAGCCTTTACTTAGGAGGGCAACTACTCGACCGATCGCCTAGTACCGCTGCTCGTGTTCATAATGGAATTGGTATTTTCCTGAAACCACGATCATCAGGCAGTAGGGAATAGGGAAGTGAAGTCTCTTAATCACCAATGTCCCATCCTTTTTTAAAGTTTAGAACAAGCTATCATTTTGCTTGATGAAGACTTGGTGTAGATACAAGAGTTTTAGTAGTGATGATTTACACCATTACGTCTGACTTTGCTATGTTTATCAAAGTGCGACATAATTGCTGATTTCCAACGTTGCAAGATAGCGCCAGATTTTTATCAATAGTTAAGAGTACCGACGGTTTGTTATGTCTTCAAATGAGGTAACTATGGCTCGATATCAAGAAACTACACAGACTGACACTCTACACCTACCTTCAACTATCACTTCCAGAGGCGTTGCTGCAACTGAGTTACGTCCTTGGGGTGCTTTTACAGTTTTAGAAGAAGGGCGCGGATACAAAATCAAGCGCATCGAAGTTAAACCCGGACACCGCCTCAGTCTACAAATGCACCACCACCGCAGCGAACACTGGATTGTCGTATCTGGTACAGCTAGGGTAACTTGTGGTGAGCTAGAAGTACTACTGAGCAATAATGAGTCAACTTATGTACCCCAATGTACATCTCATCGTTTAGAGAATCCTGGCGTCATCCCCTTGGTGTTGATTGAAGTGCAAAATGGCGAATATTTGGGAGAAGATGATATTATTCGCTACCAAGATGACTATGCCCGTACTAAGGATTAAAACCAAAAGAATGTTATTAAAGCTCTAATTCCAAAACTGAATAGATTTTTGGGCAAACCGTCTTTGGTAACTACTACACCCCAGATGTCCCTACCTAGTTAAGGTGGGGACTAAAGCATGTTGTGCTATAAATGTAGTAATAGCGATCACGCTCATGCCTTTGGAAATTTGGAATTTTACAGAAGGCAGGGCCAACCCATCTGTAAAGTAAAGATGGGATATTCTATTGCAAAAAACGAGTTCCATGATTCATCTGAGTCAAGCAGCCGCGAGTGAGATTGGGCGAATAAAGTCCAAGCAGCAGCCAAATGTCTTGTTTCGATTGGCAGTAAAACCAGGTGGTTGTTCCGGGTTTTTTTATGATATGTCCTTCGATGAAGCAATAAAAGTTGGCGACCAGGTTTTCGACTTGGATGAGATTCAAGTGGTCATAGACAAAGCAAGCTTAAATTACCTCAACGGTTTGAGGGTGGATTATTCAGAAGACTTAATGGGTGGTGGTTTTCGCTTCCACAACCCCCAGGCGATCGCTACCTGTGGCTGTGGGAATTCCTTCTCCATAACTAGTTAACAAATAATTACTAATTCGTAATTTGTAATGACCCTCTCTAGAAAACCTCTTGCGTTCGCGGACTCGCTAACGTAATTAAAAAACGGGTCAGAGTCTGAGACTTGGATCGAAGGTTGAGAAAGTTATGATTGGGGTCTAAATCCCTATCCATAACGTAATCACGAATTGTTCATAGTCGTTAATTAGTGATCATTTGCCAATAACAAAAGAAAAATCACAATTGACACAATGCCCTAAAAAACGATATAATTAGGATTTGTTAAAACTTAGACATATAAGCAGCTTTACGCGCTGTAACTCATGCCAACAATACAGCAGCTAATACGTAATGAGCGCGAACAAGCGCGTCAGAAAACCAAGTCCCCGGCTCTGAAGCAATGTCCCCAACGTCGGGGAGTTTGTACCAGAGTATACACGACTACACCAAAAAAGCCTAACTCAGCTCTACGCAAAGTAGCAAGAGTAAGACTTACCTCTGGATTTGAAGTTACAGCTTACATTCCAGGCATTGGTCACAACTTACAAGAACACTCAGTTGTGATGATTCGTGGCGGTCGGGTTAAGGACTTACCAGGCGTGAGATACCACATTATCCGTGGCACCCTAGATACAGCCGGAGTCAAAGACCGCAAGCAAGGCCGTTCCAAGTATGGAACCAAGCGTCCCAAAGAAGCGAAAAAATAAAATTAGGCGATTAATCGCATCCAACACGATTAATCGTCTAGCTAAGAAGCGCTGAAGGACAAAAAAAGTATCAGGGTCTGTGTTCTAACAGCAGTTATGAAGGCTGGTAAAGTCTGTTTTAAAAAATCAAGCAAGCTACACCTACACTAAGCGAGCAAGTGTAGAAGTTCTGAGGAGAAGGCTGTAACTGACAGCAGAATTCTCATCTGGACATTAAGATTTACAATCTTGTCGCCTTGAGTATTTAGTTGCAGGTAGCAGGTCAAACAATTTTAGATTTGCGATTTGCGATTTTGGATTGGTCGAACCCACAAAGGGATAAGGCTTACAGACTGTTGATTTTTGATTTTTTCCGACCCTTGGGATCGGAACATATACCGAAAACTTTTAATCCAAAATCAAAAATCAAAAATCAAAAATTGGCAGTAGAGAGGTCAACCTCGCTGCAACTGTCGAAAAAAATGAGGAAGTCTGAGGGTTGGGTTGCACCGCTTTTAGTTTCCGGTGTCTGATAGCATATAATTTCGTTGCCAATTCCGAATTAAAGGTGAAGTATGTCACGTCGTGGTGTTATTCAAAGGCGCCCAGTTCCGTCTGACTCCGTATATAATAGTCGCCTTGTGAGCATGATTATCAGGCGGATCATGCGTCATGGCAAGAAATCACTTGCCGCACGGATTGTTTATGAAGCATTGAAAACTATTGAGGAACGCACTGGTAGCGCTGCCTTGGAAACCTTTGAAAGAGCAGTGCGAAATGCCACGCCTTTAGTAGAAGTAAAAGCTCGGCGAGTTGGTGGAGCAACCTACCAAGTACCAATGGAAGTGCGTACAGAACGGGGCACTACCCTAGCACTGCGTTGGTTAGTGCAATATTCCCGGTCTAGACCAGGCCGGACAATGGCAAGCAAACTGGCAAATGAGTTAATGGATGCTGCCAACGAAACTGGAAATGCGATTCGGAAACGGGAAGAAACGCACCGGATGGCGGAAGCTAACAAGGCATTTGCACATTATCGTTACTAAGTAGAAAAACGATATATCGCCTTACCGAAGCGTTATATCGTAGATTTACAAAAAAAAGACGGTTTTCCCTAAAAGTATAGAATCTTAACAAAGAGTAATATACAAGATATCATGAGGCAAAAACTATAGGAGGTAGCTGTGGCACGCACGATCCCGCTAGATAAAGTACGCAACATTGGTATTGCGGCGCATATAGATGCGGGCAAAACAACAACAACAGAGAGAATATTATTTTACTCTGGGATAATTCATAAAATTGGCGAAGTTCATGAAGGAACTGCCGTCACAGACTGGATGGAGCAGGAGCGGGAGCGGGGAATTACCATTACTGCGGCTGCTATCAGTACCAGTTGGAAAGATCATCAAATTAACATTATCGATACTCCGGGTCACGTAGACTTCACAATTGAAGTTGAGCGTTCCATGCGCGTGTTGGATGGTGTAATCGCAGTATTTTGTTCTGTGGGCGGCGTGCAACCGCAGTCCGAGACAGTGTGGCGTCAAGCAGAACGCTACAAAGTTCCTCGGATAGCCTTTATCAACAAGATGGATCGGACTGGAGCGAACTTTTATAAAGTTCACGATCAAATCCGCGATCGCCTGCGGGCGAATGCGATCGCCATTCAACTACCAATCGGTAGTGAAAACGACTTCCAAGGTATCGTTGACCTAGTACGGCAACGTGCGTATATTTACGCAAATGACCAAGGAACCGATATCCAGGAAACCGATATCCCAGAAGAATTGCAAGCGCAGGTAGAAGAATACCGCACCAAGCTAATAGAAGCGGCGGCAGAAACCGATGATGCTCTGATGACTAAGTACTTCGATGGCGAAGAACTTACAGAACAGGAAGTTCGGACTGCCCTGCGTAAAGGAACAATTGCCGGGACAATTGTGCCAGTACTTTGCGGTTCAGCATTCAAAAACAAAGGCGTGCAGTTGATGCTGGATGCTGTTGTAGATTACCTGCCAGCACCAAGTGAAGTGCCTCCAATTCAAGGCTTACTAGCGAATGGCGATACTGTTGAGCGGCGGGCTGATGACAGCGAACCCTTAGCGGCTCTGGCATTCAAGATTATGGCTGACCCTTACGGTCGCCTCACATTTGTTCGTGTTTATTCTGGTGTTCTGAAAAAGGGCAGCTACGTCCTCAACGCTAGTAAGAATAAAAAAGAACGAATTTCCCGCTTAGTTCTAATGAAGGCAGATGATCGGCAAGATGTCGATGAACTGCGAGCGGGTGATTTGGGAGCAGCTCTTGGATTGAAAGACACCTTGACAGGTGACACAATCTGTGACGAAGGATCGCCAGTAATTCTGGAATCCTTATTCATTCCTGAGCCTGTAATCTCGGTGGCGGTTGAACCCAAAACCAAGAACGATATGGACAAACTGTCCAAGGCTCTGCAATCTCTCTCAGAAGAAGACCCCACCTTCCGTGTCCACGTCGATCCGGAAACAAACCAAACCGTGATCGCAGGGATGGGAGAACTCCACCTAGAAATTCTAGTAGACCGGATGTTACGAGAATTCAAAGTGGAAGCGAATGTCGGTGCGCCACAAGTAGCTTACCGCGAAACGATTCGGAAACGTGTCTCCAAAGTGGAAGGCAAGTTCATCCGTCAAAGTGGTGGTAAAGGTCAATACGGTCACGTTGTGATCGATTTGGAACCAGGAGAACCCGGTACTGGCTTTGAATTCGTCTCCAAAATTGTTGGTGGTACAGTACCTAAAGAGTATATTGGCCCCGCAGAACAAGGAATGAAAGAAAGCTGCGAATCTGGTGTCCTGGCTGGATATCCGTTAATTGACGTCAAAGCGACGCTAACTGATGGGTCATACCACGATGTAGACTCTTCGGAAATGGCTTTCAAAATCGCTGGCTCAATGGCGATGAAAGAGGCTGTGCTGAAAGCTTCACCCGTCCTGTTAGAGCCTATGATGAAAGTTGAGGTTGAAGTTCCTGAAGACTATATCGGGAACGTGATTGGCGACTTGATCTCCCGCCGAGGGCAGATTGAAAGCCAAAGCACTGAACAGGGACTTGCTAAGGTCGCATCCAAAGTTCCACTGGCGACCATGTTTGGCTACGCCACTGATATCCGGTCGAAGACGCAAGGTCGGGGTATCTTCACGATGGAGTTCAGCCACTACGAAGAGGTGCCTCGCAGCGTAGCTGAAACTATCATTGCTAAAAGCAAAGGGAACGCTTAGTTAAAATAAGGAAATGAGCATTCATGGCACGCGCAAAGTTTGAAAGGAATAAACCCCACATCAATATCGGTACCATTGGCCACGTTGACCACGGTAAAACCACGTTAACAGCAGCCATCACTATGACGTTGGCGGCTATGGGTCAAGCTATAGCTAAAGGCTACGATCAAATCGATAACGCGCCAGAAGAAAAGGCACGGGGTATTACCATCAATACCGCTCACGTTGAGTATGAAACTGCTAGTCGGCACTATGCTCACGTAGACTGCCCTGGACACGCTGACTATGTGAAGAACATGATCACCGGCGCTGCTCAGATGGATGGTGGCATCCTCGTAGTTGCTGCTACCGATGGGCCTATGCCCCAAACCCGCGAACACATCCTGTTGGCAAAACAGGTAGGCGTTCCCAGTCTGGTTGTCTTCTTGAACAAGGAAGACTTGATGGATGACCCAGAACTCTTAGAACTAGTGGAACTAGAACTGAGAGAATTGCTTACCAGCTACGATTTCCCTGGCGATGATATCCCCATTATTAAGGGATCTGGTCTGCAAGCCCTGGAAGCAATGACTAAGAATCCCAAGACCCAACGGGGTGAAAATGAATGGGTAGACAAAATCTACGAATTGATGGATGCTGTAGATTCTTTCATCCCCACCCCTGAGCGAGATGTGGATAAACCCTTCCTGATGGCTGTAGAAGATGTATTCTCCATCACAGGTCGTGGTACTGTCGCCACCGGTCGGATTGAGCGGGGTATAGTCAAAGTTGGCGATAACGTTGAACTAGTGGGTATCAGAGATACTCGCGCCACTACCGTAACTGGTATTGAAATGTTCAAGAAGAGTCTTGACCAAGGTATGGCTGGGGATAACGCAGGCGTACTACTCCGGGGTATCCAAAAGGCTGATATTGAACGAGGTATGGTCATTGCCAAACCAGGTTCAATTAAACCTCACCTTCAATTTGAAGGTGAAGTGTACGTCCTAACCGAAAAAGAAGGTGGTCGCAAAACTCCATTTTTTGCTGGCTACCGTCCCCAGTTCTACGTGCGGACAACGGATGTAACCGGCACGATTAGAGCCTTCACTGCTGATGATGGCACTGAGGTGGAAATGGTGATGCCAGGCGATCGCATCAAAGTGACAGTAGAATTGATCAACGCGATCGCTATTGAACAAGGAATGCGCTTCGCTATCCGCGAAGGTGGGCGCACCATTGGTGCTGGTGTCGTCTCAAAAATTCTGAAGTAGCACCTTTTCGCTCATAACAAAGGAGCAGAGATGGTATAATGCCTCTCTGCTCCTTTCTCTTCCCTCTATAAATAAGGTAACAGGTTACAGAGGACTGGTGATAGTTTTCTGTAACCTTTACCCTGCAACTACATCCCCTAATTACGCAGAACCTGGACAATTAAAGATGGCAACTCTACAGCAGCAGAAGATTAGAATTCGCTTACAGGCTTTTGACCGACGCTTATTGGATACATCTTGCGAGAAGATTGTAGACACAGCTAACCGTACCAATGCTACAGCCATAGGCCCAATTCCTTTACCAACAAAACGCCGGATCTATTGTGTGCTGCGATCGCCTCACGTAGATAAAGATTCACGAGAACACTTTGAAACCCGTACTCATCGCCGGATTATTGACATTTACCAGCCCTCTTCTAAGACTATTGATGCCCTGATGAAATTGGATCTACCATCGGGTGTAGATATCGAAGTCAAACTTTAATTAGTCATTAGTACTCAGGCAAAGGACAAAAGACTAATAATATTAGTATGAATTTTTACATAGCCCTGAAGAAATATATCTCAGGGCTTTTATTTAGCTAGGAAACAAATGATAGAATGTAGACAAAGAACGGGAAAAGCAGAGAAAAATAAATTTTAAAGATTAAGTTTATACTAAGGTAATAATGACATCATCTTCTAAAATTGCAGTTCGTGAACTACCTCTGTTCCCGTTACCTGAACTAGTTCTGTTTCCTACCAGACCATTGCCTCTGCACATCTTTGAATTTCGCTACCGAATCATGATAAACACGATTTTGGAAAGCGATCGCAGGTTCGGTGTTTTAATGGTTGATCCAGTCAAAGGTACAATTGCAAACACTGGTTGCTGTGCGGAAATCGTTCATCATCAACGGCTACCAGATGACCGAATCAAGATGTTGACTTTAGGGCAGCAAAGATTTCGTGTATTAGAGTATGTTCGTGAAAAGCCATACCGCGTTGGCTTAGTTGAATGGATTGAAGACCAACCACCAACTAAAGATTTGCGTCCTTTGTCAACTGAAGTAGAACAACTACTGCGAGATGTTGTGCGTTTATCAGCCAAATTAACCGAACAAAATATCGAACTACCAGAAGATTTGCCCGACCTACCAACAGAGTTATCTTATTGGGTAGCCAGTAACCTTTATGGTGTCGCCCCAGAGCAGCAGTTATTGTTAGAAATGCAAGATACTGCAACTCGTCTAGAGCGGGAAGCAGAAATTTTAACTTCTACTCGGAATCACTTGGCAGCTCGTGCTGTTCTCAAAGACACATTTAATGAAAAGTGATGAGTAGTCCTCAGTCAAAACTTGTGGCAAATGACGAATGATTAAAGAGCGCTGATCGGCAAAACATTGTAAGCGCCAAGAATTTTTAAAATCTCTGTGTGGATAGTTAATTCTGCTAAAGCAGATTGCATTTGTGCTTCCTTGGCATCCGCTTCTAGATCCATGAAAAACAAGTATTCGCCTAGCGATCGCTTCGTCGGACGAGATTCAATCCGGCTGAGGTTAATCCCTAACTGAGCAAATATTTGCAAAGGTTTGACCAATGCTCCAGGTGTGTTGGCAGGCATACTAAAAGCCAGCGATGTGTGACTGGCAGGTGTTGTTGATGCCTGATATCCAGCCTCCGCTTCACCCTGACTTACTACCCAAAAACGAGTAAAGTTTTCTGGATAGTCGTTGATGTTACTGGCAAGTATGGGCAGGTTGTAGAGTTGAGCTGCTCTACTAGAGGCGATCGCTGCCGTTGTTATCTCTTGCTCCAATCCCTGTAGCGCTTCGCTTGTGGAATTGCTGGGAATAATTTGTACAGTCGGAAGAAACCGCTCTAACCATCCCTGGCATTGTGCTAAAGCTTGTGGATGAGAGTAAACAGTTTTAATCCTATCTAAGCTAGACGCGCAAGAAATTAACATATGGGCAATGGGTAATACCAAAGCCAACTGAATTTGCAAACTGTCCAAGTGCCATAGTGTATCCAGTGTTGTGGTAACACTCCCTTCAATAGAATTTTCCACTGGCACAACAGCCAACTGGGCTTGACCATCAGCAACGGCGTGCAGTGACTGCGAGATGGTGGGATAGGGACATAACATAGCTTCAATTCCCGTACTTTTGCTCAACCAGTTGACATAAAGAACAGATGCTTGTTCTGCGTAAGTGCCGGGAGGCCCTAAATGTGCGATCAATAAAGTCATGTCTTTAGCCTTGAGTTGTGAGTTTAATGTGTAAACAGAGATTATGATATTTTAGGTTTGGCAAATATATCCAACATTTACTCTTAGTGAACACTCTTATCTCTAAAATTTACGCACTGACGAATAGACCTAAATATGTATCCAGGAAAACAAGTTATGGAAATCAGCCTTCTAGCAGATAGATTTCCTGGGAGTTTTTTGCTAGATTCCTCTGAAGATTTAAGAGCAATTATATTGGTTTCTGACCAAATAGCAATGCATATTATTGATTTTGTGTCAATCGTTAAATCCTAATATTAGCCCTTTCAAGCTGAGTAAAAATTTGGGTTAAAAAAATTCCTCTTTAATCTCTTAACTCTGTGTCCTCTGCGTGTTAAGGGTTAAATAAATTACTTTTAACCCGCTATTGACACAGAGATATCAGATAAAAAAAAATAGATTTTAGGAGTCAGCTTGAAAAGGCTAATCCTAATCTATATTTCTTGAACTAAAGATAGTAATGAGCGTAGCAACTTTTTGCTAATAATGTATAGCTGATAAGCAACAATCATTTTTATGCTCAATAAATTTTGTATTTTTCTAATAATTAGAACTAATTTATTAAAAAATATTAAAATTAAGAAACAGATCTTTTTATCCGCTCATGGCTACCCGGTTTACTGCCTCTCAATCGGTTGAAATCGCTGTTCCAGAGCAGCCTATTCCCATTCAGCACTACTTGCGTCAGCCTCAACGTTTAGTTAAGGCTTTGGCTGACAACACCCGCATTGAGCAGCTTTCTGAGGAAATATTTCGCTTGAAAATGCGTCCGGTAACTTTTATGTCATTAAGTATTCAACCTACTGTAGACATGAGAGTCTGGGCAGAATCAAATGGAATAATTTATTTGCGATCGCTAGGCTGTGAAATCCTGGGTTTCGAGTATATTAACCAGCGCTTTACTCTCAATTTAAAAGGGTATTTATCTCCCAAAGAGTTTAGCACTGGTACTCGCCTGCAAGGAAGGGCTGATTTAGAAGTGCTGGTGGATTTGCCACCGCCATTTTCCTTCACTCCTAAGCCGATTTTAGAAGCTACTGGCAATGGTTTGCTCAAAAGCGTGCTGTTGTCGGTCAAGCAACGGTTATTAAATCAACTTTTGGCGGATTATCGCTACTGGGTGATATCACAAATTAAAGATAGAGGACTTGACGGTGACACTACTGAATTGCCAATCCTGAATGCTGAGTAATGATTTAATCACTCAACACTCGGTACTTTGATTTGGCAAGGACGAAAAGACTGACGATGTAGGGGCGAGGGCCCGTATTGTTGCAAAGCCAGCAAATGCCGCTGGCTACCATAACCCTTGTTACGCTCCAGGTTGTACATAGGGTATTTTAATGCTAGACGCATTACCAGGTCGTCACGCCAAACCTTGGCAACAATACTAGCAGAGGCAATAACGAGCGATCGCTCGTCTCCTTTAACTATTGTTTGTTGCGGCAATAGCAAGTCTTTGATTGACTGATTGCCATCAACCAGGCAGAGTGCAGGCTGTACCTTTAACTTCAGCACAGCCCGCTTCATTGCTAACAGTGTCGCTTGCAAAATATTTATCTTGTCAATTTCAGCAGTAGAAGCAAACCCAATTTTCCAGTCTATAGCCAGCCCACAAATTTGCTGTGCTAGCTGAGTTCTCCGAGAACTAGACAACTTTTTACTGTCTTTAATTTTAGCTGCCATCAGTATTGGCAAAGCATGAACTGGTAGGATCACTGCTGCCGCCACCACAGGGCCAAATAGAGCACCTCGCCCGACTTCATCCACACCTGCAACCAACCCTGGAATCCCTGACAAAGTAGAAAACTCTAGCCAACTGGATTGTTCCAAGGGCGTTGGCGACGTTTCTACCATAAAGCAAATTAATTATCCTCGATCGCTGAGGAACGACGGCGGCGGCGACGGCTGGCAGTGGCGGCGCTGTTCGCATCACTTTCATCTGCAATCTCGTTGGCAACGGAGGCTTTCGCAGACAAGCGTTCCGTTGGGTTCGCAGTCAACTCCGATGGTTCAGTTGTCTCTTCTATCAAAGATTTTTGTTCTGGCTCAATAACTTTTGGTGTCGGTATCTTGCTTGTGGTTACTTCAGGTGTCGCTTTTTGGGCAATAGTTGATTCTGAGGTTGATTCAGTTGGGGTCGTTGGCAGTTGACCAGGCTGAATCACATTAATGATCACAGATTTGGTATTTTTAACTTCTTGCTCTAACTTCACCAAAGGAGAGATTCCCATCAAGGCAAACATATCTTGTTCTTGGAGGCTCATTTCTACAGTTCTAATCTCCGGTGGTTCTACCACTGGTTTAACTGGTTCTGCCTTGATAATTTTAGTGCGCTCTACTCTTTCACTCCAACCGGGTTTACCAAGGGTGGGTAAGGGGATCTCTGGTGCAATTCCTAGTTCTGGTTCCACATCAAGGTCTAAGTCTGGCTCGTTGACAAAAGCCAGTGGATTGGCAATAACCCGAGCTTCATCTTTCCCGTTTAACCCATTGATGCCAATTCGACTGCGGCGAGTGCGGGTACGCCGCTTATTATCATTAAGTTCTTGATAACTAGGATGATTGATCAGATTTAGGTTACTTAATTCCGAGTCACCCTCAAATGCTTCCCCAAATCCATCATAGGTTTCTCGTGGTTCTGGGATGCGGGCAGATGGCTGACGTGGTTCTCTGTGAGGCAGGGATACAAAACGTTCACGCTCTGGTGTTTCTACTGGTATTGGCAATCGGTTTTCGATTTCTCCAGGCAGACGCACAGTATGTCCTAAACCGCCGCAGGTGGGGCAAGTTTCACCAAACAATTCGTAAATATTTTGACCCTGACGCTTGCGGGTCAATTCTACCAAACCCAGTTCGGTGAGTTGGGCAATCTGGGGACGAGCTTTGTCTGCTTTGAGTGCTTTATTAAAGTGTTCGAGAACTTGCAGTTGATCACGTCGCGATTCCATATCAATAAAATCAACAACGATCACCCCAGCGATATTCCGCAGACGCAACTGGCGAGCAATTTCTGTTGCAGCTTCGCAGTTTGTCCACAAAACTGTTTCTCTAGCTGTTGCCGATCGCGTAAAGGAACCTGAGTTAACATCGATTACGGTTAATGCCTCCGTCGGCTCGATGACGACGTAACCTCCAGAAGGTAGGTCTACTCTTGGTTTGAGGGCTTCTCTAATCGCAGCACTGATGCGGAAGTACTCTAAAATTGGGGAGCGATCGCGATGATGGTCAATCAACAATCCTTGCGGTGTTTGACCTCCACTCCAGTTCTGCAAGTACTGCTTTACACGCTTTAAACCAGTACTAGAATCTACAACAATCCGATTTACATCCGCGCCGTACATATCCCGCAATACGCGCTGGATAAAGTCATCGTCCCGATTGAGCAGTGCTGGAGGCCGGGTGGAATGCGCTTCCTGCTGGATAGCCTCCCATTGCTTTTGCAGCACCTCCAAATCTTCCATAATTGCTTCTTCTGGTTTGCCTTCGGCTTCTGTACGCACGAGCAAACCCATTCCCGCCGGTTTGACCAAAATTGCCAGTGCCCGCAAGCGGTTGCGTTCACTTTCACTTTTTATCCGTCGGGATAAATTTACGCCCCTACCATAGGGCATTAATACTACATAGCGTCCAGGTAAGGTGATATTACCCGTCAGCCTGGGCCCTTTTGTCCCTGTTGGCTCTTTCATTACTTGCACCAAAACTTTCTGCTGTGGTGTAAGTAGTTCTGTAATTGCCGCAGCAGTACGCTTTAGCTTCAATGGTCCTAAGTCGGTGACGTGAATAAAACCGTTGCGCTCTGGATCACCAATATTGACAAAAGCCGCATCTATCCCAGGCAATACGTTTTCTACTACTCCTAAGTAGATATCACCTATTTGGTGATGACCGGTAGCAACAACGAGTTCCTGTATTTGATCTTCAGAAAAGACAGCAGCAATTTGGTGCTGCTCCGCGATGATAATTTGTTTTGGCATTCAATTTCCTCAAAAATTGGCAGCACCAATAGGTCTGGGGGTTTGTTATACCTTTGTTGCCCCTGCAACCCTCAAAAGGCGCTACTGGTAATAAAAATCGTAACCCGATGTTCTAAGTTAAATAGCTATTGGCGCTCTTAAGAGCGTTTTCACGGCGGATTATTCCAGAACGGGTGCATGTTTAAGCAATTAAATCAACTGTCCGTGGTTGATTTGTGATGCAATACCCTCAAGAAAGAGAGTTCTGAGTTGAAAGTTCTGAATCCTGAGTGAGTTTTTAACTCAGGAAGCTTCATTTGAGAGTAACCTACTGAAGTCGTTAAGAAAAAGAAACTATTTCTATTTTCCATTCCCCGGATTTATCCTTAGGGTTATACTTAGCAACGCCAGCTGCTACCCTACCTTAAGCCGTGCTTTGCGCGTCTCGTGAACGTCTGCAAATCCGCATAACTGACGGCAGTTGCTTACCCTACGGGAACGGCCAAGGGCGAACAACTCTAGAAGAGTAACCACTGGCTCTTGGGCACTACTGTGGATTAGACATTCAGTAGTTGTTTAAAAAGCATGGATTTAGAGAAGCTAACCGAGCCTGCTGTTAGTTACTGATTCACAAGGTAGCTGTAGAAAGAGTGTGTATTCTTTAATCTGCCTCAGTTTGTCTGGGATAAAATCCTAGAAGTTGCACTCTAATATCTTTGCTTTCGCCCCCTGAACACCAGGGTAGTGAACCAGCTAATTCAATGCAGCGCCAGAAAATTTCTCTTCACCCCATTCTAACGCAACCTTACTAAAAATCAATTCCGACGATCTGCCATGTGAGGACAACTACTAGCAAGCTGCCCTACAGGGATTATACCCTTAAAATTAGCCGATTGCGGTGGATGTGCAGGAGTTGAAATTCTCCACTAGCCACTATGCCTAGCATAAACAGGATTTGTTCAGGACGCAATAGAAAACCATCTTGGCGATAGCTACCTAGATAACGGATAACAGATATAGATTCTGCAATGCAATTGTAGTTTTCTACTAATTCCAGTTCAAATAAGCGATCGCGCAGATTTATTAACTGGCTCTTGCCTGACTTAGTTGTATGCTCGTACCAGAGCGCGTCTTTTGCTTTGATGGTATCAATCCATTCTTGCCATTGTATAGGTGTTGTTTCTTCAAGTGCTGCTACGGTAATTAAATATTCTGCGGTCTCTAGCAGTTGGGTAGCTGCCGGAGTTTTTAAATCTATCTGCGCCACATTATATATAGGTATGTCTGTGGGCATTTCCCGAACTAACTTTTCTCGAAAACTATCAACTGCCACTGGCACAGTTAACTCAAAATCCGCAATTTCACCACTACTAGTAGCCCCTAGAGCCAAAGCAGTTGCTAGAGAAATTCGCGGCATTGGATGAAACCCACCAGTGAAAGCAATTGGTAAGCCTGCTCGCCGCACAAC
The DNA here is from genome assembly GCF_036917395.1 of Nostoc sp. Lineage (GTDB taxonomy): Bacteria > Cyanobacteriota > Cyanobacteriia > Cyanobacteriales > Nostocaceae > Nostoc. The sequence continues at coordinate 214,505 of NZ_JBALDI010000005.1, forward strand.
TCGGTCAAACAAACGGATTAAATCCAGGTGGCTTACCAAAGCCATATTACCCTGTTTCCCAAACCAAACTCGCAGTCGTTGTGACTTAATTGTGTTGGGGACAAACTCGCCAGTGAATTTCGGGATAGCAGGTGGTTTAATCACGACGTTATGCCCAAAGTCGGTGCCACAGACGCCACAATGAGAACAACCTTCAAAAGAGCAGTCGGGTACAATTGCAGCTTCTAAGGCGCGTTGCAAGTCTTCTTTGAGCCACTTTTTGTCAATCCCGGTATCAATATGATCCCAAGGCAGGGGAGTATCGAGGGAGTTAGGAGAGACGCGATTAATCGCGTCTGTACAAGAGTTAGGAGTTAGGAATTGGGTATTTTCCGCATCTTTTGATCTCTTCTGCTCTTGTATATGAAACAAATTCCATTCGCCATTTTCTACTTGGCGGTATTTCCAATCTAGACCGGCTTGGGCGATCGCATCTCCCCAAGCACTAAAAGCCTGATCTAAATTTTCATACCAGGAATCCATCCCTGCACCCAATTCCCAGGCACGGCGCACTACTTTGCCCAAACTGCGATCGCCTCGTCCCACAAAATCTTCCATTGCGGAAATGCGGACATCGGTAAAATTTACCTTCACTCCTTTTATCCGCCGGAATTCTTGCCGCAGCAGGTTTTGTTTACGCTTAAATTCAGTGGTAGAAACTGAGTGCCATTGGAATGGTGTATGGGGCTTGGGCGTAAAGTTAGAAATCGTCAGGTTAAAGTTTAGAGGTTTTCTGCCCTTGCCCCGACATTCTCGCTGTAGCCAGCTTACTGTTTCCGCAATGCCCAAAACGTCAGCATCCGTCTCACCCGGTAAGCCAATCATAAAATACAACTTGATTTTATCCCAGCCTTGCTCCCAAGCCGTTTTCACCCCCCGCAATAGTTCTTCATTTGTCAAACCCTTATTCACAATGTCTCGCATCCGCTGAGTTCCAGCTTCTGGAGCAAAAGTCAGTCCACCTTGCCGCGTACCTCCAAGGATGTTGGCGATATTCTCATCAAATCTGTCTACCCGTTGGCTTGGTAGAGTCAGAGAAATGTTTTCATTTTTTAAGCGATTTTTGATTTCCATCCCCACTGCTGGTAGGGACAAATAATCAGAACAACTTAGAGATAATAGGGAAAACTCATTGTAACCAGTTGCCCGCATCCCTTGTTCAATCGCTTCTACCACCTTATCGGGTTCTACATCCCGTGCTGGTCGAGTCAGCATTCCTGGTTGACAGAAGCGACAGCCACGAGTGCAACCACGCCGAATCTCAATGGTCAATCGGTCATGCACCGTTTCTACGTAGGGAACTAACCCAATGGAATATGCTGGTATGGGAGTTGCAACCCGTCGCAAAATTCGTTTTGGCACGTCCGGGCGACGAGGATGAACCGAGCCATCCTCTGCCATGTCATAAAACTGAGGGACATATACGCCTGGTATCTGTGCCAAACCCAGTAACAGATGTTCCCGACTCAATCCTGCTTGTTTGCCTTCTTCTAACACCAAACCAATTTCTGGCAGCAGTTCTTCTCCATCTCCAAGGGCGAAAAAGTCGAAGAAGTCAGCGTAAGGCTCAGGATTTGATGTCGCTGTTTGCCCACCAGCAAAAATCAACGGAAATGGAGACTGGAGATTAGTAAATTCTCCCTTGCCCCCCTGCCTCTCTCGCCACGTCAAGGGAATTCCAGCCAAATCCAACATTTCTAAGATATTAGTTGCACCCAGTTCGTAACTGAGGCTAAAGCCTAAAATGTCGAATTCTGTGAGCGATCGCTTTGACTCTACCGCAAACAATGGCGTATTAGTTTCGCGTAGTTTGGCTGCCAGGTCTTGTCCTGGGAGGTAAGCGCGATCGCACAATTGACGCGGTTGGGCATTCAAGATGTTATATAGGATAATGTGCCCTAAATTGGATGCACCGACTTCATAGACTTCTGGGTAGGTTAAAACCCAGCGTATTGCTGTCGTATCCCAAGCTTTGTGTACCGCTAAACGCTCATTACCCAGGTACCGCCCAGGTTTTAAAATATCCGATGTTATTAATTTTTCAACTGCAACAGCCACTGTGCTATCTTCTAGCTACCTTAATTACAGCTACTCAACCCCAACCTTAGCATTTAATTAGCTCTTATGACATAGTTTATCGTTGCAACTTATAACTCCTTTACATAAAGTCCAGACCTTACGCAAACTTTTCTGCTTTTAGATAAAGTTATCTTGCAGCCAACTCGGCTTCACCGTCCAATATTTCAAACACCCTATCGAGTTGCGTTAGTTCAAAAATAATTTTAATTGACGGAGCAACAGTACAAAGTCGGAAACTCCGTCCTAAACTAAGAGCCAGCTTGTGTGTAGATAACAATGCCATCAACCCCGCACTGTCTAACGATTCTACTGCTGCTAGGTCTACCACCAAGATGGAAATACCATTTTGTGCCAACGCTGTGGTCATATCTCGTTCAAATTCCAAGGCGTTTGCAGCATTCAAACAGCCTTGGGGACTAATAACTGCGACCTTGGGATAGTGAAGCACTGCCTGCATAGTTACATCCTATTGAGAGTTATCAAAGCGTCAAGCTGAGAATTATTTGAACATAAACTTTTTTTTATTGCATCGACCATACGTCTTAGGTCTCTTTGCTGAATCTTTATTGCTTTAGTATCTCTGTTTAAAGATTGTCATAATTCCAGTTTGAAATGTGTTTATATATACTTTTTTTTTATCCCAGTTCAAAAACAATCAACATAGACAGCCTTAGAACAGAGAAATACATCCGTAACTATGCTGAGAAAACTTACTTAGTCTATAGGACTCATATTTGATTTTGAAATTTACGTAGGGGAGCCAGCGCTCAGAGGGGTTTCCCCAAGTGAAGCAACTGGCGTTATGTTAGCAAAGCGTAAGGCACTTCTTGAAGGTTTTAGTGCCGTACTCAAGGGCGATAATACAACGCCAGTCCGCTCAAGTCGGGAAACCCACCCAGACGGCTGGCTTCTTTACATCTACTTAAATTTTTTCAAAAATCAAATTGTATTGATATATAACTCAAGCTAATTTAGCCAAGTTTTAACGGTAAGTTAAATCTTCCGCTTTAGCGTTGCTGATGGTATACGCCATAGTCATAGCGAATTATCATCTATCTAACTAATTAAATTGTCATCTAAATTACTAATAAAGTAGTATTTGGATTACTCTTTATACTGAGATGTCTTTGAAATAATTAGTATCATATACAGTTGGATTATTACTTATGAGAACTAAGTACGCTATTCGTAAATTGGTAGAAAAAGCTCTTGACATTAAAAAACTAACTCCTGAGATAGAAAATGAAATCAACTCAGAACTGACGGAACTGGGTTACGTTTCTGATGTTGATTACGAAGCTCTAGAATTATTAATGGCAGAGATGGATGCTGGGAGAATTCAGTTGGTTCCTAGCTTCGGATATTCCTAATTGCTTAGGCATAGAGGTTTCTTGCCTTTATCAAGTGAATTTGATTGAGACTGAAGCAATAAAACTTTAAAATAGATGAAACAAGTTTTGGCAGGCTGGCGAGTTAGTTGTGTTGTTGGTATTAAAGGCTTGGCACAGGTAAAAACTAACGTTGATTCTGGGGTATTTAAGGTAATTCAAGCATGTGCGATCGCAGCTTATTCTCCTACCACTGAAGTAGAATTCTAAGCCATAATGTTGGTTTCCCAAAATCGCCGTGATATGATTGTTAATGGACTGCAATCTCTAGGTTGGCCGATTCAGCCTCTGAAAACTACCCTTTACGTCTGACACCTGTTCCCCCAGGATATTCCTTAGCAGAATTTGTAACCTTGCTACTTGACAAATGTGGTATTATTGTGTGTTCAGGTAGTGGTTACGGTGCATCTGGAGAGGGCTTTTTCCGAATTGCTTTAACTATTAGTGATGAGCGGTTGCAAGAAGGAATTCAACGGATGAAATATGCTGGCATCCGTTACGCCTGATGGAGACAAGGGGGACAAGAAAGGATAACTAATACCTAATGCCCTGTTTGACCAATACCTATTGATATGCTTGCCAAAGTTGGTGAATAAATTGATTGAGTTGTTGCTTGGCACCTAAATCAGGTTCAGTTTTTGGTTCTTTTGCTAAAACTTGGCTCAAGAAGGTAATTACTTCTGTGTCTAGTGCTGGGCGAAATAAATTGGCAGGCCAAAGTAGGTCAGACGCATCTCGCAAATCGGTAATTAGCGGCGATTCTTGAATCAAAGTAACCATTAATAAAGGACGCACCCAGCACAACTGGCGGGAAACTATAAATTGGATGACTTCTGCATACAGATTCCTGTCGCCATGCTCTAAAGACACAATTTGTCCTGGTTGAAGAAAATCTAGGCTAATGTCCATCATTACGCAGTTTGGGCAGGGGCAAGGATTATTTTGCAACTTCCTTAATTTTAAAAGTGAAAATGCGCTACGTTTAAGGAAGCTTATGTAACATTAGGTTAGCACTGTCACGGCAACGATGTCTAAGACATCTGCTTCACAAGTGGCTACGCAAAGCTAATACGACCAATCCTTGGCAGTAAAGGGTTTTCCTAGCATAGTATCTGAACAGAAATACTATAGAATAGGTAAATAAGTGTTAAGCGATCGCTACACAGACACTTCGTAGTGGTGAATCAACAAGAAAAGAGCAAAGAGCCGTGTCAGTTGAAACTATTGAAAAACCTTCCACAATCCGTAAGCTAGCGCCTCGGTATCGCGTTTTGCTCCATAACGACGACTACAATTCTATGGAGCATGTTGTGCAGTCACTAATAGCCACTGTGCCAAGCCTTACCCAACCCCAGGCTGTTAGCATCATGATGGAAGCCCATACTAACGGGCTAGCTTTAGTTATTACTTGCGCTCTGGAACACGCTGAGTTCTATAGCGAAACATTGAAAAGTCACGGTTTAAGTAGCACGATTGAACCTGACGAATAGTCATTGGTCAATAATCAAGAGTCATAATCTGGAGTATTTACTGCTGATTATTGACCTATTTAGTATGAAAAAAAACCTTGTCCGTCTAGCTGAACGCCCTGCCCCCATTAGGCTGGGTTCTTTTATTGTGACTTTATTGCTGCTATGGTTACCCTTAGCTGCACCAATATACTTACTAGTGCATGATTCAAACTTAGAAAGTATATTGACATTGATATTGTTATATGCGGTATTTATTTTTCTCCTGAAACTATGGGGTAAGTATGTCTACCAGCAGCCCCAAATTCTACGGCATTATGGCTTAGAATTCACGCGACAAAACGGTGTGGATTTACTGCGGGGCTTGGCTATGGGCATAATTAATATTCTGATACTTTTTGGGGTAGAAGGTTTGTTGGGTTGGTTGGTGTGGCAACAACCGAAAGTTTTTTTACTGAAAGTAATTTTAGAAGGTTTACTTGTTGGCTTAGGTGTTGGATTTGCTGAGGAATTGTTATTCCGAGGTTGGTTGCTAGATGAATTACAACGAGATTACAGTCCACGTGTGGCACTGTGGACAGATGCAACTGCATTTGCTACATTGCATTTTATTAAACCCTTGGAGGCAATTATTCATACACTGCCGCAATTTCCAGCTTTAGTACTGCTGGGGTTAACGCAAGTATGGGGAAAGCGTTGGCGGAGGGGACGCTTGGGTTTTCCAATTGGTTTGCATGGTGGTTTAGTTTGGGGTTACTACATTATTAATGTGGGTAAATTAGTAAAATATTCTGCTCAAGTTCCTGATTGGGTAACTGGTGTGAATAATAATCCCCTGCAAGGAGTGATGGGGGTGTTGTTAATGAGTGTACTAGCTTTGTGGATACGAGGGCGAACTGAGCGATCGCCCCTCTGATAAGATGAGCGTTGGCTTATATACACACTCATTACTTATGGAACCCACAGAAGAGCAATACTTGGTAATAAATGCCTTAGAAACTCTAAATTTACTTGTTTGGAGATTATATGATGAAGACACAGGGTATTGGCACATTCAAACTCCTAGCACTGTTTTACCCTTGGCAACGATACTACAAAACGGCGAAGTAGTGACCTTTGGATGGGAATAAAAACGATGATCCAATCTGACACCATTAAACAGCAGCAAGCACAAAGAATATTAGAACTATTTGCGATCGCACGTCAGCGATATTTAGATGCAGGAGGAAATCCTCGACGCACCCCTAGAGGACTCAAGAAAGATGATTATATGACAGATGAAGAAAGGCAAGAAGCGTTGCTATTAGGAAGACAAATTTTTTCACAAGAATATATTGATAATACAGCACGTAGCATCAAATATCCTCCCGTGGAAAGCTAGCCTATTCAAAACGCAGCCTCCACAACTGTACCCACCAAACACGCTTTATCCAAATTAACGCCGCTCAAATTTGCACCTTCTAACTCTGCACAGAGTAAATTCGCCCCCGTTAAATTCGCCCCTGCCAAATTCGCCCCCCGCAAGTCAGCTTCTTCTAGGTTTGCTTCACTCAACAACGTCCCTTGCAAATCGGCGCGACTCAAATCTGCACCCTTGAGATTTGCTCCAGTTAGGTTTGCACCCCGCAAGTCAGCACCCCGCAAGTCAACGCCTTGTAAGTTCACATTCATCAAATTGGCACCACTCAAGAAAGCACCCGCCAATGATACATCACTGAGTCTTGCTCCCATCAAGTTAGCGCCGCGCAAGTTACTACCCCGCAAGTCAGCACCTGTTAAATCTGCTTGCATCAGATTTGCTCCCATCAAACTCGCTCGCAAGTCAGTTTCTTGGAGGTTTGCTCCCATCAAATTTGCCCCCTCCAAATGCCCACCTTCGAGTTTGGAAGCCGCGAAATTAGTGCCGACAAGGGTAGCACCAGCAAGATTAATCCGGCTTAAATCCAGTCGAGAGAGTTCCTCGTCTTCTAAATTTGCCCCTGGAAGTTGTTTGAGTTTTCCTAATCTAATGGCTTCAATATTCATGTAAAGTAACTACCAATCTCCTCACTTATCTTGCTGTGGCTATCCCATTGGGAATCAAGTATCCAGATGCCGGCGCTAACTTTGGGTGTGATTACAGGTAAGTCTAGTCCCTGTTGTAAACCCATAACTAACAAAGCTAGGGTATCTACAAGTTTAGGGTCAAAGCGGGTAGATTGTTGCTGTCTGCACTCATCTAAAGCTTGAGAAAATATCTGTTCCTGGCTTTGATTTGACAATTTTCGCTGATTGACTCGCCACTGAAAGTCTGCCAATAATGCCAAAATTCTCGACTCTAGGGGTATTTCGTCTCCAGCTAAACCTGCTGGTTCCCCTGTGCCATTCCACCACTCGGTTTGGTGAGTGATAATTTGGGCAACTGCTCGTAGTCGTGGCATGGTTCGCAATACTTGCGCCCCCGGTACTAAGGGACAAGTTAAGGGAGAACTGGGGGCATCTTCTTGGTAACGTGTGGATATACCGCCAGTGAGAACGCTTTCTGCTTTCTGTAATGGATCTATGCGATGCAACAAACTTGCCAGGCGCAACCGTTTAATTTGCCATGCAGGAAGATCCAAAAGCTGGGCGATCGCTTCAGCAAGAACTACTACTTCCGCAGCTGCCATTGGATTGTTGACATCTGCCATATCCATCAGTTGCGCCATTCGCAAAAAGGCTTGGATTTCGTTAGAAATCAAGTTGCGATCTAGCGTTTGTTGGCGAAGTGCTATTGGTATGGATAAATTATCTTGCTCAGTCTGGAGGTAATCTACTACACGGGAGACAACTGCACCTAAATTTTGGGATCTGGCAATTGACGGTACAATTTGTTGTTTATCAACTGTGAGTTTATCCGCCAGTTCTGGGTTGTATTTTCTGATGTGAGCGATCGCTATTTCTGCTGTCTCTTGCACTAACTCTGGCTCAAATGTCCACAAGCCATAGAATTTACGCTCTAAGTCTGATGTCGGGACTCCAGCGCTGCCATAATCAGCCTCTGATAATTCTTGACAAATCACCATCGCTGTGTATTTAGGCGATAAAATAATTAAGTGCCACTCCTGCGCTACTGGATCAATTGGATCTAATGCTACTAAGTCTACATTGGCTAGCTGGCTGGTAGGATGTTCAGCAAAGCCGGATTCAGCAGCAGCCATGATGGCAATTTGGCGGCTGCGCTGTGCGATGTCTGCATATCGCCCAGCTTCTTGTAGATACCATTTACCCTGTTGGAAGGCTGTGATAACTAGGGGTGTACCGTCGTCGGTTAAGATATGGTCTTCTAGAGCGTGGCACAGGGCAACAAGGGTATTTTTGTAGTAAACACCGAATCGAATTGGCCTGGTGGTATGGCGATGGGATGTTTCTAACTGTTGTAAAATTGAACCTTCTAACATGGGATTTGGTAAAAATAACCGCAGAGGCACAGATAAGCCAGTGCGTTGGGCGGGTTTCCCGACTTAAAGCAACTGGCGCGACGCAGAGGAAGAGAGGGGGAGAAATTCAGAATTCGTATTTTCTAGGATACACCCGCTAACTGTTTTTCTTTCGTTTCTAATGGTGCAGAAAGTGCTGCTTCTAAGTCGGCACAACCCAGCTTTTCTTCTAAGATTTTCATGACTTCACGTCCGAAATCGTTGGGGTTTTGTTGCCAAGCTTGCAAGCAGACTTCTCCGAAGAATGAACCAAGGGGTTCGGGATTCCAGAGGAGTTTTTTGGCTGTCCACGGCATCAAACTCATTGGATCATACCCTGGTTTGAGGATGCCCTCTTTGAAAGCATATTCTTCTAAATGGGTATGGGGTTGCAGTCCAATAAAGAAGATGGCTGGTTCGACTTTATCAGCACCAAAAATCCGTTCTAGTTCGCGGTGGTAAGCGATGGTTTGGCGAATGGTTTCGGGACGTTCATCAATGACGTTAAAGGAGTAGTTGACGGAAACTAAGTCGTTGAAACCAGCTGCTTTTAAATCACGGCAGTTTTGCAAGACGTTTCGCAGGTTATACCCCATCCGCATTTTCCGCACGAGTTCTTGAGAACCACTGGTAATCCCAATTTCAAAGTAGTTCATCCCGGTTTTCGCCATCAAGTCGCACAACTGGGGTGTCAAATTGTCAGCTCTAATATATGCTGCCCAGTGGATGTCTGTCATACCAGAATCGACGATTTTTTGCAAGAGTTCTATGGCATCGTCGATAAATTTTTTCGCTGGGATGAATTGGGCATCGGTAAACCAGAAGTTGCGAATGCCGCGATCATATAATTGGCGCATCTCCGCAACTACTTCATCTGCTGGGTTGATGCGTACTTGTTTGCCTTCGACAACAGTGTAAACGCAATAACAACAGTTGTGAGGACAACCACGCTTAGTTTGTACACCTATATAAAAATCTTGCTCTTGCAGATAATAGTTAAATTCCGGCCAAATACTTTCGATATAGTCGTAGTTACAGGCTGTTTTTTCTAGTGGGGTGGGTTGTTCATGAATTAGTCGTTTGCGTGGTTGAGTTTCTCCTGCAATGTAACAGCGTTCATCTCGAAAATCTCTGCCACTTAAAAGTTTTTCCAGCAGGGTTTCCCCTTCACCCACAGAAATAATTGTCCCTTGGGGTAAGCTTTTACCCAACTGTTGATAAAATACACTGACTGCACCACCACCTACAACTACACGAGCATTAGAATTATATTTTTGGGCACGCTTTAAACCGCGTTTGATTAAACCCTGATTACGCCATAACTCAACATAATAAGCGATGAAGATTCGTAAACCGCCCAATCCGCCGCGTAGTTTCAAAAGAGGATTTTTAGCATAGTAAAATTCAAAAGCGTTTTGCAGTGGGTTGCCACCACGTCCACCAACCGGAGCATAAATTTGAATATCCCGCCAAGAAAATACTAGCAGTGTCGGTTTAAATTCATCGATACAGCGATCCAAGGCAAAAGTGTAATCTAAAGGTGGCACTGTTCCCAAATCAAAAATGCGCTGTTCGATATTAGGAAACTGTTTGTGGACGTGATCGCTCAGGTAGACAACCCCAATGGGAAAGATAGGGTTACAAGGAAGGCGAACGTAAAGAATTCGATTTTCCATCATGGGTGTTTTGACTTCCATCTTGCCAATCTTTGGGGAAAGCGAAATAAATTCCAGTTTTAAGGCGTGTTTTTGTTTTGGCTACTCTTAATATCTTAAATTTTGCTTGACATTTAAGCCAATTATTGATATACAAAAAACTTTGGTTCACAGATGCAGGAATCAATAAAATTGCTTTGTATACCAAATGCAGGGGATCAAGAGAGGCTTTATGAAGACATTTTTCATATAGCTTTACGATAACATTGAGTTCATTCATTAAGCGATGATCCCAGGCTTTTGATCCTGGGATATATGAAACACAAAAATACACTCCTGAACTAGGCTCAAGTTAAGGGAATCTTCACCATACCTACCCTGTAATTATCTGCCCTAAAGAAGTTAAAACTTTTTTGCCAGAGATTAAAAACTCAAAGATGTTCACATAGTGTAAAATTGCAAATGAAGCATAAATACTTACAAGATTTTTAGAACCTACGATATATCTTTAGGTAGAAATTATCTATAAAGAGTTAAGTTGGTAGTCGGAGCTACAACAACTGGGGATCAGGCAATGCTAGGCTTGGCAAGTGTAATGTAAAATTGTGGCGTAAAGCTCCTCAGCAGTTATGGCTCAAATATTAGATCCTCTACCACCTAAGCAATCGGGAAAAATTCTCTGCTGCTACATTAATGCCACGAGCAAAATACAGATAGCTCGCATCTCCAATATTCCTAACTGGTACTTTGAAAGGGTTGTTTTCCCTGGACAACGTTTAGTGTTTGAAGCTCCGCGAAAAGGTCAATTGGAGATTCATACAGGGATGATGGCAAGTGCAATTTTATCTGATAAGATTCCGTGCGATCGCCTGATGCTCGAAGAACCTAGTGCTTATGAGTTTGATACAGACTCATCAGATGGAAAAGACCCTATTAATACCAAACTAATGGTGCAGCAAATTAATACAAAAATTGGAGATACTACAAAACCCTTGCAAATCCTTGGTTTAGCATCGGTTGATTAAAAAAACAATTTTACTTAATTTGAGGGTTGCTAATTTAGCAGCCCTTTTTATTTATTATTTATTGGGCATTGGGGCAGAGGAGAAATACTTACTACAACTTCCCCTCTGCTCCCCAACTCTCAACTACAATCAATCTTATGAATCTGCCTTCATTTCTTTGGTTGTGGAAAATAGCCGCCTGGTCGATGGGGTTGTCCCTGCTGGCATATCTGATGTTAGCAGTCACCGGCGTTTGGATGTTTCGGGCGAGAACTTCGCAGCAATTCCCTTTTATTACCCCATTTATGGGTGGAAATAGAGAGGTGCGATCGCTCCACTATACAATGGGCATCAGCATGGTAAGTTTAGTGCTGCTACTTCTGTTAATTGGTATTGTTGGCACTTGGGGACACTTTGGTTCTTTAGGGCACTCGTCACACTTAGTTGCTGGATTGATAGTGGTAGCATTAGTTTTACTGTCTGCTTTCAGTGCCACGCAAATTAGTGCCAGACGGCCTTGGGCTAGACCCCTACACATCGGCGTAAATATTATCCTATTTGTCGGATTTGCTTGGGTGTCCCTGACTGGTTGGATTGTAGTGCAAAAGTATTTACCCTAAACCGATTTTAAATTTTAGATTAAGAAGTGGCTTGCATGACAATCTATTGAACCATCAGGGCAATTTAAAGAAAGTGTTTCTCTGCAAGCTCTACTGGCATGGAGAAAATAAAAGTATCAACAAGTATTCGTGTTTGTCTGCCTGAATGCTTGCCAGGTTTCCAGTTAGTATGAATTTAAAGCCAATAATCGTGATTGAGCCGTGACAGCAAACTCAGCCAATACCTTAGCTTCTGTTTTTCGTCTGTCTCCTTTGATTCGGATAACGCTACTGAGTCTATATATAGCACTCACAGTTCCATTACCCTTCTTATCGCAGGTAACAGCTGCACCCGTACCCCCAGGATTATTGTGGATAGGGATTAGCATCGGCTTAGTTGCCTTGTATGCTGTAATGACTGAACAAGTAATGGTAGATGACCAGGGAATTCAGGTTACTTACCCCGCTTGGGTGCCTCGCTTTTTTCGTAAAGGCTGGTTTTTACCTTGGTCAGAGGTGAAAGAGTTAAAACCCCGCACCACTGGTCAAGGAGGGCTAGTTTATTACTTCCTCAGCCAGGATGGGAAAGCTTATTTACTACCAATGCGTATAGCCGGATTTGCCCGTTTCGTCCAAATTGTCCAAGCAAAGACAGGCATTGACACCACAGATGTTCGCCCTTTAGCACAGCCGTGGATGTACTTGATTTTACTGGGATTCACACTGCTGCTACTATTGGTCGATGGCTGGGCGATCGCTACAGCCTTAACTACTGCACAATTAACTTAAAATAGGGTATTGGGCATGGGGCACTTGTACTGAGCTTGTCCTGAGCATAGCCGTAAAGCCTGCGGCATAGCTACACTTAGGGCGCAGCCTAAGAAGAGAAGTATTGATTATTTCTCCCTCATCTTCCCCATATCCCCACTCCCTACTCCCCACTCCCCTTGAATACAGCAAAAGCCACACTCAGGCTAGAGCAAGTTAATCTGTTTACAAAGCTGAAAACCCAACTTCCCGGTAATCAGCAGGGATACCCTATATTGCAGGATATATCCTTAGAAGTATTCCAGGGCGATCGCATTGCGATTGTAGGCCCAGTTGGTGCTGGTAAAACTTCGTTACTGCACCTCCTCAACCGCCTAATTGAACCCACGAATGGTAAACTGTATCTAGAAAATCAAGAATATCGCCAAATTCCTGTCATTCAGCTACGCCAGATGCTTGTACTTGTATTGCAAGAATCCAAGCTGTTGGGGATGACAGTTGGGCAAGCTTTGGCTTATCCTTTAGTTTTGCGTGGTTTGCCCAAACAGACAATTCAGCAACGAGTTAATCACTGCATAGAACAATTGCACATTCCCAGTGAATGGTTAGGGCGAACAGAGGTACAACTTTCTGCTGGACAACGACAACTAATAGCGATCGCTCGTGCCTTAGTCATCCAGCCTAAAATATTATTATTAGACGAGCCAACCTCTGCCCTAGATGCTGGTACAGCTTCTCATATAATGCAAGTCTTAACTCAGTTGAGTCAAACTCATCAAACCACGATTCTGATGGTAAATCACCAACTGGAACTAGCCCAAATGTTTTGCACTCGGTTATTACACCTGCAACAAGGTCATTTATTCGCAAATCAAAGAGTCTCTGAGATAAACTGGGTTGAATTGCGAGAAAGCTTAATTAAAGCAAAAGCTCAAGACGATTTTGGATTTTAAATTTTGGATGAGTTAAGAAACAGGAATCAGGAGTCGTTTTCTTGCTTTCCCTCACCCAAATGCCCTGTTTGCCCTGTTTGGCCCATTTACACTTGACTACTACTAAGTGTTGAACGTTGATTACTAAATCTCTCTCTAACTAACTTTGTTGTTTGTGACTGTGAAATATTGATATTCAAAATTTCCATGTTAAAACGGTATCCTACATTGCGGATAGTTTGAATCAAGTTGGGTTGCCGGGGATCAAGTTCAACCTTTTTCCGCAGCGATAAAACGTGAGTATCAATGGTCCGAGGGTTATCGATAGCGTCAGGCCAAGCACGACGCAGCAATTCTGACCTACTCAGAGGCACTCCCCCAGCTTGTGCCAAAACGTACAGCAAACTGAATTCTTGGGGCGTTAAGTCGATGAACTCCCCCTGGAAGCGGACGCGGCGCTGAACTAAATCGATTTGCAAAGTGCCATAATCCAAATAAGCTGGTGCAGTAGGTGTGCGCTTCCGGCGAATCAGTGCCTCTACCCGTGCCAAAAACTCTTGCATCCCAAAAGGTTTGCTCAGATAATCATCTGCACCCGCCTTTAAACCTGCGACGATATCACCTTCAGTATTACGGGCAGATAGCATTAAAATAAGAGGTTGCTGCTGACGATGCAACCAACGACAAAACTCAATGCCGTCACCATCAGGGAGGTCTGCATCCAAGACTACCAGTGTTGGTTGATGGCTTAGAAATACTTCCCTTGCTTGATAAATACTGGCAGCTTGATGCACACGGTATTCCAGTTGTTGCAAGTGCCAACCCAATAACGACCTCAGATGGGGATTCCCCTCAATGATTTCTATACAAACCGAACCCACGGTGGCAAGATTCCTTAGCGTCGATGCCTTTCAAAGTAACAAGCCCATCTCTAAGGTTTTGTAGCCTTTGTTACTTCAATTGCTATTAGCTTTACATTTCCTCATAAAAAGCGTGGCAATATCTTTAATTTATGCCTTGTCAAAAGGCAATTAGAAATATTATTAAATTTTTATTAAGTTTATCAAAAGTGTTATTAAATTTATTAAAAGTTCTTTTAGCTTAATATTCAGCTTTCAGGTGGGTGTAGTGTGGTAAATATCTATAACCCAACTAGCTAGCCGTTACTACAACAGCTTTTTAACTTGATGGTGAAAGGAGATTTTTTCGCAAAAATTTAGTACCCACATCCACGAACATAACACCAATATAATTGGGCTGTTAAGTATGAAAATTAGAAAAATAACTTAGCAGATAACCAGAATCGATGTTTTCTGGAATAGGATTAAAGTAGCTTGTAGCTGCTATGAGGGTACTGCCCAAAGTAGATGTGTTGACTTTGAGTTGATGCCAAAGTGAAATTACAGTTCACATTTGAGCGTGAATCATTTACAATTCTCATTCCAAAGAGATTAATACAGCAGTTATGCTCCAAGACACACAAACCATCCGCTATTACCAAAGACTCACCGACGCCTTCGTCGAGTTATGGAATCGCGGTTATCGCACGGATGATATGCGGATGTATTTGGATGGATATCTAGCCGCACTGCGACATGGCAACATCATTGAACCTTTTCTGATTCATCGCTTAGAAGAGGAAGCCAGCCGCTACTTGTACGATGGCTCAAATTTTGCAGTGCCGCAACCACTGCCACAACGCGATTACTACTAAGTACCATTTACCTGGCCATTGAGAGTAACCGTTAATTACCGCAGATAATTATAGCATATTATCTGTATTCGTCAATGGGCTGCCGTGGTGTGAGATTTTGGAGATATTGTATTGAGAAAACGCATCCCCTCAGCCCTAAACTTGGTCTTGCCAATTCGACTGAGGGGATTTTTGACTAGCCCTAAAATCAATTCCAAGATAGGTCAAGTATTTTTGTGAAAAACCTATTAAAAAACCCTTGAAAGGGGAGAGAAATAGTATCTCCCCTTTCAAGGACATTAAAAACGGCACATTGCCTTGATTGCGAAGCGCAAATTCAGCAGCATACCCTCTGGTTTGCGTAAAGAGATATTACGAGGCTAGTGCTACTTCTACCTTTTCCTGCAATTCCCCTTTTTGGTACAGTTCAATCAAGATGTCAGAACCGCCAAGGAATTCACCATTGATATACACTTGGGGAATTGTCGGCCAGTTAGAGTATTCTTTAATTCCTTGACGGATTTCAGAGTCTGATAGAACATCAACTGTCTCGAAGGGAACTCCCAAGGTATTGAGAATCTGCACAACGTTGTTGGAGAAACCACATTGGGGCATTAACTTGTTTCCCTTCATGAAAACTAAAATCTTGTTCTGTTGTAGCAAGTTATCAATTTTCTCTTTGAGTTCTGGCGTCATGGTATTTGTGTTTCCTATGTTGCATTCAACGATGACGAGTGAGAAGTTAAAAATTCATAACTCCTAACTCCTAATTCCTAACTCTATGTTTACGAAGCTGGTGTTGCTTGCCAAGCTTCGGGAGTGTATGTTTTTACTGCCAAGGCATGAATCGCTTCAGTTGACATAGCTTGCCCCAAAGCACCGTAAACTAACTGGTGCTGTTGCACGAGTCCCTTACCTGCAAAGTGCGATGAAACTACTGTTACCTGATAGTGGTCACCGCCACCAGTCAAGTCTTGCACCTGAACCTGGGCGTCTGCCAGTTCCGCCTTGATCATTGCCTCAACCTGCTGCGGACTAATCATCGCTATTCCTGAAAAAACTTACTTTTCTATTATTAACAGATATAGAGCAAATGCCTGTGCCAAGTTCAGGTTTTGGCAAGGCTGGCGATAAAGGCGTCTCTGAGGTATATTTTTGAGAACGCTGGGTCAAACGGCAGATAATCCTATCCTAGCACTGGGGCGTTCCAAGGTACTGCTCAGGGAGAGAAGGATGTGAAAGATGGGGGAGATGAGGAAAAACAGGCAACGCCAATTTAATTTATTTTTTTGGGGGTGAGGAAGATGAACCACTAGCTTCTCTGGGATAGGGAGAATCTACAAAACCTAATTCAAATAACTGCTTATAGGCTTTCTTGCCTAAATCCCGCGTCGGATTTTGACTTTTAATTATTTGAATCAACAACGGTACAGCTAATTCTGGCTGATTTTGTGCCCGATGTACCAATGCTAGCTGAAAAGTTGCTTCATCTCGCTTTTGGGCTGTTACTAGAGCTTTTTGACGCTGAGAATCAGAAACTCTGTTGTCAATTCCCGAAAAGCTAGAATTTAACTCTTGATAAAAATTAGATAGCTGATTATAAACCTGACGTGCTTCTAGCAGTTTCTTAGCAGCTAAGGGGTAGTTTTGAGCAGAAACGGCTTTTTCTGCCTCTTTCACAAGGCGATCGCCCCCTTCAATGCTCAAAAGGCTGCTATTTTGGGTTATAGGGCGAAGGTTATTGGGATTGTTAGGGTCAATGGGTTGTGGTTGGCTGGTAGTGCCTGGTGACTGTGATACCTGAGCATTCACAGGTGATAGCAGGCTGAGGACTGCTATGACTGATAAAACAGTACGGTGCATCAAGGTAACAGCGGCAGCAGTGTTCATGGGATCAATTAGTGCGACAACTATATAAAAAAGTTATGGAAACTTCGGGTATCTTAACTCTGTTTTGGTCTTGGACAAAGCAAAGACACATCCTAAGTATCTCTGATTTAGGACTGAAAATCGGTTTAATAGAGTTCCCATTAACCTTGTATAGTAATTAACTTAAATCGTCGTAATCAGTGATACCAACAGTGGACTGCGTTAACGTGTTAATTCCTTTGATTTTCCAATCATCGGTTTACTGGCAAGCAGCTTGGGAGTAGTTTCACAAGGCGGTGACGAAGAGTTGATTTTAGAAAAGAATTTAGACTGCTTCAGCATCTGTCTGACTACCGACTTTCCTCGCCAATAATTATCTTAAGTTAACTGCGATATTTGGCACGAGAATCTTCCCAAAGCACTGCTTAAACTAATTCGCGTAGGCGTAGCCCGCCGTAGGCATCGCACCAAACCACTTAAACATGGCGATGTCCTTAGTCCGGGCTTCCCAAAATTTGGTTTTTACCAGTCATGTTTACAAAATCAACTAAAATCCAAAGACTTTCATTTAACTGTCTGACCAAATAGTAAGAATATTTCTCATCAACTAATTCAGTATGCAGACAATTATTAGCTGTTTGCTCAAAAAAATGCCAATTTGGCTGAATATCCCGTCAATAAAAGGTAATCTATATATGTATACATCCTCAAAGGTTGCAAAATACCACTAATCTTTTGTGATTTCTTCAGGATGGATATAGCACTTAGCAATTAGTGCCAAATTCTGAAAACGTACAAGTCTTGGAACTTTTGACTAGATTAAGAATTAGTAATTTCTGCAAATGCGTGATTAATAATTTTTGTTTCTTGATGGCTTAATTGTTGCAGTGCCTTTGCTAAATCAGCCGTCATGTTTTTGGCATCTTGTTTTATACAGCCATTCATGTAATCCGCTACTCTGATTGGAGAGCCAATGTGAATACTCACATCTGTACCCCAATTTGGATAAGGTTGGCTGTAATTAATACCTATAGGTATGATTTTCACTCCCAGCCCGGAATCATTAGATTCAGCACTCAAAGCAAGACGAGCAATTCCCGGCTTCAACTGGTGAACTTGGCCATCACGAAAAATATTACCTTCTGGAAAGATGACCAGGGTTTTTTTCTGTTGAAGTAGCTCAACTCCATGTCGCAGCGTGCGGACTGACGGATGCTTTAAATTTACAGGAAACCCCCCCAAACGTCGGACAAACCAGCCTTGCAAACCTTGACATTCGTCAATAGTCACCATAAACCGCAGGTCTTGTTCTCTCCGACAATCAGCCGTAGCGTAGGGTACAAGTAATGCATCCCAACGCGCCCGATGGGTAGGCGCGAGGATCACAGGCCCAGTTGTAGGGATATTTTTTTGTCCGGTTATTCTAATTTGCCCAAAGAATAATGGTAATAGGCAGTGACGCCCTAATAAATATGCCAGAGGACTTAACCAAGGAGAAACCCTTGAGGTAGTACCAGCCACCTCAGAATTTGCTGGTGGGCGCTGACAGGTATCGGATGAAGAGTAAAATTCCATGATGACGGATGCAGCTGATTGACGGGTAAAAATTTAACGAAAAACTGATTAGTTACACCGTAGATTCTCTTGCGTGAGTTGTGTCCTACTAGATGGACAGTTTTACCTCTGTCCGTAGTTTACCCTACGCCGCCTAGTGGCAAACCAAGCCTGTAATTGCTGACGACAAGCTGACTCTAGAATGCCTCCGATTATTTGGAGACGGTGATTAGAAGCAGCGCTATCGGGTATGTTAATAACTGTACGAATTGCGCCAGTTTTTGTATCGTCTACTCCATATACAAGCAATCCTAGACGTGCTTGCAGAATAGCACCTGCACACATCGGGCAAGGTTCGAGAGTTACGTAGAGAGTGCATTCATTAAGATGCCAATTTTTTAAAGTTATTGCAGCTGTCTTAAGAGCGATAATTTCCGCATGAGCGGTAGGATCTTTGTCGCGCTCTTTTCTGTTTTCTCCTTCTGCCAGCAATTTGCCGGTTGGATCAATGATAACAGCACCGACAGGGATTTCACCTGCATTTCCTGCTGCTTTTGCTAATTCTAGAGCATAACTCATCCATTGTTGATGTATAAGATATTCCGTATACTTAGTTAGCATATTCTGATCAATACGCGATCTGCAACTTAATATTCTGACCTCACTTCCAATCCTCTCGTAAAAGGAGGAGGCACTGCGTTGGGGAGCCAGCGCAGTCTCAAAATCCAAAATTGCCCAACATGGGATCACCAAGGCAACCGTTGAGGGTTAATTTGATTGCTAAATAGCGGACTGGGCTAGA
Source organism: Nostoc sp. (assembly GCF_036917395.1). Lineage (GTDB taxonomy): Bacteria > Cyanobacteriota > Cyanobacteriia > Cyanobacteriales > Nostocaceae > Nostoc. The sequence goes on from NZ_JBALDI010000005.1 coordinate 233,793, forward strand.
AGGGGATCTAGTTGACTTTGTGTGTCTAGTTGATAGAGGTCATCGCAGCCGCCAATGTGCTGATTATTGATAAAAATTTGCGGTACACTACGGCGTCCGTTAGCGCGTTCTGCCATTTTAGCTCTGGCTGCTTCGTCGCCGTCGATTTTATATTCAGTAAAATTTACACCTTTCCACCACAGCAGCATTTTGGCACGAATGCAGTAAGGACAAGTTTGCCATGTGTAAAGTTCGACGTTGGCTTTGACTCGCTCTGGATGGCGATTTAAGAGAGGATTAAGAAAGTCCAGCATATTTTCTTAAGCAAGATTTTAACTATATCTCTACCCTAGATCATTGCTGGCATTGCCTACCGCCTTGGGGCTGGAACCCACTTTTGAAAACTTTCTAAATGATTCCAGTAAGACAAATATCCAGTCAATGCCCAAATTAGAGCGGCTACTATCAGCACAGCTACGCCAATTAACCGCCAAGTTCGGTTGGTTTTCCAATAGAGAGTTGGGGCTGCAAAAATACCGCCTAATCCAGTTAAAATAAAGCCGATTCCCGATAAAAGCGGTTGTTTTGTCAAATTCAAGTTGAGGATGCGGATACCCACTACGATCGCAACTGCACCAGCAAAGAAGCCGTAGATTGCGATTGTGAATAAATCCCAACCTTGAGCTATGGCGATCGCCGCTGCAATAAACAAGATTCCAAATAAGACACTTGTTTCACCGAAGGCAATATTAAAGCTACCGATTACTGGCCAGGTGAAGCTCATGTGTAAACCAGTTGTTAGTGCGATCGCACCCGTAATTCCAAACCCAGGAATCCACTGTCTTTGATTAGAACTATCTATACCACTATATACATAGTAAGCCAGTAGAAATAACCCAGCTACCATATTGACCAACATTAGTGTGATGTAGTCGATAAACACGATTCACCCCTTAACTAGACAAGCTCTTTACTCTGCGCCTCATTTTTGAGTTTTTAATGAATTTACTAGCTTTTTTCTTTATTATTTTATACCTGAAGAGAGATACAGAAGAAAAAAATGTTTTAGATATACACTGCTACAAATTTGTACCAATTCTTGATTTAGTTAATTTTGAACACGTTTTATACTGGACTAGTATGAGTAAAAAATCAGAGTGTGCTAAATGGTACTTTTCTAACAAGTTAGTAGTAAAACTTAACTTTATTCCACGTGTATCCGCCCTTTGGTAGACTTGAAAACTGAAATAGCAGATGAAACGACGGAAATTCAAGCAGTTGAGAGGGTAGACTCTGTGGAAAATTCACTTGGGCTAGAGATTATTGAAGTAGTAGAGCAAGCCGCGATCGCATCTGCAAAGTGGATGGGTAAAGGCGAAAAAAACATTGCTGACCAAGTAGCTGTGGAAGCTATGCGGGAACGGATGAATAAAATCTATATGCGTGGTCGCATTGTAATTGGGGAAGGCGAACGCGACGACGCGCCCATGCTATACATCGGGGAAGAAGTTGGTATCTGTACCCAACCAAATGCCGAAGCTCTCTGTAACCCTGATGAATTAATTGAAATTGACATCGCCGTTGACCCCTGTGAAGGTACGAACTTGGTAGCTTATGGACAACCTGGTTCGATGGCTGTGTTGGCAATTTCTGAAAAGGGTGGATTATTTGCTGCTCCTGACTTTTACATGAAGAAGTTAGCAGCACCTGCCGCAGCTAAGGGCAAGGTAGACATCAACAAGTCAGCAACAGAAAACCTCAAGATTCTCGCTGAGTGTCTAGATCGCTCTATTGAAGAACTTGTGATCGTGGTGATGAAGCGCGAACGCCACAACGATTTAATTAAAGAAATCCGTGAGGCTGGAGCGAGAGTCGCCCTAATTTCAGATGGTGATGTGGGTGCAGCTATATCTTGTGGTTTTGCTGGAACTAATATCCACGCGCTGATGGGTATCGGTGCGGCTCCTGAAGGTGTAATCTCGGCAGCAGCAATGCGTGCTTTGGGCGGACACTTCCAAGGTCAACTGATTTACGATCCAGCAGTCGTAAAAACAGGTCTGATTGGAGAAAGCAGAGAAGCCAATATCGATCGCTTAAAGTCTATGAATATCAATGACCCTGATAAGGTCTATGATGCTCATGAACTGGCATCCGGTAAAACTGTTCTGTTCGCTGCTAGCGGCATTACCAGTGGTAATCTCATGGAAGGTGTACGTTTCTTCAACGGTGGAGCCAGAACTCAAAGCTTGGTAATTTCTAACCAGTCTAAAACTGCTCGATTTGTTGATACAATTCACATGTTTGGTGAACCGAAAACTCTCCAACTGAACTAATTTTTAGGGAATGGGGAATGGTAAAAGTAGCGGCAAAGCATTTGGAAAGAAATCTTTCTATAAAACGGAAAAATAGTCACCCAAATGCTTTACCCTTACAGTAGTTAGTAGTTAGTAGTTAGTGATTATTTATTGTTTGTTGCTGGGAAAAACTACCAACCAATAAACAAAAATCCCCCATTCCCGATTCTCACTTAATACCTTATTCGCAACTACCAACTAGTAACTACGATTTAGCAAATGAATATAGCAGTGGTGGGGTTAAGCCATAAAACAGCCCCAGTAGAAGTCCGGGAAAAACTGAGCATTCCAGAACCACAAATTGAAAGTGCGATCGCTCATCTGGTCAGCTATCCCCATATTGATGAAGTTGCAATTCTTAGCACTTGTAACCGTTTAGAAATCTACATTGTTACCAATGAAGCAGACCAAGGTATTCGAGAAGTAACTCAGTTTCTTGCGGAACATAGCAAATTGCCCGCGCTTTCTCTGCGACGACACCTGTTTATGCTGCTGCATGGTGATGCAGTAATGCATGTCATGCGAGTAGCGGGTGGTTTAGATAGTCTGGTACTTGGAGAAGGTCAAATTCTGGCTCAGGTGAAGACTACTCACAAACTGGGGCAGCAATATAACGGTATAAAAACCATTTTGAATCGATTATTTAAACAAGCGCTGACAGCTGGTAAGCGGGTTCGCACTGAAACTAGTATTGGTACTGGCGCTGTCTCTATTAGTTCGGCAGCTGTGGAATTAGCGCAGATAAAAGTGGCAAATTTTGCTGCTTGTCGAGTAGTAATTCTGGGTGCTGGTAAAATGTCGCGGCTGCTTGTGCAACACCTACTTTCTAAAGGTGCTGTGCAAATTAGTATTGTAAATCGCTCTCGTGAACGTGCCCAAGAATTAGCGAAGCAGTTCCCTCAACAACCTATCCAAATTCATCCGCTATCGGAAATGATGGCAGTAATTGCCGATAGCGATTTAGTGTTTACAAGTACTTCAGCAACAGAGCCGATACTTGACCGAGCCAAATTGGAAATGGTTTTAGAAGTTCAGCGCTCTCTGATGTTATTTGATATTTCTGTGCCGCGTAATGTTCATGCGGATGTGAATGAACTGGCAAATGTGCAGGCGTTTAATGTGGATGATTTGAAGGCAGTAGTAGCACAAAACTATGAAAGCCGTCGGAAGATTGCACAGGAAGCAGAGCGGCTTTTAGAAGAAGAAGTGGAAGCCTTTGATATTTGGTGGCGTAGTCTAGAAACTGTTACCACTATTAGCTGTCTGCGGAATAAAGTCGAAACCATCCGTGAACAAGAATTAGAAAAAGCTTTGTCGAGATTAGGTTCCGAATTCGCTGAAAAACATCAAGAAGTAATTGAAGCATTAACACGGGGAATTGTCAATAAGATTTTACATGACCCGATGGTACAGTTGCGATCGCAGCAAGATGTTGAAGCTAGACGGCACTGTATGCAAACTCTGCAAATGCTGTTCAACCTGGATGCAGGGGAGCAGTTTAGTTAAACTGAACAACAAAATCCCCGACAACTTTTACGAAGTCGGGGATATTGTCTCAAAGAAATCCCCGCTAGCCGCAAAAAGCGTCTAGTTATTCTCAAGTGGTTAGCAAACCAGTTTGAAGTGGGAGTCAACTACCCTGAACGCCTGGTAAATGACATTCTCAAACGCTACCATCCTGATTGCGCCACCCTACGACGAGAACTGATTGCTTCCCAGTTAATGCAGCGAGAGAATGGGGTTTATTGGCGGACAACATAAATATGAAAGATGTTTCACAATTGTTCTGGGTTAATTCCCCGTTCTTGCAGTCGTGTCAATAAATCTTGATATCGTTGGCGTTCTTCCTCCAGTTGTTGGAGAGCTATTTCTTTGGCTTGACGTTCTTGTGTACGTATTTGGTCAAGCTCAACGGGTGTAAGAAATTTATATCCATCAAGGCGATATATTTCTAGAGTTTGTGGAGTAAGTTCAAAGCGGATTCCCAGACGCGGACTTATCCACCCATGAATCTGGTTAATTTCTTGCAACCAATCTTCTGAGCGCACAAACCCAGCTAATTCATTTCGGTCTGGGTCGTAAATATAATATTCTTCAACTCCATAGCGTTGATAAAACAGGAGTTTCTTTGCCATTTCTTTAGTTGTATTACCAGGAGATAATATTTCAAACACGACCTGTGGCGGAATGTTCTCTTCTTCAAATTGCTTGTAAGAACCCCTATCTACCTTGGGTCTACCAAACACTATCAAAGTATCAGGTGCTTGTTTGATGTTAGGATTGCCTTCAACTGGATACCAAAATAAATCTCCAGCGATGAATACATCTGATTGCGATGCAAATAAAATTTCTAAATTTTCTTTAATAGTTACTATCCAGCGAAATTGCTTGGTATTATCCGCCATTGGTTGTCCGTCGCTTTCGGGGTAGATGACCTCAGATGCGGTGTTGGGAGTGATTACCATAATGCTACGCCTCCACTCTTGAACTTTTTCATAGTTTAGGACGGTTCCAAGTGATAATGCGATCGCAAATATAATCAATTAGTCTAGGATTCACCCCAGCGGCTGATTTATCCAACAAAATTAGCTTGGAATTGTTTAGCGAGTAGCTACCAAAGTTCTTCACTAAATTTGTGTTTCTTCCTCGGTAAAGATTGGAGGCCACAATTCAGTAACGGGCAATTCCCAACCTGGAAAAAGTTCTGGTATCGTTAAAGTATCGCCATTTTCTAAAACTGTCGGTTCGCCTGTAGAGCGATAAATTGTAACTGTCTCTTCATCAGGATCAATCAGAATACCGACGATCGCTCCTAGTTCTATAAATTTTAGAATTTTAGCTGCTATAAGTTTAATTTTATCGCTCTGAGATTTAATTTCTACCACCAAGTCAGGGACAAGTTCTCCAAAGTAACGAGGACTTTCGAGAAGTCGGGAAGCGCGAACAAAGGAAACATCGGGTGCTTTGAGGTTTGTATCTGGCATGATGAAACCGCCTGCAGAATCAAACACTCTTCCCCAGCGACGAGGATTTATCCAAGCAAAGAGAAAGGCGATGAGACGACTACTGATTTCGCTGGATACAATATCTGACGGGCCCATTATTGAAATTTTCCCATTTTCGAGTTCCAGCTGGTAATCTAAACCTGCTTCGGTAAAAGCGGTTTGGACTTGCTCTAAATCTCTGACTGTCATCATTGACATAAAAAGCTTTTTCCACTGAGATATATAACTCGATTTTAACAAGAGCCAAATTTCCGAAGATTTGACACCGTGTGCAATTTTTTCTCAAACTAAAGCCACAACCCGTTTCCTACCAGCGAATCAGGGCAAGAATAAAAGCCTCTCTCTGTGGGATAGCTTTGGAACAGAAGGCCAATTGCAGTCTATTTTCCCAAATAAGCTTCCAGAACTTTTGGATTAGTTTGAATTTCTGCGGGTGTACCATCAGCCAAATTCTGCCCTTCGGCAAGTACCCAAACGCGATCGCACAAGGACATAATCACATCCATATTGTGTTCAATAATCAAAAAGGTCATCCCGTCTTGACGGTTCCAAGTGATAATGCGATCGCAAATATCATCAATCAGTTTCGGATTCACCCCAGCTGCTGGTTCATCCAACAAAATTAATTTGGGATTAGTCATCAATGCCCGTCCCATTTCTAGCAGCTTACGTTGTCCACCGGACAAGCCACCAGCATAATCGTGTGCTTTTTTTGCCAAGCCCACTGATTCTAACAGGAACATTGCCCGCTCTTGGAGTTGCTTTTCTTCCTTCGCGACGATGTGTGGCTGCAACTGCACTAGCCAAAAATTTTCACCTGTTTGTTTTTGAGCCGCCAGCAGCATATTTTCTAACACCGACAACCGCGAGAGAGTTCGTGCAACCTGAAAAGTGCGGATTACTCCCTGCTGGGCGATTTGATATGGTTGCAAATTGTGAATAGGTTCACCGTCAAAAATCACTCGTCCCTTATCAGGGCGGATGAAGTTCGAGAGTAAGTTAAATAAGGTGGTTTTACCAGCACCATTGGGGCCAATCAAGCCGGTAATGCTGCCTTTGGCAACTTCGATTTTCGCCTCATTAACTGCTTTAATACCACCAAAGCTTTTAGAAAGTCCAGTGGCTACCAAAAGGGGAAGTGAGGATGACTGGTTATTTACCAAGAGTGAGTTCCTCCTTTTTCCCTAAGATACCTTGAGGTCGCCAAATCATCAACACCATCAAAATTAGTCCGATTACCATGATCCGAAATGCACCCAAACGGGCTTCATCAAGGGGAAAGATTCTGGGTAATACTTCTCGCGTCAGCGCATCGTAAGTAAAGAAAATTACCGCCCCTAAGATTGTGCCAACATTATTCCCAGAACCACCTAAAATCACCATGATCCAAGTGTCAAAGGTAATCTGCGGTTGGAAATTATCAGGGTAAATCGCGCCCAGTTGCCAAGCGAAAAAAGCACCAGCGATACCCGCGATCGCACCTCCAAGCATGAGAGATTGTAATTTATACCAAAAGACATTTTTTCCCAGCGCCTTGGGAATTTCTTCATCTTCACGGATGGCTTTGAGAATTCTACCCCAAGGCGATCGCACCAAAATTTCTAACCGCCAGTATACAAATGCTAAAACCAACAGCAGCACCAGCATTAAACCTGCTTTTGGGTTGTAATTATACAGTCCGATCACCCCAGAAATATAGATTGCTGCTGCCAAAATTGCTAATACAATTCCCACACCCAAGCGCGACGCAAATTCTTCCTTACTAGTCATCCTTTGGGCTAAATCAGTAGTCCGAGACATCTGGGTGATGCGAATCCACCGCCATAACGTAAAGAAAGTTACAGCAGCCAGTAGCGTCAACAACCCAATCATCACAAATCTGACAAACAAATTCGGCTCAGTGGATAAGGGTATGCGATAACTTTGCACACCAAACGCCCCAGAAATCCAGGTGTCACCCACAGGTAAATCCTGATTATTCACCACCAGACGAATTAGTTCGCCTGTACCGATAGTGACAATTGCTAGATAATCTTCCCGCAAGCGTAGAGTTGCAAAACCAATTACTAAACCCAGCAAGGCGGCGACAATTGTCCCAGCTACTGCCGATATTAGTAGGGGGACGCCCTTCAAGCTTAACAATATGGTTGTATATGCTCCCAGAGTCATGAAAGCAATATGACCAAAGTTAATTAGCCCGGTAAAGCCCCATTGCAAATTGAGTCCTAGTGCGAATAAAGCGAAAAGTGCTGTAGAAATTGCTAAGAAAATAAGATATTCAACCATGTTTAAAAGTGGGGAGGTGGCAATTAGGAATTTCTAACAAATAAATTATCCAATCTTCACGAGTTGGGCATCTAACACCTGCTCAATCTCCCGCCAAGAAATAAATTTCACACGCTTTTAGCTTAAGTCCACTAAAGTAGACTGCCATCGATACCAGCCATTAATCGAGTTTAGTCCTCTTGAGAGGACTTAAGCTATTAGCCATAGGTTTCTAACCTATGGTGGTTTTTGCGACTGGTGTAATATCTCACTTAAAAGTCAAAAGTCGAGAATCAGGAGACAAAAGTTAGAAGTCAAGGCTTAAGGTTCAGGTTCAAAGGCTTAAGGTTCAGGTTCAAAGGCTTAAGGTTAAGGTTCAAAGGCTTAAGGTTCAGGTTCAAAGGCTTAAGGTTCAGGTTCAAAGGCTTAAGGTTCAGGTTCAAAGGCTTAAGGTTCAGGTTCAAAGGCTTAAGGTTCAGGTTCAAAGG
>NZ_JBALDI010000006.1:0-48505 GCF_036917395.1 Nostoc sp.
TGGCCTTAGGGGTGGCGTTTGGCGTGGCCTTAGGGGTGGCGTTTGGCGTGGCCTTAGGGGTGGCGTTTGGCGTGGCCTTAGGGGTGGCGTTTGGCATGGCGTTTGGCGTAGGGGATGGTGTGGTATCTAGCGTGGCGTCTAGCGTGGCGTTTTCAGTGGTGCAAGGGGTGGCGTTTGGCGTGGTCTTAGGGGTGGCGTTTGGCGTAGGGGAAGGCGCGGCGTTAAGCCTGTGGTTAGGCGTGGCGTCTAGCGTGGCGTCTGGCATAGCGTTAAGCGTAGCGTATAGCGTGATGTTTGGCATAGGGAAAGTAGAGGAAGTTGAGGATGTCGTGGGGTTAAGCGTGACATATAGCGTGGCGTTCGTAGCGTTTGGCGTGGCGTTCGTGGCGTTTGGCATGGCGTCTGGCATGGGGTTAGGCGTGGCGTTTGGTGTGGCGTCTAGCGTGGCGTTTGGCGTGGCATCTAGCGTGACGTTTGGCGTGGTGTCTAGCGTGACGTCTGGCGTGGCGTTTGGCATGGCGTCTAGCATGGCGTTTGGCGTGGCGTCTAGCGTGGCGTTTGGCATGGGGTTAGGCGTGGCGTCTGGCATGGGGTTAGGCGTGGCGTTTGGCATGGGGTTAGGCGTGGCGTTTGGCGTGGTAGAAAAAATTGATGATGAATATTTCAATGGGGTAATAGGAGTCGGCTTTTCGTTCGGTATACCAGGAGGTCTAGGCTTTGGTGTAGCTGGTGGTATGGTACATGGTGTAGCGTTAGGCGTTGTATATGGTGTTACTTTTGCTGTGCTGTTCTCTCTGGGTTTCACTATAAATTTATGGCGACCAATAGTTTTATACCCATTGCTCCAATTATGGAATTTAGCACTTTATCGGTTGGAAAAAAACCGCATCAACCAGCCTTATTCAAGTTCATTACGCTATCATTCAGCCTTTTGGGATCAATTGCAACGTATACCTTTATATGGTTTAGATAAGTATTTACTTTTAGTGATAGAACATAACCCAAGCGAGGGTGAAGCTGCCATTAATTATGTCAATGAAAGTCTCCAAAATTGGGTTGTTCAAATTTGCAAAGATGCACTAAGCCTAAGAAAATGTGGTGATGTAGAAGCTATACGTCAGGTTCATCGCACTATAGAAGTTGACGAATTAGGTAACTCAATTAATTCTGTGTTACGTATCTTTACTCACATCAGTCAGGATGTAAACGCAGCATTAGAACAAAGAAGTAATTACAACCAGCGAATAGCTCTTAAAGCTGTATCAGAAAAGTTAAATGGACAGTTAGAAAACTTCAATCGTATTAATAATAAATATGCTTCTTCCTTTCTACCTTTTGGTAAAATATGGCTGGATATAATCAACAAATATATAGAAGAACTAGCTATCAAAGTTGAACAAAATAAAGAAATTGACAACCCTTATATTATTGGTGTACCGCTCACACTAGAGCAAGAAATTTTCACGGGGCGTGATGACATTGGCTTACGCATTGAGCAATTACTTTTAGATCGCCGTCGTCCACCTCTGCTACTATACGGTCAGCGACGTATGGGTAAAACTTCCCTCCTCAACAACATCGGAAGGTTACTACCTAATACCATCATCCCGATGTTTGTAGACTTGCAAGGCGCACCTTCATCAGCTAGTGACCATGCAGGTTTTCTCTACAACCTGGCTAGAGATATGGAGAAGTCAGCGAAAAAGCAAGGTGTAACTCTACCATCCCTAGCCCGCGAAGTGTTAAAATCTGACCCCTTCACTTATTTTTATGAATGGCTAGATAAAGTAGAACAGGCTCTAGAACAAAATACCGCCTTACTAGCGCTAGATGAATTCGAGGTGCTAGACAACGCTATAGCCAAAGGTCGCTTTGATCAACAGGATGTTTTGGGTATGCTGCGTAACCTCATCCAACACCGTCCCCGCTTCAAGGTGTTGCTGGCTGGCTCCCATACTATCGAAGAATATCAGCGCTGGGCTAGTTATCTGATTAATGTCCAAGTTGTGCATATCTCCTACCTCAAAGAAGTGGAAGCACGACAATTAATTGAATGTCCCGTCAAAGATTTTACCCTCCGCTATGAACCCAACGCCGTTGAGCGAGTGCTACAACTCACCCGTTGTCACCCATTCTTAGTACAACTATTATGTGCAGAAATTATTGTCCTTAAAAACGAACAAGACCCCTCTATGCGGCGATTGGCAACTTTAGGGGATGTGGAAGCCGCGATACCAGAAGCTTTGCAAAGTGGGAGCTTTTTCTTTGCTGATATTCAAAATAATCAAGTAGACGCCACCGGACAAGCTATTCTACGTTTTATCGCTGCTCAAGGGGAAGGGGCTAGAGTTAGTCGTCAAACTTTATTGCAACAGTTCTCCGATGCTAATATTACTTTCAGCTTGCTGTTGCAACGGGAGTTAATTGAGGAAGTTGACGACGGCTATCGCTTCCAGGTGGAGTTGATTCGCCGCTGGTTTGTTTGAATCATGTCCGGTAAATTAACTTATGATATGTCATTGGGAGCGATCGCAAAGCGTCTCGTAGAGAAGCGAAGCAATTCCAAGGATGTTGCAATCGCTTTGCTTTGCTCGTAATGACAAATATTCAGCCGGACATAATCTCAAAGACTCGTTAACGGAGTTCAAACACTCGTTCACGAGTATCAAAGACTCGTTGACGGAGTTCAAACACTCATTCACGAGTATCAAAGACTCGTTGACGGAGTTCAAACACTCATTCACGAGTATCAAAGACTCATTCACGAGTATCAAAGACTCGTTAACGGAGTTCAAAGACTCGTTGACGGAGTTCAAACACTTGTTCACGAGTATCAAAGACTCGTTGACGGAGTTCAAACACTCATTCACGAGTATCAAAGACTCGTTGACGGAGTTCAAACACTCATCTAAGCTAAACTATTCATTGCCTAGAGTTTTTATTTACCAAAGCGACGCTTTATATAATCTGCTTGGGAATCGCCGCGAACGGATTGAATACTAGAAGTTAGGTAAAGTGGTGCGTTAGCCTTTGGCGTAATGCACCCTACCAAAACTACTGCTAAAAATAGAAGTTAAAATACACGAACATCAGACTTAGGGAGATATTTACTGCTTGTGCTGGCGTAATTGCTCTACTATATAGTCTTCGAGTTCTTGTTTTTCTCTGTTACTGGCATTTCGTTGATAAGTTCTTCCTGTTTCTTGAATAAACCTGCGTTTCTCACTTGGAGAAGATTTGAGTTTACCTCCAGCGCCTTGCAGCTTTTGCTGTAATTCTTCCCAGGTCTTTTCACCTACACTTTCACCTAGTTTTACCAGTACCTTTGGTAGTAATGTTTTTGCCTCTGTTTGAAAATCTTCTTCTGTCTCAAGGGAAGCTAAATCAGTTTTGCTGAAATCGATATCGATTTGAAACTTACTCATAGAATTTTATTTGTTCTTTCAACGATTATTAGCACAATGACGAGAAGATAGCTGTACAACCAGGTTAGCAATATTAAAAATGCTATCTTAAAGGCAAAGGTCATTTGCTAAATTATTCAGGAAAGCGCTATGACTACAACGCTCAGAGAGGCTAATTCTATCGAGTCATTGCTAGGTAAAGAGGCTGAAGACCTGCTTACCTACAAAGCAAAAGTTTCTCAGGATTTAATACATTTGCCAGGGCCAGACTTTATAGATCGAATCTGGCTTAACAGCGATCGCAACCCTCAAGTATTGCGTAATCTCCAGTTACTTTATTCTACTGGTCGTCTTGCAAACACAGGATATCTGTCTATTCTACCGGTAGACCAAGGGATTGAACACTCAGCAGGTGCGTCTTTTGCGCCCAATCCGATTTACTTTGACCCAGAAAATATTATCAAATTAGCGATCGCCGCAGATTGCAATGCGGTTGCTACTACTTTGGGGACATTAGGGATTGTTTCGCGCAAATATGCCCACAAAATTCCCTTTATTGCCAAAATCAATCACAACGAATTGCTGACTTTCCCCAATCAATTTGACCAGGTATTGTTTGCTGATGTGGAACAAGCTTGGAATTTAGGGGCCACCGCCGTAGGTGCGACAATTTACTTTGGTTCAGACCAGTCTACCAGACAAATCCAAGAAATCAGCAAAGCTTTTAAACGCGCCCATGAACTGGGTTTGGCGACAATTCTCTGGTGCTATCTGCGGAATAACGCTTTTAAACAAGATAAAGATTACCACGTTGCGGCTGACCTCACCGGACAAGCGAATCATTTGGGTGTGACGATTGAAGCCGACATCATCAAACAAAAGTTACCCGAAAATAACAATGGTTACGGTGCTGTTGCCAAAGCTACTGGTAAGAGTTACGGCAAAACCGATGAGCGGGTTTACACAGAACTGACAACTGACCATCCAATTGATTTAACTCGTTACCAAGTACTGAATTGTTACTCTGGGCGTGTAGGGTTGATTAATTCTGGTGGCGCGACTGGTAAAAATGACTTCGCCGAAGCCATTCGCACTGCTGTAATTAACAAACGCGCTGGTGGTTCAGGATTAATTTCTGGGCGAAAAACCTTCCAACGTCCCTTTGAGGAAGGTGTAAAACTGTTTCATACGATTCAGGATGTTTACTTATCGCCAGATGTGACAATAGCTTAGGAAGTGGGGAGTGGGGAGATGAGGGAGCAAGAAAAAATAACTAATGCCCAATCCCCCATTCCCTATTCCCTATTCCCCACTCCCCATTTTTATCTAACGTTTCTCAATAGAAAATCTGGTTGACCACAACTTTTTTGCGATCGCTTCAAAATCTCCGCGCTACAAATACCAGCTTCACCGTTTTTGGAATAACAAAAGAAGACTTCTTGCAAAAATCTTCCCGAACCAGAACAAAAAGGTGCTACACCATCAGCAGTAATTTGATTATTAGCACTCACAAATGAATTTTTAAAATTTGTAATTGTGGTACGCAAGGGTTTATTAGGACGATTATAAGCTGCGGGAATAGCGATCGCATCTTTTAACTTTTTACTAAATGCCAAGTATTGGGCAGGAGTTTTCCCGGAACAAGTACCATGTTTTTCCCATTCATGATCGAGAAGTTTAGGGCTAGGAAACAAATTGGCAAACCGTCGCTTTACTTCCGACGGTAATTTTTGCGTGGAACAATTAGCAGGATAACCACTTTGGTACTGTGGCCACAAACCATGTAGTACAAAACCAAGTTTCTTTCCAGAACCACACTGCTGCGGGTCACGGGTACCATTTGTCGCACAATAATCTGGTGACCAAGAGAGTGTCAGTACATAAAAATCAAATTGACCCGGAGTACCGCGATTTTGAGCAATGGCAGCATTAGGTATAAAAAGACCAGTAATTAACAGAGAAGATGCAATCAAAAGTTTCTTAATCTGCATATAAACAGTTAGTTTTCCCTAAAACTCAAGTTATACAAAATACATTCTTAAGAGTCAAGGATCAAGAATCAAAGGTCAGGAATTTTTCCCCAGTTCCCAATCCCCAACGAATTCAGAAAAAGCAAATCTTGGTAGGGATTCTGGGATATCCTTAGATAAGTGAAAGATTTGCCAAAAATAGTAAGAATGAAGCTGGCAGCAAGAGTAAGTCAGGTAACACCTTCATTAACCTTAGCGATCGCAGCCAAGGCTAAGGCACTGAAGGTAGAAGGAATAGATGTTTGTAGTTTTAGCGCCGGAGAACCAGATTTTGATACCCCAGCGCATATTAAAGCCGCAGCAGTCAAAGCTTTGGATGAAGGCAAAACCAAATACGGTGCAGCAGCTGGAGAACCAAAGTTAAGGGAAGCGATCGCCCACAAGCTTAAAATTGATAACGGTCTTGATTACAAGTCAGAGAATGTGATCGTCACCAATGGCGGTAAGCATTCTCTTTACAACTTAATAGTGGCGCTAATAGATCCAGGTGATGAGGTAATTATCCCTGCGCCCTACTGGCTAAGTTATCCCGAAATGGTGACTTTAGTCGGTGGAGTCCCGGTGATTGTCTCTACAGATGCCACGACCGATTATAAAATTACTCCCGAACAACTCCGTAAAGCAATCACGCCAAAGACGAAGTTATTTATCCTCAACTCCCCATCTAATCCTACAGGGATGGTTTACACGCCAGATGAAATCAAAGCACTGGCGAAGGTAGTAGTTGATGCAGATATCTTTGTCGTCTCTGATGAGATTTACGAAAAAATTCTCTACGACGGTGCAGAACATATTAGCATCGGTTCTCTAGGGAAGGAAATTTTTGACCGGACTTTGATCAGTAATGGGTTTGCGAAGGCTTATTCCATGACTGGGTGGCGTATCGGCTATTTAGCGGGGCCAGTGGAGATTATTAAAGCAGCGAGTACCATCCAAGGGCATAGTACATCTAACGTGTGTACCTTTGCCCAATATGGTGCGATCGCAGCTTTGGAAAGTCATCAAGATTGTGTCGAAGAAATGCGCCAAGCCTTCGCTAAACGGCGACAGGTAATGTTAGACAGACTCAACGCCATTCCGGGATTGAGTACTGCAAAACCAGATGGCGCTTTTTATCTGTTCCCTGATATCAGCAAAACCGGTCTAAAATCCCTAGAATTTTGTGACGCTTTGTTGGAAAAACATCAAGTTGCAGTCATTCCTGGAATTGCTTTTGGTGCTGATGACAATATTCGCCTTTCCTACGCCACAGATATGGCGACGATTGAAAAGGGAATGGATAGATTAGAGAAATTTGTCAAGTCGCGTATTTAGTTAGTTGTCATTTGTGAGGACAATTTACCAACTCTCCAACTTATTAACTCCACCTTTTCGACTCAGAACGGGTGGAGTTCATTTTCAAACCTGAAGTTTCGAGTTCCAAGGTTGAAGTTTCGAGTTCCGAGGTTGAAGTTCCGAGTTCCGAGGTTGAAGTTCTGAGTTCCGAGGTTGAAGTTCCGAGTTCCGAGGTTGAAGTGCCGAGTTCCGAGGTTGAAGTTCCGAGTTCCGAGGTTGAAGTTCCGAGTTCCAAGCTTGAAGTGCCGAGTTCCAAACTTGAAGTTCCGAGTTCCAAGCTTGAAGTTCCGAGTTCCAAGCTTGAACAGGACTTACGCAATAACTCTCTGAAACTCTTATTCCTTTGTGTCCAACTCTTGGAGACGCTGCGCGAATGCGTCCTTTGCGGTTCGTTTTATCATGATTTTGCGTAAGTCCTGTTGAAGTTCCGAGTTCAAAGCCTGAAGTTTCGAGTTCCAAACCTCAAGTGATGCGTTCCAATAAAACGAATAAAAATAATTTCAATATCATAACTGCGGATTTTCCCATGACTGAACGTCACCGTCCCTCAACACTTAAACCAAACGAATTCTACACATTCTACAGCATACTTTTATTTAGAACTCATCAAACGTGGAAACGACCTGACTAGTACAATTCCTCCAACCAAGGCAAAAATTGATCCTAAACTGGTAAACATAATAGGTAAAAACCATAAACTTAGCTAAGAGTTGATCCTGGCAGAATCTGGCTTTTGAGGACTGTATAATATTTCTACTTGCTGACCTTTAGTAAATTCTGGTGGGTTGCTGCCTGTATCCGCTTCAAAAACCGTTGATTCACCAGAACGGGCAGTAAATTTCACCACTGGATAGTAGACATAAGAAGAACTGCCCTTACTATCAGTTGATGAACGTTGCACCAAATCGATTATTGTCCCTTGTGCAGGTATTGCCGAGGTGACAAAGGAACGAGTATTCAGTCCAATAATTATGCCCGTGACGGCAATTATGCTACCAACACCGCCGAATATTGAACCAAATATACGAGAGAACTTTGTATCTTCATTCATAAAATCTTGAAAAGTTCGATGTCGCCAAAAGTTTTGATTTCAACTTTTAGGTTAATATTTTTAGATTAGATAACAATCGGGGAAAACTAGGGGAGGTAAGTCTTGAGACTATACCCCAATCTGAATTTTGGCGTTCCAAATCTCATGTTTTGTGTTCCCAGCTTAAAGTTTTTCAAGTTCCCCGCATTCACACAAACAACCGCACCACAGTGCAAACAAAATTTGGTAACAGAGATGAAGATAGATCATCTGTTGCGAATATATGTTGCGACTAATTTCAGAACTGCTTTTTCTCAGTGATTGCCCGATGACCCTGACATCTACATCAACTCCATCTCCCGCAACCCCTGGCGTAATCTCTTCGCCTCTTCGGGATTATGCCTTTCATGAAGGGCGATCGCTTTTCTAAAAGCTGTTAAACTATCTTGATGATTGCCAACTTTGAGCAACACTACCCCTAAATTTTGATACGCTTCGGCATAGTTGGGATTTAACTCGATTGCATTTTGATAATATGCGATCGCATCTGTCAATAAACCCAAAGCCTTAAATATCATCGCTAAATTATAATGTCCAACAACAAAAGTTGGGTCAATTTTCAAAGTTGTGGCGTAAGCAGTTTTCGCACCATCGAAATCACCTGCTGCTTTGAGTAAGTTACCCAAGTTGTTGTATGCTCCTAATTTGAGCATGGGGTAAATTGGCAATTTGATTGCAGCTTTATAGTGATAAATAGCCTGTGGAGATTTTTGCAACCGACTGTAGGCAATGCCTAAATGATAGTGGAGTTCATATAAAATATCGTAGTTTTCTTCAGCAGTGGTGATTCCTCGTCTAAGCAACTCCATACCTGGGGAAATTTTCCCAGTTTGCACATACAATGCCCCTAATTTACTGCAAACATAAGGGTCATCAGGATGAGTCGCGAGAAACCCTTCCATCGCCGTAGCTGCTTTGGCATATTTGTTATTTTGAGCGATCGCACTTTTTTGATATCCTACGTGTAAAAGTGCTACTCCTGGTAAATAACCTACTTGCCAATGGGGTTCTTTGGTTAAAATTGCTGACACACTATCATCTACTAAGGCATGATAAGGACGGTCAAAACGAATATCTGGATGATTGCGGAACAGCCTGGAAACCAGAGAATAGGGAGATTGTTCTGCACCAACTTCATGGCGGAGGAGGTTGAGGAGCAGGTATTCATCTCTTGCGATCGCCTCCCGCAATTGCGGTAAAATTGCTGGTGTGAGAGTTTCATCAGCATCTAATACCAGAATCCAATCACCAGTGACATATTTTAGAGCTGCATTACGCGCAGCACTGAAGTCATTACACCATTTAAAATGATAGACTTTTGCACCGAGTTGTTGGGCAATATTGGGAGTGCGATCAATTGAACCTGTATCCAAGACTACCATTTCATCCACCACTTTTCTGACACTGTTCAGGCATTTAGCTAGTGTTGCTGATTCGTTTTTCACAATCATGCACAGACTGAGTTTCATATTGCCAATAGATTCTGGGTTCAGATTTTTTGCTTGCTGTAGTCACCAACTTTTATTTTGCACCGATATAGCATCAGATAATCATATGGCGAATTTTTAACAAAGGACATGATAAGGATATTTTATTTACCATCAAAATGCTCAAGTTATACTTGTTAGACAAACTTACTAAAACTTACTCAAGATATATCTATTTTAGTTCTTTGAGAATTTTTCTAAATAAGCCTAAAAAATCTTAACAGGGTGAGTCGCTACAAAGCCTCCTATATCAAACTGTAAAGTCTAATTCTCATCAGGGTCACATTATTGACACATCATCTACATACTCATTTGCTCTAGACTCTACAGAGGTCAACTTACCCTTCACGTCTGGATTTATGAAATTGAGAGTGGAGAAGTCTTTGCTGACGATGCCGATACGGGTCGATTTAAAATCAGAGAAAATCACCCCTTACCTGTACCTAATCCTCTAATAGGTGTACACTCAAAATAGTAGATTTATCTTATATGTCTGGGGTAATAGTTAATAATCTTTTAAACTAGATATTACCCATTTGTGATGCTTGTATAACTATAATACAGATTATATAAATAGTCATATATATCATGAAAAATTCATTCACCAAGACAGCAAATTTACTTCGCCAAAATCTCAAAGAATATTTGCGATCGCTTCAGTATTGGTTTTTAGATACACCAGAAAGGGCGCTCTTAGAAGCTCAACAAGCAGCTCAGAGAATTAAAAATATCGAGAGCGAACATTTTGGCAACAAAAAAATATCATCAGAATCAGTCAATTATACTGAAAATGTGATGTCTTACTGGCAAGGATACCTTGATAAGAATTTAACTATTATCAAAATCAGGCTGGCAGAGTTCCGGCTTAGTCGGGGAATTGTCAATATCTCTAATTCTGTTTTATTAGAAAAGTTAAAGGTTATTGATGAAATTGTAGAAAAGTACGCTATCAAAGATGAACTAATTAGCAATAGCGAGTTAAAATCAACTTCTCAACCACTACAAGTTAACCAGGGCGAAATCAACAAACAGCTAGACTCATCTAATATCAATAATATTCAAGCTCTACTTCCATCTCAAAAAACTGGGGCAATTCCAAGGTCTTTTGGCAAAACAGTTAACAGAATTAAAGCAGGATTCTCCCCACAGGCAGAAGAAGAATTTATTAGAAGTTACCGAAGTTCTCGAAATCGGACAAAAACTGCTCTGAGATTTTTATTAATTCTAATTATTGTACCGTTTTTAACTCAGCATTTTTCTAAGCAATTCTTAGTAGTTCCCCTATTAGAAAAGATTAGAGGAGATCAAATTCAAACTTTCCTCAATTATGATATACAGAAAGAAGCTCTTCATGAATTACATAATTTTGAGCAAGCATTGAAATTTGAACATTTACTCAATCAAGCGCCACCACTTTCTTCAGAGGTAATAACAGACAAAATCAAAGACAAAGCAATCGAAATAGCTGAAAAATCTCATATTCAAAGTAATAGCGCCATTAGTAATGTTTTTGCAGATTTTATATCACTAATTTCTTTTAGTATAATCATCGCTTTCAGCAAAAGAGAAATTCTGATTGTGAAGTCTTTTATGGATACCATTGTCTATGGTCTCAGCGATAGCGCTAAAGCTTTTTTAATTATTTTGTTTACAGATATATTTGTAGGATTTCACTCACCAGATGGGTGGGAGGTTCTTCTTGAAGGATCGGCAGAACATTTAGGTTTGCCAGCCAGTAGAAATGTAATATTTTTCTTTATTGCTACATTTCCAGTGATTTTAAACACTATCTTTAAATACTGGATATTCCGCTATCTGAGTCGCTTATCTCCGTCAGCATTAGCTACATTAAAAGAGATGGACGAGTAAATTCATAATTTATAATTATTTTGACGCATTTGTCTTATGATTCGCTAGGCTATGTATATCCTGGTTCTTCCAAAGCGTACTATGGATTTTGAAAGCAAAGCCAATGCCCCAACTCCCACAGATAACATAGAGTTTGCTCAACCAACTACTACCCGTAAGCCATTGGAATTGTTGCGAGATACTGAGGCTTTGCTACGTCGCCCAACCGTAGCAACACTGTCGCCGATTTTGCCACCAAAACTAAGCAATAGATTCCAAGCAACCTCATCTTTGGCAGATGACTCCTTTAAGGAACTGGCAGAAATTGACCTAGATAGTATTAGTGATTTTGAACTGCGACCTGCACGAATTCATGTTGGCTTAAGCTTTGTTGGTTTTGGGGCGCTGATGATATTAGTGCTGCTGCTGTACTTAAACACCTTGCGTCCAGAACTCAGAACGGTTGAACAGATTCAGCGATATTGGTATGAATATGTTTGGTTTGTCAGTTTGGGTGTTACGGGGATGTTTATGTTGGGACGTGAAGCGATGCGTCCTATGCCAAAGCGGCGAAAATGAAAAGTCGTAATTTGCTCATTATCGAAGTTTCAAGTATGTGAGGTGGTCTTGTTTTGCTAGATTTCCCACTGTTTGAGCGTCGGAGTTTGAAAAGTAAGAAGTCTATCCCCTGATGACGGGGTTAAGGTCTTTTATTAATGCCGGAATGGGACTAATAAAAGCTCTAAGCTGTGCAGGATAAGGGCTACAGATTTGAAAGCTATTGAACAGTGAAGAATGAGTCAGGCGATCAGTCTTGATACAGGGTCAGCGAAGCGATCGCAGTAAAGGAAACTGAACTTTGCTCCCGACCTACCCGCCCGATGGAAGCGATCGCTCCGGCGTTGCTTCCTTGCACTGGAAATACAATAGTATCTCTTTCAGCTTCCCACCTTGCTGCTAGCTGAATGATACAGTATGAGCGTTGCTAAAAACTGATAACTATGAGCGGCGAGATTGTTGAAAAACTGAAGGAAGCTAGTACTGGCTTGTTAATGATGAGCGAGTCGGATTACCCTTTCGAGGTTGTTCAGTGGGAAGGTGCTGCACCTGCAACACAGGAGAAAATATTACAGTTAACAGGTTCTCAAAACCTGCCAATAGAAGTAGTAGATTTGGACTATCTCTTTCGTAATTGTGCTTTTGAGCAAGAGTGGCACAATGAATTACAGAAAAAAGATGTTCAAAAATTTCAAACACTTGTCCAGACACTTAAAGATAATCTTAGTGACATCAGCGTTTATCGGGTTGGAAAAATAAATATTGACGCTTACATCATAGGACAAACTAAAGATGGTGACTTAGCTGGAGTCCTAACAAAACTGGTTGAAACCTAGTAAGCAGTTTGGAAATTTCTCTAAATAAAAGCCTAGCCATCTTTACGGCTAGGCTTTCTCGTTTTTGAAATTATCCAAACTTATAAATTATCGACTTGCGCTTCTATTACAGACTCAGTTTCAGTTTCGCCCTGGCTAGCAATATCAATCTCCAAGCACTGTGCCACAAACTAGTTACTTTCCTGCCATACACTTGCAGCAAAAGTTTGTTTAATAAGTTTTTATTGTTCGGCACTTTCTTTTGTATTTGATTATACGCTAGAAGAAAACCGGAGGTGCATTGAAGCCGCAAACGCTTATTTGCTAAGATTTTCAGTGCGACAACATTGAAACAGGGCAACTTCTGATCACCATGCCAACATCTACAATCGACAGTAAAGACGCAGCAGCCATCCAAGCCGCCAGAGTTGGGGTTGCTATATGCGATCGCTCTGGCTGGGGACGCATCAAAGTGTCTGGCGATGATCGCCTCAATTTCTTACACAACCAAAGTACTAACAATTTCCAAATACTTAAGCCAGGACAAGGTTGTGATACGGTTTTTATCACTTCCACAGCTAGGACAATTGATTTAGCAACCGCCTACGTTAGAGAAGATGCAGTAATCCTGCTGGTTTCACCCAATCGCCGCCAGTTTCTCATGGAATGGCTAGATAAATATATTTTCTTTGCCGATAAGGTGGAATTATCTGATATCACACAATACACCAATACCTTCAGCCTGATTGGCCCAGGAAGCGACGCTGTTTTAGAAAAGTTGGGTATTGGGGAACTCATCGGGCAACCTAACGGTAGTCACAAAGTATACACAATTGCTTCCGCTGAGGGAGTGCGGATTGCTGTGGGTAGTGGGTTAGCGGCTCCCGGATACACCTTAACTTTCCCCTATACTGATAAATCTTCGGTGTGGAACAAATTGTTAGAAGCTGGGGCGGTAGAGATGAGCGATCGCGCTTGGGATGCCTTGCGAATCTTACAAGGCCGCCCCGCCCCAGATGCTGAACTCACAGATGATTACAATCCTCTGGAGGTTGGTTTGTGGCAAACAATTTCTTTTAATAAAGGTTGCTATATTGGGCAAGAAACCATCGCTCGGTTAAACACATACAAAGGTGTAAAACAACACCTTTTAGGTATCCGCCTCAGTGCCCCGGCATCAGTTGGAAGTGCGATCGCAGTTGGAGATGAAAAGGTCGGCAAACTTACCAGTTACACAGAAACTGCTGATGGTTATTTTGGACTAGGTTACATTCGCACTAAAGCTGGTGGCGTAGGCTTGAAAGTCCAAGTGGGAGAAATTGAAGGTGAAGTAGTAGAAATCCCGTTTGTTTCTCAGGAATACCCATAAGCAATTCAAATCAAAATATCTTTCTCTTTATCCCGAGCGCCGTAACAGAATTCATCTACCCAAGAAGCTAGACTACGGGCATTACTAGTTGGTATTAAATTAACTTTGCTTTGAACGTGTTGTGGTTGGATATTCGGATGTTTGCCGTTGCTCTTAACCTCGGTAGTAATTGCTAGCGATGCTCCTGAAGGGGGCCGCCCCTTGGGCGATGTCTGACGACAAGCTGCTTTGCTGCTACGCACTGGTTTGCGGTTACTACAAATCTCAATGGTAGTTGCCAGCAATGCACCTACAGGGAGCCACCCCTTGGGCGATGTCTGACTACAAGCTGCTTTGCTGCTACGCACTGTTTTGTCGTTGCTCTTAACCTCGGTAGCTAATGCCACAGATGACATAGTTTTGACTTTGCTGTTAACCTCACTGGTCATTGTCAGCGATGCTTCTGAAGATAACTTACCAGAGTGCGATCGCGGTGGTTGATATTCGTTTATGAAACTGGAGGATGGCGTTTTTACTGGAGTATCAGGAGCAATTTTAGTAGCAAATGCAGCTATCAACTCAGGTTTGTGTGTGTGAACTACCTCAGTGGTAGCTGTAAATGATGGCACAAGTTGATCGGCACGTGGCAAGTTGAAGTCTAGAGTCTTGGCAGGAGAATGAGGCGCAATCTGGCTGGCAGTTACAACCGATGACAGATGTTGATCCTCAGAATGCTTCTCATGTGGCAATTTGCTTTCAACTTGGCTGGTAGCCATAGAATGTTCTGATTTTATTAAACGTAACTCTTGATCAGGATTGAAGTTAAGACCTAAAGCAGCGACTATTTTATCTGGATCGTTATTCAGATCCAGCATAAAAGAAAGTATTTCATCAAACTGGGGTTCCAAAACAGACAATGTTGCCAAAATAAAACCGGACAAAGGACGCCGCAGACCATCGTAAGTCCCCCAAATTCGGATTTTGACCAGCCAGGGAATATTTTGCTCGTAGTAAATCAGCCACTTTTGTTTTAAGGATTGACGCAGCTGCTGGATATTCATTGGATGCCTCACTTCAGTCAACAAGATTACAGACCTTGATATTAGTTAATTAATTTGATTTCTGGGGATGAAACCGATAATAGAGCATCTGTTCGACTCTTTGACCACCTAGCAAATGATTTTCTATCAGTAGAGATACTTCATCGGGTTGAACGCCGCTATACCAGACCATATCCGGTAATATCAGCACCATCGGCCCATTGCCACATTGTCCCAAACAGCTACTAGCCGTTACCGTTACACCAGGGATTGGCAAAGCCATAAAAGCTGCTAAAACCTTGAGGGCACCTTGCTTTTTGCAGGTGCGATTTTGACAAACCTGTACACATTTAGCAGAAGAGGGTTGGTCTATTATCGGGAAGTTTGATGGTTGACTTATGTTTGACATTTTTTAACGAACCGCTCCAAACGCAGAGGATACAGAGGAGGAGAAAGGGAGTAGGAAAGAAGCAGGGGAGCATACTTCTCTACGAGAGGCTGCGCCCTAAGCGTAGCTATGCCGCAGGCTTTACGACTGCGCTCAGTAACCAGGGAGCAGGAAGCAGATGCGAAAGAGGTAATTTTAATTCTCCCCCTTGCCCCCTGCGCCCTGCCCCTCTGCCTCTTATGCCCAATGCCCCATAACTAATCTATTGAAAGTCCTTTTGAGGCTAGCCATTCCGGGTTGAATATCCGCGACTGATACCGGGAACCACTATCACATAGGATGGTGACAATGGTATGTCCTGGCCCCAACTGCTTCGCTAAAACAACAGCTGCACCAACATTAATACCTGTTGAACCGCCCATTAACAGCCCATCTTTCCTCAGCAGTTGGTAAACTACTCGCAAAGCTTCTTTGTCATCGATTTGGATAGCATCATCAGCAGGTGCGCCTTCCATATTGGCTGTGACACGACCATTACCGATGCCTTCGGTGATGGAATTTCCTTCTATGTTAATTTCGCCTGTTTTAATATAGCTATAAAGTCCACTACCCAGCGGATCGGCAACAACGCATTTAATTGCTGGATTTTGTTGTTTCAAGTACAATGCCACACCAGCAAAAGTACCGCCAGTACCAGTTGCAGTTGTCCATGCATCTATTTTACCATCTGTCTGCGCCCAAATTTCCGGGCCTGTGGTTTCGTAGTGGGCGCGGCGGTTGGCTAAGTTATCAAACTGATTCGCCCAAATAGCATTTTCTAACTCAGCAGCGACTCTGCCAGATAGCTTGACGTAGTTGTTCGGGTCTTTGTAGGGTACAGCGGGGATGGGACGGACTTCTGCTCCGAGTGCTGTCAGTGCGTCTATTTTTTCTTGTGACTGAGTATCGGGAATAATAATTAGGCATTTGTAGCCTTTGGCGTTGCAAATATGTGCTAGTCCAATGCCAGTATTACCAGCAGTTCCTTCTACAACGGTGCCACCGGGTTTGAGTAGACCTTTCTCTTCTGCGTCTTGGATGATGTAAAGTGCGGCGCGGTCTTTGAGGGAACCGCCAGGATTGAGGAATTCTGCTTTACCAAGGATTTCACATCCTGTTTCTTCGCTGAAGCTGTTTAAGCGAATCAGAGGTGTATTGCCAACAGCGCCGACGAAGCCATTTTTAATATCCATTTTGACTGTACCTGTGTGAGTATCTATAAAAATTTTGGCTTATAGCAGTGGCATGATTTACAGCTTATTTACCTAAATGTGATGCATACACCTTCGGGGTTGCCGTTAGCGTACCCCTACAATACAAGCAAGCTACGCCTAGCGTCTCGTTGGAGAAGCCTCTGTCTGCGACACGTTACGCGAATACAGAGAAGGCATCGCCTATTTCTATTTTCAAAGCAAGTACGTAGCAGTGTAGCGGTTTGTTGTTCAAAATTGCTACTACATCTTACTCAAATATAGAACGAAGCTTGGTGAGGAGCGATCGCCTCTGTGTGTAATAGCTATTCACATTCACAAATATTATTTTAACACTACCCAACTTTACTCATATTCAAAACAAACCCAGGTAATACTAATTTTTAGTGATCCGGTAATATTCGTTTTTGCCACAAATTTCCGGAAAGCAAGTGCATTTTGGGGGATCTAACTCTAGCTTAAGTTTACCAGACAATGAAAATTAAAATAGTAATTTTACTGGGGATTGAAAATATTTCGGTGAGTTACTATACAGCATGATTGATGAGTAAACGCTGATATCATTTCATTGTCTTAGATGGGGTGGATACCGATGACATCTGAAAGCGTAGGCGTAGCCCGCCGTAGGCATCGCCAAAAAGAACTTGAACACCGGCAACGTATACAACGAGAAGTTGATTTGCGGCTCCAGGAAATGGAAGCTAAAATGTATGCTCCCGATACAGCTTTGGATGAAACTGTGAAGCATCAGCCAGAAAATTCCCAGGAACCTTGGATAAAAAAAGTGATTTTCGGTGGGAAGCTGTTTGCTCTTGGTGTGGTAGGGCTGGTTGCAGTGAAAATAGTCTCACTGGTGGCTGGGTTTATTGTTGTTGCAGCGCTGGGGTGGGTGTCTTAAAAATTATTTTTTGAATCTAAAAAAAGCAATCTTTAATAAAGGTGTAACTATGATGATTGAGCAGGTAACAACTGACAGATTTATCCAAGATTTAGAGCGTGTTGCTCAAGTGCGCTCTGAGATTTCTGTGTGTTTGAGTAAACTGGCTGAAATAATTAATAAAGCTGAGTTGGCTGGAGACTCTTCATCAGGAAAACTCAGTTTAGAGCGAGATATTGAAGATATTACAGTAGCTAGTAAAAACCTCCGTCAAGGTGTATTTCGCCTTTTAGTTTTGGGCGATATGAAACGGGGAAAAAGCACCTTTCTTAACGCCTTAATTGGAGAAAAATTACTACCGAGCGATGTTAACCCTTGTACCGCAGTGTTAACAGTTTTACGCTATGGACCAGAAAAGAAAGTCACCATTCATTTTAATGATGGAAAAAGTCCGCAACAGCTAGATTTTCAGAACTTTAAATATAAATATACCATTGATCCAACTGAGGCTAAAAAAATAGAGCAGGAGAAAAAACAAGCATTTCCAGATGTTGATTATGCAGTAGTTGAGTATCCCTTAACGCTATTAGAAAAGGGAATTGAAATTGTCGATAGTCCAGGATTGAATGATACAGAAGCGCGAAACGAATTATCTTTGGGTTATGTAAATAACTGCCATGCAATTCTATTTGTAATGAGAGCTTCTCAACCTTGTACTTTGGGTGAGCGTCGCTACCTAGAAAATTATATCAAAGGTAGAGGATTGACGGTTTTCTTTTTAGTTAATGCTTGGGATCAGGTGCGGGAATCATTGATTGATCCTGATGATGTAGAGGAGTTAAAAGAATCTGAGGAGAGATTGCGGCAGGTATTTAACGCGAATTTAGCAGAATATTGTACTGTAGAAGGTCAGAATATTTATGACGAACGCGTATTTGAGCTTTCGTCAATTCAAGCACTCAGACGACGGTTGAAAAATCCCCAAGCTGATTTAGAGGGGACTGGCTTTCCGAAGTTTATGGATTCGCTTAATACTTTTCTTACCAGAGAACGGGCGATCGCAGAACTCCGTCAAGTCAGAACCTTAGCAAGACTTGCCTGCAATCATACCCGCGAAGCAGTTGCTAGACGCTTACCATTACTTGACCAAGATGTAAATGAATTGAAAAAACGGATCGATTCAGTAGAACCTGAGTTTAACAAACTCACAGGTATTCGAGATGAATTCCAAAAAGAAATTATCAATACAAGAGACACTCAAGCAAGAACAATTTCGGAATCTTTTCGTAGCTACGTTTTAAACTTAGGTAATACCTTTGAAACCGATTTTTTACGCTATCAGCCAGAATTAAACCTGTTTGATTTTCTCAGTAGTGGTAAACGAGAAGCATTTAACACCGCACTGCAAAAAGCCTTTGAGCAATATATCACTGATAAATCTGCTGCTTGGACATTAACTGCTGAAAAAGATATTAATGCAGCTTTTAGAGAACTTTCTCGTAGTGCTGCACAATATGGCGCATCATACAGTCAAGTCACAGATCAAATTACAGAAAAGCTCACTGGACAAAACGTTAAAGTAAATACCACTACTACTGAAGATGATAACTCTCCTGGCTGGGCAAAATGGGCAATGGGATTGTTATCACTATCTAACGGAAATCTTGCTGGTTTCGCACTAGCCGGGGCTGGATTTGATTGGAAAAATATCTTGTTAAACTACTTCACTGTTATTGGCGTTGGTGGGATAATTACCGCAGTGACAGGTATTTTTCTTGGTCCCATCGGGTTTGCGCTGCTAGGTTTGGGAGTAGGATTTTTGCAAGCAGATCAAGCGCGTAAAGAGTTAGTTAAAACGGCTAAAAAGGAGTTAGTTAAACACCTACCCCAAGTGGCACATGAGCAATCTCAAGTTGTATACAATGCCGTAAAAGAGTGTTTTGACTCTTACGAAAGAGAAGTGAGTAAGCGGATTAGCGATGATATTGT
Source organism: Nostoc sp. (assembly GCF_036917395.1). Taxonomy (GTDB): domain Bacteria; phylum Cyanobacteriota; class Cyanobacteriia; order Cyanobacteriales; family Nostocaceae; genus Nostoc. Next base: position 19,460 of record NZ_JBALDI010000006.1, read on the forward strand.
ATCTCGCAAATCTGAATTGGATAATCTAGTCAAGCAGAAAAAAACCCGCGAGATAAACCGTGAGAGTGAGTTCAAACGTTTAAAAGATTTACAGGAAAATGTAATAGCTCAGTTGCAAAAAATTGAGGCAGCTTATAGCAACTTATTAGCTTTCTATAGCTAATATATCTCATTACTCTCGTTCCCAGCTAGAAGCTGGGAATGCCTACTGGGAGGCTCTGCCTCCCATAACCATAAATAGCTAAACGTAAATAAATTAAAGTTTGTAGTAAGGGTTTTAGTCCTGATAAACTTTGCTATGAGCGATGATTCGCTCACTAGGAACTAGAATTTTATTGTATATTTAATTATGCCTATAGCAGTCCTAAATCGTTTGTAAAAATAAATTAACCGTAGAGGCACAGAGGAGGGCAGTTGCATGGGCGGGTTTCCCGACTTGAGCAAACTGCCCGTAGCGCAGAAAGAGGAATCGGAGATTTTCACGACTCATTTAGGATTGCTATAGCATAAACATAATAATGTGAGGCGGAGCCTCAACTATATGCATTCCCAGCTTCTAGCTGGGAACGAGGAACTAACGAGGAACTATGGAACAACAGTATGAAGGTTATAAGGATTTAGCAGATTCTCTCAAATCTGCATCGGCATTACTGAATTTAGAACGCAAATCGCAACTGCATCAAGATATAATTACTATTTGCAATCATTTAGTTAATCCTAGCTTTCGGATTGCGGTATTTGGCCCTTTTAATCATGGCAAATCTACCTTACTAAATGCCATGCTAGGGAATCGTACCTTACCAATTGATTTAATTCCCACCACAGGCGCAGCGATTACTGTCAAGTATGGCTCTGATGTGCAAACTCGTATCATGTTGGTAGATGGTACAGAAATCTATCGCAGTGGCACAGAAGTTTTACAAGAATTTGCAATTCTTGATGGTAATAGAGAGATGCGAAAAGATGTAGCATCTGTAGAAATTTTTTGTCCGCATCCCTTCTTAGAAACAGGTGTAGAATTACTCGATTTACCAGGAACAAATGATAGAGAAGAACAAGATAATTTAGTCCGGGAGCAACTATTAAGTGCAGATTTAGTTATCCAATTATTAGATGCACGGAAGTTAATGACTTTGGGTGAGCGGGAAAATTTACGAGATTGGCTATTAGATCGCGGTATTAAAACAGTTATATTTGTTGCCAATTTTATTAACTTACTCGAACCCGACGAGCAAAAACAAGTCCAAAATCGCCTGGTGTTTGTTGCGGAAAGCTTTCGAGCCGAATTACCTCCAGGTTTTAGTAATTTATATCGCGTCGATGCTTTACCTGCCTTAAGAGCCAGATTAAAAGGCGATGTTGCTGCTGCCAATAGTAGCGGTTTAGCAGCTTTTGAAACAGCTTTGCAAAATATTGTGGGAATTTTGCAACCAAATCGTGGTAGTGTGCGTTTGCCAAGAGTGCTAGCGATCGCTTCTCAAATCCAACTCTCATTAAAAGCTAAAATTGACTATATTGCTATTGAAATAAAATCCTTTGATGATAAACAAAATACTAAAATTGAAATTAAACAAAAAGCAGCCAACTTAATTTATAAAGGTTTTGCTATTAGTGTGGAAGAGTTACGATATTGGCTAGCATTACCCAAGCTACTTACAAAATATCAAGCTGAGGCAGCAGTTGCATTGGCAGAAAATAACTTTAAATCTTGGCAAACAAATACTCTTAAAAAAGACCTGACTCAGTTGCAATTGGCTGCGGTGAAATGGCTTGATCAAGCTTACGAATTTTTCCACGAAGAACGACCGCAAGATTTATTAATTCCCTTTCCTAACGAACCACAAGTAATACTACCCTCAAAGTCAAGCAATATTGATGATTTGAGTGAACCTGGTTCCATCGCTGTTGGTAGTGGTATTGGTTGGTTGTTAGGCGGCCCGGTGGGTGCTGCTGTCGTCGGGAGTATTTCTTATTTGTTAAATAAAAATATCCAAAAACAAGACGAACAATTAGCAAAGGATTCTTATCATCAGGAAGTTGCTAAACTTTGTATAACTGCAATTGAAGATTATTTATCTCACTTCAGCGCTCAAGGGTTATCAATTTTGACTGAATATGAGCAGAAAGCCGAAAAAATAATTTGTTTTGAACTCAGTCAAGAACCATTAGAGATTACTAATAAGCATGAAATTTTGCAGCAGTTACAAAACGGTTTTAATCAGTTGCTACAAGAGTTAGAAAAAGTAAAAATCCTCTCAAATCATCAACCTTATAAAAAAATACCCAAATCCACGAATATCAATAGAAAATATTCGCCACAGCCAGAGAGAGTTAAAACTTTTTCACAAAAAGATCCTGATATTAAGCAACAACATGAAAATACTGCTAAGAATACTGGGACAAGGGTAGAATTTGTTTCTCCACCACCGCCAAAAGCTTCTCCCTCTCCCCGTCCAGAAGAGTTGGAGGCGAAATTTCGTGATTGGGAACTCAATGAGGAAATAGCGCGAATGAAAGCAGAGATGCGTAGCCCTAAGGCTTGTCGTCAGACATCGCCTGGTTCTCAAACTGACAAACAGCAAAATACAACTCAAAGCAACAAAACACCCAACCAAGCCCAAACAGATAAGATTACTCACGCATACAACATTTTAGAATTGCAAGCAAATGCTTCTCAGGCTGAGGTAAAGCAGGCTTATCGAACTTTAGTAAAGAAATGGCATCCCGATTTGTTTGTGAATCAGCCGCAACTGCTAAAACAAGCACAAGAGAAAATGCACTTAGTTAATGAAGCTTACACAATTTTGAGTGAGAAATGAACAACAAGATACCCGACTTCTCTAAGGAGTCGGGTATCTTTAGAAACATTTCATCTTACAGCGTTTTTCAGGTAAATGAGGTACACACGTAGGGGCACAACATTGTTGTGCCCTTACAATAATCTGTACCTCACTAAGTTGCAATCTGCTGTAATTTCATTTCTGGTTGCAAAGCTAAGGAGTAAATATAGAATTAGGAAACTATTAGGTGAGACTTATGCAACTGTTATCTTTGAGGAATGGCTTTTTGGCGTTAACCTTGACTGCGATCGCTTCAGCCGGCGGGTTAATCACAGCCTGTAGCAATACGGCTTCCCAGAACCAAAGCCAAACCCCAAACTCAACCGTTACCAATGTTAGCGACAAGCAAATGAATCACAGCATGGCTATGGATTTAGGCCCAGCCGACGCTAACTTTGATTTACGATTTATCGACGCTATGATACCACACCATCAAGGGGCTGTGGAAATGGCTAAAGAAGCGCAGCAGAAATCAAAACGCCCTGAAATCAAAAAACTAGCAGACAATATTATCAAATCGCAAGATCAAGAAATCACTCAGATGAAGCAGTGGCGACAAGCTTGGTATCCCAAGGCGGGAGATAAACCAATGGCTTATGACAGTCAAATGGGTCACATGATGGAGATGTCGTCTGACCAAATGAAAGGAATGATGATGAGTCAAGACTTAGGTGCAGCTGATGCAGAATTTGATCTGCGCTTTATCAATGCGATGATTCCTCACCATGAAGGGGCTGTAACAATGGCAAAAGATGTATTGGGTAAGTCTAAGCGCCCTGAAATTAAGCAATTAGGCCAAGAAATTATTAAGGCACAAAATACAGAGATTAAGCAAATGCAGCAGTGGCGAAAAACTTGGTATAACAAGTGAGCCTAAGAGGCTGTTTTGCATAAAATCGTAGTGTTTTTAAATGCAGAGGGACGCATTGGCATTGTAGAGGGACACATTGGCATTGTAGAGGGATGCATTGGCATTGTAGAGAGATGCATTGGCATTGTAGAGAGATGCATTGGCATTGTAGAGGGACGCATTGGCATTGTAGAGGTATGCATTGGCATTGTAGAGGTATGCATTGGCATTGTAGAGGGACGCATTGGCATTGTAGAGGGACGCATTGGCATTGCCAAATTTAATTTACTACGAATTAATGAAATGCTGTATTAAGTATCTGTGTAGATTCGCCAGCAACCCTCTACTGCCTAATCTCTCTTTCATGATGAAGTGCGGCGCATTCTCAATTGGCAAATAACAAAATTTGTTTTGGTTGCGTCATAGTTGTCATAGATACTCATTTCCGGGCTATCCCAGTCATCTGCAAAAGTTGCTAGATGCGATCGCAAAATCTCAGCCTGCGCTTCGTTAATTCCTTGAGAGGCTAGGTTAATCTCATCCGACCTCGATAAAAGTTACAATTACTCGCGTTCCTTCACATACATTGGTGGGTTGTTTAGTGAGTTCCACTCGACCATTACGATATGTCACTTCAACACTAGCTAACATTTTTAACCTTGTTGCTTGTGAATAAGTTAAACTGCTTTATAAAACTTTCTCTACCAAACTTTACTCATATTCAGAATAAACCCAGGCAATACCGACTCGTCACTAACCGTAGCAGGATTATCCAAACATTCATTTGGCAATCCAGGACGATAAATATAAACTTTACGCTGCTTACGGTCAATCAACCAGCCTAACTGTATTCCTGGCTCATTCATATATTCCTCCATTTTTTCCTTCAAAGTTTGGAGGTTGTCGCTAGAAGATTTGAGTTCGACTACAAAATCTGGACAAATGGGAGCAAACTTTCGCTCCTGTTCTGGAGACAGAGCATTCCACCGTTCTAGTTGAATCCAGGAAGCATCTGGAGAGCGTTCTGCACCTGTTGATAACTTAAATTCGGTACTAGAGCTAAAAGTTATACCTGTACCATCTTGTTCCGACCACACCCATAGCTGTCCAAAGATGTTGCCTCCACGGTTGCCTGTTGTCCCTCCTGTAGGTGGCATAATTGATATCTCTCCAAATTTATTCCGCTCAATGCGTAAATCACGATTCATCTGACAGAACTCAAAAAATTGTTCGTCTGTCATTTGCATTGATGACGGAATTTGTAAAACCAAAGGGGATGAAAACATCAAGATTTCCTCCAGGTTGAGATGCCTAACCAAGTAACTATATTCTCACGCAAAGAAACAAAGACGCCAAGATATAGTGGTTTGCAGTTGAGTCCAATACAGACCTAACCCCCGACCCCAACCCTTGTAGCGTTGGGGAGTAAGACTCAAAGCCTCTCAAAAAGCAGGAGAGAGGTTTGGAAGTGAGGTCAAAACTGTACTGCACCCAACTGAGAACAGCGATATAACTTTGCGACGGCAGTCGCTCATGGGGGAAACCCCCTACAGCCCTTCCCTAACGGGACGCCTTGGGGCGAACGGGCATCCTACGGCAGGCGCTAGCCTCTCACGAATGGGAGAAGACCGCGCTGCCTCGCCTTTGCTTTTTTATCCGAAATCATTTTCAGATTTACTTGTTAGGCTGAGGAGTTACCCGCAGATAGGGTTTGACTTCCTCATAACCTTTGGGGAATTTTTCTTTGAGTACTTCTGGATCTTTGAGTGAGGGGATAATTACAACATCCTCTCCATCTTTCCAGTCAGCTGGTGTCGCCACGCTGTAGTTATCAGTCAATTGCAGAGAATCAATCACCCGCAAAAGTTCATCAAAGTTGCGTCCCGTGCTGGGGGGGTAAGTGAAAGTGAGACGGAGTTTCTTATTGGGGTCAATCACGAAAACCGATCGCACTGTTACGGCCGCATTAGCATTCGGGTGGATCATGTCGTAAAGGTCAGAAACCTTGCGATCCGCATCCGCCAAAATTGGGTAGTTGAGGGTGGTGCTTTGAGTTTCTTCGATGTCTCCCACCCAGCCTTTGTGGGATTCAACGTTATCAACGCTAAGTGCGATCGCTTTGACATTGCGCTTGTCAAATTCTGGTTTGAGCTTGGCAACCGTGCCGAGTTCTGTTGTGCAAACAGGTGTAAAATCAGCAGGGTGAGAGAACAGCACTACCCAGCTGTCACCTGCCCATTGGTAAAAATCGATGTCGCCGTGTGTTGAGGCTTGCGTAAAGTTGGGTACTGTGTCACCTAGACGGAGAGCCATGTGAGATTCCCTGTAATTAGAAAAGCATATGTGTTCTACTTTGCCATCATGACATAAAACCCCTATTCCCCAATCGGGCTTTAGCGGTTTGAAACAAAATTTTAGGTTGTCACCACTCTTGGATAAGAGATGGGGAAGGTAAAGATTAGTCAAAAGGACTGGGGATTAGGAACTAGGGATTAGCTGACAAGCTCTAATTTGGGGTGGTATCCTTGGTCAATTTTGCGGATAATCGGGTTTATCGCAACTGGAGTGGCTTTAGCTGCATTAGGATTAAATCTAGTAACTCAGATTAGAGGCGAAGTTCCTAAGTCTCCCTTTCCTAAAACTTATATGTTAATTGGGATTGGTTTTGTGGTTGCGGATATCGTTGTCAAAGCACTTCTAGCGCCTATTTGGCAAAAACTGCTATTGTCTGCGTTGGGTTAAATTGATTTGTTTGCCAGAATTTTCTGGTAGGCTTGGATTGTTTGCCTAGCGATCGCATCCCAGCTAAAATTTTCCAATGCATATTTTTGGGCATTTAATCCCCGTCGTTGGCATTCTGCGGGGTTTTGCAAAGCTTCTTGCAGTAACTCTACCAGTGCTTGGACATCTGTTGCACATACCCAACCCGACTCGCTATTACGCACCTGTTGACAAATATGCACTTGGTCAGAAATTATCACAGGTGTTCCTGCTACCATCGCTTCGGCTACAGCAATCCCAAAATTTTCGTAGTAGGAAGGCAAAACGAATAAATCAGCAGCTTGTAGTAAACTAACTTTTAATTCACCAGTGACAAAGCCAGTAATTGTAGTGTGCGATCGCAGCGGTGAATTTTGAATTTGGGATATTATCTTTTGTTCGTAATCTGGATCTTGGGGATTTGTCCCAGCTAAGACAAAATGAAACTTATAACCAACTGCTAATAGCTTTTCTAGCGCCGGAATCAACAAATTTAATCCCTTTTTCGGGTCAATTCGTGACATAAACAGCACTAAAGGCACATCCTTTGGTATTTCTAACTGACTACATACATTTTTAAGAGGAGATTGAGGAGGAATCACACCCAAGGGAATCACCAAATCTGGCGTAGATACTCCAAATCGTTCTGATATTTTAGCTTCTTGATCGCTGGTAAAATGAATTGCTGCGGCACCAGCTAAATTTTGACGTTCTATAATTGCAACATAAAGCTGTTTTAATTGTTTTTTCTTCCGTAAATCAGCCGGGTCGAGAGTACCTAAAGGACGGAAAATATAAGGTAGCTTTTGCTGACGACACACAATAGCAGCAGCACTACTTATAGGAGAGAATAGAGCATGAATATGTGCTATCTCAAACTCATGAGCATGACGTTTTAGCCAGTTTAATAAATCTAGGGAAAATTTGTAGCGACGAAATGGGGCGCAACGAAAGTAAATTATTTCATAGCCATCTTGATCAATTGGGCGATTTAAGGGAATATTCAAAGGTGTTTGACCATTATCACCATTACTATCAGTTGTGAGAACTGTAACTTCCACTCCCTCTTTTACCAAAGCTGGAGCTAATCCTAGTACCATTTGACTGGGGCCGCCGTAAATCAGAGAAATTGAGGGAACGATTTGTAATATTTTCATTTTTTTGTCATTTGTCATTTGCTAATAACCAACGACTCTTGACTATTAACCAATTCTTGATAAAACTCTAATTGCTGTTTAGCTAAAGCTTTATTTGTATATTTAATCATTACTTTTTGATAACCCATTTCACCGAGAGTGTGAGCAAAATATGGTTTATCCATTAATTGAAGTAAGCAATTAGCAAGGGCTTGAGCATCACCTTCAGGAAATAATAAACCAGCATCACCAATTACATAGGGAATTTCACCAGAATCGGAACCAATCACAGGTACTTGGCAAGCCATTGCTTCAATTAGCACATGACCAAATTGTTCTTTCCAGCCAACAGAAGTTAAGGTTTTAAACTTGTAAGTTGTTTCTGAAGGCAGTACTAAAGTACTCATTAAATTGATATAGTTTGCAACCTCCTCATGGGGTACACTTTCTATCAAAATTAACCGTTCTTTAATATTATTTTTTGCCGCTATTTTGATTAACTCAGTTTGCAACTCTCCGCGTCCCAACAGCAGTAATTTCCAAGGTTTATTTTTCAAACTTACTAAGGCTTGTAAAAGTGTTAATAAACCCTTTTCTTGTACAAATCGCCCCACAAAACCTACTACAAAATCCTCTTTGTTAATGCTCAACTTAGCTGCTAATTCTGGTTGGGCTTTGGGAGTAAATAGACTTTCATCTACACCCAGTTGCGGCATGACTTTAATTGCTCCTTTATATCCCCGTTGTCGCAAAACTTCTGCCCCATCCTGATTGCCAGAAATGATGCCGTGGCTGTGATTGAGGTTATATTTTTCTAATAAAGCAACTGGTAATTTTAGTTCATAGGGTAAATTCCACCAGGTAAAAAATACATTTTTTGCCTTGAATCCTAATAGCTTATTTAAGGCAATCATCTGAGTATAAGCCAGTCCTCTAGACCCTTGTTCCACTTGGATGATTTGGGGACGAAATTGTTTTAACAAAGATATTAAATCAGTGCCAAAGGTAAGGAGTCCCTGATGATTTTGACTAAGATTAGAAACTGGAACTATTCTAAATGTGCCTTCATCTCGGTATTCAGTTTCAATAATTCTGTTTTGCACGCCACCTGGTTTCCAACGCTTTGGGACTATAACTGTCACTTCAATGTTAGGTTCTAGTTGAGATAAAGCGCGTAATTTCTCACAGTTGAGGTCTACAATATAAGTGTGACTAGCAACTAAGATTTTCATTGATATTTATTAATTCTTATTTATTTTTTGTCAGTTGTCCTTTGTTTTTCATTAACTCCTGACTCCTAACTAAACTTGTTCATCCAATCGACTGTAAATTTGACCATCGTTCCATAGTGATTGGATAACAGTACCCAAGGCTTTGAAAAAACCTAAAGTGTAGAAAATAGCACGAGTGGCAATTTTGATGGGGGAACCGCTTTTATGGCAAGGTGGGCGTCCCAGAACGTGACAGTCAAATAAACGCCCGTATAAGCGTAAAGCTTGAATAGGAGTAAGGTTTTTCAGCCCTAGTAGGAAATGGTTGTGATAAAAGGTGAGTTGATATTTGAGCGATCGCATACTAATATCATGACAACCCCCTGTTTCTTCGCCTAGATGCACCAAATGGGCCTCTGGGTCGTACCAAATCTTATATCCTGTTTGTCGCACCCGTAAACAAAAATCTGACTCTTCCCGCACTGCACTACCGCCAAACCTCTCATCAAACCTCAGCCCGTACTTAGTAAAAATTTCACGGCGAAATGACATATTGCAACCCCTTGCTGTTAGCACTTGTTGGGGTTTGATAGTATGTACTAAATCAATATGATACCAAGCAATTCCTGGGTCCATTGCTTCGGGAGGCAGATATTCAATCTGTAAATCTCCTCCAGAATCACCCAATTTCATTCTGTCAAATACCCGTCCGGCCACAGCCCCCACTTCTGGATTTTGCAAATAATTTTTCGCATGGGCTGCTAACAATTCTGGGGTTAGCTGAACATCATCATCAATAAATAATATTATTTCACCAGAAGACCGCCGCACAGCGTAATTTCGCGCCCCTGGCAAACTCGCCCAATCTAAGCGCAACCATTTAATTTTACCTGCCCCCACCATCTCTTCTAGGTAGGCTTGAATTTCTGGTTGGTGTTTTGGGGTTTGGTCTACCACTAAAACCTCAAAATTTGGATAGTCTTGTTTCAGGACATCTACAATGCTATCCTGTAGCGCTTCCTCTCGACCATAGGTCGGGATAACTACAGTAACTAAAGGATAATTATTCATAATTTTTATTAAGCGATTTTTTTACTTTGATAATAACCTTATAAAAATTAATATACTTCTGACACTGCTGCATAAAGATTATCAAATAACTCATTTTGCTTTTCGGAGTTATGCACAATTTGCGCTTGAGCTAATGCTCCTGCACTTAAAAATTCGTAATGTTCTCGTTTATCACTTCTATCAAAAAATTGAATGATTTGTTGCAATGCTTGCTCTGCCAAATAGTCATAGGTGCTGTTTAAAATTTCCCAATATTCATTAGTTTTGATTTTATCTCCGTGCAACCAATTGCTCCAGTGCCTGAGTTCATTAATTGGTAATTCTAAAATATAGCCATTTTCGCCATTACGAATAAACTCTGGTAAAGCACATACATTTGTTGTAATCGCAGGAGTTGCAACGGAAAAGCCTTCGATGATACTATAACCATAAGTATCATGTAATGTCGCCATTATTTGAAAATGACTTTGCGATAATAACTCAATAACTTTGTCGTTAGCAATATTGTTATGAAACACAACATTATTTAACTTTAGTAAATTTAAATCCTCTATATATTTCGTGGTATCGGGAAAATCAGTCGGGACTCCTGAACCATGCCCCATATCTGAAATTATATGTACAGTAATAGGTAAACCTAATTTTTCAGCTTTCTTGGCGAGTCTTAAAGCAACAACTCCGCCTTTGCGGGCAATGTGATTTCCGATAAATACAAGCTGGAGATTTTGCTGTTCCTGATAAAGTTTGGGCTGGCTAACTCTGACTGGGAAGTTTGGATGAATAACATCTAATTTATTACTTACTTTTTCTTCTATCTTCCAACCTTCTATCCGCTTAATTAATCTCAATTTGGCATAATCGGAAATAGCGATAAGTTTTTGGCAATTGTCTAACGCTAACCGATTATTTAATAATTCATAAATTGCAGCTTCACTTTTATTTTGAGGATTTCTATATAAAACACGATGATCCTCAAAGGTGAAAAACCAAGGTTTATTTGTATATAAAATTCTGTTGAAAGAATGAATTGCTTGGTATCTTCCCCATACAGGTTGCCAAGCCATAAAGCTGCTTAAAGGATACCAAATTTTTTCTATAGGATATCTGCCTGCGGGGAAAGGCTTGGGGCGAATGAGTGTATGCCGAGAATTTCGAGGTAGGTTTGGAATGCTGAGGTGTTTTTGACCTGCTATGATAACTTTTGCCATTTTTATTTCATTTAAATTGTTTTTAGACGTTTTCTCTTGTTTTTTTGCTGAGGGTTGGCATCTTCTTGATCTTGTTTCTCCAGTTCTGGCAATTTAAAAAGAACTCCGGCAAAAAACCAATAATAGACAGCAACCGGATCAACATCTAGAGGATAGTAGTAGGTGTTGTAGCTAATAAACAATATAAACACCCACAAAGCTGCTCCGTAACTGCGGAAATTACGGTTTTTTATGGAGCGATAGGTCTTAAAGCCAATAATTGTTAAACTTGTTACTAAACCCAGAAAAGCTAGTACTCCAAGAATTCCAACTTCATAAAGGACTTTGGGATAGTAGGTTTCTACAAGTTTGGTTGAACCCATTACACGAGCAGAGTTAGTTGCTCGACCTAAGCCACTTCCCAAGGGGCCGTCTACGTTTTTCCAATTCTCTTCAAATTGCTGGACAATAAAATCTTGAGGTGGCGAAGCGTCCCAGCGACCGGTAAAACTCTCGGTTCTCTCTTGCACGACAGCAGGGTTAGTCACCATCACAATTCCCAAAACTAAAGCAAGTCCTATCCCTATAGGGATAAATCGTTTAAGGTTGGCAATTTGACCAGTAAGCAATAGTAAAATCCCAAAGCAGATTGGTACTAAGGCTAAGGCAATTCTCTGTCCAGAGATTACAGCATTGATAAAGACTGTCACTAAAGAACCTAAACCGACTAGCCGCCATATTGGGGAAGGGTCGGTGAAGCCGGTGGCAAAGGTAAAAAAGGTGCTGGAAATTAAGAACCATGCCCACTGCCAAGGAGCTACAAATGTCCCTGGTAAGCGAATAACCCCTTCTTCGGGACTATATAAGAGCGCTCCACCAAAATAACACCGGGCTTCTAGTGATGTGACAAATAGGGCATTTCCTTCAAGACCTCTAGTGCCTTGACATACACCAGTTAGTAGTAACAGGTATTGAATAAATCCCAGCACACAGCAAATGAGTATGAGGACAATCTGGAGGCGCGATAAAAATAGAAAATCCCGCTTATCGCGAATTAGATAGTAGGCACAACCAATCAGGGGGACATAGCCTAAAAATACTTTTAGTCCCAGAATTCCCATGCCTAAGGGTATTTCGTTGGGCGCTTTTTCCAATAGTCCCACACTAGGTGGGTTAAACTGCTGTCCACCATTAACGAACAACAGCGTTAGCAGACTGCAACCCAAAACAATATAAAGTGGGGTTTTAATGCCTTGGGGAATAATTATGGGTAACCCTTGTTTACGGCAAGTTTGCCAAAGTCCAATTAGCGCTGGAACGTAAAAAGCATCTTTAGCTAATTGGAGTATGGGACTATTGCCCAAGTAGTAAGTGATAGTACCCCCAATAGGTACGTAAATGATGAAGGCATATAGCGCTTGGCGCGGGTATTTGTAGGAAAGGGAGATGATGAGTATCCCCAAAACACCAGGAACTGCTGCTTTAATTCCACCTACAAAAAAAAGCACAATGCCAAAGAAGACACCGCCAATAGTGGCAGTGGTGAGTAAGCTAGTGAATTCTTTACGTGCTTGGGCTGCTTTGCGCTTTTGGGCTAACTGTTCTTTGAGGCTAAGAGTAGGAGTTTCTTTTTTAGCCTGTTTTTTTGATTTTTTATTTTTTGACTTGGATTTTGGCATAGTGGCGCTGTAGCCTATCAGCCTTAAAAAACAATCTATAGCTTACATACAAATGGATTGCAATGGCTATAGCGTGTACAAACCGAATTCATCCTTAACTGATTGAGTTAAGGATTTTCGATCAAAAATATTGAAGTTTAACTTCATCGAACCGTAAAAAAGATTTTCCCCTGTTTCCACAATGTAAACTGCCCCAGGAAATGGTAATGATTCAATAGGTTTCTCTTTATTTTCTAATACACCTCTAACTTTACCGTGGTCTATATAATATTTGTAGTATCCATAACCCCGATTATATTCTGCATTTTCTGGGAGGAAATTTAAGTCATATCGGATAATATTGGATGTGCCGCACATTGAATAGAAATTTTTTCTTTTAATATATATATATTTACTAGCTTCTTTATATTTATAACCTTTATTGACAAACCATCCATTAGAGTTAGGATGTTGCTTAATAAATGTGGCTAAGTTTTTACTGATGCAATCATCTGCATCAACTGCCATCGTGTGAGTTGGAGAAAATTGACGAGCATAGATTAATCCCTTCAAGATTTTTCGCCCTTTATCTGTGTCTCCTCTAGCTATAGGGTTTGTTTCATTGGGAGGAGGAAAGTCAACTGTAATGTATGTTATCTGAGGATGATTAAATTCTATTTTTGGCTGTTCATGACAAACGACAATAGCGTGAAAATCAGGAGAGATTTGATTGCAAATTGATTTGATGCATCTTTCAAATGATTGTGTGACACGCTCCCAGGAATTGGAAACTTGCGGACTTTTAAGTGGGATAACAAAAACAAGCATTTTATTACCTTATATAGCAATCCTAAATCATTCGTGAGAGAAAAAATCGCAAAGATGCCTATAAATACGTACTTTTAATCTCCGTATTTTCTCACATTTCAATTCGGATTGCTATAGAAGATAACCAAAGAACATGCATAGACCTCTTTCCTTGTTAGAAAAGAGGTTTAGAATATACGTAAAAGTGCAAATACTACGTCTTCTACAGATGACCAAGGCTGGTTAATTTGCAAAAGTTGTGACGACGAAAAAGTTGCACTTTTGAAAGGTGAGATAGTAGCCACTCCCTTCTCCACTAAGAATACCCAATATAACGAACCGTGAAGACCCTTTCCTTGCACCTCTGGTAGAGAAGAGAAGGAAGAAGAAAAGTAGATAGGTAATCTTAGACGGTGAAGGGAGTAACTTAGACGGCTATGTGTTGCTGGACTTGCCAAACTAATTCATTTGTCCAGTGGTTGGCAAGGTCGGCATTGGCTGCTTCTACCATAACCCTGATCACTGGTTCTGTGCCAGAGGCGCGAACCAAAATTCTGCCGGAATCACCCATTGCAGCTTCAGCAAGAGCGATCGCTTGTTGTACAGGTTGGCAATCTTGCCATCCTAAACGGCGATCACGATCTACGACTCGCACGTTCCGCAACAGTTGCGGATAAGTCTGGAAGCTTTGATCTACTAATTCTGCTAGGGAAATATCCGCCTGTTTCACCAAAGCTGCTACATGCAAGGCTGTTAACAAGCCATCTCCAGTCACGGCATAATGACGGCAAAGAATATGACCTGATTGTTCGCCGCCTAACATTCCCCCTGTCCGCAGCATTTCTGCTTGTACATATTGGTCGCCGACTGCGGTGCGAATCAGCTTACCACCAATTTGTTGCCAAGCTTTCTCAAAACCTAAATTAGCCATGACTGTAGATACAATCAGGTTATCTGGCAGTTGTTGGTTTTGTTGTAATTGGCTTCCCCATAGGTAGAGAATGTAATCGCCGTTAACTTGCCTTCCGGTATTGTCTACTGCTAAGACGCGATCGGCGTCGCCATCAAAGGCAAAGCCGATGTCAGCGTTGTGTTCTTGTACTGTTGCTGCAAGAATATCTAGGTGAGTAGAACCGCAGTTAACATTAATGCGATCGCCATCTGCTTCGTTATGCAAGCAGATCACCTCTGCCCCCATTTCTGTAAATACTGATGGTGCTAATCCTACTGCTGCTCCCCACGCCAAGTCTAAGACAATCTTCATTCCCTGAAGATTTAGGGCACTGTTTAAGGGTTTTTTCAACGCCTCGCTATAATGCCCCACTAACTCCAAACGTGAGTAATGCCGTCCGTAATTACTGATAGCAATAGGTGATATCTTGCCACGCAGTCCCGCTTCAATTTCTGCCTGCAATATTTGAGGTAACTTCCCACCATCCGCACCAAAAACTTTAATACCATTGTCCTCTGGGGGATTGTGGCTGGCAGAAATCATCACTCCGCCGATGGCATCACTGATGCTGGTAAGATAGGCAACGCAAGGAGTGGGACATAATCCCAAATACCAAACCTCTAACCCCGCTGCTGTTAAACCTGCACTCAAAGCCATTGCCAGCATATCGCTGGAGTTTCTAGAGTCCTGTCCGAGAATGATTGGCCCTATTTGAGTAGCATTGTTACGTAAAACAATACCCGTCCAAAAACCAACTTGTAATGCTAAGGGCGCACTTAGTAATTCTCCGACTCTTCCGCGAATACCATCTGTGCCAAATAAGGGATTTGCTGGTAATGGGATTAAATTCAATGCAAAACTGCTCTCAATCCCTTTGTCTAATTCCTCAGCTTCGGAAGTAGAATCCCCAGGAATGCCTGGTGTCCGAGTTATAGATGAAACCATATGTTTAAATACTCCACACAATCACACTGAAAAATAGCACTTAAGACTTTATTCAGCAATTTTGACATGCTTTATTATCTTTAGAAATTCATTCTAAATCAAAAACAAACTACGTAAAAATACGTAAGTAATTTTGATTGAAAATCTTTTACAAAGTCAGTATTGGTTTTCCGTTTTTAGTAAAGTTTCCACATTCTAGCTGACTATTCCTTTTATGTCCTCAACTTTAGTCTTAATTGTTGTTTGTATTAATTCACACTTTTCAATCCTAATCGCTAAAACAAATTGTAATAAATATTACCATTATTTCATCACAAGTGTTTTTCAGGAAAGCTGAGAATGAAAGCGAAATTTAGCTAATAACAAAAAATTAAAACGCCGGAATGTAAAGTTATATCCCCTTGTTAGTGAAACTGTACAAAATCAAGCTTGGTCAGACTTGGGGCAAAATCCCCCAGTTTAGGAGCAACCTCACGGGTAATTGGTATTAGCGTTGTTGCTGTGTAAAAAACTACAAAACGATGGGGGCTTAAAAAATTTTAATATAAATTCTCATCAAATAGTTTTAAGGTAACCTTTTAATGGCTTTTTTAGCCGTTAGTGAATTAAAACTCCGGCAGTTAACTTTTTAAAGTTGAGAATTTTAGCATGAGCAGCAATTTAGCAACCAAATTACGTGTAGGCACTAAAAAAGCCCACACAATGGCAGAAAATGTAGGTTTTGTCAAGTGCTTTTTAAGAGGAGTAGTCGAGAAAAACTCTTACCGAAAACTAGTTGCTAACTTCTACTTCGTCTACTCAGCGATGGAAGAGGAAATGGAAAAGCATAGCCAGCACCCAATTCTTTCTAAAATTAACTTTCCCCAGCTAAACCGCAAGTATACTCTAGAGCAAGACCTGGGTTATTACTTTGGTGCTAACTGGAGAGAGCAAATCAAACTATCTCCCGCAGGTGAAGCTTATGTAAAGCGCATCCGAGAAATATCTGCCACAGAACCGGAACTGTTAATCGCTCATTCATATACTCGTTACTTGGGTGACTTATCTGGGGGACAAATTCTCAAAAATATTGCTGTAACGGCGATGAATTTGTCTGATGGGCAAGGAACAGCCTTTTATGAGTTTCCAGAGATTCCTGATGAGAAGGCATTCAAAGCGAAATATCGTCAAACTTTGGACGAATTACCCCTTGATGATGCTACAACCGATCGCATCGTTGATGAAGCTAACGCCGCTTTTGGCACGAACATGAATATGTTTCAAGAATTGGAAGGCAATTTGATCAAGGCGATCGGTGTGATGCTGTACAATAGTCTCACACGGCGTCGTACACGCGGTAGTACTGAACTCGTCACCGCTAAGTAAATTTTATTAAGTAAAATTTTGTAAATCTAGGGGTAACCTCTCTGGGTTCACCTGAATAAAATCAGGCGATCGCGGAGACGTTGCCCCTACTGCTGTTTGTTAGCTAATTCTATCTACAGAATATATAAACTCTGATTCCTAATCTAGTCAGCGATCAGGGAAGATATAAACAGGCACAATTGATTAAATAATGGCAACAAAAATTCCTGTCACAGTGATCACAGGCTTCTTGGGTAGTGGAAAAACCAGCCTAATTCGCCACCTGCTACAAAACAATCAAGGACGCCGCATTGCGGTTTTAGTCAATGAATTTGGCGAACTCGGAATTGATGGCGAATTGTTAAAATCCTGTCAAATTTGCCCGGAAGATGCTGAGGGCGACAGTAATATCTTTGAATTAACCAACGGCTGCTTATGCTGCACTGTGCAGGAAGAGTTTTATCCGACGATGCAAGAGTTAATCAAGCGGCGAGATAGCATCGACTGCATTTTGATTGAAACCTCTGGTTTAGCCTTACCAAAACCGCTGATGAAGGCTTTTCGCTGGCAGGAAATTCGGAATGCGGCCACTGTGGATGCCGTGATTACGGTAGTTGATTGTGCGGCGGTAGCAGCAGGGACATTTGCCAGTGATCCAGAGGCGATCGCAGCCCAGCGGCAAGCAGATGATAGTCTAGAACACGAAACACCTTTGCAAGAACTGTTTGAAGACCAACTTGCTTGTGCAGACTTGGTGGTGTTAAATAAAATTGACTTGGTAGATGCCGAGACAAAAGCTAGAGTTGAAGAATTGATTAAACAAGAGTTGCCCAGAGTGGTGAAGATTGTCGAGAGCGATCGTTCTCAACTTGATGCATCTATATTATTAGGATTTCAAGCCGCAGTCGAAGACAACTTAGATTCTCGTCCCAGTCATCACGATACCGAAGAAGACCACAATCATGACGAAGAAATTACCTCAGCTAATTTAATTTTGGATCGTACCTTTGACCCAGAAAAGCTGCAACTGCTGTTGCAAACATTCGCACAACAACAAGAAATTTACCGGATTAAAGGCTTTGTGGCAGTGCCAAATAAATCCATGCGCCTAGTGATGCAGGGTGTAGGAACTCGATTTGATAAATTTTATGATCGCCCCTGGAAACCAGAAGAGTCCAGGCAAACTCGCTTAGTTTTCATCGGTCGTGATTTGAAATCCTCAGAAATCGAATCGCAGCTAGTAGCTTTATAAGTACTTATAACTCCTAACTTAAATCCTCAATCCTGACTTTACAAAACTATGACTATTTCTCAACTATTTAACGTTGCCAATCTTTTCGTATTGCCTTTTTGGACATTGATGATTCTCTTGCCAAATTGGAAAGTGACACGACGGATAATGGAATCATATCTGCCTTTTGTGCTGTTAGCTGGAGCATATTTGTATTTGTTTATCAACAGCATTACGCCAGAAAATGCCCAAGCTTTATCGAATCCCCAATTAGCTGATATTGCGCGATTTTTTGCAAATGAAACAGCTGCTGCAACGGGTTGGATTCATTTTTTAGCGATGGATTTATTCGTCGGTCGCTGGATTTATTGGGAAGGGCAAAAAACAGGTATTTGGACAATTCACTCCCTTGCACTGTGTTTCTTTGCTGGCCCTTTGGGATTACTGTCTCACATCTTGACTAGCTGGATTACTAAGACATTTTTCCCGAAGTTTCAGCAGAATGAAGCGGTGACGGTAGGAGAAAAAGCTGCATCATCTGGCACATAATTATATATAGTAATCATAAATTGTTTATGAAAAAGCAGATCCCCGACTTCTCAAAGAAGTCAGGGATCTGTGGCTTGATAATTAGGGAATCAGTTTACTGCTATTACCAATTATCTGATTTTAAAATTATTAAGCGTTGTCATGTCTATAGTCGGCATCTAACCAACAGCGTGGTAAAACCTCACCTGAAGGGAAAACGAGATTTTCTTTTTTAAAAGTTTCAGGTTGCTGTTCTTCTTGACCTTCTTGGTCTTTTGCGTGAACAACATCACTATTAGGGTCAAGTAATTCCTGAATTTCAAGAATTTTTACCAATTCTCCACTATCTTTGACTTGTAAAAGCATAGAAATTGCCTCAATGAGTTTGCATGAAAGTTCAAAACCAGTCTCAAGATAAACTTGCTCAAATCTCAACTGATTTAGAACACTGACATTCCTTAATTATTAAAGGAAATTTTACCAGATATGCATACATAAATTACACGAGATTTATCTATGTGTATCTGTAGTTTTTATTTTTTTATAAAATTGATACAGCAAACAAATCCCCAATTCAGTATATCAATCGAAAATTGAATAAGGGAATGCTGACCGATAAAATTATCTAATTAAAATAATCTTGATTTTAGCGATTAGATTTCGCGTTGATATTTTTCTAAAATATCTACTAAGGTGACCTGGGATTGCAGTGGTAGTAAATCGATTAAAGGAAGTTCGCTTTTCCCTCCACCAATTTTTACTGGAATTGATTTCAAGACTTTTATAACTTGGTCTTCATTTACATTATTAGAAGTAATTAAGGGATACAACTGTTCAGCTACAAGGGTATGCAGTTTGGCATTAGATAAATAAAGGTGCCATTTGGCAATGTCTATGTAGACGTTTTCGCCAATTTCAGCTGCTAGGGCTTCTAGTAGTTCTGTGGTGTTAGTCTTAGCCATAAAAATAACCCTACATTAAAAAAGAGCGCAAAATCTTAGGCTTTTTTTGATTATCGCTCAATTGAGAGGCTAATCCTACTACCACAGGTTACAATCGCCCCAGCATCAGTAGTCCGTCTTCAGATGGATTTAGATGGATCACTGTAGTTAGCGATCGCAGCAATATAAATTAGATGTACTAACAATATTCCTGTCCAACTTAAAGTCACCCCAGGCAGCCACTCCCAGGTAGTGGCTTTCAAAATGTGGAAAAACCACAAGCCAGAATTAATACTAGCAGCGATCGCCACATGGATGGCAAAATTCATCCGATCATCTATCTTGCGGTAATCAGGGTCTTTGCGATCGGGTTCGCGAGGCCAACGAGGAGGCATAAATATTTGTTACAGATTTAAATACACTTACTCATTCTAAGGTATTTGGGGCAGCGGTTGCTATTAGACCTCTATAACCAGTGATAATCTAATTAAAAAAGCCAACGGGCAGAACAATTGGCAGCATACTTACAGATTTTTTTCAAAGTAAAATGCGCCCTTATCTAATGCTCTTGCAGGAAATAATCTCCTGATTTCCCGCCACTCTTACTGATTAAACGAATCGATTCAATTTGAATCGACTTTTCTAGAGCTTTTGCCATATCGTATAAAGTCAGGGCAGCCACAGAAACGGCAGTTAAGGCTTCCATCTCTACACCAGTTTCAGCTTTGGTTTTGACTGTGGCTTGAATTTGATAACCAGGTAGTTGCGGATCGGGTATAATTTCGACTGCGATTTTTTGTAAAGGCAACGGATGACACAAAGGAATTAAAGTGGCTGTTTGCTTGCCTGCCATAATCCCAGCCAATCTTGCAGTTGCTAACACATCTCCTTTTGGCACATTTCCGGCTTGAATGGCAGCGAAGGTTGCAGGCAGCATCCGCACATTGGCAGCGGCTACTGCTTGGCGGACGGTAAGTGCTTTGTCAGACACATCCACCATCTGTGCCTGTCCTTGGCGATCTAGATGGGTTAAGTTGGCAAAATTAGATGGAGAATTATCTTGCATCATTTGATTAGAACGTGTTAATATAGATTGTCGGTGAGGGCGTGTAGCTCAGTGGACTAGAGCACGTGGCTACGGACCACGGTGTCGGGGGTTCGAATCCCTCCTCGCCCGTTTTTAAAGATTAAAGTTGAAAGTTAGGAGTGAGGAATTAAAGTTCCTCACTCCTAATTTTTAAGTTGTTCAAGGCGTAAGCATCTGGAGCTAGACCTAGTGCAAAGCGCAGAGAGTTGGATAAGTTTTTGCTCGACTGGGTGAGGAAAAGGACAAGTGCAACAGAAGTGATCGCAGCACCGTAGCCAAACATATCGCGGTAGCCTACCTGTTCAGCGATGATACCCAGAAGAGGAGCAGCGATCGCAATTCCCAGGTCAAGTCCAGCTATGCATAGAGCAAAAATTTGCCCCCGTTCTTGCGGCAGTGAGCGGTCTGCCATCATCGTGATCATCATGGAGATCAGTGTACCACCACCAGCACCTTCAGCGATCGCAGCCAGTAAGAAAAAGATTACGCTGTGAGCCTGCCACAGCAGTATTAAGGCTAAAACGTAGCAAAAAATACCAAAGGTAATAAACAAACCACGACCGAAGCGATCGCTTGCCTTACCAGCAAACACTCTGATACTAAAACTTGAAATTGCCGAAGCTGTAAAAAACAGTCCGCCATTAAAGTCCACATCGGTGGATTTGAGGAATAACGACACAAAGGTATGTACAGCACCGAGAGACAAACCAACCAGCAACATAACTATAGTTGGAACTTTTACCCGTGGACTGCTCAAAATTTGCCAAAAGTTGCGTAGGCGTAGCCCGTCGTAGACATCGTTTCCCTCTGTTTGCTGTTGTGTCTGCACTGGCGGATTCCTGACTTGTACAATTCCTAAGAGAGCGACAAAACCCAATTCGGCACAGAAGAGAAATAATATCCCGTAACCACTTGTAGCTTCTAAATACCCACCCAAGGCAGGGCCAATTGCTAAACCAAGGGGAGTTGCTAAGGTCATGTAACCAATGATTTCACCACGAGTTTCGGATGGAGCTAAATCTGCGATTAAGGCACTGTAGCCAGTGGTAAAAGCGGCAACGCTAATGCCATGAAAAATTCGCACCAGGATCAACAGTGGAATTGATTGGGTTGCCAAGTAACCAAAGGGTGCGATCGCAGCTACGATCGTACCAATCAACAAGACAATTTTTCGACCATCTTTATCGGCTAATCGTCCCAGCATCGGGCGAGATAGCAATAACCCAATGGCGAAACTGCCCATCACAATCCCAATTTCTTGTTTGCTTGCGCCTACATCATCAATGTAAAGCGGTAGAGTTGGTAAGAGCGAAGATATGCTCGACCAGAATAATAAACCTGCTGTAAATAAAATCAGCAGGTTGCGCCGTAGTTCGGCATCAAAGATATTAAATGTTTTCAAAGTAGATGCAATTTAATGAATTTTTTGTCAATCGTTAGGAGTTATACCAATTCTGTATGAAGATACGCTAAACCATATTTAAGTGTAAGAAAGAAAAACGTAGACGCAAAGGACGCATAGACACAAAGGGGCTTCCCGCAGGGTAGGACACAAAGAAAGAAAGAAGTTAAAAGGGTTTGGCGCAGCCTCACAAAGAAATGGTATTAGGAGTTAGGAGTCAAAAGTAAACCAATATTTACTCTTGACTGTTTACTCATGCCCAATGCCCCATAACTCAATGGCACTAAGATAAGTCCAAAGTCTTGTTTTGCCTCGTTAAGAGTCTGGAGGCTGGGAAACTTTTTGGGAGGCTCCGCCTCCTCTTTCTTGACTAGAGGCAGAGCCTCTTGGAACTCGTTCCCAGTCTGAAGACTGGGAACAAGGTTACACAAGCCTTTCGGCTTTTCTTAATGCCATTCCTCCATAACTATTGTTACCTTAGTCAATATTTTTTGCTACCACCTCTCGCACACGATAGATAGGCCGTCCTTGGGATTCATGGTAAGTACGCATGAGCAATTCTGCCAAAAGACCGAAGCAAAATAACTGCACTCCAGTTACTAACATGAGAACTGCCAAAATCAGCAGAGGGCGATTGCCAATGTCCTCATGGAAAGCAAATTTGACGAACGTCAAGTGAATTCCGATCCCTGTCCCCGAAACCATTGAAATCAAGCCCAATAGCCCAAAAACGTGCATTGGGCGGGTAAGGAATCTTTTCATAAACAGAATGGTTAACAAATCCATCAACACCCGGAATGTCCGCCAAATCCCATATTTACTCTGACCAAAGCGACGGGCGTGATGACGCACTGGTATTTCAGTAATTCTAGCTCCTTCAATGTATGCCAGGGCAGGTAAAAATCGGTGTAGTTCCCCGTAGAGATTCATATCTGCTAACAGTTCTGCCCGATAGGCTTTCAGTGAACAGCCATAGTCATGAATATTCACGCTAGTGGTGCGACGAATTAGCCAATTGGCAATTTTGGAAGGAAGTAACCGATTTACAGCACCATCTTGGCGTTTTTGTCGCCAACCACTCACCAAATCGTAACCTTCGGCCAGCTTTGCTAATAACATCGGGATATCAGCTGGGTCATTCTGGAGGTCAGCATCTAAAGTGACGATCGCTTTACCTACAGCATAATAAAACCCAGCAGCCATAGCCGCAGTTTGTCCGTAGTTGCGACGCAAAATCACCGCTTTTAAATCAGTGCGGATTTGCGCCTGTTGTTTGAGAAATTCCCCGGAACCATCTGTAGAACCATCATCCACACAAATTATCTCATAATTTATCTGACTAGAGGATAAAGTAGATGCGATCGCTTCTAGTAAAAGCGGCAAACTTTCCACCTCGTCATGTATCGGCACCACCACTGAAACATCTGGGACAATTACGGAAATCGCCCCATTTTCCTCACTAGTCCTTTCGGAAACCAACCCACTCCTCATATTCCTGTGCGCCCTCAGCGTCTCTGTGGTTCGTAACTCTTGATAACTCTACCAGCACCTCGCAGCTGCTGATAGTACGACTGACTAACCCCATTTCCCTGTTCCGAGAGAACATCAATCCCAATCCCATCCCGTCCCTGCTCTTTCCCAGAACTATGGATGTAATAACCATCCGCTAAATAAAGTCCGACATGGGTTGCTTTTTGGCTAGTTCCAAAAAATATTAGATCCCCGGCTGCTAATTCTGCAATAGTAATTGGTTGAGTGAATCCTTCCTGTTGATAAGCATCTCTGGGTAACCAAATACTCACCGAAGCAAACGCCGCCTGGATCAACCCAGAACAGTCATAATTTGGTGCTACTGTACCACCCCAAAGGTAATAATTGGATTGTTGCATCGCTTTTTGGGTAAAGGTGATCACCTTTGCTAGGAGTTTTTTAATTTCAGATTCAGAAAATGTTGCAGCCTGATAAGGTACAGTAGCAGATTGTAATGAATCAAAATCTGAAAGGGATACCCATCCCGGATAGTCATCTTCACACAAATACAGCTCAACCGCTGAATTTTGATGATTTGATGTTACCCATAAATGTCGCCCAGATGCGGCTTGAGTTGCCAAGCGTGTACATTCAGGAGAATCATATAAGTTCAGGTTAGCTAGACACTGATACTCCCCTGATTTTGGATTTGGGATTTTGGATTTTAGATTAAAGGACATTATTCGAGAATGATTTTTTTTAATAAAGACGAACAACTCGAAAATCTTGGGTTAGGCATTTTAGATGCAACTTGGGCAGCATTTGGGACTTTAGCCCGTAACCAAATTGCGTTAACTTGGGTTGTTTACGATCCACCAGTGCTAGTAAATACTGGTGGCGCTCTGACTCCCAAAGCTTTTTGGGATCACCCAGTTCGTGGTTTCACTTATCGCGGTGTTGAGCGGATTTATCCCGCCAGTGTAGTCAAGCTATTTTATCTGGTGACGGTAAACGAATGGTTAGAAAAAGGCATGAGTCAAACCTCCAAGGAGTTGGAGCGAGCCTTGCAGGATATGATTGTAGATTCTAGTAATGATGCTACCAGCTTGATTGTGGATATTTTGAGTGGCACCACCTCAGGCCCACATTTACCAACTGGGCCCTTTGAAACCTGGAAATATCAGCGTAATATTGTTAACCGCTATTACCAATCCTTGGGTTGGGAAGAAATGGAAACGATTAACGTCTGTCAAAAAACTTGGGGTGATGGCCCTTATGGACGGGAACGGGCGTTTGTGGGAGAGTTACTGGAAAATCGCAATATGGTAACAACAAATGCGATCGCCAGGTTACTGCATAGTATTGTAGGCGGGGTGGCAGTTTCAAGTGGGCGATCGCAAGCAATGATGGCTTTGCTCAAACGGACTCTCAACGATTTACCCACTGACACCGAGGAAAATCAGGTAACAGGTTTCTTAGGTGGTGGACTGACTGAAAATGCTCAAATTTGGTCAAAAGCAGGTTGGACAAGTCAAGTTCGCCATGATGTCGCGTATATTGAAATACCAGAACAGCGCCCTTACCTCTTAGTGGTATTTACTGAAGGGAAAGCGCAGGCTAAGAGTCAGGCAATTTTGCCCTTTGTTTCTAAACTAGTTGCCGATGCGATCGCTAGTCTATAATTCCAAATTGCCTCGTTCCCAGTCTTCGACTGGGAATGCCTACTCAGAGGCTCTGCCTCCCTCATTAGCGGCAGCAGCCCAATGAATAGCATTTCAAAATGTAACCTGGAAACGAGATTTTCAAAAGTTTCGGCTTAAATTGACACCAATGCACATCTGTGTATATATACTATTTCAATTTAAATTCATCAAACTTCAATACCTGCGAATCAGGCTTGCGAGTATCAAAACGATAACTACTTATCGTACCCGTCCCCGTATCAAAGATACTAAAAACCGTAATATCATTACTCGTAATATAAGGCATCGGCTTCCCATCTTCGCCCAGCAAGGGAGCAATTGTTGGCACTATCGGCTCTAAACCATTGGGATCACCAACCTTAACATAATCCTCTTGATACCCAATTGGTACTTCTCGCTTTCTATCACCCCAAGCAGCACCGTAAGTATTGCCCACATTAGATGTTTCCAGAAAGTGCATTCCACTGGAACTAACAAAGCGGTTCCACAAATGGGAATGCCCATAGAATACCAATTGCACATTAGCTGTTTCTAGTAAAGGCACAACATCGCGGATAATATAATCTGCGTCTTTCGGGTACTCGTAACGCACTGCTTTGATATTATTACCATCTCGTTCAATTATTTGAATTGGATCTGTATAAGCAGGAACTATATTATCACCCAGAGTGTGGGGCGGATGATGGAACATCACGACTTTGTATTTTGCTTGTTTAAACTCAGGGCTGTCGAGTTCTGCCTCTAACCAATTGTACTGCTTGCTGCCTTTAGCAATTGGCTCATAAATCAACTGTCCATAACCCCAATTTTCCGGATTATTTAAATCCTTTTCTGCTTCCTGATATCTACCCTTACGCTTTCCATCTAAGCTGGGAGGGCGCCACATATTCGTAGCGTACAGTACCACCAAACGCACATCACCAAAACTGACTGCATAATACCTTTTTCCACCCTCTTTACTTTTTGGTAAAGAGAAAATCTCTTCGTAGGTATTAGTATTAAAAGAATTATCTATTAAAGATTTGTCCTGGTAGATTTTTTGAGCAAGGACACGGGGAATTGTATCATCAAATTCACCATCTAAACTTCCTATCCTGGCAAATCGCCCCATCACCTCATGATTACCAACGCAAGTAAACATAGGTGCATTTTGAATTATTTGTCCACCAGTATAGGTTGTCTTAACACCGTCGTGCGTCATTTCATATTTAGCACGACCTTGTAAACCGGGAAACAATGCACCACCACTATTATTATCAAACCATTCTGAGGCGCGATCGCTAACGTTGACCAAATCACCAGCAAACCATACCCCATCGACTCGTCCAATTGTTTCTACCACCTTTTGCAGATTTGCAGATGTCATCGGCTTTAACTGATGGTCAGAGGTGAGTAGAATTTTTAATGGTGTATTCGGTTTTGGAGTAGCTGCGAGGCTAAAAACATCACTGCTAACACTCTCGCCGTCTTCTCCCCCACTGGTAACACGATAGTTTAGCCGCACACCAGGAGTTAATCCAGTCACTTCAGCTTCATGTCGCCAAATGTCGCGCTGGACGGGTTTTTGATAAACTTGGTTATTTTTGGTTTGGTTTGCAACTCTTGACTCTTGGTCTTCACGCGTGCGACTAAGTTTGGTAGTATTTGCCTTAGCAGTTTGTTTGAGATTTTCCCCGTAGGTTACTGTGTGATTCACACCAGCAAACTCCGTAAACCAAACTACTCGCACTGAGGTTTCAGTTGGCAGTTGCAAAAATGGGTCGGTGAGCAGTTGGGGTGCTGATGTCATAATTGTTTGCCCAAATAAACGCACACTTACCATAAAGCATATAACAAGGGCAAGCATAGCCACTAAGGAGATTTTACGGCTACTTAAGCGTCTGAGCATGAGTAACATACCAAATTTTTAGGGTATTCACCGACTGAACGCAATCTTATTATTAGCCTTTTTTGCGAACAGGGTTTAAAACTTATCCTCCATAGGGCTTTTCGTCTGTATGCAATACACTTTGACCTCTCTCCTAAAAGGCTACGGTGTACACACAAGTATGACTAGCATAGGTTTCAATTCTAGTTGTTTCGTAGGGTGCGTTATGGAGACGCCGAAATAACAAATGCGTTCGCCGAAATAACAAATGCGTTCGCCGAAATAACAAATGCGTTCGCCGAAATAACAAATGAGTTCGCCGAAATAACAAATGCGTTCGCCGAAATAACAAATGAGTTCGCCGAAATAACAAATGAGTTCGCCGAAATAACAAATGAGTTCGCCGAAATAACAAATGCGTTCGCCGAAATAACAAATGCGTTCGCCGAAATAACAAATGAGTTGGCTAGCAAGAACCGCAAGCATCGCCATGATTCCAACAATTTAGCTTTGTCACGCCAGCGTAACGCACCCTTCTCAAGACAGGAGACGCTACGCGTAGCAATATCCCGAAGGGTACAGGTGACGCTCCTGCGTCGCTCTAAGCGAACGCGAACAGCGTCTCTAAGAGTTGCCATGCCGCAGGCTTTACGCTGCGCTAACAGCAGTCGCCTGCACAGGGTTTCCCTACCAAGAGCGCTGCTGAACCGCAAATCTTTGGTGGATGAAGTTTTTCCGACTTGTGTGTACACCGTAGCCTAAAAGGAGAGAGGCTTTGAATTTACTCCCCTTCCCTACAAGGGAAGGGGCTGGGGATTAGGTCTGTATTGGACTCAACCCAGAAGCGCTACAGTTTCAGTATTACGCTTCATCTGTAGACTTCTCCACCTTTCATAAAGTAGTCTGGTCTTATATAGCAGAAAAGTGTGCAGTACTTGGGAATGCTGATAAAGGTGGACGCATTCGATTGAAATCATTTTATGTTGAACAAATTCCCATTCCCAACGCTTCGACTAGAGAGCGAGAAGCCATATCTCAACTAGTCAAAAAATGCCTAGACGCAAAAGGCATTAACTGTGAAATATGGGAGAAAGAAATAGATGAGCGAGTCGCTGCCCTGTATGGCTTGTAGGACAATAGACTAAAATTAAACTCAATAGGGTTAACCCTAACAATGGCAGATATTTACGAAAATATCCTAACTATATAAGGTTGAAAAAATCATGCAAGCAGCTTTACGCATCACAACTAAAGTTTTACCAGGAAACAAAATAGAAATAGAACTTCCAGAATCCGAGATTGGTGACACCGTTGATGTATTTGTTATTTTGCCAGAAAAGCCTAAAGTAAAACGGCGTTCTGCAATAGAAATTATAGAAGAAGTTCACGCTAAACGCACACCAAAAAGTGCTGAAGAAATAGATAGACAGCTGCAAAAGGAACGGGATTCATGGGACAGTTAATACTCCCTTCTTGTGGCGTCATCTATATAGATACATCAATCGTAATTTACAGTGTTGAGTGGAACCCCAATTACTATTTACTACTGCGACCCCTATGGTTAAAATTTCAGATAGGAGAAATTGAAGTTGTCAGCAGTGAACTTATATTGATGGAGACTTTAGTTACTCCTTTGAAAAACAATGATACCTTTTTGCTCAATGCATACGAAGAACTGCTGTTGTCAGAAAATATGCAACTAGTTCCTATCAGTCAATTTATACTGCGACAAGCTGCTAACCTTCGCGCTACAACAAACTTAAAAACACCTGATGCTATTCATGCAGCTACAGCCTTGTCTGTTAATAGCAACCAGTTTATAACCAACGATAAAGGCTTTCGCAATGTCCCCGGTTTACCAGTTATTATCCTCAGCGAAGTTTTAGCATCTTGAACTCTGGATATGCTGCGTTAAATAAATTTCATGCACCTTAGGACAATTATTTTTTCAAAGATTCTAGATATAGCAATCGCCAAGACGGTTAGGACGCTGTGCGAAGAATATTTTCTATGGCATCTCGAAGACAGTCAAATTGAATGAGTTGTTTACGAATTC